>JANQPA010000029.1 GCA_028285545.1 Saprospiraceae bacterium | reverse complement strand
CCTTAAAAAAATGCTCTCAAAAAGAAAATTATTTGGCGGATCAGAACGAGGAACGCCTGTCTACCGACAGGTAGAAGTTATAAGACAGCCTCATTCTCTCTACATCCACTTTACCTTATCTTCTATAGGCTTTCTTTCTCCTTTAATTTCGATTTCTGGTCGAGGTATTCCAAGGTAAAACAAGCCCAGACATTTCTCTCCTTCTTCAAGATTTAAAAATTCATCTGCCTGGAGAATAGACTTTGGAGAACTCCAATAACCGCCCAGTCCCCTGGCAGTGGCACTCAGCCATAAGTTCATAACTGCGCAGGAAACAGCTGATAGTTCTTCCCATTCAGGAACACTTTCCATAGGGTCTCTTTTCATGCAAATGGCAATTACATGACTAGACATGAGGGGTTTTTTCCGTGTTTTGGCCAATTTTTTTTCTGAGAAGGATTCTTCAGGCGTGTTAGCTTCATAATAATCACCAAGATAATCACTAAGGCTTTGCAGTGAAGAGTCACTAAATATGATAAAACGCCAAGGTTCTGTTTTTCTATGATTAGGTGCCCAGTTAGCGTTTTCTAATAGTGCCATCACCACTTCATCCTCAATTTTTTCTTCTGAAAACATAGGAGGAAAAACCGAACGGCGTTCTTTTATGATTTGGGTAATATTTTCAAAGGAATTCATTTATTCTTTCTTTTTATAAAAACTTACTATTATACACCAAAATTAAGCATTCAGTTTTTGAAATTGAGATATGTCACATCTAAACATGTCATGTGCCGGAATACTGGACATGTCATGTTTAGATATTTCATGTTTTATACATCATCGAATTCTACTGATAATCAACGAATTGCAAAAAGTTAATTATCTTCATTTGAGGAGGTTGTCTCACCCGCCTAAGGCGGATTCGCCAACCAATATAATTTCTTTGAGAGCTTTTTTAAGGAAAAATTTCATTTTTCCTTAAAAAAAGCTCTCAAAAAGAAAATTATTTGGCGGATCAGAACTTGTCTACCGACAGGTAGAAGTTATGAGACGCCCTCTTAATTTTCAAACATTTCTAATCTATGAAATCAATCTGCATTTTCTGCGGCTCTAGCAAAGGTAAAAAAGAAGCTTATATCGAAACTTGTATTGAATTGGCTGAATTATTGGTCAAAGAAAACATTAAAATGGTATATGGAGGGGGCAATGTTGGTTTGATGGGGCAGCTCGCTGATGAGGTACTCAAACGTTCTGGCGAAGTCGTAGGAGTCATTCCGGAATCTTTGGCCGAAAAAGAAGTGGCTCATCAGGGACTTAGCAAACTGCATGTGGTCAGCAGTATGCATGAGCGAAAAGCCTTAATGGCTGATTTATCCGATGGTTTTATTGCCCTGCCCGGTGGGATCGGTACCCTCGAGGAAATTATTGAGGCTTTTACCTGGACACAGCTGGGCATCCACAGTAAAGCTTGCGGGCTGTTGAATGTATCCAATTATTATGACAAACTGGAGGCGTTTTTGCAACATATGGTGGCCCAGGAATTTCTTAAGCCCTTTCACAAGAAAATGCTATTGATAAAAGAAAAACCACATGAATTATTGGATGCCATGAAAGCAGTAAATGTCAATTACATCGATAAATGGTGGAAATAAACATGTTACCTTTCATTCCCAGGAATTAACAGTTTATCTAAAAAATTGAACCTTTCATGTAAAGGATCGGGATTGTTAAGCATTTAACCTATAATTTGCTAAGTATTACTCATAAAATTCATCCAGATGCAGACCATTCTCGGCGCCGGTGGCGCAATCAGCAACGAATTGGCTAAAGCCCTAACTACTTACACTTCCAAAATTCGGCTATTTAGTAGAAATCCGCATAAAATTAATGAAACCGACGAATTAGTGCAGGGTGATTTGACTATTCCAGAGGATGTTATGAAAGCTGTTGAAGGTTCCAGCATTGTATATCTTACTGCGGGTTTACCCTATAAACATCGTGTGTGGGCAGACCTTTGGCCGAAAGTAATGAAAAACGTAATTGAAGCTTGTAAACACCATCAGGCCAAACTCGTTTTTTTTGATAATGTTTATATGTATGACCCAAGCCATATTCCACATATGACGGAAGAAACTCCTATTAAACCAATTAGTAAAAAAGGGAAAACCAGAGCCGAAATAGCAAAAATGTTAATGGATGAAGTTGCTTCAGGTGAACTACATGCACTTATAGCCCGCTGTGCTGATTTTTATGGACCCAATACCCCTAATGGAGTGCAGAGTCACATCATATTAAACAACCTTAAGAAAGGCAAGCATGCCAACTGGTTCTGTTCCCCCAATTTAAAACATTCTTTCACCTTTACCCCTGATGCTGGTAAGGCTACCGCCCTTTTAGGAAATACCCCTGATGCCTACAACCAAATATGGCATTTACCTACTGACCCCAATACCCTTACAGGTCGAGAATGGGTGCGTTTATATGCCAAAGAAATGAATGTACAACCAAGACTTCAAATTGTTAATAAATTTGTACTCCGATTAATGGGCATTTTTATTCCAGTATTAGGTGAAACCTACGAAATGCTCTATCAATATGATCAGCCCTATTTTTTTGACAGCAGTAAATTTGAAAACCATTTTAAACTAGCCGCTACACCATACCAGGAAGGGGTCAAAATAGTAGTAGCAGAAGAGCTTCTGGAGCAAAATGTTTAGGGCCACCATCTTTACGCCATTAAAAAAATCTCTTTCGTCGAAAAATTGTTCTCTAATCATCTGACTCCCTTAGCTTTGAAGAAAATCCGATTGATATGAAAAGGGGCGTTGATATTCCGGGTTTGATTTCATATTATGATCCGGACAACGATTACAATAGGGTAATCTATTCAAGTATTAAGGATTTAGAACTACAATCTCTGAATTTGGGGATTTCTATTAAATATGTCTGCAGTGGTGAGGAGAATTACTGGATTGACGATAAAGAATATAAAGTAGGGCCTCAACAATTTTTAGTTGTAAATCATCAAAGAGATATAGGGGTTAATATTCGTTCCAATGAAAAGGTAGACGGAATTTGTCTATACATTGATCCAAGTTGGCTGGAAGCTTATCAAACATTGCAGAAAAAAACTTCCGAGCAATTATTAGATGCCCCCTATTTTAACAATTCAGCATCTCTACCTTGCAGAGAACTCGTTTTTCAATCTTTTCAAACTCCTCTGCACCAAATCATACAAAAAATTACTCGTCCTGATCAGTTTTATCTGGAGTCACAGGAGGATTTTTATTACGAATTAACGGCAAGCATCGCCTTCCACGAAAATGAAGTTCAAAACCAAATCAAGAAAATTGGTGCCGATAAAAAAAGTACCCGTGAAGAGCTGTATCGCCGGCTGTTGATCAGTGTACAATTCATACATGATCACCTCGACAAGAAAATTCTGATTAAAGATGTTGCCCGAGCCGCCTGCCTTTCAGAATTTCATTTTATGCGTTCTTTTAAGCAAGCTTTTGGTTATTCTCCAAATCAATACATTAGGCACCAAAGAATTAGTAAAGCGAATAATTTATTAAAAACAGGTAAATATTCTGTCAGCGAAGTATCTAGCCTTTGTGGCTTCTCTGACCACCATTATTTTAGCCGTTGTTTCAAAAAAATCAAAGGAGTTCCGCCAAGTAAGGTTTATTAAAATGGATAAATGTATTTTACCTGTTTAACCACAACTTAAAACTTCGAGTATTTTCTGTACTTACTACGATATCCCTGCTGGCCGCTGGGCTTAGCTCTACCTTTACCCTGCTTTTAGACATACTGATTATCCTATCAATAGCATCAAAATGAGCAATAAAACTTCGGTTAAGTCTAAAAAAAGAAGTGGGATCCAATAAATTTTCCAGATCGCTTAATTTATAATCAACGATAAATCTACTGCCATCCTTTTTAGTGAGGTAAACATAACGATCTTCCCCTTCAAAGTAGGCAATGTCTTCAATTTTCAGGCTCAACATTCGATCACGTCGCTGAACCAAAAAGCGCTGCTGATATTTTTTAGAATGACGTTCATTAAAAATGGATTCTAGTTTCTCAAGATCTATGGCCGGAGTTTTTTGTAAGGATTGATATTTTTCTATTGCAGATTCAAGTTCTTCCTTCTCTATTGGTTTTAGGAGGTAATCAATACTATTTACTTTAAAAGCCTTAATAGCATATTGATCATAAGCAGTTGTGAAAATAATCGGAATATTAACCTCTACCTGATCAAAGATTTTAAAACTAATGTCATCTGCCAGGTGAATATCCAAAAATATCAGATCTGCAGTATTTGATTTAAGCCATTTTACCGCCTGGCTTACGGATTCTAATTGAGCCAAAATCTGGATGTCAGGCTGGAGCTCCAGCAGCATTTCTTCAAGCTGTTTACGAGCATATTTTTCATCTTCAACGAGGATTATTTTCATACTTTAGGCTTCAGGAATTAAAGGAATACTAATTACAAATTTTTCATTTTCTTCTTTTATACTGATTTCAAGTGCCCCAATTATCGAATATCGCGCTTGTAAATTGCTTAGCCCCGTACCCGTTGAATCTTCAACATGCCCTCTTAATTGCAGGTTATTTTCAATGATTAGATTATCATTTTCACAGCTAATGATGATTTTCAAAGGAGCTTCCTCAGAAATGACATTGTGTTTGATGGCGTTTTCAAGTAATATCTGCAGTGCAAATGGAGGCAAGGTATATTCCATTTTTTCTTTTGGGATATCAATCGTCACGGTGAGACTATCTTCAAACCGCATTTTTTGCATAAAAATATACGCCTGGATAAAATCCAATTCCTCTGAAAGGCTTATCAACAATTGGTCTTTCAATTCCAGAACCGAACGATAAAGTTTGGAAAATCTTGTAGCAAATTCAATGGCCTTTTCCCCTTCTTCCCGAATTAAGGAACGAAGTATATTCATGCTATTAAACAGAAAATGCGGCTGAATCTGATTTTTTAAAATCTCAAATTGAGCCATAATATTTTTCTTTTCGAGCTCCCGATTTTTTTCTCTTAGACGATGTGTTTCTAAAGCATTTTGAATGATTACTTTCAATTCGTCCGCCTTCCAGGGCTTGGTTATGTATTGATAAACATTCCCTTTATTGATGGCATCAATAATGGCCTGCATGTCACTATAACCAGTCAGAACCATTCGAATGGTATCAGGATAGAGGTCTTTGATTTGCTCAAAAAGTTCCACTCCTGTCATCTTGGGCATCCGCTGGTCGGAAATAACAATGCTGACCGGCTCTTTTTCCAGTATTTTTAGGGCCATCGCTGCACTTTCAGCTGTTAGAATGGCATATTGACGACGAAATACTGCCTTAAATGAAACGAGATTATCCAGCTCGTCATCAACATATAATATTTTTGGAGTCATAATAGCTGGAAGATACTACAGGTATGTTTATTTTTTGAATCCATACCAAGGTATAAAATAAAGCGCAAAATTAAACAGGCTATTCCTTTCTGTCGACAATTTTTTTCCAGGCCTCTGATATCATCTCTTCTAATTCAGAAACTTTCCAGGGTTTTTCTACCCAATTATGAATAAGTCCCTCATCCATCGCTTCTAATTTATTTTCAACAGAGATAGAGCCTGAAATAAGCATTCTAACAATATCCTGATCATAATTTTGTACCCATTCTAACAATTCAAGTCCTTGCATACCAGGCATTCTTTGATCGCTTAGGACCAATCGAACAGGAAATTGCTCTACTTTCTCCATGGCCTCCTCAGCATTTTCAGCAACTAAAATTGCATACTTGCGCCTGAAGAGAGCTTTAAAGGAAAGCAGGTTTTCCTTTTCATCATCAACAAATAATATGTATGCCTGATCTGCCATTATTCTGTTTTGATCTATGTGTTATACTCTTCTCAAAAATTTTAATTTCATTTCTGCTTAATATCTTTTCTTGTAAAAATTATGAGACAATTAGAGATACAATGGAGACAGATGGAGACAAATGGAGATTCATAGAGACATATTGCTCTAGGAAAATTAAGTCATTGTATCTCTATCATATCTCCATTGTATCTCTATCTATCTCTTAATTCTTTTTATCTTACTTCTTCCTTCCTTCTATTGTAAACATTACCGGAATATTATCCAATTCTGCTTTGATAGCCGCTTTTATTTCATTTTTGTTTTTATCGAAAAGACCTACATGCTTGCTTCCATAAGCCTGAAAATATTCATATCCTTCCACAAAAAGAGTCATTCCGTCTCTACTATGTGATTCAACTGGAATATCAAAAGAGAACCCATCATCAGTAGCAGTAATATTGGTCATTCTTACTAAAACGTCTCCATCTTCGACTACCTCAAGCATGGACTCATCCTCTGCACTTCTGCGAATGGTTACTGTACCCGTTTCATCATAATCACTTCCAAGGTAAGTAGGACTGCCCCCCAGGATATCATAAAATTTCATATCATAATCAAAGGTCCCTAAGGCTGTAATTCGGATATCTTCTTGGCGTGGCTCTTCATTTTCCTCTTTACTACAGCTGGAAAATCCTACCATAAAAAGAGCCAAAGAAAGCATAAAAAGGTTTTTAATTTTGAAAGTTTTCATTTTTAAAGTTTTTTGGTTTTTAAAAGGGTATTATTGATCTAAATGATTATTCTGTTTTTTGACCTACAAAGACCCTTGATCCTTGTTTTACTGCGAAACTCAATTCTTTTCTTGCTCGATGATAGTTTACAATAAAATCAGGATCTGGATTAGTTCCATCATAGGTCGAATACATATCTTCTTGCGGGTAATAAACCAGTTCTGCACTTAAGGTGGGGATATTCCATCCAATAACACTAGCCTTATTTGCGCTTTGATGAGAAACAGTAATTTCATAATTGAGCTCTTTTCCATCAACGGAAGCTTCCAAGGTTCCCAGGTAGTCTCCTCTCATTTCCCAGGCCCAATCTTCATTTGCAGCTGGACTTACTACCATTTCACCTTTAAATTCTGTTTTTATTCTCGTCAGAAGATTTTCTTCATCAAGGGTAGTCGCGCCCTCTTCTTTATTACAGGAAGCCAGAAAAAGTCCAGCTAAAAGTACAAGGCCAAATAAATTTTTCATTTCATTTTCATTTTGGTTTGGAATGTTTTTTTGGATATGTTCCAAGGAATTATGTCTTCAATTTCTTGCTTTATGTCGTCGGTTCTACCTGAATCGCTTTTTGATTTTTTATTTTGTTGCTGAAGACATTACAAATATGAGGCAATTGGAGGCCTCCTCGAAAATTGACTGAAGTGAAATAGAATATTTGTGAAGTGAATTTAGAAGTCCTGGAAGTAAACAATGAACTGGAAAAGGTAATACCTCTAATCAACTATAAATTATAAAATACAAACATGAATCGAACTACTCTATTTTTGGTGTTTACGCTCCTATATCTAGTTTCATGTCAAACAACTGATAAAAAACCAGACACACAAAATGAAGAAAGCCCAGCTTCAGTGAAAGCCTGGGAATCAAATCCTTCTTCCGCTCCTACAATGTTTGAACAAGGTTTGATTTCTACCGGTAATGAATTTGCTATTTCCTTTACTCCTGATGGGAAAGAGGCCTATTTCACTCGCACCGATTCCAGCGGGGCATTAGGTATCTACTGGGCTGAATTTGATGGCAATAATTGGACAAATCCGCAAATAGCATCATTTTCTGGTCAGTACGATGATGCTGATCCATTTGTCACTTACGATGGAAAGCGTTTGTTTTTTATGTCATTTCGCCCCAGAACCCCTCAGGATACGGCCATGGAAAACCCCGACATATGGTATGTCGAAAGAACAAATGAATCCTGGGGAAGCCCCATTAACGTCGAGGCAGTTAATACCGATTATTCTGAAGGCTATCCATCTGTAGCTTTAAATGGTAATCTTTATTTTCCTACCAGTCGGGAAGGAGGAGATAATGATATTTACTATTCTGAATATAAAAATGGGCAGTATGGTCCTCCCATTAGATTGAACGCAATGATTAATTTAGACCAAACAGACTCTAACCCTGGTATTTCTCCTGACGAAAGTATGTTGTTTTTCTATTCTCTTCGAGAAGGAGGATTAGGCTCTGTCGATTTATATGTAACTAAAAAGGTAAATGGTGATTGGGCTGCCCCACAGCATCTAGGTAATCATATTAATTCTGATGACGCAGAGTTTTGTCCCTATATGACACCCGATATGAAATATCTCTTTTTCTCCAGAGGAATAAGAAGCGATTCCACACGGAAGAACAATATCTTTAGAATTCCAATGGATCAGGCCCTAAAGGGGGTACAATGACAATGACAATAGCAATGGCAATAGCAATGGCAATGGCAATAGCAATAGCAATGGCAATGGCAATATTTAACTTATCATTGATATTGTCATTGAAATTGATATTGATATTGTTATTGTCATTGATATTATCATTGATTTCTCCTCAGCAAAGCTCTAAAATAGCTACTTTTATGCTGAATGAAAATACTACAAAAACATATTGTCCCTGAAAACACTTCCAGTCAAAGACTTAGCGACTACGCCCCCATTGCTTTTAATCAAATTATTGCTTCCAGAAAGGGAATTAAAAAGGCAATAAAAAAGGGGGCGATCAGTATCAATGGGAAGTTAGCTACCACAGCTCACTGGGTCAAACCTGGGCAATTACTTACTTTTCACGAGATTCCACTGGTAAAAAAAAGGCAACTGGAGATGCCCTTGAAAGTTATCCTGGAGGATGATCATCTTGCTGTTATCAATAAACCTGCAGGCATTCCTGTCAGTGGTAATCAATTTCGAACCATTGAAAATGCCTTGGTTTATAATTTAAAGCCCTCCTCACAAAAAGATTGTCTGTCTTGGCCTAGACCTGTTCATCGCTTAGATGCGCTTACTTGCGGTTTGTTATTAATTGCCAAAACCTCCAAGGCTTCTGTAGCCTTAAATAAGCAATTTCAAGAAAAAACAATATTTAAGCAATACATTGCCATTGTCAGTGGCAAAGCACATGAAGAAGGCTATTTGGATCAGCCAATAGATCAAAAACAGGCTTTCACGGCTTATAAATGCCTCCTTAAGCATCGATCCATTAAAAATGACTGGTTGTCTATGCTCAGTGTATACCCCAAAACAGGAAGAACCCACCAGATTCGCATCCATTTATCACAGGTAGGGCATCCTATACTGGGTGATAAGCTTTACGGGATTGAAGGAAACATAAAAAGAGGAAAGGGGCTGTTCCTTTGTGCAGTTGCTCTATCCTTTGAACACCCCTTTAATGGTAATTCAGTAAATGTAGAAATAGATCCCCCTCCAAAGTTCTTGAAAACCATGCTGCGGGAGGAGTCTATGTGGATGAAACTTAAAAACACAAAAAGTTAAACCGACATCGTAATGAAAGGAATTATTTTTGTTTTATTCTATTTAGTAATACTTGTTCCTGTAGCTGCCCAAGATTTTGCCCGAAAGCAACTCGATAAATCACCGCGAAAGCATGAGTGGATAAAAGTAAAAGCAAGCCAAGACCGAGAAATTAAATGCTTCGTGGCCTATCCCGAAGAGGAAGAAAATACTCAGGCTTTACTATTAATCCATGGGAAAACAGGCCTCACGGATTGGATAAGAAGTTTTGCTGATCAAGTAGCTGCTGAGGGCTATTTAGCTATTGTCCCTGATTTACTCTCGGGCTTTAGTGAAAAATACCACAGTACCAATGATTTCTCGGGGCCTGAAGAAATCCGGAATGCGATCTACCGCCTGGAAGGAGATCAGGTAGATTTAGATCTAGATTCTGTATTCAATTATGTTCAAAAAATGCCTATTTGTAACGGAGGAATTTCGGTAGTGGGCTTTTCCTGGGGTGGAGCTCAATGTTTCAGGTATGCTTCCCGCAATAATAAGATGAAAACAGCTTTGGTTTTTTATGGAACACCTCCAAAAGTTACCTATGCTTATAAATCGATTGAAGTACCTGTTTATGGTTTTTATGGTGGAGCAGATAAAAGTGTAGTTGCTACCATCTCTACCGCAAAAACCATCATGGAAGGCAACAATAAATTTTATGAAGCCATAGTATATCCTTCTGCTGAACACAGCTATATGCTTCTAGGAGAGATGCGAAAAGGGGGTAAAGCAAACAAAAAAGCAAAAAAGAAATCCTGGAAAAGATTGATGGCAATTTTAGCTGGACAAGGTTAAATATATCTTAATGCTGTTACCTTATGGAGATTATATAGTCAAAAGAATAAATAAAGAAAATTAGATCCTTCTAAATAATACAAGTCGGTTTCATCCTATATTGCCATTCAGTTTTTGCTGGATGGCAATTTTATTTTACTTTCAGATTCAGTTATAATAAGGATCCAATGAAAAACCAATTTAAGAAAGGGTATAAATATTTTGCAATTATAGTTTTGGTGCTTTTTCTCCCTTTGACACCATTTGCTAAAGTCCTCATTAGTGGAAAAATAATTAATCTTCCAGATGATCAATTAAGCATCGATTTTCCACTGGCCTATCAGTTAAATTCTAATATTGAAGTAAAAAAAACATTTTCAGAATTCAATTATTCCATAGAACTAGAATTGAAGCAGCCAGCTTTTGCCAGAATTAAATGTAGTTTTTATCAATTCAATCTCCTGCTTTCTCCTGATACCGAGATGGAAATTAATTTCGATGCAAAAGACATACGCAATACAATAACTGTCAATGGAAATCCAGCTAATCAGTTTTATATACTAAGTAAATGTAACTCTTTAGCCGCTTGGACGGCTACGGAAAGAGGGCCAGATCCAATTTCCACCATCGTGTCATTCCTTGACTTAATGGATCAAGAAAAGGCTCTTTTAAGTCAATTTAATATTTCGAAAGATCTACAAGTACTTCTTTCTAATGAAATCGAATATTTTTTCATTAATCAAATGTTGTTATTAACACGAGATTATAATAGTGCAGATCGTCCTTTATATATGACAGAAATCGATCAAATACTGTCAAATGAAGTGGTGAATAGATTGGAAGCTCTTAGCAGCCCCTCTTACCAAACCTTCCACCTAAACCATGCAGGGTATTATTGGAATTATAAAAGTGAAGCCCAAAAAAAAGAAATCTATCCCGAATTTGAGAATAAATCCCAGACAGGAATTCTACCCTTTTTTTATGCCTTTTGGAAAGCTTTTAATACTCCTCCTATTCGGGAAGCCATTTTAGTCAACAACTTCCTCCAATGGCAAGATTATATGGACATCGAAAATACCATTCAAATTTATGAGGCCTATACTAAGGAATACCCTAAAAGCAAATATCTTTCGACAATTAAGCAAGCACTGGCCCCCTTATTGGATTTTTGGAATAGTGATAACTTAAAGGAGGGGGATCAACAATTCATATCTTCGCCACCTAATTCTATTGAAGAATTGCTAAGTAATTTTGAAGAAAAAATAGTGATTATCTTTGTATGGACGGTGGGTATGGACTTCAACAACTCAACAAAAAAATCCTTTTTTCAATGGCCTAAACTCCAGGAGAAACTTTCCGATGAAAATGTTCAATACCTATTTATGGGAATTAATTATGGAGGATCAGAAAATCAACAAAAGAATTGGGAAAAAACTATCCATACCTTTAAATTGAAAGGCCATCACCTTTTTGTTCCAAACGATCATCCATTGAAGAAGGAATTTTTAAATCTATCTTTCCAAAACCTAAGAGCCTTCCCTCCTGCTCTCTTAATTTTTGATAGAAATGGAGTTCAAAGAAATCTATTTCGGGCAGCTCCTTTAGATGAAAAAAGGATAACCATACTTGTTGAGCACCTAAAACATTATTAATAAACTCCTATTGCCCTTCGAGGAATTCTTCAAATAGGATGGAAATATTTTTTGCTCCCTCATCTTTTTCAAATAAGCTTAGTAAGTTTCTGGAAAAAGCATAAAACCGAATAAACCCCATTTCCAGCATTTTATTCTCTATTTCAGTTCGGATGGATCTGACCTGAGTTGGAGAAAAATGTTGCTCTACGTATAATCCAAATAAGGCATGAGACCAATATTCTGCAAATATATTTAAGGGGTCCATTTTCACATTTTGAGCCACCCAATACGACTGATCATCAAACAAACCTATTATATTTTCTTTATACTTTTCATTAAAAGAAGCCTGATAAAAAGGAAGCAGCTGCTGAAATGCTACAAAAACGCGTTCCTTCCTTTTTTCATAATTTAAAATATCTTTTTGCAACAATTCTTCTGGGCTACTCACCAATACTATAGTTTCTTGATAAGCTGCTGATAAAAATATTTTGGATGTAGCTTCATAACTTTTTAAGGGTGAAAAAATTATTCTATGACTTGAAATCCTGGCAGGAAGTTGCTGTTCAAGCCATTGCCAAATGCTGTCAACGACCATAAATTGCTCTTGCTCTCGAATCAATTTTTGATAATAGCCTGCATTTTTATTATAAAATTGGAAAAAGTCGGATTTCCTTGCAAAGTCTTTTAACTGAGCATAAAAAGTACCTACCCAGGGATTGATTCGATATGGGCGAGAGTAAATTCCATTATCCTGAATATTATTTTGATTCATTTCCAGGCTCAAAATATCCCGGCATAATTGATGATAAGTTGAATCTGGGTTGGAAGACTTTAAACATTCATTAATGGATTGAATCAGTGGATGATTTTTAAAGGGAGCAAAATATTTTAAAACTTCTGTGTGGTAATAATTTGTAGGCTTTGTCAGCTGTTCTGAAACGGATTCATTGTTCGAAAGGGCTAAAGCGATATGTAAAAGTTCAAAAACAAAGGGAATTTCGAATCGGCATCTCCCCTTATTTTCTTCCTGGTATGCTGCAGGAAAGTAAGGAGCGCTGTTTAAAAAATTTAGGGCGTAATAGGCTGTATCTAAGCCATTGGTAGCTGGAATGATCAACACTTGAGTTTGGGATTTTTTGATATCCAGCACATCTCCTCTGGTACGAAATTGATAAGTTTTCTCCCAAGCCCCAGCATTCTTATCCAAATCAAACCAGGTTCCTTCCTTCTTTTCTGCATCTTTCCCCAATGAATTATTTAACCACAACTCGTTCCCAGCATAAATTTGGATAGTATCGTCTAAAGCAAGTAAGAGTCGATCCAGAGTATCTATACTAAGCTGTGCTTTTATAAAAATGGGAAAAGCAAAAATGACCAATAAACAGCAAGGTACTTTTTTAATGAACATCCTTCTAGTGTATTAGAAATCGGTATGATGCAGGAAGATATAAAAAAAGGATTTATTTATGGATGTGTCCGGGTTCAAATCCCTCAACTTATTAAATAATACTCTGACATCTGGAACCAAAATGCTAATACAAGTTTTAGTTTAATTGAAATGGCGGCCGTGGCCGCCATTTCAATTAAACTAAATAAATTAAGGCTTCACATTGGTCCGTTGATTCCTCTCGGAAGGGCCATTAACCCTATGCAATATTAATGCTACAGCCTGATCATCTTTTATTTCAACCTCAAATCGCAGGCCTGGGTTATCGATTATGGCAAAGGTCGTTTCATTAATAGCTAAGAGTTTCATTTTGGGACGCCCCTCCCTTTGATAATAAAGTTGTCCCTCTTCAAATTTCATATTCCGAGCCCCATAATTACCAGCATAGGATTTCAACTTTTCTTTAGGTATCATTACGGCTTCATTCTCTGCTTTAAAATGCTCACTATACCATTTGAAGTACCGCTTGTCCGTATCATCTTCTGCTTTTTCTGATAATTTTTCCATGGCTAATTGGTGGGCTACCTTTAAAGCTTTTTCCTGAGGTACTTCAACATTGGGTATAACACCAACCCCTTCCCAATTCGTGTTGGTAATCGGATTGATGGCTCTTCCAACAGGGATAAAAGCAACGAAGCGCTCAGCCACCGGACGCATTCCACCCGGATGAGCACCACCGCCTGTAGTTTCACCTACTATAGTTGCTCGCTCCAGGTTTTTAAGATTATAAGTAAACTCTTCAGCAGCCGAAAAAGTATAGTTACTCGTTAGCACAAAAACTTCAGCATTGGGATTACGGGTTCCTGGTACATAAGGCAAAGTCCAGGTTTGGGTGGTATCATTCGAAGGACGGAAATAAAAACTATTTAAATGAACACGGTTATTAGCGTCATACAAATAAGAGGTCAATAATTGAATCATTTGAGGACTTCCTCCTCCATTTCTTCTCAAATCAATTATTATTGCTTCGGTATTTTTTAGCACATTCATGGCCGAAGCAGCCGTTTCGCCTGCCTGAGCTGGATTCATAAAACCTCTCAGGTCAAGATAGCCTACGTTGCCTTCTAATATCTTTACTTCCTTAAATCCGTAATTTGATCTTCGCATTTGCTTTTCAAAGGCAGCCTGCCGGCGCTGGTTCTCTTCTTCGTCTTCTTCCGTCTGGCCTAGCCTCATTCCTTGATTTTGATCTGGATTAAAATTAACTCTCAGATGTTTATCATGGCTTATAGACTGCAAATCAGCGGTTAGCTGTTCAGCAAAGTCAATAGTGCTATTGATGGTTTTATACTTCCCATCTTTCAATTTGCTGTTTAAAAGTTTTCCCATTTTTTGAGCCATCTTTGGATACACATAAGTCCGATCTAATTGAGAAATCAAACTTTCAATGACGGCTTTCTTTTCTGTATCATCAATGGTAGCTTGTGCCTTTAACCCAGGATCTAATCCAAGAGTTAAAACGGTTAGCATTAATACCTGAAAAACTGTAATTGCTTTACGCATCTTCATTTTTTTTGTGAAAAAAAATCATTGGCTGCCTCTCAGCAACCAATGAGTAATTTCAGTCGGGTCATTTATACATAAAGGAAACATTACACACGCAATAGTTGCACTTACAACTATTATGGCAAAAAAATTATTCTAAATTTTTCATCATCCGGCTTAGAAAGGTCATAAGTTGTTCCTCCTCTTCGTTTGTAAAGCCTTTCAAGGGTAATTTACGATAGCTTTGAACCACTGGTAACAGACGTGCAATTAATTGCTTTCCCTTATCGGTTACAAAGACCATATACTTACGTCGGTCACTTGGATCTAATTGCTTCGCAATCAATACCTTGTTCACAAGTTGGTCAATAATTCTGGTGGTTGTGGGAGCATCTTTCACTGTTGACTGAGCAATTTCAACCTGGCTGCAACCATTGTTCTCGCTAACCTGCTTTAAGACAACCCACTGATCTACATTTATTCCTGCATTTTCACTACTGAGCGCTTTATGAGCTAGTTGTCGATATCGTTTAAGGATTTGCTCCATCAAAAAAACAGGTAATTTATCTAAGCGTTGAGCTGGGTCAAAAAATTGTTTCATTTACAACTATTTAAAATGCAATTAAATGAATTTACAGCAATTTCACAAGCGTTGGCAACAAAATATTTTGAATTCAGTTCCTTTTTGTCAATTTGTAAGGACGAATCAGTAATATAAACGATAGTCAGTGTCAAAAAAGTGATTAAAGTTATTACAGGTAATGCACTCTTCTAACTCCATGTAGAGAGGATAAATTATTTAACTTTAATAAAAAGACTTTCCTAAAATTTAAATTATATTCAATGAAATCACCTTATTTAAAAATCTTTTTGGCATTAAGCCTACTTCTTTTCTCTTGTATTTTTCTGGACATTTCAGCTCAGACATCTGCTCCCGAAACATGCCTGAGCAAGCATCCATCCAATGACAGATATGGTTCTTATTCTCCGGATGGCCGTCAAGTTCTTTTTGAATCCGATCGAAATGGGAACTGGGACATCTTCATTTTGGATTTGCAGACCAATGAAACCAAAGCCTTGGTAAACAGTCCCAAGGATGAACGAAGACCTTCCTGGCATCCGAATGGACGCCAGATTATTTTTGAATCGCTCATCGATGAGAATAGTAGTGATCTTCACACTCTTGACATAGCAAGCTCACAAAGCCAAATTGTACTTGACCAGAGTAAACTTAAAGGAAATTTAAATTTTGCCCGTTTTTCCCCTAATGGAGAGCAGATTGCTTTTACGTATGTCAATAATGAAGGAACCTTTGAAATATACCTATTTCAGATAAAGGATAATTCTCTAACTAAAATATCAGATAATCCCTATCGAAATGTTTATCCTTATTGGTCTCCAAATGGGAAAGAATTACTTTGTTTTTCTCGAAAAGACACACAAAATGAGGATGATGAGGTCTATCGCATCAATCTCAAAAATAATAAATGGAAACGACTGACCAATTGGCCAAAACACAACTTTTGTCCTGCCTGGTCGAATAACGGCAAAAAGATTGCTCATGTGATCTCAATGGAAAACAGCAGGCCAGAAATTTATATCATGAATAAAAATGGAAAAAAACTGAAGCGTATTACTTATAATGAAGATGGAGATACTTTGCCCTCCTGGTCTCCAAATGATGATAAATTGCTAATCACAGCCTACAGAAACGGCAATTTCGAAATATGTGAACTGCAGATCGAACAATAATTACAGCTCAATTGACCTTTATCGCCTTTTTTATTGTAACGCAAACAGCTACTATTGAGTAATGATAAGTGCAAAAAAATTATCGGGCTGTACTGGCAATTAAAATACATGGGCCTAGTTTTTTAATAGTATAAAAGCTCAGGTTGTATCAAACCACATCGAATTACAAGGTCCATTTTGATTTACCAGTCAGCCTTTTCATCAAAATTAGCTTATAATGAAACACTTATCACCATTTTGTCCCTTATCTATCGTGTTGGCCTTTGGATTTATTTTTTCTGTATCATTTTTGTCCTGTAATGGCAAAACAGAAGAGGAAAAGAATGAACGTGAAAACTTGTCGTCTTCCAAAAAAGTGAATTATGACGAGGCTTTAAAATATTATGATTTTGCCCGGACTGCCATCAAGGAAGAAAAATATCGCGAAGCAGCTGAGCATTATATAAAAGCGGCGGAATTTGGCTTTAATCCTCAAAATGCGTACATGTCAGCCATTTTCTTTTACCTTAAGGAGGAAGACCCAAATGAAGCCATGAAGGCCGCAAATCTTTTGGCTGCTAGAGGATATAGAGACATTCGTCCATTTGAAAATGATCAAAATTTCATAGTACTCATGGACCATCCAGAATGGGAGGATTTAAAAGCTACAATAGAAGCAAACAAAGAAGAATACGAACGTAACCATAAAGATCCTTCTCAAATTACAATTGAAACAAGTGATATTTCTAGATTTTGGATAGCTTTTGACAAAGCTGCAGAGGTAGATAGCATCGAAGAAAAAGTGGAAATCTATAGGCAAGAATATTTTAATCCTGGAACTCCTGGCCTACAAGATTTCACTTTTATGAAAATGCGTAAAGGAATTCGCGATTTTGTGGAATTTGTAGAAAATCATCGTGACTATTACGAGGGTGTAAAAACTCCCACTAATAAGGCTCTTGAATATCTGGCCAATTTACCGGATTATTTTGAGAAGGTTAAAGCAATTGTGCCCAGTGCCTCATTTTCAGATTTTTATTTTGTAATAGGCAGGCATACTTCCTTTGGTACTGTCAGTTTAAATGGCTCTTTAATAGGATTAGAAAATGTTGTTGATGAAAATACCCCTCTAGAAAGTTTACCAGAAAGTAGACAGTCAGTAGTGGCACCAGCTACTTTTTTACCATTTGTACTGATCCATGAGTTAATTCACACTTACCAGAATACTTCCAATTCTTCCCTGCTGGGTGCAACCATTGTTGAAGGTGGAGCTGATTTAATAACAGAATTGGCCATGGGGCCACCACAGCCAACACCTCCCTATAGAATTTATGGAGAAGCCAATGAAGTCAAGATCTGGAAGCACTTTAAAAAAGATATGGATCAGTCCAGTCAAAAGGGTTGGGTTGGTGGAGTGAGCGATTATGAAGCTCCAGAAGATGGATGGGTCAGAGATCTTGCTTATTTTGTAGGTTATAAAATCACAAGAGCCTATTATGACCAAGCGGAAGATAAAGAACAGGCTATCCAGGACTTATTAGACATTAAAGATCCTTATAAAATTTTAGAAGCCTCAGGGTATAATCCCGGGGGTAATTAATAAAATCATCCGAATACAATGAAACAAATCAATTCCTTTCTACTATTCTTGTTTGTTTTTTTGAATACCTACAATTTATTTGCCCAGGAATCACTTATTCCAAGGCAGGAATTGTTTAAAGACGAAAAGAGAACTCATTTCACTTTTTCCGGCGATGGTCAAACACTTTATTATAAAGAAAACCCAAGTGCAATTAACCAAATTTTCGCCTTGGATATTCCAAGTCAAAAGACCAGAAACATTGAAATTCCAGGTGTATTGAAAAGTATGATTATGTTTGATCGAGAATCTATGCTGATGAATACAACTGGTCCGGGAGGGAATCATTTATATTTCCTAAATCAGGATAAATTATCAGCCTCCCTCCTACCCTTCTCAGCTCATGTTATTCAAATCAGGCAGCCTACAAAGAAAGGAATGGTTGTAATTATTCAAAGAGAACCTTCAGACAGTTCTGGTTTTTATTTAGTGGACAAAAAAGGAAGGGCCCAGTTCCTACTGCCTTTTGATGGTTTCACTAATGTATTTTTTGATGATAATGCTCAGCCAGTAGCGGCCCAAAGAGCTAAAAATAACGGAAGCTATGCACTTTATTACAGGCAAAATAATAATTGGAAGTCCTTTGCCCAATTCGACTGGAATGAAAGTCGGCTTATTGGTGGATTTCAAAAAATAGCTTCTGTCACTAAGGATGGGCAAAATATTTTCTTTACCGACAATCGCAATACCGATAAAAATCAACTGCTTCGTTTTCATATCCCTTCCAAAACTTCTGAGGTAATCCTAGAGCCTACTAATGCAGATATTTTACCCTTTGGGATGTTACTCAATACCGAACATGAGGTGGCTATTGCCACTTCCATTTATGCCCACTCTGAACAGTTCATCGTAGATAAGAGTTTTGAAGCAGATTTTATGCTTCTACAGAAAAATATAAGTGGTGACATTAGTTTCGTAGATCATTCCTGGGATGGAGAGTCTCTGTTAATTCGCGAATTTACGGGGCATATCCAGCGCTACCATCATTTTGACCGGAAGAAAAAGAAATTAACCTATTTGGTTTCTGATCGCCCACATTTGGAAAAGTTCTCTTTCGTACCCAGGCATTTTAATGAAGTAACAACTTCAGATGGACTAAAATTACCCTTACATGTCTATCTACCTGCCGGCACCGACACCAATAAGGACGGCATTCCTGACAAAGCACTACCCACTGTCATGTATGTTCATGGAGGTCCCTGGGTTGGACTAGTACATTTTAATCAGTGGTTTCACCAGAGAAATTATCAACTATTGGCCAATAGAGGTTATGCTGTCATAGTCTGTGAATTTAGGAGCACTACAGGTTTGGGGAAAAAAGTAACCGAAAGCAGTTATAAGCAATGGGGGGCCGATATGACTCGTGACAAGGCAGAGATTGCACAATGGGCCATAAAAAATGGGATAGCCAGAAAGGATAAAGTGGGCATTTGGGGTTGGAGCTATGGCGGATATGCTACTATGGCAGGACTTGCTTTTTATCCAGATTTGTATGCCTGTGGCATTTCTATGTATGGCATTTCAGATCTGGTAAGTTTTTGCAAAACCGATTTTGCCAATAATGCCCTCTGGCGAAATGCAGTAGGCAATGTCAACACCAAAGAGGGTGAAGCCATGCTTAAAGCCCATTCTCCTTTTCATGCAGCTAATCAGGTTAAAGCCCCTATTTTAATGACTACTGGCTCCAAGGACGCTCGCGTCCCTCAATCTCAGATGGATAAGATGGCTGAAAAACTAAGTCAGCTGGGTAATGATGTTACCTACTTTTATTATCCGGAGGAAGTCCATGATTATAGGGATAAGCACAGCTGGATTTCCTTCTGGGCCATCAGTGAGCAGTTTTTGAAAAAGAACCTGGGGGGAAAGGCTGAGCCCGTTGGTGATGATCTCGAAAAAGCGAATTACAAAATGGTTTTTGATGAAAACCGTTATGCCCTCAATACCATTAAGAAACATTAATTTTGGTTCTACTTATTTTTGATTCTGTAACCAAATCTCTCTTCTGTAGGTACTTTTAATAAACATAAGTCATGCGAATCACGAGCTAAATAGTATGTAAAAAACCCTGGAAGGGTTTGACAAATTAACCAAAGGAGAAGCCCTTGGTAAGAGATTAGACTAAAAAATGCCCTGGAAGGGCTTAACAAGATCAAAGCTGATCCTGTTAAGCCCCTCCGGGGCAGATAATAATGCATGAATCTATGCCCAGGGCTAATAGCCCAGGGCAAATGTTATGTTTGCCTTCCAGGCAAATGTATTATCATTAGGCTATTCTAATTTAGCTCATGATTCGCATGACTCATGTTTAAATTCAGTCAACTCACTTATTCTGGACCAAAAATCAAAAAATGAAGTATCTACAACTCTTCCTATTCTTCTTTTTATCCTTATTCACCCAAGCACAAGATTGTGACTGCGAAAAAAATTTCAACTGGCTAAAAACAACATTTGAAGAAAATGATGCTGGATTTGCCTATGCCTTAGAGCAGAAAGGAGAGCAGGCTTACGAAAAGCACAATGAAGTGATGTTGGAAAAAGTAAAAGGCATTCAAAATTCTGTAGAATGTACTCAGACCCTTTTCCAATGGCTTCGCTTTTTCAGGTCTGGGCATATCGCCATCCGCCGTATAAATAATTCAAATGCTCAAAATACAGCTGAAGCACCAAGCAACGAAAGCATTATTCAACAATTTAAAGACTGGGAGACACACAAGGTAGACCTCAATTCTTTTGAGCGAATGCTCCAAAAAAAGAAAAAAGCAGACTTTGAAGGGATTTGGGAGTCTCCTCCCTACAAAATTGGCATAAAAAAAGAGGGAGAACAATATATCGGGTTCATTATAGAAGCCGATGGGGTTTATTGGCGAAAAGATCAAATAAAGCTTAAAATAACAAAGGAAAATGATCAGTGGGTGTCTACTTTTTATATGAGAGATCATTCGCCACGGGAGTTAAAGAATGTGGAAATTTTGGGCAATAATTTCTTACAAATGGATTTTGTGACCTTAAAACGCTTGGATACTAAGTTTGAAACCGAAAAATCTATAGAACGGTATTTTGATCTAATTTCCTCTTCCAAGCCTCTTATAAAATCATTATCCGATCAGACCTTGTTGCTCCGTATCCCTTCATTTTCTCGATCAGAAAAAAAGGATATTGACAACTTAATTGCTGCTAATAAAGAGAAAATCCTAAGTACCGAAAATTTGATCATCGACCTAAGGAATAATGGAGGAGGTAGCGATGCCAGTTATCACGAAATTCTGCAATTTTTATATACCAACCCAATAAGAACGGTAGGAGTAGAATTATTATCTACTGAGTTGAATAACCAAAGGATGATCGACTTTACAAATGACCCCAACTGGTCAGAAGAAGATAAAAAGTGGGCCCAGGAATCTTATGACAAATTGAGTAAGCACCTGGGGGAATTTGTGGATTTAGATGATGAAATAGTAAATATAGAAACCTTTGATCAGATTCATCCTTATCCAAAAAATGTAGGCGTCATCATTCATGAAAATAATGGCAGTACTACAGAGCAGTTTTTACTAGCCGCCAAGCAGAGCAAAAAAGTCAAATTATTTGGTACCACGACGGTTGGGGTTTTAGATATTTCTAACATGTATTTTGTTAATTCCCCTTGTAATGAGTTCCAATTAGGATACAGTCTTTCTCGCAGCATGCGGATACCTGATATGACTATTGATGATAAGGGGATTCAGCCTGATTATTACATTGATAGGAGCGTCCCAAAATATGGTTGGGTGGATTTTGTGGAGAAGGTTTTGACTAATAATTAAGTTATTTTTTGATCATGGGTATGGCCCCTCCAGGCCATACCCATTATTTATCATTATAGGGTCTCTTTCCAAACCTCAAGGATCTCCCCCGCATAAGCCGTCCAAACCTCTCTTTTAGAAGAAATATAATCTAACACTCTTTCTAACTGTCCAATGCGGTGGGGTTGCCCTAGCACCCAGGGATGTATATTCAAAGAAAGAATTCGTCCTTTCTCTGTCTTTGCCTCTTGTAGAAGGAAATCACAAGCATCACAGACTTGTTCTGCCCATGATTCAGCAGAGTGTTGGTTATTTAAAATGATGAAGTAATCTTCCAATTCTGTTGATAATGGCATGGCCGTTAGCACACCATGTTTGGTTTGAAAGGGATATGGCATATCATCATTAACCCAGTCACAAAAATAAGTGATGCCATTTGCGGCCAATAAATCAGGAGTATTTTCTGATTCATTTTTAGCAGGACTCATCCATCCCTTCACTGCCTGACCACTTATTCGGCGCAGATCTTCTAGAGATTTTTTAACAAGCTCTGCTTCTTCCGCTTGATTTTGTCCACCATAATGAAGGGCATCCATGTGATAGCCATGACAGATAATCTCATCACCTCGCTCCTTTATTTTATCCATTAGATATGGATTGCGCTCTGCCAGTCGAGAAGAGACAGCAAAAGTTGGTTTAATACCATAGCGATCAAAGGCTTTTAAGAAACGATAGATGCCTACTCTATTGCCATAATCTCTTAAACTGTAGTGTCTTAAATCAGGATAAGGTTTTGTCATACCGCCAGGGACTTTAAAAGGAATCCCTTTTTGATTAAGCGGAAAGAATTGCAGGCCTACATTTATCCAAAGGGCCAAGGTTTTTTCCTCGGGCCATAACAATTTGGGGCGTTTATTAAGCATAGACCATTCATAACGCTTGTGGTCCATACCATAGGAGCGATGAGGATAGTTCAAATATGTTTTATCCAATTCGGACATGAAGTCAATATTTAATTTTATTGTTTGGCAGCTATATCCGCCAAAGCAGTATCATAATAATTTTCTAAATAATAGCTGGCAATCTCTCTTCCAGTCGTCACCCACACATTGCTATGACCAGTAATGTATTCCAGGGCTTCTTCATAAGCTTTTATACGATGTGCACAGCTGACCTGATAGTTATGAGTAGGGATACACATAACAGTACCACTTTCTAAGCCCTCGGCATAAAGGCGATCAAAGTTGTCCTTTAGAGCTTTCCCATATTGCCTTGGAGGTACTTTTTGCACCAGGTAGGCAATCGTATCGTTCATTTCAAGAGAATAAGGGATGGATACAAAGCGTTTTTTACTACGCAAGTGGATAGGAGTAGGTTGGTCATCATGAAACAGGTCACAAGAATAAAATCCTCCCTCATCACCAAATAATTCGGTACCAACTTCTGCAAATAAATCTAGTGTATGCTCGGAATGAGACAGGGCAGGAGCAAGATAACCCGCACACTTTTGTCCTGTATGTTTATAAATGGTTTCCATTGAGTCTTTAATCATAGTCCGTTCTAGTTCCTCACTCATTCCATAGGTGTACCGGGTGTTATAGATTCCATGACTAAAAAACTCCCAATTCCGCTCCTTACACAATTCAATTATTTCTGGATGATGGTCGCATATGGCTGTTGAAAGGGAAATAGAACCTCGAATCCCATACTTTTCCAGTAATTCCATTTGTCGAATGTGACCGACTCGATTACCCCAATCGCGGATAGAATATCCTGGAACGGAGGGATGGGGCCGCGGCCAGGGTGCTCTATAAGGATTAGGTGGTGGATCTAACTCATAAAATTCTATATTAGGAGCTACCCAAAAGGCCAATTGTGCCCCATTGGGCCATTTTATTTTTGGACGATTCTCATAGGGCCAATAATCGTAATATCCAGGATCTTCCTTCATTTTTTTTGTAATTGTTGATCTAACCAATTAAATACCTCCTGCACCTCCATTACATCACAGTACTTAAGCGATAAATCAGTCAAATTAGCATAATGATAGCTTTCATGTTTGTCGGCTACACACTCTTCGGGAATGATGGTTCGATACCCTCTTGACAAGCTGTCTACACCAGCAGCGCGAACACAACCCGAAGTTGAACCTCCTGTTAGGATAACCGTATCAATTTGATGCCAAACCAATAATGATTGAAGTGGCGTCTCGAAAAAAGGAGAAGGCATTTTCTTGTTATAGATAATATCATAATCCCTGTTTACATCCAATCGATCATCTAATTCAGAGCGAACTGAGCCAAATTTGATGTTTTGAAGACTATCAGGTGTATCTGTCCGAGTACCCCATATGCCCGCATCTTCACCAGAGTCTACATAGGCCACATAAGTCCATACAACGGGCCATCCAAGTTGACGGAAGCGCTGCGCTAGCCCATTCACATACTCCATTTGCCTAGGATCGTTTTCGTAGGCAGTTTTGAATAAATCGGTTCTGGTATAAGATTTCTGAATGTCGATATTTACCAATGCAGCCTTTTGACCAAAGCCAAAGCGCTTTCGGGTCGGATTGGCTTTTACTTCAAAGTAAATTTCTTTAGCCGTTTTGTTAGTTTGTTGCATTAAAAGATGTGTTTTTTGATGGCTGTGTAAAAAGTCTACCGACTTTTTACACAACCTCTACGTTCTTTATTCTCAGGGTGATAAATATATGGACAATATTGAAAAAAAAGCAATTTTATCTCATAGCTGGCTATAGCTATGATTGGTAGGTGTCTTTAAAGACAGTGACAAAATAATTTATTAAATATCCTGGAGGTGCATCATTAAGAATACCTAGCATTCCAGATATTTACACTATGTTGGATTAATTATCTGAAGATACCGTTTCAAATGCTTTTCTTAAAGCATCCTGATCTTTACCATTTGTTCTATTTAACAATTCAGCGTATAAGGATTGGAAAGTGTTCACCTGGTTTTGTTCTTTCCATTCAAGTACCAGTTTATTGAATTGATTAAATCCTAACTTTTCACTCCATATGTACAAGGTGATGGCTCCGTGATTTGCCTCGAGATAATCTTTACCGTCTGCATACAATAAAGGAGGCTCCCCATTGGGATCACTAAAGCGATCTTTGTTATAGATTTGTTTTTTTTGCTCAATCAATAAATTGACAGCTTCTTCTCCTAGTGAATTTTGGACAAATTGTAGGCTTAAAGCTTCAGGTAAAGCTATTCGCAACATATCTGCCCCCTGAACATTAGCAATATTCAAATTTGCCTGCACCCATTGCTGGAATATGCCAGTGGCAGTAGTTTGGTAGAGGTAAGCACGTTCCTTTATCCCGGTAGTGTCAGCAATCCATCCTTCTTTTTCAGAAATGGCAATTCCTCTGGCAAAGGAGTAAAATGGATCTTGATAATGAGGAATTTCATAAAGTCTAACCTGGGGAAAGGGATAATAAGCCAAATTTTGCTCTACAAAATTGATGGCTTGTTCCAATATCCCTTGATATAATGAAACATTATAAGGATGATCCGGATTGTAAAAAACTTGGATATCTATATTATTTGCTGTTTCCTTCTTTTTAGTTTCGATGTGAGGAGCTGTTCCTAAATACCAATTTAAGGGAGAAGCTTCTTGAATTTGAAATATTGCATAATTTCTATTTTCTTTTTGCTCTTTATTGATCAACTGGCCAGGCCCTATAAGAACTTGATCCGCCGTTGTACTCAGAGTCAGTGTTCCAGTAATTGGCAATGCATCATTACGATAGATACTTTCTTTCAAAGAGAAGGTATCCTTTAAATCAGGCAATAGGGATCCCAGGCGTGATAGTCCTTGCTCCGCTCTTGCACGATTTTCCGTCAACATTTTGGTTTCATCAAAGCCAATAAAAGGCAAATAATCGTCAATTGAACCAAAAGCTCCTCGATATACTAAAGATGCTTGTGGTTCTTCTTGGGTAAAGCCATCAAAATCTTTAATTAAATCCATTCTCACGGCCAAAGTATCTCCATCATTTAATACACTTGGTAGTTTAAATTTGACCACATCATGGAGATCATCAATGATTAAACTTGAGGTTAAATCTTCATTCTCGATACGAATAGAATGAATGGCAATATGATCTGGCAGGCTTAAAACAATAGAATCTAATGCAATTGAATGAATATTTTTTAACTGGGCATCCACCATATATTCAGCTCGCCTTTCCATAGGATAATAGTCCAGTTTTAAATCGACTTTAGCATATTTGGGCTGAATTTTTGTGGATAAATAGAGGTATTTTCTTTCATAATCGGCAGCACTGGCATCAGCCTCTTTACTTAGTTCAAAATTGTCTTTACCATTTACTTGTTGGTAAATGAAAGATTGTAAAAAAATGAAGGAAAAGAGTAGAACCAGTACGGATAGTTTTCCGACAATATTCAATTGTGTGCTTTTGAATTGAAGCTTATTAATTAATCTATTTCCAATTCCTCGATCCCAAAAGAGGATACCTAGAAGTACAAGAGCGATGGCCAAAACAAACCACATCAAGAAATACCAAGCAGAAGCAGTTCTCCACATACCATAACCATTCATTTCCGAATATTCTTCGAAGCCTGGAGTAAATCCATAACCAAAACGCAATTGTTCGATAAGGTTAAACTCGAAGGTAACTAAAAGAAGAAAGAAATAACCGGTTGCCAGAATATGGGTCAAAAAACGCTTTCCCGTCAAACCCGCTACGAAAAAGACTAAGGCAATGAACAAACAATGGTTCAACCAGCCCCAATTGTAACCCAAATAATCATTGATAAACAAGGCCAGATCAATATTGGCGAATCCTCCTTTTACAATCATGGCCAATATTCCACAAAGCATAAAAACAATATTCAACAAAAAAGCCACACCAAACATAGCCAATAGCTTAGAAACCTGCGTTACCCATACGGGAACAGGTAAAGCATCCATAATTTGCCAAATATTGGCTGTTTTATCTTTGAAAAACAGTTCTCCTGACCAAATCATGAGCAACATAATCACAAAAACACCGAAAGTAACCCTGAAATTAGTCATTTCAGAAGTAACAGGCACCTGTGGACCAATGTAATAGCTGGCATTCCACATCAAATTTTGTAAGATGGAGAAAAGCACTAGGATCCCCAGGATCATTCGAAATCCCTGCGTTCGCACAATATTTTTGAACTCAAGTGTAGCTAAGTTTCCTAACTTTTTGATGAGCGTACTGGTATCATAACTCAATTTAGGAGCATCTGTAATTTGGTTAGAAGAAGTTAAAGTAATCGAACCGGGAACTGTATTCCCGTATATGGTTTTTATCTTTTTTCGTTTTTTTCCTGCTGAAGAGAAGGATTTAAAAGAAAACTTCAGGTAAGCTAGTGTCACACATATCAAGGCAATGCTCAACCACAGTATTCGATTCGTTAATAGGTAACCGCTTAAACTGATATAACTTTGGTTACGTTCAGGAATGGACATTAAGGTCACTTGATGTTTGACAGGAACATATGCAAAAGGATCGAAGATCAAGTTTGTTGATGTTGCACCGGAGCTCTCGACGGAGGTTTCCATGAGTAGAAAAAAGATGACCGTCAAAAAAATGGCAAGGTATCCAGCTGCAGGTCTCCTAAAGAATACAACTGCTGCAAAACAAAGACTGGTCAATAAGAATATATTTGGAATGGTCAAAATGAAAAACCCATGAAATATTTGGTCGAATGGTGTTGGACCAAATAGGTTACTTTCGCCAATACCAGAGTAGGGCACTAACCAAAGTCCTACCATATAAAAACTGGCTATAACAACATTGATGAGAAAAGCAGAAAAGAAGCGTCCCCAGAAGAAGCTCTTATCATTAATGGGTAAAGTATATAACCAGTTAGCCGTTTTGTATTGAACATCCTTATATAGCATGGGACCAGTGATGATAGCTATTATAATCATCATTAAAATACCACCACCGGCTAAATTTTGGTAGAAAACCCCCGCCGCGTTGATCATCATCCCTTCACCTCCGTAGAAATCATAAAATCCCTTGGTATACCAAATACCCTGGAAAATCATCATTAGAATGAAAAGCAAGGTCATCCAGTTTGTAAATCTGGAGCGAAATTCGAATTTAAGGATTTTGTTACGCATGAAAATTTATATTGATGCCAGCCTCCAAATAATATTATAAGCTATTGACGTACTATTTTCCTATAATTAGATTAAAATAGGCATCTTCCAAACTTGGTGATTTTTGCCAAAAGTTTTCATCTGGAAGATCGTCTGCTACTACAGTAATTAATAATTTCCCTAGATGAAACCGGGAGGAAATTACCTGGTATTGACCTTGATAATCCTCCAATGCTTCCTTTGGGATTTGCAGTTCCCAAAGTCTGCCGTTTAATTCAGCTTCAATTTTTTCTGGTTTGCCTGTAAGAAGCACTTCCCCTTGTCCAAGAATGGCCATATCATTGCATAGAGTACTAACGTCTTCAACAATGTGGGTGGATAAAATCACCACTTTATTCTCTCCTAATTCAGCTAATAAATTATAAAAGCGATTGCGTTCCATTGGATCAAGGCCAGCGGTAGGTTCATCCACAATGATTAATTGTGGATCACCTAAAAGGGCTTGAGCTATGCCAAAACGTTGTTTCATACCTCCGGAATATCCTCCTAATTTTTTCTTGCGTACGTCTATAAGGTTCACTTTTTCCAGTAGTGACTCTACAACTGATTGTCTTTCTGGTTTATTGGTGATACCTTTCATATCTGCAATGTGGTGTAACAATTCTTCAGCGGTTACACTAGGATACACTCCGAATTCCTGGGGGAGATACCCTAACACCTTTCGCAATTCTTGTGGTTGGCGAAATACATCGATTTCGTTAAATTGAATTTCTCCCTGATCGGGGTCTTGTAGCGTAGCAATTGTACGCATTAAGGTAGATTTGCCAGCGCCATTTTGTCCAAGAAGCCCAAACATCCCTTTGCCAATTTCTAAACTTACATTTTTTAGGGCTTGTACCCCATTGGGATAAGTTTTAGATAAATCCTTTATTTTTAATTGCATATAGCTTTTAAATTATGGCCTTTGTATCTATGTGTCTGTTTTTAAAATTTAAAAGTTAAGCTTGTACCCACGGTTCTAGGTAAACCATAACTAGCCAACAAAGCTCCTCCACCTACGCCATAACCATAGCTAAAGTAGACTTCATCAGTAAGATTTTGTCCCCAAAAACTCAAATCGAATTGTTGATATCCCAAAACAATTCTGGCATTTAGCAAACCATAAGCTTCTTGCTCCAAGGCATTTTCAGCATCAAAAAACATATCTGATTGGAATTGGTAATCCAGATTGACATTGAGCCTCAAATTTCCAAGATTATTATCATAATTAAGCCCAATATTTCCATTCCACTGCGGTGAGTAGGCCTGGGTATTTCCATTATTATCCAATTCACCAACAAAGCTAAACACCTGGTAGTCGGTTATTTCCGTCTCCAAATAAGCAATATTAACAATTGCTTTGAAGCCATTAGTCAAAATCCACTCTGTTTCTAATTCAAGACCGTAACTTTCACTTTGACCTATATTATCTCTTCCAAAGTTAAAGGTAGTCGGATCAATAATCGTAAATAATTGCTGATCAGTGTAATTGATGTAAAATCCAGTCAAATTCAATTTCCCCCGATTATTTGCACTTTTGCTTTTAATTCCTAATTCGTAATTCCAACTAGATTCTGGATCGAATTCAGCAGCATCCTTGTCGGCAGTGAAAGAATTGATCCCTCCTGGTCGATAACCTCGGGCAAGGTTAGCCCAAAGCATGGCGTTTTCTGAAAAATCATACGCAAGGCCAATTTTAGGAGATACTGCCTCGAAGGAAGCATCGGCATCAAAATCCTGAGGAATTAGGCCAAGAGGAGGATAACTGTAATTAGTATTCCCGTTTTGTTCATAAAACCGAGCCAGTTCGGTATCGAACACCTCCCTTTCATATCGTAGGCCTGCAATGAACTTCAACTTGTCAGTAATGGCCCAGTCAATATTACCAAAAATGGCTATACCTGACTGCTGTTGGTCTGTTTCATCGATAGTTGAATAGGGATATTGCATCGCATCTTCGGGGGAAGCCGCAAAAAAAGCATTGTCGGCTCCGGAGATAGTAGGACTAAAAACGTCCGTATTTACGCGGTATAAAAAAATCCCCCCTAACCAGTTAAAGCTATTTTCTCCTACCGAACTTATCCTTAATTCTTCGGAAATCGTTAAATCGGTACGCTCTGTATCTCCCACTTCGCTAAGATCAAATGGTGTAAAATCAAATTCATCACCTGTGCGTTCATTCTTATTGGACTGCAAAGCAGTAACCGATTTTATTGAAAACTTATCTGTCGAATAAGCTATTTTAAGAGCGTTATTAGATGCCAAATTCTTGTATACTCCTTGAGTGTTGAAGGCCACTTCGTATGGGGCATTTTCTTTTAAGGAGTCAATGACGGCTCCAGTTGCACCAAAACCTCCTAAGAGTGCGTAGGCATCTGATTCTCTATCTTCGAGACTACTATTAAAGGTAACTGCAATTTTATCAGAGGGTAAATAAGATAAGCGAATATTACCATTAATTACTCTTCTGGATAATAAGTTATTGGTTTCTAATGTGACATTATTGATATAACCATCTCTTGATTGATAACCACCACTTAGCCTAAAGAATAGTTTATTATCAACTAATGGACCACCATAACCTGCGCTAAAATCAGTCTGATTTAAGCTTCCATATCCAGCGCTAATATATCCTTTACCTTGGTTTGAAGGTTTCTTGGTGATGATATTAATTGCTCCTCCCAGGGTATTACGACCATAAAGCGTTCCTTGTGGTCCTCGTAATACTTCAATCCGTTCAACATCATCAAGCAAGGCAGGAAAAGAATAAGTGAAGAATTGTGGAACATCGTCTACATAAATTCCCACAATTGGAGACTCGTCAATGGTAAATATTCCACGAGATGCAATCATTGGAAAAGTGCCACCACCATCATCATAAGTTTTAAAGTTTGGAGCAATTCTTCCAATTTGATTAATATTATCAATCTGCAAAGCTTCCACAGAAGCTGCATCTACTGAAGATATGGCGATTGGGATTTTTTGAATCTCTTCCTCTTTTTTGGTGGCAGAAACAACAATAGTCCCTAACTCTAAAGTAGATTCTTTTAGCTGAAAATTGAATTCATTACCCTGGCTTAGGTCTATTTCTTTGACTTGAGTAGCATATCCCAAGAAACTTGCCTCTAAGGATTGTATGCCCTCAAAAATGGTTGTTATTTCATAGCGTCCCTCAGCATCCGTGATTGATCCGATCTCAGTATTCAAAATTTTTACAGTAACTCCAGAAATGGGTTCTCCCTGCTGATCTGTTATACTGCCGGTGATTAAATTTTGTCCGTTTACTATTAGATTCAATAAGCAGAAAATGGTGATGCAAATGGTTTTGTTTGTCATTACAATTGTTTTAACCTATCAAATTTTGAAACCTCTCAAATAAAAAATAAATTGCAACATTGTTGCATAAGTCAGCCAATTTCACATTAATAATTTGAAAGGCAAATTGAAACGTGAAAAACTATTTACGCAAAACGGAATAAAACCTACGTGAAAAGAAAATGAAGCTTAGATTGCATAATCGTGACATTGAAGAATTAATGCTAGAGCGTAGCTTTCCAACTAATTTCCAACTGGATCCTTCAACAGGTATTTTGGAAAATATTTATGATGGTCGCTTATTGGGATTCAATGGGTTTTACCGCGAAATTTTTATGGAAAACATTCATATTGGTTATGGCGATATGACAGTATTCCAGGACACCGAACTAGGATTTGATAGTGAAATGGAGACGGTAGAACTGCATTTTGCCCTATTTGGAAAAACACATACGGAGGATTTTGAGTCCAAACAATCTTATCTTTTTGGTTATAATCACCATAATATCATATATACTCATGGATTTCGAGGGAGATCCCTTTTTTCGGCCAATAAAAATATCAAGTTATTTGAAATTAATCTTACCACACACTTTTTTAAGCAGTTCCTTCCCAGGGATGTAAAGTATTTCCAACCTTTTCTACAAGCTATAGAGCAAAAAAAGACAAGTAGCATTAGTAATCATAACTTTATCATAACAACTCCCATGCAGCTCATTATCCGTGAAATATTAGGCTGTCAACGTAAAGGCGTATTTAAAAGAATGTTTCTACAGGCCAAAGTAATAGAGTTACTTTTGTTGCAATTAGAGCAAATGCTTAGTTCTCATAACGAAACATTTTATTCCATCAAGCCAAGGGATGTTGAAAGAATGTACGCTGTTAGGGAGCACATTTTGACACATTTAAATGGATCCTATACTTTGACCAATTTGGCTCAACAATTCGGTACAAATGAATTTACTTTGAAGAAAGGCTTCAAAGAGGTATTTGGTACCACTGTATTTAATTTTTGGAGTGAAGCAAAAATGGAAGAGGCTAAAAAAATGCTATTGGAAGGAGAATTAAATATTAGTCAAGTATCCGATAAAATTGGATACAAAAATCCCCAGCATTTCAGTACTGCCTTTAAGCGGAAATTTGGATATGTACCTAGTCAATTGAAGAAAAAGATCAAATCTTAAATTTGCAATCCATGACGCGCAAGGAATAGTCTAATGAGGAACAGCCCTAGGGCATGGAATTATCGACCCAACATAAATTAATGCGGATGCCTTTCTAGATGTTGTCGCAATAGGTCTTTGCCATAGTCATTGCCATTAGGAGTCCTCACAACAGTATGGATATGCCAATTTACAGGCCCGGGATAAGGTTTATCCATATCCCAAAGAAAGGTAGGACCATGATGATCAAACTCAATTAATATTACAGGACTGTGAATGCGATAATAAAACACATCATTTTCAGTATCCCCTCCTATCCAACTGAACCAGGTATTATCTAAATGTTGTTTGACTTCAGTCATTTTGATTTCCGCATGCCCAGGTTTGAGGTTGCCAACATATTCTTCCATAAGAGCAATTAATAATTCCTTTTGTTCGGAAGAAAACGCTGCTGCTTTTATACCTTGATAGGGAATAATCTGGTTATCCTGGAATGCCTCACTTAGATTAAACTGGTATTCTTTCTTGTCCCATAAGGTAGCTTTTTCTTTCTGACTGACATTGAGAGATTGATATAAAGTCAGTCCTTTTTTCTCTTCTTCATAAAAAGTGCGTACACCAGCATCAGGGCCCTCTTCAATGTAATTCGGTTCGGAACCCATAAAAGTAGGGGTCATTACTACTTGATCTCCTAAAACAAAATAGTTAATTACTAGGTGGTGTCCATCAATTTGCCATCCCCAGGGCTCGGATTCAGAAGGGCTACCCATTATTGTAAAGTAAAATTTATCATGCCCCAGAGATCAATTCTTTTTTGAGGGATCTGTTGGTCACGGATTACTAATTTTTTCAAGTATCCTTCCATCGCCATAATATTCTTTGACTTTTGAAATCCTTTGACGCTTAGACTTGCTTTTAAAATATTAAATGCCAACTGTTTTTGATCATCATTCATTTCAAAAAGTCCTAATCCCTGCCTCTCATACCACTCAATATTATGCCATTTTCGCCATTCATCACTTTCGATTTCGAATAGAGTACTTTTTTTCTGTTCGGGAGTTAATGAATTAATAAACGCGTTCACAACATCTCTAATGGATTTCGTTTCTACCCCTGTACTGAATGTAGAGTATAAATTTTGTACAGGTTTCCCATCAATTGTGATCCCAACAAATGGATCCTCTAAGGCCGATTTTTCCTCAGGGGTATTCGTTCTAAAGACATTGATTGGGGGTGAAAGCAAGACCTGATCACTAGTGACATCACCGAATTCATTAAAGTGAACTAAAGGAAGTGTTTCTGAAATCTCAGGAATTTTTACCGTTCTTGCTCCATATCTCAGATTTTCAACTCTTGAGGTGTCAACAATATATAAATAGATTAACCTTCTCCCAATCAAGGAGTCCGGGACTTCCAAAGATAGACTGTAAATCCCCTCTTGGTCTGTGCTTTGCATTTTGGTTCTTTCCTGCATAGAAAGCAAAGGAGGAATTCCCAAAATTCCGATAGAGCTGGGATCTATAATCTCGTCCAATGATTTTGATAAATCTATTTGAAAAGTAAGTAAGACTTTATTTTCACGAGTAGTGCAGCTAAGAACTCCAAGTATTAATGAGAAAATGAGAACTTTGCTTTTAAGCATAAACATCAAATTAGATTGTGTCATGTGATTCTACTTTAAAATTCAAATCCTCCTAGCCTCAATTGGTAGATCCCAATTCAGTTTCTGGAATCCGCTACTTTCTAAAACTAATCAATTCCATTAAGACAGTAACCATCCTCAAAGGATTCCTTTTGCTTAATATTTATTTTGTTTCGCTCATACCATTTATTATCTGTAGCCCAACTAGGTAAGATTATCCTATTTAAAAGTCATAATCTCTACTCCTGTCCAATCGTCAGGCACCCCTTGAACAATGTATCTACTCGATTTATTCAGGAATATTTGAGCGGTTTTATCCTTTGAATTGGCTTTGATTACTTTATCGAAGGTAGCTACAGCCTGTGGAAATTCCCGGTCGAAAAATTGCTTCAACCCTAGTTCAAAATCCTTTTGGGTATTGGCTTTTAAGGCTATCAATTCCGAAGCATCGCCATCAAAGCACTCGTAAAGGCCTATGGGCTCTTTTTTCCCTTTGACTTGAACTTTCCCTAGATAGCGGAAGTGAAAAAGGCTAGGGTCCTTCAGTTGGGCAATACTATCCTCACTTAACAGTATGGAAACTCCATAGTGCTTAGTCAGACTTTCAATTCGGGAGGCAGTATTTACGGTATCTGCAATAGTGGCAGCGTCCATCCGATCCTGATCCCCGATTATTCCCATGATAAGGGGGCCAGAATGCAAGCCTATACCCATCCGGATGGGTTTGCGCCCAACTAAAATACGTTCTTCATTATAGTTGGCCAGACTCTTTTGCATTTCGACGCCTGCATTTAAAGCCCCATCCGGTCCGGTTGGGAAGATGGCCATAATGGCGTCACCCAAATACTGGTTAATGAATCCATCATTTTTTTTAATGATTGGTCCCATTCGTCCATGGAAAGCATTGACCAATTTAAAGTTATCCTGCGGCGACATGGTTTCTACAAGGCTCGTGTAATCTCTAATATCAGTAAACAGGACGGTTACATTTTGTTCAGTATGATCGCCTAGAGCCACTTCGGTAATACGCTCGCGATTCAGCGAGTGCAGGAATTCGTTGGGGACGAAGCGGCTGGTTACAGAATTAATCCTGTACAGGTCAAGCTGCGTCTTAACACGGGCCAGAAATTCATCGCGAGAAAAAGGTTTAGCCAAATAATCATTCGCTCCAACGGAAAGGCCCTCTACCAGGTCCTTAATCTGGTTTTTTGCCGTGACCATAATGACAGGCAGTTCACTGGGTAAATATGTCCTCCGGATATTCTTGCAAACCTCGTAACCGGAAATACGGGGCATCATAACATCTAGCAGAATCAGGTCATACTGGACGTCCGAGTTGATGGCTTCAATAGCTTCCTGACCGCTCATCACAGAAGTGATAAAGAATTCAGACTTGGATAAATAATTGCGTAAAACCTGATGGTTAATAGGCTCATCGTCGACTACCAGAACGCGAATTCTACCCTGAGCACTTCCAGCGAGAGGTGAGGAAAATTCTGTCTCATCGATAATTTTGGCTGGCTCTTTTGTGTCCGAAAGCTTTAGGGATTTAAGCTCGCCCGCAGTACTTTTGGTGGTCATCATTTGTCGGTCAGCCATGGGCAAAGTGAAGAAAAAGCGGGTGCCCTCACCTGGTGTAGATTCTACCCATATTTTCCCATTATGCAATTCAACTAGTTGCTTTGTAATACTTAGTCCCAGACCTGTTCCACCATATTCTCTGGCCGTATTCCCATCCACCTGTTCAAACGATTTGAAAATGGCTTCCAGTTTCTCAGCAGGAATACCAATACCAGTGTCCTCGACACAAATGGTGACCATCAGTTGAGAATTAATATCTTCTGAAGACGAATTGCCGGTTACTTTAACATGTCCTTCTTTTGTAAATTTTATGGCATTGCCGATGAGATTAAAAAGGATCTGCTGCAGGCGATTTTCATCGGCCAGGACGGGAGGTAGGGTTTCCGGTATTTCATTTTTCAACTCGATCGGTCGGTTACCGACGAGTGGCTGGCAGGCCTGAAATACTATGTTGGTAGCGGCTTGTAAACCAATACTTTTTTGTTGCAGATGAAGATCTTCATTCTTTGCCCGGGAGAAGTCCAGCAAGTCATTTATCAGGTTAGTTAAGCGGCGTCCAGAGGCTATAATCATACCGAGGTTGTTCTGGATTTCTTCCGCTGACTTTTGTCGAACACTATCAAATATAGACTCGGCAATTCCGACGATACCATGTAATGGTGTGCGTAATTCATGAGATGTGTTGGCGAGGAATTGGTCTTTAAGTTGGTCTATTTGTTGGAGGCGATGGTTTAATTTTTGAGCTTCTACCAATTTAAGGCGATGAATTCGAGTCTGCCATTTAATAAACAACCAAAGGCTAATAATAAAAGCAATTGTATAGAAGGCATAAGCCCAGGAGGTGAGCCACCAAGGGGGGCTTATGGTAAAGGTGTATTCAAGTGGTTCACTCCATTCAATATACTTTCCTCTGACACGTACCTGAAAAGTATGGCGGCCATAAGGAATGTTTTGGTAGTCCGCCTTGGCTTCAGGAGAGGGCTGACTCCAATCTTCATTTAGTCCACCTATTTTGTAACTGTATTCAATATCATGTTGTTCTTTAGAATCTATTGCCGAAAAATGGAAGGTGAGGTGGTTATTATCATGCCTAAGTTTCAGGTCAATTGGAAAGTTAAAAAATGGTTCTACTCCAGTAAAAGTAATTATCCGGTGTAGGCTATCATCAAGATTGTGATAGTCCACATTCTGCCCGTTTATATCAATTTGACTTAAGAATAATGAAGGAACCGTTTTAGGGGTTTCGAACTCATCCGTGTTTATAATTACAATACCTTTACCTGTTCCTAACCAAATTTGATTTTTGTTGTCAAGTAGATTACTGTGAACGTTGAAATCTTGAGCTTTTAAGCCATCGGACTTGGAATAGTTCACGATTTTGTATAGGCTATTATCCAAATTATTAGCATCAGCATCTTGCGCTTTTAACAATCGATTTTGGTTGATGATAATTTGAGCCAGGCCCTTTTCTGTTCCAAGCCAAATATTTTCTTCTTCATCCTGAGTAATTGAATTCACTATATTACTAGGAAGGCCATCTTCAGTAGTTATGCTGAAGAAATTTTCCCCATCGAATACACTTACACCTCCTCCGAAAGTGCCGAACCAAAGGTTTTCATTTTTATCCTCAAGGATTGACCAAACGTCATTACTGGCCAATCCTTCTGCTTCACTGTAAAAGGTGAAATTTTCACCATCAAACATAGCTGCCCCACCTCCATAGAAAGTAGCAAACCAGATTTTGCCACTGGTATCCTCAATGATAGACCAAATTCTATCAGCACTAAAGCCTTCGTCTGCCGAATATTGAATAAAGGATGCTCCGTCGAACTTAATTACCCCTTCTCCATCGGTGCCTAACCATATGTTACCATTTTTATCTTCTAACATCGAAAATATGGTAAATTGAGATAGGCCCGGAAGTTCAGCGAAGTTGGTAAAACTTTCCCCATCGTATTTTCCCAATCCAGCAAAATGTGTTCCAAACCAGATATTTCCTTGCTTGTCTTCCAGCATTGTCCAAATGGTGTTATCACCTGTTCCCTGCTCGGCAGTAAATTGATAAAAGTATTCGCCATCATACTTAATTATGCCGCCGCCCCATGTTGCAAACCAAAAATTTTGATTAGAATCTTCTAATATTGATCTGACATTATCACCATTTAAGTCAGCAAGGCTAGAAAAACTCAAAAAGGATTTTCTGTTATAAACGTTTACTCCTCCATCCCGTGTACCGAACCATAATACTCCTTCTTTATCTTCTATAATGGAGGTAATTGTATTATCACTTAACCCTTCATCTGTTGTTAAGTAGCTAAAGTTTTCTCCATCAAACACATTAATACCTCCACCTTCGGTACCAATCCAAAGATTTCCACTCTCGTCCTCATACATCGATAAGATAGAATTATCATTTAGTCCCTCCTTGATAGTAAATTGAGTAAGGCTTTTTCCGTCAAATTTACTTATTCCTCCTCCATTAGTACCAAACCAAAGATTTCCATTGCGGTCTTCCAAAATGGTCGAAATTGTATTACTGCCCAATCCTTCAGCAGTAGTAATACGAATAAAGCCTTTCCCATCAAACCTATTCACCCCCCTGTCCTCAGTGCCAAACCATAAATAACCATTTCGATCTTCTAAAATAGCATTGACACTATTACTGCCTAAGCCTTCTCTAGTGGTATAATGTGTGAAGTTCTCGCCATCATATTTGCAAACGCCACCTTTCCTAGTACCTATCCAGATATTTCCGGCTCTGTCTTTATATATTGTTCTGATTTCATTATCAATTAGTCCTTCACCATTTATGTAATTTGTAAACCTTTCCCCATCAAACATACTGACCCCAGAAGCCCAGGTACCGAACCATAAATTTCCATTGTCATCCTCCAACATTGAAGTGATTATATCCCCCGAAAGGCCTTCATTAGACGTATAATGTGTAAACCTTTCCCCATCATATTTAGTGACCCCTCCTGGATGCATCCCAAACCATAAGTTTCCCCTCTTATCCTCAGTAATCGCATTAACCCGAGAAGAATTCATACCCTGGCCTTCATCCATGTATTTGTTATTGTAGGTAGCATTATCTTTAAAGATTGGTAATAAAGCAGTAATTGGGTCAGGATGAAGACAGGCTACAACCTTGCCTTTTGCTGGAATAGGCACACCAGTAAGGGCATTGTTTCCTATTTGGTCAAAGATTGTGCTATCGACATAACTCTCTACTGAACTCAGAGGTTTTAGACTATCTATATTGATAAAATTTACCTTTAATTTTTTAGGAATTTTATTAATATGCCGAGGAATAGCGACCTTCTTAGGAATTCCGCTTTTAACATCTCGTACTAAAACCTCGTCAAAATTTATTTTTCTTCCTGTAATGGTTAAAGGAACTCCAGTTAGAATAGTATCTCCTACAGGGTTAACCAAAAAGGAATTCTCTCTTGACAAAAATCGATTTTCAGGCAAGTTAGGAAAGGATGTTTCTTTTTGGCTGCAGCAGAAAACAGAAAAGAAGAATATTAGGATCAACAAATATTTGTTGGGGGTCATAGGGTCTTCTTAATTAAATTTTCCATAAATAAGTCAATATCTCCTCCATTCTAATCTTCATTCTGAAAAGATAACCCTTTTTTAGACAAAGCTGTAGAAGAACCAGGGACTATTAATTGTTTTGTTATTTCACGATATTCCTGCACTCATTTAAAGACGGCCTCCAAAGAAATAAGAAAAAGTCAAGTATATCTATTTGTCCCCAATTATAGCTAATTCCAATCACTCCCCTACCCAAGCCACCATTCTCAGTGGTCCGCCACTTCCTCCTTTTATTTTCATAGGCAGCGCAATGATATGTGCTCCTTTTACAGGCAATTGATCAAGATTGGCTATGTTTTCAAATCCGGGGATATTCTGCTCATATAAAATCTGATGGGATCTAAACGTTTTAGATTGTCCGTAATCAATACTAGGAGTATCCACACCAACAGCCTTAATTTTTCTGTTATCAACCAGCCATTGGGCAGCATCAGGATGAATGGCAGGGAAATGCAAATTAGCGACTCCCTCCTCCCCTCTTTTATCGGTTCCTAAATATTTAATAGGATCTGGCCAAAACTGACCAAAGCCACTGTGCATCAATAATATAGCATCATCAGGAATCTGGCCATTCTGCTGTTCCCAATTCTGAAGGTCCTCTACACTTAATTGATAGTCTGGATTAGCTAATGCCTTTTCAGAAATATCAACAACTATAGCCGCACCAATAAGTCGATCCAGAGGAATTTCTTCTACCGCATGTTTACCTTCTGCAAAGTGTACAGGCGCATCCAGATGAGTGCCTCCATGTTCAGCAGAACAAAATTGATAGGCAGCATAATAATAACCTCCATCTGTTTGGCCTTCAAAAACGGTATCCAATACAAACTTCTCTGCTGTGGGCCAGAAAATAGTGTTCTCATCAAAATTATAAGTGAGGTCAATCCATTTTCCGGCTTCAGGAAAAGTGGGAACTGGATTATCAGTTTGCTGCTCTTTGCATGAACTTAAACAAATGAGTAAGAATAGAATTGGGAATAATCGCATAGCTTTTTTTTTGACTTGTTCACGGATAATGAGTGATAAGAGGCTGGGGTTGTGTAAAAAGTCAATTTTTTCCAAAAATTGACTTTAAAAAAATATATTTTTTGCTTTTTTATAAGCAGATACATATTAAAGTAAAAACTAAA
>JANQPA010000050.1 GCA_028285545.1 Saprospiraceae bacterium | reverse complement strand
AAATTGACTTTAAAAAATATATTTTTTGCTTTTTTATAAGCAGATACATATTAAAGTAAAAACTAAAATTTTTAAAAATTTTAGTTTTTACACAACCCCGAAACATAGTAGAAACAAATAGAGATAAATTGTCTTTGAGTTTGAATAAATCCTCAAGGAAAGAAAAACAATATATCTCTATTTATCTCAATCTGTCTCTATATTTCTCTTTTTATTGATTTACTTAAAGTGAAATTAAGCAAAGACAAATTTTTCTTTAAAACCTAAAACCACAGCCTATAGGAGATCCATCTGGCATACTTGGAATAGCAGGCAATTCAAATTTTGCAGGATCACTCTTAAACTGTGCAATCAAATTTTGCAAGTACAAAATATGAGCCAGCTGGTTGGGATCCTGAGAATAACTTGACTGCTGGGCCAACTTGCGTTCCAATTCGCTAATTTTCAATAAAGCTAATGCCGACACTTGACGCATGATATCTTTATCTCCTGCAAGATTAAGGATATGCGTGACTGCCAGTTTTTCGGTCATTCTACCAATCTCTTTTTCAAAAGAAGTATTTTCTCTTTTTTGCCCAACGGCATCCAATAAAGCATTCATAGCCTCATTAGCAGAAAGACGTTTAGGATCACGAGAGTTTTGTTCAATTAACCTGGCCAATCGCTGAGGATTGAGTAGAAAACGAATGGTATGATTGGCACTACTTTCTGCTGCGCCAATGGGATCAAAAGTATTACCAGTATGAATATTAAACAATTCTCGACCTCTGGAGTAACCCATCGGTTGAGGTGGAATTAATTTGATGACTTTCTCTGGTAAGGCTAAAAAGGAAGGAGCTAAAGTTTCAAGAATAGCTTCCAAGGCATCACGCTGGGCAGCATCTGCCACCATTTCATTAGCATTTTGACCATCTCCTCGTACAGCATAGGTATAATCCACTCCACCTATAGATTTTGCAACACCTTCAACTTGGTATCGATGCATAAGATATAGAGGTACTAAAACATTTTCCAAAGTAGCCATTGGAGTGCCCACTGGAATGTTTTTTTCACCGAATTTATTTAAAGCTTCTTTCCTTACATTTGACATCCGTCTTAATTCTTGGGCGGCAGAGGCTCCATTGTCCCAAAGGTGGCCAGTAGGATGTGATCCAAAAGCAGGGCGTGCGTCACTATCAGAAATATATTGAAGCCCCATTTCATTATTTTCTGTCAAGATTTTATTCAGAGCTTCTTCTTCGTTTGTCCCTTCGGGAAAATCCTGGTATCCGAAAATAATCGTTCTTTTATCCCATTCACCAATGCCAGTATCGTAGGCTTTTGAAAAATCAGTTCTACCCAAACCATCAACAGTAATCATTGGGTGAGGATAATCCATTACCGAAGCACGATCATTGACGCTAGATGCAAAATTATGGGCTAAGCCGATGGTATGTCCTACTTCATGAGCAGATAATTGACGAAGTCTGGCCAATGCCATCTCCAAAAGCCGAGGATCTGCCTCTTTATCTTCAGAATAGGCTTCCACAAGGCCCTGAGCAATCAAAAAGTCTTGACGTACTCTTAATGAACCTAGGGTTACGTGCCCTTTAATTATCTCTCCTGTACGAGGGTCGGTGACAGAGCTACCATAAGACCAACCCCGAGTTGAGCGGTGGACCCAATTGATGACATTATATCTAACGTCCATAGGATCGGCATCAGGAGGCAGCATTTTCACTTGAAAAGCATCCTTATAACCAGCTGCTTCATAAGCCTCATTCCACCAGGAAGCACCTTCTAATAGTGCAGATCGGATAGGCTCCGGTGTACCTCGATCCAAATAATAAATAATGGGCTCTACTGCTTCACTAACAGCGGCTCCCGGGTTTTTCTTTTCCAGACGATGGCGTCTGATGAAGCGTTTTACCAAAGGTTGATCAATTGGAGTAGCGTAATCATAATAACTGATGGCTCCATAACCCGATCTTGGGTCAAACACTCTGGGTGTATAATTATCATCTGGCAGTTCAACTAAAGAATGATGCATCCGAACGGTAACAGCATCTGAAGAAGGGGTAACGGATCGAATAAAGCCACCTCTGGCAGTACCCGTAAAGGTAATCGTGGTTTCAAACTCAGTATTTTTTGGAAAATTTCGGGTTCGATCCATATACATGGCAGAGCGAGAAGCATCCATCCGATAGGTCCCCTGATTTCTTAATCGATTCGCAATGCCATGAGCATCTCTTAATAAGAAAGAGGAAAAGTCAACAAGTAGACGGGAACCTTCTTCTTTTTCAATTTTAAATCCCCAAATAACGGATTGCGCAAAAGCTTCCTCAACCGCCAGTCTTTCTTCTTCATTATCGCTTATCGCTCGATATCTGTAGTTAGGCTGCACCATTAATAATTTCGGGCCGGACTTGATAAATTTTACAATCCTGGTACTCCCTAATTGATTTCTATCCAAACCAATATCATTGGATCCAACGCCTGCAGTCAGAGAGTTGACATAGAGGATTTCCATATCTAGTTTATCAACCTCTACCCATATTTTCCCCTTACTCTCGTCCCAATAGAATTTAAAAAAGCCATCAAAGGCCTGCATGTCTTTGGTTATATCGGCGATACTTTTACTATTGCCTCCACTATTCTGCTGAGCATTGAGAGGAATTAAGCCTATGCAAAAAAGCAGGCATAGGGCCATGGTGTATATATTGCGCATCATAAATAAAGTTTTGATTTTGTGATTCAGGGATTAAATTAAGGAAAGTTGGCTAATATAAGAAATGGTCTAATAGAGGCGACTGCCTCTATTAGACCATTTCCACTTCTATTTTGGAGTCTTTTGAAGAAGTGATCTTAGGATGATTCTTTGGCAGTTTTATGGTAAAGGTAGTGCCTTTACTTTCTGAAGATTCTTTAACAAAAATCCTTCCGGAATGATATTCCTGAATAATTCTTTTAGCTAAAGACAAACCGAGCCCCCAACCTCTCTTTTTGGTGGTGTAGCCTGGTTCAAAAACCGTTTTAAATTTTGAGCTGGGAATTCCTTTTCCGGTATCCCTAATGTCAATGCCGATATATTCACCATCATCATATACCTTGGCGGTAATTTCACCTTGCCCTCCCATGGCGTCAAGAGCATTTCTGAGGAGGTTTTCAACTACCCAGTTAAAGAGGTGTGTATTAATGTAGACTGTTAAAGGTGCATGATTGATATTTGGAAAATCAAAGTTAACTTTTCTGGAAGCTCGTCTTTGCATGTAAGCCCGGCATTGATCTAAAGCATCATAAACGTTAGTGGCTTTTAGCTCTGGTTCGGAACCTATTTTCGAGAATCGATCAGCAATTAAGCCCAATCGGCTCACATCATTTTCAAGTTCATCAACAACTTCTAAAACTTCAGAATCGTCTTCTTTTACGATTCGAAGGTGTTCCAACCAAGCTACAATGGCGGAGATAGGGGTGCCCAGCTGGTGGGCCGTTTCCTTGGCCATACCCACCCAAACTCTATTTTGCTCCGCTCTGCGTGCCGAACTAAAACCCATGTATCCAAATAAAATAAAGGCGGCTATTAAAAACAATTGGACAATAGGATAAAAGCGGAGTTGTTGTAGTAATATAGATTCTTTGTAATATACTTTGACTCCCATTTCCTCATTAACAATAGGATCAGGGCCATTCTTTTTCATTTTGGCCAGCTGCCTTTTCAGGTATTCAGGATCATCATTGGGGAAATTAATATGGCTGTCTTCATCAATTTCGTCATCCGTAACCAAAAGGGCAGGAATAGTAGTATTATTTTGCAGAATCATAGTGTGGAGCTGAAAATCCGTTATCCCCTGATCCATTTGTAATTGGGATTGAGCAAAAAAGTAAATTTCCATTTTTTTGCGCTCTTCTTCAGCAAGCCTGGAAGTCAATTGACTGGTATAAAATAGCGAGGTAAGAACAATTACGATGCCAGCAAAGGCCAGGTAAAGTTTCCACCGCGATTTTCTGCTATAGATATCCATAACAAAAGTATTGGACATTAAAATAAAAATTGAGATAAGTCCCTTATCTCTCTCAATTTAAACATTAATTGTCATTTTTTTTTATAAAAGCTTCGGTCCTTAAAACAGCATTATTACGTATGCTGAGATAATACAAGTTTAAATCCCCGATGTGATAATTTTTCCTCCAAAAAAAGAAACTTCCGGGAAACCTCAATTTACTGACCCATAGAAGGCCATCATTTACCATAGCGTCAGCAGCTCCGGGGACTATTTTATCAAAATTACGCAATACAGCACCTTCATTTTTATCATGCGAAGCAACAGGTTGATCCGCTTTCCAAGTTAACGGATTGGTTACTACAATATTGTTGTTTTTTTGGTGATTTTTTGGCTCAAAACCTTCTTTATAGGTACGCCAACTACAAAAGCATCCATTGTCATCAGGTAATTTACAAGGATAGATGGTTCGGAAGTAAGAAGATTTGACTGGCATACCTATTAAATAAGCAACTACTAACTGATTCTGCAAATCACTATAGTCAAAAAACTCTTTCACTAAACGCATCGCATGAGTAGTCCCCTGGCTATGGGAAGCGATAATAATTGGTCGGCCATTATTATAATTCTCCAGGTAATATTCAAATGCTACTTTCACGTCACTGTAGGCCATATCCAGGGCTCGTTGTGCTGAACGTTTTTTATCTCCTTCTGCCCGAAAGGAATAAATATGGGCCTGACGATACCTAGGTGCAAAAACCCGCCCTGCTGCATTAAAAATAGAAGCCTGGTATTGAATGGTGGATTCATCTGTACGTTTGTTCAATTTTTCATCCCTGGGAGATCCATTCCAATCTTTGTTTCCAGGTTTAATGGTGTAAGTAGTTGGGTGAATGAAGAACACATCCGCTTTGGCTTCTGGCTGTCGATCGGTGAGTCCATTGGGTGTTAAATCCGCTAGATCTTCTTTATCAGGCAATGCGGCCCAATACCGATTCTCATCATATCTGGGCGGAACAGGTATTTTTAGATAATTAAATTGCCCTTTGGGTTTGCTTGCACAACTTTGAAAGATAATTAGCAGTATAATGCAACTTAATAACTGTATTTTGTTGGTTCGCTTTTTATTCATCATGATTGGCTTTTACTATTTTGCCAGGAACTAAGCAGAAGGTAAAAGGTAGAATGTATAAAGGCAAATTTTATTTACATCTTTCTACTTATTACCTTCTTCTTTCTACCATAATTTATAAAAATAACGAACAAATGAAACAGATTCTTCTAATTGTTATGGTTTTATTTTTGAGTATACAAATTACTCAGGCTCAATCGGAAAAAGAGGAAGTTATTGCAGTCATAGAAAAGTTTTTCGATAGTATGAGAGCTGCCGATAGCGCAGGTCTTAGATCCATTTTCCATCCAGAAGCCATTTTCCAGAGAGCTTCCTTTGATAAAGAAGGTAATTCCATCTTGCGTCCTGGTGATGCGGAAGCTTTCATCAAACAAATTGGAGGTGCACCCAAAGGTGTTTTGGATGAAAAAATCTGGAGTTATGATGTCAGGGTAGATCTTAATCTTGCAACGGCATGGACCGATTTCACCTTCTTTTATAATGGAAACTTAAGTCATTGTGGCATTAATGCCTTCGAATTTCTAAAAACTAAAGAGGGCTGGAAATTGATTCGTATTATTGATACCAATCGAAAAGAAGGATGTATTACAGAAGCCGATCATGAAGAAAAAGCCATCGAATCCTTAGTGGCCGGCTGGCATAAAGCGGCTACAGAGGCTGATGCCGACACCTATTTCGGCTTAATGACAGATGACGCTTATTTTATTGGTACCGACCAAACGGAAAGATGGAACAAAGAAGATTTTATGAAGTTTGCCAAAAACTCTTTCCAGGAAGCTCCCGCCTGGGATTTTAAAACGATAGAACGTAATATTATGGTCGATAGAGGAGGAAATACAGGTTGGTTTGATGAAAAACTAGACACCTGGATGGGCGTATGCCGTGGCTCTGGAGTAGTGGAAAGAACTCAAGATGGCTGGAGGATCAAACATTATGTCCTTTCTGTAACAGTACCCAATGGAAAGATTGAGAAGTTTATTGAGTTGGTGAAGGAGTAAAGAGTATTGGGGTATTAGGGTATTGGGAGTTTCTGATAATGATTACTATTCTCTTTTAAAAAAATCATTAGATCCTATAAGTCCTAATAAAAAATGATGATATTAATAATTAAGCCTAATACCCCAATATCCTAATACACTAATACACCATTAATGATGAAAAAACTCTTAGGACTAATCACAATTCTATCCAGCTTCACTCTTGCTGCTCAAGTCGACGTTTATGACTCCGGTGGACCTTTAATGCCCGAACAGGCCTCTTATGATGTTCAGCATTATGACCTTAGCCTCCAGATTTTTCCAGATCAAAAAGCAATTGATGGCAAAGTTATAGTCACGGCAAACATTGTCCAACCTATGCACTGGTTGGTATTAGACCTTGACCCTAAACTCGAGATAAAAGGCGTAAAAGAATGGAAAGGAGAAAGAGCAAAAGATCGATCTTTCCATCGCAAAAAAGGTAAAGTTTGGATTGACTTAAAAAACACTCGTGTAAGCGGTCAAAAAATAAAAGTAGAAGTTCTTTACGGTGGTCAGCCCAGGGTTGCTCCCAATCCACCCTGGAATGGAGGATTCCAATGGGCTACTACCACTCAGGGAGCTCATTGGATTGCAACCTCCTGTCAAACCAATGGTGCTGATGTCTGGTGGCCGGTAAAGGACCATGTTTCTGATGAGCCAGAGACAATGGACCTACACATTCGAGTACCCGATCCATTAGTGGTTGCTACTAATGGTAAGATGGTCAAGAAAGAAACGAATGGAGATCAAACAAGCACCTATCACTGGCATCTCAATAATCCAATCAACGTTTACAATGTAGCCCTCAACATTGCCCCTTATGAGATAATTGAAGACCAGCTCAATAGTGTAGCCGGAGAAAAGGTGCCAGTCTTTTTTTATGTATTACCCGAAGATCTCCAAAAAGGACAGGTATTAATAAAAGAGATCATTGAACACCTGGAGTTTTTTGAAAAATACCTGGGCCCCTACCCTTTCCGTTCTGATAAATATGGTGTTGCTCAAACACCACATCTTGGAATGGAACACCAGACCATTATCGCTTATGGTGCTAATTTCGATAATGGTTCTATGACTGGTGGAAAAGATTGGGGTTTTGACGCCTTACATCATCATGAATTAGGGCATGAATGGTGGGGTAATCTGGTGACCAATTATGATTGGAAAGACATGTGGATTCACGAAGGCTTTTGCACCTATATGCAAGCCGTCTATATGGAGGACATGAAAGGCCGGGAAGCTTACCATACCTATATGAATAATATGCGACGTTTTGGAAATAAATATCCAATCGCACCAGCTTCAACTCAAAGCTCTCAGGAAATATACAAAGCGCCTATTTATTCAAAAGGTGCCTGGGTTTTGCATACCCTTCGTTTTTTAATGGGAGACGAAGATTTCTTCCTTGCACTGCGAAGAATGTGTTATCCCAGTCCTGAAATGGAAAAAATTACAGATGGAAGTCAAACTCGTTTCGTAACGACGAATGACTTTATCAATTTATGTGAGGACATAAGTGGAGAGAAGCTGAATTGGTTTTTCGAAGTGTACGTACGCCAGGCTAGTCTGCCTATTCTACATTCGAAGGTCGAAAAAAATCAGCTGAGCCTTAGATGGGAATCTCCGGTAGAGGGTGATTTTCTAATGCCCATTGAAGTAAAAATGAAGAGTGGCATAAAAAGATTCAAAGTCCCCAAAGAAGGAATTACTATTTCTTTAAAAAATGGGGAAAAGCCAGTAGTTGATCCAAATAACTGGTTATTATTCGAGAAGCTTACTCCAAAAAAATAAGGAAATAAAAAGAAGTATAGTTGAAGTATCCGCCTGAGGCGGATACTTCAACTATATTAATATTAATTCTACAACCTAGGATTCACAATACTATTATATGCCGAACCAAAAGTATAAGAGATGCCAACCCCAAAGGAGGTGGTAAAATCTGTAGCAATTTGTCGTTGTCGCAAAAGAATATCCTCCAGTGAAGACTCCCCTGCGGGTAAGGTGATTAAATCTCTGATTAGCTCAATCTCGGTATTAAACCGAAGGTTAAATCCTTGGAACAAGCGAACATTGACGAATCCATTAAGTCGGGCCCTGTTTTTTGAAAAGTCATGCATATAATTTGAGGCTTCCAAAGAGGCAAACAAACTTCCCCAGGGCTGTCTGAATCGGGCACTCAGCCTAAGGGATTGTCTAAGGAGGCCTTCCTTTGTGGCTCCATAAATGGTTTCTTCTATGTAGTCGTTTTGTTCAAAATTTAAATTATAAACTAAAGTAATTTCTCTTCTAATAGCCTCGGAATACGGATACAGACTGTATTCTATGGCAGGACTTAAATAATAAGAAAAATCAAGGTTTCGGAAGGTATTATGACTTAATCCTCCAAATACACCAGCAGCCCAGTGGTTACCCAAGCTCTTAATAGCTCTCCCATCAAAAAAGTGTCGCTTTCGGGTGCTGACAAACACATCTTCATCACTCTCGAAGCGGCTTTCATTTAAATTAAACTCAATGTCCGCACCAAACTTCCATTCCTCTGTAACACGGTCTGCTTCAAAGCCAAACTCCAGGTTGATACTTTCTCTTTGGGATTCTTTGTTTAAGTTACCCGATCCGCTTACCTCAAATATCCAAAAATCCCAAGGGTCTACTTCTTCTACTGCTTCTTCTTCTACCTCTTTTGCCACATAATTGACCTTGATTTCAATCTCCTCTTCTAATCCCGATTTTAATAGATATGGTAAAAGTCCTGCCTCAATTCTTTTAAGTAGTCCTTCTCGAACTTCATCTCGAACCTGATTGGGGTTGGTTTCGTAGACCAACTCTTGATTGAGGCCTTCAAATTCATTTAGTCCGGTAAAAGATAACTCGTAGACGCTCCCACCATTTCCACTCCTAATCCTGTTAATAAAGGCCTGAACATCTGCTAAGCCCTGGTCTCGAACATGTTCCAAGTAATCAATTTCCTGTCGGATGTAGTTCATATCACAACCTCCAGTGCAGTTGACATGCAGATTAATGGGCCCTCCCCCTATTTTTTGAGAAAACAACTGAGTAGTTTGACAAAATAAAAGAGCTAATAGAAGGAGTAAAGTTTGTGGCGTATTTTTCATTACTAATCAATTATGGTGTTTAAGGCAAGCGTCTTATAATTTCACTAAAATAAAAGTGAAGATGAGGAAAATTATTCCTAAATGAGTGTAGATGAGAGACTATTAACGACTCTGTAACATAATAATATACGAATAATAATCATTTCCATACCAATAGAATTAAGTAGATAATTGAAGGATAAAAATTATTAATTCTGTTTTGGCCCTCAACATTAATAATTTAGGAATTAATTGGCCCATAAATTCTTTTTCACATAAGAAAAGACCATGCCTACAGCCTGTTCACAACTATTATTAAGGCATTCTGTCTTTAAATTTGACTATTGGACTCTTTTTCAATCTAGCAAGATCCTATTTTGATAAGTTAGTGTCTTTTAGAACTCTTCAATTTATCAATTATGAATATGCCTTATTTTGATTTCAGATGGTCAGCAATTTTTTTTTATTTCCTTTTTCCTGTACTCCTCTGCTCACAATCCTCCTCTGCTAAAATAGCATTCCGAACCCTTGAAAAAGATCTTATTGCTGAAGGTATAAGTTGGGATAAAAAAAGTGGGAATTTTTATATCGGAAGTATTCACAAAAATAAAATTGTTCAAATTTCTCCAAGCGGAAAAAATTCAGATTTCGTCAAATCAAAACAAGATGGTTTGGGTCAGGTTTTAGGCCTACATATTGATTCCAAACGAAGGCATTTGTGGGCTTGTAGTAATGAGGCCGAATTTTTGAAAGGTGGAAAATCGAGTGTACATCAATACGATCTTCATTCTGGTAACCTTATTCAAAAATATGAGTACCGGGAAAAAGATGAAATACATTTATTTAATGACATCATTGTTTTGGAATCAGGCGAAGTATATTTGACGGATTCTGATTCTGGGGCTATTTTCAAAATAGATCCCTCTAAAAATAGCATTGAACCCTTCTTAAAATCAGATCTTCTAATATACTGTAATGGGATTACTTCCTCCTTGAATGAGCAAAACCTGATAGTAAGCACAGCAAGAGGCATCGTTTCCGTGAATCTTCATTCAAAAGAAATTAAAAGGATGAATTTAAATTATTTATCGGTGGCAGATGGTTTGTACAAATACAAACAGTCCCTAATAGCTATTCAAAATGTTTTTTTCCCAGTCTCTATAGTTCAATTTCAAATGGATAATGATTTTCATACCCTGGAAAAAGCCCATTCACTGCTTGTAGATCATCCTCTTTTTGATATTCCCACTACGGGGGTTATAGCTGATGATTGGTTTTATTTTATCGCCAATAGTCAATTGGGCAATCGAAGAGAAAATAAGATCATAGACCCAAGCGCTTTAAAAGAGACCTTGATAATGAAGATCAAATTGAATTGATCCAGATTGAAAATTGCTTTTGGCACTATTCCAACCAAGAATTTTTTTAATTAAAATCCTTCTGATATGAATTTCACCCGACTCGTCAAAAAGGAAAAACTGCAATTTTTTATGATATTTATCCTGATCGGGATAAGTAGCATTAAGGTTTCTGCTCAGCTCTCCTCCATTTATCGACAACTCCATAAAGGCCCCTACCCTGTTGGATTTCAAAGTCAATGGGCTTTGGACAGCAGCAGACCATATGCATTGGTTCCGGAAAATGATACTATCCTGAAAATGGAAGCCCGTCCTATTTTAATCAACATCTGGTATCCAGCAAAAAAAGGCAAAGCCTCCAAAATGGAGTATTCCGAATATTTAAATATCGAGACTGAAGAACCCTATTTTGAAGCATTTTCTGAAAAACTCAGGGCTTATAACATCAAAGTAATTAAAAGAGAAATTACAGAAGATGAGACTCCTGAGTCCACTAAAGATTTAAGAATACAACAGCTGCTAAGCTTAAAAGTCCTAGCTAAACAAAATTTAGAGCCCATTTCAGAAATAAAAGGCCTTGTTGTTTATCATGCAGGGGCAGGCTCCTCCTTTGAAGATAATATCCTACTGTGTGAGCAGCTGGCAAGCCACGGTTATCTGGTTTTAGGGAGTGCTTTTCAACGGGAAGATGGCGCCAGCTTAAACATCGATGCCTCTACTGGGTCGTTTAAAGACTTTGACTTCTTAATTAATTTTGCTTTAGCTCAAAAAAAAGTTAGTGCTGATACACCACTCTACCTAATTGGGCACAGTCTTGGAGCCCAAACAATATTTCGATATATAGCCAATGGTTTTGGGAAAAAAGTTCGTAAAGCCATCTTTTTGGATACTACCCAGGACTATCATAGTTTAGCCTTTGAATTCTGGTCTTTTGTACCTGTAGCTCTGAGAGGGTTAGATCATTTCACCATGAAAACCCTTTCAGTGGCCAGCCCCAGTGCCATCTTTCAATTACAGGACAAGCTGGTTCAGTCTGATCGAACTTTGTTAACCATAGATAGCCTTGGTCATAATGATTTTATTAGTCAGGGGATCTTAAAATTAATGTTCGACAAATCCCCCCACCGAAAAGAATATTTTAAGCGTTATGTCTATTTAAATAATTTTATCATCGATTACCTGGAGGGAAAAGATCAAATGGAAAAACCTTGGTTTAATGGTAATATTGAAGAACTCCCTAAAAATGCTGCTTTTAATCAAACCTTTAATCCCACAGCTAATATCCCTCCTAATGCCCGACAACTAAGAGAATTTGCGAAAACAGAAGACATTGAAAAGGTCATTGAGGTATTAACAAAGTTCAGAAAAAGCCATCCTGAGTCAACCATCTATTCCAATACTTATGGACTTGCCTGGGTTTTTGAATTATTATCTAGGAATGAAGCATATGAAGCTCGTCAAATTCATCAATTTTATTCCTCTTTTCTGGGAAATTCCTTAGATAGGTCCTTCAAATTTTATATGAAATATACCCCCAATAAGGAATTTGTGACTAAAGCTGAAAAATGGTGGAGTTTGTTGGAATGAACCATTTCTTATCTTTATGTTTATACATTTATCATCAACAATATCAATGGCAATGTCAATGGCAATATCAATGTCAATGGCAACATTGAAATTGTTATTGAAATTGATATTGATATTGACATTGATATTGAAATGGGCCTACTCACTTTTACAGAAAAAGGAATTTACTGCGAACAAGGAGATTTTTATATCGACCCCTGGAAGCCTGTAAGTAAAGCACTCATCACCCATGGGCATGCCGATCATTCTCGATGGGGAAATCGGCAATATATTGCCACAAAAAGTTCAGTACCTGTAATTAAACACAGACTGGGTCCTATAAAAATCCAGGGAGTCGAATTTGGAGAAAATATTTTGATCAATGGAGTAAAGGTTTCCTTTCATCCTGCAGGTCATATAATTGGCTCGGCCCAAATCAGGGTGGAATACAAAGGTGAAGTTTGGGTAGCTTCTGGTGATTATAAAACAGAATATGATGGCTTAGCCAGCGCTTTTGAAGCTATTCCTTGCCATACTTTCATCACAGAATCCACTTTTGGCTTACCAATTTATAAGTGGAAACCACAAGAAGAAGTTTTTGCAGAAATCAACCAATGGTGGGCTGATAATAAAGAAGAAGGAAAAGTAACCCTCCTTACAGGCTATTCATTAGGAAAAGCACAGCGAATAATACAGGGACTTGATGATTCAATTGGCCAAATTTTCACGCATGGTGCTATTGAAAATACAAATGAGGTTATTCGCCAGCAGGGAATACCTCTCAAGAAAACCTCACGAATCAGTCAGCAAACGAAAAGCAAAGATTTTATTGGCAATATCGTCATTGCCCCCCCTAGTGCTGTAGGTTCTGTTTGGATGAAAAAATTTAAACTTGTGTCTATTGGCATTGCTTCTGGCTGGATGAATTTAAGAGGAGCGAGAAGACGGCGAGCAGTTGACAGAGGGTTTGTGCTATCTGATCATGCCGATTGGGATGGTCTTAATGATGCCATTAAAACGACAAGGGCAGAGCGGGTTATCGTCACTCATGGATTTACCGAAATTTTCAAAAAATGGCTAATTCAGCAAGGACTGGAGGTAGCTACTGAAAAAACCGAGTTTGAAGGTGAGCTTTCTGAATTAGGGGAAACAGAAAATACCGAAAATGAAAGCGAAGTAAAAGGATAGACTTATGAAGCGATTTGCCCAATTATTTGTCCAACTGGATCAAACCACCAAAATCAATATCAAGGTAAAGGCTTTAGCAGATTATTTTGCAGAGGCTCCCGATGAAGATAAATTATGGACCATTGCAATTTTGTCTCACCGTCGTCCCAAACGTACCGTTACCACAACTTTGCTACGGCAATGGGCATCAGAATACGGTAAGATTCCATTATGGTTATTTGAAGAAAGTTATCATGTAGTTGGCGATCTGGCTGAAACCATTACCCTGGTTTTACCGGAAAGGAAGAATATTATTGAGAAGTCTTTAACACATTGGATTCATTTTATCAAAGAATTGGATGGCTTGGAAGAAGTTCAAAAAAAAGAGCAAATATGGTATGCCTGGAATGGCTTGAGCAAAGCAGAACGATACATTTTCAACAAATTAATTACCGGCAATTTTAGAGTGGGCTTATCCCAAAAACTGATGGTCAGATCTTTGTCGAAGTATACCGGCATCGAAGAGAACTTACTGGCTCACCGAATAATGGGCAATTGGTCGCCTGATGAAAATACTTTTGAACAATTAATCCTTTCTGAAAATCCACTGGATGATATTTCCAAACCTTATCCTTTTTATTTGGCTTATGCCCTCGAAGATCCACCTGAAGAATTAGGGCCTCTTTCGGAATGGCAGGTAGAACGCAAGTGGGATGGCATTAGAGGTCAAATCATTATTAGAGAGGGGAAAGTTTTTGTATGGTCCAGAGGGGAAGAATTGGTTACCGATAAATTCCCTGAGTACCATCAACTGGCAAAAGCAATTCCTGATGGAACAGTTTTAGACGGAGAAATTCTAGCTTTTAAAGATGGCCAGCCTCTGGGATTTAACACCTTACAGACCCGGATAGGAAGAAAAAATGTCAGTAAAAATATTTTAAAAAAAGCTCCTGTTATTTTGATGGCTTATGATCTTTTGGAGTGGCAAGGTGAGGATTGCCGTCAGGAACCAATGGAAAAACGACGCATTTTATTGGAAGGCCTGGTCAGTAAATATGACACTGGAGGTATTTTATTACTATCAGACCTTGTGGAAGTTGATACCTGGGATCTTGTTGCCAAGGAAAGGGAGCAATCCCGAAATCATTTTAGCGAAGGTCTGATGCTCAAAAAGAAAGACTCTGTTTATCAGGCTGGTCGAAGAAAAGGAGATTGGTGGAAGTGGAAGGTCGATCCTTTAACTATTGACGCAGTCATGATTTATGCTCAAAGAGGACATGGCCGCAGGGCCAATTTATTTACTGATTTCACCTTTGCAGTATGGAATGGAGAACAATTGGTTCCCTTCGCGAAGGCCTATTCAGGACTTACAGATAAAGAATTCCAAGAGATTACCAGCTGGGTTCGCAAAAATACTATTGACCGTTTTGGACCAGTACGAAGTGTTACGCCAACTTTTGTATTCGAAATTGCCTTCGAAGGCATTCGGGCTTCCACAAGGCATAAATCAGGGGTCGCCCTGCGTTTTCCCAGAATTAAAAGGTGGCGAAAAGATAAACCTGTGAAAGAAGCTAATACACTAGATGACCTCAAGGAAATGCTAAAAAACTATGAAGAATAGATCAAACAATCAGGAATAGGATGAGCTCTTTTTTTTGAAAAAAAAGAAATTCAAGCAAGAATAAAATATTTTCCTTAAATTTACCGTTAATTATATATCTGATTAAAACACATACATCATAGTATTTAATCAGATCCCCAGCAAGAGATTCTATTTTAGCTTTGAGAGGCAACATTAAGACTTCTCATTTTATTATGTGAAGCATGCCCTGAGAAAACGGTTATTTTTATAACCACTATGGCCGCAAATGTTTGCGGCCATTTTTTTTATCCCTTGTAAAACATCCAGCGAAATATTTCTCTGAAGCTTACCTTTTTTCCATACATTAAAATCCCTACACGATAGATCCTCCCTGACAACCAAACGAAAAACACTGAGGATAAGGCAACCACAATTACCGAAGCGACAATTTCCCAAACTGGTGGATTGAAGGCCAGCCTTGTGGGCATTACAATGGGCGCAAAAAGAGGGAATATGGAAGAGAAAACAGCCAGGCTGGAATTAGGGGCTTGTATGGCCTTCATAGCTATATAAATTGCTAATATCACTGGTATGGTGATAGGAATGGTAAGGCTTTGCCCTTCCCCTAGATCATCCCCCATTGCCGAGCCTACTGCAGCAAATAATGAAGAGTAAAGAAAATACCCTCCGAGGAAGTAAAAGATAAAAAGTGGTAGAATCATCCACCAATTGAGGTTGGAAATTTCTTTATATGCCAGAGCAATTAATGCTTCTGCATCCTCCGGATCAATTTCAGCACCAGCATCCAGTTCTGGCATTGTGCTATTAAATCCAAATAATAAATTCACCAATAAACTGATTAGAGGGATGAAAATGGCCCAAATACAAACTTGAGTTAAGCCTACTCCCCCAACCCCAATAATTTTACCCAGCATTAATTGGAAAGGTTTTACAGATGAAATCATAACCTCTACAATTCGGTTGGTTTTTTCTTCCATCACCGACCGCATAATCATCATACCATAAATAAAAATAGTGAGGTACATAACAAAGCCCATCACCGCACCAATACCAGCTGAGATGGCTCCTGTTAAGCGACTGGCATCTTCACCATCCTCCCTTAAAGGTTCTGGTTCTAATAAAACTTTAGTTTCCAAGGCTTCCAGTTGAGCTTTTTCAATGTCCAGGCTATCAATTTTATATTCTCGAATCAATCGGCTGATTTTGTCCTGGATTCTAAATTGAATATCTAAGGGCAATTGATTATCTGAATAATAATAAACCGTTTGGCTGCGGTCCATTAAGTTTTGGAGGGGAGGAATTTGTAAAACACCAACAAATTCTCCATTTTCAACTACCTTACGGGCACTGTCAAGAGAATAATGAACCTCCTTAAAAAACAAGCGTCTTTCATCTCTTATCTGTCGTTTTTCGGCAAGTAAACCTCCCTCATCGATAACTGCCACTACCATTTCATCATCACTTTCGTAGCTAAAAATGAAGCCTACCACAATAAAAAATACGGCAAAAGCCAGAGGCGTCAATAGGGTCACTAAAATAAAGGATCGGCGCTTTACTCTGGTTAAGTATTCTCTTTTTATGATGAGTATTAATTTGTCCATATAATTTTGAGCTTAAGATTCGACTTGTTGAATAAAAATTTCATTTAAGGAAGGAAGGATCTCATTGAAGGAAGTGATTTTTAGAGGAAGTTTTAAAAAAGTATTCAACAAGGCATTTGAATCTTCAGACTCCTTCAACTTTACAATAATTGCGTTGGATTCTTTTTGAACAACAGGAAGTTGTGATTCCAAATTAGCTGGCAACTCCCCATCAACTCCTATTTTAAAAAGATTCTTTTTGTAGGTATTCTTGATGTCTTTAACTTTGCCCTCCAAGACGTTTTGTCCTTTATCAATCAATACAATGTGTTCGCAGATTTCCTCTACTTGCTCCATCCTGTGGGTAGAAAAAATGATACTGGTTCCACTTTCTCTTAGATTTTCTATTTCGCTTTTAATTAAATTGGTATTAATGGGGTCCAGTCCAGAAAAGGGTTCATCAAGAATTAGAAGTGGAGGTTTATGAATGACTGTCGAAATAAACTGGATCTTTTGCTGCATGCCCTTGGAAAGTTCATTCACTTTTTTTGACCACCAATCCATTATTTCAAACTTTTCCATCCAGTGCTCAATTGACTCCTTGGCATCAGACTTATTTAAGCCTTTAAGTCGAGCAAGATAAATCAAATGATCACCCACCTTCATTTTTTTGTACAAGCCTCTCTCTTCGGGCATGTAGCCTATTTTTGAAGGATGGTTATTATTCAGAAGTTCCCCATTAAAAAACACCTTACCTGTGTCTGCACGAATGATGGTAGTTATGATCCTGATTATTGAAGTTTTGCCGGCTCCATTGGGTCCTAGCAAACCAAAAATACTCCCTTCCGGCACCTGAAAACTTACTTTATCCACTGCCAGGTGTTTATTATACTGCTTAACTACTTCCTCTAATTTTAGTATGGCCATGAATTTTCCTTTTACAATTATTGAGTAGTGCGTAATGGGTATTGGGTAATGAGCAAAAATGGAAATTTTTTCATTATCCAATACCCATACATAGTACCACGTAGCGCAAGTTAATCCTGAAAATACAAAGCCTTACTATTGTTTCGACTTTTGACATTGATCTTTCTACCTTTAACTAATGCGGATCTACTAAACAAGGGTTTGAATTTATTAAATATTCAATCACTCATCTAAAGAAGCACATAATTTGTTTTGATATTTAAAGTCATTGTGACTTCCGGAAACACATTACGTCATAATTACAAACCAGGGCAAATAATAATGAGCCCTTTAGTTGGTTACTAATTAAAATCAAAGACTATGAAAAACCTATTATTTGTTTTCGCTATTCTTTTAGCTTTTAATGGGGAGGCATATGCCCAAAATAACACTAAAAAGAAAGAAGATAAGGCTGAAAAAACACAGTGGGTAATCAAAGGAGCGAAGGTATTTAACAGTAAATCCACTGCTCAAACCAAACAAAATCAGGCTAAAACTACACAAACCAGGCAGCCTCAAGTTAGGCAACTTCAAGCCAGGCAAGTAGAAAGCCAGCAGGTACAGCCACGCTCAGTGAACAGACCAACTGCAAGAATTATTAGCAGTGAATCCAATAATAACTACAGAGAAAATAGTTACAATTCAAATTCCAACGTTCAGTCCTACAATAATTATAACAACTATAATAACAATAATAGTTATGGCTCCTATCCTGTAGAAATGAAGTCCATGGCTGTTGTGGAGGCTCAGGAATTTATGAGTAAAGGATCCAATAACGCCTTGGTTGTGGAAATAGAAGGAGCAAATGCCAAAATGGCTAAAAAGGTATGGGCTGATTTCATGAAGGAAAATTATAGCACTAGGGTTAAAAAAGTAAAAAAGGAACAAGATTATCTCGCTGAGGGTGTAAATATCGGAATTGTTGGAAATGGAGGTGGAGTCAATCTATATTCAAGAGCCGAAGATCGAGGAAGTGCTGCTAAATTCATGGTATGGATGGATGTAGGAAATGACTATTTATCCTCAGGAAGCTACCCAACCTGGTATACTACAGCTGAAAGTATGATGTACGAATACAAATTAGAAGTAAAAAGAGAAGTAGTAAGGGAAGAATTGGCTGCTGAAGAGAAGAACCTGAAAAAAATCCAATCTCTACTCAACAAACTGAAAAGAGATAATGAACGCTATCACAAGACGATTGAGGAAGCTCATAAAAGAATCCAGAAGGCAGAGTCTGATATTGCCACCAATGAAGCTGAACAACTCAGCACCCTCAATCATATCGAAGAACAAATGAAAGTTATTCAACAGGTAACAAACAAGTTGAATTCTATTAAATAAGTATAATGTAATAAGTAGAAAGTAAAAGGATTTGTCTTTTTACTTTCTACCATATACCTTCTACTGATCAAGAAACAGTTGCGTGAAGAAATTTTTTATAAAAATTTATTCACATTTTATCCCCTTAACCGATTTCACATTTAATCCAATTACCCATAGTATAAGGGGGATTTTCTGTAGCTGATTTTTCAGCAAGATTATCATTTCACGAATCCAAACAAATGAAAACCAGTCTATTTTGCTGGTTACAATCAATTAACACAGTGAATGTGTCAGAAGTCTCCCTTACTTTTTTTTGACCTAAAATTAACATCTAGTTTATACTTAAAGGCCTTTTCCACAATTACTTACCTCCTTATCAACATTTGTAGATAACTGCCATCCCCTCCTCCTGTCAGTTTTATATAAGCTAAGCCTTAATTTTGTCATAAAAAAGGTATAATTTAGAAGGCTGAAAGTGAGTGTGTATTTTGTTTAAATCCGTAAAAAACCAAATTGCATTCCTGCCAATAAAGGTTATCAAAAACAATTTTTTCTAAAATAAAAAACATGGCAGAACAAAATCCTAAACAGAACAAGGCTCCCGCATTCAAATCAGGGAACCTGAAGAAGAGAAGCGAGGAGTTATCGGATTTTGTATTTGGTAAAGTTCCACCGCAGGCCGTACCTTTGGAAGAGGCTGTTCTTGGGGCCATTATGCTTGAAAAAGATGCGCTGACAGTTGTTTTGGACATTTTACGTCCCAATAGCTTTTATACAGATGCTCACCAACTTATCTTTCAAGCCATGATGCGTTTATTTGAAAGATCGCATCCTATTGACATGCTCACTGTCACTGAAGAGTTGAAAAAATCCGGAGATTTAAAAGCGGTAGGAGGCCCCTATTACTTGGTAGAACTAACCAATAAAGTAGCTTCTGCGGCCAATATCGAATATCATTCCCGTATTATCGCTCAAAAATTTATCCAGCGCGAATTAATCCAGGTATCCTCCAAAGTGATCAAAAATGCCTTTGAAGACACCACCGATGTTTTCCAGCTGCTAGATGATGCTGAACAAGGCCTTTTTGCCATTGCCCAACAAAATATGTCCAGAGCCATCGACAATATGAGTAGTCTGGCAAGTAAAATCATCAAGCAACTCGAAGAACTCAAAAATCGTGAAGATGGCTTAACCGGAGTTCCTACTGGATTTACAGACCTGGACAGGCTTACCTCCGGTTGGCAACCTTCTGATTTGATTATTCTTGCGGCACGCCCCGGTATGGGGAAGACCAGTTTTGTATTATCGCTGGCAAAAAATGCAGCTTTAGACTTTCAAAAAGCTGTTGCCGTATTTTCGCTGGAAATGTCAAGCGTACAGTTGGCTCAAAGAATTGTATCCATGGATGCAGAAATTTCAGGCCACAAAATGCGAAACGGGCAGCTCGAAGAATATGAATGGCAGCAACTGCATACTTCTATAGAAAGAATTTCTGAAGCCAATATCTTTATCGATGATACTCCGGGGATCAATATATTTGAACTACGTGCCAAGTGCCGCCGTCTAAAGATGCAACATGACATCCAACTGGTGATCATTGATTATCTACAATTGATGAGTGGAGGATCCGATAATCAAAGAGGTAATCGCGAACAAGAGGTTAGTGCAATCTCCAGGGCATTAAAAGGCCTGGCAAAAGAATTGAATGTACCGGTTATCGCACTTTCTCAATTAAGCCGGGCGGTGGAAATTAGGGGAGGTAGTAAGCGGCCGCAGTTGTCGGATTTGAGGGAAAGTGGCTCAATTGAGCAGGACGCTGACCAGGTAGCCTTCATTTACCGTCCTGAATATTATGACATCCTGGAGGATGAAGAAGGAACTTCTCTAAAAGGAGTAGCAGAAGTTATTATGGCAAAAAACAGGCATGGAAAACTGGATACCATCCGAATGAAATTCACGGCTGAATTTGCCAGATTTTCAGATTTAGAAGAAAACGCCTTTGATGATCTTCCAGATGATACGTTTAGCAATACGACCATTACGATGCCTTCCAAAATTAATGAAGACGAAGACATCCCATTTTAAAATCTATTTATGCGCCTTAATCAATATATAGCTCATAGCGGAGCTTGTACACGCCGTCAGGCAGGAGAGTTTGTAAAAAAAGGATTAGTAAAAGTAAATGGGCAGATAGAAACCAACCCTTCTTATCAAGTGCAGGAAGAAGATCAGGTCTTTTTAAAAGGCAAAGCTGTAAAAGTTGAAAAAAAGAAAGCTTATTTCTTATTCAACAAACCCAAAAAGGTAAGCACTTCCCAAAGGAAAAAAAGTGGAGATAGAAAAACAGTGGCCGAATTGGTTCGGAATAAGGTTCCTAAAGATGTTAAGCCAATCGAAGAAATGGACTCTGCCAGTACCGGCCTATTAATTCTAAGTAATGATCAAGGTCTTCAGGAACGGTTGACCCACTCTAGTCATCAGGTAAAAATGGTATATCAGATAGTATTAGAAAATCCAATTGAGGATAAGGACTTGGAAAATTTGATGAAGGTGGCCTCTCAAAAAAAATCTACTCTAATAATTAAGGGCTTGACTTACCTTGAGGATAAGCCTAAAAATGAAGTCGGGGTCGACCTTCGCAGTGGATCCGATAAGGGTTTAAGAGCATTATTTGAAAATGCCGGATTTACAGTTGTTCGTATAGATCGTGTTTCTTATGGCGGCCTCACCAAAAAAGATCTGCCTCGGGGATTTGTAAGACCACTTAGTGATAAGGAGGTAATTTGGTTAAAGCACTTTTTGTAAGAAAGTTTACTCTAACTCGAAAAACTTTTTTTCAAATACATATCTTTTGAAATAAAAATTATAAAAGAAGACTATTCCTACTGCACATAGTTTAGTAATCAATTGATGGTTCTGGAAAAATAGCACTTGATTCAAACTATAAATTATTCCAGTGCTGATTAGCAAACCTCCTAAAGAAACCAGCATAGAGAGCCAAAAAGCATGCGAAACCTTTCTTTTTAAATCAAAAACAAAGTTTTTCTGTAAAATAAAATTGATGATTACCGCTATGGAATAAGCAATGACCTCAGAAGGAACAGGAGGCAGAATCCTGTTCACCAACACCATATAAATTGCAATGTTGACAGAAGTAGCCACCAGACTAGATAAAGCAAACTTTGCCTTCAGTAAAAATAATTTTTCAAACTTTTTCCACAACAATATCAATTGTCTAATCATAACATCTGCATATTTGCACATTTCCCAATTTAATCCCCTTCCGACTTCCCCCTTCCGACTTCCACTTTCCGGCTTAAACCAAGGTTTTTTCCTTTTCAAAAAAGGTCACAACCTCTTCCCAATTATTTACTCTGGTGAATCTGTTTTCTGAAATATTATGTGATGCCGTAAATAATAAGCCTTTACCTTGAAAGGATTCCAGGTTATTGGCATGATCGTCAATCATATAATCAGCTCTGATGATACTTTTGTCGCCGCAAAAAACAAAATTTTTCCAGTGGATGAAGGGAAAATGCTCCTGCAGCCACTCATGTTTATCTCCGAGGGAGTTTTTAAATTCCGAAGCAGCCGTAGTAATAAACACCTCATAATGTTCCATAAGAGCTTTCACCCCTTCCTGACTGCCTTTTATGACTGGCAAATCCCTAAAAAAACCTTTTTCGAATAAATTTTGTCGGAATTTCATAGCCTCCGGATGAAGTTTATACAACTTCTTTCCCCAGTACTCTTTTTTTTCAGGTCTTTTCCCAAGTTCTTTTTCAAAGATATCCAGATATTTAGAATTTATATCTGCGATAACTTCATCCATATCAAGGGCAATTCTTTTTTTCATTTTAATTTTTTAATGAGTCAACTCAAATATTGAATTAGAAGTAGTTTAAAGCGGAGTTCTTCATGCAAGCTAATTGTTCCTGGTTCAGTGTTCAGTGTCTAAGTATTATTGACGATTGGCTGAAAGAAAAGCCATAATAAGCAACTTTACCGTCAATTCATTATTCTCTTTGGCTCTGAACCCAGAACTCTGAACTCTGAACTCTGAACTTAAACGTAAAAATCCCTCACTTTTGATAAGAAAGAGATTTTATCTTCTATAGAATTTTATATAGATGACTCATGGTTACAAACGAGGGAGGCGGGTATCCCACCTCCCTCGTTGTGAAGAAGAAAAATGAATTATGTAAATGATGTCGCGACTTTGCCGCTAGTTTTTAGTTCAAAGAAAACTGATGAACGATGTCATCGGCTGCATTGTGAAACATTAGCTCGGATACATAAGGATCCATAAAATCACTGAGCGGCATTTGTGCTATAAATTCCAACACTTCAAATTCCGAATCGGCTTCGAAGACAGCCCAAAGCATGGATCTGTCAAGAGCAAGTGAATAAGATTTCAACTGTCCCTCAGACATCATCTTATTGATCACATACCGCTGTTCCGGAATTAAAGACATGAATTCGTCAGTCATAACTTCCGGTAATTCAAACTCTACCATGAATGTACGCTTCATAAAAAAAGTATTATGTCAACAATAACTTGCAAAAGTAGTTAAATACTCATTAACATAAGTAATTAAATATTTTCTGCCCCGTCCGGGGCAGAAAATATTTAATTTTTGTTGCAATGAACTTATCTATACAAACGATATATCTATAGGCAATGGTTTCAATTTATCAAAAATTTAACCATAGCATTACAATTAATCTACGTAAAAGCCCATTTTTCCCATCTGATAATCCCTCATCGCTTCTAAAATCTCCGTTTGGGTATTCATAACATAAGGGCCCCACTGGGCCACAGGCTCGTCAATGGGAACTCCTGCTAAGAACAAGATGCGAGTTTCTGACAAGGCTTGCAACTCAATTGAAATATTTTATTCTTCTCATTCTCCACTATTTTGTATGATAAAACAACCTAGTGAAAGAGTTTGTTTGCATGGTATATCCAAAAAAATAAATATTGAATTTTAAGGTTAAAGCAGGTGATAAACATCTTATTTAATACAGAAATGAGCCTCAGATTTAGATCAGGCGTGTTCTAATGTTTCCTGGAAATGTTTAGGAGAAGTATTGTTTTTTTCTAAAAAGAATTGGACAAAGTGAGCTGTTTTTTTAAACCCCAATCTTTCAGCAATCTGACCGATTTCAAGTTGTTTAAAAAACAAAAGTCTTTTGGCCTCCAGGTTAAGGCGCCAATTGATATATTCACCCGGAAGAATTCGCATCGCTTCTTGAGTTGTAAGGCGAAGGTCTTTGATGGAAATTTTTAACAGTTTAGCATAATCTGAAACATCAAGGTGATGCACAAAATTGGCTTCAACCATTTTTTTGAATTGATGGTTGGCACGCATAAACTGATTCATTTGGGGCATTCTTCCATTTTCAATGCCATCCCGATTGAGTAAGGTAATCAGCATGCGTATGTAGTGTAAAATCATTCGATCCCAAAATTGTGCTTTAACCACAATTTCATACTCTAATTGCCACAAACAATAGTCCAGGTCTTTTGAACGGCAATCATCAAAATTGAAAATAATAGACTGGAATTCAAGCTGGTCAAAAAAATTGGTTATTGATTCATCCAGGCACAATTCTCTTTTAAAGGATTTGGAGAAGGAAAGAATTACCATTTCATATTGCTCACCGACCATAGATTTAAAATAGTGAACCTGACCTGGTTGTACCACAAATATGTCTCCATTTTGAGCTGTATTGGGCGAAAAGTCTACATAATGGTCTAAGCCGGCAATATTTTTAAAAAAGATAATTTCAAAAAAATCCCGTCGCTGTGAAATAGGCGGCACATCTTCAATATTCTGCTTATCGAAGAAGTCAATTTTCACAAACTCCCCATCTTGAAACTTCGGATTGCCTGAGTCCATTATTTCTTATTCAAATGTTAAATTCTTCACAATCTATGATTTAATATCCCCAAATACCTGATTTAGATTAATTTAGTTTTGAAATCATCCAAATTTGATTTGACAAAATTTCCTTTTATTTGTTGTAGAATTCATTTAACACGCACCAAAAAAAAAATTATGAAAAGTATCAATTGGATCCAATTGTTTTTTGGCCTGGCCATTTTCGGTCTGGTTGCCTGTACATCAAACACATCAACTGAAGAAGATCAAACCGATGAAGAAACAACAGAAGAAACAACAGAAGAAGCACCTTTGGATACAGAGGATGCAGGAACGATTACTGGTGAGAATTTCACCATATCTGTTATTGAATCTGGTATTCCAAGTCCAAGAAAAGAAATGAAAGGGACTGTAGGGGGCGCAGAAGTTACTATTAATTATGGAAGTCCGTCTGTTAAGGGAAGAACCATTTGGGGGGACCTCGAACCCTATGATGAGGTATGGCGTACAGGAGCTAATAAATGTACCAGCATCACCCTCTCTTCAGATGTTAATATTAATGGCCAAAAATTAGCAGCTGGAACCTATGGATTATTTACCATTCCAGGCGAAACTGAATGGGTGGTTATTTTTAATGAAGATTCCGGTATGTGGGGAGATGGAAATTACACAGAAGATAAAGACGTACTTAGAGTAACGGTTACTCCTCAAACACTCGAAGAAACTCAGGAAGCAATGGAGTTTATGGTAGAAGATAATAACATTGTACTTAAGTGGGATAAAGTTGCTGTCCCAGTCTCTGTTGAACCTGCTTAGTGGTAAAGGGTAACTACCTCCGGTAGTCAGGGAAGTAGAAAGTAGAAGGTAGAAGGACGATTAAAATAATTGTCTTTCTACTTTCTACTTTCTACCTTCTACCTTTTACTTTCTACCATTATCAATAATCCTTTTTTTACTGTATAAAATATTGATTGTTTGACTTTACAGAGTAAAAATCCCTGTTTTTTCTCCTTTCTGAGATTTTTTTTTCAAAAAAATGTTATCTGTGCATCATAATTCCTTTTTTCTTCGTTAAGACTGAAAAAAAGAGAGTTATGCATAAAAAAACCTACCTTCTAATCTTAGCAGGAATTACTTTCCTATTCCCATCCTTAGTTTTTGGCCAGAGTAACACGTTTTATACTGTTTTTGTGGGAAACTATCCAGATCCGCAGGCAGAACAATTTTCACTTCTTAAACGGTATGGTTTTCTATACAAGGAAGACCTCCAACAAAATATTGCCAAAGTATACATTGGTGGATTCGATAATAAAAAAGCGGCTGTTGAGCTGATGAATAAAATCAAACCTATGTATACGGAAGCCTCAGTTGTAGAGCAAAAACTCCGTCCAAACAATGAGGTTACGGTTATTCAGGTAGCTACCCGTATTTTTAATCAGGAAATTGAGTGGCAAAAATTTGAACCTCTTCAAAACCTTTATGCAATGATTGACGGGGATAAGATAAAAATAGCCACTGGAATTTACCCGTCCTTCGAGGCAGCCAAGAGAGATCTGGAACATATTCGGGCCTCTGGTTTTGATGATGCATTTATAAAAAATGTAAACGAAACTTTGATAAAGGGTTTGTCTTCATTTGAAACAGGCCTGAAAAAGCCATTGATTCCCATTCAGCTAGAGGATCGACCCGTGGCTGTGAGTCAATCAAATAATAATGCCAAAATAAAACGCCCCTCTCCTCCAGCTGCTACTAAAAAGGAAGTGATAACTTCACGCCAACCCAGCCCAAGGGGATATGAGTCTATGATACCGATGAATGGTCAGCCTCAGGTTCAGCCAAAATCACCGAATGCCAGTAATAATAACAATACTTATTCGGGGGTTAAGGGCATCGACAGGCAGCCCAATATTCGCTCTCAGGTGAAAAGAACCTCCGTAATTGAATTACAGAAAGTATTAAAATTGGCAGGTACCTATAATGGGCAATTAGATGGCTATTATGGTCCTGGTACGACTGCTGGTTATTCAACACTGATGCAGCAAAACAGAGATCTGCAAAAATATGCAGTACTATCACAGTATGCTGAGTCGGGGCAGGCAGATATGCGCCCTTTACAACAAGCGCTCAACAATTTGCCTAATAATCCAAATGCTCAATCTGTAATTGACGGCTCCAGGGAGGCGATAGCTATAGCCTATAAGGCATATCGTCTTTTCGGCTCGCTAGGCCCAACCAATGAGGTGAATCAAATGATGAATGCTGCCATCAAACAGGCTTATTCCGGACAATTCCAGGGACCTGCTCCTTTTGATTATTCTGCTACTTATGCCTATAATGACTGGAGCCAACTGGTCCTTCATTTATTATTTATCCATGGATCTCCCAATAATACATATGCCACTCCTTGCTGGCTGGTTGAAAAACACCCTCAAGAAAGTGCCACCGCCCAGGCCGTATTTGCCAATCTTAATTCTTCAAGTTTTTTGATGCAAAATTGTGGAAACTTTATGGAGTGGGAGGAGATTAGAATGCTGGTAGCAATCTCTAGTGATATGAGTGGCAACCGAAAAGTTAATCCGCAAGAAGCTGCTGCCGATGCTTCCCTGCGTTCTCAATTATATACTACAAGTGCAGGTTTAGAAAAATCTAATCAAGCAACCTATGAAAGATGGAACAGAGATCTTTGGGCTAACCTAAATAACTGGTCTTTATCTGATCCTCTACACCAACGAATGGTTACTTCTTTAAAAGTAGCTTATTTCCAAACTCAGGTAAGATTAGAAGATTTCTTTATGGACAAAGGTTTTAAATATAATGAAGCTTCTGGCCTGGCTTTGGCTACTTTGGAAAGCCTGGTAGGTAGAGATTTACAACGATTCATGTAAACGGTAAAAAGTAGAAGGTAGAAAGTAAAAGGACAAATCTTTCTACTTTCTACCTTCTACTCCTATTCAACCACTTCAAAGACCATATCAAACTGGCTATCTACAGAATAAGGCGTTGTGAATGCAAAGAAGAAAAGGATCTCTAGTTTAAAGCGGGGTTCCAATAGGATTTTTCGAGCATTTCTCAAGGTAGGCAATAACCGTACTTCACTTCCTGCACGGTTAACAATATTATCAATATAAAATATTTCATCAGCAATGGTACAAGGTTCGGGGCCGTCAGGGCAGGCTCTCACAGAAATTTCACGGATATAATCATAATCTTCATTATCCAAAGATCTGATGGTGGCAGAAAATGGATTAATAGCTTTGATTTGGGTGGAATCCACCATATTCTCATTAAGATAAAACTCAATATTTGAAGAAACTCTATCTTCAAAAACTCTAGGGAGGGCAGCGCTTAATCCGGCTGGAATTACAAAACGGGTATTCGGATATACCATCTCAAATAATCGTACTCCAGTATCTTGTTTACAGGCGAATGCTGTAAGCAGCAACAAAAAAACAATCGAGTATTTGCTCATCTTTTAATATTTAATTCTTTCCTTGTATATTACTATCGAACGTAAATTTCGGCAAGCTAGTACATTCTCTATATTATTGGTAAACTTAATAACAAAACTGGCCGAAACTATTTCAAGAACGAATAAGTCAATTGCTATTATGGGCGAACAAAAAGTATCATTAGCCTCTAGTGGATCGCAAATGCAGCGATTTGTTAAAAATTTACTCCAGGATGTTGAGGCCCTGGAATATATGTTGGAAAATGATTGGTTTGAGACGGATACCATGCGCATAGGGGCCGAGCAGGAACTTTGCCTGGTGGATAAAGAAACCTATAAACCAGCTACCATTGCCATGAAGGCTCTTGATCACCTTAAAGGACATGATTGGGTAGAAACAGAACTAGCCCGTTTTAACCTAGAACTCAATTTAACACCGAGGGTTTTTAAAGGAGCATGTCTTAGTCAGATGGAAAAAGAAATTCAAACTAATCTGAGCATCGTTTCCGAGGCCTTAAAAAAAGAAAATGCAGAATTAATACTAACTGGTATTTTGCCTACCCTTCGAGAAATGGATCTCGATATGGAGAATCTAACCCCTAAAAAGCGCTACAAAGCCTTAATGGAAGCCATAAAAAATAGTTTTTTTGAAGAGGATACTAATCATCAACTTCATTTAAGTGGTATTGATGAATTAAATTATAGACATGGTAATCCCCTTATTGAAGCTTGCAATACCAGTTTTCAGGTTCATCTCCAGGTAAAGCCTGATAACTTTGTTAAAATGTACAATATTACCCAGGCTCTAACCGGTCCAACCATTGCTATTTCCGCTAACTCTCCTATTGTTTTTGGTAAGCGACTATGGCATGAGAGCAGAATAGCTTTGTTTCAACAGGCACTAGATACTCGTAAACCCAAATCAGAATACTACCAAAGAGAGTGGAGCCCCAGGGTTAGTTTTGGGAGTGGCTGGCTGGAAAAATCCATTATGGAGATTTATAAAGAAGATATTGCACGCTTTAGGGTTTTACTAAGTGCCGATGTTGAAGAGGATTCACTTGGTATGATCAAAGATGAGAAAGTACCTAAGCTCAGAGCCTTACAAGTCCATAACTCTACAGTCTATCGCTGGAATAGACCTTGTTATGGAATAAGTGATAATGGCCAACCTCATTTGAGAATCGAAAACCGAGTTTTACCCTCCGGACCAACTGTAGTAGATGAAATCGCCAATGCAGCCTTTTGGCTGGGAGCCGTTGAAGGCTTAGCTGAAGAGTGTGATGATATCCGTAAAAAAATGAGTTGGGAGGATGTCATGGACAATTTTGCCAAAGCAGCAAAATATGGAATTGATAATAAGTTCACTTGGTTTAATGATAAAAAAATATCTGCTTCTGACCTCATTTTAAAAGAATTATTACCCCTTTCCAGAAAAGGCCTGGAAAATAAGGGCGTTCACAAAAAAGACATCGACAAATATCTTGGAATCATAGAAGCCAGAGCCAAAGAACATACAAATGGGGCCCGCTGGCAGCTCAGAGCATACAGCAAACTAAGGAATGAGGTTGAAAAAGATGAAGCCTTAAGTGTTTTGACTGCATCCATTATCCAAAACCAAGGCAAATCCAAGCCTGTACATACCTGGAAAATGCCTAAAGCTTTCGATTTAGACCACTATAGTCCATCTAATTTAAAAGTCGGAGAATTTATGGAAACCGACTTATTTACTGTTCAAAAAGATGACATCATTGAACTCGTATCCGAATTAATGGATTGGAGGAAACTTAGATACGTCCCTGTAGAAGATGCTAAAGGCAAGCTGGTAGGCTTGATCACCTCCCGTTTACTATTGCGTTATTTTTCTAGCAAGGACAGGAATAAAGAAAGATCGGATCAATCCACTATTAATGACATTATGGTTCAAAAACCCTTAACCATCAGCCCTTCTGCTACCATCCTGGATGCTATTAAAATAATGAGGGAAAATAAGATTGGATGCCTGCCAGTAGTTCAGGATAAAGAATTGGTGGGAATTATTACGGAAATGAATTTTGTGAGAATTTCTTCTCGTTTAATCGAACGACTGGAGAACAAAAAGTAATCGAGGCAAAAGCCTCGATTACTTTTACAAAAACCTATTTTCCTTCCGCAGCAGCTACTACTTCAACTGTCTTTTCAGTTTCTTGGGTTTCTGTATTTTCAGCTTGCTGGGGCCAAACGGTATTTGGGCACCTCAAGGCAAGTCTGGTCTCTTGGGAAGCCTCAGGGAACTTACTTTTAGTATAGTGATCATACTTTTGGTTATCATTCAATTGACCCAGAAATTCTGCAAATACAGGAAGTGCTGTGTTGGCTCCCTGGCCTAATCTCAAAGATCGAAAACGAACGGCTGGAGATTCTGCACCTACCCAGGCTCCTGCAACTAATGTTGGAGTGAATCCCATAAACCAACCATCTGAATGATTTTGGCTGGTCCCAGTTTTCCCGCCTAGATCATTTTCAAATTTATAACGATATCTCAGTCGGACACCTGTACCTCTGTTAACAGCAGATCTGAGCATTTCTCTAACCATATCTGCTTGCTCTGTAGTCATTACCTGAGCCCATGAGGTGGTATCTATTTTATTGGTATTATCGATAAGTACTTCTCCTTCCCGAGTGATTACCTTTTCTATGTAATAAGGCTCGGGACGGCGCCCCCTGTTCACAAAAGTTCCGTATACTTTGATCATATTTGCCAGAGAGGTTTCCACTGCCCCTAAAGCTATTGCTGGAACTCCGGCTACGGTATCAGCAACACCTAATTGCTCTGCTAGTTCAGCTACATATTTAGGTCCGGAACGCATAGCCATGCTAACAGTAACGGTATTGATTGACTTGATCAAGCCCCCTTCCATGGAATAAGAGCCACCATATTTATCGTCTGCATTTTTAGGCCTCCAGCCCTCATATTGCCAGTAGGTACGCAAGTAATTACCGGTATAAGTACAAGGAGGGATTCCTCTCTGGATGGCGTTTGCATAAACAATAGGCTTAAAAGTAGAGCCTACTTGCCGATTTGACTTTACGTGATCATACTGGAAATACTTATGTTCTATTCCTCCTACCCAAGCTTTGATTTTACCACTTTGGGGTTCCATAGCCAAAAAACCAGCATTTAAAAACGACAGGTAATACTTAATGGAGTCCATCGGACTCATCTCGACTTCTTTTTCGCCTTCTTCCCAATCAAATACGGTCATTTTTACCGGGGTATCAAAAACTTCGTCAATCTCTGGCTCGGAATACCCTCCATTCCTTAGCATTTGATAGCGCATGGATGATTGCTTACTCAGTAAGAGGATCGTATCATTTTCCCAGGGGTTCTCTCCATTTAAGTGTTCGATAAAATCTTTTTGGAGATCTTTCAATCGCCCTTTCAGAGCTTTTTCGGCATAGGTTTGCATGGTACCATCCAGGGTGGTATATATCTTCAATCCATCTGTATATAAGTTATATCCCATTCCATTTTCTTTGCGGTAGTCCTTCAGCTTTTCTTTTAATTCCAATCTAAGATGCTCTCTAAAATGAGTAGCTAAACCTTCATTATTATTCAGAGGAGAATACTCGATATTCAAAGGCTGTTTTTTTAACAATACCGCTTCCTTCTTGCTTAAATATCTGTATCTCCGCATCTGATCCAGAACAAGATTACGCCGTTCGATAGAACGCTCAGGGAACCGCATGGGATTATAGGAGGTTGTAGCCTTCAACATGCCTACCAAAACTGCTGATTGATTAGCTGATAACTGTCTTGGTGTAGTATTAAAGAAACGGCGAGCTGCCACCTTTATCCCATATGTATTTTCACTAAATGGAACTGTATTTAGATATAGTTCCAGAATTTCTTCCTTAGAGTAAAGGCTTTCCAACCTCTTAGCAATCAATACCTCTTTTAGTTTATTAATGGCTAAGCTGCCATACCCATAATCCTGTCTTGGATATAAGTTTTTAGCCAATTGCTGGCTGATGGTACTACCTCCACCTGCAGAGCGATCTTTGAGAACAATATTTTTCACAAAAACTCTAAACCAAGACCGGAAATCTACTCCATGATGCTTAAAAAATCGAGCATCCTCAGTTGCCACCAAAGCATTGATAAAATTGGGAGAAATATTTTCGTAACTGACGTTACTTCGGTTTTCAATATAATACCTTCCCAGAAGTGTTCCTTCTGAAGCATAAACTTCCGAAGCCTGATAATTGGTTACTAAAGCTAAATCATTCTTATCCGGTAATTTTCCATATGCTCCTAAAGAAATGCTAAGCACAATAATGATGATGATTATTGAGCCTATTAGAGCTAGGGAAGAAGCTGCCGCCAGTCCCCAGAAAACCATGGGATACTTATGGCGAGCAATTTGCCAGAGCCAGCTGACATTTTCCTTCAGTTGTTGGGGCCATTGACGTAACTGGTCAATGAAGCCGGGGCGATTGTTTTTATTAATTTGTTGCATGGGACCTAAAAATTTATCGAACTGTTCAAAAGCTGTTTGCCTTGCTGTTTAGACTCCAAAAAAAGCCTGAAGTCAACTTTGTTAACACAACTTTAAAGAATCATCTTAAGACAATCCAAAAGTTGAAAAATGCAGATCACCGCATACACCTCAGAGGGTATATGTTATGAACTTTTGCCATGAACAAAGCTTTGCAACCTTTCTGTTCAACGAAAGCTTAGGTATGTTTTGCCTCTCTTAATTTCTTCAGAATACAGGTATTAGAAATGTTTCAAACGATGGGTTTGTAAGGAAATGCCTTTGTGATCAATTGTTCTCTTGTTGGGTACACTTTATTTAACGAGTGAAATACTCTATTGGTTCCATTAATCATCTTAAAATTTTCTTTTTATATAAAATAAATTTTGAACATATATAAATCAAAACGAATGTGTATGCCAAATTTTATTTATCCCCGATTATTTGCCATTAAAACGATACAGAGTGCCCCGAAAAGTCTCTTAGGTCATAATTCCCAGAATAATCCAACAGATAGAGTAGTATCATTTCAGTATCTTAATAAAAAAAAGATGAAATCCAAACACCAACTATTCATTCTCACCCTATTGTTCTTATTCTGTTCAATTAGTTGTAACACTCCTCAAGTAGCAGAAATATCCGGCGAAGGTGCCACTGTTTTTACCAATATCAATGTGGTTCCTATGAACAATTCAGAAGTATTAGAAAACCAAACCGTGATTATTCGAAATGGGAAAATTGAAAAAATCAGCGCTGCGGAAGAAATTAAAATAGGAGATGGTGCTACCTTAATAGATGGCAAGGGTAAATACCTGATGCCCGGCATTTCTGAAATGCATGCTCATATTCCTATAGCCAGGGAAGGAAACGATAGTTTGGTTAAAGAAACACTGTTGCTCTATCTTTCGGGGGGTATTACCCTCATCAGGGGAATGTTAGGCAACCCTTATCATCTAGAGCTTCGCAAAGCAGTAGCAGAGGGTAATATTTTAGGCCCGCGTATTTACACCTCTAGCCCATCCATGAATGGCAATTCTGTAACTTCTGTTCAGGAAGCTATTGACAAAACATCCCAATACCAAAAAGATGGCTACGATTTTCTCAAAATCCATCCTGGTATTCAATTAGAAGTATTTGATCAACTGGTCAAAACCGCAAGAGAAGTCGGCATCCCTTTTTCAGGTCACGTTCCGGTAGCCGTAGGCGTTGATCGGGCTATTGACTTCAAATATGCCTCTATTGACCACTTGGATGGTTACGTAGACGGCCTGGTTCCTAAAGTGGATGGATTTGACCCTAGTGCTGGTGGATTGTTTGGAATGAACTTTGCCAATGAGGCAGATGAAAATTTGATTCCTGATCTGGTTAAGAGAACTAAAGAAGCAGGGGTTTGGATTGTCCCTACACAATCTCTCCTGGTACGTTGGATTGCTCCAATATCTGGCATTGAAATGGTCAATGAACCGGGTATGCAGTATATGCCACCAAGGACTTTATTCCAATGGCGTCAGGCTAAAGATCAGATGGCAGAGGATAATGCTCAAAATGTAGATCGCAACCAGAAATATATAGACCTGCGCAATGCCATCTTAAAAGAAATGGAAAACCAGGAGGTAGGCTTACTCCTTGGTTCAGATGCTCCACAAATAAGTAATGTTCCAGGCTATTCCATTCATCATGAAATTGATGCCATGCTTGAAGCAGGAGTCTCTCCTTTTGCTGTCCTGGAAAGTGGCACTGCTAACCCCGCTCGTTTTTTCGACCAGGAAGGCACCTTTGGTACGGTAGTAGAAGGGGCCGATGCTGATTTGCTTTTATTGAATTCAAATCCTTTGGAAGATCCTAAAGTATTGCGCCAGCATGAAGGGGTTATGGTCCAGGGAAAATGGTTGAGCAGAGCTTGGTTAGACGAAGAATTAACCAAAATTGAAAATAAATACAAAGAATAAAGACGAAAAAAAACAAGTTTTTTGCTTTTTTTTAAGAACAAAAGCCTCCTGGCAAAAGCCTAATTTTATTTTTTAGAAATGCGTTTTTTAGTGGATAATTTGATTTCTCACTAAAAAACGTATTCTAATATTAAATTACAGATTAGTAAAAAGTATAAGGGATATTTTCCAAGTTAAAATGGGCATTCTTTTTTTCACATTCCTTGAACAAAAAGGCTCTTAAAAGCCTATTATTACTAGGAGTTTGATACAAAAATACGTTAAAAATCGTACCTTTGTAATCCTTTTCGAACATGTGAATAAAACCAATTTAGCAAATAAAAAATAAGTACACTATTATGCCATTTGACATTGGAATGATTAAGTCGGTTTATGAGGCTTTACCACAACGTGTGGAAGAAGCCAAAAAGGTCTTAGACCGACCCTTAACCCTCACTGAAAAAATCCTTTATACCCACCTACATCCTGAATCTCCTCTTCAAAAATATTCCAGAGGAAAAGATTATGTATTTTTTGCCCCAGACCGAGTTGCCATGCAGGATGCCACCGCACAAATGGCTCTTTTGCAATTTATGATGGCAGGAAGAGATAAAGTTGCCGTTCCTTCCACTGTTCACTGTGATCACCTGATCCAGGCTGAAGTGGGTGCAGATAAAGATCTTAAAGCAGCACTTAATACCAACTCTGAAGTCTATGATTTTTTAGCTTCTGTTTCTAATAAATATGGAATTGGCTTTTGGAAGCCAGGAGCTGGAATCATCCACCAAATTGTTCTTGAAAATTATGCTTTCCCTGGTGGAATGATGATCGGTACCGATTCACATACCCCCAACGGAGGAGGACTTGGAATGATCGCCATCGGAGTGGGTGGAGCAGATGCGGTTGATGTAATGGCAGGTATGCCCTGGGAACTTAAAATGCCAAAACTCATTGGTGTAAAATTAACTGGGAAACTGAGTGGATGGACTTCTCCTAAAGACGTAATCCTCAAAGTAGCTGGTATCCTTACCGTAAAAGGAGGAACCGGAGCTATCGTTGAATACTTTGGACCAGGCGCCGAATCCATGTCATGTACTGGTAAAGGAACCATCTGTAACATGGGTGCCGAAATTGGTGCGACTACTTCTCTTTTTGGTTATGATGAATCCATGAGTCGTTACCTCAAAGCTACCGAAAGAGCGGAGATTGCTGATTTGGCCGATGGAGTTGCTTCTCATCTTACGGGGGATGCTGAATGTTATGCAGATCCTGATAAATATTTTGATCAGGTAATTGAAATTGATCTTTCTACCCTTGAGCCACATATTAACGGCCCTTATACTCCCGATTTAGCATGGCCTATTTCCAAGTTTGCTGAAGCCGTAAAAGAAAATGACTTCCCACAAAAATTGGAAGTTGGATTGATTGGATCTTGTACCAACTCTTCTTATGAAGATTTGGATAGAGCGGCCTCTCTAGCGAATCAGGCTGTAGCTAAAAAATTAAGTGTGAAATCAGAATTCACAGTTACTCCTGGTTCTGAGCAAATTCGATATACCGTTGAGCGAGATGGCCAATTGGATGCCTTCGAAAAAATGGGCGGCGTAGTGTTAGCTAATGCCTGCGGCCCTTGTATCGGACAATGGGCAAGACATACTGATGATCCGAATAGAGCGAACTCCATCATTACTTCTTTCAACCGGAATTTTTCCAAAAGAAATGATGGAAACCCACAAACAAGATCTTTTGTAGCCTCTCCTGAGATTGTTACAGCCATGGCTATTGCCGGTGACTTGACTTTTAATCCACTTACAGACACCCTAATTAATGCAGATGGAGAAGAAGTAAGACTAGAACCACCAACAGGTGTAGAATTACCTCCAAAAGGTTTTGATGTGGAAGATGCTGGGTTTATTCCTCCAATTGAAGATGGCAGTGGGGTTGAAGTTGTGGTTAGTCCAACTTCTAATCGCTTGCAGTTATTGACTCCATTTACTCCTCTTACTCAAGAGGAAGTAACCGATATGCGCATTTTGATCAAAACCAAAGGAAAGTGTACTACGGATCACATTTCTATGGCTGGTCCATGGCTGAAATTCCGCGGTCACCTGGAAAACATTTCCAATAACTGTCTTATTGGGGCGGTTAATTATTATAATGACAAAACCGATACGGTTGCCAATTTTGTTGATAATCCTGATGAAGCTGAATTTATGACTGTTCCGGAATCAGCTAAAAAATACAAGGCTAATGGCATCGGAACGGTAGTTTTTGGCGAAGAAAATTATGGAGAGGGATCTTCACGGGAACATGCTGCTATGGAACCTCGTTTTCTAGGCGTTAAAGCAGTTATTGTTAAGTCTTTTGCCAGAATTCACGAGACGAATCTGAAAAAGCAGGGGATGTTAGGTTTAACCTTTGTAAATCCTGCTGATTATGATAAAATACGTCAGGATGACTTTATCGACATTCCGGATTTCAGCGAAATGACTCCTGGAAAGAATTTGACCATTGTTTTGAAACATAAAGATGGCTCAAGTGATTCTTTCAAAGTAGCTCATACGTATAATCAGGCTCAGATCGACTGGGTAAGAGCGGGTTCTGCTTTGAATAAGATTAGAGAAGAACTAGCTGGTTAATACTAAATTATAACATATATACCTGACGGCTGTCAGGTATATATGCTTATTTAATTGAATTCTATGAAAAGCAAAGCTTTTCCTTATTCCCTCCTCACTTTCCTCTTAATATTCTCCTGCCAATCTCCACCGGCAGATACTTCGACCATAATTGAAGACTATTTCCAGCCATTTCCCAATCAAATAGTGAACATTAATTCGGCAGCTGCTGCCAGTAGTATGGGTGACCAGGCCATGCGCCTCTACGAAGAGGGACGCTATGACCAGGCCATCATATTGTTCAACGAGTTGATTCAAATTGAAGGCGCTCCTGCTAAAAGCTACTCCTGGATTTTTTATAAAGGCAATGCTGAATTAGCACAAGGACAGTTAGACAATGCTCTCAAATCCTTTGCTTATATTCCAAGTGATCATCCCAACCATCAAGATGCTCAATGGTTAAACTCACTTATTTTCTTACAAAAAGGTGAAAAGGAAAGGGCTAAATCATTACTTAAACTTATTCAACAAGATCATCCAAAACAAGCTCAGGTTCAATCTATCTTAAAGTCCTTTTTTTAGGAATCATTCGTGAGAAAACATTATTGCTACCTTTCTAATTTATATTGAATAAGCACGTTCAATCTACTAGCAACTGCTTGACCCTTACGCTGTGCTGGCTGCCAATCCGGTAGGGTATTCAAAGTACGCTTAATTTCCTGTTGCAAGGGGCTAAATTCTTTTGAAAGATTCCTGCTGTCCTTTTCTGGATTTAGATAGCCCTCTACTACCCTATCCTTTGATTTGTCTCCTTGCAAAGATTTTTGGGTGCCCTTCTCCTGGTTTAGAGATCCTTTTACCATCTGCTGAGCATAGCCAACCACTACAATTTTGTGATCATGCCCGGAAGCATCGGCCACGTGGTCCACTTTTAAAGAAGTCATTTTACCCTTTTCATCAATAATGAAAGAAGCTTTAAAATTCCCTTGAATTCCATTTTGCCGTGATACAGCAGGGTATTTAATGTTTTTATAGATGTGCTCCAGGAATTTTCTTTCCGCAAGAAGTTTTGAAGCGATAGGCCCGTCGATGGTTTTTAGTGCTGGAACCTGGTCCACTTCACTTAATAAAAATTCTTCCTGATCAGATAAATCAACCTGGTTTATCAAATCGCTACAATTGCTTAACATAAAAATTGATAATACAACAAAAATTAAGGTATGACCAATATGCCACCGATAACTATTTTTTTCTTTCGTCATCATGTGAATTCGTTTTTTTAAAGGTGAAGAAAAAAATCTGGCTCGCCAGTTTATATTGAATAACATCGATGTCTGAATGAGTAATTTTCCGTATTCGGAGGGACTATATTCCTGAAGTACAGCTTCATCGGCTTCAAATTCCTGGATTTCAGATTGCCATTTTCGGAATACCCATTGTAAGGGGTGAAACCAAAAGATAACCTGCCCCAAAATTAAGGGGATGCGTTCCAGGTTGTGTCCCAGCCTGAGGTGAGTAGCTTCATGCAAGCAAACCATACCCTCCGTGTCCTTGTCTTGCGTAAGTGGTAAGAAAATGGCTCCCAAGCCAGCAAATGGAGCAGGCACTTTGGGATGTTTTATCACAAGGGAAGATTGAAAGAAATATTTTTTCCCCTTTATCTTCCACTGCCTAAGCTGAAAATAATGCACTAATAGTTGCAATACATAAAGTGTAACTCCTACTAAATAAATACCCCAGATTATTTCCAAAAAGCTTAGCCATCCGGTTTTATCATCACTTACAGCTGCAACATTTTCAATAGCAATTGTTTTTTCAAATACTATGGGAGCGACTTTTACCGCATGAATGGTATTGGAACCAACCAGTGGAGGAAGAAGAGGGATTACGATCCCTGCCAGATAAGCCAATAGTAAGAATCTATTTTTAAATCGCCAGTTATCACTTTTACCCAATGCCCATTTATAGAAAAAAAGCATTCCGGCCCAAATGAGACTTACCCGTAATAAAAATTCCAAAACTTCATTATTCATCTTCCTCTATTTTTTTCATTAAATCATTAATTTCTTTAAGACTTAAATCCTCTTTTTTGATTAAATGAGCCAGCATTTTTCTGGCTGAATTGCCAAAATAATTGCGAACTATTTTTTGTAGTGATTGTTGTCCATATTCATCACGGCTAACTACTGCTTCATAAACAAAAGTGCGTCCGTAGGTTTCGTGTTTTAGGTAGCCCAACTTATCTAAAGCAAGAACTACTGCAGATACGGTGCTGTGAGGGGGTTTTTCTCCGCTACGTTTCTCTATTTCATTTCGAATATCTCCGACTGTGCAGCGGCCAATGTCCCATATCAGTTGCATTATTTCTTCTTGAGCCTTCGTTAATTCACGCATAATTCCATTATTTAACGTAAAAATACGTTATTAAATATAAAAAAACAAGCTTTTAGAAAATTTTTCTTCTCTCTAAACCCCATACTTAGATTAGAAAATACCTGATTGAGTTAAGGAAACAAAGCGTTTCAGAAGATCCTGTGCTTCTGAAGTATCTGCCTCTAAATCACAAAATGCCAGGTAGGCTTCCTCATTATATCCTTTCTTTTCATCTACAACATTTCCTGGTCTTTTAGGAAAATAGTGTTTTCGATACAACATTGGTTTAATCCGATCAGAAAGTTCCTGGCAGGATATTTCAGGATGCCCCTGGAAAGCATAAAAGGGGGCATTTTTGACTTTAAAGGCATGGATCGGGATCTTGGGTCCATATTCATTAGTGTAAAACATGAGTTCTGTTCCTGGCGGAGTTTCGGCAAAATATTTCACATGTCCTGCTACCATGGGTAATCGATCAGATACGGGACCAAGGAAAATATCGGTCTTAGCTGCTTCCGTTTTTTGAAGACGGTAGACTCCCAATTCAAAATCTCTGACTCTGTTTAACATTTTAGCCCCCAGCATATGTCCGGCAATCACATAGCCCCCGCAAGACAGGAAAGTTGGAATTTTTTTTTCAATGGCCAGGCGCATAAGAGTTCTAAAATTGTGAATGAATGGGAAGCGGCTTTCTGGCCAACTTAATTCCGTAGGGCTATCTTTAGAAATACCTCCCGAAAATAATACATCATACTCCAATACTTTTTCAGGATTTAAATCAGGTTCATCATATAAATCTACAAAGTCAATTTGCTTTTTATCCAAACCAGTATAATCGATGTATTCCTGCTGTTCTATCAAGCGGCTAGAATCCTCAATCCCCCTCATTTGTAAAATTAGAGCTTTCATTTTCTATATATTAATCAAAGTTGCTGAGCAAGTAGAGTATAAGATAGAAAAGGATTACCAAGCTAAGAAAGATTGGTAAGCCGGACATAAAGCTTACTAATCCCTTCATTTCATTTCGGGCTTAGTAACCTTTGATTTTATACAAATTTATTTATCAGTACATATACCTTCTACTTTAACCCTTATACTTTCTACACTCAAGTGAGGTGCAATATGAGTAAATTAAGTCATTCTTTTAGTTCTTATGGCCAAGGTTCCTGCTCCCATGATAAGTGTCCATCCTATTATTAGACTGATGCGTTGAAATTCAGCAAGGGGTTGTTGTCCATTCCAGATGCCCCAAAAAGCCCACATAAGAACAAGGCCGTAAAAAATGTCTCTGCGTTTCAGGACGACAAAAGCGCCAATCAAACCTGCAATCAGAATCATGATTCCTGCCCAGGTAGATCCAGCCAAACCTCCTCCAGCCCAGCCCCAATGAACCAATAAGGCAGTTGTATTGGCAATGGTTGCCACGGTTATCCATCCCGCATAAACACTAAATGGCATCTGTATCAGCCATTTTTTGGTGGAACTCACCTTTTCCAAAGCAATGTTCAATCTAAGATAAATCAATAATAGACTAGAGAGAATCACCAGCATAAACAACAAAGACAACTCTACATATTCATAATGCCAGGCTGCTATCCAGCCGCCATTGGCCAGGCAGGAAATAAAAAACAGGAGTCCGATCTTTTTGACTTGTTCCCTTGCCTGCACACTAAACTGAAATACAACAAAGGCGATGAGCAATAAGTAAATTACTCCCCAAATACTAAATGTGAAGCCTGCTGGAACAAAGTTATTGGGATATTGGGCGGATAATTCGCCTGTGGTTTTTCCATTTAATGGAAGGGCATTTGCCAGTGCGTTCATTACAAGGGCAAAAATCAGCCCAAATAAATTTAGAAAGCGATATAGTGTAAGGTTCATAGTAAAAATGTAATTAATTCAAGTTGCTGTGCAACTTGAATTAATTATCCGATCTTTTCTAAAAACTCTTGCTCAGTCATTATTTCAACAGTACCCAGGGCTTGTGCTTTTTTCAATTTAGATCCGGCCTTCTCTCCTACTACTAATATATTCAAATTTGAGCTTACGGCACTAATATTTTTAGCACCAGCGGCTTCAGCTTTTTGTTGAGCTTCTTTTCTACTCATCGTCTGCAAGCTACCGGTGAATAAAATGGTCTTACCTGATAAAGGAGCATTTTCTGCAATAACTTTGGGGCGATCTGCTTCCGTTTGGCTTAGATTAAGGCCTAAGCTTTCCAGTTCTTCGAGCATCCTAATATTTTTATTATTCTCGAAAAATTGGATGACATTTTCAGCTACTACCGGCCCTACATCTTTTATGTCAGTAAAGTTCTCAAGGGTCCAATCCTTAAGATCCAGGACATGATTGATTTCAGCGGCTAATAATTTGGAAACCTTCTTTCCCAAATGATGGATGCTGAGACTATGTAAAAGGCGATGAATAGGATTTTGTTTGGCCTTTTCAATAGATTTTTCAAGGTTCTCGGCAGATTTAGGGCCGAAACCTTCCAGCTCCGCTATTTTTTCGTAATCTAAACGATAAATATCCACAATGGTTTGCAGCCAACCTAAATCAAAAAATCGATCGATAATGGATTTTCCCATCCCGTCAATATCCATAGCTGATTTTGATACATGGAAAATCATTTTTTGCAGGTCCTGAGCACCGCATACACAATCGGGACACCTCCATGCAGCCTCTCCTTCCTCCCGAATTAATTCCACAGGATCACCAAGCTCATTAATAGGGCAGTGTTTAGGAAATTCTATGGGAACTTCTTCTCCTGTTCGCAATTCATCCATTGCTTTTACAATATAGGGGATCACATCGCCTGCCCGTTCCACCAGGACGGTATCTCCCAGGCGAAGATCTTTGCCGGTAATAAAATCTTCATTGTGAAGGGATACCGAGGAGACGGTTACACCAGCTAGCTGAACCGGTTCTAATTTAGCGACAGGAGTAATAGACCCAATTTTACCCACCTGGTATTCAACATTCAGCAATTTTGTGGTTGCTTGTTTGGCTTTGAACTTATAGGCAATGGCCCATCGAGGGTGGTGCGCAGTAGAACCTGCTCTTTCCTGAAGGGTTCGGGAATTTACCTTCACTACCATTCCATCAATTTCATAAGGATAGGCTTCGCGTCGTGCTTCCCAGGATTGGCAAAATTCAATTACCTCTTCAATATTTTTGCACAGTTTTTTTTCATCTTTAGGTACTTTAAAACCTAAAGAGTCCATTAACTCCAGGCTTTCAAAGTGAGTGTCAAATTGATCCAAGATATTTTCACCAGCCGTATTGGTGGCATAACCAAGGGTATAAACGAAGGCTTCCAGGCCTCTTTTGGAAACATCCTTAGGATCTTTCATCCTTAAGCCTCCTGAGGCCGTATTTCGGGCATTAGCAAAGAGGGATAAGCCCTCTTTTTCTCGTGCCTCATTCATTTTTTGAAAAATGTCTTTCCGTATTAAAACCTCTCCTCTTAGTTCGGCTTTGGCTATTTTGTGGTTTGAAAATTTAGCGGAAAGGGGAATGGATCGAATGGCGCGGGCATTATTTGTTATTTCTTCGCCCATGGTTCCATTGCCCCTGGTTGCTGCTCTGGACAACTGGTCATTTTCATATACCAGGGCAATGCTACCCCCATCAAATTTGGGCTCTACGGCATAGGCAATGTCTAGGTCTTCTTCCATGTTCCAGAGGCGCTTCAATTGTTCATCCCAATCCTTTAAATCCTCTGCATTATAAGAGTTGGCTAAAGAGAGCATAGGAATTAGATGAGGAACTGAATTAAAATCAGAAATTAAATCATTTGACACCCTTTGGGTAGGAGAATCAGGTGTAATCAGAGCAGGATGATCTTCCTCAATTTTTTCTAACTGTTTATACAGCAAATCGTATTCATAATCACTAACTACCGGATCATTAAGAATGTAGTACCTCCATTCATGATAAACCAGTATTTTCCGTAAGGAGGAAAGTTGATCTTCTACATTTAACGAACCCAGGCTATTATTTTCGGCTAAATACGACTTGGATAGTTCGTATAATTTTTTTTGTTCTTCCTTTGTGTACATAAATATTTTATCTTGGCTGAGCAGATTTTTGAGGCTGTTTCAAAATACTTTCGGCATTTTGAAACACCAAATAATTTAGAGGATTTTTTATCATTGTTTTAACTGGTTCCATCGCAAATGATTTCACTAGGCAAGCTATTTGGTAAATATACGGGTGTCCTTAGACGCCTGAAAGCCGTTTATGTTATTAATAACTGGCTTAACAGAAACCACCTCTTGCACAACAAGGCCTTGTATAAGAAATACGGTCTTAAACGCAATATTCTTCTTCCGCTGGGAAGTCATTTATTTCAACCTAACCCTCTTGGTCATCCCTGGTTGGATCAGGGGGAGGCATTAAAAAAAATGCAAGAACATGTAGGCTATAAACAATTCTCTCCTTCCATTCAGCAGGAGTTAAAACGGTTTGTAGAGGATGGTTATATGATTTTAAAAGGATTTTACAAGCCAGAAGAGGTTACTCAACACAATCGGGAAATCGAATTATTACTCGATCAAAAAAAAGTGGATTTCAACTATACGGGCCGCAAAATAATGGAATCTTATAAATACTCAGATTACATAGATGAGCACTTTTTTAGAAATCCTCGGTTAATCCAACTGCTTAACTTTGTAATGGGAAAAGAAGTAATTCCTTTTCACACCATCAATTTTATTAAAGGTAGTGAGCAAAGGGCTCATTCAGATTTCATCCACATGAGCACCTTCCCTCAAGGACATCTGATAGCAGCCTGGACGGCACTTGAAGAAGTAAGCCCTGATAATGGAACCCTCTTTTTTTATCCAAAAAGCCATCGACTCCCTTACCTTTCCACTCAGGATTATCCCTCAGGGAATACAAAGTGGCTAATAGGTAAGGATAGTAATAAACGGTTTGAAGACAAAATCGAGGAAGTTATCCAAAAAAATCATTTGGAAAAAAAGATATTTCAGGGGAATAAAGGGGATGTGTTTGTATGGCATGCCAATCTTATTCATGGAGGAAGTCCTATTGAAAAACCAGGAAGCAGTCGCAAAAGCATGGTGGCTCATTATTTCACGAAAGAAGTCATTTGCTTTCATGAAATATCTCAACGGCCTGCATTAATTCAACCTAAGGTCTAAAATATTTCATTCCCTTCAGTTTATTTCTTTGTAAATAATATCCTATATGCTTCGAAAACTGTATTACTTTTTACCTCCTGTTGCCAGATTTTGGGTTCGCCGCCTTGTGTATCTTCCCTTAGATATTTTTGAAAGTCTTTCTGGTAAAAGAAATCCAATGGTTCCTCCACGAGGTTTAATTTTTACAGGATCGGGTGATTTCGAAAAACAAGGACAAAAGATGATTCGGCATCTAAAGGATTCCACTGACTTATTACCTAGCCATAAAATTCTGGATATAGGAAGTGGAATAGGTAGAATGGCAGTCGCACTTACTGGTTTTTTAAACTCGGAAGGAAGTTATGAGGGCTTTGATGTAGTAAAAAAAGGGGTAAAGTGGTGTCAGAAAAACATTAGCAGCCGGTATCCAAACTTTCAATTCCAATATATCGACCTTGATAATGATTTGTATAAATCCAGCGGAGCCAGTGCCGAACAATTTACCTTTCCTTATCAAGAGGATCAATTCGATCGAATTTTGGTCATTTCAGTCTTTACACACATGTTACCCAAAGAAGTCCATCAATATCTGAAGGAAATTTATCGGGTGCTTCAACCTGGTGGTCAATGCCTGGCTACTTTTTTCATTCTCAATAATGATTCTGAGGCCTTAATGGAAAAAAATAAACATTTTCACTTCCCACATGATCATGGTCATTATAGCTTAATGAGTGATCGGGTTAAATCTGCTAATGTAGCTTTTGAAGAAGACTATCTTTTTTCTATAGTCAAAGAAGCCAACCTAGAAATTAAGCACTTTTTTCCTGGACATTGGTGTGGGAGGAATCCGAAGGATTGTAAGGATTTTCAGGATATACTTATTTTTATTAAGGGTTCTTAGTCTTTTAGAAGAGGAAGTTTACTTTCTAATTCTGATAATTCTAGTGGCCGATTCTACCTCCGGGAATTCCTCCATTAACCCACCTGCCAAGGGTGCTGGAGTCACCCCAAAAGTATTATTCCCCTGATAAAAATTATCTACATCTTGTTTTACAACCCGATAAATTCGTTTGTTATGATGATGATACTTATCAAAACTAAACTCATAAGTCACGTATATAGAGATCAGGATAAATACTACAAATCCTGAAGTCAGACCTAAAATATTGAGGAAGAAAAAAACTTTTTTTCTAAAAAATGAACGTAGCGCTGTAATCAGGTAATTTCGTACCATAGTAGAATGGTTTTAGATTTTCAACTCTTCCTTAAAGCGATGAGATTTTGGAAGGTATCATTAATGACCCAATACTATTCAAAAGGTTACGTGTTTTCTTACTCATTTTTTGAAAAAAGAACTAGTGGCTACTGCATTACCGTCTGTTAGTTTTAGAAAATACAGTCCTAATTGGAAACCAGACAAGTTAATTTTTTTGACAAATTGTTGTTCAATAATATTTAATTGTTGACTCCAAACTACTTTCCCCGCAATATCAATCAACTGTATTTGATAAGATCCAATGTCTGCGCCAACAATCTCAATATTCAACCAATCAGACCCTGGGTTAGGATATAAGCTCAAGTTGACTGATAAACGATCCACTTTGAAGATGCCACTAGCTATCCCTTCCGAAACAACCAAGGGCTGGGGCATAATAGATGGAGAATCACCTGAAGTTGCTCCATCCAAATTAACTGCATTACCTGCCGCATAAAAACTGACATCACCTGAACCAGCTTCAGGTGCTAACCACCCTACTTCTATCACATTGCTATTTCTTGGGGCAGCATGCTCCACATATAAACGGTTATTTATGGTTACAAAATTAGTTTGATCAGGTCCACTTTGGAACAGACCGCCACTCTCATTGTCTTCTCCCATTAGAGCAACTGTTTGAAAACCGTAGGCGGCTGGATTATTAATTGAATTGATGTTAATCTGAAAAACATACTCCTCTCCCGGAATATACTGGGACACAGTATCCCCTCCTTTAAGCAAAACAGCTGTTATATTGGTTCTAAAAGCACCACCAAAGTGACATCCGGAGTTAGCACAACTGGTATTATCTAAAGGAGAACCGGTAGCTTGTATACTTTGGATGGTAGCAGGCCCTCCTGAACGACTACTAAATATCAAATAGGAGGCAGTCAAAAATGCCAGCAGGCAAATAGTTCTAAGCTTCATAATTTCAATTTAAAATTCAGGAAGCAATTGTTTAGAGACGGCCCCATGCTAACAATTAGGTGAGATGGATTATAAAATTAGAAAACTTAAAAGAAAATAATTGTCCGGATTGAGGCTTCTTAGAGGAGTTTTAATTGAAATTAAGGGGGAATACTAAAAACATACATTGCCATTGTGGTGCCAAAAGCACCACAATAGCTAAAGGTATTATTTTTTCAAAAAGGCCTGACTGGCTACAGCCTGCCCATCCGTTAGTCTTAAGAAATATTGTCCAGGTTGAAAGGTAGATACACTAAAACCTTTGACAAATTGTTTTTCTGAAATATCTAAATCTTGTCTTAACAGTACTTTGCCACTAATATCAATAATCTGCATTTGGTAAGCGCCTGTACTTGCTCCGTTCACTTCCATATTTAACCAATCTGTAGTAGGATTAGGATAAAGTTGCAGATTTACAGATAAACGATCTACATTAAAAATGCTGCTCACAACTGCCTCACTGATGGTAAGTGGTTCATTAAGCATTGCGGGGGAATCACCAGAAGTAGAGCTATTATTATTCACAGCATTAGCAACTGCATAAATTTTGACATCTCCGGAGCCTTCGGCGGGAGCAGTCCATTCTATTTCTATGGTTCCTGAAGTCTGGCGAGCCGCATGTTCGAAATATTGGCGGCTATCCAATGTTGTAACCTGAGTGGTGCTGGGAGGACTACCAAATTGCCCTGCATTAGTATTATCGGAACCCAATAAGGCAACAGTTTGAAATCCAAAAGCAGATGGATTGTTGCTGGCATTAATGGTAACCCGATAAGTATAAGTTTCACCTGGTTGATATTGGGTGATGGTTTCACCATCTTTTAGGAGGCTGACCGATACATTGGTTCCAAAATCGCCACCTGAATGACAGGTAGCACAACTGCCAGAACCCACAGGAGAACCTGTACGGTCGGCATTTTGGACGGCTCCGGCACCACTCGAATTACTGTTGAAAATAAAAAGTGCAACACTTAAAAAAGCAAATAGGTAAAAAATTCTGGCCTTCATCTTTTTTGTTTAATTATGAGGAATATGACAATTACAGATTTAAAACGATCATAGGCTGTTCCACCCTCAATTGGTAAAAAGTAGAAAGTAGAAAGTAGAAAGATATTCATCAAAACAATGAGCAGCCTGCTATTTTACTTTGATTTTGTCATTGTACTTTTTACCCTCTACTCAAGTTGCATCACAACTTGACTTAATAAATTATTTTAATAAGCTTAAACTTTATTCAGCCTCTAATTTTTACTCTTTTCAATGGAATCAAAACCTCAGATTGTGTAATTGGTTTGCTAAGAGGTAAAATTGGTGATAAAAAAATGTAGAAACATCCTCAAAAAGGGGGATAATTAAGGGGGAATTCGGAAGTAGGAAGTGGGAAGGGAATATGGTCATTCTACTTTCTACCTTTTACTTCCCTGATTACCGGAGGTAGTTACCTTTGACCTTATGAAAAACTTTTTTCTGGATTTCTACCTTTAATTCCGGTGAAGGCGTCCCGGATATGTTGCAGGTCTTTTTCTTTATTTCCTTCCGGATAGAAAAGTTCCATAAACCTTACTTCTTTTTTTTCAAAATCAAAGGCAGTTAATAGGATGGGCACTTTGGCACCTAAAGCAATATAATAAAATCCTGTTCTGAGGCGCTCAACTTTACTGCGAGTACCTTCAGGAGCCAGGGTAACTACGAATGATTCCTTTTTATTAAAGATATCGACTACAGCGTCTACCAGTTTGGTGCTTTTCTTTCTATTCACAGGATAGCCTCCCAGCATGCGAAACAACCACCCATAGGGAGGTTTAAAAAGAGAGGATTTTCCTAAGAATTTGATATCTTTTTTTAATGCTTTACGTACAAGTAAACCAAGGATAAAATCCCAGTTGGAGGTATGAGGAATAACGGCAATGATAAATTTTTTCACATTATCAGGGTACTTACCCTCAATTTTCCATCCAAAAGCCTTTAAAATTAGTTTACTTAAAAAACTCAGCATAATGATTGTTTAAGGATTGCTGGCTAAAATAGCATCTCTAGCAAGAAAAGCAATATATTGTACACACAAAAATTTAGCGCTTGAAATATTTACTACGGATATGTTTGATGGGTATCGGCTTCTGTTGTTTACTTCCGATGGCAGCGCAGGAAGAATTAAAAGATCCGGGACCAGAAATAATTTTCTCTATGGAGGGAGGATTTTATGAGGAGCCGATTGAATTAACCCTATTTTCAAGCAAAAATGCCAAAATATACTACACCACTAATGGCAGCAGGCCCAGCCGATATTCAAAAGTGTATCGCGGTCCGATTCAAATAGATTCCAGCCTGGTAGTTCGGGCGATCGCCTATGAACCGGGGAAATTTGGAAAACTTTATGGCCACAGTTATTTAATAAATGAACCCATCAGTCATTTTCCAACTATTTCCATTGCCATCTCTTCAAGTACACTCTTTGACCCTGATGAAGGGCTTTTTATGCAGGGAGCTCGTGCCAATGATTCCTTATTATCCAAGGAAGGCGCTAATTTTTGGAACAGGAATGAATTTAGTATTCATTGTGATATTTTTGACCCTGAGGATCGAATGGTATATAATAGCGAATGCGGTTTACGTCTATTTGGAGGAATGAGTCGGCTTTTTCCCCAAAAATCTTTAGCTCTTATTTCCAGGAACGAGTATGGAGAAAAGCGCTTCCGCCATCGTTTTTTCGGAAAAAAAGGTTTAAAATCCTTTAAATTTTTGGTACTAAGAAACAGTGGAAGTGATTGGAGTAAGTCGCATTTCAGAGATGCGTTTATGACCTCACTTGTAGATGAATGGGATATCGAGAAACAAGATTCAGAGCCTGCCCATGTTTATATAAATGGAAAATATTGGGGAATCTATAATATTCGAGAAAAGGTTAACAAATATTTTATTGAGGATCACGCCGGAGTCGACAGGGAAAATATCGATTTGATTGAACACTTTATGACTCTAAAAAAAGGATCGATGCGGCACTACCGCAATTTGTTAAAATACTTGGAAGCTTATCAGTTAGATGATCCCTCTCATTATGCCCACGTTGATGGACAGATGGAAATTAAAAACTTCCTGCAATTACAAATTGCCCAAATCTATTTTGATAACCGGGATGCAGGAGGTAACATAAAATTCTGGAGATCCCGAACGGAAGGAGGCCGGTGGAGATGGATTCTTTTTGATACCGATTGGGGTTTTGGTCTTCACGACAGGGAAGGATATCAATTTAACACCTTGGATTTTCACACCTCTACAGATGGCCCCAGTTGGCCTAACCCTCCCTGGAGCACCTTTTTATTAAGAAAATTACTAGAAAGCAAGTCTTTTGAAAAAGATTTTGTCAATACATTTGCCGATCATCTCAACACTACTTTCAGCACCTCAAGAGTAGAATCGAGACTTAATGATTTTTATGAAAAATATCGCCCTGAAATTTCCCGGCATCTACAACGGTGGAACCTAAATGATAAAAGATGGGAAAATGAAGTTCAGATTATGAGGACCTTTGCCAGGAGTAGACCTCATTATGTTTGGAAAATGCTGGAAGAACGTTTTGAGACAGGTCCGACCTCCTGGATAGAGGTAAAAAGCAATGAAGGGGGGCATATCTTAATCAATAATAATGTAAAAGCTGGAACTCAGGCATACAGAGGGCGTTATTTTGAAAATTACCCCATCAGAATAAAAGCCGTTCCTAATTATGGTTATCGCTTTTCCCACTGGGAAGGCATTGACATCCATTCTTCTGTTCAGGAATTTCAATTGGAACTAACAGACAATTTTTACCAGGTACGGGCCGTCTTTGAACCCTATATTCATCCTATTGCAGATAAGGTAATTATTAATGAAATCTGTCCTAAAGGGGGAAAAGCCTCAGACTGGATCGAACTCTATAACCAAAGCGATGAAACGGTATTTTTAAGAAATTGGATTCTCACAGATAGTAAAAATGAATGGCAGATTCCGAATGCCAAAATAAGCCCAAGGGATTATCTTGTCATTTGTCAGGATTCCTTAAATTTTGTTCATTCTTTTCCTCAGGTCTATAATGTGGTGGGCGGCATGCCTTTTGGATTGAATAAAGTCCACGAAAAAATCGGCTTGTTTGCCAACCGTAATGCTATGGTAGATAGCGTTTCTTATGAACTTGAGCCTCTAGATTCTAATTTCACACTCGATTTGCTCCTTCCCACTCTTAATAATGGAGATTCCGAAAACTGGGTCATCAATATTGGCCCAGGGTCACCTAATGCAGGAAATCCTTACTTTGTTCACAGCAGTATCAGGGCTCGGCAAGAATGGTGGATACAAGTAGGTGCAGCGGCGGCGGTACTATTAATCTGTATCATGATGCTTATATTTAGACATAAAGGCAGGCTCTGATCTAAATACCAAATTCATACTTCATTCTTTATGAAAATTTCCGATTTAACTTCTCCCTTCTTTCGCAATCGAAAACCAGATGATAATGACCTGGGCTTTGGTACTAAGATGACCACCGCAGGTACACGACTGGTAAATAAGGATGGGACATTCAATATTGAACGCAATGGGGCCCACTCTTGGGCTCCTTACTTATGGTTGGTGGAAATGTCATGGCCTAAGTTTTTCCTGATCGTCGGGGGCTTTTATTTTGTGGTCAATGCCTTATTTGCTTTGGGTTTTGTTATCATAGGAGTAGATGGCCTTGCAGGAATTGAGCGGACAAATTTTTTTGAAGATTTTGGAACTGCTTTTTTCTTTTGCGTCCAGACTTTTACTACGGTGGGTTACGGAGCTTTAAATCCGGATACTTTTATGGCGGATTTTTTGGCCTCTTTGGTGGCCTTAGTAGGCTTGATGTCCTTTGCCTTAGCCACAGGATTATTCTTTTCCAGGTTTTCTAAACCCAGGGCTCAATTAATTTATAGCAAAATTGCCATTATGGCACCCTATCAGGACATCACCAGTTTTCAGTTTAGGATAGCAAATCAGCGCAACAATAATATCATTGATGTAGAAGCCAAAGTTGCAATGACCTGGATAGAGGAAATTGATGGTGAGAAAAAAAGAAGGTTTACCACCCTCTCATTAGAGCGCGATAAGATTGCAATGCTCCCCTTAAATTGGACCATCGTTCATCCAATAGATGAAGAAAGCCCTTTGTATGAATTGAGTCATGAGCAGGTTTTAAAAATGAATGTTGAATTTATCATTCAAATCAAGGCCTATGATGAAACTTTTGCTCAGCAGGTAAACACCAATAGTTCGTATACGGCAAGTGAAATTCTGTGGAATAAAAAATTCGAAGGTATGTATTTCCCGGATGGCTCCACCACCATTTTGGATTTGGATAAAATTAATGCAGTTTACGAACCTTAGGAAGGGGGAAGTCGGAAGGGGGAAGTTGGAATGATGTTTTTAATAGAAATTCTTATTTTTTTTCATAATCAATTAAACCTTTGACAGTTGGAGTAGTCAAAGAGCTAAAAGAACAAATTTGCGTCCATCATTTGTAGAAATATCAGATGAAAAGATCCTCTCACTAATCCAAAGGAAGCAAAGCGCTGAAAAGGGTTTTCGTTTGTTAATGGAAAAGTATCAGGAAAGACTCTATCACCATATTCGAAAGATGGTGCTGGATCACGATGACACCAATGACGTTCTTCAAAATTGTTTTATAAAGGTTTTTAAAAGCATTCAAAGATTCGAAGGAAAATCAAAATTATATACCTGGCTTTACAGGATAGCTACTAACGAGGCCATTACTTTTATTAATAAAAAGAAAAGAAAAGGAACTGATTCCATAAATGAAGCGGAAGGCCTGCTGGCAAACACTTTAAAGGCAGATCAATATTTTGACGGAGATGAAATCCAGGTTCAACTTCAGGTTGCCCTTAAGCGATTGCCGGAAAAGCAAAGAATAGTATTTAACCTTCGTTATTTTGAAGAAATGTCCTACAAGGATATTTCTCAGGTTTTAAATACCTCCGTTGGTGGATTAAAGGCCTCCTACCATCATGCGGTCAAAAAAATTGAAAACCACTTTAGGGAGGTCCAGATTTAAATAAAATTAAGCTTATATGGATAAGCAAAGAGACAGGAAACAAGAAATACGGGATGAGCTGAAAGAGATTTCTCCATTTTTATATAAAATGAAAGAGAAAGACAGCCCCTTTAAGGTTCCGGATCATTATTTTAATAATTTTTCGAACCAGGTTTTGGAACAGTTGAAGCAGGAAACTGCAGAAAGTCCTCAGAAAAAGGATATTTGGAATTTAAATTTCATTGTCCAGGCCTTTCAGGATCAGCTGGCCCTATTATTTCAATCAAGATTAGTTATTGGCTTGGCTTCTGTGGTCATTTTGGCAGTTGCGGCCTGGATTCTCTATCCTTCAGGCCCTGACCAGACTGCTGTTGATAATTTAAGCTTTGCCTCTTTGAGTGTGGAAGAAATTCAAAATTACATTGATGATAACCTGGAGACCTTTGATGAAGAAACTTTCAAGGAATTAGCTCATGAAAATAGTAATATTAGCCTTCTTCCTGCAGAGGTGGTTGGAGCAGAGGAGATCGATCAATATTTAGATCAAATGATAGAGGAAATGGATGCGGAAGATCTTGAAGAATTATTTTGATCAAATTTTAAATGCACAAAATCGTATCGCAATGAAAAAAGGTTTGTTATTTCTAGCCTTATTATTTACTTCATTTGCCATGTTAGGACAAAATGGAGGCCGGGTTCAGGCTATGAAGGTGGCTTATATCACCAATCGAGTGGGTTTTACACCTGAAGAGTCCGAAAAGTTTTGGCCTCTTTACAATCAATTCGATCAAAAAGACAAGGCTATACGTAGTGAGTATAAGTTTAAGGGAAATTTGCTTACTATTTCGGATGCCGAGGCAGAACAATTTATAGAAGGGAATTTTATCATGGAAGAAAAAATTCTGAACCTGAAAAAACAATTTTATCAGGATATGAAAAAATTTCTCACTCCCCGAAAAATTATGTTATTTAAAAAAGCGGAAAGAGAATTTAATCTACAACTTGTAAAGAACCTTAGGGAAAGGAGAAAAAACAACCGCCTGAACAATAATAACGATGGTAAAAAAGATTAAATATTTATAGCCTAAAAACTTACCTTGCCTCCGATCATAATTATTGATCTAAGCAATGACCCTCCAATTAAAAAAACGTATTTTCGTGGCTTAATTCCATTAAGTCACAACCTTCAAATACGTGAACACCCATATTAAAGCACATCTAGCCTTATTCTGTGTATCACTCATTTTTGGAGCAAATTATATTATTGCTAAAGAGGTAATGGGCGATGGGCAAACGGTATCTCCTCTTGCCCTGGTGATGCTAAGGGGCTTTACTGGTCTTATTCTTTTTTGGCTATTCCACTTTCTTTTTGTTCGGGAGCGTATTGAGCGCAAGGATATAGGGCTTTTGATGTTGGCGGCTTTATTAGGAATTGCTTTGAACCAGATGTTTTTTCTGATGGGCTTACAACTTACCACCCCAATTAATGCTTCCTTAATTCAGACCTCTAACCCTATTATGGTTCTGGTCGCTTCCTCAATTTTACTTGGTGAAGCCATCACTAAACGAAAATTAACGGGCATTTTGATTGGGGCGGCAGGAGCAATTCTTCTAATCAGCTATGGCCAAAAGGTTTCTTTTAACTTGGAGGGTCTGAAAGGGGATCTTATGGTTTTAACCAATGCCATTTCTTTCTCCATCTTTTTAGTAATTGGCAGAAAGTTAATGCTGAAATACAATCCCATAACGGTAACCAGTTGGATGTTTACTTTTGGTGTCTTTTATATCATGCCCTTTGGTTTACCTCCTTTATTGGAGACCCAGTGGCACACGCTTTCACAGGGTACCTGGTTGGGAATAGCCTATGTACTTATTGCTACTACCTTTATTACTTACCTTTTTAATAATTTTGCCTTAAAACATGTATCTCCTTCGATTGTAAGTACGTATATGTACCTTCAACCACTGATTGCAAGCATTCTTTCTCTCTTCTTGGGTATGGAAAAATTAACACCAACTAAGTTATTAGCCGGAGTTTTCATTTTTATAGGTGTTTATCTGGTGAGTTCCAAAATCAAAGGAACAGCTAACATTAAGGATATTTCCTAGATAAAAAAATCTCATTTTTTGGAAACCCTTACTATTTGGTTTCGTATATCAAAATAGGTCTCCTAACCCCAATAGGTTTGACCATCCATTCCTCCCTACTTCATTTTTGTAAATTACCAGGGTTATATTCTTCTTCCAAATACCTTGCTTCCAGATTATCTAAAAGCAATTTATTGAAAGGAATATTTGAAATGCTATCTATAAGCTAAATCACCCCCCTATTTTGACATAAAACCGGAACGAATTAAGTACTCTATTCCGTTTATCACTCCCCACCAAATTGTCGTTTTTTAACAATACTTTGCAAGGCAATTGTTAGGTGTAAAATAGGGCTAAAAAAGAGGGAAAATTCTTCACTTTAGAACTTATGGTTTTTTATCAAATATATGTTTTAACATAACATAAAAAAAATTATAATAAGAAGTGCTAAAGTCTTAATTAAGAACAATTTATGAAGAATTATACCATTCCCTAATAATAATATACCGTTCCATTAATTACCCATTTTTCACCCCCCCCATAAACTTGACCTTGATCCAAATTTACTTATATTGAATTCAAAAGCTAAAATAGATCCTATGAACAACAACTACAACAAAACAATTAACGCTCTAGTTACAGAATTCGAGGCCATGTCGGAGCGTGGTGTTTTGTCCGTAATGAACGACCGCTCCTACTTGTTATTGATAGATTATTATATCAAAGAAGAAATTTGGGACCGAGCATTTGAAGTATTGGAACATGCCCTTAATCACAACAGCTATTCAGCTGAATTTTATATTAAAAAGGCCCAGCTACTTTCAAAGATCAAAAAATACGACGAAGCACTATTGGTTCTGGATCAGGCACAGAGTTATTCACCTGGGGAACTCGAAATATCCCTGACCAGAGCAGAAATATTTATTAATCTCGGTAACCTTGAAGAGGCCTTCTACATATTAGATGAACTTAAGGAAAGTGAAATTCCACAGGTTTTGAGTAATGTTTATGTTTTAGAGTCCTTAATCTTTAAGCAGCAGAATAATTACGAGCCCATCTTTTTCAATTTAAAGTCAGCTTTGGAACTCAATACCAGAAATGAGCAAGCCATTGATTTATTTTGGACTACGATTGAGGGTTCAAAGAGATATAACAGTGGAAGAGCCGTATTTGAAGAATTGATTGATCAGGATCCGTATTCCCACTTATTCTGGTATTATTATGGTCATACTTTATCCTATTTGGGTGATTATTTTGAAGCCATTGATGCCTATGAATATGCCTTTATCATTGAACCAGACTTTGAGCCTGCCTATAAAGAGTTTGCAGAATTATGCTTTGAATTAAAAGCTTATTATCGAGCACTTTCCTGCTGTCAGGAATATTTAGAGCGTTTTGAAGTGGATAGTGATTTTTTGACCCTTACCGGCCAATGCCATCAGAAGCTTGAGCAGTTCGATGAAGCCAGACATTTTTTCCATAAGGCGCTTCAACTTGACCCGATGAATGATGAATTATTATTTCATCTTGGAGAGTGCTATTCTGTAGCAGAAAAATGGGCCAAATCGATTAGATATTATCGCAAAGCTATTGATATTGAGGATAAGCGTGAAGAATATTTTGCTGCCATTGCTGAGGCCTACAAAGCTAACCATCAATACGATAAAGCAGAAGCTGCCTTTTTAGAGGCCATCGCAATTGCACCAGAAATAGCAAATTACTGGCTGTACTATTCCGGCTTTCTTTTAGAAATAGATCGAGGTATGGAAGCCCTGGATGTTCTAAATGAAGCCGAAGACCAGGCTATGGGAAATGAAATCTTATATGGCAAAATTGCCTGCCTATTTTGTCTGGGCCGCCGTAGTGAGGCCTTGTTCTGGCTGGCAGAAACCATTGATGAAAACTTCGATTCGCATCCAGTATTATTTGATTTCCTTCCAGAACTTGCCGAGGATCAGGAGGTACTGAATGTAATTGCAAATTATATGTAGCTTTTGGGGTGGTGAGTATTGTGTAGTTTGTAGTGAGATAAGCAGAGTTTAATAAGAAAATATCTGTTACAATAAAGCAAATTAATTCTCAATACCCAGTACCCATAAAATTACGCTATTCATCAAATAAAAAGCTCACCTAAGCTTATTGAAACTGTTTCAGGAGTACTAGTTATTGCCTGTCTACCTGTCAGCAGACAGGCAATACTCTTTTTTTCTTATTTAGGTCATGGACTTAAATCAAGTAACATTAAAAAACATCCATCAAACTTTATCAGATGTTTTGAAGGGTGCTACTCCCTGTAAGGAAATTCCAAATTGTAATGATGAAAGGCTTAATCAAATTATCCATCAGAATTATCTCCTATCAACCAGCCTGATGGCCAAAGTTCCTACCAAAAGGCAGAAGAAATCATGCAATTGACCTTGAAAAAGGGGTCGCATCGATTTGAATGGGTACATCAATTAAAGGATGGGGAAGTATTTCCTAAAGACACTTTTTAAACTTGCTGAAGGGAAAACAAAACACGGAACATAGAACAATTCGTCCAATTCACGACAGCATTACATTCAAATTTGTAACAATTTCCCCGACAGAAGAGAATTCCTTTTTATTGAATTCATAAGAGAATCAAATTTTAAAGCATAAAAAAAATTATGGAAAAAAAATATCCCTTACCTCCTTTTACCGAGGAAACAGCCCGTCAGAAAATTCAAGCCGCTGAAGATGCTTGGAATTTGAAGGACCCAGAAAAAGTATCTAAGGCTTATTCTATTGATTCTGAATGGCGCAATCGCGCAGAATTTATCAATGGTCGAGATGAAATTTTAGCCTTTCTGCAAAGAAAATGGGCCAAGGAGCTGGATTATAAACTAAAAAAATCCTACTGGGCACATTCAGAAAATCGAATTGCTGTTAGATTTGAATATGAATGGCGAGATGATTCCGGTCAATGGTACCGTGCATATGGAAATGAAAATTGGGAGTTTGACCAAAATGGTTTGATGAAAAAAAGGTTTGCAAGTATAAATGACCTTCCTATCAAGGAAGAAGATAGAAGACTTTAATATGGCAAAATTTAATAGTGATATCGCATTCACTCCAGCGGTGAAGCGCTGGCAGGAAAAAGAAGGATCTCGTACTACCTATGAGCTTATGGCCAAGAGACGAGATTGGCAAAGTAAAATCACAACAAATTTATTGGATTTTATTGCTCAACGGGATTCTTTCTATCTGGCAACCACAAATAGCAATGGACAACCTTACATACAACATAGAGGTGGCCCTAAAGGCTTTCTAAAAGCTATTGACGAAGAGACCTTGGGCTTTGTCGATTATGCAGGAAACAAGCAGTATATCAGCGCTGGAAATCTTTCTGAAAATGATAAGGTCCATTTGTTTTTAATGGATTACCCTAACCAGGTGAGGATTAAAATATGGGGTGAAGCCAAAATTGTTGAGGATAATACTGAATTGGTAAATCAGTTAAGAGATGAAGAGTATAAGGCCAAAAACGAACGAGTGATCCTAATAAAAGTAAAGGCCTGGGATGTCAATTGTCCTCAACATATAAAACGGCGCTTCAGTCTTGAAGAAATACAGCCAGAAATTGACAAATTAAAAGCTCGAATTGTGGAATTAGAAAATCTCCTTGAAAACAAGGGATCAACTGAATAACTTTAATTGTTTTTGATGGGCAAAAAGAGCAGCACCTGCGATTCCGGCATTATTGAGCATAGAAGCCGGACTTACCGGAATTTGGATATCGATATATTCTTTATACAAATCGAATCTTTTGCTTATCCCTCCGCCAAGAATAATTTGGTCAGGCAAAATGATTCTTTCTACTTGAAGTAAAAATTCATTAAATCTTTTCCCCCATTCGTCCCATTCTAAATTATGGAGTTTACGGGCATTGTTTGAGGCATATTTTTCTGCTACCTGGGTCTGCCCTTTCAGGAAAATATGCCCAAACTCTGTATTGGGAACGATCTGTCCATTATAGATTAGTGCACTCCCTAATCCAGATCCAATAGTTATTAGAAGTATACAGCCACTCATTCCTTTTCCCGCTCCGAAATGGACTTCTGCCAGGCCAGCAGCATCTGCATCATTTACTACATTGACTTTTAAGCCTGACGCTTTTTCAAAACAATCTTCAACATTAGTATTTATCCAGCTTTTGTCAATATTTGAAGCTGTTAGTGCAGTTCCATTTTTAATAATAGAAGGAAATCCGCAGCCTATAATTCCCGACCAATTGTGCGTTTTAATCAAATCTAAAAAAGGATCAATCATTGATTCAGGAGTGGCAGGGTGTGGCGTTGGAAGTTTGATCCTTTCGGTAACCAGCTCTCCAGTCTCTATATCTACAATGGCTCCTTTCATCCCGGTGGCACCGATATCTATCCCTAATACATGTTCCATACTTCTCTAAGCAGTTGATTTGTATTTAATAAGGTCCAAAAACTTTTCACTATTTAATGACTCTAACTTTCATTATTACATCCTCCAGGGGTCGATCACTTTGATTGGTTCGAGCATTTGCGATTTCATCGACCACTTCCAACCCTTCAATAACATAACCAAAAACGGTATATTCTTGGTCTAAAAAAGGAGTTCCGCCTAATTTTTTGTAGGCTTCTCGTATTTTCTTAGAATACCGAATACCTTTTTGTGCTTCAAGTCGGTTTAACTGAGCATCGTTTACGGGTCTTCCCTGGACAATATAAAACTGGGAACCTGAAGATCTTTTTTGTGGGTTGCCAGCTCCTCTTCTTGCCGCGGCTAATGCTCCTTTTACATGCGCAAGAGTATCTACAAATTCCGCAGGCAAAGTATAACCAGGTCCTCCTGCACCAAGGGATTGGTTGGGGCGGGCATTTTTGCTGACAGGATCTCCTCCTTGAATCATAAACCCGTTAATTACTCGATGGAATAGTAAGCTATCAAAAAATTCTTCATCGGCAAGCTTCAAAAAATTATCTCTATGCTCAGGAGTGGCATCGTCCAATTGAATGATCATGTTACCGAAATCTGTTTGTAATTCTACCAGACAAAACTTAGGAGGTTCTATTTTGATGATTTTTTCGGTTGTCCTTCGTTTTTTTCCATCTATAGCGGTCAAGGCTACCGTATATTCACCAGATTCCATAAAACGATGCTGTGGAGAAACCTGCATACTGGTATCACCATCCCCAAACTTCCATTCAAAAGAAGTAGCTTTTTCAGAAATATTTTCAAACTGGACGATAGCAGGAGCCTGACTTTGTCCTCTATAAGTAAAAATAGCGCTTGGACGTGAACATCCAGCTATTATCATTGAGGAAATCAAAGCAAAATAAACAAGCAAACGTCGCATATCCATCGATCTATGTGATTTATTCATTATTTGATCCTTATTTTCATTTTTACATCCTGGGCCGGTCGATCCGCTGCATCTCTTGCTTGGGCAGCAATTTTTTCAACGACATCCATACCGGAGATCAATTCTCCAAATACGGTGTAAGTTCCATCCAAAAATGGCGCTCCGCCAACTTCTTTATACATCTGGCGATCTTCAGGGCTAAAGGTAATCTTATACTGTTGTTCAATTTTGTCTAAAGTGGCATCATCCCATTTTTGTCCCTGGACAATATAGAATTGAGAACCAGAGGACTTTTTTTCAGGGTTAGGAGCTTGGGCTGCGGCCAATGCCCCTACTTTGTGTGGGGCACCAATTTCTGCATCGATCTCATAGCCAGGTCCACCCATTCCCAGTGGCTGCTGCGGCAATGCATTTTTCGATTCCGGATCTCCCCCCTGAATCATAAAATTTGGCATTACCCTATGAAACAGGAGGTCGTCATAAAACCCTTCTTTTACTAGTTTGATGAAATTATCTCGATGCTTAGGGGTAGTGTTGTAAAGCTGGGCTTCCATCTTGCCAAAGTCGGTCTCAATAATTACATAGGTATTGGGATCTTGATTACAGGCAGATATGATGCCAGCGAAAATAAATAAGGATAATAAAAACTTTAGTGATTTCATGATTTATAATTTTTGCACATTCATTCTTCCTCCAGGCCTCCATTTTCGTGCTCTAATTCATTAAAATATTGTATGATTTTTTCTTTCAATAAAATGCTTTGCTCTTTTACTCCCTTTTGAGTAAATGGTTTAAGAACTTCCCAATGAGGCCAGCCATCAGCATCTCTGCCTGCAAATTTATAATAACCATCAAAACTTAAAAGCCGACAGGCAGCTATATGCATAAGGTCTTGCTTTTCCTCCTTGGTAAATTCTGTTTTCCAGCGCCCCAATTCCTGAATACCTATCAAAAAAAGGATGGCATTCAAGTCTGGTAAACTGTCCTTATTAAAACGATCTTTTATTAAATGTTTTATTCTTGTCCATTCAAATTCTAACTGCCAATCTTCCATACCTATTCATTTACTCTTCTCTAATAATTCCAGAAACACGCTGGGCCCGCATGGCAGGCAAAATGGAAGCAATTAAGCCAATAGCTGCCACCGTAAGACCAACAATCAAAAAATCATCCCACCTTAAACTAATTGGATAGGCAGATACTACGAAGCTGCCTGGCATTTTTATCAAACCCAAGGTTTTTTGAGCCCCATATAACAAAAGCGCCAGAATAAAACCACTTCCTATTCCTAAAATAGTTAAGAGTAATCCTTCATTTAGGAATATGTTTCGGATACTGGTATCCAGAGCACCCATGGATTTCAAAATAGCAATATCCTTTTCTTTTTCTAATACAATCATCCACAAAGCACCAATGATATTAAAAGCGACCAAAATCATCATCAATCCTACGATGGCAAAACTAAGCCATTTTTCCATTTTCATAAGCTTCAAGAAAGATTCTTGTTGCTCATATTGATTTTGGATCTTAAACCCTGAACCCAGTTGTTTTTTTAATTGATTGATGACCACAGAAGGCTCAGCATTATTGTTCAATTTAATTTCAAGGGCACTTACTTCATTATCATATCCAAGTAAAGAACGTGCAAACTCTAAAGAAGTAATGATATACTGACTGTCATATTCCTGTTGAACAGAAAAAGAGGCCGCTGGATAGATAAACCTTTTGCGAAATTTTTCCTCAAAGAAACTGGTCTGGCGGCGTTTTGGCATGTATACCGCCATCGGATCAATAGCCATAGCTTGTTCGGTGGGAATAGCTATTTGGAGTTTAACCGCCATTCCGTATCCTAAAACAGCCATTTGAGTATTTCCTCGTTTCAATTGATAGCGCCCGTCATTAATAATGGTATCAATATGAGTAACAGAAGAGTAGTGTTGATCCACTCCTTTTAATAAGCCAAATTCCTGATTGGATGAATACTCAAAAAAGGCCACCTCTTCCAAGGTTTGGGATACAAAGGCTACTCCATCTATGCCTTTAATTTGCTTAAGTAAAGTACTGTCTACTTCAAATGTTTTACCTTTAACAGGGCTAATTTTAACCTCCGGGTCAAAATTGCTGTACATGCTGGTAATCAGGTCTTCAAATCCATTGAATACAGAAAGAACCAAAACTAATGCAGCAGCACCAACGGATACCCCAAAAATAGCGATCCCGGTAATGATATTGATTACATTCCGTGATTTTTTGGCAAAAAGATACCGAAGTGCAACTCGCATGGACCAATTCATAACTCTTATTTAATTCAAGTTGCAATACAACTTGAGTATAAGGTTAAAAGTAGAAAGTAGAAGGACTAAATCAAATAAAAAGAATATTTGTTCACTATTTGGATAAGAATCTATCTACTTTCTACCTGTTACTTTCTACTGGCAAGTTGCTCCGCAACTTGCATCAATTATCTGGAGCACGAAAGTACTAAATAAATATCCTGTTTCAAAAGGTCTCAAGTCTTTTGAAACAGGATAGCATCTAATTATTTTATGCAAGTTTACAACTTGTATGTAGTGAGTAATAGGAATTGGGATTGGTTTAATTATTTTTAAACAAATATTTGATATACCCAATACCCAATACCCAATACTAATATTGTGTTTCTTCCTTATTGTCTTTAGCTACCTTAAAGGTTTTCTTATCCATTAACGAGTTATAGACCAAACTTTGTATTCTGGGTCGATAATCATTTTTACTTAATTTATAATTATACATTGATGGATAAGTTCTGTTTGATAAAAATACAAACACTAAATTATTATCAGGATCAGCCCAGGTACAAGTTCCTGTAAAACCAAGATGTCCAAAAGTGTTGGGAGAAGCTAAAGGGGACAAGTTTGCAGATCGGGTAGGATCCAATTCGGGCATATCAAAACCTATACCTCTACGACTGCTCCTTTGATGCCGATGAGTAAATGCTCTTACGGTTTCGGGTTTTAAAAAACGCTGCTGATTATAATATCCGCCTTGCAGTAGCATTTGCATCAAGACTGCCAATTCTTCCGCATTGGAAAATAAGCCGGCATGACCACTTACTCCTCCTAGCATGGCTGCTCCCATATCGTGGACATATCCTTGCACCTCTTGGCGGCGAAAATATCGGTCTGATTCAGATGGAGGTATCCTTGATAAAGAAATATTCTTCCAAGGGTTAAATGTAGTGGAGGTCAATTCTAAAGGATCATAAAATTCTTGTTTTACATATTCATCTAAAGGCAAACCACTTACTCTTTCAACAAGTTTAGAGAACAAGTAAAAACCAAGATCACTGTATCGATAATTTGTTCTGGATCTCAGGTTGGAATGGATAATTTGCTGCCAGACGGAATCGACATAATCTGTACGCATATAAAGTTGTCGTGCTACTGGCACATCAAATTGATTAGATTCGATATCCTTGTAATACTTGGTCATTGGTCGACGGTTTCGCCTGCCTCCAGTTACCGTTTGTTGATAAAAAGGAATCCAACTAATCAGTCCTGCATGATGAGCCATAATATCCTTTATAGTCATATCCAGTTTATTACTATTTTCCAGTTCAGGCAAAAAAGTACTTAATGGAAGGTCTATATCTAGTTTATTGCGTTCATGCAATTGCATAATAGACATGGTGGCAGCAGCTATTTTGGTAATAGAGGCAAGGTCATATAGGTCTTCCTTTTTGACAGGTCTGCGCTTGCGATAGGTATGATAACCAAATGATTTATTATAAACAATTTTTCCATCTTTAGCTACTAAAACCACACAGCCAGGAGTAGCTCGTTTACGAATAGCATCAAGGGCCAGGGCATCAATTTTTTTAAGAGAATCGGGATGCAGGCCTACATCTTCAGGCTTAGCATATCCCAGCCTCATGGTTGGCTTGGTAATTACCCCCATATTATAAGAGCTACGAAGAGAGGCAGTTACAGGTAAGCGACCACGAATTGCAAAAACACCGAAAATAGCCTGAGCAGACAAATCCTGAACAATTTCATCCTCCTGATAAGCTTCAAGAACACAATTGATACCGTCAAAAAACTTCAGGCTGTATGGTGATCCAAATACTACTAAAACTACCTTAGTCCTTTCATTCAAATCATTTATAAATGCTTGCATATCCGCAGTAATCCCAAAGTCTTTTCGGGCATTTTTATTTAGGCCATGCAATCCTAAAATGACCAGGTCCTTTTGTGCCAGCTGTCCTATCATTCTATTTCTGGTAGTTTCAGGAATGGATTTACCGATTTGATAATGACTAAATTTAGCAAAGGAATCGAGTCGCTTTTGGAAAGCCGTTTTTCTGCTGACCCCAATACTTACCGAAGCCATATTTTGGAGTTTACTTCTAATTGGAATGAGCTGTTGTGCATTTCTTACCAGCGTTAGCGATTCCTGGCATAATTGTCTTTTCAGTTTTTTAGCCTCTATATTATTTATGTCCTTTCGCACTCCAGCCTCTTTGATGGGCCTGAATTTTTTTAGGCCCAGCTGGTATTTGGATACTAATATCTTTTTCACACTCTCCTCTAACCTGTTTTCCGGAATCCGACCATCTTGCAAATACTCTTTTAGGCTTCTTATTGCAGCTCCCATATCATTGGGCAGGGTAAGCATGTCATTACCAGCAAGAAAGGCTTCAGCTTCTACCTCACCACTTTTAAAATTTTTGGCTACAGCTTGCATTTCAAGCGCATCCGTAAATATTAGTCCTTTAAAGTTTAGCTCTTTTTTCAAAAGATCCGTTATGGTACTACTTGAAAGAGTAGTTGTCCTATTAGTTCGACTATCTAGAACCGGTACATTTAAATGAGCTACCATCATACTTCCAATCCCGTAGGCCGAAAGATGGCGAAAAGGAAAAAGTTCAAGGCTGTCCAGGCGATCTCGATCAAATTTGATTACCGGAAGATCATAATGTGAGTCCACATCAGTATCACCATGCCCTGGGAAATGCTTTGCACTAGCCATCACCCCCTCTTCCTGCATTCCCTTCATATACATGTAGCTCTTTACGGTGACATTATACCGGTCTTCGCCAAAAGAGCGATCATTGATTACCGGGTTATTAGGGTTATTATTTATGTCTGCAACAGGTGCAAAATTCACATGCACCCCTGTACGTTTCAACTGTCGTCCTATTTCCTTACCCATTTCATATAGCAAGCGATTATTCTGAATAGCTCCCAACATCAACTGTCGAGGGAAACTAATGGTACTCTCAGCCATACGCATCCCCAAACCCCATTCGGCATCCATAGTAATTAACAAGGGGACATCCTGACTCACTCCTTGAAATCGGTTAATTAAACGGACTTGTCTTTCTGGTGTTCCCTGGAAAAAACATAATCCACCGACTTTGTATTTTTTAATCATTTGCTCGACCTGTGCTTCATGAGAAGCCCCAAGGTTGGAATGGGCTCTCAGAATAAATAATTGGCCAAGTTTTTCATCCAAGGTCATCGAATTGAAAACTGAATCCGCCCAATTGACGGCTCGTTGGTAACTGGTTTGAGCAGCTAAAAAATACTGCATTCCAAATATCAGCAGCAGGGAGGTAAGGGTCGCTCGTCTCATAAGTATCGATTTGTAAAAGTCTATTCCAGCTTCAAAGTTTTGGGTTCTAAGTATTAAAGTATAGTGATCAACAATATAAGTAATTGAATATATTAATGGTAAAAGGCAGTAGGTAAAAAGTTAAAAGAGGAAGTTAAAAGTGAGTAAAGTGGGCTATTTTGGCCACTTTCCGTCCTATTGCCTCTTTATTTTTACCGCAGGCTAGCAAAAGAGTCGTTTGAACATTTAATTTATACGGAAAATTATTGTCCTTGGTTACTTCCCATGCGCTGTTGCACTTCAGGGTCTATAGAAATGGCTTTTTGATGATACTGACTACCCACCTCTTCTTGTCCTATATTATAATAGGCAGATCCCAACATAAACCAGGCATCTGCATTATTGGGTTCAATTTCAGTAGCTTTGGTAAAGAATTCAATTGCTTTTAATGGGTTTCCTTGTATGCCATAGGCCACTCCCAATAGTCGGTTGGTTTCAAATTCATTGGGCCGCATTTTTTGGGCCTGCTCCAAAAATTGGATAGCACGAGGAAGGTCTCCTAGTTGCTCTCCATAATATCGACCTCCCTGTTGATAGGTAATTGCCAGATTATTTCGAGCCTCTTCATAAGAAGCATCTAATTGTAGAGCATTGATATAAGCCTGAACAGATTCATCGTATCTTTTTAAATAGTTATAGGCATTTCCCAGAATCAAGTATGCTTCTTTATAAAGTGGATGTATCCTGATTGCTTCTTTTAGATGACCTTCAGCTTCCACTAACATCTGCTGTTGCCTGGTTTCATCGCTTACCTTTCTAGATTGTACAACCAATTCTCCTCCGGCAGCGTTCCGAAGTTTGGCACTATTTTTTGAGGTATTCACATCAGTAGTAAATAAGGTATAATTATCTTTCCAAACCGTATTTCTACTAATCGTTTTAATAGAAAACAACAAAGCAATAAGGCCTGCCATTCCAATTGGCCACATTGACAATTTCGACTTTTTTAGAATGGATAGTCTGTAAATTAGCACACCAACAATCAAGCAGAACCCAACAGAAGGCATAAAGGCCAGACGTTCTGCCATATTGGTTCCTACTGCAAACAACAGATTGGATACAATAGATATGGTGGCTAAGAAAAAGAAGATGCCAAAACTAATTATATCCTTTTTAGGCAATCTGAATAGTGCGTAAATACCCATTCCCAGATACAGGATAAAACTCAATAAAACCCTCCAATCACCAAAATTCATCACATCGATGTGACGAGGATAATAATCGTGTGTTAGCGGATGAGGGAAAATGAGGAGTTGAATATATTTTCCCAGGGTAAAGATAACAGTAGCCATACGTTCCTGAAAAGCTAAGGGAATATACTGACCATTGCTGAATTTCAAAAAGGGATTATTCATCAATTCCCTGGAGGGTGCCCCAAAATCAAACCCCAGAATGCTGGTACGAATGATAAGAAACACAATAGTAGCTACAAGAAAGGGCAACCCATGAGCGAGAATTTTATTCGCTTTTGCTTTAGTAAAAAAGTAAAAGCTTAAGGGCACTATAAACAAAAAGGTAATGGCATTTTCTTTAGAAAGCAGGGCAACAAAAAATAGTAAACCTGCACCTAAATGCCATTGCCAACCCTTTTTCAGGCGATAAGCCTTAAGAGATATCAATAAAGCGGATAAGGCTCCTAAAAGAGCTATTATTTCATCCCGCCCCTTTATATTGGCTACCACTTCCGTATGAATAGGATGAGTAGCAAATAATATGGCACTAACCAAGGCAATGGAATAAGCAAGGGTTTTTCGCTCCGCCTTTAAATGGTTTAAGGCATACAGCAGAAACCAGTACAAAACAATCACAGTAAGTGCATAGAAAAGGACATTCATTAAATGTCCCATAAAAGGGTTTTCACCAAATAATTGGTACTCTATAGCAAAAAGGATCAGGGTCATAGGTCGGTATCGACCCCCGGAAACTAATTTATCTTTGCCTTCTACCTGGAAAAAACCATAAAATGTATCGTTGGATAATATCCCGGGAATTCCACTCAATCCGTCCTTGGTGAACATGTTTTCTGTAATCACTATGGCATCGTCCTGGGTATAAGTATGTCCAAGAGTATTTATATACAATAAACAACTTATAGCACCTAGAATGATTAGGTGCAGACCTTGATTGTATAACCAATCTGGCCCTGTTACAGAGTTAGACTTAGTTTTTTTAGCTTGATTTTGGGAAACCCGCTTTTTGGCCATATCTAGCAAATAGCAGATGCGTTAAAAGTATTCAGCAACACATCTATATAAGAGTATATTTTAACTTAATAGGGCTAAAAGATAGTATTTTTTCGATTAATTACCTATTGAAAAATGACCCGGCTTGGCCAAGCCGGGTTCAGGTTTTATTTAGTTTGTTTGAGGTCTTTCAATTAAGCCAAAATCGATTAATTCAGTTGTATCTCTTAGGTAAACGATCTCTGGAAACTCCATGGCTATCCGCAAAGAATCTTTTCGATTATTTGAAGTAGCCAGTTTTTTCTGAAAAGCATCATAACGCCGTTGATTCACCTGATTAACATGTTCTATGGTTTTGCCAAATTCCTGGGCCTTAGCACTTAAGTCCTTAATTAATTCTCTCAATTCTTCTTCACTTTTCACTTGGATAGTAGGTACATCTGGTAAATTCATACCTTCTGGATTCCAAATGGCTTCCTCTAAATTCTCTTCTTTCAAAATATCATGAACCATTGCACCAAGTTGATCTTTACCTGATTCCTGTTCGATGACTTTATTTTCATTACAAGCTGTAAAGCTGAGGCATATGATGCCCACAAATACAAAAGTTAGTGTTTTCATTTTGGTTGTTTTTAATAAAAATTAATTGGGATTAAACAGGCACTTACCAACAAAGTGGGTTATTAAATTGAGTGGATTTGAATTGATTAATGGGAGGTCCTGCTGGGAACCATAACCATCCGTCTCCTTCTACAATCTGACCACCTGAAATCGTCAGATTAATACCTATTCCGACATCTGCAATAAAATTAGCGCTAACATTAGGTTGATTAGCCGTAGAAACAAATGATCGGTCTACCACTGAGTAAAAGGCCGTTTCACAAATTCCCGAAAAAAGCATTGCACCATGGTATTTATCCAGGTAAGTTTCAGCACTCCAACTTCCTCCTCCCCTACTAGTCAATCGTCCCTTTGCTTTTACATAGGCTCCGCACATGTCATTGTTTTCATGAGACATCACCACGCTTAGTCCCCAAACTTCTTCACAAGAAGCCTCATCCTCAAATAGGTAATAATTTCCTCTTGATGTACTCTCCTCGCAGGCAGAAACAGTTTCTTCACCATTACAGGTAGTATATAAATAATGCTCTTCCAGTACTCTTCCATAATTATCTGTAATTACAAGCCACCATTCGATACAGCTTTCATCACAACCTGTTTGAGCGTTTAGTTTGGGCGCAAAGCCCACTCCTATCACCAAAAGGGATAGCATCAATAGTTTTTTCATCTGGTTTTTATTTTTTTGTTTGCCTACTCTATTTTAAGGTTTTCGACAATCCCTTGATCATTGGCCAATGACTGATTCAAAAGTAGGGTTTATTGACCTGCCATACTCTTGCATTTCCTTTCAAGATCTTACAATTGATATCATAAAAGTGGAGACGAATTTAAAGCATAGTATTATTCAAGTTAATCTTCGCTTTCTATAACCTCAGGCTGGTATTCCTCAGGCAAAGGAAAGCCAAGTTCCAAATAGATTTTTTCAATGTATTGCGGAGTAACTAAGCCTGGAGGTAAGTGGATAGAATGTCTTTTTAACCAGCGGTACAAAGTCGTATAGCTCACACCAAAATCTTTGGCCAGTTCATGCCGAGATTTGGCCATCGGCATTCTTGCTTTTTTTTCTTTCATTTTCATTTGGTTTTTAATAACAATATGTTTTCAAAAACCAATATAGATACTCTTTGGGAGAAAATCAGGGGCAGAGTTCTAAGCTATTATTCCATTGGAGGGAAGCGCTAACATTAACACATATTATTAAATTTAAAGCTTATTCTTTCCCTGCAACTACCTCTTTTATTTCATTCATTTTTTGAACCAAATAAAACATATCTCCATCGTGAAAGCCCCACATAGAAAGAAAATTAATATCCGATTCTATACTAAAGAGAGCTTCCCTCAAAACGACACCACTGTAAGCCAGAAAAATCAGGTATTCTGCAAAACTGCGTTCCTCTCTGTTCCATTTCTGTTCATTAGAAAATGTATGGGACACTTCGAACAGCCCTTTTATCAAATGTGATTCACCATAATGTTCACAGACATAAGCCCAATCATCCACTAATTCATTGGGATTGCAGGAAATAGAAAGTCCGATTTCGATATTGGTTCCGGTTCCCTCGTTCATATTTAGGGTATCCAAGCCTAAATAGATACCGCTTGTTTGAGGATGCCTATCCAAGGATTGTTGTATCCATGCCTGGGCTTCCTGAATGTCTGTGGAGAGGTTCATTTTTTCATAATGAATCCAAATTGAGGAAGGGAGGCTTTTATTTCCAAAGCTTAGTATTTTTTGGAAGGCAGCTTCTGGATCGGGTTCGGATTTAAGCACTTCCATGGTTTTTTGTAGCGGGATTAGTTCGAAGTTCATTGATAATTTATTTGCCTCCTTTATTATTGGTTTTCTAATGATTCTATTTTATTCCTAATGAGAGGGATAATAAAATGTTCAGACTGGTTCAACTCTTGAATAACATATTCCAGTGCTTTATTATAATTGAGTAAAGCGTTTTCATGCTTTCCTTGTCGCTCTTCAACTTTTGCAAGATGATAAAATCCAACGGGCACTAATCTTGTCACTTTGTATTTGATTGATTCATCCAGTGCTTTTTGGTAAATTTCGACGGAGCGGTCAACCTCATCATTAATGTATCTCATATTTCCTAAATGAAATGTTGATTCCAGGTAGTAATCGAACTCGTTATTAACCGGTCCTAGTTGCGAAGCAATTGAATAATATTTTATCGCAAGGGAGTCAATGCCTTGTTCTTCGTATATGGTCCCTAATAACCAATTGGCTTTCAAGTTTAAATCTGCCGCCAGCTCTTGTTTTTTCAAAAGGTTTTTTAATATCAATATTGCAGCATCGAAGTTTTTTTTATTCAATTCATTATAGGCTAAAAACCATTGAAGCGTCTCATCCGGGGAATTTGAGGAGTATTTTTTAAGATCATCAACTTTTTTGCTGGCAATAGCTTCCATTCCTTTTAGAAAATTCCACTCGGTTTCAAATTCTAATATTCTTTTTCCAGCCTTTGCATCTCCATTTTTTAAAGCCAAATTCAACTGTGATTGTAATTTTTGTTCAAAAATAGTATCTGTTCTGAATGCTCCTTCATATTTCAAGCGTACAAATTCTTCCCATAAGGTTTTTACATCTTCCTCTTGCAATTTTTCATCAAGCTGGCAAGAACTTAAGCCAACTATTGAAAACAAGATCATAGCATTTATTAGTCTCATATTTTTAATTTCGGAGTGATTTATTTTAGCCAATGTATGACACCGCTACGCGGTTTTATTTTGCAAATATTAAGCCGCCTGGCGGCGGTACACAACAACCTTGAGTGACAACTCAAGGTTTTTAGTCAATATAAATAATCCAGCGGCGTAGCTGTGACACTCAGTGAGCTTTATAATTTGTAGAGTGTTCGTAACTTAATGTCACTTTTTGTCTATAACACTATGTCATCCAACAATATTCTGAGTTCTAAGTTTTATGAATTGCAGTGGTGCAGCACCTATCGGCAGGGAATTATGTTTTGCTAACCTCTAGCGACCGGTATTTGGGGTTAATACTTCAAGACAATATCAGCCCCTCATCCTTTTTAAAAGCCTTATACCTTCCCTTCCCAAATTTGGTGCCATTAAATTCAATGGTGCCTTTTAATTCTTCCTGCTTTTCTTCAGGCAGCTCATTAAAATCAGAGCAGAGTTTTGAGCAGCTGTCATCATATTTTTCGGCACATTCATCACATTGGATGAATAAGATATGGCAGGCATCATTAGCACAGTTTTTATGGGTATCACAGGGCTTTCCACATTGATGACATTTGGCCACTACCTCATTGGAGATGCGTTCGCCCATGCGTTCATCAAAAACAAAATTTTTACCGATAAATTTATTGGGAAGGCCTTCTTTTTCACATTGACGGGAATATTCGATGATCCCTCCTTCTACCATAAAAACATTTTGGAACCCCTTATGCAGGTAGTAGGCACTAGCCTTTTCGCACCGAATGCCGCCTGTACAATACATAATGATGTTGCTGTCTTTTTTATCTTCAAGCATATCTTCAACAACAGGTAAGGCTTCCCTAAAGGTTTCTACATCCGGACGAATGGCATTTTCAAAATAGCCTACCTCACTTTCATAATGGTTTCTCATATCCACTATGATCGTTCCTTCCTGATCTGTTAATTGATTGTATTCCTTAGCGCTAAGTCCTTTTCCTCTCTTAGTAGCATCGAATGTAGAATCATCCAGGCCATCGGCTACGATCTTTTCTCTAACCTTGATTTTGAGTTTATAAAAAGACTTGCCATCATCTTCAATAGCAAAATTGAGTCGTATTCCATTTAAGAAAGGAATATCATAGGCGTCTTTTTTAAATGCTTCTCTATTGGCTTCAGGAATAGAAATTTGGCCGTTAATTCCTTCTTTGGCAACATAAATTCTGCCATAAACGCCTAACTTTTCCCATCGCTCATATAGATCATTGCGGAATTGCTGAGGATCAGAGATGTTATGATACTGATAAAAAGAAAGGGTTATCCTTTTTTCGTCGCTGTTCAACAAACGATCCTTCAGCTCATCGTTGTTGATGCGGTTGTACAATCGCTTCATGTTTTAATTTTGTACGTTAACCAATAAACATGAATCATTCCGAAAATTCGGAATGATTCATATTGACAAGTTGCAGGCTTGCTGCTAACTGTACATTAAATTTCGAGCGCAAAGATACATAAAAAACAGATAAGCGGCCGTCGGGCCGCTTATCTGTTTTTTATAAATTGTCCACTTGCTTCTCTAGATTCTCCGGTAATTTTGTAAAAATATATACCCTCAGTAAAGTTCTCCAACTCCACTGATTGTACATCAGAAGGATTTAGTTCCCAGTTTTCCTCCAAAATCAATTGTCCCACACTATTGAAAATAGCTAGAATGCTGGAGCCCTGCCAATCTCTAAAGCGAAATTGTAACAATTCGCTGGCGGGATTAGGAAATAAAAAGACACCTTGATTACCTAGTTTTTCATCATCAAAAAACCATAGGGCCTCCTGTACTGCCTTAACAGCATTTATCCGTCCGTAGCCATAGGTATTGTTCGGAATATCTGTACCCGATACATCCCCACAACGCTCTTCGGTAGTAGTTGGGATGGCACTTCTGCGAATGATGTTCTCAATTGTTTCGACTTCCCCGGCTAGAGAAGGATTTGCGGAAATTATCAGAGCTACTAAACCTGCTACGTGAGGTCCGGCCATACTCGTACCACTGAATGAAGCATATCGACCCCCACGAATTGCGGAACGAACCAACACACCAGGAGCCGCAACATCTGGTTTAAGCCGCCCGGACCCATCTACCAAGACGGGGCCTCTACTGCTAAAAGAGGCAATAGTATCATTAAAAGCCATGGCTCCTATAGAAAAGCTCTCTTCAAACATAGCAGCGGGAGCTTGAACAGTAGCACATCCTGCACGACCACCATTGCCGGCCGAAACCACCACTACTACACCTGCCGCCTTGAGGTTACTGATAACCGTTTGCATCAAGGACCAGTTTTCGGAAGTACAACCTTCTATTTCAGGACAAGACCAGGAATTATTAATGACATGAGGTGCCATATCAGGATCTGGATTTTGGCCAGAAAGATTTGTTGGAGCTAAGAACCATTCAAAACATTCTATATAAGAAGCTGGAGAGCCCCAGCCCTCTTCCATATTCCGACAGCCAATCCAGGTAGCCTGCGGAGCTACTCCAATCTGATTCCCCTGTTCATCATCACCAACCATAGTGCCCATTGTGTGTGTTCCGTGATTGTGATCATCACAAGGTATCGCAGAATCCAGTCCACAATCATTGTCTTCGGCAGTCCTTTCAGCATCACCGTGAAGGGAGCTTATCTCACGGATGGCATCATGCCAATTATAATTATGATCTACTTCTCCATTTTTCCATCCTCTATATTTTTCCTTCAAACTAGGATGATCCCATTCGTATCCTGTGTCCTGTCCTGCAATTACTACTCCTTGACCTTGGTAACCCATTTCCCAAACCTGATCGGCTCCGATTTTAGCAATTCCCCATTCTATGGCATTGCGGAAATTAAGGGCAGTGTTTTGTTGGTCTACAGGTACTTCTAAACTTACTTTTGGATTAGGAATAAGCATTTTTACCTCGGGAAGCTCCGCCAGTTTTTCTAAAAGTTGGCCATTCACTTCAGTATGGATGGCATTTACTATATAAAAGGCGTCAAAAGTTTGATCAGATTGATTAAGCAGTTGAATGGCTCTTTTCTGACTTTTTATGGCTTGAGCACGTAATTTTTGAAAAACAAATCGGCCTTTATTTTCTTTACCACGAATTTTGTAAGCCCCAGTCACATCCGCCTGATCATGAAAAACAATAATCAGGTCCGCCGCGCCTTCTTTTTCGATTAAATCCCTAAGGTCCGGATGGATTTTAAAATCGAGCTTTGAACTTTGGGTATTTGCAGGAATAAACAAGCAGGTGACAAAGGCAAATGTTAAAAAAATCAATTTATTAATCATAAGATCGAACAATTATGATTTGATAAAAATTCAATGGTTATAGCTTAGGATTTAAGGTGAATTAATATTTCTATAAATAAATGAATTTTCAATTCCTTTTTTCTGAGGTTGAATAAATCAGAAAGAGAAAACATTTTATTTTAATACATAAATTTAGTGTTAAAGTAAATTTATTTCAGGAAGGTAAAATTTTAAATACGGTTTTTGTCATGGAAAAAGCTGAAAAGTACCGATCATTACTAAAAAAAGGAAGATTCTTTTAGTTTTTAAAAAGTTTCGCTAAATTTAAGAGCATTCTTCCCACCGAACATATCGTCAGTTTCAGTAATCTTAGCATTAAATCAATCACATACAATGAAAAGCCAGACGACCGTTTATAACTCGTTCACCGGAATGAGCCCGGGTGAAAAGGTGCAGTTAGTTGACTTTATATGTACCCATACACCTAATACTAATAAGGAAGATGTCATTGAGGCTTTAGATTATGCCCTAAAAGAAAAGCCTTCCTTCGGAGGTTTTATTTTGGCCATAAAAAAAGACCACACTTTTATTGCTTCTATCGTGGTAAATAATACAGGGATGGAAGGATATAAGCCTAGTAATTTCTTCGTATATGTCAGCATTCATGACAGCTACAAAAACGATGAAAAAGTACTTAAAGAAATAATGTGCAAAGCTCTCGATATGTCCAATGGGGATGTCGCTCTACATATTGACCCCCAAAGTCCCATCATTAAATTCTACCAAAAATTAGGCTTTACTCGACGCACTTTAGAGCTAAGAAGAGATAAAAAGGCCACCAAAAAAGCCATTGCATAGCTGCCCGGCTATGTGATATTATATTGTTATAAGACACCAGTTGAATTAACTACAGTGATTATTTCCCTTTCTGAGTAAAATTCCAGGCAAGGGTAATGGTGTTTATGCCAACAAACAAGGTGACTGGTGACTTTTAGCATTCATCACAAGTAAGGTAATTCTTATTTTCGGCCTGTTAAGAATATCATTTAGCGCGCTAACTTTTGTAAATTTGTTAGCTAATGTAACGATGAGATGAAGTACAAACGCGTAATCGGTTCATATACAGGACAAGAGAAAGGACCTTTGTTAATCTGTTTTGGCGGAATGCATGGCAATGAGTTGGCAGGAGTGGAAGCATTGGATATCATCTTTAAATTACTGGAAATGGAACCTGAAAGTAACCCGAATTTCCAGTTTAAAGGTAAATTTATTGGCATCCATGGTAACCTCAATGCCCTGGAGGAGCAACAAAGGTTCATAAAAAAAGACCTTAATCGATTATGGACTGATGAGAATGTGGCAAGAATTTTAATCACCCCGGAAGAAAAGCTTGATACTGAAGAACAGGAAGTCAAAGAAATTCTAATTTTAGTCCAACAAATAATTGAAGAGTATCAGCCTGATAAAATTGTCATGCTGGATCTGCACACCACCACTGCCCACGGAGGTATTTTTTCCATTGCAACCGATGCTCCTGAAAGTGTAAAAATCGCAATTGAATTGCATGCTCCTGTTATTAAAGGAATGCTTAGAGGAATACATGGCACCACTTTACACTATTTCCGGCCTGATAATTTTGAGGGCAGGCAGGTGGTGGGTATAGCCTTTGAATCTGGTCAGCATGATGATCCTTTGTCCGTTAATAGAGCTATTGCTGCTATTATTAATTGTATGCGGACAATTGGTTGTGTAAGATCAGAACATGTAGAAAACCGGCATGACAAATTACTCATTGATTTTTCTAAAAACCTACCAAAAGTTTCGGAATTGATTTTAGCCCATTCCATTAAAGCATCGGATGGGTTTAAAATGCTCCCTAATTTCAAAAACTTCCAGGCCATTAAGAAAGGACAATTACTGGCTCATAATAATGAAGGACCTATCTATGCCGAAAGTGATGGACTCATATTGATGCCCTTGTATCAACCACAGGGAGATGATGGCTTCTTTTTGATTAAGGCATTACAGGGATGGTAATTGTTGAAAGAATCATTCTAATGAATCTAAGTTGCCATGCAACTTGAATTAATTATTCATTACTTTCCGCTGCTTCCAAAAATTGCATTTCGTAAAGGTTGCGATAATGGCCATCCTCAATTTTTAGCAGCTCTTCATGAGTACCAAACTCTTGAATTTCTCCTTTTGAAAGAACCATAATATTATTGGCATGGCGGATGGTAGATAAGCGATGAGCGATGATAATAGAGGTTCGCTTTTCAATTAAAGTTTCGATAGCAAACTGAATAACGGATTCAGTTTCAGGGTCGATGGAAGAAGTAGCTTCATCCAGTATTAATATATCTGGATCAAAAACGAGGGCTCTAACAAATGAAATGAGCTGGCGTTGTCCTAATGAGAGTGTGGCCCCTCGCTCCATCACCTGGTAATCATAGCCCCCGGGTAATTTGGTGATAAAATGGTGGGCACCAATCATTTTGGCAGCTTTAATCACCTCCTCCCTGCTAATTTTAGAATCTCTTAAAGTTATATTTTCCAAAACGGAGCCTGAAAAAAGAAAGACATCCTGCAATACAATAGCCAAGCGATTTCTGTAAGCAAACAATTCATACTCCTGAATATCTTTTCCATCAATTTTAATGATTCCTTTTTGGATGTCATAAAAGCGGTTCAGGATATTGATAATTGTTGACTTGCCCGAACCGGTACTCCCTACAATGGCCAAAGTTTCACCAGAATTTACTTCGAAACTTAGATTTTTGAGCACATAATCCTTGGCTTTATAGGCAAATGAAACATTTTCAAAAGCAATATTTCCTTGTAATTTTTCTGGCTTGATGCTTCCAGTATTTTTAATAAGATCTCTTTTATCTATTACATCAAATACACGTTCGGCGGCAACAAGTCCCATTTGTAGGGTATTAAATTTATCTGCCAGCATACGAATGGGTCTAAACAACATATTCAGATAAATCGGAAAAACTACCAAAGCTCCGATTGTTACATCAGCACTAATAACCCCTCTGGCTCCCCACCAAACCATAAGGCCCAAAGCCAAGGCAGAGATAATGTCCACCACTGGAAAAAAAACGGCATAATAGAGGATGGAGTCCAGGTTGGCTTGGGTATAATCTCGATTAATCTTTTTAAACTTTTCCATTTCCTCTTTTTCCGCATTAAATATCTGAACGATCCTCATCCCTGTAATTCGTTCTTGCAAAAAGGCATTCATTTTTGAAATCTGAGTACGAACGATTTGATAAGCAGCCTTTACTTTTTCCTTAAAAATATAGCCTGCGATGATAAGAAATGGCAGTGTGGTTAAGCAAATTAGGGTAAGTTTCCAACTGGTATAAAACATCACCCCAATTACAGCGAATATGGTTAACAAATCCGCAATAATGGTAATAATACCCTGTGAAAAAACGGTATTGATGGCCTCAATATCATTGATGGTTCTAGTAATAGAAGTACCAATGGGTGTACGGTCAAAAAAAGTAAGCTTTAAACTGATCAAATGTTTAAAAACCCGAACTCTCAAGTCTCGAATAACTGATTGCCCCAGGAGATTGGTGGAGTAAATAAAAAAGTATCTTACGATTACTTGTACTATCAGTACTGCTGCATATATAAATGCCATCTTGCTAAGCCCCGGTATATCATACTTAAAGATATAATCATCCACCATCATTTTCACCAAATATGGCGGGGCAGTAGCTAAAGGAGCGATGGCAACCGCTAATATAGCTGAGGCTATAAACAAGCCTTTATAGGGTTTTGCCAATCGTAAGACTCTGCCTAAGAGGAGAAAATCAATTTTATTACTTTTAGTGGAAGCCAAAGTTTTGATCGCTTTTAATTCTAAAAAAGAGGAGCCGCAAAAAATTAAAGGTATAACAATTAACTGAACATTTGTTAAAAGAAATAGTTGACTCGCCGTTTAATATGAGCAACTTCATTATTAATTATTGATTAAAGTCATTGTCTATAATTGGTTTTTAGTTGTATTTAAGGATACACTTAAAGCATTAATATGGTACTTATTTTAAGCCTTGTTAGTATTGTTATAATGCTGGGTCTAATACTTTATTGCCCTTTACAGGTAATCATCCATAGCAAAAGCAATGAGTTCAGAATAAAATGGGGGAGCTTATTGAGTGTCTGGTTCATCCCGGCAGCGAGTGACTTAAAAATAAGGATAAAGCTACTTACCTTTCAAAAAGATTTGGACATTCTGTCTATATTCTTGTCTTCCAAGTCGAAACCGAAAAGTCAAAAAAACAAAAGAAGAGGCTCATTCAAGGCCTTAAAAAACACTTTACCGATAATTTATCAATCTCTAAGATCCTTCCGAATCAAGCAGTATCAATTGGAACTTGATACAGATAACTTTGTTATTAATGCTTATCTATTCCCTCTTTTCCACTTTTTAAATAAAGGGAAGGGAAAATGGCACATCAATTATAATGGAGTTACGGAATTAGATCTTGAAATGTTTAGCCGACCTATCTGGATTATTTATGCCTGCACAAAAGCCATTTTAACAAAAAGGATGTAATGGTTTTCATAGAATATACTTTCCGCAAATCATTAAGAAGGTAAATTTCTAATGAAGGAAATTATTTATAGTTGATTTTGCCTGATAAGCAACTTCTATCAGGTGGATTATGAATGAACTATTACACACATATTAATTAACCAAAACCAATAATTATGAGTATGCATTTTGAAGAGTTGCTGGGAAAGGTAACCAGCTTTATGAAGACGGAGGCCAATACCAAAACCGTAATTGGCGAGCAATTTAATTTAGGCGAATTTTCTTGTATACCGGTCATCCGTGTAGGTATGGGCTTTGGTACAGGAGGTGGAGAAGGAGATGTTTCCAAAAACACACATAGTGAAGGAGGAGGCGCAGGAGGAGGAATGGGAATTGAACCTTTGGGCTTTCTGGTATCTAAAGGTGAATTAATTCAGTTTGTATCAACCAAGACCAATAAAGGATTGTCCGCTGCTTTTGAGAAGGTACCTGAATTAATAGAAAAGTATCTTGAATTACAGTCTCAAAAAGAGAATGCCCCCGTCTAGTAATTTTTAGTAAAAACCTGTTTTGATTCATGCAAACCTGGAACTGTATGCCTATTGTTTAAATATTCCATAAACTGATAAATAAAAATGTGGTTCCAGGTTCGCATGAATCATATTTCTTTACTATTAATGTATATTTTTTCAGCTATGTAAGCATTTCTAATATAAAGTCCTTATATTTGAAAAAATATCCTGATGTGTTTACCATTGAAGGATATACTCTGCATCATTTTTAACATAACTACTTTTCATTTTCCTCAGTCGTTTATTCATTCATTGGACGGTTAGAGTCGTGTGTTCAGTATTAAACGTCTCTCCTTATTGCTGTAAAAGGAATCCTCCAAAAAGCAGCAGTTGATAAAATCTACTCATCAGGATCTAAATTAATCGATTTAAGAATTCTATAGATAGGTGTTCTAACCCACACCATCTCGAAACACAAACTGGTAAGGTAGATTATTTATTTGCTGAACTTTTAAACACGAAACACTATGATTACAAGAATTTTTACTCTTGTGGCATTTTTTATGTTCACCTTTTCCCTAAAAGCTATTGCTCAAAATGAGGGTACTCCTCAAGGTACTTCTCTGCCTTTTTTAATACAACCTGAGTCAAACAAACAGTTAATGGAAATGGAGTCCTTGTTTAAGGAAATTTTCCATATGAAAGAGGAGGATGAATATCGAATGCTCAAAAAAGAAACGGATCAAATTGGAATCCTGCATGAAGTTTACCAACAATATTATAAAGGTATCAAGATTGAAGGAGCCATTTATAAGGTTCACATCAAAGATGGCCAAACACAACTATTAAGTGGTCATTATTTCGACATATTTACAGACCTGGATATCAATCCAAAAATTGGTGAATTTCAAGCTCTTGCTAATGCCTACCAACATGCAAAAGTTCAAACCTCTGCCAACTGGTATGATATTCCCAAAGCGGAATTGGTGATACTTGCAGACCCCCAGGGTAAAGAGCTTCCACATTTAGCCTACAAATTTAACATCTACTCTATGGATCCCTTATATAGAGCTTACGTTTTTATAGATGCTCAAAACGGGGAATTCCTAACCGAACACCCTATTATCCATACACACGATGTGAATGCAGGTGGTCAAAGCTTATATAATGGTCCTGTCAATTTTACGGCAGATTTCACAGGCAATCAGTATCGTCTTCGGCAATCAAGGCTCGGAGGTGGTGTCGAGACTTATGATTTGAATAATGGTTCCAGTTATAGCCGTGCAACAGATATCACCAGCAGCTCACCCAATTTCACTTCTGATCGTACCGGTGTGCAAGCCCATTGGGGGGCAGAACAAACGTATCTTTACTTCAAGGAATATTTTAACCGAAATTCTTATGACAATGCGGGATCTCCTATTAAATCCTATGTCCATTTTGGCAGAAATTATGTAAATGCCTTTTGGGATGGCTCCAGAATGACTTATGGCGATGGTAATGGATCATCCTACGGTCCTTTGGTTTCTTTGGATATCGTTGGACATGAGCTAACACATGGCGTAACTCAACATTCAGCTGATCTCATTTATCGAAATGAATCCGGTGCCCTCAATGAATCATTTTCCGACATTTTTGGCGAAACTGTAGAGGAATTTGCCTCAGGTTCTAATGATTGGCTCATTGGACATGATATTGGGATAGGACAAAGTGGTGCTTTCCGTTCTTTGAGGAATCCAAAAGCCTTTCGTGATCCAGATACTTATAAAGGTCGATATTGGTTCACAGGAGATGGAGATAATGGAGGGGTACATACAAATTCCGGCGTACAAAATAAGTGGTTTTACATTTTATCAGAGGGTGAGACTGGAACAAATGATCTTGGTAACTCCTATAATGTACCTGGTATAGGCATTAGTAATGCTGCCAGAATAGCCTATAGAAACCTTACCGTATACTTAAGTCCCACATCGAATTATGCTGATGCCAGAGTGGGGGCCATACAGGCAGCAGTAGATTTATTTGGGAAAGGATCTGTTGAGGAGATCATCACTACAAATGCCTGGTATGCTGTAGGTGTTGGAGACGAATACAGCCAAAGTAATTATTGCAGTTCATCTGGCCAAAATGCTAGTAGAGAATGGATAGCAGAAGTGAGTGTCGGTGATTTTAAAAATACTTCAGGTGCAGCAGGTTATAGTGATTTTACAGGACAAACCATTGAGTTATATCAGGATGAATTCTACCCAATAGGCCTTAAACCGGGATATTCCGGAACCTCTCTGCCTGAATATTGGAAAGTTTGGATAGATTTCAATATTGACGGTGATTTTGATGATGATGGGGAATTGATTTTTTCATCTGACGTTTTGCGAAGAGGTGAATTAACTGGTAGGATTTTTATTCCTGAAAGGACCACCGGAAGAACCCGCATGAGGGTTTCTATGAAATATAATGCAGAACAAAGTTCTTCCTGTGAGAATTTTAGTTTTGGTGAAGTTGAGGACTATACCGTATTTTTACGAACCAAAACTGACACTGAAAGGCCAAGTCCTCCTTCTAATCTAAAAGCTTCTAATATTCAAGAAACTTCATTTAGAATAGATTGGGATCCATCAACCGATGATTCAGAAGTTGTACTATATAACATTTATTTAAATGAATCCATTTATGGATCTACCAATACACTAAATTTTACTTTAACCGGATTAAAGCCAGCAACACGTTACTATGTCTCTGTAACCGCTTTAGATGAGGCTCAAAATGAGTCTTTTCCAATTGGTATTTTTGTTAAAACGCTGGGAGATGGAGATATTGAACCTCCTACCCCGCCTACAAATCTATTTGCTTTTAATACTACTCAAAACTCCACAGATTTATTTTGGTCTGCTTCAACGGATAATGTAGGGGTAGCTGCCTATCAGGTATATATTGATGGTAACCCTTATGCCAAAACCACTGCTCGGGTTCTGAAAGTTATTAATCTTCAGCCATCAACTGATTATGTTTTCTCAGTAACTGCTTTAGATGAGGCGGGAAATGAGTCTAGTCGAAAATCTATTTCTGTAACCACCCTTCCGGAAGAAGATACTGAGCCCCCTAGCAGACCGCGCAATCTTAGAGCTACTAATACCACCACTAACTCAACGGTACTAAGGTGGTCTGCTTCAACTGATAATAGGGGAATCAAAAGTTATAGTGTATATCAAGGTAGAACCCATATAGGTACAACTCCCTCGACTCAATTTGAAGTAAAGGGGCTATTGCCAGGTAATAATTACACTCTTCGCGTGAGGGCGGAAGATTTAGCAGGAAATAAATCTGATTTTTCCACCATAAGAGTTCGAACCTTAGAGGAAGAAGATACTCAGGCACCTAGTTCTCCTTTGAACCTGATGGCTTCAAATACTACTTTTTCCTCCACCCAATTATCCTGGTCCCGGGCTAATGATAATGTTGGGGTAAGCAAATACAATATCTATAACGGTCAATTCTTGTTAGGAAGCACAACTGGTTTAAATTATGATGTTACCGGCCTGGCACCTTCCACCAGCTATGTTTTTTATGTAACAGCATTAGATGCTGCCGGGAATGAATCAGTGCCTGCTGGAGTTACAGTAGTCACCGCAGATATAGATGAAACAGATACCGAAAATCAGCCGCTGGTCATTGCCAGTCATTTTTTCGAAACAGACTGGGATAATTGGACAGATGGAGGAGATGATTGTTATCGATATCAGGGGCCTTTCTCCTGGGAAGGAAATTATTCGATCAGAATTCGGGATAATGCAGGAATTGCTTCTTCAATGACTTCTCCTGTTTATAATTTGAAAAACAAAAGTTTTGTAAAGTTTGAATTTAGTTTTTATGCCAGAAGCATGGAACAAGGAGAAGATTTTATGGTACAATATTTTGATGGAAATAACTGGCAAACCATAGCTTCTTTTGCCAGCGGAGTTGACTTTATAAACAACAATTATTATGGCGTATCCATTCCAATTGATGGTGCAACATTAAATTTACATTCTAGAAGTCAATTCAGAATTATGTGTGATGCCAGTGCTGATAGTGATCAGATCTATATTGATGCAGTGATTTTAACTAGCCTGGGCAATAATCAAAACCTTCAGGAAGGTACTATCAGGCTATTGGATGTAAATGCTACAGAGACTTTAAAATCAACATCTCTGACTGGTGATATTACAGATCGTTCAACTGATGAATCCATCTCTGTTTTTCCAAATCCTGTAAACGATTACCTTTACATGAACTTAGCACAACAAGCTGAAAAAGTGAGCATTATAAATCAACAGGGGCAATTGATAAAATCATGGGAATCCGTTGGAGACGGAATCCAGCGTCTTGATTTAACAGAATTAAATGTGGGCTGGTATGTTTTACAAATTCTTACTAAAGAGACGGTAATTAATCAAAAGATTATTAAACGGTGATAAAAATGAATCACTTAATTTATGATCTTTTAGGAATGGTGTTTTAAATGAATTTTTAAAATAATATACTTTCTTTAGCTTTCTTTAAATGTGAATTTCGCTTTTGGAAAAAAAGTGAGATTCACATTAAGAAAGTGCCATATAATCTAGAAAATCAAGGTGGAAGTTTAAGTCTGACCCTTATACCTACCTTTGATCAAAATAGAATCTTGCCGCAAAATCCTGACATTTTAATCATATACAAACTTTACATATTTAATATTTTTTTACCCCTTTTGTGGTATTTCCATAAAAAAGTGAATCTTTTTATGGAAAAAACTGCGAGTTTTTCAAAATATCAATTGCCATTAAGTTAATATTTCATATATTTGGTAGATAATTTTTGCCTTACAAAAATTAGGTTTACCTGTTTAAATATAGTTGACCAGTATATTGAACAAGCAAGAAAAATAATCTTCAACCCTTACAGCGTAACATTTTCGCAACAATCCAAATCACCTAGCTTTAGAGAGATGCAATTCTAATCATTAATTATCCCGTCAGATTACTGATTACTCAATGTATAACCATAATTTAATAACGTGAAACCGCTGAGGGTTACGATACTCAGTGCAATTGAATCTAAGTAAAATAATATTGTTTTTGAAAATTAAATTTGACCAAATTAATTGACTTATTTAAAACAGATAGTATGATCTTTAAAAGGTACACATTATGGCTTTTATTTATAAGCTTTTCAATAAGTGTAGCTGTGGCTCAAAATGAGGTTGAAACTTCTTCAATAATACAAGTAGGAGAAAATGTAAACCGGGGTCAAAGTATGCAATTATTGACCAATATTTTTGAATTACAGTCCAGTGACGAGTTAAAAATCAGAGGACAAAAATCCGATAACATTGGTTTCATGCATGATACTTACCACCAGTATTATAAAGACAGAAGAGTGGAAGGTGGTGTCCTTAAGGTGCACTCAAAAAATGGAGAAATCCAAACTATTAGTGGCCAGTTTATGGATATTTTCATGGATATTAATGCCTTTCCAACTTTATCAGAGCCTGCTGCATTTCAGCGTGCAAAGATTGCTGTAGGAGCACAGGAATATATCTGGGATACAGATGGAGGATCTACTCCTGGTTATGATTTGGTAATCTATGCTGACCCAAAGGGAAAATTTGCTCCAAAATTAGCCTATAAGTTTGAAATACATGCCGTTACACCAGATTTCTTATCGGATGTATTTATTGATGCACATACTGGCCAGCATATAGCCAGCCATAATAAGATCCACGAAACGGATACTCCTGTTACTGGAAATTCACTTTATGAAGGTATTGTTAATGTTACAGGTGACTTCACTGGCTCCCTTTACCGCTTGCGCCAAACAACCGATGGCGATGGGGTTGAAACCTATGACTTACAAGGAGGACAGGAGCCCAATGAGGGAGTAGATATTACCAGTCCCACAGCGGATTTTGGAAATACCCAGCAAACGGGTATCCAGGCTCAATATGGTATGGAACAATCTCACCGTTATTTTTTGATGAAGCATGGCAGAAACTCCTATGATGGTAGTGGTGCTGTCCTTCGCATGTATATTGGTTGGGGAAACAATGTGGCAAATGCTCAATGGCGTGGGAACCACATGAGGTTCGGTAATGGAAACGGAACTACTGTCTTGCCTCTGGTAACGCTTGACATTCTAGCGCATGAGTTAGCACATGGGGTAACCCAGGAAACAGCAAATCTTGTTTATCAAAATGAATCTGGTGCCCTTAATGAATCTTTCTCAGATATTTTCGGTGAAGCAGTCGAAAACTTCGTTAGAGGTGACAATAACTGGTTGATGGGAGATGAAAGTTTTGTTGCAGCAGGAGGAATTCGGTCAATGGCCAATCCAAATGATTTTGGTGATCCGGACACCTACCTTGGAGATCTTTGGTTTACTGGTTCTGGTGATAATGGAGGAGTACATATTAATTCTGGAGTACAAAACAAATGGTTTTATATCCTTTGTGAAGGGGAAGCAGGAACCAATGATTTTGGAAACATCTATAATGTACCTGCCATTGGGATGGAAAAGGCTGCTAAAATTGCCTACCGTAACCTTTCCCAGTATTTGTCTGTTTTTTCACAATATCCTGATGCAAGAGATGGCGCTATTCAGGCTGCTATAGATCTTTATGGTGAAGATTCTCCAGAGGTTATTGCTACTACCAATGCCTGGTATGCAGTTGGGGTCGGAGATGCGTATATTGATCCATCAGATGACATTCCTCCAAGTGTCCCAGGAAATCTTACTGCCAACAATACTACTCCTACCTCTACTGAGTTATCCTGGACAGCATCAACAGACAATCAAGGTTTAGCCAATTACAGAATCTATATTAATGGTAATCTGGATGGCACCACCACTAGTTTAAATTATACTACTAATAGTTTATCTCCTAATACACTTCATAATATTGAGGTTGTTGCAGTTGATGTAGCCGATAATGAGTCTGATCCTGCCACCATAGAGGTGATCACCCCGGCCATTGGCTATTGTAACGCCAAAGGAGAAAATTCGGATTCCGAATGGATTGCTTCCGTCAATATAGGTTCATTTAGCAATTCCTCTGGAAATAACGGCGGGTACGCTGATTTTACCAATCTGGTTATCACTGTGACCCCCGGACAGTCCACTAATTTTACACTCACACCAGGACATAGTGGATCGGCATTTCCTGAATATTGGATGGCCTGGATTGATTATAATAAAGATGGAGATTTTACAGACCTAGGAGAGATTGTTATTAATTCAGGCTCGGGCCAGACTACTCCCTATAGTGGTTCTTTCACAACTCCTGGAAATGTTACTGGAAATACCAGGATGAGAATTGCAATGAAATGGAACACCATTCCGGGCTCGTGTGAGTCCTTCCCATATGGTGAAGTGGAAGATTACATTATTTCCTTTGATGGAAGTGGAGGTGGAGGCGATACCGAAGCACCAAGTACTCCTGGTAATCTGACTGCTTCTAATACAACTACCAATTCTACAGATCTTTCCTGGAATGCTTCTACTGATAATGTGGGAGTTACGGGTTATAGAGTTTATGTAAATGGTAATCTAGATGGTACAACCACTGGTTTAAATTATACAGTGAATGGCCTATCACCAAATACAACCTATAATGTTACCGTAACTGCTATTGATGCGGCTGGCAATGAATCTTCGCCTGCTGCTACCAGTGTGACTACGGAAAACAGTTCGGATAACCAGGCACCAAGTACCCCTGGTAACTTAACTGCTTCCAACACGACTACCAATTCCACAGATCTTTCCTGGAATGCTTCTACAGATAATGTGGGGGTTACGGGTTATAGAGTCTATGTAAATGGTAATCTAGATGGTACAACCACTGGTTTAAATTATACAGTGAATGGCCTATCACCAAATACAACTTATAATATTACGGTAACAGCTATTGATGCGGCTGGTAATGAATCTTCGCCTGCTGCTACCAGTGTGACTACGGAGGATGATGTTACTCCTCCTGTAAATTATTGTTCCAGTTCTGGTAACAATGCCTCAGATGAGTGGATTGCTAATGTTTCCATAGGATCATTTAATAATTCTTCTGAAAGCAATGGAGGATATGCTGATTTCACTAGCCAGGTGATTAACCTTACAGCAGGTCAGTCCTATAACGTAAGTCTGACTCCGGATTACTCTGGCACAGAATATCCTGAATGGTGGCGAATTTGGATTGATTATAATGGAGATGGTGATTTCACTGACAGTGGTGAATTAGTATATGACTCAGGTAGTGCAACTTCCGGTACTGTTAATGGAAATATTACCATCCCTGGAAATGCAAGTGGAACAACAAGGATGAGAGTATCGATGAGATGGAATGAAGCCGCAGATCCATGCGGAACCTTTAATTTTGGTGAAGTTGAGGACTATTCCGTTTCATTCGGTGGCGGTGGTGGTGGAGATACACAAGCTCCTTCCACACCTGGTAATTTAACAGCATCAAATACAACTACTAATTCTACAGATCTTTCCTGGAATGCTTCTACAGATAATGTGGGGGTTACTGGTTATAGAGTTTATGTAAATGGTGGGCTAGATGGTACAACAGCTGGTTTGAATTATACAGTGAATGGCCTATCACCAAATACAACCTATAATATTAATGTAACAGCTATTGATGCAGCCAATAATGAATCTGCACCAGCTTCCACTAGTGTTACCACTGATGATGATGGTGGTGGACCAGTTAATTATTGTTCTTCTTCAGGAAACAATGCCTCAGATGAGTGGATTGCCAATGTTAGTATAGGAACATTTAATAATTCTTCCGGAAGTAATGGTGGATATGGTGATTTCACTAGTCAGACGATAAACCTAAATGCTGGTCAATCGTATCCGATTACTTTAACTCCTGATTATGATGGAACAAATTATCCAGAGCGTTGGAGAATTTGGGTTGATTTTAATGGTGATGGGGACTTTGACGACGGTGGAGAACAAATCTTTGATTCAGGCTCAGCTATTTCTGGACAAGTAAGTGGAAACATTAATATTCCTGGTAATGCAACGGGTTCTACTCGTATGAGAATTTCCATGAGATGGAATGCAGCACCAGATCCTTGTGGGACTTTCAATTTTGGAGAAGTTGAGGACTATACTGTTGCCTTTGGTAGTGCACTGCAGTTTTCACCTACATCAGGTATAGAGAACACTCGTAATATTCCTACTACTGTATTAGGTAGACCGAATAAAGGTGCTGATAACACTATAAGTGGGGAGCGTTACTTAGGATTATCCATTTACCCAAATCCGGTTATCGATCAAATGAAGGTTAAACTTCCTCTTGAAATTAAGGTAATGAGGATTTTGAGTGCTAATGGTTCATTGGTGCAGGAAATAAATACTGCCGAAAATACAGACCTAATTGACGTTTCAAACCTTGGTGCAGGGGTGTATTATTTATATGTACAAACTGCTGATAAGGTATATACTGACAGGTTTATTAAGAAATAATTCTTACTATCTAAATAAAAAAAGCCGAAGGCACCCCTGTGGGAGTCTTTGGCTTTTTTTATCCTATTTATTACCCCTGAAAAAAAGGGTATTTTTTCTAAAAAATAGAAAAAACAATAATAAGAAAATTGACATTAATATATTTTTTCATATATTTGAATTGATTTACCGACCTAATATTATTCTAGCCTTTTCTACATTAAAACATACCTAATTAATTGTGTTACAAAGTGTTTACACTAGTTGTAAACTTTCTTAGTATTGATATTACTAATCATATCGATACTAAGATTTGCTATAACAGACCATTGTTTTCATAAAATAAGACCATATCAAAGTAGGCATTACCTTACGCTTTAACATTATGTGTACAGGTATATAAATACAATGTTTATTAAACCTTTTCATTCCTTATCAAGGCAAGATCAGGTTTAATGAACTACAATGACTTGGTACCCCAATACATTCATATTAAAAAAAATGAGAAAACATGTTACTGAAAAAATCCATCCTTATTTTTCTTTTATTTCCGCTATTAATTCCTATGGCACAAGGACAGCTTCAGCCTGGAAAACAACAAATCGGGAAAAAGTATCCATCTTTCATCAAAGTCAAAGAAAAAGTAAACAAAAACCAGGTTGAACAGCTATTTAAAAAGCATTTTAAACTCAGCATTAATGATGATTTAGTTTTAGTCAATACCAGAACAGACAAACTGGGTTATACCCATGATATCTATCAACAATTTTATAATGGAATTAAAGTGGAAGGAGCTCGGTACTCAGTTCATTCTAAAAATGGGGTGATTGAGATGATGAGTGGAAATTTTCGCGATATTTTTAAACATATAGAAAAAGGCCCTGGGATTAGCCCCATTACTGCTTTTAATGCAGCTACTAATAATGTAAATGCACAATCTTATGTTTGGGATCAAAGCGGAGAGATGCCTGAAGGAGAAATTGTGATCATAGCAGATCATAATGGCATGAAGGAACCCCGGTTGGCCTATAAATGTGATATTTACGCCCTAAACCCCTTATCCAGGGCTGATGTTTATATAGATGCTCACTCTGGAGAAATAATTGGAAAAAATCAGACTCTTCATGAAAATGATGTTGTTGGTACTGGGACGAGTTTATACAATGGAACTGTGAATTTCACAGCCAATCATGAAGGGGCCATTTATCGTTTGAGACAGCAAGTGGATGGTAATGGTATAGAGACCTACAGTATGAATAACGGGACCAATTATAATAATGCCACTGATGTAACCAGCAACTCCAGCAATTTCACTACAGACCCGGCAGGTGTTCAGGCACATTGGGGAGCAGAACAAACCCATCAATATTTCTTGCAAAATCATAGCAGAAACTCTTTTGATGACAATGGAGCGGTCATTAAATCTTATGTCCATTATTCTTCTGGTTATGTTAATGCATTCTGGGATGGGCAGCGAATGACTTACGGTGATGGCGATGGAGTTAATTACGGTCCGCTCGTATCTCTGGATATAGTGGGTCATGAAATAACACATGGTGTGACCACTTTTTCTGCCAACTTAGTTTACTCCTATGAATCTGGGGCTTTGAATGAATCCTTTTCTGATATTTTTGGAGAAGCCATAGAAAATTTCTCCACAGGAAGTAATAATTGGCAAATGGGTACAGATATTGGCATTGGCAGAAGTGGAGCTATTCGATCGATGAATAATCCTAAGGCTTTTGGTGATCCCGATACCTATTTAGGTACTAACTGGCATACTGCTCCATCCGATAATGGAGGGGTACATATCAATTCTGGTGTTCAAAACAAGTGGTTTTACATTCTTTCTGAAGGGGAATCAGGAAGCAATGATAATGGAGATGTTTATAATGTAACTGGAATCGGGATCGAGAAGGCAGCAGTCATTGCTTACCGCAATTTGACAGTCTACTTAAGTTCTAATTCACAGTATAATGATGCCCGGGTGGGAGCCATACAGGCAGCTATTGATTTATTTGGTGCCGGCTCTGCCGAAGAAATAGCAACCACAAATGCCTGGTATGCCGTGGGTGTTGGAGGCGAATATGGAAGCATTTTCTATTGCAACTCCAATGCTAACAGTTCCTATTATGAATGGGTTTCCTCAGTGACTATAGGCTCATTTAACCATACATCCGGAGCTGCAAATTATTCTGACTTCACTCAACAAACCATTGACGTAATCGCAGGAGAATCCTATAGCGTCAATTTGATACCGGCCTTCCGCAGTGCAGGATACAGTGAATATTGGAAAATCTGGATTGATTATAATGCGGATGGTGACTTTGACGATGAAGGCGAGCTGGCTTTTGATGCTGGCAGCTTAAGCACAACAACGGTTACCGGCAATCTGACCATCCCATCAGGTGCCAGTGGGGATACTCGCATGAGGGTTTCTATGAAATATAATTCTGCTCAAACTCCTTGTGAAACCTTTGCTTACGGCGAAGTGGAAGATTATTCAATATCCATAAACCCTGCCGGGGCAGATACAGAAGCTCCAAGTACTCCAGAGAATCTCAGCACTTCCAATACCAGCCAAACCTCCACTGAATTATCATGGAGTTCTTCAACAGATAATGTAGCTGTAACTGGTTATAATGTATATGTAGATGATAATTTGATCGGCTCCACAACTTCTAACAATTTTGACATCAATAATTTAAGCCCTGGGACTACCTATACATTGGAAGTGGAAGCAGAGGATGCGGCTGGAAATATTTCGCCCAAGGCATCAATAATGGTAAGTACCCTCAGCAATAGTGGAGGTTCAAAGACGATATTGTCTCATTACTTTGAGACCGGTTGGGACGGATGGACAGATGGGGGAAGTGATTGTTATCGGCATTCAGGCTCAAGATCGTATGAAGGTAAATATTCCATACGTATTCGGGATAATTCCGGAACAGCTTCAGCCATGACCTCAAGTTCTTACGATTTAAGCTCTTATAATCAATTAGAAATAGAATTTTACTTTTTTTCCAGTGGAATGGAAAAGGGAGAAGACTTTTGGTTAAGGTATTATGATGGAAATTCCTGGCACACAATAGGCGTTTTTGTCAGAGGTACTCACTTCAATAATAGCAGTTTTTATAAGGCTACCGTTTCAATAAGCAGCTCTCAATATGCTTTTCCAAATAATGCTCAATTTAGGTTCCAGTGTGATGCCAGTGCAAATTCCGATCGAATTTATATTGATGCAGTTAAAATCAAGGCATCAAATACCTCTAGTTTAAAGTCTTTAGCAGGGCTGGGAAAATCTACCATACAAAAATTTGAGGTAACGCCTCTACTCGATTCTCCACCCCTGGTTTCCGGTACTGAAGTAGAAGAAGAAAGCATTTCTTTCTATGAGGATGTTTATTTATTTCCCAATCCGGTCAAAGATTTTTTAAATATTCGGAAACCTGAGGGAGTTCAGAAAATAAAGATACTAGGTCTTGATGGCCAGGTATGGAGAGAAATTGACAATATGGATTATCAAATGCAAATTGATGTTTCCAACTTAAGCGGAGGATTTTACTTCCTGGTAGTACAAAGAGAAGATGAAGTTATTACAAAAAAGTTTATCAAGGAATAGAAATTATACCTTTAAAAGATGTGCCTTCTAAGAAATTAGAAGAGCACATCTCAACCCAAAACCTTAACTAATGAGGAACTTTAATGTACTTGTTGTTCTTTTTCTTTAAACCCGAAATTGAAGGTTCCAGACTGCCGATAAAAATAGGTTTTGCGTCTTTTTGAGTATTCAATAGGAGCTCCGGATTGCCTCATAAACTGCAAGTAATTGTATAACATGCTTTCGGATATCCCAATTAAGGATGCCAGCTCAGAGGGTGTTCCTGTCGATTTCCTTTGAATAAGTCGATCAATTTTTTCTACACGATGCAGATAGTTGCCTAATTTCATTGGTTTTCGTTTATGTTAATAAAATATCTTACCAGTTTGGTCATTGCTTGAGAAACATGATTTTCAAAATCTTTTTTCACTCAACTAAATGATTCCTTCATCAGCAAAGCTGTAAAAGCCTTTTTGAGTAATAATCAGGTGGTCTAACACAGATATATCCAGGCTCTCTCCTGCTTTTTTCAACTTTTTGGTCAACTCAATATCGGCCTGACTGGGTCGGAGGTTTCCGGAAGGGTGGTTATGGGCTAAAATTACTGAGCACGCTAAATATTGAATGGCTTTTCTAAATATTACCTTTGCATCCACTACCGTTGAAGAGACCCCACCAGAGCTAATTTTTTCCCTCCCTACTACCCTATTGGCTCTGTTTAGTAAAATAATCCAGAACTCTTCGTGCAAAAGATCCATCATTAGAGGAGCCAAAGTATCAAATGCCTCTTTACTGCTGCATATCTGAGGTTTTTCGCTAATACTCATAAGCTGTCTTCGTCTTCCAATCTCCATTGCCGCAATAATTTTTATGGCCTTTACCTCTCCAATCCCTTTAAATGCTTTAAGATCATGGAGTTCGGCCTTGGCCAGTGTTTTTAGGTCATTATTAAAAAAATTAAGAATCCGTTTTGACAAGGCTAGAGCTGACTCTTCCCGATTACCAGACCCGAGCAAAATAGCAATCAACTCTGTATCCGAAAGTTGCTGTTTGCCTTTAGCTTTAAGCTTTTCTCTTGGCTGATCTGCCTCAGCCCATGATTTTATGGTTAATCCTTTTATTTGGTATTGGTCCTTGGAAGGAGCATGCATCATATCGCTTTCATTTGCAATTTTTATAAAAATGATACCTTTACAGATAAGACTCAGAAAAGCTGATTTTCCACAAAAATTTTTCCTGTTTTTTAAAAAAAATATGCCACTACAGTCATTTAATAGGAAGGAAAGACTTAAGAGCAAAAAGATTATAGGAAGGCTATTTTCTGAAGGCCAATCCTTTGGACAGTACCCACTTCGTTTGATTTGGCTTCCTTTAGAATACCAGGAAGGCAATCCCCCTATAAAATGCTCGGTGAGCGTTGCCAAAAAAAAATTTCCTAAGGCAACTCATCGCAATAGAATCCGACGACAGATAAAAGAGGCTTACCGTTTGAATAAAGCACAGATATATGAAGTCTTAGAAAAGGATACTGTGCAGTATGCTTTTATGATTTTATATGTAGCCAAAGAGGCCGTGGCCTATGAGGAAATTGATAAGGCCATGAAAAAAATGTTGCATCGTTTTCTAAAAAAGGAGAATTTTCCGAGAACTTCCCACAACCAAAATTGAAATTTAGGCTTCTTTCTATTAGATTACTGATTATTATCAAAGACTCTTCTATAACTTTTCTATTCAGTTTAAGAATATGATTAAAAAACTACCATACGCCATACTCTACCTAATTTGTATTATTTTTTCTTGTAAAGCTTCAGCTCAAAAGGTGTTACAAATTGAAACATCAGGAAAAGCTCAAACCACGAAGTTATTTATTGGTCAAACCTTAACTTTTCAAATCCATGATTTGGATTATCCTGATTGGCAAACTGCTGTTATCGAGGATTTATTGGTTGAGGATAGCCTGGTATTATTTGGCCCCCGATACATACATATCAAAAATATCAAAGCTTTTAAATTCGATCGGGGCTGGACTCAGGCAGCTAACAAATCATTATTAACTTTTGGGGCCGGCTGGTCAGGCTTTGCCTTTGTAGGTACACTTACTGATGGAAACCCGGATACAAATTATAGGTGGTCTGATGCATTGGTGAGTGGCACCTCCATTTTATTGGCAACGGCAATACCAGCATTTTTTGGAACCAAAAAAATTAAATTTGGAAAACGGAAAAGGCTTAGGTTACTGGATTTAAGACCGAATTAGTAAGTGCTCTATAGCTAGGCGATAGCCATCCAGGCCACAACCAATAATACATCCGGCACAATGTGCAGAGAAGTAAGAATGATGTCTAAACGTTTCTCTGGCATATACATTGGAAATATGAACTTCAATAACAGGGCTGCTAATAGCGGCAATAGCATCACCAATGGCCACAGATGTATGGGTATAGGCACCACCATTTAGTATAATACCATCAAAGGAATACCCTACTTCATGTAGTTTGTCTAATAATAAACCTTCAGAGTTACTTTGGAAATAATCAAGAGAACACCGTCCTTGAAAATGGGTTTTCAGCTCTTCCAAAAAATCCTCAAATGAGCGGTTCCCATAAATATTGACTTCTCGCTTACCCAATAAATTTAGATTGGGGCCATTTATAATGATGAACTGTTTCATAAAGAAGTAATATTGAGGCTGTCTCACCCGCCTGAGGCGGATTCACCAGCCAGTATTATTTCTTTGAGAGCATTTTTTTTAAGGAAAAATGAAATTTTTCCTTAAAAAAAATGCTCTCAAAAAGAAAATAATTTGGCGGATCAGAACTTGTCGACCGACAGGTAGAAGTTATGAGTCGCCCACTCTTTCCGGCTAGTTAGCCATTTCGGATAAAAACTTGATTCTCACCAATTGAATTTCCTCAATGGTGATGTCATCTTCTTTTAATTCTTCAAAGGCATGCTCCACAGAATCCGTTTCGGCTTCCATGAAATAATCATAAATATCCTCCCTTGAATATTCATCAATATTTTCTTCAATATAATAGTCGATATTAACTCTTGTTCCAGACGAAACGATGGCATCCAATTCTGCACATAGCTCATCCATTTTGATATTATTGGAATCAGCAATGTCTTCAAGTGGAATTTTGCGGTCAATAGATTGAATGATATTGACCTTAATTTTAGATTTGTTGGCCACCTGCTTAATCACAAAGTCGGTTGGTCTTTCTATTTCGTTCTCTTCTACATAACTGGCTATTAAGGAGAGGAAAGGGCGGGCATATCTCATTGCTTTCCCCTTGCTGACACCGGTAATTTTTGTCATATCCTCCATATTGACCGGATATTGGATGGCCATATCTTCCAGAGAAGGATCTTGAAAAATTACAAATGGAGGAATATTATGCTTTCTTGCTTCTTGCCGCCTTAAGTCCTTCAACATGTTCATCAAAGTCTCATCCAAAACGGCTGTTTTAGCAGAAGCGTGGCTATCTGATTCTATAGTTTTATCAAAATCATGATTCAAAGAAATCATGACAGAATGTGGTGCAGACAAAAAATTCCGACCTTTTTCAGTCATTTTAATCAAACCATAGGTTTCGATATCTTTATAAATGAAGTTGTGCAGTAAACCCTGACGATAAACGGAACTCCAAAAATTTCGCTCTTTTTCTTTTCCTATGCTATAGCCCTCTTTATTGACAAAACCAAAATCTTTCATCTCCTTGGTTTCTTTTCCGGTAAGGAAGTCGATCAAGGTTTTTAGGTTATAATTTTCATCCAATTCCAGCACAGCTTTTAGAGCGGACAACATTTCCTCTTTTACCTCAATTTTTTCTTTGGGAAACCTGCAATTGTCACACATGTTGCTGCATTGTGAATCATCAAATTGCTCTCCAAAATAATGGAGGAGGAATTTTCGGCGGCAGGAGGTGGTTTCGGCATAAGCCATCACTTCCTGCATTAATTGCATGCCCATTTCGCGTTCTGCAACGGGTTTGTCACGAAGAAATTTTTCCAGCTTAAGAATATCCTTATAAGCATAAAAAGCAATGCATTTACCCTGGAGTCCATCTCGGCCTGCCCTTCCCGTCTCCTGGTAATAATTTTCTATACTTTTTGGAATATCATAGTGAATAACAAAACGCACATCAGGTTTATCTATCCCCATACCAAAAGCGATGGTTGCGACTATCACATCCACTTCCTCCATGAGAAAATCGTCCTGGGTTTTACTTCTCGTCTTAGCATCCAGGCCAGCGTGATAAGGAGCAGCCTTGATATCATTTACCACCAAAGCCTGGGCAATATTTTCTGCTGACTTCCGGCTTTGAACATAAATAATACCGGATTGATTAGAAATGCCCTTAATAACCTGTATGATACTTTTAACGGTTTCTTCGGCTTTTAATTTGGGACGGATTTCGTAATAGAGGTTTTCTCTATTAAAAGAAGAAATAAAGGTATTCTCGCCAAGCATATTTAGATTCTTGACGATATCGGATTGCACTTTAGGTGTGGCAGTGGCAGTTAGTGCAATAACTGGGATTTCCTTCCCAATGGCATCTAACATGGACCGGATTCGACGATACTCCGGTCGAAAGTCATGTCCCCATTCCGAGATACAGTGTGCTTCATCCACTGCGACAAAAGAAATGTTTACCTGTTGAAAGAAGGCTATATTTTCATCCTTGGTTAAGGTTTCAGGAGCGATAAAGAGCAATTTTGTCTTTCCGTCAATTATATCCTGCTTAACCTGTTTCATCTGAGCTTTCGTCAAAGAAGAGTTCAGAAAATGAGCTACCTCATCTTTTTGGCTGTAACCACGGATGGAATCCACCTGGTTTTTCATTAAAGCAATGAGAGGTGAAATGACAATCGCCGTTCCATCTAACATTAATGCGGGAAGTTGATAACAGAGGGATTTACCTCCTCCGGTGGGCATTATTACAAATGTATCTTTTTTTTGGAGCACACTATTGATGATGTCCTCTTGATTTCCCTTAAACCCATCAAATCCAAAATACTGGTTCAATGCATCGTGCAAAGATTCTTGCGTCACTATCATGGCCAACAATTCTGTGAACTAATTTTTTGCCTTATTTTGTGCACGGGCTGGCTTGGCAGCCTCCTTAAATTTAATTAAAAAATTATCTTTTCGTCTATTCCTAACACTTTTTTTATCAGTCTATTGTATCAAAAAAGTGCTACTTTTTTTTAAAAGCTGTCAAAAATACAAAATTTACAGTGAATTCAGAAGAACTCATTATTAAAACGGCAAATGAAACTTTGGAAATCGAAATCCAAACCCTTAATCTTCTCAAAGAGAGTATCAATCAGGATTTTATCCATACCGTTTCAGAAATTTACGAATGTAAGGGCCGACTTGTTGTAACTGGAATCGGAAAAAGCGCCATCATAGCCAAAAAAATTGTAGCAACGCTCAATTCGACGGGAACTCCTGCCCTTTTTATGCATGCTGCAGATGCCATTCATGGTGATTTAGGTATGATCCAAACAGGGGATATGGTACTTTGTTTATCAAAAAGCGGGGAAACGGCTGAAATCAAAGTTTTAATCCCTCTTCTAAAAAACATTAATATTCCAATCATCGGAATGGTGGGTAAAGCCAACAGTTTTTTGGGCCGACAGGCTGACTTTCTTTTACTTACTCCTGTTAGTAAGGAAGCTGACCCTAATAATCTTGCACCAACAGCTAGTACCACTGCCCAGGTTGCTATGGGAGATGCTTTAGCTACTGCTCTATTGGCCCTTCGTGGCTTTACACCTAATGATTTTGCCTTATTCCACCCAGGAGGTGCCCTGGGGAAGCAGCTTTATCTTCGCGTTCGAGATATTTATCCACAAAATCAAAAGCCCGAGGTAACTGAAGAAGAAGATATTCGAAACACCTTGCTTGAAATGACGTCTAAATGTCTTGGAGCTACGGCCGTGTTGGATTTGCAACAACGATTACAGGGCATCATTACAGATGGAGACCTTCGAAGAACACTGGAAAAGGGCATTGACCTAAGTCCACTGAAGGCCAAAGATATCATGAGTTCCAATCCTAAGACCATTCATAAGGATACTTTGGCGGTAAAAGCATTACACCTTATGAGAAAACACAGCATCACTCAGCTCATTGTAGTTGATCAGCCCCATGAATACCTGGGAATCATTCACCTACATGATTTAATCAGAGAAGGATTAGTCTAATTCAATTGGATTTATTAAGCTGATAACAAATAAGTACTTGGACAAAATTAAAATTAGGATGTGTGGTGCCAGCCGGCGCCACACATCCTAATCTTAACAAGACCCTTGGTTTGTAACAAAAACAATATGAATAAAAGACTTTTTTCTTTTTTCTTTTTATGGCTTATTTTTTCGGCCTGCCAGTCAGACCAGGATACTGACCTTCAAAGAGCTTTTTACCATTGGAAATCTACTTTTGACTTGGCTTCATTTGAACAAGTCTCTGCTGAATTAGGCCTCCAAAAACTATATGTACGAGCATTTGATGTAGATTGGGATTCAACCTCCAAAAATCCGGTACCCTTAGGACAAATTACCAATCCGGCAAATCTGCCAAAAGAGCTGGCTTTGATTCCATGTATATTTATCACCAATCGGACCTTTAAAAATTTAAAGGAAGAAGATTTGGACCTTTTGGTAGAAAGGGTGTGGCAAAAGCTGCAATATATTTTTCCTCAAATGGAAAAAATCCAGGAGATTCAGTTTGATTGCGACTGGACCCAAACCACGGAATCCATTTATTTTAACTTTTTACAAGCCTTTAAGCAAAAATCCAGAATTTCACTCTCTGCCACTATTCGTTTACATCAGATCCGATATGCAGATCAAACTGGGATTCCTCCGGTAGATCGAGGTATGCTGATGTTTTATAATATGGGAGAACTTCAAAGTTGGGAAGAGAAAAATTCTATTTTAAATATAGAAAAGGCAAGGCCATACTTAATTGGTGCCGATCGATATTCCTTGCCATTAGATTTGGCTTTACCTATATTTTCCTGGGGAGTGATCTTTAGAGAAGGCAAAATGATAAAACTCATTCATAAAATTCCTGAACACGAGCTGAAGGATACCAGTAGATTTTCTCCCTTGGAAGACCTTCGTTTTAGGGTAAAAAAAAGTACTTATCTTGAAGGATTATATTTATATCAGGATGATTTGATAAGGCTGGAAAAAATCGAAGCTGATGATTTGCAAGAAGCAATAAAACTAAACTCCTCATTATTCAAAAAAAAGGCCTTCACCTTAAGTCTTTATCATTTGGATACTACATTTATCAAGCAACTGAGTTATGACCAAATCAAAGTTATTTTTCAATCATTCCATTAAAATCTGTCTTAGTCTATTTTTACTAAGCATTTTATCTCCTGCCCACATTTCCAAAGGTTGTGGTCCTGGATTTATGGAATTTCAGGGTTATTCCTTCCTTATTTCATCAATACTTGACCCCTTGGCTCCCGCCTCCTTTTTGCCAAGATTTGAAAGTTTATATGAAACTTATGGAAAACAGGAGCTGATCCAACCTCAGGATAATGTTACGGAATGGCGAGAAAGATACTGTGACATTCCAGCCTATGAGGACATCCACGAAATAGTATATGAAACCAATATTGACTTATTAAGGCAATTATACACTTCGACTTCCAGTGAAAGCATTCCCTTAAGTTATTATTTAGCAAATAATACTTTTGCCAGATATCTTAAGGTAAATAAATGTTTTGAGACCATAGCCTATCTCATCTTTGCCAAACAATGCGAGCCTCATGTTGTCTCGAAAGCAGCCTGGGATGACACTCCTCGGAATATCAATGCAATGAAGAATCTGATCAATGCTGCTCGTCAGGATTTTCTCAGCATAAAGTCGCATTACATTCGTTTAAGGTATGCTTATCAAATGATCCGCCTGGCACATTATTCCAAGGATTATGAAGGTGTTTTAGAATTATATGACTACCTATTGCCCAAAACAGATAATGAACCCAGTATCATTGAATATTGGATTGAAGGACATAGAGCCGGTGCCTTAAAAGCTCTGGGTCGTAATGTAGAAGCCTCCTATTTATATGCCCAAATTTTTGAAAACTGCCCTAGTAAAAGAGAGTCTGCTTTTCAAAGTTTTTACATTAAAAATGATGAGGAATGGGAAGCTTGTTTGCGTATGTGTCAGTCTGATGAGGAAAGAGCAGCATTGTATTGCCTTCGAGCCTACGAGGATCAAAGTAAGGCGGTAGAGGAAATGACCCGGATTTATGAGTTAGATCCCCGGAATCCAAACCTGGAGCCTCTTTTGGTTAATGAAATTAAAGAGTTGGAAAAAGATTTGCTAGGCCTTGAATTTAATAGTCATAAGAGGACCAACCAGCAATATTTTAAGCGGCCACGAAAATTAGCTGGAAATTATGCCATTGCCCTTACTGATTTTGCAAAAAAATTAGCAGACGAGCAACTGGTGGAGCGACCTGCCTTTTGGAGAATGGCCCAGGGCTACCTCGAAATGATCAAAGGAGATAATTATGCTGCCGAACGTACCTTTCGCCTGGCCGAAAAAACCTTTAAGCCCAAAGATCCTATCATGCGAGAACAACTGGCAGTTTTTAGACTGGCAATGAGAATAAATGACCTAAGTTTTATCAATTATCAAAAAAATCCTTCTTCTGTAGAATCCGAAATTGATAATATCCAAAGAGAAAAAGAAGTTTTTGAGCGCTACCGCTATTTTCAGGATTTCCTAAAGGATAAAATGGCTTATTTGTACAAACGAGCCAATAGTCCGGGTAAAGCTTTTATTGTGCAATATCAATTAAGTGACCTTAAGCCAAATCCCCAAATCGATATTATTGATAGCCTTTTATATATCGCCGGTAAGGAAGACCTTACCAGAGTTGAACGCAATATGGTTACAGCTGAAGATGGAGTTACCACCATACTCAATGATTTATTGGATATAAAGGCAAGCTATCAATTATCCAATTTTCAGCTGGAGGCTGCTTTGGAAACCTATAAAGAAATGGAAGATCGTTCTCGTTGGGATGATTATGGAGTCTATCAACCCTTTTTTGAAAATTTTGGTGAATGTGTTTATTGTACAACAGTTTCAGACACCCTCGAAGATTTTAACAAAGGAGAGCTAATGGAAAGATTGGTTAATATGGATTATCGAAGCAAAGCAGATCCTCAAAATAACGCCTTTACTTATTACCAATTGGGTTTAGCCTTTTATAATATAAGTTATTTTGGACATGCATGGGATGTTATAGACTATTTTCGTAGTGGCTCCAGTATGCAGCCTTATAATCTCAGAGATGGAGATTATATCCTTTATCATCCATTTTTTCCTTTTGGCAATAGAGAAAACATGAATTGCAATAAAGCTCTGGAGTATTTTGACAAAGCCATCCGGTACAGTAAAGATTCCGAACTTACCGCAAAAGCTTCCTATATGGCAGCTAAATGTGAACGCAATAATTATTTGTTAAAAAGATATCAAAGAGATGCCCAACCAACCTACCAATATTTTGAATTGCTGAGAAATAATCCCATTGACAGTGGCTTTTATCAAGCGGTAGTGATGGAATGTAAAACATTTCAGTCTTATATTGCGAGCTTTAATGGAAATTAATTTGAGGACGTGAGGTTGTGTAAAAACTAAAATTTTTAAAAATTTTAGTTTTTACTATAATATGTATCTGCTTATAAAAAAGCAAAAAAGAAATTTTTTAAATGAAATATCTCATAATCCCATTTTTTTTAATACCGATTATTCTATTTAGTCAAAGTAATCCACTGCCATTAGGGGGTCAGGCCTATCACATCCTTGATCGCCTGGAAATAAAAAATGGAAATAACTCTATTTTCCATTCATCTTTGAAGTTTTATACAAGGTCGGAGGTAGTTGATTTTGCCTATTTAATGGATTCCACCGATATACAATTGACTCGAGGGGATCTTCTGGATCTTAATTATCTGTTTTTGGATAATAATGAATGGTTGGGGCAAAAGGAGCTTCCCTTCGCCCTAGGTGAAAAACGAGCAGAAAAACGCCCAACACAAATTGAAAGAAGCCTGCTTAATGCTAAATATCAAAAAAATAAAAAGGCATTTTTAAATTTGTTCTACCCCACGCCAGCTAATTTTTTAGAAGTTAATCAACCAGCCTTTCATTTACGCGTAAACCCTATCATTAATATACAAGTGTTCTCTTCAGGAACAGATGAGGGTCTTTTTATTAGTCAAAGGGGTACTGATCTTCGGGGAGGAATCGATGATAAAATCTATTTCCATACTCAAATAATTGATAACCAGGGCAACTTTCCACAATATGTCCAGGATTATGTAGATCAAAATGAAGCCTTGCCCGGCGCTGGTTTTCTAAAAATAAATAAAAACAGCTATTTCGGACTGTCAGGCGGTTATGATTATTTGATAAGCTCTGGTTATTTGGGTTTTAATGTTTCTCCACATGTGGGTTTACAATTTGGGTATGGACAAAATTTTATAGGTAATGGATACCGTTCTTTGCTGCTCTCTGATTTTGCCTATAATTATTTATATCTCAAGCTCAACTGGAAGGTCTGGAAGCTTCATTATCAAAATATTTTTGCCGAGCTAACACTCAGAGATGGCATTAGAGGCGGAAGTGAACTTTTACCGAAAAAGTACATGGCTGCTCATCATTTAAGTTTTAAAATTCGTCCCAATCTTCAAATTGGTATTTTTGAATCTGTAATTTTCAGTCGTACCAATCAATTTGAGTTCCAATATCTGCTACCCGTCATTTTTTATCGAACAATTGAGCAAGGTCTGGGAAGTCCGGATAATGTATTATTGGGCTTAGATGCCAAATGGAATTTCTTAAATCGCTTTCAATTGTATGGGCAGTTGGCATTGGACGAATTTGTTTTTAACGAAGTTTTTTCTGAAAACCGTGGATGGTGGGGTAACAAAGTAGGGGTGCAATTAGGAGGAAAATATATTGATGTTCTTGGTGTGGATCATCTCGATTTTCAGGCGGAATATAATAGCGTACGCCCCTACACTTATTCACATATAGACGGAGTAGCCAGCTATTCACATTATAACCAGGCACTGGCCCATCCTCTGGGAGCTAATTTTAGGGAATGGGTATTTGTAGCAAAGTATCGGCCAATCCCCAAACTACAAATTGAAGCCAGGTTAATCAATGCTACAGTAGGAGAAGATATTGATAGCACCAATTGGGGAGGGAACATTCTACTTCCAAATACAGATCGACAGCAAGATTTTAATAATGAAATTGCTCAGGGTATAGGAGCGGATATCAATCTCTTTGGCTTGGACCTGTCCTACCAGCTTGCACATAATGTATTTATTGATTTCCAATACTTTAATAGGAAAAAGAACAGCCTATTGGATGTCAAAAATCAAAGTAGTAATTATATAGGAGGTGGTATTAGAATCAATATCCGAAAACAGAGGATAGATTTATAATTTTATATTATCGAAACTTTATCTATTTTCGCCCTCAATTACTGATCAAATTATAAATATTAGCTTTTGTTTTTCCATTGTCCTTTCCAAAAGTAAGTACTTTGACAGACTTAACGAGGCTGTCTCACCCGCCTGAGGCGGATTCGCCAGACATATTATTTTCTTGAGTGTTGATTTTTAAGGAAAAATGAACCCTCAAGAAGAAAATTATTTGGTGGCTCAGAACCTGTCCACCTATTTAGCCATTAACAAAAAGTAATTGTCTGGACCTAATTTAACCTAGAATTTGGATGTGCATTCACAGGCCTCCATCTTTATTGAATATCACTTTCATTAGGAGAGGGTCATTTTATGTTGCGTCATTTTTATAGTGTCAATAAAAAATCAGAACTATGTCAAAGAATAAACAACTTCCGAAAGTAGCCTATTTTTGCATGGAATATGGACTTGATGACTCCCTAAAAACCTATGCCGGAGGCCTGGGAATTCTTGCTGGGGATTATATGAAAGGAGCTAAAGATCATAATTTTCCCATCATAGGAATTGGATTAAAATGGAAACAGGGATATACCGACCAACTTATTGGTGAAGATGGCAGGCCATATGACAGCTACCACAATTACAATTATGATTTTTTGGAGGATACTGGCATTATTGTAAAGGTACAAATCCGACAAAGAGAGGTTCATTGTAAGGTTTGGAAGTGTGAAGCCTTTGGTAATGCTCCCTTGTATTTATTGGACACAGATCTGCCTCAAAATGCTGATGCCTGGATTACGGGGCAATTATATGGATGGTTTGGAGAAGAACGGATCGCTCAGGAGATGGTCTTGGGCATTGGAGGGATCAAAGCCATAAGGGCTTTAGGGTTGGAAGTAGATTTGTATCATTTCAATGAAGGACATGCCCTATTCGCTGGGTTTGAATTATTACGCGAAAAAATGGAAGCTGGGGCTTCCTTTGAACAGGCGGTTGATCAGAGCAAAGAAGAAATTGTTTTTACTACTCATACCCCAGTAATTCAGGGAAATGAATCACACCCTATTGACCGCTTGTTGTACATGGGAGCTAATCTCGGCCTGACGGTCGAACAATTGGTTCTACTTGGTGGTGCTCCTTTTAATATGACTGTTGGTGCCCTTAGGTTATCTCGAAAATCGAATGCAGTAGCTCAACTCCATGGAGAAACGGCTAATAAAATGTGGGCTCATATTGACAATCGGTCTGAAATAGTACCCATCACCAATGCCATCCACTTGCCTACCTGGGTAGATCAAAATATGATCACTGCGGCTGAGCAGGATGGTGATCTCTGGGAAGCTCATTTAAAAAACAAGCGTGAACTGATCGAGTTTGTTAAAGAACGGACAGGTGCACAGCTCCAACAAGATAAACTATTGATAGGATTTTCGCGAAGGGCAGTACCTTATAAGCGAGCCAACCTTATTTTCAGCAAACCTGAAATCATTTCTCCTTATCTGGAAGATGGAAGAATTCAAATCGTTTTCTCTGGCAAAGCTCATCCACTTGATGATAATGGGAAGCAAATTGTGGCTGATCTAGTAGCTATGAGTAAAAAATATCCCAATGCTGTTGTTTATGTCCCCAATTACGACATGGCAACAGGTGCTATGCTTACTCGAGGCTCAGATGTCTGGCTCAACAACCCACGCCGTCCTAAAGAGGCCAGTGGTACTTCTGGGATGAAAGCGGCTATTAATGGAGTTTTAAACTTTAGTATTCTTGATGGATGGTGGCCAGAGTCTTGTGAGCATGGTGTGAATGGCTGGCAGTTTGGAGATGCTTTTGAAAGCGAAATTGTAAAAGAACAGGATGATCACGATCGGGAGGCTTTGTATAAAGTCCTGCTGGAAGAAGTTGTTCCTACTTATTATAATAAGCAGGAAAAATGGGTTAAGATGATGAAGGCCAGCATTTTGGGCAATAAGGATGAATTTGCGGTGAAGAGGATGCTGGAGGAGTATTATGAGAAGTTGTATAATTAAATAAGATGATGGGCGCCTGAGGCGCCCATCATCTTATTATGGCAAAGGCTTAAACACACGTATCGCCACTCTCCTATTCTTTTTCCGGCCAGATTCCGTTGAATTACTTGCGATGGGAAATTCTTCTCCATAACCTCGGGTATATACTCTTCTTAATGATATTCCTTTCCGTTTAAGATAATTGGCCACTGCATCTGCTCTACGTTGTGATATTTTCCGGTTTACTTCATTGTCTCCAGAACTATCGGTATGGCCGGCAATTTCGACGGTCAGGTTGGGATTTTGTTTCAGAAAAGCGACCAGTTGATCCAATTCTTTAAAGGAAACAGGCAGGATATTACTGCGTCCAGATGGGAAGCTTACAGATTTCAGACTGGCAATTTCTCCACTCAATAATTTGGGTTTAGCTCTGGGATCATCAAAAAGGTTTTCGATTTTAATATCGAAAACCAATTTTTTCAGGCATACATTCTGTTGATTATTAAATTTTCCGGTGGCTGAGGTGATTCCCCAGTAAACTTTGGATTGACCACCAAAAATCGTCTTTACTATATTTTCTCTTACGGCTAACTTTTTTCGGCCATCCAGATAAATGGCTAATTCCTGGGTGGTGGCATCCCAATTGATCCTAAATTTATGATTCCGGCCATCTTCAATGTTGTCGATTTTAATAGGCCCAGCCAAATTATTATAGTGAGCAACACTCCCATTTTTCAGAATAGCGATGTGGTCCTCTGCCGGATCTAATAAATGGGTATTTTCCCAGGTGTCAACCTCTATTCCTATGGAAGGCACCAGTCCTGCAAATCCCATTCCCTCTCCGGCGTATCCTACTCTAATTCGCTGTGGGTGAAAAACAAAAACAATGCCGTCTGCCCCCGCCCTATCTTTTCTGCCGAGCATTAGTTCTAATTCCATATCAAAGGAAGAACTGAGGTCTATTGATTCTTTATACCATATTGAACCTGAAGACCATTGGCGATCATGGGTAAGTTGAAAACAATTGCTTCCCTGGACAATTGCATCCCCGGCAGGATAGAAATCAGACAAACGAACAGTATTCTGTGCAAGAATGACTTGACAGGATAAGATTTGGAGAATTAAAAAGAACTGGATTCTTGGTAGAGCAAATTTCATACGCCTTTTATTTAAAAAACTTACTTTTGGGCTTGCGAGTTGCAAAAAAAACAAAATTAACATTTGGTTTTTTGTCTGAATACTGAAACCTCAATCATTTGGTCCGTCAAACTCCAATCAAACAAAAAAAAATAAAATATTTTGTTAAAGCAGCGTTAAATATGTCTAAAACGTACTATAATTGTAACTGGATTTTTTTAGTCCAGATGATTCACTTTAGGACAATGTTTATGCTAGGAAAATACCTCGAAAAATTAGATATAAGTTAATTGTTTTTAAAGTGAAGGGCAAAATGTTTTTTTATTAACCTAGTTAGCTCATCATCCTGTAGCTTTGGCATTGTCCAATTAGATTTTAACTAAACTGATATTAGGCTCATAAAGAGCAATAATCGGTTATTCGTGTAAAGGTATTTGGACACGGGAAGTTTATGCTTACCTCTATCCATTTATTTTTATCATGGATTTCTCGCATTAATTACTTGATTCAACGCAATTGTCAGCTTTTAAGAATGGTTTAAGCCAAACAATTATTTGAATTAATCCTCGTAAACAGTCGTTGTTTTAGCCCTCAAATCAAAATGAGTTGAATTTGGGGAAGGAATGCTATGCTCTGTCTAGATCGCTTGTCAATCTAGACCTTGCTACTTATTGGATCTAACTAATTAATATATTTTTTAAAATTTGTGAAAAATGAAAAAACTCATCACCGCCATTTTTGTCCTGGGACTGAGCTTTTATGCCTACGGTCAAAAAACCGTAACCGGTACCATTACCTCCCAGGAGGACGGCGAAACAATCATCGGTGCAACAATCCTGATTAAAGGAACTACCAGGGGGGAAGTAACCGATATTGATGGTAATTACTCTATTGAGGTTCCCAATGATGATGCAATTTTAGTTGTAGCTTTTACTGGACTGAAAACCATTGAAGAGCGGGTAGGTGCCCGTACAGAGATCAACTTTGCTATGGTTTCGGATATTGCTCTGCTAGACGAAATCGTCGTAACGGGTTATGGGTCGCAAGGCCGAAAAGTGCTAACTAGCGCCATTAGTTCGCTAGATGCCAAAGAGATTGAAAATTTACCACAACCCAGCTTTGATCAAATGATGCAGGGCCGAGCTCCCGGAGTTCAAATCAATTCAAATTCTGGTACGCCAGGTGGAAGCATATTTGTTCGTATCAGAGGTACGAATTCAATTACAGCAGGTAGTGATCCTCTATATGTAGTAGATGGTATACCCATCGTTTCTGCTCCACTAGAAAGGGAAGGTACTGGTGGTCAAAGAACCAGTCCAATCGCAGATATTAACCCAGCAGATATAGCCTCTATTGAAATCTTAAAGGATGCTGCCGCTACAGCCATTTATGGTGCTCGTGCAGCTAATGGAGTTGTCTTAATTACCACAAAGCGTGGAACAGCTAGCCGAAATGCCAGAGTTACCCTAAACACTTTTGCTGGTATTCAGAACTTCTGGAGAGATCCTTCTGAGGCGGTTGTTGATGCCAGAGCTTTTGAAGAATTGAGTAATGAAGCTGCTCAAAACAGAGGACAATCCGTTCCTTATCCTAATCCAGGAAGTGGAGAAAATACTGATTGGAATAGTTTCATTTTCCGAGATGATGCCCCCATGTATAATGTGGATCTAAGCATTAGCGGTGGAAATGATGCTATTAAATATTTCGTGTCCGGAAATGCCTTTATTCAGGACGGTATTATGAAAAATCACCGCTATGAGCGCCAAACCGGACGGGTCAATTTAGATTATAAAGCGAATGACAAATTGAAGTTTGGAACCAGTGTCTTATATTCTCGTTCTGATAGAACAAGAGCCGATAATGATAACAACATCTTCGGTGCTTTAGGTGCGGCTTTCTTTAACCCACCTAATATTCCAGCCAGACAGCCAGATGGTTCTTTAACTAAATTTTCCATCTTTGAAAACCCAATTGCAGTTGCTGAATTTCAGGATCTAAAAATGATTACCAACCGTGTATTAGCCAATCTATTTGGAGAGTGGGAAATCACGGACTACTTAACCTTCAGATCTAGTGCAAGTGTAGATTATAATAGCATTAAAGAAGATGCTTACTGGCCTACTCAAATGAATGAAGGAGCAGCAGTAAATGGACAAGGACGTTCTACAGTTACCGTTGATGATAATGTAGTATGGGAAAATGTACTGACTTTCCAAAAAGGCCTTGGTGGAAATCACTACCTGACAGTATTAGCAGGTCAGTCTATCCAAACCTCTGATAACGAAAGAACAGAAGCTTTTGGCCAGCAGTTCCCATCAAATGACTTTAGAAGAATTACTTCAGCAGCTGTTCAAACTTCTTCTTCTGCAGGTACCGAATGGGGCATTTCTTCATTTTTCGGCCGTGTTAACTATGATTATGGCGGCAAGTACCTCGTTAACTTTAATGTGCGAAGAGATGGATCTTCTCGTTTTGGAGAAGCCAATCGTTGGGGAACCTTCCCATCTGTAGGTGTTGGATGGCGTATTTCTGAAGAGCCATTTATGCAAAATAATTCCTTCTTCAATGAATTAAAACTACGTGGTAGCTGGGGTATCACCGGTAACCAAAATGGTATCGGTAACTTCGCTTCTCTAGGTTTATGGAACGGTGGATTTAACTATGAAGGAGCACCAGGAACTTCACCTGCTCAGTTAGCTAATCCTGACTTAAAATGGGAAACAACAGATCAGATCAACGTTGGAGTTGATATGACCTTCCTAAATGAACGTATGTCTGTTTCTTTTGACTATTATCAAAAGGTGACTAAGGATCTATTATTAAATGTACCGCTACCTCGTACCACCGGATTTTCAAGTCAGATCCAAAACTTTGGAGAGCTGGAAAATACAGGATGGGAATTTGATCTTAGCTTAGCTGCTGTACAAACTCAAGAGGTTCAGTGGAATATTAACTTCAATTTAGCACATAATGAAGCGGTAGCTACAAGATTAGTAGCTCCTATTGAAGCCTTTACCAGAAGTCCAATACGTTTGGAGGAGGGTCTTCCTCTATTTTCTTTCTGGTTGCATGAGCAACTTGGCGTAGATGCCCAAACTGGTGATGCTATTTGGAGAACTCAAAATGGAGATTCTCAATCAGAGACCTTTAATCCAAGTACTGATCGTTTTATTGTAGGAGATGCACAACCCGACCTATTCGGTGGTTTCACTTCTGACCTGAGCTGGAAAGGTTTTACATTTAATATGTTCTGGCAATTCAGCCTTGGCAACGATCAACTTCATTGGAACAGATTCTTCCAGGAACATGGTGGAGGACGAAATACGCAGTATCATGTAAGTCAGTTGGATCGTTGGCAACAGCCAGGTGATGTAACGATGGTACCTAGAATGACGGCAGCCAATTACTCTGGTAGCCTTCGTCCATCTCGTTTTCTTGAAGATGGCTCTTATGTTAGACTTAAAAACATCACTCTTGGATATAATATTCCATCGAGTGTGGTTCAGAAATTGGGTATGAGGAGTGCACGAGTTTATATTTCTGCCCAAAACCTAATTACCATCACAGATTATACAGGGCTTGATCCAGAATTGAATACGGGCGCCAATAATCAATTGGTACAAGGAATAGAACTATATGCATTTCCACAAGCAAGAGTGCTTACAGGTGGTTTCACACTCAATTTTTAATTTAAATAAGAAAATAAAAATGAAGAACCTATTATATATATTCATTCTTTCACTAAGCATCATGGCATGTGATGTTTTTGATGTGGAGCCGGAAGCTTCTATTTCCGATTCCTCCGCTATTACTAATGAAAGTGGTTTAAATGCAGCCGTTGCAGGATTGTATTCCCAAATGCAAGGCAGCTATTATGGGGGAGATCTGTTCTTTCTTGCTGATGTAACCAGTGATGTAGCGCAGAGTGTGGGTACCTGGGATTTTTACCGTGAAATGGATACTTATGTAGTAAATGCTGATAATACAGAGGTACGAGATCTTTGGGAAGCTATTTATGATGTAGTCAATCAGGCTAATAATATTATTGAAGCTGCTCCAAATGTAGAGGATGCTAATCAGGCAGCCAAAGACCAAGCTCAGGGAGAAGCTCTTTTTGCCAGAGGGCTTGCCTTTTTTGATGCGGCCAGAGTATGGGGTGGAGTTCCTGGAGCTTATAATGAACTAGGAATACCTCTTCCAACGGAACCTTCTCGTGAGGCTACTTATCCTTCTCGCCCATCTATTGGCGATACTTATGCTCAAGTAGAGGCTGATTTAACGCAAGCGCTTAGTTTGCTGCCAGAAACCGGAGGCAGAGGGCGTGCTACAAAAGGAGCTGCAAGGGCTCTGTTAGCTCGTTACTACCTATACACTGAGGATTTCAGTCAGGCATCTAACTTTGCAACTCAGGTAATTGATGACTCCAATTTCTCATTAGTAGATGACTATACCAGCATTTTTACTGGTAAAAATACCAGTGAGTCTGTTTTCGAAATGCAATTTGATAATCAAAATACCAGTAATGTTCGATTCTGGTATGCTCCCGGAGCGATTGGAGGCAGAGGAGAATTGGCTGCTCACGATGACTTTTTCGCTAGCATCGACGATGCTGATGAGCGCAAAGCACTATTTGCCTTTGATGATGTAGGTGGTTTCACCTACCCCATTAAATACATCAAAGCCGGAAATATTGATAATACTCATGTGATCAGAATCGCTGAAATGTATCTCATTAGAGCAGAAGCTGATTTACAAACCGGAAGTGGCGATCCATTGGCAGATATTAATGCTGTTAGAAATCGTGCTAATCTTCCTAGCCTTTCTGCTGTAACATTGGATGATATTCTTGCTGAACGCAGGATTGAACTAGCCTTCGAGGGGCATCGGTGGTTTGATCTTGTTCGTACCGGAAAAGCATTAGAAGTTCTTTCTAGTGTTCCCAGAACGAATACACCAGGGGATCCAGCTAAATTAAATGATCCTTCAAGGCAATTATTTCCAATTCCGAATTCAGAGTTAAATGTAAATGAGAATCTAGTGCAAAATAATGCTTATCAGTAAACCATAATTAAAGACTAGATCAAAGCTACAACATTTGCATCCTGGAGGAATAGTCTTTTTCATAAAAGCTATTCTTTCGGGATGTTTTTTTTTAGAAAGGTAGATTTTACCCAAAAAACTTCAGACACCGATTGGAGAGCATTTTTAAGACATTTTGGTAGATTTCCTAAAATGTTGCTTTTTTTTTGAGGACAAAATATAACATTACTCTTACGAGTTATCGGTGTTTCATTATTTTTTACATTTCCATCCTTTTTTTAACCGTAACTCTTACATTTAAGCGCTTCATCTTCAAGCACTACTGCAAGGTATCTTTCTCCAACCAGGCATTTTTTTCACCAATATAAATTACCTTCTTTTTTAAAATTGAAAAAGAAAAATTGGCGTTCGTTAACGATCGAAAAACAAAAAAGTTTTCAATTTTTTCTTAAAATTTTCTTAAAACTTGCACGAAACAACTATTTTCATCTATGAATATCTAAAAAATGTGAGATTTCTTGCAATAATCACATTTGTGCCATTACATTTTAAAAATTGTATTAGTATGAAAAATCAGAATTACATTTCACTAGTAACATTGGCGCTTATTCTGCTGATGCCTGCTTTTATACTGGCCCAGGGGTCAGTAAAAGGGATCATAACAGATGGCATCAATGGAGAGCCTTTAATTGGGGCGACCGTAGTGGTATCTGGTACCGTAAAAGGTTCCGTTACCGATTTTGACGGCAATTATGAGATTACCGGAATTTCAGCCGGAGATTATAAACTCATAGTGTCATATACAGGTTATGCCTCACAGACCATTGATATTACTGTTGTAGATGGTCAAACTTTAAATAATGACTTTGCCTTATCTTCCAGTGCAACAGATCTTGACCTTGTTGTAGTAACAGGTACAGGTGGACCGGTAGAGAAAAAGAAAATCGGTAACTCTATTGGTACTATTGACACCAAAAAGCTGGAAGAACTTCCGATTAACTCCTTTTCTGACATCCTGCAAGGTAGAGAGCCCGGAATGGTAGCTTTACCTGGTAGTGGTTTAACAGGGGAAGGGGCAGCTATTCGTATCAGAGGAAATGCTTCTCTTTCACAGCTTAATGAGCCTATCGTTTTGGTAGATGGAGTTCGTGTAGATAATGGTGGTGGTTATGCCGGTATTGGAGTAGGTGGTGGTTCCACTTCTCGTCTGGATGAGATTAACCCGGATGCCATTGAGCGTATTGAGATTCTAAAAGGAGCTTCTGCAGCAACCTTATTTGGTACAGAGGCCAGTAATGGAGTAATCCAGATCTTTACGAAAAAAGGTAAAAGTGGAAAACCTCAGCTAGATTTTAAATTCACTCAGGGAATTATCAACTTCCCTAAAGGAAAAATTGCTGATAATGTAGGTTTTACAACTGATCCGGATAGAGCACAGGAACTGAGTGCTTTTTATGGACGTACCATCAGACCATATGAATTGATCTCTGCAAATTTCACAGAAGAGCTATTTGAGACTGGATTATCTTCTCAGTTATCTGGTAGTGTATCTGGAGGTACAGAACTATTCAATTATTTTGTATCAGCCCGTTATATGAATACAGATGGCCCTGTTGGTCCTGAAGATGATTCCACAAGAGGTTATCCTGCAGGAATTACTACCTTAGCCTCTGATACAGACAAAATGGGACAGTTGAATGTTAATGTGAACATTTTCCCAAATGATAAAATCAATATCCGTCTGACTTCAGGTTATACAGATCGCTCTTCAACTACGTTGGAAAACAATAATAACATATATGGTGTTGGTTCTTTGTCCCAATTTAGTAAGCCTGAATTAGCAAGAGAAAATAACCGAACCGGTACCATTGCCTTTGCAACGGTGAATGAGACGCTTCAAAGAACATATGGTAATAAGGTAAAACACTATAATGGTAGTATAGGGTTAAATTATTATCCCGCCAAGTGGTTGAAACTGGATGGTGTATTTGGTATTGACTATTCTAATGTAAACTCTAACTCTTTACGTCCTTTCGGGTGGAATATTGATGGCTTTTCTTCTAACACTGTTGATGGTCGGAGAGCTTATGGTAACAGGAACTTCATCGCTCTTTCAGGAGAATTAAAAGCATCTTTAAATCACCAGCTCACCAGCGCAATTAGCTCTAACTTAGTACTTGGTGGACAGCTTATCAAGCAAGAAACCTTAACACAATCAGGTGTTGGACAAAACTTCCCCGGTCCTGGTTTTGAGGTAGCAGGAGCTGCTTCTATTCAAAGTGTTACGGAAACATTCACGGAAGTAATCAATGCTGGATTATTTTTCCAGGAACAAATTGGATTCAATGATAACTTCTTTATTACAGTTGGAGGTCGTTTGGATGCACACTCAGCCTTCGGTGCTAATTTCCAGGCTCAGTTTTATCCAAAAGTTTCGCTATCTTATGTATTGTCTGATACAGAATGGTGGAAAGATCTTGGACCAATCAACTCTTTACAATTACGTGGATCTTACGGATGGGCAGGGTTACAACCAGGTGCATTTGATGCCTTAACTACTTATCAGGCTTTGGCTTCTGGTTCTGGTCCTGGTATTGCACCCAACAACCTGGGTAATGAAGATCTAAGCCCTGAGATTTCCAAAGAATGGGAAGCTGGGTTTACCATGGGACTCTTCAATAATCGTGCAGGTTTTGAATTCACTTACTGGGATCGCGTTGTAGAGGACGCTCTTTTTGCCCGCCAGTTTCCTGTAACAGGTGGTTTTAGAGGTTCTCAGCTGGTTAACATTGGAGAATTATCTGCCAATGGTATGGAAATTGGAATCAATGCCACAGTGATCAGAAGTAAGGATGTTACTCTTGATCTTTATGTAAACGGTGCATATCTGCAGGAAATGGTAGACGATTTGGGTGGTGCTCCTCCGATTAAGGTAGGTGGATCTTATCCTCGTTACCGTAACTTCCTGATCGAAGGATCTCCTCCAGGTGCTAACTTTGGTGCTGCATTTGTAGATTACGATCCAGCCACTGAATTGCCTATTGATATCGTTGATGGTGATGGCCGTCCGGATAGCAGACAAGCTCTTATAACCTACCTGGCAGGTCTTACGAGTGAAGGTGGAGCTAGTCTTCCCAGAACACTTGGTACAGGTGGTGTTTTAATCAGAGACGATGATGGCGATGGCGATTTTCTAGACACTTATCTAGGTAAGAGTACGCCTGACTGGACGGGTGCTTTTGGTGGAACCCTTAAGTGGAAACGCTTCTCCATAAATACCACTTTTGAATACAGAGGTGGAGATTATGTGATCAATAATTTAACGGATGCTTTCCGTCAGTCAAATGGATCTATTGGACTGAATTTACCAAGATCTGCAAGAGTTAATAGAGATTATCAGACCGGAGGTGTTGATGCTAGTTTCAACCCTCAAAACTCAGGAGAAGTTAGATTGGATGCCCTTACAGAGTGGCTTGAAGAAACCCTCGCCCTGGCTCCATTTTCTGGTTTAAATACCTTCGAAAGAGGAGATTTCGTACGTTGGCGTGAATTAAGTATTAACTATTCTCTACCACGTAGTATACTGGGTAAGTTGGGCTTCCGTTCAGCAACCATAGGTATTTCCGGTCGAAACATAGCCTTATTTACTAAGTATTCAGGAGTTGATCCCGAGATACAATACGTAGGACGTGGAAGCGGAAATGTCAATGACCAAAACTTTGGTCAAGGTATTGCAGCCTTTGGGTGGCCAATTCCTCGCCAAATCCTTTTCAACATTAAGGTGGGGCTATAATTATTCACTTAAAATCGATATTAACAATGATAAACAATATAAAATTATATGGTATCAAGTTAAGCAGCTTTGCTTTGCTTGTGCTTCTAAGTTTGTCTTTATACAATTGTGATGATCTTTTAGAAGCAGATAACCCCAACAACCTGTTGGAGCAGGATCTTGAGGATGCTCGTGCCTTTGGGCCTATGGTGAATGGTTTGGAAGCAACAGTTGTACGAGCACATGGTAACATTTATGCATCTTATCATACTTCTACCGATGAAATGATCTGGGTAGGTTCTCGTGATGCTTACCAACAGCTCAATTTTGGATTTATCGGTGATCCCTTAAATGAATTCTCTGACGGAGCTTTCCCTTATGTGGCAGAAGCCAGATGGTGGGGAGATGAAGTAATCCGCCGAGGAGAAGCCTTCAGGTCAGAAGGAACACTTCTGGATGGTGACGAGGAAGCATTAGGAAGAGCTTATTTATATACATCCTCTCTGTATATCATGTTGGCAGATATTTATGACGATTTTGTACTTACTTCTAACAAGTTGGAACCTGGTTTACCTGTCGGACCTGCTAATATGAATTCTTTGTACACTACTGCTTTAACTTATATCAGTAATGCTCTTGCATTGGACATTTCCGATGATATTGAGATTGCTCTTATGGGATTGAGAGCTCGTGCACAGTTTAATAATGGAATTTGGTCAAAGGTAAATCCAGTAAACACTGCTGATCCTTTAGTAAGCAGCGCTGAAGCAGCTTCTTCCGCTACAGCTGCTCTGGCTATGATGAGCGGGGATTACAAATATAAGCTAGAAACTGATCCAGCAGCTGGTGGTACAGTGGCCGGTTTGGATATTGGTGCTGAAACTAATGACCGTAATGAAATAACAATTTCTGCAACTTATGCGGTTTTAAATGATGCAGGAAAACAGCCTAAAGATGTTACGGCTCCTGAAACGAGTGTATCTCTGATGGATCCTATTGATAATATTCCGGATCCTGCTCTTTATACGGCCATTAGGGAATTTACTCAAGCAATTCAATATCCAGACTATACCATTGTTAGTGCACGTGAGATGTATTTAATTTTAGCAGAACATGCATTAGCAGGTGGTGACAACGATGGCTTCACTGAAAATATTAATAATGTTCGTGCACTTGACGGCTTAAGCGATTATGCCGGACAAATAGACGCATTGGATATGTTAAAGCATGCCAGACGAGTAAACTTTTTCCTTCAAGGAAGAAGATTGGCTGATCATTACAGATTTGACGAACCTTCTGAATACTGGTTGAATAACAGTGATGCGGTAACGAATCCTGGAACTTTCTTCCCAATTGCAATTATCGAAATCCGAGCGAATCCTAATATCAACTAATTGATATTTCGCCTTTGCTTTATAAAAAAAGGGCTGTCCTCTTCATTGAGGGCAGCCTTTTTTACAGCTAGGAAAATATGATCCAGCCGCGTGGCGGCTGGATCATATTTAAATTATAAATTCTTGACGTATTCCAACAAAACATCCTTCTTTTCCATATAATCTTGAAAGGACATTTTTATCTCCTTATCCAAGCTCAATACCTGTGTTTGGGTAATTTTCTGCTCATATTTTTTTCTAAATTCCGGATCCGACATTATTTTTCCTAAATCTGGTCTTGGGAAAAAGGTCATATCGTGAAATCCATTAGCATATTTTATTTCCAAACCAGAATTAGGCAAATAAAACCGGCCTCCCTCCGACCAATTGGTGAGATCATCTCCAACAGGTTCGCCAATTATTTGTGCATCTAATAGCCGACGATAATGTACTACACTTGAAATAGCAGCAGAAAAGGTGTGATAGGTAGTTAAGACAAAAACTTTTGTTTCAGAAGGTAGCTGCTCTGCTAGTTTTTTCCAATAAGGCAAGGTAATGGTTAGATCCCCTCCGGTATTGAATCGCAAATCGATTACAAATTTTCCAGGTGTTCGTTGTTTAAGTTCTGCTATCATTTCATTCGCAAAGGTCTCAAAATTCTTTTCCTTTTCATTTTGGACACGATTATGTTGAAAGTAGAGGATATCTGATTTTTCCTGATATTGATACCAGTACGCTTTTTCGGGAAAATGAAGAAAAAGAGGCAGATCTTCTTTAGTTTTTGGCAAAATGTTGAGCCAGTTTTGTTCCTCCTGTTGGTGAAATGGAGAAAGATCCCGATTTACCTCTCTCGGAGTTTTATTTTTCACTAAGGGCAAGGCCGGAATTTTCATCCTAAACTCTTTTCCGTCTGAAGAACGCAAAGTCAATTCTACTTCATCAGTATTTTCAATAATGCCCAGGCCTTCCAATATATCCGGACTATTGAGGTAGTAAATCCTTTTGTATTTTTTCCAGGAATCATTACCCCCATATAAGGCATCTACTTTTTCTATTAAATCTTCCACTTTTGTACCATTGATCGCTATTATTTTGGCCCCCAGTGCTTCTTTGGTTGACTCTAAAGCCCTAATCACATAAAGCCCGTCGGCAAACCAATAGGTGCGTATGGCCAGGCTACTTAAAACCGTCCGGTTTCGCAATAAATAAACTCTGGAATGCGCATTATCAGCTAAGGCCACCAAATTGGCCATTCGAACAATTATTTCATTGTCCTTCAGGTTGGGAATTTCTTCTCTTAATTCATCTGCTTTCTTAAAAAAGAGATCCAACTTATTGGCCAATTGAAAATATTGTAGTTGAATTCCTTCCTCATCAAAAAGATAGGCCTGTGTGGGCACCAGTGATCTGTCATTGGCTGGAAAATAACGGACCAGGTGATCCAAATCCTCCTTCCATTGCTTGGCTTTAGGGTTTTGAGCTCCTAGGAAATTTAGTTGTAGGACGAACAAGAGTAGCAGATAAAAATGTCTGTTAAGTTTCATTTTTATCTGAAGACGATTAGATTTCTTTTTTGTTACAATAATGTATCGAGGCCAACAGATTCATTTCAAAACCATATTAAATGTGAAACTTTTGCCATATATTTTTCGTAAAGCGAATGAAAGGAAACTATAATAAACGGTCAAATAAGGCTCCTAAAACACACTGCTATGAACAAATTATATTTTCTATCTCTCCTTTTTTTAATTTTTTGTAGTCATTCGCTCTTCTCACAAGCACACTGGATAAGTGAATCTACTTTGCATCACGGATTAAACGGGATAGTAAAATCTGTAAAGCAATTTCAATATACTGCTGTTGAAAAATTTGGGGAAATTGAAATAGGATCGAAAACCAAAGGCCCTACTCATTATTACCGAGTTTATGATCCGCAAGGCTTTGTTTTGGAAGAAACGCAATACGCCAACAAAGGTTTTAAGGTAACGGGAAGAGTCACCTGGAGTTATGACGTTAATAATAAAAATGTCAAAATATTCGATTATGATTCAAAAAACAGCATAACAAAGGAAACCACCAAGTTATATGATGACAATCAAAATCTAATTGAAAGATATTATCTCGATAACCTCGGACAGCTTATCAATACCACCAAATTTGAGTATGACAATAATAATAATTGGATTGAAAGTAGTGAATACAATAATGAAGGAGCACTGGTTTCCAAGGTAATCAATGTTTATGACAAGCATAAAAACAGGATAGAATATGGGCATTATAGTGCTGATGCCAGTCTAATTGAAAAAAGGACGCTTAAACTTGATGCCGAGTTAAAAGAGTTTGAATCTCGCGTTTTTAACCACAATGGGCTTGCTTTAAAAAAGACCATAGAATACGATAGTCTCAACAGGCCTATTCAAATAGATTTTTATACCGAAAAAGAATATTACTGGAAAGAAAGACTGACCTATATTTATAATGATCTTGGAAAAATTGTTAAGCAGGAATATCTTTCCAGGTATGGTACAAGAAATCATACTGATAATTTTTATGACAATGAAGGGAATTTGATCCGCTCAGTAGAATATGACATGTATGGCATGATCAATAAAGAAACCCTGAAAAAATACAATGAGGACGGATTAATTATTGAGGAGATTGTACACCGTCCCAAAGATTTTTACAGAAATAAAGAAACTTATGAATATGATTCTTCCCGAAATTGGATTCAAAAAATAGAATTCAAAAATGAAATCCCCCAAATTATCACTAAAAGAGAAATCATTTATTATTCTGAATCTGATTTGGAAGTAGGATCAGAAAAATAAATACCATCATAAAAAATGCTGGCCTGAGGCCAGCATTTTTTATTTAAATAATCATTCCTGCTCCAATAGTCTCATTGGTACCTTCATCAATAAAGATCACACTTCCCGTAATTCTGTTTTTACGATAACTATCATAATATAGAGGCTTGGTTGTGCGAATGACTACCCGGGAAATATCATTCATCCCAATGGTTAAATCTTCTTCATCCCGATGTAAGGTATTTATATTTAATTTATATCGGATTTGCTTCACGATACAGCGTACTTCCTGAGTTGTATGCATAATCGTATACTTCCCTCTTGCTTGTAATGGCTTATTACTAAACCAGCATACCATAATTTCAAGATCCTGCCCTACAGTGGGGACATTATTTTCCCGTACAATCATATCTCCCCTGCTGAGATCTAAATCATCCTTTAATAATACAGTCACAGACATTGGTGCATAGGCTTCTTCCAGTTCTCCATCATAAGCATCGATTTTTTGAACAGTGCTAGTAAACCCGGAAGGCAACAACATCACCTTGTCATCTTTTTTTAAGACTCCTCCTGCCATACGCCCAGCATATCCTCTATAGTCATGAAATTCATCAGTATTTGGGCGAATGACAAACTGAACCGGGAATCTCATGTCTATAAAATTATGGTCACTGCCTATGTGTACATTTTCCAGGTAATACAGCAAAGTAGTGCCGTCATACCAGGACATTTTTTCCGATCGATCAACAACATTATCTCCTTTTAATGCTGAAATGGGAATAAAATGAACATCTTTTACATCCAATTTATGGGAAAACCCAGCAAATTCTTCTTTGATTTCTTCATAACGATCCTGATCATAATCCACTAAATCCATTTTATTAATACAAACCACCAGGTGTGGAATTTGTAATAAGGAAGCAATAAAGGCATGACGCCTGGTTTGTTCCAAAACACCTTTTCGGGCATCAATTAAAATTAGAGCTACATTGGCTGTAGAGGCTCCAGTAACCATATTTCTGGTGTATTGGATATGACCAGGAGTATCGGCTATGATAAATTTTCGTTTTGGAGTAGCAAAATATCGATAGGCTACATCAATGGTAATGCCTTGTTCTCGCTCTGCTTTCAATCCATCAGTTAGTAAAGCCAGATTAACCTCTTTTTCTCCTCTTTTTTCTGAGCTGGCTCTAACAGCCTCCAACTGATCTTCAAAAATGGCTTTACTATCATATAATAACCTGCCAATGAGTGTACTTTTTCCATCATCTACACTTCCGGCTGTGGTAAAACGTAATAATTCTGTATGCTGAGTCATTGAAGTTTTTTGTTAAATGTTGAAAAATTCTAAATTCTCCTTTTCCACCTTCCAGTTTCCCCCTTCCGCCTTCGGCCTTCCCCCTTAAAAATATCCATGCTTTTTCCGGTCTTCCATAGCTGTTTCGGATCGTTTATCATCAGCCCGACCGCCTCTTTCTGTAACTCGGGTAGTGGCCACTTCATTAATAATATCTTCAATATTCGAAGCCTTTGATGGCCATACTCCGGTACAGGTCATATCTCCAATAGTACGACAACGAACCGTCATTTCTACAACTTGTTCTTCTGGTCTTTTCAGGATATAATCACAATCGGCAAGGAAGAGTCCATCTCTTAGGAGTACCTCTCTTTTGTGAGCGAAATAGAGGGAAGGAAGTGGCACTTTTTCCATGGCCAGGTACTGCCAAACATCCAGTTCTGTCCAATTACTTATAGGAAATACCCGGAAGTGTTCTCCCATATGTTTTTTCCCATTAAATAAATTCCACAATTCAGGGCGTTGATTTTTGGGGTCCCATTGACCAAATTCGTCACGATGCGAAAAAAAGCGCTCTTTGGCTCTGGCTTTTTCTTCATCTCGGCGAGCACCTCCCAGAGCAGCATCGAATCTTCCTTTTTCCAATTCATCTAATAATACAGCTGTTTGAAGAGCATTTCGGCTGGCATTAAATCCTTTTTCCTCAGTTACCATTCCTTTTTTAATGGCTTCTTCAACAGATCCTACAATGAGTCTGGCACCTATTTTTTTCACCAGATCATCACGAAACTGGAGAGTCTCCGGAAAATTATGGCCGGTATCTATATGTAAAAGTGGGAAAGGAATTTTTGCCGGATAAAATGCTTTAACAGCAAGGTGGGTCATCAAAATCGAATCTTTCCCTCCTGAAAACATCAATACAGGATTTTCAAATTGTGCAGCTACTTCTCGGAGTATAAAGATTGATTCTGCTTCAAGTTCCTTAAGATGATTAATTTGATAGTTCATTATTCAATGTTTCTTATTGAGTGATATAGGGCTGGACAAGGTCAAACACCTTTTTTACAGCTTCCTCAATATTTAGTTTATCGGTTTTTATTTCTAAATCGGGGTTCACCGGTGCTTCATATGGCGCATCAATACCTGTAAAGCCCTTAATAGCCCCACTTCTTGCTTTTTTATACAGGCCTTTAACATCCCGTTGCTCACAAACTTCCAGTGGTGCATTGACGTATATTTCAATAAAATCTTCAGGCCCAATAATATCTCTGGCCATTTTCCGGATGGCTTGAGTAGGGCTGATAAAAGAATTGAGGGTGATTATTCCAGAATGCAAATAAAGACGAGTTACCTCGGCAATTCGCCGGATATTTTCCTGCCTGTCTGCATCGCTAAATCCCAGGTTATTATTAATTCCTGAACGAATATTATCACCATCTAGTACCTGGGCAAAAAATCCTTTTTCAAACAGGTAATATTCCAGGTTTTTAGCTATCGTGCTCTTACCAGAACCTGATAAGCCCGTAAACCAAAGTGCTTTACTTTTTTGTTGTAAATGCGCCTCTCTTTTCTCTCGAGAGATCAACTCATCAAAGATGGGATGGATATTTTCAGCCAATGGAAATAGTTTTTGGAGTGCAAAAGTACATATTATTTTGCTTTCCGATAATGAAAAGTTTTCCGGATGGTTCCTCTAGGAATGGCCTGCCACATTCGTTCGTGAAAATAATAGATGAATAATTTAATAACTAACTCTAAACCCGCAACCAGAGTGGATTTCTCTAAAGCTCCTTCACAACCAGAGCCAGAAAAAATGACATAGGCCAGTGTAAAAGTAGTCATTGTTGCAATACACCTCCAGGAGATGGCCTTCAAAACACTTCTTAGTCTTGATTCTTTTTCCATAATTGTAACAAAACGTTTTCGCGAATAATGCAGCAATATCAAAAAACATTTGATGATTAAAAAACGACACTTGTAAATAGGTTCATATATCCAATAGTTCCTAAAAACCAGAAAAATAGGTTTCGCCAAATTTTTTATATAAATTATTTTGTCCAAAAGTTTTAAATTTGTTGTTCCAGGCATTTTTCGAATAATTTCAATAGTCCCAATTTTTCCCTCTTTTTATAAATTAAGTGATTAAAACAGTTGAATTTAACATTTGACGCCCATTGGGTAGAGAGGATTTTTGCAGGAGTACTTATCCATATTTTTAAAAAAAATAAAAGTCCAATTGACCTTTCGACTTTTTCCAGTCTTTTTTGTTAGAACTTAATAACTTTGCATTCCAAAAAGTGCTTGATTTACAATAAACAGTCTAGAGGTAATGAAAAGAAATATTCAAACACAGCTACAGGAAAGGATTCTCGTTATTGATGGTGCAATGGGTACCATGATCCAGCAATACAGATTAGATGAACAAGGATACAGAGGGGAGCGATTTGCTGATTTTCACAGAGATATTCAGGGAAATAATGACATTCTATCCATAACCCAACCGGATATTATAGAGGCTATTCATAAAGCATACCTCGATGCAGGTGCAGATATCATAGAAACCAATACATTCAGTGGTAATGGGATCTCTCAAGCAGATTATGAAATGGAGGAATATGCTTATGAGATTAATTTGGAAGCTGCAAAGGTAGCTCGAAAGGCAGCTGATGCTTACACTCAAATGACACCAGACAAACCAAGATATGTGGCAGGTGCCCTTGGTCCGACTACCCGTTCAGCTTCTATTTCTCCCGATATTAATGATCCTGGAAGTCGAAATGTAAGTTTTGATGATTTGAAGGAGGCCTATTACATTCAGGCCAAGGGCTTAATGGAAGGAGGAGCAGATATATTACTTGTAGAAACTATTTTTGATACCCTTAATGCCAAAGCTGCCCTTTATGCTATCGATCAATTATTCGAAGAAAAAGGAGAAGAGTTGCCCATCATGATTTCCGGTACCATTACAGATGCAAGTGGCAGAACCTTGTCTGGGCAAACAGCAGAGGCCTTCTGGATTTCCATTTCTCATATGCCTTTATTAAGTGTGGGTTTTAATTGCGCTCTGGGAGCTAAAGAAATGCGCCCCCACCTTGAGGCCCTGGCCAGAGTAGCAGATTGTAATGTAAGTGCATACCCAAATGCAGGACTTCCAAATGAATTTGGTGAATATGATCAGACTGCAGAGGAAATGGAAGCTTTCATACGAGAATTTGCTCAAAGCGGATTGGTCAATTTGATTGGAGGATGCTGTGGTACAACACCGGATCATATTCGAGCAATGGCTCAGGGAGTAATAGGTATTCCTCCTCGAAGAATACCAGAAGTCCCCAATTTTACCATGCTTAGCGGTATGGAACCTCTCATCATCAGGCCAGAAACTAATTTTGTAAATGTTGGAGAGCGTACCAATGTCACAGGATCTCGAAAATTTGCCCGTTTGATCAAATCCGGAGATTACCAGGAAGCTCTTTCTGTAGCTCAGCATCAGGTAGAAGGAGGAGCTCAGATCATAGATGTTAATATGGATGAAGGTCTATTGGATTCTGAACATGCCATGCAACATTTCTTAAACCTGGTTATGTCAGAACCAGATATTGCCAAGCTTCCTGTAATGATAGACTCTTCCAAGTTTAATGTCATCGAAGCAGGCCTGAAATGTGTGCAAGGAAAATGTATTGTAAATTCGATTTCCTTAAAAGAAGGGGAAGAAGAATTTAAGCGCCAGGCCAAAATCGTTCGTCGTTATGGAGCTGCAGTAATTGTCATGGCTTTTGATGAAACGGGGCAAGCAGAAACCATCGAACGAAAGGTCAATATTTGCAAAAGGGCCTATGATATACTTACTAAGGAATTAAGTTTCAAACCACAAGACATCATTTTTGACCCCAATATTTTTGCAGTGGCTACAGGTATTGAGGAACATAATGAATATGCCATTAATTTTATTGAAGCCACCAGGCAAATAAAAGAGCAATGCCCTGGAGCTAAGATTAGCGGAGGTGTTAGTAATATTTCTTTTTCTTTCAGAGGGAATAATGTAGTTCGGGAAGCCATGCATTCTGCCTTTCTTTATCATGCTATCAATGCGGGGATGGATATGGGAATCGTGAATGCAGGGATGGTTGAAGTATATGAAGAAATACCCAAAGATTTGCTGGAGCGTGTAGAGGACGTTTTATTCAATCGTCGTCCTGATGCTACAGACCGGCTTACTGAATATGCTGAGCAGGTAAAAGGAGATGGCGGTCGAGAGTTAAAAAAGGACCTTTCCTGGAGAGAAGCCCCGGTAGAGAAAAGATTATCACATGCCCTTGTCAAGGGGATTACCGAGTTTATAGAAGCGGACACCGAAGAAGCCCGACAAAACTACCCTACACCCATAAACGTCATTGAAGGGCCATTAATGGACGGCATGAATGTAGTTGGGGACCTTTTTGGATCAGGCAAAATGTTTCTGCCTCAGGTCGTAAAAAGTGCTCGGGTAATGAAAAAAGCAGTTGCATACCTTACTCCATTTATTGAAAAAGAAAAGGAAGCATCTGGTGGAGCAGCTAAAGGAAAAATACTATTGGCTACTGTTAAAGGAGATGTCCACGATATTGGAAAAAATATTGTAGGAGTTGTCCTCGGTTGTAATAATTATGAGATAATAGATTTGGGGGTAATGGTCCCAACTGCTAAGATTTTGAAGGAGGCAATTGCCAATCAAGTAGACATCATTGGTCTTAGTGGATTGATTACTCCATCTCTTGATGAAATGGTGGGGGTAGCCAAAGAAATGGAGCGACAAGGATTCACCATGCCTTTATTAATAGGCGGAGCTACCACTTCGAAGACACATACTGCTGTCAAAATAGAGCCCCAATATTCAGGTCCTATCGTCCATGTTTTGGATGCATCAAAAGCCGTTGCCGTTGCCAGTTCTTTACTTTCCGAAAATGAAGATGCCCGAAGTAATTATATTCTTGATGTAAAAGCGGAACTAGCCAGGGTAAGGGAGGCACGAGCGGGAAGGCAGGCACGAAAAAAATACATAAGCCTGGATCAGGCTCGTCAAAATCGATTTCAACCAAGTACTTTTGAAGTTTCCAAGCCAAATTTTACAGGGATTAAGGTCTTTAATCAATATTCTATTGAAGAGTTAACTGAATATATTGATTGGTCGCCTTTCTTTTCAAGTTGGCAGTTAGCAGGTAAATTTCCTGCCATTTTAGAGGATAAGGTAGTGGGTGAAGAAGCACAGAAATTGTATAATGATGCTCGAAGCATGCTTAGAAGGATTATCGATGAAGGCTGGCTGGAAGCAAGAGCAGTTATTGGAATCTTCCCTGCTAATAGTGTTCACGACGATGACATTGAGGTTTATGATAATGAAGAGCGTACTGCTATCAAGGCCGTTCTCCATAATTTGCGCCAGCAAAGACAAAAAGCACCGGGTCAGCCTAATTACTGCTTAACTGATTTTATCGCACCTAAAAATTCAGGACAAGAGGATTATATTGGTGCTTTTGCCGTGACCGCAGGCATAGGCATTGAAAAATGGATAAAACACTTCGAAGAGCAGCATGATGATTACCAGGCGATCATGTTAAAAGCCCTTGCTGATCGATTGGCCGAAGCCCTTGCTGAATGTATGCATGAGCGGGTGCGTAAAGAAATTTGGGGTTATGGAGCCCAAGAGAGTTTTACCAACGAAGAATTAATAGCAGAAAGATATAGAGGCATCCGACCTGCACCCGGCTATCCTGCCTGTCCTGAGCATACTGAAAAAGCTACTCTTTGGAATCTCCTTGATGTAGAAGCAAATACTGGAATTACTCTTACCGAAAACTTTGCTATGTATCCCACAGCAGCAGTTAGCGGCTGGTATTTTGCCCATCCTGATGCTAAATATTTTGGCCTGGGCCAAATTAGTAAAGATCAAGTGGAGGATTATGCTAAAAGAAAAGGAATGAGTAGTGGAGAAGCTGAAAGGTGGTTGATGTCGGTATTAAACTATGAAGCCTAAAGTTTATACGGATTCACGGGTTCGTGAATCCGTGAATCCGTGAATCCGTGAAAACATCACATTCTTATACTCTAATCTAATATAAATATAAGGTACGCTCACCTACCCTTTTTTCCCCTCCAAAGTTTGATTATTTATTTAAAAACTTATACATTGAATTCAATTGTTCTACCATTTGATGTGTGGTGCAATTTACATATCCTAGCTTTCCAACCGATATTAGCGAGAACTCCAAGAACCAAAAATGAAAAAGATAAGTATATTCTTTTTCCAGGCCTTTTTTTGCCTGGGATTAACCTCGCAGAGCATAGCAAACTGGACATTTGAAAACATTTCCTCTGCTGTTCCCTCCACTCCTATTTCAGCATCTTCACACTCCTGGAAAGTAAGTACTGCAAAAGCCTCTATCAGTGGTGGCAATAATAATGGAAGTCCTGACGAATGTTCGGGGGCTGAAAGCTGGTCAACAAATTTTTGGCCTATCAGTGATTATAGCCAGAGTGGAAGTTTTTTGGAATTTGAGGCTACAGCTCGTAACGGATATGATTTGATTGTAAGTGGTTTTTCTTTTAATTCTAATATTTCCTCAGTAAATGGAGCAAGAAGATTTGATGTGTATTATAGCATAGACGGTTTTGGTTCTAACAGCCATTATTTGGGTTCGGGCTCTAATTCAATAAGCTCCTGTAGGAATCAATCTTATAGTTTTAATGCTCAAAGTGCTCCTGGCGGTACCATAACATTCAGGATATACCCATACCGACAAAATATTGCAGCACAGGCAGCTAGCATGCGTATTGATAATGTAATTATTATGGGATCAGTACTTCTTCCTGTATCCTTAATAAATTGGTCGGGGCAAATCAAAGGAGATAAGATTTGGCTTTCCTGGGCTACAGCCTCCGAACAGAATAATGCTCATTTCATTGTTGAACGAAAAACCAGTTATAATGACTTTGAGGAGATAGATCGGGTTTCAGGCCAGGGTAATAGTCAAAAGAGAAAGGAATATACATTAATCGATGCTTTTCCTGCCTCTGGTATCAATTATTATCGGCTGCGCCAGGTAGATTTCGATGGAACAGAAGTTTATTCTGAGGTAATAGCCATTGACTTCTTGCCTTCCTTCGATTTAGAGATCTATCCAACCATTGTTCAGAATAAATTATATATCCGTTCAGGGGCACAGGATATTACCAAGGGTTTCATTTCTATTAATGACATGAATGGTAATAGTTTAATTCAGGCTCCATTTAAGGATTTCGAGAGTAGGCATCATATAGAGGTTGGTGACTTAAATCCAGGGTTTTATCTTATGATTTTACAAACCAGACAAGAAAGGATAGTTCGAAGGTTTTTGAAGCAGTAGTGTCGCCGCGATGCGGCTTTTATCTTTATGTTTCCTCCGGCGTAGGGCTGACGCCCTACGTTATACTCCTTAGCCGCGATGCGACTTAGGAGATCACTATAAAGCTACCACAAGGTTTTGAAGCTTGACATCGCCTTATGAAAAAGCATACCTCCAAGCATGGTCATGACACTGCCTTTCCTTTGCTTTGGATACATGGACTTGATATAAAGAAATTTGTTACTACGCCTAAGCCAGCTTTTGATACTTGACTTTGTTTGCAAACACTGCATACTCTAAGATAGGTATTAGCATATGATTAGAGAGAGTAAAATGAAGGTTACCCCAAATAATAAAGCCGTGTAACGGCGAAATACTCAAACCTTTGGCGCAAGCCAAAGGCCTAAAAGATCATCACATACAGCCGCATAGCGGCGACACAAGAAACAATCATCATAAACCAAAAAACATCATGGCTAACACCTACACACAAATTTACATCCATGCCGTATTTGCAGTTAAATACCGTCAAGCTATAATACCAAAATCGATATCCCAAGGTTTATATCAATACATAGGGGGCATAATCAGGAATGAAGGCCAGGTCCCTTTAAAAATTAACGGAATGCCTGACCATATTCACCTTCTTTTCCGAATAAAGCCTTCTGCAAATATATCTGTCCTTATGTGTCAAATAAAGGCCAATTCTTCCAGGTGGTTAAACCAACAAGGTATACTACCTCATAAATTTGCATGGCAAAGAGGGTACGGTGCCTTTTCAGTAGACCATTCGCGCATTCCTCAATTGAGAAGGTATATCGAAAATCAAGAATTTCATCACAAAAACACATCTTTTAAAAATGAATATGTAGCAATTCTTAATACCCAAGGCATTGAATATGAAGAACATTATCTATTTGAGTGGATATATTAAGTTTAATAATTCGAAATAAACAAATATACCTGCTTAACTTTAGGTAAAATTTTTTGTCAATCTTTTGAGAAAATTTTGCAAATATCCATGGGAGTTTTACCTTTGGGCTGCTTAAATTGAAGTTTTTATTCAATTTTTTATTCCAAAAACTCATTTTTAGCTGTTTTTTTTACAGGAACTACCAATAGGTTAAGTCCTGACAGTTAAAATGTTATTTTAAAATTGAGTAATTTTTTTACTCAAATGATAGAAGCAATCATATCCTCAAAAACTAGAATTAAGTTACTACTGAAGTTTTTCCTCAATAGTAGTACTACTGCCTATCTTCGCAGCCTGGAAAGCGAATTTGGGGATTCTTCCAATGCAATCCGAGTTGAGCTCAACCGATTAGAAAAGGCAGGTATGTTGACATCCAAATTGATTGGCAATAAAAAAATCTTTCAGGCCAATACCAACCATCCTTTATTTAATGAATTACACAATATTCTACTCAAACATGTTGGTTTGGATAGCATTATTGAAAATGTAATCAACAGATTAGGAGATATAGAGCAGGTATTGGTTACTGGTGACTTTTCTAGAGGGATAGATAGCTCTATCATAGATTTAATTTTTATTGGTGATATAGATAGAGGATACCTCTTGAATTTAATAAGTAAGGCAGAGGATATTATTAATCGAAAAATCAGGTATTTGATCTATAATAATGAAGAATTTGACGATTTGGACAAATCCATGTTTGAGCCAGATCCATTGTTACTTTGGTCAAAAACATAGTCATATAATATGGAGGCAGATGTTTGCATCATAGGGGCCGGAATTGTAGGATTAGCAACAGCTTATCAATTGCTTGAAAAGCAAAATGATATCAGGGTGATCATATTGGATAAAGAATTGGAGGTTGCTCAGCATCAAACAGGACATAATAGTGGGGTTATTCACTCAGGAATCTATTATAAACCGGGTAGCCTGAAGGCTTTAAATTGTCGCAGAGGTTATGAATTACTGCTTCCCTTTTGTGAGCAAAATGATATTCCAAATGAAATTTGCGGTAAAGTTATTGTTGCTACAAAAGAAGAAGAAAAACCTGCTTTAGACAAGATTTTAAAACATGGCCTGGCCAATGGTTTAGAGGGTATTCGAAAAATTTCTAAAGATGAAACCCTGGAAATCGAACCCCATGTTAATGCAATAGAATCCATTTGGGTACCTCAAGCTGGTATTATTAATTATAAATCAGTAGCCAATGCCTATAAAAAAAATATTCTTGACAAAGGTCAGAATATTTTATTAGGCCATAAGGTCATTGATATTAAATCTAATCAGGGAGAAGTTATTGTTGTAACTAATAACAAAGAGATCCGTGCTAAATTGGTGATAAATTGTGCAGGTTTATACTCAGACAAGATTGCCAAAATGACAATGCCTGATAATAAGATTAAAATCCTACCGTTTAGAGGCGAATACTATGAGTTAGCAGAAGAAAAACAAAATTTGGTGAATAACCTGATTTACCCAGTTCCGAATCCTAATTTCCCTTTTCTAGGGGTTCACTATACCCGAATGATTGAAGGAGGGATAGAGGCTGGACCTAATGCTGTTTTGGCCTTTAGTAGAGAAGGATATAGCCGTTGGGATTTTAATTTAAAAGAACTAACTGAAGTTTTATCATATAGTGGTTTCCATCGCTTAGCCTATAAATATTGGAGACAAGGCTTAGATGAATTATATAGGTCTTATTCTAAAAAGGCTTTCGTATCAGCTTTGCAACATTTAATTCCTGAGGTTGGTATGGATGATCTGAAAAGAGGAGGATCCGGGGTGAGGGCTATGGCTTGTGCTCCGGATGGTGAATTGGTAGATGATTATGTCATTTTAGAGCAAAAAAGAATGATTAATGTGTGTAATGCTCCGTCTCCAGCTGCTACCTCTTCTTTAGCCATTGGAGAAACCATTACCGAAAAAGCAATAAAACATATTCATGAATACATTAAGCCCGCATAAAAAATCTAAGGGAATGCAGAATATACAAATGGTAGACCTCAAAACACAATATTTAAGGTTTCAAAAGGAAATTGATGCCGCTGTTTTAGAGGTCCTAGGTTCTACAGCTTATATTAATGGTCCTGCAGTAAAAGCTTTCCAAGCATCTATGGAGAGTTATTTAGATGCTAAGCATGTTATTCCCTGTGCAAATGGAACAGATGCCCTTCAAATCGCGTTAATGGCTCTTGGATTACAACCAGGCGATGAAGTGATTGTTCCCGCTTTTACCTATGTAGCAACAGCTGAAGTTATCGCATTGCTTCAGTTAAAACCTGTCATGGTAGATGTTGATCCTAAATCATTCAACGTCACTTCAGAGCTTATTGAACCAGCCATAACTTCGAAAACAAAAGCCATTGTTCCTGTTCACCTTTTTGGTCAAAGTTGCGATATGGAACCGATTATGAGTTTAGCCCGAAAACACAATTTATTTGTAGTAGAGGATAATGCTCAGGCAATAGGAGCTGACTATAAAACTAGTGAAGGAACTAATCAAAAAACGGGGACAATTGGACATATAGGATGTACTTCCTTTTATCCATCCAAAAATCTCGGTGCATATGGGGATGCAGGAGCTATTTCAACTAATGATGATGAATTAGCTAATATGATCAGAATGGTAGCTAATCATGGCCAGAACAAAAGATACTATCATAAATATGTGGGTGTTAATTCCAGATTGGATTCTATCCAGGCTGCGATTCTGAATATTAAGCTTAAACATTTGGATGAATTTGCTGCAGCTCGACGAAAGGCAGCAGATTTTTATGATCAGGCTTTTGCTGAGACTCCTCAACTACAAACACCATTGAGAAGTGGCTTTTCAAGCCATGTTTTTCATCAATACACATTGGTGGTTAAAGAAGGTGATAGAGATGCTCTTCAAGCATATCTAAAAGAAAATGGAATTCCCTCCATGATTTATTACCCTGTTCCTCTCTATGAGCAGGAAGCCTATAAGGAATCCTCTAAAGGAATAGAAAAATTACCAGTTACCGATTATTTATGCAAAACGGTAATTTCTTTGCCCATGCATACTGAGTTAACAGACGAAATGCTGAATTATATTACAGATACTGTAAAAGGATTTTTCAAATAAAAAACATTGAAAGTGTACCAAGATCTACTCGAAAAAAAGAAGAAAATTTCCGTTACCGGATTAGGATATGTTGGCTTGCCTTTAGCTTTGGAATTGGCTAAAAAGTTTAGCGTTATTGGCTTTGATATCAATATTGAAAGAGTCGAATTGATGAAAAAGAATATCGACCCTTCCAATGAATTAGAATCATCTGCCTTTGAAAATAAAGATATTTTATTTACTTCTGATCCAACAGATCTTGCTCAGGCCCACTTTCATATTGTGGCCGTTCCAACACCAGTAGATGAGCACAAAGTACCTAACCTAACACCTGTTTTTAAGGCTTCCCAAACAATTGGAACATACCTAAAACGGGGTGATTATGTAGTTTATGAATCAACCGTTTATCCAGGTTGTACAGAGGAAGATTGTTTACCTATTCTGGAAGAAAAATCTGGCTTAAAGGTAGGTCGGGACTTCAAAATTGGCTATTCACCCGAACGAATTGTCCCGGGAGATAAGGTCAAAACGCTGGCCACAATCGTCAAAGTTGTATCCGGTAGTGATGAGGAAGCCCTAGATGTAATTGCAAAAGTATACGGAAGTGTCATAACTGCGGGTATCCATAAAGCCTCTTCCATTAAAGTAGCGGAAGCTGCCAAAGTTATCGAAAATACACAAAGGGATTTGAATATCTCCCTAATGAATGAATTATCCATCATTTTTGACAAACTGAATATAGATACTCGTGAGGTCTTAGCAGCAGCCAGCACCAAATGGAATTTTTTGAAATTTTATCCTGGATTGGTAGGCGGGCATTGTATTAGTGTAGATCCTTATTATTTGCTACATAAATCCAAGCAAATTGGTTATGATCCTCAGGTGATATTAAGTGGTAGGCGAATTAACGACAGCATGCCCTCTTTTATCGCAAAAAAATTGGTCCAAATTCTCATACAAAGGGAAAAAAGCCCAGGCGATGCCAAAATCCTGGTCATGGGAATCACCTTTAAAGAAAATGTATCCGATATTCGCAACTCTAAAGTCGCAGACCTCATAAGAGAATTAATGCAGTATTCAATTAATGTACACGTTGTGGACCCTCATGCTTCTCCCAACGAAGTTGCCCATGAATATGGCTTGACCTTAATTGATAATCCCTCTAATGACTATGATGCTGTAATAATTGCGGTTAGCCATAATGAATACTTGAAGCTCGATTTTGATTATTACAAATCCATTATGAAAGAGGAGCCATTATTGATGGACATCAAAGGTATTTATGAAAGACCCCAAAATGAAAATGGCATGCTCTATTGGAGATTATAAGCCTTAGTTTTTATATATCTCAAAAACCAAAATTATGAATACAAAGGCGATAGCACAAGAAAATCACTTAGATAAACACGAAGAAAGATGGTTTGCCGTTTATACCAAATATAAACGAGAAAAGATCGTTCATAAACAGTTGACAGATAAAGGCATTCACTGCTTTTTGCCATTACAGAAAGTAACACGCTATTACACTAGAAAAATAAAACATCTAGAGCTGCCATTAATCAGCTGCTATGTCTTTGTGAAAATTATCAAAGACCAATATGTTCCAGTATTGGAGACTTCTGATGTTGTGAACTTTGTAAAAATTTCTAAAAACCTGATTTCTATTCCTGAACATGAGATCAACATACTCAGACAGGTTGTGGGAGAACAGGTTGACATGGAATTGGTTCAGGGCAATAAGCTTGAAACGGGAGACTGGGTAGAAATCATCTCCGGCCGTTTGGTAGGATTGAAAGGCCAGCTTTTGGAACAAAGAAGTAATAAAAATTTTGTGATCGCCCTGGAACGATTAGGCTATAGCCTATATATGCAGGTGGATCCTAAAATGTTGAGAAAAACAAAAAAATAATAGTACAAAGCCCTTTTTTTAGGAAGCTTTGCTCTATAAATGCTGAGGAGTTTTGACATTATTCAAATTAGCTATTTCGATGGCTAAAAGGGATTAAAAAATGAATACTGTTTGAGTCGACAAAGGAGACGAGTTTATTCATTTTAGCCTTTTAGATATTGAAATAGCGCTAAGATTTGAATACAGTCTTGATTTTTTGATTCTTTTTTATCAAGAAAAAAGAATATAACTATTTGATTTTAAAGCCATTTGTATAATGGCTGGATTATACCCAAAACAATAGATTTAGACTAAACGTTGACGTCTATTTTTCAAGGCCGGTTTAAGTATGGTGAAAAGGCTTGCGACTTTTCAGAGGCGAAGCCGTATGCCTTTTTGATAGTATCGAGTAATGGGTATCAGGTATTGAGTATTTCAATAATTACAAAGTAGATGAAAGGAATCATATTAGCGGGTGGACTAGGAACAAGGCTGTTCCCACTGACATTAGCAGTTAGTAAACAATTAATGCCAGTCTATGATAAGCCGATGATTTATTATCCATTATCTATTTTGATGATGGCAAATATCCGGGAAATCCTTATCATATCCAGTCCTAGAGATTTACCTAAGTTTAAAGAACTCCTTAAAGATGGTAGTCAATGGGGCTGTGAATTCGATTATATAGAACAGCCTTCACCTGATGGCCTTGCACAGGCTTTTATTTTGGGGGAACATTTTCTGGGGACAGAAAAAGCTGCACTGATTCTGGGGGATAATATCTTTTATGGGGCAGGCCTAGAACAAACCCTTTTGGAGAACAATAATCCTTTGGGAGGAGTAATCTTTGCCTACGAGGTTTCTGATCCGCATAGATATGGTGTAGTTGAATTTGATAAAGATCTAAACGCCATTTCCATTGAAGAAAAGCCTCCAAAACCTAAGTCAAAATATGCAGTACCAGGACTCTATTTCTATGACAATAGTGTGGTGGATGTCGCTAAATCCATAAAACCATCTGCCAGAGGAGAACTCGAAATTACAGATGTAAACAAACATTATCTAGAAGCAGGAAAGCTAAAAGTAGGAGTATTAGAACGAGGAACGGCCTGGCTGGATACCGGTACAATTGATTCTTTAATGCAAGCTTCTCAGTTTATTCAGGCCATCGAAAATCGACAAGGAATAAAGATTGGTTGCCCGGAAGCCACTGCTTACAGAAAAGGATTCATCAGCTCTGATAAACTGGAAGAAATAGCAGAACCACTGATGAAGAGTGGTTATGGGCAATATCTTATTAATTTAATTCAATAAAACTGGACTATACCGTTTACGGTGTCCGGAAAACAGTCTTCAGACTGTATAAAATAATAAATGAAAATACTCGTCACCGGAACAGCAGGATTCATTGGCTACCATTTAGTCAACCGCTTGCTAATAGAAGGACATGAAGTAGTAGGCCTGGACAGCATTAACAACTATTATGATGTGAGTCTTAAAATTGACCGATTAGAAAATGCTGGCATCAACAGACGTTTTGTAGCCTATAAAGAAATGGTGACAAGTGAACGCCATCCCAATTATCGGTTTATCCAGGTAAGACTAGAAGATCATCAGGCGCTGGACAAAATTTTCCGACAAGAAGAGTTTGATGTAGTTTGTCATCTGGCAGCACAGGCAGGCGTCCGTTACAGCATCAAAAACCCTAAAGCCTACATTAATAGTAATATCATAGGCTTCTCAAATCTTCTGGAATGCTGTCGCAATTATCCTGTCAAGCATTTGGTATATGCCAGTAGTTCAAGTGTATATGGATTAAATAGAAAAATCCCATTTTCAACAGAGGATAATGTAGACCATCCTGTTTCATTATATGCGGCCACTAAAAAGAGCAATGAATTAATGGCCCACACCTACAGTCATTTATTTGGCATACCCACTACAGGTCTTCGTTTTTTCACGGTCTACGGCCCCTGGGGGCGCCCGGATATGGCTTATTTTCTGTTTACCAATGCCATTTTAAACAATAAACCTATTAAAGTATTCAACCATGGCAAGATGAGTAGGGACTTCACTTATATTGATGACATAATAAATGGGATTTTGAACATCATCCCTACCCCACCCTCATCAAATAATCAGTGGACGGGCGAACACCCCGACCCATCAAGTTCCTCTGCTCCTTATCGCATTTACAATATTGGAAATAATCAACCTACTAAATTATTGGATTTTATTTCCACCATAGAAGACATATTAGGAAAAGAAGCACAAAAAGAAATGATGCCGATGCAACCAGGAGATGTGGAATCTACTTATGCAGATGTGGGTGGTCTGCGAAATAATTTTAATTACCATCCCAATACTCCCCTGCGAAAAGGATTAGAAGCATTTATTGATTGGTATTTGAAGTATTATGAAAGAAGAGTCTCTTTTCAAAAAAGTATTTTATAATAAAAGTTGATCTCTGGAATCTGCGAAATTTGCGTAAACAATACATTTTAAGGCTACGAAAACCATAAATAATTAGCAATCCCTAAATTCCAGACTACCAGACTACTAGACTACTAATCCATGCTCAACCTCTTCAAAAAAACCATTCCTCAAATCGACTACTCTGTCCTGGAAGTAGACATCCACTCCCATTTGATTCCTGGGATTGATGATGGAGCACCAGATATGGAGCATGCATTAGAATTGATTAAAAAGATGGTAGCCATGGGGTACAAAAAGCTTATTACCACTCCTCATGTATATCAAGAATTTTACCCCAACACTAAAAAGGACATCATTTTAGGACTGGGAAAGTTGAAAAAAGCCATTGAGAAAGAAAACATTCCTATCGAAATAGATGCAGCAGCCGAGTATTTTATGGATGAGCATTTTGCCGAATTACTAGATCGTAAAGAATTGTTGACTTTAAAAGATAATTATGTATTAGTAGAAATGTCTTTTTTTAGCCCACCTCAAGAACTCGAAAATCTTCTTTTTCAGATGCAAATTAAGGGATACCAGCCCATTATGGCCCATCCGGAAAGATACTTATACTACAAAGGGAATATAGAAAAATATCACAGGATCAAGGAATTAGGCTGCCTCTTACAATTAAACCTCTTATCTTTGACGGGATATTACGACCGAGCAGTACAGCAAAATGCAAGGAATTTAATCAAGGAAGGTTTAATTGATTTTCTGGGTACCGATCTACATCATGACAATCACGCTGAGCATCTGCAATACGCACTAAAGGACAAAAGGATAGCTAAATTACTCGACGACTACCCATTTAAGAATAAAGCGCTTTTTAGTGAAACAAATTAAATCCAATCAAGAATTACTATAACGAATGAGAAAACATATTTACCCGATCTGTTTGCTTGGATTTTTACTCGCCACTTTGTCAATGAATTCATGTGTGCGGTATCCGGAGTTGGTGTCTTTTGCGCCGATTAATGATTCTATTCCTCCGGAGGCGATTAACAATTTTGTGGATTTGAAAATTGCTCCTCAGGATTTATTGAGTATTAAGGTTTCTTCCTTTCCTCCAGAGGCAGCAGCTCCCTTTAATTTAGATCAAGGAATAGGAAATAATGCAGGTTTTATTCAAAACACTCAAAACATTGGACTTTTTACTGGTTACTTAGTGGATAATGAAGGAAACATTGATTTCCCAACACTTGGCAAACTAAATATTGCAGGTCGCACTACTCGAGAAATAAAAAAGATAATTTCCGAAAAAATACAACCTTATTTAAAAGATCCTGTTATCAACGTACGAATTCTTAATTTTAAAGTTACTGTATCTGGTGAAGTCAACAGACCTGGTACAGTAAATGTTCCTAGTCAAAGGATCACTATCTTAGAAGCTATTGGATTGTCTGGTGATTTCACTAATTATGCGAATAGAGCAAATGTACTAGTTACGAGAGAGGAAGAAGGAGTTAGAAAACATGCCCGACTTAACCTACAATCCTCTGACATTTTTCAATCTCCTTACTTCTATTTACAACAGAATGATTATGTTTATGTAGAACCCATCAAGGCTCGCGTGGCAACTGTTGCAGATCCCTTTTCTAGAGCCCTTTCATTTGGGTCTGCAGCCCTTTCATTGGTTACCATTATTGTCACATTAGTAACTAGATAATTATAAAAATTATGGGAACTGAATTAGTGAATGGCGTGAATGGACATATTGAAAATCCAGCACCTACACAGGAGTTAGATTTTAAGCGTATTTTATTTTTATTATTGAATAAATGGTATTGGATTTTACTAGGATTATTGGTAAGTTATTCAGTTGCCTGGACTATTTTAAGATATACCCCTAATATTTATTCGATATCAGGAAGAGTACTTGTTAATGAAGATTCACAACAACCTATTTCGGAAAATATTATTGCTCAGGAATTAGGCTTTACTCCAGGTAATTCAATGATGGAAAATGAACTTCAAATTTTTGGTTCAAGTTCCATGATGATTAAAGTAATTGATTCACTAGATCTACAATATTCTTATTTTCAGGAGGGAAGAATAAAAACCTCAGATGCTTACCATTCTTGTCCCTTTGTCATTTCTGAGGTATACCCCAAGCAAAGAGCTTACGGGAAATCTCTAAAAATAAAAACTATAGATAATGATAAATTTATCCTTTTGTCTGGAGAAAAGGATACAATAGTGCAGTATTTTGATATTCCTTTTGAATACCAACAATTAAATTTCGTATTAAGTCCTCGTTTTAACGTGCTTCCAGGAGAAACCTATTTGCTCCGAATTCAAAGGCCATCAGCTGTTGCAAGGAGGTATGCCCGAAAATTAGAAATGAGCAGCATTGGAACTTCTAATGTTATTGCTATTAGCATGCGAGATGAAAACCCTAGGAAAGCCATTGATATAATAAGTACTTTAATAGGTGTTTATAATTCTAGCGTAATCGAAAAGAAGAATGAATCCGGTAAAAAAACATTGGCTTTTATAGATGAACGGTTGGACTTCATCACTCGTGAACTATACGATGTAGAAAAAGAAGTTGAAGGGTTTAAACAAAGCTTTAATTTCCCGGTAGATATTAATATTCGAGCTAGAGAATACCTAAATAAAGTAAATGTAGCTGATGAGCAATTGAATGTTTTAATGTTAAATGAAGAATTATTGGATAATCTAAAAAGCTATATTAAAGCTGATTCTAACGAATTTGCATTATTACCCGTTACTTCAGGATTAATTTCTGGGTTAATGCTGGAAAATATTAAAAGTTTTAATCAAACTATATTTGAAAGGGATAACTTTCTTGAGAATGCTACAAATGAAAATCCTGCCTATATAACTTATGGTGAGCGTTTGGATTTTTTAAGAGAGAATATCCTTTTAGGTATTGAAACATTGCTAAATGAGATTAAACAAAAAAGAGTAGCCATCCAAGAAAGAGTCACGCCACTAGAAAGCATTATCAATTTAATTCCAAAAAACGAAAGAGAACTGTTACAAATTATGCGGCAACAGCAAATAAAAGAATCGCTATTTCTTTACTTATTGCAAAAAAGAGAAGAAACAGCACTTTCAATTGCTGCACAAGTGTCTAATTTAAGGGTTTTAGAGCCCGTTATCAGTAGCGGGATTGTGTCTCCCAATCGACAACGATATTATTTGTTAGGCATATTTTTGGGAATTTCACTTCCTTCTTTTATTATCCTAGGATTATTCTTTTTAGACAATAACATTTATAGTCGGCAAGATCTCGAATCTTTAACAAGAACCCCTTATTTAGGATCTATTGGTCAATCTAATAAAAATCAGCCCATAGTTATTCAAAAAAGTAGTCGTTCTTCTATTGCTGAGATGTTTCGATTGTTAAGAACAAATTTGCAATACATAAAAACAGAGGATGAAAATCAGCAGACCATTCTTGTAACCTCATCTGTAAGTGGTGAGGGAAAGAGCTTTATTACTATAAATCTGGGCTTAAGTGAAGCACTTTCTGGCAAAAAAACCATTTTATTAGGCTTTGATCTTAGAAAACCCAAATTAGCCCAGTATTTAACGGGAAGCAGAGAGGGAACAGGGTTGACACATTATTTAGTAGGAGGTGTAGATATTTCAGAAATCGTTCGTCCTTGTCCTAATTACGAAAACATAGACTTTATCAGCTGTGGTGCCATTCCTCCAAATCCTGCAGAATTGATTATGATGCCTCAAACACAAGAATTAATTCAGTATTTAAAACAACGGTACGATCGCATTTTAATTGATACACCTCCAGTTGGCCTTGTTACAGATGCCTTATTATTTAAAAACATGGTAGACAAATCAATTATCGTCGTACGATCTGGAAAAACTAAAAAAGGGCTAATAAAGATGATTGATGACATTTATCAAAAGAGTAAACTGCCTAAAATGGGGATAGTACTCAATGGAGTCAAAAAACGAAGTGGATATGGATACGGGTATGGATACGGGTATGGATACGGGTATGGATACGGGTATGGGTATTATGATGATGATAAGAAGAGAAAGCGTAGATGGGGAATCTTACAACGAAATTAATTTTATTTATAATAAGGATAAATTATAAGATTAAACTGCTTTATCAAAATATTATTCAGGTTAATTCATTATGCAGGATTTTATATGATTAAGTACATATTTTCAATAAATACTGGGCGTTCTGGATCTCATTACTTATCAAATATATTAGCAGAATTTGAAAGCATTTCTTCATTTCATGAACCGCATCCAATAATGAATGGAGAAGCTATGAAAGAATACATGGATAGCAATCCTGTATTAATGAGTAAAATGATTGAAGAAAAGCTAGAATCTATCTCTCTCCTCCACAAACCTAATACCATTTATGCTGAAACGAATCATACTTTTATTAAGGGGTTTGGTTGGCTATTACCCCAATATATTCCTCAAGAAAATATGGGAGTTATTTTTTTAAAAAGAGACAAAAAAGCTATTGCGAAAAGCTATAAAAAAATTAGCTGTACACCAATGACACCTTCAGGGTTAGCTTGGCTGATTAATCCTTTGAAAAAAAACCCAATAATCCCAATTAGTCAGTATGATAAATTATTTTATTTAATATTTATGTCTCCATTACATTATAGTTTGAATCGATTCCTTCGTAGCAGGTTTAACTTGTTACGCTTCTGGACTCAAAAGCTTAACCTATTTAAATCTAAAGAACTTAAGTTTTTAGAATGGTATGTAGAAGAGACTTATGCCTTAGGAAAAGAATTCAAAATTAAATACCCTAACATTAAAGTATTTGAGACTTCTTTGGATAAATTAAATGATATTGAGGAATTTGAAAGAATGTTTCATTTTTTTGGCATTCCTTTCAAACCTAAAGATTCATTTTTTGAAAAATTAAACAAAAAAACCAATATCATTCCAACTTAAAATTAATTATGTTTTGTAACAAGTCTATCTATAAATCTTCTTGTAATTATAGAAGAGGCACTTACTTGTTATTTGTTTATGCATGATATTTATTCACACCCAACCGCTATAATTGATAAAGGTGTTCAAATCGGCTCAGGTACTAAGATTTGGCATTTCTGCCATTTGATGCCCCAAGCGATTATTGGACAAAATTGTACATTGGGGCAAAATGTATTTGTTGCAAATAATGCCATACTCGGAAATGGAGTCAAGGTACAAAATAATGTCTCCATTTATGAAGGAGTAATCTGCGAAGATGAGGTTTTTTTAGGGCCTTCTATGGTATTTACCAATGTTATTAACCCTAGGGCTCAGGTTAATAGAAAAAATCAATACCAAAAAACTCTTGTGAAAAAAGGAGCAACTATTGGAGCTAATGCCACTATTATCTGTGGAAATACGATTGGTCAATATGCCTTTATTGGTGCAGGTACAGTAATTACTAAAGACGTGCCTGATTATGCCTTAGTCTTAGGCAATCCTGGAAAACAAATAGGTTGGATGAGTGAAAAGGGTTGTCGTTTAAGTTTTAATTCTGAAGGAGTTGCATATTGCCAGGTATCGAGAGCAAAATATATGTTACAAAACAACAGGGTAAGCAAGTTTAGAAAATGAAAAATTTTGCATTAATAGGAGCTGCTGGTTACGTTGCCCCTCGGCATATGAAAGCCATTAAGGATACCGGGAATCAATTAATTGCAGCTCTCGATAAATTTGATTCCGTTGGCATTTTGGATAGTTTTTTCCCAAAAGCTGATTTTTTTGTAGAGTTTGAACGTTTTGATCGGCATTTAGAAAAATTGAAACGTCAGGGAACTAAAATTGATTACATAAGCGTATGCTCTCCCAATTATCTTCACGATGCACATATCCGTTTCGGATTAAGACTTGGAGCTAATGTAATTTGCGAAAAACCCCTTGTTTTAAACCCGTGGAACCTGAAAGCCTTAGAAGAAATCGAAAAGAGTAGTGAGGGAAAAGTTTACACTATATTACAATTACGCCTTCATCCAAGTGTGATAGAGCTAAAAAAGAAAGTTGATACTGGTCCAACTAATGAGGTTTATGATGTTGATTTGACTTATTTAACTTCTAGAGGCCATTGGTATTATACCTCCTGGAAAGGAGATATAAGTAAATCAGGAGGAATTGCTACAAATATTGGAATACATTTCTTTGATATGTTATGTTGGATCTTTGGAAATGTAAAAGAAAATATTGTACATGTTCGAACTCATGACCGTGCCGCTGGTTATCTCATATTGGAAAAAGCCAAGGTCAAATGGTTTTTGAGTATAAATTCTGATGTCATTCCCTCAGCAATACAGACTAAGGGAGCTCAAACCTTTCGCTCATTAAAAATAGAAGGACAGGAATTTGAATTTAGTAGTGGTTTTCATGAATTACATACCCATTCCTATGAAAAAATTCTTCAAGGGGAAGGTTTTTCTTTAGAGAAGTCAAAAAAGGCGATTCAGCTAGTCCATGATATCAGACATGTCTCACTTACAGAACCAAAAGATAATCATCACCCCTTAACCAAAACCCCTGAAGCACCTCACCCTTTTGGATCATTAAAAAATAGTACTAGAGCCTAAATGAATAAAATATCTACCAAACCAGGTGTCGAAGAAAAATGGGACATCATCATTACCCCAAAAAAGCCTCTATTTGAGTTAAAATTAAAAGAGGTTTGGCAATATAAAGACTTATTGTTTTTATTCGTTCGCAGAGATATTGTAGCACAATACAAGCAAACCATCCTTGGTCCTTTATGGTATTTCATCCAGCCTATCCTGACCACTATTATGTTTACAATTGTTTTTGGACGAATTGCCAAAATTCCAACTGATGGCTTGCCTCCGATGTTATTTTATCTGGCGGGAATTACTAATTGGAATTATTTTGCTGTCTGCTTGAGTAAAGTCGCAACAACCTTTAGAACCAACCAAGGCATCTTTGGGAAAGTCTATTTTCCTAGATTGGTTACGCCACTAAGCATTGTAATCTCTAACATGATTCAATATGGGATCCAATTGCTTCTATTTTTTGGTTTTTACATTTATTTTGCCCTATCAGGTTCGGCAGCTCAGATAAATATGTATGCTTTATTCTTTCCAATTTTAGTAATATTACTGGCTGGATTAGGGCTGGGATTTGGGCTTGTCATTACCTCTTTAACTACTAAATATCGTGATCTTGTTTTTTTGCTTCAATTTGGGATCCAGTTAGCCATGTATGCTACACCTGTTATTTATCCCTTAAGCCAAATCCCTGAAAGATATCAATGGATTGCAGTGCTTAACCCTATGACAGCTGTTATTGAAACTTTTAAATATGGATTTTTAGGACAAGGTACATTTTCTTGGACTTATCTCGCATACAGTTTTAGTTTTATGATTGTGATGCTCTTTTTAGGTATTGCTATATTTAATAAAACTGAAAAAAATTTTATGGATACGGTTTAAAACACTTAATGACCTCAAAGGTGATCTATCATGTCAAATACTGTAATTAAAGTTGAAAATCTTTCTAAGCAATACCGATTAGGATTAGTTGGAACGGGGACTCTTTCTCATGATCTTAATCGGTGGTGGCATCTAATAAGAGGAAAGGAAGATCCCTATCTTAAGATAGGCGAAGTGAATAATCGAGCGGAAAAAGGAAATAGTAAATATGTTTGGGCCCTTCAGGATATCAACTTTGAAGTAAAGCAAGGTGAAGTTTTAGGAATTATTGGTAAAAATGGGGCTGGTAAAAGTACCTTGCTAAAGCTCTTAAGTAAAGTTACGGCCCCATCTAAGGGTAAGATATGTGCAAGAGGACGGATAGCTTCTCTGTTAGAAGTTGGAACTGGATTTCATCCTGAGCTTACAGGAAGAGAGAATATATACCTCAATGGTACTATTCTTGGTATGACAAAACATGAAGTTAATCATAAATTAGATGAAATAGTTGCTTTTGCGGGCATCGAACGATATTTAGACACTCCTGTTAAACGTTACTCTTCAGGTATGACCGTTCGGTTAGGATTTGCTATAGCTGCGCATCTAGAACCGGAAATTTTAATTGTAGATGAGGTTTTGGCTGTTGGTGATGCAGAATTTCAAAAGAAAGCAATTGGAAAAATGGAAGAAGTGAGTCAAAAAAGTGGGAGGACGGTATTGTTCGTAAGCCATAATATGACCTCAATAAAATCTTTTTGCTCTCGCTGTATTTTATTAAAAGATGGAAATCTTTCATTTAATGGAATGCCAAATGAAGCTGTAAGTAAATATTTGGGAGGGGCGCAACCAAATTTAAACCATAAAAAGGTAGCTTTATCACACCCTGAAATTGAGATACAATTAGTTGGAATTAGAGAAAAGAATAAAAGTTATTCCCACCCTCTATCTATGGATTCTTCTATTGAGATAATAATAGAGTGTGTTAGAAAATTATCGTCCAATGATAGATTAGATATCACTTTACAGTTTAAAGATGAAGAAGGAAAAGTGGTTTTCCCCTCTAGCTCAGCTATTTGGCTAAAAGAAGTACAAAATGACTTTTATACCGTTGGGAAATTAAAATTCTGTTGCAAAATACCTCCTAATTTTTTCAACCAGGGAGTTTTTGAAATGAATCTTTTAATTATTAGAAATCAAAAAGTATTAATTGCCAAATATGAAAGTATACTTTCATTTACTATCCTTCCTAAAGAAGCCTCCTATGGGTCCTGGATGGGAAGAGTAAGAGGAGTTCTTCTTCCAAAGCTCGATTGGGTGTATAAAAAATCAGATAGCTGATGATTGTTAAACAAAAAAGAAAACAAAAAAAAGTGTTCTGTGTAGGATTAAATAAGACCGGAACAACTTCTATTGAAAAGGCTTTATCCGAACTCGGGTATAAATTAGGAAATCAAAGAGAAGGTGAATTGTTATTTAATTATTGGAAACATAGAAACTTTTCAAAAATACTTAAACACTGTTATACTGCTGAAGCTTTTCAGGATATTCCCTTTAGCCTTCCTTATACTTTTCTAGTCTTAGACCAGCATTTTCCCAATTCAAAATTCATTTTAACAAAAAGAGATGATGCCGAACAATGGTACCAATCTATTTCAAAATTCCACTCAAAACTCTGGGCTAATGGAGTAAGAATTCCTAATAAAAGTGATTTAAAAGAAGCCAATTATATTGAAAAAGGAATGCCCTTTAAAATAATTAAGGGAATGTTTAATACTCCCGATCACAACCTATATAATAAAGATATCCTTATTAAGTATTATTTAAGGCACAATAAAACCGTAAGGGATTATTTTAGATATTTACCGGAGAAGTTTATTGAAGTTAATGTCTCTGTTGATTCTGATTATTTCAGGCTATGTGATTTTTTAGATAGACCACCTAAATCTTCTTATTTCCCCTGGATGAATAAAACTACATCAATTAAAAAATGATCACTGTAACGAAACCATTTCAGCCTCCCAAAGAAAATTTTGATAAGTATCTTCAAGGTATTTGGAGACGAAATTGGCTTACCAATAATGGCCCTCTTGTTAATGAATTAGAAACAAAATTAAAACAATACTTTGATCTACGTCATGCAATTTTCCTTTCCAATGGAACTATTGCTCTTCAAATTGCGATTAAAGCATTAAAGTTAACAGGAGAAATCATTACCACTCCCTTTTCGTATGTAGCAACTACCTCAACAATTTATTGGGAAAACTGCAAACCGATTTTTGCTGAAATAGATGAAGATTCATTTAATATATCTCCTGACTCTATCCCAAATTACATCTCTAAAAATACTAGCGCGATTTTAGCAACTCATTGCTTTGGAAATCCATGTGATATTGAAAAACTCGAAAAGATTTCTAAAAAATATAATTTAAAAATAATTTATGATGCCGCTCATTGTTTTGGCACATTTTACAAAGGGAAGTCAATTTTTTCTTATGGAAATATCAGTACATCTAGTTTTCATGCAACAAAAATGTTTCATACGATTGAAGGGGGAGCTATTTTCACATCAAATTCAACATTAGCTCATAAAACAAGGTATTTGCGAAATTTTGGCCATAACGGACAAGAAGATTTTTTTGGTTTGGGCATAAACGGTAAAAACTCAGAAGTTCATGCTGCTATGGGGTTGTGCAATATTGAGTTCGCCAATTCAATCTTAGAAACTAGAAAAAGACAATGGGAGTATTATAAGAAGTCATTAGAAAATGGAAAAGTTAAATTCCAAAAATTGAATGAACAAGGAACCTACAATTATGCTTATTTCCCTATAGTTTTTGAATCAGAAAGAGAACTTCTTAAAGTAAAAAAGGAATTAGAAAAACATTTGATTTATTCCCGCAGATATTTTTACCCTTCTCTAAATAAATTACCCTACATAAAAAACGTATCAAGAAAAAAATCGGAGCGTCTTGCAAGCACTATTTTGTGTTTACCCTTATATCATACCTTAAGTGTTGAAGAACAAGACATGATTTGTGGGATAATATCTAAAGAGTGTTATAGTGGGTAAAAAACGAATCGTTATAATTGGAGCCGGGAATAACGGGAAATGTGTAGCGGATGCTGCTGAAAAAGCCGGGAATTTCGAAATAATTGGTTTTTTAGATACTAAGAAACAACCTGGCGAATCTTATTTTTCATATCCAATATTAGGTAACCAATCTGAAATTATTCGGATTGTTGACCAATTTAATTTAGAAGGAGGTGTTGTTTCTCTTGGTGATAATTTTTTAAGATATCAAATTGTAAAAGAAATTATTAAACACTCGCCAAACTTCAATTTTCTTTCGATAATTCATCCTATGTCAGTAATTTCAAAAGGAGTAAAAGTTGGAAAAGGATGCATTATTATGCCTGGTGTTATAATTAATGCAAATACAAAAGTTTCTAATTTCTGTTTATTAAACACTTCTAGTGTTTTGGAGCATGATAGTGAGATAAAGGATTTTTCTACGTTGTCACCTGGAGTAATTACTGGTGGGCATTTTAGCCTTGGAAGTTTTTCTACAATGGGGCTGGGATCAAAAGCACTTGATCGTGTATCTATTGGAGAAAACTCATTTATTGGGGCAGGGGCTTTGGTTACTAAAAATATTGAAGATAATGTTCTTGCATATGGTGTTCCAGCTAAAGTTATCAGGAAAAGAGAATTTGGCGAAAAAACTTTACCATGAGTATTAGTGTATGCATAATAACTTATAATCATGAAAAATTTATTAGGCAAGCAATTGAAAGTATATTGAACCAAAGATGTAGCTACGAAATTGAGATAATTATTGGTGAAGACTGTTCCACGGATAAAACAAGAAGTATTTGTGAAGAATACAAAGACCAACATCCTCGAAAAATTAAGTTATATAAAAGAAGTAAAAATCTTGGCATGATTCCTAATTTTGTGAAAACACTAAAGGCATGTAAAGGAAATTATATTGCTTTTTGTGAGGGTGATGATTATTGGACAGATCCATATAAATTACAAAAGCAAGTCGATTTTTTAGAAGAGAATAAAGAATTTTCAATTTGTTTTCATAAAGTGAAGTTACTTGAAAATAAAGAATTAAAAGAAGACAATATTTCTAATGTTCCCTCACAAATAACAACAATAAAAGATTTAGTTTCTCGGCCTAATTATATTCATACCCCTTCCTGTGTTTTCAGAAATAATTTAGATAAAATTCCGTTTACCAATATTTATACTAGCCCTCTAGGAGATTTATACCTCCATGTCATGAATGCACAATTTGGTAAAATTTTTTATTTCCCAGAACCAATGGCAATTTATCGAATACACTCCAGCTCAAACTGGTCATCAAAAGATGATAAATATAAAAGACTGAAAGGTTTGAAAGCTCGAAAGGCAATTTTAATGGACTTATCAAATCAAAATAATGAAGCTTATTATGAATTGTTAAAAAGATTTATACATAGCAGCACTAATATTTTCTTTGAATGTACTGAAAATGAGCGAGAAATTATTATTGAAGACTTAAGTTCATTTCCAATTCCAGTAACTCGTCTATTATTTGAGAATCTTTTAAAAGTAAGAGAGTTAAAAAATGATTCCAAGTCAATTCGAAAACTTTTAAAGCTCCTTACAACACAAATAAAAAGTCGAATTAAAAGCTCCTTTTCCCTGAATTCAAAGTCCAAAAATTCATGAATATTACTACCATAATTGTAACTTACAATGGTGGTTTATGGATAAACAAATGTTTACATTGTTTAGAAAAGTCTTCTCTAAAATCAAATATTATTATTATAGATAATGGTTCCACAGATGGGACGCCTCTAATTATTGAGCAAAATTTTCCAAAAGTCCATTTAATCAAAAGTAAAAAAAACCTTGGATTTGGTCAGGGAAATAATCTTGGAATAAAGAAAGCATTAGAACGCAATTTTGATTACATTTTTTTATTAAATCAAGATGCCTGGATAAAAAATGATACTCTTGAACATTTAGTAAAAGTTTCTCAGAACAATCCTAATTATGGAATACTTAGTCCTGTTCATCTTAATGGGAAAGGAACCAAATTAGATTATTTATTTTCTACCTATATAGAACCAGATAGTTGCCCAAATTATATTTCAGATATTATACTTTCCAAGCCTTTAAAAAGTGTCTATCCCATTGCTTTTATAAATGCTGCCGCATGGCTTATTCCTAAAAAAGCTATTATAAATATCGGCGGTTTTGATCCAATTTTTTTCCACTATGGGGAAGATAATAATTATATTCAACGAATGACTTTTCACGGATTCAAAACAGGTATTGTCCCTTCTGCTTTTGTTTTTCACGATAGAGAAGACAGGGAAGACAGTCTTATTCAATCTAATCCAGAGTATAATTACAAACGAAACTTATTGAGTAAGCTCGCAGACATAAATTTAGTTGACATCTCATTGCCAAATAAAATGGTAAAAGGCTTGTTTAAAAGATGGTTAATTGCAAGCATTGGCTTTAATTTCAAAAAAGCAAAAACGTTATGGAAAAAAAGAAAATTATTACGTTCATTAATTCCAGCAATAACCAAAAGTCGAAATATCAATAAAAAGAAGGGGCCACATTATTTACGTTAATTGAAATTACATTATAAATAGCTTTCTAGTTCAGATGTTAATCTCGGCTATCATACCAAATCATAACCGTACCATAGAGTTACAGCGTGCTTTAAGAAGTATTCTAAAACAAACTGTTCAATCCTTTGAAGTTATTGTGGTTGACGATAATTCCCATACCGATCCAGAACCTTTTATAAATGAATTTAAAGATCAACGTATAAAACTAATTCGTCATTCTTCCAATTTACATGCTGCAGCAGCTCGTAATACTGGTGCAAAAGTAGCTAAAGGAGAGTTTATAGCTTTTCTTGATTCAGACGATGAATGGATGCCAGATCATCTCGAATATAGAATCAACCATATGAATGAAAATCCTTATTGTCTGGGGTCCTATGGTGCAGTGGAAATATATAAGGATGGGAAAAGAAAAGGGAGTCCTACCGTAAGATCCCTAAATCCAGGAGAAGGAATACTTTCTTATTTATTAAGTGGTCGTTGTAAAGCTCAAACATCCACCTTGTTTTTTCGAAAACATGCATTTAATAAGATTCAATTTAATCCTAACCTTTTCCAACATCAAGACTATGATCTGGTAATTAGATTTCATTATCAGTTTTCAAACAGATTTTGTTGTATTCCTAAAGCAAGTGTAAAATTGCACATTTCAAGTAATTCGCCTAGTATCACTAAAAACATTCATCACCCATCTTGTTTATTGGTGATGCAAAAATATAGTCAATTAGTACCTATTAAGACTCTAATCAATTATTGTCTAAATATGGCCAGTGATGCGTTAAAAGTTAAAAGCCATCAGTCATTTGTAAAAGGATATTTGAACCTATTAATTGATAATGAAAGTCCTAAATCATTATTCGACCAGCTAGTCATTCAAATTTGGTTTTTTTTTGGGCAAAGAGGTTTACTCTTTCTTCTAAAAATCAGGGTATTCTATAAATGGATTGATGCAAAATTTATTAGTATTCAAAAGCGCTTAAATGAGTAAAAGACTTTTATATTTTACTTTATCCTACCCTTATGGTATTGGTGAACAATGGAAAAGACATGAATTATTAGTTTTAAAGAACCATTTCAATGATATTACAGTAATCCCCTTTGATTATGGCGGAAACCCAGATCATCCTAAGTCTTTTCTACCTGGGATAAAATACAAAGATCCACTTTTTACAAAGTATCAGGATCATTCTTTACTAATGGCTTTAGCTGAAATATTTTTATCAAAAAAAATATTCTTTTATCTCAAAGAATTAATCTTAAAAAAAGTTTGGACAGATCGACGCAAATTGAGAAGATGGATATTAAATGCACATTTACTTGAAAGACTCAGAAAGCATCCTGTGGTTAAAGCAGAATTAATTAATGCAGTCACCCCTACCATAGCCTATTTTTTCTGGAGTAAAAAAAGCGCAGAAATTATTCCTTTTATTAAAAATTCCAATGTTAAAAAAGTAACGCGCTTTCATGGATTTGATCTTTATCAATATCGATATCAGCCTCCATATTTGCCTTTTCAAAATGAATTGGTAAGGCAAACAAATAAAATACTCCTTATCTCTACTGATGGAAAAAATTACTTATCTAAATTGTACCCAAATGCATTACAAAAAATGGAAGTTCTTCGCCTGGGTACCTGCAGCAAGGGAAAAGCTAAAAGTAGTAAAAACCAAATTTTTAGGATTATCTCCTGTTCTTCGGTAATTCCTTTAAAAAGAATCAATTTGATTGCCGATTCTCTTTACTATCTTGATGCTAACATCTCTTTGGAATGGACACACATAGGCGATGGACCTTTATTAGATAAAATCAAGAAAAAAACAGAAAAACTTGGATCAAACATTATTACTAATTTTCCAGGTTGGATAGATACTGAAGAAGTAATGAAGTTCTATATTGATCAACCTGTAGATCTCTTTATTAACGTTAGTGAAACGGAAGGAGTGCCAGTATCTATAATGGAGGCAATGTCGGCAGGAATACCAGTGTTGGCAACGGATGTTGGTGGAACATCAGAAATCGTTAATGAAACAAATGGTAAGTTATTATCTAAAGACATAAATCCAAAAGAACTTGCTAAAAACATCCTGGCCTTTCACGACATGCCTTCATCTGCTATCTCTGAACTGAGAGATTCAGCCTTCCGAACTTATGATGAAAAATACAACGCCTTTAAAAATGCAGAAAGCCTAGCGCATCTATTAATAAATCTCTAAATAAAGCTAACCAACATGCTCACAATAATTGACTACGGGGTCGGGAATCTCAATTCTATCAAAAACATGCTGAAAAAAATTGGCCATTTCGATGCCATTATTTCAGATAAGGTAGAGGATATCCACTCTGCTGACCAACTAATCTTGCCTGGTGTTGGAGCATTCGATTATGGTATGCAACAATTAAGAAGTGCTCCATATTTTGATGCATTAAATGAGCGCGTTCTTAAGGAAAAAATTCCAGTTCTAGGCATTTGCCTTGGTGCACAACTTCTGACGGAACATAGTGAAGAAGGAGATGCAAAAGGCCTGGGATGGATACCTAGTAAAACCATAAAATTTGATAGGGTTCGATTAGATCCCAACTTGAAAATTCCTAATATGGGATGGTGTGATGTATCTATAAAGAAGGACCACCCTTTAACAAAAAATTTAAATACATTAGATCCTCGTTTTTATTTCGTTCACTCTTATCATATTATATGTGATAGGGCAGAAGACATCCTGTTTACGGCCAATCATGGATATGATTTTGTTGCAGGAATAGCTAAAGACAACATTATGGGCGTACAATTTCACCCAGAAAAAAGCCATAAGTTTGGGATGCAATTATTGAAAAATTTTGTAGCAATGGCTAAAGTACATGCGTAGAATTCGAGTCATACCGGTTCTGTTAGTCCAAAATGGAGGTTTGGTGAAATCTGTTAAGTTCAAAAATTATAAATATGTTGGAGATCCCATCAACACCGTTAAAATCTTTAATGATAAAGAAGTAGATGAAATTGTTATTCTTGACATAGAAGCAACAGTACAGAAACGCCCTCCCAATATTGATCAAATCAAAGAAATAGCTAGTGAAGCTTTTATGCCACTAGCATATGGGGGAGGGATAAGTACTCTGAATCAAATTAAACAACTTCTCTTCGAAGGCGTAGAAAAGATTGTAATCAACACAAATTCATTTAATAAGCCTAGCTTAATCTCTGAAGGGGCCAAACAGTTCGGCAGTCAAAGCATTATTGTTTCCATTGATGTCAAAAAAAACTGGCTGGGACATTACCAAATATATAGCCATGGAGGGAAGCAAAAAACCCCCTATAAAATCCTAGATTTTGCCAAAAAAGTTGAGGATTTGGGAGCAGGAGAAATTTTTCTCAATTCAATTGACCGAGACGGTACCTTCCAAGGATTTGATCTTGATTTGATAAAAAAAGTATCTATGGCCGTCAATATCCCGGTAATTGCCTGTGGAGGAGCAAAATCAACAGATGATTTTTTGCCAGTAATCAAAGAAACAGAATCATCCGCCATTGCTGCCGGAAGTATGTTTGTTTTTAATGGACCACATCGCGCAGTTTTAATTAGCTATCCCTCACAAGAAGAACTAAAGACAAAACTTTTTAATCATTTGTAATAATGGAAGTGATCTACGATCAAAAGGTTCTAGAACAGGATATTGAAATTAATAGAGGTCGACCTTATCAGAGATGCTCGATAAGTTTGATGGATACTATTGCAGATCCAGATATCACTTTTGATGAAACCGGTGTTTGTAATTATTATAACAAATATCTGCAAGCTGAAAAGAATAGAGTGAAAAAAGGGCTTGAAGGGGAAAGGGCTATCCAACAAATGGTTAAGGAAGTAAAGACTGAGGGAAAAAACAAGAAGTATGATTGTATTGCAGGCATTAGTGGTGGAGTGGATAGTACCTACTGCATAATGAAAGCAGTAGAATGGGGGCTTAGACCACTAATTGTACATTTTGACAATGGATGGAATTCTGAGCTTGCAAATAATAATATCGAGAATATTATCAAAACCTTAGGAATCGATTTATTTACCTATGTAGTAAATTGGGAAGAATTTAGAGATCTTCAAAGATCATATATTAAAGCCTCTGTTGTAGATATTGAAGTACCAACAGATCATGCTATTGCAGGAACCCTATTCCGATTAGCTCAAAAACATGGAATAAAATACATGTTAAGTGGAAGCAATGTTGTAACCGAAGAAATTCTTCCACCATCTTGGATCTTTAATAAATCAGATCATGTAAATCTAAAAGCTATCCATAATAAATATGGAGCCATTCCCCTTAAAACTTATCCGCTATTTAATACTAAACTTAAGTTTTTTAACGCTAGACTAAAAGGAATTAAATACATAAAGCCATTAAATTTACTGGATTTCAACAAAGCCAGGGCCAAAGAAGAAATTAAAGAAAAACTTGGATGGAGGGATTATGGAGGAAAACATTATGAATCGCTTTTCACAAAATTTTACCAAGCTTATATTCTTCCAAAAAAATTTAACATAGATAAACGAAAAGCTCATTTATCAAATCTTATTTTCTCCAAGCAATTGACTCTAAACGAAGCAGTTGTAGAAATCCAACAGCCTTTATACAATCAACAAACATTTCGCGAAGAAAAAGAGTATGTATTAAAAAAGTTACAATTCTCAGAGAATGAGTTCGATCAAATAATGAAAGCCCCAAGAGTTGAGCACGCCTATTTTCCGGTAGAGCAGGCCCTCTCTAAAAAGTTTCCTGTTTTGAAACCATTTAGTTTTCTGATAAATAAAATCGTTAAGCGTTGAGCCCAAAAGCCTTAATAAAAAGCATTATACATTTAACAGGAATTCCTCAATTTGTCTATGGTGTTCCGAATGTAGAAATAAGTGTTCAAGAATATTTAGGTAAATATTTTAGATCTTATAGTCCCCCATTAATTCCAATTCATAGTGCTCATGTAATAGAAGAACCCTTACCAATTAATTTAAAAGAAAATTCAGTAAGCTGGAAATTCAAATCATTAACTAAAAGAATAACTCCGACAACATTTACTATAATACTTCAAAAAGGAAAAGTCATTGGGACAAAAGGAGCTGTTGTCACCAAAGAAAATGTCATTCTTTCCGACCTAAGTAGAGAATATAGTCAGCAACCTCATTCTCTAATGAAACAACTTCATCTTCGAAAAAAAAAAATCATTGATGGAAATGTTGCCGTATTGGTAACTGCTGGATCCAATGTTTATTATCACTGGCTTTTTGATATACTCCCAAGGATTCATTTGCTAAAAGAAGTGGGCGTATTTGAAGATATCGATTTTTTCATTCTACCTCCACTCAGCAAGCCATTTCAAAAGGAAAGCATAAAAAGGGCCGGTATTTCTGAAGATAAAATTCTGTATTGCTCGCAATTTCACTTTCATATTGAGGCTAGCCAATTATTCGTTCCATCCCTTCCTTCTGTTCTTGGTACAGTAAATAAGTGGTCTTGTAATTATTTAAGATCAATTTTTAGTTCAAATATGCAAAAGGACCCAAATAGTCCAAAAAAAATATACATTTCTAGGAAAGATGCAGGTATAAGAAGAATTGTGAACGAAGAAAAATTACTAGAAGAGTTAAAAAGAAGAGGATATGAAGTAATTACTAATTCCAAACTATCACTTCAGGAGCAAGTTAAATTATTCTATAATGCTACCCATGTCATTGGACCTCATGGAGGAGGACTGTCCAATATTGTTTTTTGTGATAAAGGTGCCAAGATAATGGATATTTTTTCCCCTTCATTTGTTATTCCCTGCTTTTGGATTTTAAGTAACCAAATTGGATTAAAATATCATTATTATATAAGTGGCGAAGAGTTAAACCCTGATCAACCATATTGGATTAATAAAGATACTGATATTGAATTGACAGATGATTTTTTCGCTGCATTTGCCAATTTTGATAAATAAAGATTACCTGTTAACATTTATTAAACTATATGAAATCACTAAACTTTGCTATCATAGGCTGTGGCCGAATTGGTAAAAGGCACGCTGAACACATTCAGAAATTTGGAGTTCTAAAGGCGGTCTGTGATATCATTCCCGAAAAATCAAAGTCTCTTTGTGAAAAATATGGAGCAACTGCGTTCTATAATTTGAGCGACCTATTATCAGAAGTTGATAATCTTGACTTGATAGCAATTTGCACCCCCAATGGACTCCATGCCTCTCATAGTATTATGTGTCTCAATGCAGGTTTTAATGTACTGTGTGAAAAGCCCATGGCTATCTCAGTACAAGATTGTGGAGAAATGATCAAAACAGCAGAAAGAAAGAATAAAAGGTTGTTTATTGTAAAACAAAATAGATTTAATCCGCCAGTTGCTAAAATTAAAGAGCTAATTGATAATGGTACGCTTGGAAAAATCTATTCTATCCAACTCAGTTGCTTTTGGAATCGTAACGAAAAATATTATGAAAATTCTTGGAAAGGGACAGCAAAACAGGATGGTGGCACCCTTTTTACTCAATTCAGTCACTTTATTGATTTATTATATTGGTTAATTGGAGACGTTAAATATGTGCAGGCTATTCGAAAAAACTATTCTCATGAAGGAATAATTGAATTTGAGGATACCGGTGCAGCGATACTAGAGTTTTATAATGGAGCAATCGGAACTATTAATTATACGGTTAATAGCTATGATAAAAATATGGAAGGATCCCTAACCATATTTGCAGAAAATGGAACCATAAAAATAGGAGGACAATACTTAAATGAATTGGAATATCAGAATATCAAAGATTACGAAATTAAAGATCTTCCAAAAGGAAATCCTCCTAATCAATATGGTCATTATCAAGGCTCTATGTCCAATCATGATAAGGTTTATGAAAATGTGGTGAATGTGTTAACCCAGGGAGCTTCCATTATGACCAATGCTTATGAAGGTTTAAAAACTGTAGAAATTATTGACAAAATTTATAGAGCTGCCGTTTATGCCGCACCCCAAATTATATAAGGTAGGAATCAGAGATGTTTCGTTTGGAGAGAATGTAAAAGTCGTTCAACCTAGCAACCTATATGAATGCAGTATTGGAGATGATTCCTTTATTGGCCCATTCGTAGAAATCCAAAAAGGAGTCGCCATAGGTAAAAGATGTAAAATTCAGTCTCATTCATTTATATGTGAACTTGTGGTCATTGGAGACGATTGTGTTATTGCTCATGGAGTTATGTTTATTAATGATCTCTTTCAAATTGGAGGCCCTGCGAAAGGAGATCAATCTTTATGGCAAAAAACGACGATTGGTAATGAGGTTTGTATCGGTTCCAATGCAACTATTTTGCCCGTTGAAATTTGTAATAAAGTAGTAATTGGTGCTGGGGCAGTAGTAACAAAAGATATTACTGTATCAGGAATATATGCTGGCAATCCTGCCGAAATGATCCGAAAGCTATAATTCATGCAAATCCCCTTTGTTGATTTAAAGAGTCAATATTTATCTATCAAACCTGAAATTGATCAGGCCATTCAAAATGTTATTAATGATACCGCTTTCATTAAAGGAAAGTATGTTAATGACTTTGAAAATGCCTTCAGGGAAATTTATGGTGTTGAACATTGTATTGGCGTAGGAAATGGCACGGATGCTATCTTTATTGCTTTAAAAATGTTGAATATTGGTCTCGGAGACGAGGTCATCACTAGTGCTCATAGTTGGATTGCCACTTCTGAAATGATTACTCAAACAGGAGCCCAACCTGTCTTTGTCGATATAGATGAATTTTTCACCATTGATGTTGACAAAATTGAAGAAAAGATTACTGAAAATACCAAGGCCATCATCCCTGTCCATATTTATGGTCAAATGTCAGACATGAAAGGGCTTACCGAATTATGTAAAAAATATAACCTCTATTTATTAGAAGACTGTGCCCAATCACACTTTTCTGAATATCAGGAAAAAAGAGCAGGAGCCTGGGGAGAAGCAGGGACATTTAGCTTTTTCCCTGGTAAAAATCTCGGAGCATATGGGGATGCAGGTTGTATTTTAACAAATAACAATGAGTTAGCAAACAAAATGAGAATGTTCGCTAATCATGGAGCCTTGAAAAAACATTTCCATGAAATAGAAGGCATGAATAGTAGACTTGATGGACTTCAAGCTGCTATTTTATCAGCAAAGTTGCCCTCTATTTTAGAATGGACTGAAAAAAGAATTAACAATGCCAGATATTATGATCAAATCTTGTCGGATGTTAAAGACGTAGAAATTCCTAAGGTAAGACAAGGGACAAAACATACCTATCATCTTTATGTTATCCGAGCACAAAAAAGAGATGAATTAAAAGCGTTTTTAGAACAAAAGGGGATTGGTGTTGCCATTCATTACCCTACTCCACTCCCCTTTTTGAAAGCCTATGGTTATTTAAATAAAAATGAGAAAGACTTTCCGAAGATAGCCCAAGCACAAAAGGAAATATTATCTATTCCAATGTTTCCTGAATTAACTTTTGAAATGATGGATTATGTGGCAGAACAGATAAAGATATTCTACACCCCATGAATTTAAAAAATAAGACTATTCTGGTTATTTCTCCGCAAAGATGGGGGAAAATGCACTTGTCAAAACAACATTACGCACTTGAATTAGCTAAGCTCGGAAACAAAGTTTATTTCTTGAATCCACCCCACAAAAATGCAGCCGAAAAATTTAAAATTGAGCAAGGTAATGCTGAGAATGTACAGATAATTACTTACAAGCCCTCATTCCCATATTTCATTCGTTTTCAATTAAGGTGGCTATATGATTTTCTCGTAAGATTTGAAATAAGAAAAGTAATAAAAAAATTAGGACATCCATTGGATATTGTTTGGAGCTTTGAGCCTAATCTATATTCAAATTTAAAATGTTTTAAAGCCAGATTTACCATATTTCACCCTGTGGATGAAGTCATTTATCCTTATCAAATTCAGACCGGAAAAACTGCAGATATTATTTTTTCCGTCACTAATGAAATCCTATCTAATTTTGATCATTTAAAAATAAAAAAAGTCCATGTACATCATGGCTTAAGTAATTATTTTGTAAAAGAAGGCTTGAAGCAACAAGTCTATTCCAATACCAATACTAGGATTGGGTATATAGGTAATTTACTCCGACCAGAAATAGATACTGATACATTCGAATCAATCATCACAAATCATCCAAATTTAATTTTTGAATTTTGGGGAACTTACAATACTAAACAATCGAATATAGGTGGAAATTTTAGTAACAATCGATTCATCGAATTTTTAAAAATTCAACCAAATGTAATTCTTCATGGACCGAAACCTCCTCCTGAATTAGCCAAATGTCTGCATCAAATGGATGCGTTTTTGATCTGTTACGATGTTCAAAAAGATCAAAGTAAAGGAACTAATTACCATAAAATAATGGAATACCTAAGTACTGGAAAAGTCATCATTTCCAACAATGTTACTACTTTCAGTAAACACCCGGAGTTGATTCGAATGGTACTTGAAAGAGATAATAATGATCAATTACCTAAGCTATTCAAGGAGACCATTGATAATCTAAAGGAATACAATAGCCCAAAAGCCATGCAAACTCGAAGAGATTTTGCACTTGAAAACACCTATAAATTACAGATTAGTAGGATAGAAAAAATTCTTTCTCAATTAGAAGTTTAATTAATAAAAATATTCTCATTCTTTCTCCACAGCCTTGGGGAAAAATGAAACTCTCTAAACACTACTATGCCATTGAATTAGCTAAACGGAACAATAGAGTATATTTCCTTTCCCCTTCTACTCAAGGTATAAGTACTCAAATCAGAATTACAGCAAGTACAAAATATAAAAATTTATATTTTGTTCACTTCAACATATTAATACCTTATTTTTTAAAATTTAAGTGGCCCTCCCTGTTTCAAAGATTCATGAATTGGCATGCGATAAGAATTGGTCGAGCCATTGATAAGCCAATTGATATTGTTTGGGATTTTGATTGTAATTTTTTATTCAAAAGTTTGGCTCCGTTCCAGGCAAAATTAAATATTTTCCATCCAGTAGATCAAGGAGATAAAGTACCTATAGAAAAAAAGCCGGATATCATTTTTTCGGTTTCAAACATAATTTTAAATACTCACAGCCACTTAAAGATTCCCACCTTTTATATAAATCATGGTTTATGTGAGACTTACTTGGAAATAGCCAAAGGAGAATATAATAAGTTAACAGCGAATAATCATTCTGAGAAAATTGAAATTAATCAAATTGGCTACATTGGAAATCTGAAAAATGGTTCAATAGACCGAGAAGTGTTAAGCCAAATAATTCGAGAAAACATTCATTTGACCTTTCATTTTTTTGGCCCATATGAGTTAAATAGGTCTGAAAAAAGGAATAAGCCCTTAAAAACATTTATTTCCTTTTTAAAAAATGCACAAAATGTAAAACTGTATGGATTAATTTCCCAAGAAGAAATTACCCAGTACAATAACATTATTCAAGCATATTTAGCCATCTACAAAAAAAACAAATATTATAATGCTGATAATTCTCATAAAATCATGGAATATCTAAGCACCGGAAAGATTGTTATAAGTAATTTCTTAAGTGTTTATAATGGATTAGAGTTATTGAATATGCCAGATGACTATTCTAATAAAAATCTACCTTTATTATTTAAAAAAGCATTATGCAATTGGATAGAACTCAATACACCTGAAAAAAAAGAATCCAGACTCACATATGCAATCAATCACTCATATGAAAATCAGTTAAGAAAAATTGAAAAAATATTGAACGAACAAGAATTGATTTAGTATTTAATTTCAACTTTAATTTATCCCCATTAACATATATTTAGATACATGAAAAAGTTTTTCCCTATTTCACAACCATCGATAACTAATAAAGAAATAGATTACGTAACAGATGCTGTTTCATCCACATGGGTTTCATCATTAGGAAAGTATATAGATCAGTTTGAAAAAGATTTTGCCGAGTATTGCGGTTCAAAATATGCAGTTACTACTTGCAATGGCACTGTTGCCATTCATCTTGCTTTAGTTGCCTTGGGAATTGGAGAAGGAGACGAAGTGATCATTCCCGATCTTACATTTATTGCTACTGCTAATGCCGTAATTTATGCCGGAGCAAAACCAGTCGTTTGTGATATCGACCCATATAATTTATGTATAGATCCGAACCAAATTGAAAGCTTAATTACTTCGCGAACTAAAGCAATAATTCCAGTACACCTTTATGGTCACCCCGCCGATATGCGACATATTAATCAAGTTGCCAAAAAGTATGGTCTATTTGTAATAGAAGACGCAGCCGAGGCACATGGTGCATCTATAGGAGATAAAAAAACAGGCAGTTGGGGGCATTGCGCCACTTTTAGTTTTTATGGTAATAAAAATATTACTACTGGGGAAGGAGGTATGATTACTACAGATGACGAATCGCTATACCATGAACTAAGATTACTACGAGATCATGCTATGAGTAAAAATAAAAGATATTGGCATGAAACTCTAGGCTTTAATTATAGGATGACTAATCTTCAGGCTGCTTTAGGTTGTGCCCAATTAGAAAGAGCAGAAGAGTTGACTGCACAGCGTAAATGGATTTTTGAAACGTATCAAAAATATCTAATTGAAGAGCAATTTATTTCCCTCAATAGGACAAATGATTGGGCTAATAATATTTATTGGATTATTTGTGCAGAAATTGACGGTCTAAATGAAAAATCTAGAGAAGAATTAATGGTTAGCCTTAAGAAATCAGGGGTTGATTCGCGACCATTTTTTTATCCAGTATCTGATATGCCTTATATTAACCAACAAATTTTTACTCCCATATGCCATAGAATATCAGAAAGGGGAATTAATTTACCTACTTACTTTGATCTTACCGAATCAGATATTGAATATATCTCATCCACTTTAAAAGAAAAGTATAAGCCTTTTTTAAAAGCACAACTAACTCCTAACAATCCAAATCACTAGTTTGAGATTTGTAAACAAATAACTATGCTTAGGAAAATATTTTTCCCCTTAATTGAGAGTCTAATAAGAAATATCGGAGGCCCATTAGGAATTAAAATCAGGTTCTGGTATTATAAAAACAGGCTGGGAGCTTGTGGTAAAGGAGTAAGAATTAGTGAAGGGGTAATTATCACATCTCCCAAAAACGTTTTTCTCGGAGAAAATGTTTGGATTGATAAATATGCAATCCTCCTAGCTGGAGCTCCTTCTCCCTCAAGAAACTATCTCAAAAAAACTAATTCTGAATTCCCATATAAAGAGGGAGAATTGCATATTGAAAAGGAAACTCATATAGCAGAGTTTGTTGTTTTACAGTCTCACGGTGGTATGTATATTAAAGAAAAAACAGGTGTTGCCTCTGGTGCAAAAATTTACACACTTTCCCATCACTATAGAAACTTAAATGACAAACAAGATGATGAACAATACTGTTTTACCCCAATGGTTTCTGATGAAGAACAATTCTTAATATCAAGCCCTGTTGTGATTGGGGCTAAAACAGCTGTTGGTCTCAATAGCGTAGTTCTTCCTGGTACACATATAAAGGATGGGACCTGGCTTGGCGTAAACAGTTATATTGTTGGAAAAGGTATTGATTCTAAAGCCATATATGGTTCTCCCAGTGCTCAAAAATTAAAAAATATTTAAACCTTGACAACAGATATATTTTATGAGTATCCTGCAAATATGATAAAGCTTAATTATTTTTCGAATTTATCTGAAGATGTAAAAATTGGTGGAGGAACTAGTGTAAATGCTATGACGCTTTTTGAATTGAAAAAACACTTTTCTTTAGAAGTATTCGCTCCTATAAACCCGCCAGGAATTCTTCATCAATCTATCTTTTCGAAGATTCAAAAACTCTTACAATTCCCGAGAAATTTCTATTTTTTTTCAAATAAAAGGTTAGAACAAATTGCTCAACTTGTTCAATCTCATCACTACGAATCTGCTGATTATCTATTTTTTCATGGAGCTACTCCATGGGTAATGCTTCAGCCCAAAAAACCATATGGTCTGCATATTGATGCTTGCTTTTTAAGCTATCTTGAAACCAATCATGATAGATCAAATTTCTCATCAAAAGATGTAAAGAGAATAGTAGACCTGGAAAAATCATTTCTTCAAAAAGCAACTCATGTATTTTTTCGCTCTGAATGGGCTTTGAATGAAACCATTAAACATTATAATATCCCATCTTCAAATTTTCACGCAACCATGCGAGGTGGGGCAATTGAAATTCCGAAAGATTCTGAGATTGCTTTTGACGAAATAATAGAACCTTACTTTATTTTTATTGCTTTCGATTTTTTAGGAAAGGGTGGCCCAACGGTTGTTGATGCTTTTAAAAAAATAATGAAACCCCATCCAAATACTCAACTTTTTATAGTAGGCGGAAAGCCCCCCGAGGCTTTTTTAAATATTCCCGGTGTTTTTTTCAAAGGGGCATTTGATAAAAAGAATAAAAATGAACTTAAAGAATATCTATCCTTATTATCAAATGCAATTGCTTTAGTCCATCCAACAAAAAAAGATACCAGTCCTTTAGTATTGACAGAAGCTGGATACTATGGAGTCCCTGCCATTACCTCTAATATATATGCCATTAAAGAATTGGTAAAGCATGATGAAACAGGATTTTTATTAAATAATCCTGATGACACACTTGAATTGGCCAGCTATATGGATACTCTTTTAAAAATGGATACTCTAACCTATCATGAGTTGAAGAAAAAGGTAAGGCGATTCCAGTTAGAAAACTTTACATGGGAAAAAACAGGTAATAAAATTTCAACCCTAATTAATGAATCAATAATAAATAATTCTGCCAATTAATTACTTGTGAGAGTTGCCATAATTCATTTTCGACCTATTGAGTTATATCCGCCTATTCACAACCTACTCAATTTCCTCTCCGCTGAAGAGAAAGAAATTGAGATTTTTTTGTATTCGACAAAACGAAAAATAAAAGGGTTACAAGAAAATTCTTATGAGATAAAAAAAAGCTATAGGCACATTATTCTCTCAGATAATTTACCAAAATGGAAAAGACTTTTTAACTACATACAATTTAACTTATATACGACTTTCTCCCTTTTATTAACAAGACCAGATAAAATTATATACTTTCAAACTATTTCTTCCTTCCCAGTTTTTTTAATAAAAAAAATTTTTAGGTCAAAGGCTCCTATTTTTATCCACTATCACGAATACTTTTCACCAAGCCATTACAATAAGGTGATGAAGCTAGAGCAATTCTTCCATAAGAGAGAGTCTTATTTATATAAAACAGCATATTGGATTTCACATACTAATCAAGATAGGTTAAGATTGTTTATGAAGGATAATCAATTGGAATCCAATTCTGATAAACTTCATGATCTTCCAAATTTTCCCCCAAAAGCTTGGAAGAATCATACTTCTATTAAATCTAAAATGAATAGTTCTTCTCCTTTAAAGCTTGTCTATGTTGGTGCACTATCAACTCATAATATGTACACTAAAGAATTATTCAGTTGGATTAGCAAGCAAAAAGGAGAAGTTTTGCTTGATGTTTTTTCTATTAATATTAAGGAGGATGTTTTTGATTATCTCCATAAATTGCAATGTAAATTCATAAATTTTAAAGGTGGAGTTTCTTATGATAAATTACCAGAAGTTTTGCGTGACTATCATGTTGGATTAATCATTTATAATGGCAAATCATTAAACTACACTTATAATGCCCCTAACAAATTATTTGAATATTTTGCCTGCGATTTAGATGTTTGGTTTTCTTCTGATCTTATTAGTAGTTATCCGTATGAAAGAGATAACTCCTATCCCAAAATTTTAAAGGTTAATTTTCGAGACCTCGACAATTTTAACTGGAGAAGTGCTATAGACCGGCAGCATCTCAATTATAAACCAAGCACCTATTTTTGTGAGGAAGTTTTACCCCATCTTACCAATAAATTGAAGGAATAGAGAATGAGAATAATAGTACCTAATAATAATCCACCTGATTCTTTTGTTGATAATGTCTCCTATACGCTGAGGGAAATGGGACACGAAGTATTAACCATGCCAATCATTTCCATTAATTGGATGAATTCACCATTTCGGAGAATATGGATTAAAGCAAATCAAAAACTTAACTCTAAATATATCCCTCCTCAGGAAGTTTGGCTATTAAGACAAATTAAATCTTTCAAACCAGACATTGTTCTAACTCTAACCCAGGCTCTAAGCGAAGAAACATTATTTGAATTAAAGAAAAATAAAATACAAACCTCGGTTTGGTGGGGAGATCCGCCTGGAAATATGAAAGACCAAAGTCTTTTATGTGAAGGATGGGATGTAATCTTTGTTAAAGATCCACATGCTGTCAATAAACTAAGTAGAGTGGGTCTAAACGCTCAACTTCTTCACGAAGCTATGAATCCTGCCTGGCATAAGCCTCTTTCAAAAAGAACTAATGATAATATCATCATTGCTGGCTCTATATATAATTATAGACATTATTTCATCCGAAAGCTTATCCAAAAAAATATTGGAATTGAAATATATGGTCAGACACCGTCCATTTGGGCCGATTCATCTATCAAAAAAATCCATAGCGGAAAATATGTTACAAAAGATGAAAAAAGTAAAGTCTTTGGTGCAGGGCTAGCATGTTTAAATACTACCTCAATGACTGAAGGAAATTCTATAAATTGCAGAGCCTTCGAAATTGCAGGAGCCGGTGGTTTGCACATTATGGAAAATCGGCCAATAATATCTTCATGTTTTGAGCCAGGGAAAGAGGTAATAGTTTTTGATACTTTTGAAGAATTGGTATCAGTAATAGATGAGATTAAGATGGACTATAAGGCTGCTGAAGCGATTAGAGAAGCAGGATATCAAAGAGCCATTAATGAACACACATACGAAAAAAGGTTGCAGCATATTTTAAATGTACTCGATCAATTAAAATGAAAATTCTTTATTTAAGTCCAGGTTGTTTTGACATGGGAGGGATTAGTCGGTATAATCGCTACCAAATTCAATCACTACGTGAAATTGTTGGCCAGGATAACGTAGTAGTTTATTCTTTATTAGGTAAAGAAAAAGATGGATTCAAAGAAGATTTTAAAGTCAATTGGTCCGCTAATGGAATTAAGTTCTCTGACAAAATAGCATTCGCAATTAAAACCTTTGTAAAAGGAATTTCATGGAGACCAGATATTATTTTGTGTGCTCATGTAAACTTAAGCGGATTGGCACATTTTGTAGCTATTATATCTGGAGCAAAAAGTGTGTTAAATACTTATGGGCTTGAAGTTTGGAGTGGGCTTTCAAAAGATTCAGCCTGGGGATTAAAGAACTCAAATTACGTAATTTCCGACTGCCATTTTACTTCAAGGTATTTAGAAAGTGAGGGACTAAGGATACCGGGAACTACAACCGTAATCTGGGATTGTGTAAACCTTGATGTTTTTCAACCTCAGAAGAATCATCATTTAATGCTCAAAAAATATCGCATTCCAGATCCAAATAAATATTTTAATATTCTTACTTTAGGAAGATTAGCATATTCGGCCAGACATAAAGGATATGAGCGATTAATTCAGGTATTCAAAGAGGTAGCAAAGGTTGAAGATAAGGCTAGGCTTATCTTCGCAGGGAAAGGAGATTATAGCCAGGAATTGAAAAATCTGGCTAAAAAAGAGGGACTGGTTGAAAAGGTTTATTTCACAGGTATGATTGCTGATGAAGATATGGCCAAAGTATATTCTGCTGCTCATGTATTTTCTTTAGTAAGTGACAGAGGGAAAAATAGAGGAGAAGGAATTCCTCTTACTCCGTTAGAAGCAATGGCTTGTGGAATCCCCATAATTGTCGGCAATCAAGATGGGTCACAAGAAGCTGTCTTTGATGAAAAAAATGGATTTATTATTGATCCATTTGACCTGAGTACTCATAAAACAAAGATTTTAAAATTAATTCAAAATCCAGAATTGCTTAATGAAAAAAAACAAAATACATCTCAAATTGTAAAGGCGCATTTTTCTTATAATAAATTCAAAGAAAAACATATACTTTTCCTTCGAAATATTAGTCAGTGAGATCAGGGTTCAACATATTGTTATTTTTACTGGTATCTTATATTATCTGTAATATTGGACTTGGGCAAAATCCAATTTTTGCTATGATCTCATCTATAACACTTTATACATTCATTGACTTATTGAAAAGTGTTGGAAAAACAGTACCCATCGTAGAACTGGCCGTTTTCTTTATGGTACTCCAAATGCTCTATACTCCTGCAATAGAATTCTATTTTTACCCTCGATTTTTAGAGAGCCAGGAATGGATCTCTTTCATGGTAACTGATGAAAAAACCTATTTTGATTTTACACTACCTGCAACAATTTTTTTCGTTTTAGGAACTTATCTTCCTTATAATAGAAATAATATTAACATTTTTATTGAACAAGGAATGGCAAAGATCCAAGATAATACAGCCAAAATTGAAAAGGTTGGAATTTTGTTAATAATTTTAGGTGTTATCAGCACTGCATTAAAATCGCTTGTTAATATAGGCGGAATAAATTTCATTCTGCTACTTTTCTCTTTTTTTAAATTTATCGGACTATTTTATCTAATTGCTTGTAAAAGTCGTTATCAAAAAATAGGCATCTTTGTGATAATGGTTCCGTTTATTTTAACAACTTTTGTGAGTAGCGTTTTTATCAACCTTGTTATCTGGACGTTCTTTTTAGGCTCCTACCTAATCTTAAATAAAAGATATAGCATGACTTTCAAGATTGTGGGAGTAGCAGGCTTAATTTTTTTAGGAACAATTATCCAGGTTACCAAGCACCAATACAGGAAAATTGTCTGGGAAAATAAAGGGAAAATCGAAAATACAAGACTCGAAACATTTGGTAAATTGGTAGCCGATCAAGTTAATTCAATTGATCAATCCACCTTTATTTTAAACTTCTCTGTTTTGACACAAAGATTAAATCAGGGATTTATTCTTTCGTATATTTTAGAAAATATACCTAATCAAAGACCCTTCGTCAATGGACAATATTTCTATAGAGAACTTCTTGGTATTGCATTACCTAGATTTGTATACCCAGATAAACCTGTTGTAGGAGATCGAAAAAAATTTGAATATTTTGCTGGGTGGAGATTAAGTAATAAAACCATGATGAATGTTGGGATTATGGGTGATGGATATGGTAATTTTGGACCATTAGGTGGGATTGCTTTTTGTTTTTCATTTGGATTATTTGTTAGCCTATTTTATAAACGAATGATACTTTGGTCTATCAATAGACCTACCCTACTTCTTTGGATTCCTTTAATTTTCTTTTACGTAATGCGTGCTGGGAATGAATTCTATATTATTGCTAACTGGATGGTCAAAGTTGGCATTCTAGTTCTCCTCTATTTTCTAATATTTGAAAGAAGAAAACTATATTCTAAGAAAAAACTAACTAGTTCCAATCACTCTTGATCCTCCTCCTCTTCACCGACTGGTTCGATCCCGCTTACAAAGCAGGTGGCCCCATCCGCTCCGTTGTTAATCTATCAAAAGCCTTAAAATCTGAATTTAGCATCTGGGTTTTCACTGGAGATCGAGACCACCAAACCAGTCAGCCGCTTCAAAATATTATAAGTGACCAATGGATTACCTACGATCAAAATATCCAAGTATTTTATAGTTCCAAAGTAAATCAAAACATCAAAGCTGTAAAAACCATCATTACACAAATCAATCCGGATTGCATCTATCTAAATAGTATGTTCTCAAAAGTTTTCACCACCTTCCCTCTCAGAATTTTACTCGAAGGCCAAATATCATGTCCAGTCGTTTTGGCCCCAAGAGGCATGCTCAAAAAAAGTGCCCTCCAGTTCAAAAGGCATAAAAAAAAGATCTTTCTACAATTACTGAAACGACTAAGGTTGCCTCAAAAACTTCACTTCCATGCCACCACGCAAGCGGAAGCCCAATCCATTATCGATGTTTTTGGGATCAACAGTAAAATAACCGTGATCAACAATCTACCCTCCCCTATTGGCAGATGGAATCCTAAACCATTTAAAACGCCTCTCCGTTTCATTTTTGTAGGTCGAATCCACCCAATTAAAGGTCTGGCCTTACTTTTGAAATGTCTACAAAAAGTAAGTGCCCCACTCCATCTAAGTATCATCGGAAATAAAGAAGATCTGGCCTATTGGAAAAGCTGCCAGAAGTTAATAAATGAATTACCTCCTCGCATTCATGTGGAAGATCTTAGTGAAGTACCTCATCCAGAGCTAAATAAAATTCTCCAAAAACATCATTTTTTTATTCTTCCAACTCAGGGAGAAAATTTTGGTCATGCTATCTTTGAGGCTTTTGCAAAAGGATTGCCGGTTATTATAAGTGATCAGACTCCCTGGCAAGACCTGGAAACTCAAAAAGCGGGTTGGGATCTACCCTTGTCAAATCAAGATAAGATTGTAAATGCAATTGAAAAGGCGGCTACAATGACTCAATCCACTTACAACCAATGGTCGCAATCTGCCTGGCATTATGCCAAAGACTTTATTGATCAATCAAATATCAAACAACAATACATCGAATTATTTTCCCAAAAAGATTAAGGATTTATGTACCTACTTGGCATTAACGCTTATCACGGCGACTCCTCCGCCTGTATTTATAAAGACAATGAACTGATTGCCGCTTCTGAAGAAGAACGCTTTCGAAGAATAAAACATTGGGCAGGTTTGCCCACTGAAGCTATGGCTTTTTGTCTCCGTGAAGCTGGCATCAGCCTGGAAGAGGTAGATTATATTACTGTATCTCGTAATCCTCTGGCCAAGATCGAAAAAAAGATCTTCCATACCTTGAAAAATATGGTTTCTGTGAAAGCAGTGCTCAATAGAGGTGCCAATTCTCTGAAAATTAATAACATCAAAAAAGATATCGCTGAGAGCCTGGGGTATGACCCCGAAAAAATTAAAGCCAGCATCAAATTCATAGAACATCATCGGAGTCATATGGCTTCCGCCTTTCATATTTCTCCTTTTGAAGAAGCTGCCATACTTTCTATTGATGGAATGGGAGATTTTACCTCCACTATGAGAGGTACCGGAAAAGATCTCAAAATTAAAGTCATAGATAGTGTTTCTTATCCTCATTCCCTTGGTATTTTATATACCACTTTCACTCAATATCTAGGCTTTCCTCATTATGGGGATGAATACAAAGTGATGGGGCTTTCGCCTTATGGTCAGCCAAGCCTGGTTGATAAAATCAAAAACGAGATCATCCATTTTAAAAAAAATGGACTCTTTGAATTGAATGGCAAATATTTTCGGCACTTTAAGGAGGGAGTCAACATGAGTTGGGAAGGGGGGGCTCCAACTGTAGACCCTATTTTTACAGATCTTTTTATTGAAAAATTTGGTCCCCTCCGAAAAAAAGGAGAACCATTGAGTCAACATCATAAAGACCTTGCAGCTTCTGTTCAAAAGGTTACTGAAGACCTCATCTTCTATATGGCGGAAGATCTATATCAGAAAACAGGGTTAAACAATTTATGCATTACCGGTGGGGTTGCTCAAAACTCAGTGGCCAATGGCAAATTAATTAAAAATACTTCTTTCAAAAATCTCTTTGTCCCTCCTGCTGGTCATGATGCAGGGACAGCAACAGGTTCTGCTCTTTATTTTTATCATCATGATTTAGGAAAACCCAGAGGCAATTTTAAAGTAGAGCCTTATACAGGAATTTCTTTTAAAAATGAAGATATCGAGTCCATTTTAAAGGGCAGAAACATTTCTTTTCAAAAAATTGAGGACGAAGAGCTAATGGATCAGGTAGTAGAACAATTGTTAGATGCTGGCGTAGTAGGCTGGTATCAAGGCAAAGCAGAGTTTGGTCCGCGCGCATTAGGAAATCGCTCCATTATTGTAGACCCTCGTAGAGAGGATGCCAAGGCATTGCTAAATGCAAAAATTAAAAAGAGAGAAAGTTTTCGTCCTTTTGCTCCGTCCATCTTAAAAGAACATGTTAGCGAGTATTTTGAACAAGTAGATGACGTTCCCTTCATGGAAAAAGTCTTTGATATTAAGGCTGAAAAACACCAGGTTATTCCTGCTGTTACTCATGTCAATGGTACTGGTCGATTACAAACGGTAGATAGAACTGTCAACCCCAGATACCATCGCCTAATTGAGAAGTTTTATGAAAAAACAGGGGTGCCTATCCTCTTGAATACTTCTTTTAATGAAAATGAACCCATTGTTAATACGCCCGAACATGCCTTGGAGTGTTTTTTGAGAACAAAGATGGATATGTTAGTGCTTGAAAATATTATTATTCAAAGGTCCGCTGATGAAAGGTAAGTTATTATTTTTCGAAATATTAGCAGCCACTATCCTCGCGGGTGTGGCTATATATTTTCTAAACCGGAAGCAAAATAATTTCGAAAATTTTGCATTAGGAAAAAATACTTCTTCCTATTTTGCCAGTATTGATAAGCAATCCATTCATATTAACAAATTGAACCAAACTTCCTTAAGTTCCTTGAAGACCGGATGGATAAATAGAGGGCAAAAAGATGTAATATTTGTTTTAGGGAATAGTCAGACTCACGGAATAAACCAGAAAAAAAAGGATCATACCAATTATGCTGAGCTTCTCTTTCGGGATTTCACCCCCGATAGTATTGAGATATTAACCCATAGTATTCAAAATGCAAATCTTCAGGAACATTTGTTATCATTTGCTTACTGTAAAGAAATACTTCCCATCCGATACCTGGTACTTCCGGTATTTATGGATGATTTAAGAGAGTCTGGAATCAGAAAACTATTCTTTCCTAAGTTGATAGCAGACAACTTCAAACTGGAGGGACAATCGGAAATAATTAAAAAAATAAATGCTGAAATAAAAGTAGAAGAGGTGTTGGATACCCTCCCCAATGCAGCTAGGGAAATAAAAGAAGATTTTGCTTCTTTAGATCAAACCGTTCAGGAAAGATCCGAACTTTTTCTCAATAATATTTTGGATTCTTTATCCGGTTCCTGGAGAAATCGCCCAAACTTGAGAGGTCAGTTTTTCGTCAACTTATATATTTTAAGAAATACGGTATTTAATATAAATGCCCAAACCGAAAGACCCATCATTCCGCAACGATACAAGGAAAACATGGAGGCTCTGAAAGAAATTCTTAAGTATTCTGAAAAAAGTAATATTAAAGTGTTGCTCTATATTCCTCCCATTCGGAATGATGTAAAAATTCCTTATAACCTAAAAAAGTATGGGGAATTTAAAGGAGAACTTAAATCCTTAGCAGATAATTATGATAATGTTTCTTTTAAAAATTTCGAAGATATTGTCCCAGGATCTCTATGGGGAACAAAAGAAGCCACTTCCTTCTTCGATAAAGAAGAATTAGATTTTATGCATTTCCAATATAAAGGGCATCAAATTTTGTCTGATAGCCTATCAAAAAGTATAAGAAGCTTTTTGAGATGATATTTAACTCTGTTACATTTCTCAGCTTTTTGATTGTCGTAGTCTTCCTTTATTGGGTGCTAAAGAAGAATTATAGAATTTGGTTTATTTTCCTAGCTAGCCTAACTTTCTATGGATTCTGGAGGTGGGAGTTTTTATCTCTCGTACTCATTTCTACAATTGCTGATTATCTAATTGCTCTGGAACTTGGAAGGACAGATGATAGCCAAAGAACCAGGAGGAAAGCTCTCCTAATCTCGAGTTTATTGATCAATATTGGTCTTCTAGCCTATTTCAAGTATTTATATTTTATTGTAGATAATATTAATTTTCTGTATGCCTTAACAGGAAGTCAGGGTATTACTTCCATTCCTGAAATAATTCTTCCCTTAGGAATAAGTTTTTATACTTTCCAAACCATTAGTTATTCCGTTGATGCATACAGAAGGCATATTATACCAGAAAAGAATTTTGCCTTGTATGGCTGCTATGTAACCTTTTTCCCTCAGCTTGTTGCAGGTCCCATTCTCAGGGCCAATGAAGTTATGGATCAATTGAGGCTAAGGCCTGGTTTTAAAATAGGTTTTATTTCTGAGGGGATAGAAAGGATTCTATATGGCTTCTTTCTTAAAGTAGTACTAGCAGATAATATTGCACCTCTTGTAGATGAAGCCTATAATATTCCTGTAAGCCAACTTAGTGCATTGGATGTTTGGTCAATGGCATTTTTATTTGGCTTTCAAATTTATTTTGACTTTGCAGGTTATTCTCACATCGCCATTGGATGCGCCAAGTTAATGGGTATTGATTTTCCTGAGAATTTCAATTTCCCTTATGCAGCAAAATCTTTTAAGTCCTTTTGGAAACGATGGCATATTTCATTGTCTAGCTGGATTCGAGATTATCTATATTTGCCTTTAGCTGGAGTCAAGGTTATAGACCCAAGTAAAAGATCCCTTGGTGGATTAGATACTTCAGAATTAAAAAATGAAACCTCAAAAAATAAAAAAGACCTCTCTTTATTTTTAACATGGGCAATAATGGGCCTTTGGCATGGAGCTAACTGGGCCTTTGTTTTTTGGGGAATTTTTCATGCTATTTTGGTTTACTCCGAACGAAAAATGAAGTTTATCCGAGAACGGATTAAAATACTTTCTTTCCCTATTATCGGCTGGGGCATTACCATTCTCCTGTCAATGATAGCTTGGATTCCTTTTCGTACACAATCGCTGAGTGAAACCTTTATCATGTATAAAAAATTGCTTTCTCCTAAAATGTATACCTTCCTTTCTTTAAGAGAAAATATATATCTAGTTACAGCATTATTATTTCTGGGAGTAACTATTTCGTATTTACTAAGTGAATACATTATCCCTCATGCTAAAAAATGGGCTTATCTTATCACTCCCTTAAATATTGTAAAATTTACAGTTATTATTATTTTAGTATTTACTTTTTTTAGACCGATTAATCAATTTATATACTTTCAGTTTTGACCCTCTCCATCATAACCCCCACCTTTAACAGTGCCTCTACCATCCGGGATACCTTACACAGTGTAGCATCACAAGATTACCAGGATATCGAACACATCATTATTGATGGAGGCTCTTCTGATAATACCATCCAGATCGTAAAAGAATTTTCGCATGTCAGCCAATTCATCTCAGAGGCGGATGATGGCCTTTATGACGCTATTAATAAAGGAATAAACCTGGCAAAGGGTGAGGTTATTGGCATATTAAACTCTGACGATTTTTTTGCTCATAAAAAAGTTTTAAGTCATATTGCAAAAACCTTTGAAGCTACTACCACAGATTGTGTTTTTGGTGATGTAGTATACGTCCAAAACGAAAACCCCAAAAAAGTTATTCGACATTATTCCTCCAAACATTTTCATCCAGGAAAATTTGCCTGGGGTTATATGCCTGCCCACCCTACATTCTATCTAAGAAAATCTCATTACCAAACATTTGGTCTTCACAATACTAAATATAGAATTGCTGCAGACTTTGAACTATTATTGCGCATGCTTTATGTTCATCGGCTTAACTACACTTATTTGAACGATGTATTTGTCCATATGAGAGCTGGCGGGATCAGCAATGCCTCTTTCCAAAATAGGATGATCATCAACCAGGAAATTCTTAGAGCTTGTCAGGATCATAATATCCATACCAATTTGCCAAAACTTTATTTTAGATATTTGAGAAAAGCTCTTGAATATTGGAGGCCACAAAAAAAGCAAGACACATATAAAATATTATCATAAACGAAACCCTTTTCAATGGCTCTCGTTTTTTGATTTAGACAAAGAATTATTATGACAAAAAAAGCACTCATTACCGGTGTTACTGGTCAGGATGGAGCTTACCTTTCTGACTTCCTATTGGAAAAAGGATATGAGGTCCACGGGATTAAAAGACGTTCTTCCTTGTTTAATACCGCTCGAATAGATCACTTATACCAAGATCCACATGAAAGTCAACGGAAATTTATCCTGCATTATGGAGATCTGACCGATTCTACCAACCTCATCAGAATCATTCAGGAGGTCCAGCCCGATGAAATATATAATTTGGGAGCTCAATCTCATGTAAAAGTAAGTTTTGAAGCTCCAGAGTATACTGCCAATTCCGATGCAATAGGGGCACTGCGTTTATTGGAAGCCATTAGGTTTCTGGGTTTAACAGAAAAAACGAGATATTATCAGGCTTCTACCTCGGAACTTTATGGACTTGTTCAGGAAGTTCCACAAAAAGAAACGACCCCCTTTTATCCTCGTTCTCCTTATGCTGTTGCTAAATTATACGCCTATTGGATCACAGTAAATTATCGGGAGGCTTATAATATGTTTGCTTGCAATGGTATTTTATTCAACCATGAATCTCCATTGCGGGGGGAAACTTTTGTAACCAGAAAAATCACCAGGGCTGTAGCGAAAATAGGACTTGGGCTTCAGGACAAACTATATCTGGGAAATTTGGATGCCAAACGAGATTGGGGGCATGCCAAAGATTATGTGGAAGCCATGTGGCTAATGTTACAACAGGATCACCCGGAAGATTTTGTCATTGCCACTGGAATTACCACTAGTGTTCGGGATTTTGTAAGAGCAGCCTTCAAAGAAATCGGTGTTGAACTTGCATTCCATGGAATAGGCGTGGATGAAGTAGCAGTAGTTGTAGCTTCAAACAATCCAGAATTTCCTGTTGAGGAAGGCAAAGAAATTTTATCCATTGATCCTCGCTATTTTCGCCCTACCGAAGTGGACCTGCTAATAGGTGATCCTACCAAAGCTAAAACACAATTAGGATGGGTGCCTGAATATGATTTACAAACAATGGTAAAAGAGATGGTCAAGGCAGATATCCTACATTTTAGAAAGGATCAGTTGTTAAAAGATGCAGGGTTTGAGGTAAAGAATGAGTTTGAGTGAGAAACCATGATACTTGTATTTTTGAACAAAAAATTTATAAAACTCCACTCATTAATACATTTCAACATTTTTTTTTATAATGAACTGATTTATATTTATTAACTGTGGATGAAGCCTATTTATAGGTATAAATTAGCTAAACGTGAATAAGTCAATTCAATGATCTCAACAATAAAAAATAAGGTTAAAGATTTATTAATCAATTTAAATTATTGCTCCAAGCCAAATTTCATTATTATCGGAGCTCAAAAAGCAGGGACATCTGCTTTATTTAATATATTAAAAACTCATAGTTTAATTGTTGGATCAAGTAAAAAGGAAATTCATTATTTTGATAATGACGACTGGTATTCAAAAAAAAATATTGGAGATTACCATAGTTTTTTTCCATTACCCTATAAGACTTCCAAGGATTCTCAATTTTTTGAGGCTACTCCTATATATCTTTATCATCCCGATGTCGCAAAAAGATTATTTGCCTATAATCCTAAAATAAAATTAATAGCAATATTGAGGAATCCTGCTGAAAGAGCGCTATCAGCCTGGACGATGTATCATCACCATTTTAAAACTGGAAAACATCAACATCTATTGGATCCAAGAAGTTTTAAACAAGCAATTGAAGAAGAATTTTTAACTATTGATGCTACAAGTTTCTATACCAACAAAATTGCTTATGTAAAAAGAGGGATTTATCATTATCAAATTAAAGAATACTATAATTTCTTTAACGAAGAAAACCTGTTGATTATAAACTACAGCGATTTAAAATTACATTTAGATAGTACATTAAGGAAAATATTTGATTTTCTCGAATTGCCTTATGAAAAGTTAGAAAGAAAAATAGTCAATAAGAGTCAAATTAATATCGCTTCACAATTCCAAAATGAAATTCAGTTTTTAAAAGATTTTTACTTAGAACATAATAACATTCTATTTTCTATGCTGGGAAAAAATTTTGGCTGGAATGAAAAAAAATAACTTTTGCCTCGATTTTAAAATTTAGAATTTAGCGTATTTCCCATGAACAAAACCAATAAAATATACATAGCCGGCCACCGTGGAATGGTAGGCTCTGCCATCCAAAGAAAACTACAATCAGAAGGATATGAAAACATCACCACCCGCACTTCCAAACAGCTGGACCTGCGCAGCCAAACAGAAGTAAATGAATTTTTTCGCAAGGAACAACCCGATTACGTCTTCCTGGCAGCCGCCAAAGTTGGTGGCATTCTTGCTAATAATACCTATAGAGCCGAATTTCTTTATGATAATCTAATGATCCAAAACAATGTAATAAATGCTTCTCATAAATATGGAGTTAGCAAGTTGATGTTCCTGGGATCTTCCTGCATTTACCCCAAATTAGCCCCTCAACCTTTAAAAGAAGAGTATTTACTCACTGGCTTATTAGAATCAACTAATGAACCCTATGCCATCGCCAAAATTGCCGGCATTAAAATGTGTGATGCCTATCGAGATCAGTACGATAGCAATTATATTTCTGTAATGCCTACTAACCTTTATGGCCCGAATGATAATTATGATCTAAATAAATCGCATGTATTACCTGCACTTATTCGAAAATTTCACGAAGCAAAACGAGATCAAAAACCATTTGTAACCTTGTGGGGTACAGGTAAACCAATGCGTGAATTTCTTCATGTTGATGATTTGGCTGATGCTTGCTATTATCTGATGCAAAATTATAATGAACCTGGATTAGTTAATATCGGCACCGGCAAAGATATTGCCATTAAAGACCTGGCTTTACTAATCAAAAAAATTACTGGCTATGAAGGAGAAATTCAACACGACCTCAACAAACCTGATGGCACCCCTCGTAAATTAATGGATGTCAGCAAACTTTCTAATGCCGGCTGGAAAGCAAAAATCTCTCTTGAAGAAGGAATCAAAATGGTCTATAAAGGATTAAACCATGAACCCTGGTACTAAAACCTAACCACCAGACTACTTGACTACTAGACCACTTGAAAAAACAAAACCTTTTCTATTTTTCAGGAATTATCACCATTTGGTTCCTCAGCTATCTTTGGATTTATCCTATAGGTGATTTTTCTACCATCGACAGCTGGTTTTATGCCTATCCAATAAGAAGCCTATTAGAAGAAGGAAGTTTTCGCTTACCTCACCTTACCAGTGCCAATGCTTTTATTCAAATAAGTTTGGGCTGGACTATTTCAAAGCTTTTCGGTCAGTTTTCATTTGATTATCTCCGGCTCATAACCTTTTTTATAGCTGCTTCTGGATCCTTTTGCTTTTTTCTGATGATAAAGGATTATTGTTCTTCAAGAAAACTCAGAATTGCAGCTCTCCTCCTTTTTATATTCCAACCCTTATATTTTCTGCTCTCTTTCACCTTTATGACCGATGTGTATTTTTGCGCTTTGGGGCTTTGGGCTTGTTGGAGTTTTCAACAATTTCTCAAAAAAGAAAAAACATCTTTTGGGCTCCTCTTCATACTCTTCGCAAGCCTTTGTTTTATGAATCGGCAAACAGGTCTTTTCTTTTTCCCGGCAGCCCTGTTAACACTGATTTTTGAAAAAAAAATGAAGCCACTTTACTGGTTTCCTTTAATCTTAATCCCTATCGGCTTGTATCTATTCACAGAGGCTTTAATAAAACCTTCTCTTGGAGTTTCTGAATATTATTACAACACCACTGCTATATTAAAAGATAAATTACTCTCCCCCACTTCCCAAGATTTAAAAAGTATTGTAAAGAGAATAATGGCCACCATCTTTTATCTTGGTTTTTGGTCCATCCCATTAGCAGTCTTAATATTTAAACGGGTATTTTCAGATTTATCAATAAGACAAATCTTTCTATCTATTATCTTATTATTGACTGGTACGTATTTAGGAACTTTTGGGCAGGTATTTAGTCCGGATAGAGGCAATATGTTTTATAATTTTGGCCTGGGCCCTCAGCTTCTGAAAGATATTTTTATAGAAAAACAGTTCTCGGATACTCTTCATTTGGGCCTATGGTTTGAATATCCAGCTATCTTTTTGGGGCTTCTTTCTTTTTTATCGCTATCACTTTATTTCTGGAAGAAGTGGAAGCTACAGAAACTCAAAAATCCTTTCATCAATTTTATTTTCATTTTCAATTTGATCTTGATCCCCTTTTCATTTCTATTCCATTCTTTTTTTGACCGCTATTTATTGTTTTCAATATTAAGCCTATTGATATTATTTTTCATGGCCTTTCAAGAGGAATATAATGCAACCTCACACAATCTTGTTCATTTAATGGTATTTATTTTGTGCTTTGGATTTAGTCTTTTAGCTACTAAAGATTATTTTTCCTGGCAGAAAGCTAAAAGCCAAGCCTTTACATTTTTAGATGAAAAAAACATTCCCATCCAACAAATTGATGCCGGATATGAGATTAATGGTTGGTTGAATGCTTATCTAAGCTTCGAAAGTAAAGCAGGTAAAGCCTGGTGGTTTGTAGAAGATGATGATTATTGCCTGAGTTTTGGTCCAATAGAAGGCTATTCAATTATCAATCACACATCTTATTTCCGGTTTTTAACGTTAAAAAAGGAGAAGATATTCATATTAAAAAAAACTAACACAAGCTTATAAAGCAATCACTATCATGAGTAATATTTATGTAGCCATTATGGCTGGAGGAGTAGGATCTAGGTTTTGGCCCGCTTCAAGAGAATCCAGGCCAAAACAGTTTCTTGATATTATGGGTGTAGGAAAATCCTTGATTCAACTCACCTATGAAAGGTTTCTTAATCTATGTCCCAAAGAAAACATTTTCATTGTCACCAATGGTATGTATAAAGCATTGGTCAAAGAACACCTGCCTGACCTTACAGACAATCAAATCCTTTGTGAACCTTCGCGCAATAATACGGCACCCTGCATTGCTTATGCAGCCCTAAAACTGCATAATCTCGACCCAGATGCCAATATGGTTATTGCTCCTTCAGATCATATTATACTACAGGAAAAGAATTTTATCGATACCCTAAATCAAGCTTTAAGTTTCTCTGAAAAAAATAATGCATTAGTAACACTAGGCATCCGTCCTTCACATCCAAATACAGGATATGGTTATATTAATTTTGAAGCTAATGATCAGGATGGAGTTCACAAGGTTGTGCGTTTTACCGAAAAACCTCCTCTTGAAAAGGCCGAAGCTTTTCTAGCCAGTGGTGATTACCTTTGGAATGCCGGGATTTTTATTTGGAAAACCTCATCTATTCTAAATGCTTTTCAACAACATGCAACAGGAATACTGAAAATCCTGAATGCCAGCCCTGATTGCTTCAACACCCCTAATGAGCAAGCCTTCATTGATGAAAATTACCCTAAAACAGAACGCATTTCCATCGACTATGCCATTATGGAAAAAGCAAATAATGTATTTACTATCCCATCTGATTTTGGATGGTCAGATTTAGGAACCTGGGCCTCCCTGCATAATGAATCCGAGAAAAATGAAAAAGGTAATGTCATCCATTGTAAATATGCCTTGACAGAAGATGTAACCAATTCAATTATTAGAGCGACTAATGGTAAACTTGTAATTGCCAAAGGTCTCCATAATTTTATGGTTATTGATGAAGGTGATGTACTTCTAATTTATCCAAAGGATAATGAACAAGAAATCAAAGGCATTACTCAAAACATAAAAGATAAGAACTGGAACCAATATCTTTAAAAAGAATCGCTTTAGTTGCTAACTCCTATTGGAATATTTGGAATTTTCGTCGGCAACTCATCCATCTACTTATAGACGAAGGATATGAAGTTTTGGCCATAGCACCTGCGGAGGAAGACTATGAATCAAAATTAAGGGAGGCTATTCCTAAGCTTCATCTCCATTCCCTTAAACATTTATCTCCAAAGGGCAAAAACCCCTTACAGGATATTCAATTGCTATTAGAGCTTCGAAAAATTTATCAAAAATATAAGCCATCTAAAGTCCTGCATTTCACTATTAAAGCCAATATTTATGGCGGATTAGCAGCCCGCCTTAGTCATGTTCCATTTATTGCCACCCTTACTGGCTTAGGCTTTACTTTTATTCGGCAAGGAATGATGCAAAATATTGTAGTTCGATTGTATCGACTAGCACTCAAAAAAGCTGAATTTGTCGTCTTCCAAAACCAAGATGATGCATTATTATTCCAACAAAAAAAGATAATAAGTCCTCAACAAAGTCAACTCATTCCCGGCTCTGGGGTTGACAGCCATTATTTTTCATTAGCTCCTCTACCCTCCCCTGTTCCATTTCGGTTTCTTTTTGTAGGTAGATTGTTATTTGATAAAGGTATTCGAGAGTTTGTAGAGGCCGCCCAAATAGTTTCAAAATCTCTTGATCAAGTAGAGTTTTGGGTTGCAGGAAGCATTTCAGATAAAAATCCAGCAAGCATTTCGGAGGAGCAAGTCCAAAAATGGAAGGATCTACCTAAATTTAAGTGGTTGGGACAAGTGGAAGATATTCGTTCTGTAATTTTCCAAAGCCATATGCTCGTCTTACCTTCCTATCGAGAAGGCATGCCCAGAGCAATTTTAGAAGCAATGGCTATGGGAAGACCCATTATTACCACAGATACTCCTGGTTGTAGAGATACTGTAGAGGCTGGAAAAAATGGCTGGCTGGTGGCTGTAAAAAACTCTGAGGAACTGTCTCAAGCCATGCTTAATGCCCAAAACCTCCCTCTCTCAAAACTAGAAAGGATGGGAAGAAACAGTAGAAAGAAAGTCGAAGATACCTTTGAAGTAAACCTGATAAATAAGTCCTATTTAAATCTAATAAAACGTGAATCCGCGAACACGTGATTTCGTGAACCCCTCTTAAAACCCTCCATCCAATTCAAATTTTTCGCCGTAAATAGAACTGTATTTTATCTTAACTCTGATATCCAAATATTCTATACTACTTGTATCCACTTTATAGGAAAAAGGGGTATCAAACTCTTCTACCTTAATAAAGTTTCCTTTACCGTAATACCACATCCAGGTATATTTATCCAGCAAATCATACGCTTTTGCTACTTTATACCAGGGATTTCCATCTGCAGAAGTCCAAACATGGTCTTTATTATGTATAGAAAAGTTCTCAATGATGGCTGGTCCTAAACCATTATTGGTTAGGCTAATAGAACGAATAGAATCATTTTTATTGAGTATTTCAAAATTTAATAGTGGGCGAACAGAAAAACGATTGTGCCTTCTGTCTTCAATACCCTGCCAGATGGAGGTTACTAAGGCCAGAACCGCAATAAAAATGGCTAAAATGGACAGTATTTTTTCGCTTTTCGTCATATTAATATCTTTATAAACTTCTATGTATTTTAAATTAAGTCAGGCGAATTTAAAGCCAATATTTTACTGTCAAAAACAAATTACTGATTTCCAAAGTATCTAATGCCAAAATATATGGGCTCTCCCATTAAGGAATTTTTCAACCATTTAGCTCCCTCTTATTCAAAAAAATATTCAGAAAAATATCCCTTTCTGCAATACTTTTTTACCAAACGCATCCAATTGGCGACCAACAACCTGGATTTTTCGCAAAAAAACATCCTTGATATCGGAGCAGGCACCGGAGCTTTATATAATTACTTAATAAAAAAAGAGAGCTCATTTCAATACTATGCCTGTGATATCTCAGAAGCCATGTTGGAAGAAAGCAAAATCCCATCCCATCAGCGCTATGTTGGAGAAGTACAACAAATTCAGTGGCCGGTGGAATCCTTTGATTACATCTTCGCCTTGGGACTCACCTCTTATTTATCACCCTCACAACTTGAAGAGCTTATCTTATTTTGTAGCAAAAAATTATCCCCCCAGGGCCAACTAATCATCAGTTTCACCAATAAGGCATCTTTGGAGATTAGTATACGACGATGGTTGCATCCCATCATTAATAGAGTTTTTAAACGGAAAAATAAAGTATCCAGCCTACCCTTTTCTACCAGTGCATATCGAATTGAGGAGATACAACAAGCTTTTATGGCAAAAAATCTTTATTATTGTAATAAAAAGTGGCTTCTCCCCTCAATCCCTTTTTTGCATCATCTGTTGCCCGTATTCTCGATAAGAATATCAAAATTCATAGATAAAAAAGAATATTTTCGCCCTTATTTAGCGTTGCTAAGCCATGAATATTTACTAAGCTTTCAAATTAATGGTACAAAAACTAAAAGTCCCAAAAACTGATCGTGAGAAAACTACAAAACAAGCCTCTTTACTCATGATCAATTATTACTTTCCTCCTGTTAAAGCAGTTGGTGCTGTCAGGATAGGTAATTTCTATAAGCATGCTCTTGATTATTTTCAGAACATTCAAGTATTAACCACAAGTAATCAGGAGATTTTCCAGCAAGAATCAGAATCTCCCGAATTCGAATCCGTCAATTTTATCCCAACTTTTGATTTCCGTCGTCTCCTCAGTTTTTTTCAGAAAAATGTAACTTACTTTTCTTCTCAAAAGAAAAAACACCCACTCAAAAAACTGATCATCCGACTGATTGACAGCTTTCCCTTAAATATTTTAATTGGTGATGGAGGATTGATCTACATATTAATGGGCTATTTAAAGGCCCGTAAGCTGATTAAAGAACAAGGGATCACTCATATTTTCTCATCCTTCCGCCCCTATTCGGATCATATCATTGCCTATCTCCTAAAATTGGAATTCGCTCATTTGTTCTGGATCGCCGATTTTAGGGATGTCCAGGTTGATCCCAATCGAAAAAATATTTTGTTTCCCTCTTTCCAACATTGGTGCAATAAAAAAATACTAAAAAAAGCAGATTTAATAACCAGTGTTTCTAAAGGTTATACCCAATACCTAAGTCGATATAATCCCAATACTTACTGTTTAAATAATGGTATTGGTCATCTCCAGACTTCAAAATCGGAGCAAAACCCATTTTCAAAATTCACCATCTCTTATACGGGAAGCATCTATCCAGAGCTTCAAAACCCAAATATTCTTTTCAAAGCATTAAAGGAGTTAATTGACGAAGAAAAAATTCCAGAGCATGAGGTACAATTCATTCTGGCAGGTAGGGACCAGGAAGTTTGGAAGCATTGGTTACAACAGTATGGTTTAGGAAAGATTTTAAATGACCAAGGCAGTGTTCCCAGGTCCCAAGCCTTAAAAATACAAGTCAAAAGTCACATTAACCTGCTATTGTCCTGGAGCAGTTCCCAATTAAAAGGAGTTCTTACCGGAAAACTATATGAATATTTAAATGCTGGCCATCCTATACTCTGTATTATTAATGGCCTTGAAGACCCCGAATTTGAAGAACTTTTTGAGGAATTCCAGGCAGGAATGATAACTTATAATAAAGATTCCGAACTGCAAATATTAAAAGATTTCTTACATAGTAATTTCACTTACTGGAAAACCAATAATATTATTCCTCAATTTGAGAATTACCAAGGTTTGGAAAGACTACAATGGGCCAAATTAATGGAGCACCTTATGTATGAATGCCAAATTTCAAAGGCTAAAGAAAACACTCCGGTAAGCCTGGAAAACCCTGTCTGATTATTGAAGCGATAACATTATCCTCCCTTTATTACTCCAGAATTGACATTCCAGGAAAAACCCTGTATAGATATCAATACCAATAAAAACCAATGGTGTCGAAAAAACAATCCATCAAGTACCCACCCTTCTATAAAGACATAAATCAACATACAAATGATGGCTTTCCAATATGCTCTTTGCCATCTTGCATGTATCTTATTTCTCCATTTTTTCAGCTGAAAAATAAGACATGTAATAAAAAATAGGCCACCAAGTCCTCCTACTGTTCCTGCTTCAGCCCAGAGTCCAAAATAACTAGAGTGTGAATCATAGGCTGGAATACCTAAGCTCTCCCCTTTATTATCAATGAATTGTGGCAACTGCCCTATCCCAATCCCGAAGGGCCAATTAGAAAGGCCTGCCTCCAAAGAGAGTCGTTTTAGCGGTAAATAGGCTGTGGTAACTAGATTACTTTTTTTTCCTTCCCATACTAGCTCATTTGTAATAAATTCACTCATATCCTGCCTTTTTTCTTTCCATTCTGTTTTGCCGATAAACACAAAATGACTGGCTCCCAAAAAAATAATCATTCCCAATGATAGCAATCCATAGGATATAATTTTTATGGGACGAGTATCTGTTTTTTTTAATTGAATAAATAGCATGCAAAGGAAAAAAGGTAAGAGTATTAAAAACTTGGAAAATGAAAATAAAGCGATCATTAAAAGCGGAAGGATAATAAATATGGATCGTTTATCAATGATCTTCTCCCGAGATGCCCATCTTTCGGAGGCTAAAAAAATAAGAGCATATACGACTAAATTGATTACCACATCAGGGTGTCGGACAAAAGAGGCTATCCTTACACTTTCCCCTAAGTAAGGCAAATATTTCTCATGAACCAGAAAGCTGGAAACACCAAAAACCCAGGCAATTAATCCCACCACACCTCCTAGTCCCACAATTATCGCAGCAAAAATCCACCCCTTAGTGACCTGACGAAATACACTCTCAATATTTCCAAATTGTATTCTGCTCAATACTAAATAGGATGCATATAAATACATTAATCCAAGGATTCCCAAGCGACTTGCTTCAAAATTGCCAACTCCAGCCCCAACTAAAATCGATACAACTAAACCGGTTACTCCCCAGTCCAATGCATTAAAAGGTTGCCATCGAAAAGGAATTTTTCTCACCAGCACCAATCCAAAAATTATCAGAAATAAAATTTCAGTTAGCTGGAATTTAAAGCCCAAAACAGGTAGATACCACAACTTGGCAAAAGCAAAGGATGAAATATAGGCCACCAATAGAACTTTTGGAAGGCTCGCTGATTTTCTGCTCTCCGAATCTACCCTTGAATATTTACTGGAATAAAAAATCAATTGACAATTATAGGTTAATAAACTACTCTTATTTTATTCTCTTTAGCTCTTTGAAATTTGCAGAATCACTGCACTAATTTCCCACTCAACAAATACAATTCCTTATTTTTTAACACTACCCAACTAAAGTACTCATACTTTTCTACCACCTCCATACCTTCTACCTCTTGAAAGGAAAAATGATATTGCGCTCCTTCCACTCTAACTTCATAAAATCCATTATTGGCTAAGCCAGCATCAATGTCTCTTGAAGGAACTCCTTTTTTTAAAAGTACTTGCCTATTTTCATGTACGATCCTGTTCCATTGCAAATAATCTCGTGTTCCAGCAATTGAAAAAAAGACAAATATTAACATCAAAGCCAAAAACAAATAAGGCCGCCTGTTGATGCTCATAATCTTCATTTGATACAGCCAAATCAAGATTATTATAAATATTAACAGCAAATGTCGATCAAAAAAGGAAAACACACTCATCGCTCCGAAGTATAACAACAGTAATAAGCCCAAAAATAAATTGACCGGCTCTTTCCATTTTTTCAACAGATAATTCCCCAGCAATATTAACAGACAACTACCATTCACCTGACAGCAGATTCCTATTAGATACATTATTATTTTGGGCATTTGGTTAGGAGGGGCTAAGGAAAGATCTTTAGTATCAAACAACAGCTGAGGCCCCAAACCCCAATTATAAAAAATATTACCTCCAAATGGAAAAATCCGCCCCAACCACCACCAGCCAATGGTAGCAATCATTAAGTTAAACCCCAACAATAAAAGAAATAGACTCTTTGGGTTCTTTATCTGTCGAAAAAAGGTTTTAATAATCGGATAGATCAAAGGCAAAACAAATAGCCCCAAATAAAAAATGGTCATCAGTGTACGTGTACCCAAATCAAAAATAAATTCACCAGGATCTTTCAGGATGGTAACAAAATATTCTGATTCTACTTTAATATAGTTCTCCCTTAGATCAAGTGCAGCTTTTACCACTGTTTCAATTAAAAAATACTGCCCTAAAGCCAGGGTAATAATGAACAAAGAACTTCTCCATTTTTTACTATCTTTTCGGTTTTGCCACAAATAATTCAATTCAAAAGCAAGGATCAAAAACAAACCCGGCTGTCGGACCCAGCAGGCCAATAAGGCCAATAAGGTTGCCAAAATTCTATACTTAAATTGGCTTGTTTTTAAAAACTGAAGATAGAAGTACATACTACCCAGACAAATGGCTAAAAAAGGCACATCTGACATGAAAGAAAAAGACAATACAAAAAAGATCGGGTTGAAGGCTAAAAGCGCCACACCTCTCCAGGTTGGCTGCCCCAGCCATTGCTTTCTCAACAACAAATGTAAACACCAAAGTGCTGTCACCGACAAAACCAGTGTAGATATCCGAAGATTAGTAAATGAAAAAAAATCGGTGAAAGTTAAAAACAGATAGCCCCAAACCGCTTGAAACAGGATAGTAGGAGCAATCTCAGAATTCAAAGCAAAATTGCCCTCTTGAAGCATGGACTGAACCATAAAAGCATACCTCCAATCATCGTTCAGAGGAAAGTTCCCCTTAGGATTAACCAAAAGAACAATGATCATACCAATGACTAGAAAAATAAAAGATTCATATTTTTTGATAAAATTACCCATCCAGTCACTGTTTTATCTTCTGGTAAATAACACTCTCGTAAGTTCTATCCATCGGTACCTGGCCTTCCTCACTTGAAAATAGGGGCACAATTCTGCACCAAAAGAACGGAAAAATATTTCAATGCCAGGGATAATACTCCCTTCAAAATCAAATCGCTCTACTTCTTTTGATAGTGTTTTCAAAGCATGCCAAACCAAAAGAGGAACTGCTCCGGAATGACTCCCAGCCACACGACCACTTGCTAACAAATAAGCTGTATTTTGATCTTGGACAATATAAATTCCAGCTTCGTATCTTTTTATCTCTTCCGAATAAGCCATAAATAACTTTCGCTGCGATTTTGCTAGTAAGGCTTCATCAATAGTATTCAAAAAATGATAATCATAAGGAATTTGCTGCCCCTGAACTTCAAAAACGGTTTTATTCAATTGATAAAAATCTGCAAGCTGAGCATTTTCTTTTATAGAAAATAGGCGAGAAGCAACCCGAATATGGTTTCGAGTAGAGCTTTTAAATTTTTGAAATAAACGATCAGTCCTTCTAATATCCTGAAAAACATAAGTGTAATAGGTCGTCTGCTGAAAACCTCTCCAATAAAAGGGAAGCCAATTCTGATAATCAGGCAGCCAATTTTGACTAAAATAAAAAAAGGAAGGCAGCTGATTAATCAACTCAGACATTACTCTTTTTTCAAAGGCATAAACCTGGGAAGTATTTCCATTTGTCGGACGAATTAAATAAGGACCCAAATATGGGGTAAGCATTGGCATAGAAGACCAGGGCATTCCCATTCTTTTACCCCTCACATAGGGAAGTACACCTTCCATTTTACCATTAGAATCCTGAACAATGGCTACATCCCAGGAATAAACACCACAAACCGCATCTAACCAAAACGGATTAAAGAACAAAGGGAGTTCATCATATTTATCCGCCCATTTCCGGTATATCTCTTTTTTGGATGTTTCCATCAATTGTATGCTTGTATTCAAAAACTAAAAGCCCTAACAGGACCCAAAGATGCCGATAATTAAGAATATCCGTAAATAGGCTTTCTATCAATAATACTATAAAAAAATAGGGCAGCATGTTGATCCAGCTATTTTTTTCTCCTTCCCCGGTTTGGTTAATTTGTAAGAGCATACGAATTACCCCTCCAATTAGTACAATAAACCCAATGAATCCTAAAGCACCTGCCTCCGCCATTACACCAAACAGAGAGCTATGTGGGTCATAAATAGGCATATAGCTAGGATAAAAGCCTCCTTTTTGCAAGTGTTTTAAGTTTTCTGAAAACTGTCCTGGCCCTACTCCTAGTATAGGGTTTTGAATAAATAAAATAGCAGCACTTTTTTTCAAATACCAGTAGGTAGACAATCGCCATTCTACTTTTTCTGTTGTGTACAAAACTTCTTCAGATAAGTAGGAAACATCCTCACCTTGATTATAAGTGGAGAGGGGAACAAAATGAGTAAACAAAAGCAATAAAATGGCACATCCCAAGCTTAGGGCATGGATTAGCGATCGGCCTTTTTTTCCAAAATAATGAGCAGTGAATAATCCCATACCCAAAGGAAGAATCAGCAGAAGAGATTTAGAAAATGTCAATAATAATCCTATGCTTACTAAAATCAACGACCACCAGTTTTTGTCTTTTCGGAGTCTGACTAGCAATAGGAGAAAAGGTATACTCAAAAGACTGGCCAATAATGCTGAACTGGGCATCCATCCTTTTACTCTTGGAATTTCTCCTAGCCAGGGAATAAATTTTGGATCTAATAATGGATCAAGCCCAGGAACCTCCAATTGATGAAGAATGAAAATGAAAATACTACTGGCGGAAAGTATCTGCCCCAGGTATAAAAATGATGTAAAAAATACTTCCCGAATACTTGAATCCAGTTTCATCAAAAATATTACCCATATCGAACTGATGAACAGGTAAATTAAGCCCATCAATTCTAAGCTACTACTTCGTGAAAAATTAGCAAGGCTACTAATCCCAACTGAAAAAAGGAACATCAAACATATCTTTATCCAAATTAAAGCTGTTGACTTAAATTCATTTGACTTCAAATGGGAAACAATTATTCCTTTTTTTAAAATAAGTGTTGTGAAAAATAGAAGTAAAAAAATTAATTCAGCCAATTGAATTTTCATCTCCACATAAGGCAAATCCAATAAATAGATGAAGCCCAAGGAAAATATCCATAACCTTATTAGCCATTTTATCCCCTTCATTCTTTAGCTTTTTTTGGAAAAGCAAGGTGACTGAATATCAAAATCAGCAGACTGAAAAATAATGTATTTCCAACATAAGCCCATAAAAAGTCCGAGCCTTGTCTTCCTAAATTTTGCAAGTACAAAAAGCAGAGCAGCAAAAACAACATTCTTAGCAGATGAAGATTGAAGATGATTTTTTGTTTGGATAATTTATTTAAGGTATGAAAACAAAGGGCATTCCAGAAATAAATTACAATTAAGGGACTCAAAACAGGAATCATCCTGGAAGCTTCCACCCAATTAGTTCCTAATACCCAGAGCAAAACATAGGGTCCTAATAAGGCAATGCCCAGTCCTAAAATTATTCCAAGGCCAGTTATACGCCAGAAACTCTTCCTAAAAATTTCATATAGACTTCGTTTTCTCTCTTGAGTATTTTTTCCTAATTCAACCAAATAGGCTTGTGCAAATGCATCTCCAAAAGAAGCGTGAATTAAATAAATCATAAGGATTGCCATCGAATATTGGCCAGCAAAATCCATCGAAAGGTAGCTTCCAAAAAATAAGAGTGGAAAATGAGTATTAAACAGATCTGAGAAAGTGGAGGCTAGTGTAAATTTAGGGTAGGAACTAAAGTTAATAATTGTACTCCGCCATGGTGTTTTTGCCAAATCCCTTAATAATAATGAAACCTCTTTATACATCTGTCTATATAAAAACCCCAAAACCGTCATCATTCCTGCAATCTGACCAATAATTAATAACCATACATTGGCATTTTGCCATCCCCCAATTAATTCCAAACTACTTTTGGTACCTGCCATCCAATATTTAGAATGAGTTAGTGATTTTTGATCAGCAAGTCGGCTGGCCCAACCTAGGGCCACCTTTCGCCACCCGCCAGCCAATAAAGCAATAGGCAATAATCCCAAAAAAGGAAGAAGAGGATGCTTGAATATTGGAATAAAGTATAAGGACAATACGACTAAAAGTATCAGTAAAGACAAGAAAAATGTAAATAAAAAGGTACTCCTAAATAAGCTTTTAGCTTTTTGATCATCGCTTTCTAAGGGAATAGCAAATTCCAGGTTGAGGGTAGTAAATGGCAGTATAAGCATAAAAATGGCTACAAAGCTGGCTCTAAGACCAAAGGCATCCGGTGGATAAAGTCGACCAATTATTGGATATACTGCTAATGCGATTATTTGAGCTCCTATTCCCGCTTTGCTCAGTTGAAGGAATAATTGCCATAAGCCTTCTTTTTGAAATACCTTATACATATTTTTACATTACCACCAGAACTTAAGAATTGTGTTCACTAATGGATATTTTAATACTTACTCCCTGGTATCCTAATCCACGTTTTCCTCTGGAGGGAAGTTTTGTGGAATCACAGGCACTAGCTCTCCAAAAACAGGGAGTAGACATTAGAATAGCTTGCCTTCACCTTTCCCCTTATGAAATCCTGAGGCCAATCCATCATTGGTTTCGTCCTTTTAAAGATCTAGAAAAAAACTTGGATGTTATTCGGCTGGAAGGCCCATTTTTTCCAAAAAGGAATAAAGTATTTACGACCCTTTGGAGTAAAACAACCAGTCAAATTCTAAAGACCTATCTTGAAGCGAACAACAAACCTCAGCTCATTCATGCCCACACCCTTCTTGGTGCAATAGCGGCTTATTTTTTATCTAAGAAAATCAAAGTCCCCTACGTCATTCACTTTCATGAAAGCTCAATTCTTGAAAACAGGCTGTCTTCATGGCAAAAACAGGTGTTAGCACCTGCTCTTTGCAATGCCTCTCATATTTTTTCTGTTTCAAACGCATTAAAGAACAGCATTCAAAACAATTTTGACTTTCCTAATCCCATATCGATCATCCCTAATAATATTAATACTGATTTATTTTATCCTTCGAAAAAAAAACAGAGAGATCCAATCTTTAACTGGATTGCCATTGGAGACCTTAAACCGATCAAACAATTTGACCTACTCCTCTATAGTTTTAAACAGCTTATTGATAAGAAAAAACAAAGCTTCCATTTAAAAATAATTGGTTATGGCCCTCAAAAAAAAGCTCTGCAGTCCTTAATTCATCAGCTAGGCCTAAAAGATAAAGTAAGCTTGATGGGTTATCTACACCCTGCTGCTATACCTGATCAAATCCGACAATCTCATGCTTTGGTCATGAGCAGTCGGGCCGAAACTTTTGGTATTGTCTTGACAGAGGCTCTAGCCTGTGGCCTTCCGGTGGTATCAACTGATTGCCTTGGACCCCGAGATATCATAAATTCAGAAAATGGAATTCTGAGTGAACAACAAAATGCCGAGTCCCTAGCCTCAGCTATGCTTCAACTATATCAAAATTATGAATCCTATAATGCCAAAAAAATTCGCGATTATGCAATCAATAATTTCAGTGATGAGATTATAGCAACTAAAATCCAAAGAGTCTACCACAAAATACTAAGCCCTACCTAAATCATACCCCAATACCCCAATACCCCAACATCCTATCTCAAAATAACAATCTTCCCTATATCTTTTCGAAAATACTTATCTACTTTACTATTTTCAAAATGCTTCAATTCTTTGCCTTCCAGGTCATTGGCAACGACTCGGTATAAATAGACCCCATTGGCCAGACGATCACCATATTCATCCGTTCCATCCCAAATAAAATCTGAAGTGTGGGTCCCTATGCTCAGCCGGCCAAACTCTAACTTAGTGATCTCTCGAACGATTCTGCCTGAAACAGTCATAATTTGAATTTTGAAATCAGATGGTTCCTGGTCTCCAGTTAAAGTATAGACAAACCGGCAGGAGCTGGTAAAAGGATTTGGATAAGGCAATAAATTGGATATTTGACTTTCGTTGATAACCTGAAAATTAATTTCATAAGTTGAAGCTCCTGCTATATTGCCAGTTGCATCAGAAGCCCGCACTTTTAATCTATATTCTCCATCTATCTCTAGTATTGGGCTAAACTCTACTCGGGCCTTGTTTTTTTCTGCTGCTGAAGCCGGGAAAAACCGAATGGCCTGATCCTCAAAAAAATAAGCTTTAGTACTTCCATCCGGAAAGTCAAGCCAAATTTGGAAGGAAGAAGTGTCATTAATTTCCAAAAATTCATTTTCATCAAGCAAGGTGATGTTAATTAATGGTTTGGCAGATACAAGCTCTCCGTTTAAGATATACCGGCCATCAAAAGTAACATCCAGCAATGGGTTGATTTTGTCAAGGACAACCTGAAAAGGAAGTACTCCAAGATTATTGGCATATTGAGATTCTTCAATCCTTCGGGAAGGGTTAAGCTCTACTGTTAGTTCTTGTGCGCCCTCTAATTGTTCTGTATCAAAAGTGAATTCAAAAGCCTGTTTCTCTCCTTTTGCTAAAGGGGCTAGCTGCTGCTTTCTTTCCTCGGTTTGATTATTATTCGATCGAACACTAATCTTTAGTTCTACACTGTCTCTTACTACAGCATTTAAATTCACTACCTCCGCCCGTAAATTTAACAGAGCTCCTTGCGAAAGCGTATCCGATTGGAAGACGAAATCACTTCCTGTACCTAACACAAGATCAGGCAAGCCTTCATAATATACTCTCCAAAAGGCTAATTCAGTAAAACTAAAGTTATCAGCATCTTCTGCGCAATACTCCATTTGAAGGTATGGATAAGCAGAGGGGTCAAGGTCAGAAAGATCAATTTCACCTGGTTCATTAAGCTTTTGTAAGGTATCTACCAATGATTTGTCCGTATTCCAAGCCAGGAGATTTAAGCTTATTTCATCAGTTTCTTCTGCCCTTTGTTGAGGAAGCCAGTCCATCTTAATCCACTGTTGGGCTTTCCCAATAAAAGGGCTAGTAATGCAAGCATTACTACGCAGAAAAGGGACATTAAATGATACGGTAGCCACAGAATTTATATCATTGACCAACATTTCTCCTAAAGCTCCTCTATCTTTTACGAATCCAAAAGCATAAGGTAAGCTTCCTCTCCTCCCAAGATCACGAACTTGCCGGGCACCCTGTGATTCAAGTACTGAAAAAAGATTGGTACCATAGGTCAGAGAATCCATAGCCCAGTCTTCTACCTTGAGACTAGAACCCTGCCTTTGCGAGGTAACCAATAAGGCATAAAAACCCTCAGGTATTACCTCTTCAATAAACTTAGCAAGGTCATTTCTAAATCGGCCTTGATCCACACTAAAGATAAAAGCCGGGTAATTATCCCTCCTGCCATTGATGGATCCAAAATTTCCAGCCCTGGAGTTTCTCCAAATTCTTCCGCTCTTGGGATCAAAAACAACCATACAAATGTGGCTGTCACCTATATTGGCAACACCCCACCAGTCGGAAGCCCTGTAGCGCCGATTGCCGTTGTGGCGATATCTCGATAAATCATTATTGGCATCAGAAAAGTTCATTGCATCTCCTATCACAGGAAAAAAGCCCTCCTGATATTCCAATTGCCGGCTTAAATCTTTCTTTTCCAGGTTAAACAAACTATCCTCTGCCATTTGGTAGTATTGTGATTGATTCCATCCTGGAGCATGATTTTCGAGAAAAACAAAGGAACGTTTTATCCAGTTAATTTCATTAAGGCCTTTTTCCCGAACTCTCCAATGATAAACCTGATTATGAGACCAAGCAACATTGGGAACCCATTCAAAAGCCCCACCCTTTGAAGTGACTTCATGGCTTTGTTTTATTCCGGAATTAAAATCAGGAGTGGTATCCAATTCAAAAATATAAACCCTTTCAACCGTCCCCAGAGTATTGGAGGAGGCTACCAACTTTATATTTTCATCACCCATAATTCCATAATCTGTTGGGGCAAGTGGCAAAATGGCATTTTGTTGGACAAAAAATGAAATGCCTCGCCGGCCATTATTATCGACCAGCTCATTATTCATCTCTCCAATATCACTAGGTAATTCACTGACATTATCATCTACATCCAACTGAATTTCTATTCTATGTTCTCCTTCTGTATTTTCAGTTCCCAATTCAAAACGATATTGATATTGGCTTCGGCCTACATCAATTTGTATGGTGTCTTTAAGGCTGGTTTTTGTTCCATCGGGAAAAGTCCTTTGAATTAATATTGAAAAAGTATCAGCCTGATTAAAACCCAAATTCAGTACATCGAAAGAAAGGGTAAAAGAGTCCAGGGCAGTAGTAAGAAGATTAGGACCAATTTTTACAGAGGGAACATCAATTATGTAGTCCGGGGCCTTGGAAGTGTTCATTTTTACAGCAGGATCACCATGGTAAGACATTTGTTCGTTCAAAGTATAAAGCCCAAAGTCTTGAGTTTCTTCAAATTTACTCCTCATTGCCTGAAGAATTTCTCCAACTCCCGCAGTATAAAAATCACCTCCCAAGAGTCCATAAAATTCACGTGTAAGGGCATTCAGAGCATAAGGATAGGCAAAGCCTCCAGAAGCAATATATCCAATCCCTCCCTTCTCAGGGCTCAACACAAAGGATTCACTTAAACTTTTTTGTTGATCATACAAGAAGCCCGTCAAACAACCCAAAGAAAAAATAAGAGGATACTGACCTTTATTATCAAAAAGAAAAGGATTATCCAAACCAAAGCCCGTATTTGTCACCCCTCCATGCCCAAGATAGGTTTTAATGGCAACCCCACTATTAATAGATTCAATCACTTGTTCAGAAGTAGTTTGTTGGACCGCCTCATTATTGTTTTTTGCAACGGTAATAAGAGATCCACCAAAGCCATTGCTTAAAAGCGTCTGTCCCATTCCATTTAAATATTGTTGAAACAGTTGCTGTTCATCAGCCCGGCTACCCCCTACAATATGAAGTATTCGTTTTCTCCAGATTCGTTCTTCAGTAGTACGGGCATCATTCAAGTTTTTTTCATAGGCTTTTAACTTATCAAGATAAATTTTGATGTCCTCTGGACTATCTGCCGCAATGCGGCCTATGGCAAAACTTGGCGTGGAAGAACCTGCCGGAGCCAAAAGTATGTTATCAGAGCCAGGGAAACCATAGGTAGGTATAAAATGATTTTGGCTTAAACCATCTTCTCCCTGCCGATTATAAATATAGCTATACCCATGTCCTAAAAGAAGTATATATTTCAATCTGGGCCAGTTTCTGGCGGCATATTGACCAAAATTTTGAATGGAAAGTGGGTGGTTATATATTCCATAAGCAAACTGATCATATAATTGATCAATGTTTAAAACCTGTACAGCATACCCCCCTCCTTGCTCTGAAGATCGATAATCAGCATATTCCTGAACCCAATTTGTTCCATTATTCTCTTTTTGCAGATCTTTATGACTGATAATTAAAAAGTCAGTCTGACTGCTTTGCAGATTTTCAAATGCAGTAAGAGTGATATCGTTAATAACCTTATATCCTGAAGATTCATTAAGCACTATAATTTTGGATGATTCATCGGAGGCAGGTAAAGCAAAACGTAAGATATTATCAGATCCAATATCAGCTTTTAACTTAATCTGCCGGGCTAAATCAAAAACCCAAACTGTACTGTTTTCTGTATTAAAATTTTCAAGTTCAAAGTACCGCCTTGGTCCAGCCTGAAGATCAAAAGAAAAAGAGTTCCCTCCACCTGCATCGAAACCTCGTGGATAGATTAACTCCGCGAAAGCTACTCCATATTGAATTCTGTTATTCCGTTCATCTTTAATATTTAGCGTACAGGTAGTCGAAAATTCATTGAGAGGGATGGTCAACTCTTTTTTAATAAAATGATTGACGAGTGGAATATCTTCCTGTATATACTGTTTTCCATTAAAGCTAACATTTAGGGTATTGGCAATCCGTTCAGAATGCAGGTTAAATCTCAAAATAGCATCAGGTCCAGTATTTTCCCATATAGGATTAAAGGTAATGATATGATTCGGTTTGGATTCGGTTGCAAAACCTTCTCCACTATCAAATATGGAATAAGCCACCAGGTTTTGAGAATCATATTTTTTAAAAAAGGCCCTGTTTTTAAACACCTGCCGATCTATATGCCAGTACCATGATTCTTTTTCAGGTGTATTATTTAAATCATTAGCTATTTCCTGGTAAGTAGGTCCTGGCGAATTTTGATCCGACCAGGTAAGAAAATAAGTTGAGGTGTCTGAAAACATACTGTAATAAGGATTCAGCATATCTTCTTCAGAATTTTTAAAAAGATATCGATCTAATTCGCCTCTGTTTTTGCGGCCATAAAAAGCGATAAAATCTCCATCAGAGAAACTTTCTTCTCCACTCAAGACAAGAGGAACAGGAGTACCCATGATAAAAAGTCGAAAACTAGAAGGAGAAATTTCATTTATAGGTACTCCATTAGCCCGCAGCTGAGCTCCGGATATGCGATACCAACCATCTTCACTTATTTTTATTTTCAAATAGGTTTGTTCATAATCGATCCACTCATTGCCAAATAAAGTTTCATCATTAACGACTATTTGAGTATATGACGAAATTAGAAAGGAAACAGAGAGCAAAATAAAGAGGAAAAGTCTTTTCATAAATGTTCGTTTTCGGGATTACAAACCGGCAATTCAACAAGTAGTCTCAATTTGCAAAGAATTTGTCCAAAGTATTACGATCTTCCATATACTTGGACTATCTTAAAACCAAGATAAAGACATTTATTTTTTAATAATTGAGTATCATGGAACAAAAATTAATTACATATGGTTTGCCGTCTGTGGCGGCAAACCATATGTAATTAAATATTTTCCTAAGGACTCGCTTCCAATGCACATCTAAATTACAATCAAATTTAATACAAAGCCATAAAAATATGCTACTTCCTATAGGAGATGATCAGATAAAAGGCGGACATTATCCCACATTTAGTTACGGATTTATCCTGTTAAATATTGCAGTCTTTGTTTATGAATATTTACTTTTCCCTGAAAGTGCCTATTACATTACCATGAATTATGGGGCAATCCCCTCTGAAATAGTACAGGGACAGGATTTACATACCCTTATTACCAGCATTTTTTTACATGGAGGGGCTATGCATCTCATAGGTAATATGTTATTCTTGTGGATTTTTGCAGATAATATTGAAGCCACCATCGGAAGTAGGAGATTCCTCATTTTTTATTTTTTAGGTGGGCTGGCAGCCCATGCAGGTCATATCTATTTTAATATGTATAGTAATATCCCGCTTGTTGGAGCTAGTGGAGCGATTGCAGCGGTAATGGGTGCCTACCTGGTGATGTATCCCCAATCTCGGGTAAAAGTACTTTTTTTGGTTTTTCCATTTCGCGTTCCTGCCTTCATCTTCTTAGGTATCTGGATAGCTATGCAATGGATAGATGGCATTGGCGAATTACAAATTTCAGAACAAACGGGAGGTGTAGCCTATTGGGCACACATCGGTGGTTTTATTTTTGGAGTTTTAGGAGGCTTTTATTATCGCAGCTTTGTTAAATCTGCAAGGGAGGAAATAGGATTTTGAAGTATTAATTGAACTTTTTTCCACTTTTTTCATGTTGTTCCTGGCAAGAGAATTTTCAGGCCTTTGAGTCTGTTCAAAATTCTTTACATTTGCATTTTTAAAAAAGCAATTCAAGGCTTTGAACTGATATAATAAAGGAACAAAATAATCTGATCCATGGCTACCGAAATATTTGACAAATTAAATGTGATCATTGATGAGATCGAATCGGCTCAACCTGCCAATTCGCAAGACTTGGAATCTTTCAGGATCAAATATCTGGGAACTAAAAATATCCTAAAACCTCTTTCTGGCGAAATTCGTAATATCCCAAACGAAAAAAGGAGGGATTTTGGATTACTGATCAATAAAGCCAAACAAGCAGCCGAACAGAAATTTGAAAGCATAAAAGTGGCCTTGAGCTCTGCCCAAGATGAGGAAGCTGCCTCCAAACTTGATTTAACAGCTCCTGGCGAACCAGTAGAATTGGGGTCTCGTCATCCCATAGCCCTAACCATGAATCGCATTATTAAAATCTTTGAGCGCATTGGTTTTGTGGTTGCTGAAGAAAGAGAGATTGAAGACGATTGGCATAATTTCACAGCAATGAATACCCCTGAGGATCATCCAGCAAGGGATATGCAGGATACCTTCTATTTGAAAGATAGTACAACTATGCTTTTGCGAACACATACCTCTCCTGTTCAGGCCAGAGTGATGACTTCGCAAAAACCACCTATCAGGATTATAGCTCCCGGGCGTGTTTATCGGAATGAGACCGTATCAGCACGCTCCCATTGCCAGTTCCATCAGGTGGAAGGCCTATATGTTGATAAAAATGTTTCCTTTGCTGATATGAAGCAGACCTTACTTTACTTTGCTCGTGAAATGTTTGGACCTGATGTAAAAATCAGACTCCGTCCATCCTTCTTCCCTTTTACTGAGCCCAGTGCAGAAATGGATGTTTATTTAGGAACAGCAACCGAAAAAGATTATCGCCTGACCAAAGGAACTGGATGGCTGGAAATTCTGGGCTGTGGAATGGTAGATCCTAAAGTTCTAGAAAATTGTGGTATCGATTCCGATGAATATACAGGTTTTGCTTTCGGAATGGGTATTGAACGCCAGGCTCTGCGTTTATATGACATCGCGGATATCCGATCATTTTTTGAGAACGATATTCGCTTTCTGAAGCAGTTTTCATCAGTAATGTAATCCACCTCAGTTGTAGAGTGATTTGTTAATTGAGAACTATGCTTAGATGGGAAAATATAGAAGTAAATTGAAGTATATAGAAGTATGTTGAAGTATATAGAAGTATGTTGAAGTATATAGAAGTATGTTGAAGTAATTTTTGAAGAAACTTAATAAAGAATACAATTTATTTCCATCTACTTCTATATACTTCTACTTTAATTAATCTATGAATTAAAATTGTACTTCTACACAATTGGTACAATTACAAATATTAAAATAATGAAAGTAGGCATACCTAAAGGGACACGTGATTTTAGTCCACAACAGGTAAATAAGCGGAACTATATATTTAATACGATAAAAGAAGTATTTATTAAGTATGGGTATCAGGCTATTGAAACGCCCACCATGGAAAACCTGAGTACCCTTACTGGTAAATATGGTACGGAAGGAGACCAGTTGTTGTTTAAAGTTTTAAATAACGGTGATTTTCTTGGGAAAGCTGACATCCAGGCTCTGGACTCTAGAGATTCTGTCAATATTCTACCCTCTATTTCGAAAAGAGGCTTGCGATATGATCTTACCGTTCCTTTTGCCAGATATGTAGTAATGTACCAAAATGATTTAGTCTTTCCTTTTAAAAGATATCAAATTCAACCTGTGTGGCGGGCTGATCGACCCCAAAAAGGGCGTTACCAGGAATTTTACCAGTGTGATGTTGATGTGGTAGGATCTAACTCTTTAGTTTATGAGGCTGAACTGGCTCAGATCTACGATGAGGTTTTTGGCAAGCTTAATCTTCCTGTCCGAATCAAGATTAACAACAGGAAAATTCTGGCCGGAATTGCCGAAGTAGCTGGAATACCTAATCAGTTTATGAATATGACGGTGGCTATTGACAAACTGGATAAAATTGGAATAGAAGGAGTCAAAAAAGAGTTGGCCAACAGAGGCCTATCTTCCCAAGCCATCACTCAAATTGAAAAGATACTGGCTGTAAAAAACCTTGAAGAACTTAAACCCTTTATGGATAATAGTGAAACAGGGAAAAAAGGCATCGAAGAAATTGAAAAGGTATTTCAATATCTGGGAGACTATCAAGCAGCAAATGAAATCGCCTTTGACATCACTTTGGCTCGTGGTCTCAATTATTATACAGGCTGCATTTTTGAAGTGCAAGCCTTGAATATCGAAATGGGGAGCATCGGCGGCGGTGGTCGATATGATGACCTTACTGGAGTTTTCGGCTTGAAAGATGTTTCAGGTGTAGGGATTTCTTTTGGGGCTGAACGCATTTATGATGCTATGGAAGAGCTGTCACTTTTTCCTGAAGATGATTCAAAAGACCTAAAGCTACTTTTCCTTTCTTTTGATGAACAAAGTCATCTCTACGCTTTCCAACAACTAATAAAAGTTCGTGCAGCAGGTATCAATGCAGAAATTTACCCCGAACCTGTAAAAATGAAAAAGCAAATGAAATATGCCAATGGCAGAGGAGCCCAATTCGTATCTATCATTGGCAGCCAGGAAATGGAAAGCGGCCAGTTATCATTAAAAAATATGGTTACCGGGGAACAGGAAAAAATGAGTATTGCATCTATTATTGATAAGTTGAAATAAGAGGAAATGCCAAAGTTTGATTCTTTATCTTCTGTACAAGAAGCTATAAAAAAAGGGGAAATCAGCTGTACTGCTCTGGTGAAACACTATTTACAACAAATTAAAAATAGTGAATCTCTAAATATCTATCTGGAGGTTTTTGAAGAAGAGGCCATACAAAAAGCAAAAGATTGTGATCTTTTATTAAAAAATGAACCCGAAAAACTGGGTAAGCTTTGGGGGATGGTTGTTTCCATAAAAGATGTTATCTGTTATAAGGATCATAAGGTTTCGGCAGGCTCCAAAATCCTTGAAAATTTTGAATCGCTTTTTTCTGCAACTGCAGTAGAACGAATTATTGAAGAAGGAGCAATCATTATAGGTCGTACCAATTGTGATGAATTTGCCATGGGTTCTTCCAATGAAAATTCAGCTTTTGGCCCTGTCCTCAATGGTGTTGATCCCAACAAAATACCTGGTGGTTCCTCCGGTGGGGCAGCTGTGTCTGTTCAAATGGATACTTGCCTTGCAGCCCTTGGAACCGATACAGGCGGCTCTGTTCGACAACCTGCTGCCCTATGCGGGGTATTGGGTATGAAGCCATCCTATGGCCGAATCTCAAGGCATGGATTAGTTGCATATGGTTCGTCTTTTGATCAGGTAGGTATTTTTGGGCATCAAATAGAAGATATTGCTATTCTTTTGGAGCTTATGTCGGGACCTGATCAATATGATTCTACGCTTAGCAAAAGGGAAGTTCCTTTCTATTCCAAAATGCTCAATTATGACAAAAAGCCTAGGATAGCCTATTATCGATCAGCACTGGAACATCCAGCTTTAGATGGAGAAATAAAGGAAGCTCTACAAAAACAATTAGCTGATTTTCGCCAATCGGGATATGAAGTTGAAGCGGTTGATTTTAAATATCTCGATTATATGGTTCCAGCTTATTATGTGCTAACTACAGCCGAAGCTTCCTCTAATTTGTCTCGTTTTGATGGCATCCGTTATGGTTACCGCGAGCAAGGTGCTGGCAGCCTTGAGGAAACCTATACTCAATCAAGAACGCGGGGTTTTGGGGAAGAGGTCAAGCGGAGAATCATGTTGGGTACTTTTGTCCTTAGCTCAGGTTATTATGATGCCTATTATACTAAAGCCCAGAAAGTACGCCGTTTAATTGCAGAAGAAACCCGCCAATTATTATCTGAATATGATTTTTTATTGATGCCAGCCACTCCTACTCCTGCCTGGAATCTGGGAGAAAAAACAGATGATCCCGTAGAAATGTATCTCGCCGATATTTTTACCGTACAAGCAAATATGGCAGGAATTCCGGCAATTGCATTCCCGGCTGGAAAAACTAAAAGTGGCCTTCCCATCGGATTACAATTATTGAGTAATGTTTTTACAGAAGAAGAATTACTTGCTTTTGCAAAAAAAGTCTTGCAAAGTTGACTTTTGCACAATTTTTACGTCTACATTGTATGAGTAGTGGGTAGAGGGTAATGTGTACTGGGTAGTGCGAATCATTATATTTTACTCAACCTATATCAGTACTCAATACCCATTACCCAATACTAAGTACCAATAAGTATAAAGATTTATTAAATAGCTTCTGGCTATTTTAATACAGATAAAAAAAATGTAATTTAGTCTCAAATTCAATACAATTACCCTATGGAACCCTCAGCATTGAAGCTGTACATACTGCTAATGGTGTTATTTACCCTCGGTGGAGTACTTAAAGCAAATGACAAATCTGATCTCAATAGTGTGGAACCGGAATACGATGAACCTGCTATCATTGAACGCATTAATAAGATGACCAGTGAGGTTGTTCCTCCTCGATATGATATGGTGGTCAAGAGTTATTTAACAACCTATACCATAAAAAAAAGAGACAAAGCAGAAAATATCCTGGGTAAACAAATTATCTACTTCCCTTTATTTGAAGATAAGTTCAAAAAAGCCGGCCTTCCTTTAGATCTTAAATATCTTTCTGTAGTTGAATCGGCACTAGATCCTAAAGCGGTATCCAGGGTTGGAGCTACCGGCCTTTGGCAGTTTATGCCATCTACTGGAAAATACTTTGGCCTGGAAATCAATAATATGGTGGATGAGCGCTCAGACCCTAAACGATCAACAGATGCGGCCATCGTTTATCTTAGCAAATTGTACGAGCGCTTTGGAAATTGGGAACTAGCCATTGCTGCTTATAATAGTGGTGGCGGCCGGGTTAGTCGAGCCATTAAAAGAAGTAGAAGTAAAAATTTCTGGAAGGTTCGCCGCTTTTTACCTAGAGAAACCAGAAACTATGTTCCAGCCTTTATTGCTGCTACCTATCTGATTAAACACTATGAAGAGCATGAATTAAATCCAAGGTATCCAAATTTAGATATGCAGCTCACTCAGACAATGAGTGTCTACGATCAGATTACCTTCTATGAAATTGCTCAAGTGACAGGACTTCCTCTTGATATGATTGAAGCTCTCAATCCCGCCTACTTGCAGGGGATCATTCCAGCTCAGCAAAAAGGATATTTTGTCACCCTTCCAAAAAGAGTAATGCCCGCATTTGAGGAATATCTTAACAAAAAACGCCCGGATTACGAGGCACGTATGCGTGTAAAATCAATACCTGTCTATATTTCAAAACCTCAGAGTGCAGGAAATAGCCAATATCAAAAATCTAGTTATACCGTTTTGAGTGGCGAAACCATAGAATCTATTGCTTCCAAAACCGGATGCGCCGTACATCAAATTAAGGCATGGAACAATTTAGATAGTACCAAACTTGAGTTGGGCCAGCAATTAAATATTTACGTGCCACTAAGAATTAAACAGTTTGATATACTTGGAAAGGTTCCTTTACTAATTCCTATTGCAGCGGCCCCCCTTCCAGAATCTATCGAGGCAATGCATGATTATTCTATGTCTGTAAAAGATATTCAGAAACAATTAGTGGAATATAACGGCTTTTTATGCTATAAACTTTTTAGAAGAGAAAGCCCTTTTGATGTCTCTTTAAAGTTGCCATTTATTAGCTATTCTGTCTTGTCCAGATTGAACGAATTAAAGAACAACCATGCCCTTAATCCGGGCACTCTACTGAAGGTAAAAAAATTATAAGTATTTGATATCCAAATACTGTCGACCCATTCAGATAATTCTCATGAAATGTAATTTCTAATTACAAATACTCTTACATTGTTTGTATAATGTGACCTCTACCCGAGTCCGACGTATAAATAGTAGAACTAATTTTGATATAAAAATAAAATTCAGAAATCATGGCAAATGACTTTCTAAACTTATTACAAAGCCAGTTGGGTGATGATTCATTCATGGAAAACCTTAGCCAGCAGATCGGTGGAGCTGATACTCAGCAAACAAAAACCGCTGCCAGTGGAATCATGACAACTTTGATTGGTGCGCTCGCTAAAAATGCAGCTTCTCCTGAGGGAGCCCAATCTCTCAATAATGCTCTTGAAAAAGATCACGATGGTAGTATTCTTGATGACGTAATGGGAATGTTGTCGGGAAATGCACAACCTCAGAATCAACGCATGCTTAATGGTGCCGGTATTTTGAAACACTTACTTGGTGGCAGACAAAATAATGCCATCAATATGATTAGCCAGGTCAGTGGATTGGATCAAGGTAAAACCGGAAACTTAATGCAATTATTAGCACCAGTTATCATGGGAGCCCTAGGAAAAACCAAAAGACAAAGTGGCTTAAATATTGGAGATCTTGCAGGTTTGCTTTCGGGAAGCTTCACTCAGCAAAAACAACAAACGAATATTCAATCTAGTTTGATTACCAGCCTATTGGATCAGGATGGAGATGGCAGTGTTACCGATGATGTTGCAAATATTGGCTTTAAATTACTAGGTAATTTATTTAAGAGAAGAAGATAAAAAATTGACATAGTGAAAAGGCCGGCCGGCCTTTCCACTGTGATATTTTATTCTTTTGCCTTTTTTTCCTCCTCTAATCTTTCCGCTTCACGCATTCCATCTTTTAGTTCACTTTCAATAGTAGACCGGGCAGAATTAAATTCTCTTATGCCTTTGCCAATACCTCTCATCAATTCAGGGATCTTTTTACCCCCAAATAATAACAAGATGGCAAACATAACCACCAACATCTCAGGACCAAAGAAATTAAATAACAGTATGGTATCCATATTTATCTTTTTTATGATTAAATCTTATTTCACTACTAAACCTCAAGAGTTTATCAAAATTTTCAATCCATATACTAAGATAAGGCAAAAGTCTGAAGGTTTAATCGCATATGCAAGTAATTAACGAATGAGCTTGCCCCTACCCTACCCTTTTTTGATGTTACAATGTTATCATATTATAATATCATAGTATCGTAGTATCGTAGTATCAAAAAATCGTAGTATCAAAAAATCATTTCTTCAATCCAATTTCTCTTAATCTTTCATTTAAATATTCTCCTGCAGTAATAGAATCATAAGCCAAAGGACGGTCCACAGTAACACAGTCTTCAAGACAAGTAAGATCCATGTCTGCTACTGGGTGCAAAAAGAAGGGAATGGACAACCTCGGCACATGCCATTCTTCTCGAGGAGGATTAACCACCCTGTGCGTGGTAGATTTTAGAAAATTGTTGGTAAGCCTTTGGAGCATATCTCCAACATTAATTACAATTTCATCTTTTTCTGGAATAACCGGAAGCCAGATGTTTTCGTGATTTAAAATTTGTAATCCTCCAGCTGAAGCTCCTACTAGAAGAGTAATGAGGTTAATATCCTCATGTTGTTCAGCACGAATGGCAGAATCAGGTTCTTTGGTAATGGGAGGATAATGAATTGCCCTTAATATGCTGTTCCCCTCTTTAATTTTACCATCAAAATAACCTTCATCTAAGTCAAGATAAATAGCAATCGCTCTTAATAATGCTGCCCCTGTTTCTTCAAACTTTTCATATAAACTTCTGCCTAAAGTAATAAAAGAAGGAACTTCCGCTACATTAATATTATTGAGGTTTTCATCACTACTTTTTTGGCCAATTTGGTAAAACTCCTTTAAATCTGCTACCTCGGATTGTTTAGCATGCTCCTTCCCGAAAGAAGTATAGCCCCTTTGTCCAGCAGCTCCTTCAATTTCATATTTTCTTTTTACGTTTACTGGCAATGCAAAAAAAGCTTTGCTTGCTTTATAAAAATCACTAATCAATTGTTTGGATACTCCATGATTAGAAACCCCTACAAAGCCGATGTTCTGGAAAGCATCCCCTAGCTGGGAAACAAATGCTTTTCGATCTGCCTCATTCCCTTTAGTAAACTGAGACAAATTGACTACAGGTATTGCTCTTTCTGACATAATATGTTCAATTTTTTTGCTTTTATATAATAATCTCAAAAATTAAAATCTGGGGGGAATTTACGTTTTAAATATAATCAATTTATCTTCTGGGGGGGCGATATCTTGACCGATCCAGGAGTTCTTGTGCATCTTTTAATTCAATCAGATTCTTTAAAGTAGCTTGCGGAACTTTTTTCATATATGCTTTAACAATCTGATAGCCCATCCAGTTGGCTGTTCGTCCTGGAGCTTCTATGGGCATGCCCGGAGAATTAGGGCTATAATCTACATACTTTCTATACTTTTGCATATCTGTAGAATAAAGCAGGTCCTCAGTAAGGAAAAAAGCCCAAATTTCAGTTTCATTTTCTACCAGCCAATCCAGTTGGTCCTTAGAATATTCCAAGACGGCAGTATCCGCAACATGCGGCAATACTTGATCTAAAATAAACATTTGTTTGCCTCTGTGAATCATCAAATCCAACATTTTAGATCCCCCTGGTGGACCAGTGACATCTTCTACCAGCACCCTCATCGTTTTACTTACGAGATGATCCCTGTTGAAAGTCCGGGTCAAATAGGCAGAAAAAGCTGGGTTGGCAGGATTAAATTGAGCATAAGGATAGGTGCTGCCCAAGAAAAAATCCAATCCTACTGCTAATGAGTTCTGCTTGTAAATGAAAGCCCCAACACTATATTCTGAAATAAAAGTAGTGATATCGGGCGTAGGTAACTTAGGAAAGTAATGGTTCAAATATTTGAAAGCTTTTTCAAAAGAAGCCATTTCCGGTTCCAAATCGCCAAAAATAAAATCACAAGTATCTTTCAAGCGTTGAATTGCCGGAAAATTGATAAAACCTTTGACATAATTAACAGTGCCTATTGAATTTTTTACGGAAGGGTCAGCCGTTCCTAAAATTTGATTAAAATAGATATTTGAAAAAGCGGGATAAACAGAGGATAAATCCTCCATAGATCGAGCCATCTGATTGGTATCTAATGAAAATAAGTCCTTTTCAAAACGCCTAAGGGACATCTCCACTTCTATATCCGAAATATCAGGTGCAGTTTCTATCTTTTCCTGCTTGCAAGCTGTAAAAGCTGAAATAATAAAAGCAATAAACCAGTATTTTTTAATCCATCTCATTTGACAATACATTACTTTTGTTTTCACAAACGTTTAGAGTATGTAGATTTATAAGTCGCTTTAAAAAAAATTAGGGGTTTTAAAGAAAAAATGTCATCCTATTATCAGAATTCGACACTAAGCATATAGATGTTGTTTAAAATCGTACACAAAAAACTAATTAATAATGAAAAAAATTGCATTGATTTTATTTTTTGGGCTTAGTCTCAATTTCGTGTATGCCCAGTTTAACGATGTTCGGTTTGGACTTCAGGTTAGCCCCACCTTTTCCTGGATGTCTGCTAACTCGAACAGGATCAACTCAGCAGGCACCAACCTGGGTCTGAAGTTGGGTATGATCGGAGAATTTTATTTCAGAGAAAATTATGCCTTTTCTACAGGAATTGGTTTCGGCTTTAATCAGGGAGGAACTTTGCAGCACGAGTGGGAAGGATTTTATTGGGAAGATTCCTATCGCGAATTAACAACCGACACGCTCCCTCTTCCTTCAATGACTAAGCTTAAATATAATATCCAATACCTTGAAATCCCTATAGCTTTAAAAATGAGGACCAGAGAATTTGGATACATCCGATACTTCGTCGAACCAGGCCTAACCCTTGGAATTAAAACTCAGTCAAAGGGCTCAATAACCGGCCGTAACCTGGGTGATGAGTTCCAGGATATAAACATAAAGAGTGAAGTCAACGCCCTCAACCTCGCCTGGGGTATTGGTGGAGGAATTGAATACAGCCTTTCGGAAACCACAGCTCTGGTGGCCGGCTTAGCTTTTCAGGTTGGATTTGCTGATGTAACCAGAGATGGGTCTACCGAAATTAATCCTAACACCGGAGAAACGGGACGAGAAAATGCCGTTGGTAAGGCTCATAATCTAACAGTAAAAATTGCAGTGCTCTTCTAATATAAAAACCAATATCAGAATTGAATTTATGTTTTAGAAATTCAAAATAATCAAGGACGTAAGGTTGAAGTATACCAGCCTAGAGCTTATGAAGTAAATAGAAATAAATTGTTTATCCTACTATATTTCTAATTACTTCCATCTACTTCGGGAGTCCGAACGGACGACCTTACTTCAACCTTACTTCCTTTAGATTTCTGCACTACCTTTTCCATGCTCTTGCTTCTTTCCTACACATTTCTATTTTCAGAAACATTACAAAAATGAAGAATTCTCCATCTTTAAAGAAATTCCTTTATTTTTGTCGACAAAATAAAAATAGCCTTAAATGACAATCAATACCCAAGAGCAAATACTACTCGATCGCTTTATCAACGAAGCCTTAAAAGAAGACATTGGTGAAGGAGACCATACCTCCCTTGCCTGTATTGATTCTAACTCTCGAACACAAGCACACCTATTGGTTAAAGACCCTGGCGTTATTGCTGGAATGGAGGTTGCTGCTAAAGTTTTCCAGACCGTAGACCCAACTTCTACTTTTACTCCCCATTCACAAGATGGGCATCCTATTAGTTATGGAGATATAGCTTTTGAGGTTGAATGTAATACACAAGCTTTACTCAAAGCTGAGCGGCTTGTCCTTAATACTATGCAAAGGATGAGCGGTATTGCAACCCTAAGCAATAGATTTAAATTTGAAGTTGAAGATCTTCCGGTAAAGATATTGGATACAAGAAAAACTACTCCTCTAATCCGTTTCCTGGAAAAATGGGCCGTCCAATTAGGGGGCTGTGAAAATTATAGATTTGGACTTTATGACTGGTTTATGATTAAAGATAATCATATTGATGCTTGCGGCGGAATTAAACCAGCCATTCAAAGAGTTCAGGAATACCAGCAAAAAAATGGGCTTAACCTTGGAGTCACAGTTGAGGTTAGAAATTTAATTGAGCTTTATGAAGCTTTAGAAGCAGGAAATATCACACGTATATTGTTAGATAATTTTGCCATACCCCTCTTGGTTGAAGCGGTGGCCATCGTAAACAATCGTTTCGAAACAGAGGCTTCGGGAGGTATTAATATCCACAATGTCAGAGAGGTAGGAAAAACAGGGGTGAATTACATCTCTGTTGGAGCCCTCACTCATTCTGCCACCAGCCTTGATTTTAGCCTAAAAGTTAAGAAGTAAAATGTATAAGGTAGAAAGTAAAAGGACTCGTCATTCTACTTTCTACTTTCTACTTTCTACTTTCTACTTTCTACTTTCTACCTTCTACCTTATACCTTCTACTACAAGGGGTACCCCTGAGCCACCAGGCTAACTAAGGTAATCAATGAAATAAATACCAACCAGAAACGAAGATCCTTGTAAAAAATGGTTCTCTTATCCATAATTACGTAAAACAAATTATAAGCGGTTAACAAAAATAACATCAGACAAAAAATCATAGCAAGCCATTTTTAAGATCCAAGCACAAGCTTCCTAAGTCAAGCAGAAGCAAGACAAGTCAATTTGTTAAGCTTTGGCAATCAAAGCTACCCGCAACAAATCCTTAAATTAAATGGTGCAAGTGAACTGGTTTCCTAAAAGCGCGTGGGTAGAATTACGTTTAACACTTTTTCAGGCTTGCATCCTATGTATACCAAAAAGGATGCCAACACATTTTTTTATAATATGTTATTCGGATGGGGAAGACATAAGCCTATAATTATAACGCAAAAAAGGAGATAAAAAGTTCAATTTTTTAAGCTTAAAATAGCTTTATTGATTTTTTTGATTAAAAGAGGACCTGAGTAAATCAAACCGGTATAGATCTGAACCAAAGAGGCCCCTGCTTCCAGTTTTTCAAGAGCATCTTCTGCTGAAGCAATCCCTCCCACTCCAATTATTGGTAGCTCGCCCTTGGTTTTTTCTGATAAATATCGAATAACCTCTGTAGCCCGCTCTTTTAAAGGTTGCCCACTAAGTCCTCCTGCGCCTATGGCCTCAACTTTGGAGTCATCTGTACTGAGCATGCTTCTATCAATAGTGGTATTGGTAGCTATAATTCCAGCTAAGCTTGTTTGTTGGGCAATTTCTAAAATATCATCCAGCTGGCTATCGGTGAGATCTGGCGCTATTTTTAACAAAATGGGCTTACGATGTTTCTTTTGGGCATTAAGATCCTGCAGGTGGCTTAAAAGGGCGGTTAGCGGTTCTTTTTCCTGTAGATCTCTGAGGCCAGGAGTATTTGGTGAACTTACATTTACTACGAAATAGTCTACATATGGGTAAAGAGCTTCAAAACAAAGGGCATAATCATTCACTGCTTCCTGATTCGGAGTGTTTTTGTTTTTGCCAATATTGCCTCCAATTATTATCTGGGTCTTTCTGTTATATTTCTTCAGCCGAGCCACCATAGTTTCTACTCCTTCATTATTAAAGCCCATTCTATTGATTAGAGCATTATCAGAAGGTAGTCTAAAAAGGCGCGGTTGAGGGTTGCCAATCTGAGCTTTAGGGGTGATGGTTCCTATTTCTAAAAAACCAAAACCAAGAGATCCCATGAGGTCCATATATTTACCATCTTTATCAAAACCCGCTGCTAGCCCTACTGGATTTGGAAACTCAAGGCCAAACAATTCTCTTTTCAGAGCAGGATGTTCGAAGCTATACCTTTGCTTGAATAAACTATTGATTAAGGGAATGCCTAGCGTTAGTCGAAAAAGCTTTAATGTGAAAGAATGAGCTTTTTCAGGAGCTAATAAAAAAAAGATGCGCTTTAGAAAATATTGATACACTGCCCGTAGTTTTTATTTATGAAGTTGTTTAAAGTTATTGTTTGGGGCCGAGAAAATAAGCTACAACAGGGTTTAAAAGCACTTATCGCAAGCCTGAAGAATAATTTTAAACAACTTCTATGGCAGCAAATGTAAATAAAAAGGGCCGGATAGTCCGTAGACAATCCAGCCTTAATCATAATCCCAAAAACTATTTTATGCTTCTTTTTATGCTTCTTCTTCTGCCTTAACCAACAATTGGAAGCCATTGCCATGAATATTGACAATTTCGATGTTTTCGTCCTGCTTCAAATACTTTCTCAACTTTGTCACAAAAACATCCATACTTCTGGCAGTAAAATAATTATCTTCACCCCAAATCTTCTTAAGGGCTTCCGAACGTGGCAGAATGTCATTGAGATACATCGCAAACATTCTAAGCAGTTGTGCTTCTTTTGGAGAGAGTTTCATTTTTTCTTCTTCCTCACCTCCTGGATCAAATGTAAGAATTCTTAATGGAAAATTAAAATGATATTTCCCAATTGTAAATTCTTTAACTTCTTCCCGAGGGTCAGCCTTTTGCATACTACGTTTCAAAATGGCTTGAATCCGATAGAGTAATTCTTCAGAATTAAAGGGCTTAGAAATATAGTCATCAGCTCCGATTTTAAAGCCTTTTAGGACATCTTCCTTCATGGTTTTGGCGGTAAGGAAGATAATCGGCATTTCCGTATCTTTTTCTCTAATTTCTCTGGCTAAGGTAAAACCATCCTTTTTGGGCATCATCACATCAAAAATGCAAAGATCAAATTGCCCCCTGTTATAACTATCCAATCCTTCCATTCCATCTTTGGCCAGGGTCACATCATAATCATGCATTTCAAGATAAGATCTGAGTACATCGCCGAAATTCTGATCGTCTTCAACCAATAAAATTTTATTTTTTGACATAATCCTAATTTTACTATCCACTATCGAATTTTTGGGACTCTAAGTGTGGATATCATTAATAGCAATCAATTTATTCAAGTTGCAGGGCAACTTTTTGTAAAAAGAAGTATGTAAAAATTAAAAAGACTATTTGATTCTCTCAGTGAAAAATCTGTTTCCATTTGTGTTTAATAAAGTCTTTTTACTCCCTACCCCCTACTTCCTAAACTCAAATTGCGTTACAACCTGAGTTAATTATTATTGACATAAAATGGAAAAGTTAGAATAAAGCTACTTCCTTTACCCACTTCACTTTTTACATCAATTTGTCCTTTATGAGCTGTAATCATGGCTTTTACATAACTTAAGCCCAAACCGAAACCTTTTACATCGTGTAAATCTCCGGTATGCACCCGGTAAAATTTATCGAAAATATGTTTTCTCACTTCTTTAGTCATTCCTATACCTCTATCCTGTATTATAACTTCTACTCCATTAGGAACATTGCGTGTATGTACAGAAATTTCAGGCTTGTCAGGAGAATATTTATTGGCATTATCCAATAAATTATTAACCATATTAGAAACATGTGTCAAATCCCCTTCAACAATTGGATTGGTAGCTTGAAGATCTGAACTTACAAGCCCGTCTTTTTTCTCTACCTGCAGGTTAATGTTCTCTACCGCTCTACCAATGACATCATGAAGGTTAACTTCTGTCAATTTCAAGGAGAAGTCCCTTTTATCAATTTGAGCCATCTGCAGAACTTTTTCTACCTGACTATTCATGCGCTTGTTCTCTTGCCTGATGATGTTAGCAAAACGCTGAACCTTATCTGGCTTACCTGCTAACATTGGACTGGTTATAGAATCAGCAGCTAAGGAAATAGTAGCGATAGGTGTTTTAAATTCATGGGTCATATTATTGATGAAATCCGTTTTCATCTCACCCAATTTTTTCTGCCTAAAGATTACATTGATCGTATACCCAAAACAGAAAAGTATGATGGCCGCAAAGAATATAGATCCCAATAAATTTAATAACAAAGACTGCCAGACAAAACTGTTTCTATTCGGAAAATGAAGCCACAACTTGCCTGGAGAGGGCATCTCCTTGGGAAATAAGGAAACAAAATACTTGGAATTATACAGGTTATTAAAACCCGAAAGACTCACATTAGGCTGATTATCTTCGACAACATAATGCCCATTAATAATGATAAAACTCTTCTTCTTACTGGAAGAAACGCCATAATCATAGTCAATATCAATTCCTCTATTGGTTAATTCCTGTCGCAATACTTCCTTCAAATAATCCAGGCTTATCCGCTCTTCTAATAATCTATCCTCAAAGTTCTGATTGGAAAGAATCTGACGGTAATTGACCTCTCTTTCTTTTAAGCAATAGGGACAAGCATTAGATAGGTCCTTGAAAATTTTATTAATTCCTTCTTCATTATTCAATTTGCTCAAAGGGCCGCCGGCAATGCTTACATCTAAGGATAAATAAGGAGATTCTATAGCGGAGAGCTGCCGCTGTAGAAAACTATTGGCAAATCCATTGTAAACAAATTTCTCAATCTCTTTTATTTCCTCTTCTTCAAGGTGAGCCGCTACAGCATTTAAAGCATTATAGACGTTCTTCTCAAACCGCTCCTCATTGACTTTGGCCGCCGTCCGTATTAAATCGATCTGAAGCCATACTACACCTATCACGGCTGCACTCATCAATCCGATAATTAACCAAATCGCTTGCTTATTCATCTTTTAAAGGCTGAAATATTTAGATCTGAAGCTTTAAAAGAGCATAAAATCACCCATTTAAAGCCTTTAATTTATACCTGGCTATATAATTAACTACAAAGTTAGCCTTTCACATAACGCAAAATGCCACTTTAACAGACCTTTAACGCTATCTATTATCTATCAGTTAAGGTCGATTCAATTAATTAATAGCTGTTTATCTATCGTTAATTTAACAATAACCAAATATAAAAAAGGAGAAATAAAATTGAATTAAGGCGGCTTAAAGCCGCCTTAATTCAATTTTATTATAATGAAAATCTAACAATCACACCGCCAGAAGTATCAATTCTGGGGAAACCAGCAGATGTTTTAGGAACATTTCTACGATAATCAAAGAAAAGCCTTAATGATAGCTGCTGATTAATTCGATATTCAGCCGAAGGAGAAAAGCTCAGCGCATAACTACCTCTTGTAGGCTCAATAATTCCTTGATCCAATAAGTGATTAAAGGTCACATCATCTCTAAGAGAAAGCGTAAACTTCAAATCTAAATCCTGAGCCTGGCCCTGACTATTTCCTGGCCTTACTCCCCCAATTCGATTATTACCTTGCTGCTGCTGATTTTGATTTCTGTTATTGCCTCTACCACGATTATCACCACTAAATAAACCAAAACCCTGAATCAAATATCCAAAACCTATAGAAAGCTCCGTCATTTGAGTTTCACTGAGCTGATTACTAATAAAACTCATACCCAAACGACGAGTTTTATTATAATTCATCTGGAATGACATCCCATTAATTAATGTGGCATCTACCTGAATCAGTGGCGAAAACCCTTCCTGAATGTCTACCTGAGGAACCTCAAGTCTAGGGTAAAAGTTCTGATTTAATTCATTTACTGGTCCACCAGGATCATTTTGCGTTCGTAAAAAGTCTAGCCCTGTATTAAATTGAGTTACTGACAAAGTAGAACGATAGGCATGAGTTAAACTAAAGTTTTGAAATACCTCTTTAAACAGCGGCAACTTATTTAAACCATTATAACTAAGACGCCAGTTAAACCGAGGTTTGGTATCAAAAATATTCAGATCTACAGTATTCGGGTCCTGACCAGTATAGGCCGCCATAAATGCGGGAATAAGCACATCCTGCTGTGTACGACCATAATTTTTTGCGTAACCTTGAGCTCCGAGATTGGGATCATCGTGCAACTCTCCAGTTTCATCAATCCGTCTTGAAATAATCACCCTATTTTGCTCAAAGGTTCTAAACAATTCTATAAGCTGCTCTCTGTCATCATCAAATAAAGTAGATAAGGCAGAAAAAGAAATCCTCATGGAACCAAACTGCTTAGGAACGGTATGTACCCATGAGTTAATACCATCTGATTGGTCAATATCTTTAAAAAACTCGGTGTGGTTTTCAGTAAAATCTCTGGTAATCTCCAGGTCAACTCTAAAATCAGGAAATGGTTCTATAGTAGCTCTACCATCCCACTTTTGAGTATATTCTTGCACCACCTCCTGGTTTAAAAACACACTAGGGGTAAGCCAACCCTTTTGAGCCGTCTGATGCAACCAATCCTGTTCAGTAAAATATTGACTCTCATCAAGTTTTCGGATGTTGGGTTGGAAGCCGGCAATAAAATCCCATCCAGGAGCTCCTAATCCACTTTCCATTCCCAATAGTCGGGCCTGAGGCAAAAAGCCTGGCAAGGTAGTCGAAAAGCTTTCTGAGAAATTAAATCTTGCCCTTCTTAATGCAAGTAAAGGCCGGATTAAGATTTTTTCAATAGTACTTGGCCCGGTCCGGTCCTTTTCCTGATTATCTGGCTGTTGCTGATTCGGATTAGGCTGGCGTTGTGGTTGGCGGCCTCCCAAATTGGATCGCTGGCCGCTGGCCCTGCCATTTATCTTTTGAAGATAGGGGATTTTGTTATAAAGTCCTTCAAAATTCAAATCAGCATTGGCTTGTCTGGTTTGACGGTTTTGAATAACATTTCCTAAACTGTCCACATTTAAAGCAGCAGCTGACCAGCTGTACTCTGCCTGGTACTGTCCTTTAACTTGCACCCAATCCATCAATGGTATATATCTGGTTGGAACAGTATAACTGACATTCAGGTTGTGACGGAAATTTTTCGTACGCCCAAAACGCTTAATGTTCTGCCAAATACTATCCTGACGATACTGCTCTGGATCGGGGATATTAGGATCTTCCAGAATTCGGTTTTCATCCGGCTCGTCAACCACAGCGTCTACTACCGCATTATAAGTAAACTTCAAAGAACGGGCCATATCCCACTGTAATCCATAATCACGCCCCCAGGTATAACTCTTATTAAAGAAGGTATTAAAACGATCATCCAGCCCCGTAAAGCGATACCGGGTAACAGCTAAACGACGATCCAGCACCGTTCTAAAGGTAAAAGAGTTAGGAATGGGGTTAAAATTAAAGGAGGTAAACATTTGCAATAATTTACTATCTCCCAGAAATTTTAAAGGTTCAAAATATTTTACGTTCCGATTGAAGCCATAATCCAGCCCCATGGTCCGCCTGGTTTCGCGGTCAAACTCAATTATGGGATCCTTTCTTTCCGTAGTAGATTGAGCATAATTAAGTCCAAAGTTTTCTATATCCCAGGGAGCTGGTTTTGTTTGTCCCCCTCCGGAACCCCCTCCGCGGCCTCCCCCGGCTGCTCGCTCTTTACGAACATTTGTGAAGTTGATACTTTTAATGGTGAGGACCTCTTGAGAAATATCTTTTATGGAATCTCTTACCGAAGAATTATCGGCACTAGCTAATTTATCTTTGAGTTTAATATCCAAATCATAGGGATCGAATTCAGGAGTTCGGACATTCCTCGAATATTGTGCATAAAAAGGCAATCGCAAGCCCCAGGAATCAGGAAAGAACTTACCTAGTTCTAAATTAGCAGCGAAATCAATTCCTGAAATTTGTTCCCGATTACGTTCTTGTACTTTTTGATCCAAACCTCCAAATCCAATACTACTATAATTACCAGCTACTGTGATATTACCAAAATCAGAAAGTTGCATATCTACACGGCCCACAGCAGCCATTCCTCCTCTTTCATCTAAACCGGTAAGGCGCATTTCATTAATCCAAACCTCTAAGTCCCGAGGTACATTATTTCCTCCAATCGGATTACGTACCCCTACCATTGCTACTTTCACTAGTCCCAGGTTGGGATTCCCTTTAATTCGAATTCGAGGGGACATTACAGGATTATCCGGATCTAATAACTCAACAAACTCTTCAGCTGTGGAAAAACCTTCATTATTTCGACGCTGCTTAGCATCTCTTAATAAGGTTAGAGCAAGATCAAATTCATTTTCGGATCTCCATACCTCTCGTTTGTATTCAACGAGATTGGGATCTACCCCTTCTATATTTGCAGGATCCGACATAACTAGTGGAACCTCATATTCATAATAGTTATTCCTGAAATCGCTACCTACCCTGACAAACAGACTGAGTTCACCATCTTCGTGCTGCTGATCATTTAGTTCTTCAGCATGCACAAACATTTTGAAGCGCTCATAGACCCTCCAGTCCATTCCGATATTTTTAAAAATAGCTTCATCCTGTCCGTCACACAGGGCTTGTATTTTCATAGAGATGGACTGCTCATTTTGTAAAGCATTAAATACCCCTAATGACTGTTCTCTTTGAATTCCTTCTGGCAAAACATAGTTAAAAGGGGCACGGCTGCTGTTTTCTTCAATATTTACAGCATCTACATCAAACTCTGCCGGCTGATCACATTCCACAGGGTTATCGTTAAGTTCTTGTGTAAAGCTCCTCCATTGGTTTCTAACCAGTTCAATGCGAGCAAAACGCATAGAAACAGGTGCTTCAAAGCCTCTCATATACATCCGAATAAAACGAATGGAACGAAAATCTTTAATCCCTCCTACTGAAATTTTATTCGGACCACGTAGAGGAATTCTAAAACGATACCATATTCTTCTACCATCTGGGCTTTCTCTACGGTCAGTTATAAAATTGGTAATCCGCTGGTCAATCTCTCTTGGATTGGCAGGATCAGCTCTTAAGTCAATCTGATATTGGAAATAGGATTCCGTTTCATTTAAGGTATTATCCCGGTTTAAATCTTCTGCATCCGGAATATTGGTTGCAGAGGAGACAAAACCGCTTCCGTCATTTGAACGGGCATTTCCCTGTGGATTATTATAAAAACGATAGCGATCTAAAACCGTAGCATTAGGTCCAAATACATCATCCCGATAATAACGATAATCATCATTAGCAGGATCCGCAGCAATTTTATCTGCTGCGATGGCATTAGAATTGGTTATTGCCTGTAAATAATCTCTGAATTGACGTCGCTCCGCATCGTTATCTAAACCATCAAAGCCGACATCCTGACGAACCCGGGTCTCCTCATCATTATCGAAGGCACGGGTGATCTGCTGGGCAATGGGTACAACCGACCAGTTGGTGGTATCTACCCGGCGATCGGGGTTCGCAGGGCCTGGCAATCCATTTTCAAAAAACTTACGAGAATCTCGCAATATATCTTCCGAAACATTTCCCAGGTTAATATATATACTGCCTTCTTTTTGCTCATAATCAGGTGCAGGACTCAAAGGATCATTGGGATCCAAAAAAGGACTCAACATCCAGAACTCCAGAAACTCGATATTGGCAGACTGGAAGTCATTATTTGTTAAAGCCCGCATGATTCCTCCCCAACGGGTATTAGCAGAATCTAAAACCATGGAATCACCAATAAAACTTGTTCCACGAGTAAAACCTGGGTACCCCTCTGGTATATCAAAATTATAAGGTCCTCTCTCTTGTGGATAATAGGAGATATCAAAAGTCCGGAACCTGGGTTGATCCGGTGTTTGTATACGATTGGGAAAAACCTCATCCTGTGGAACCTCGCTGGTGTAGGGATTGGGATCATTATTAGGCCGAATACTAGGGTCAATTCGATACCAGTTGATCCGAGCCCGGTTAGCTCCATACCTTACGTCATTGACCAGCTGAGACTCAGGGAATAAGGGATTACTATTAATATCATCGTTCTGCGGCACACTGGAAATAAACCAGTTGGCAGCAGGCTGTGTAATGTCAAAACCACTGATACTACCTTCAAAGTCATCAAGATAAACAACCCCGCCCTTATCTTTTTTATTCTGATTAATGGCTCTGGAGTGTCCAGGCTTTAAAAATGCAGCCTCTCCAGTAACAGAAATACTAGAAGGAGCTTTGGTGTTAATTCCAGGAATAAGATTTACCAGCTTAGTCAGGAAGGGTGCCTCCCTGTTTAAATTCATATCAAAGCCATAGATCTTATTATTGATAGGATCTTCGCCAATATTTACTTTTTGAGTGAATGGCCGTTCAAATAGCTGCAAGAAAGTACCTCCTACACTAAAATCCTTATCAATTTCATAATCTGCCCTTAATCCCACCATCGTCTTAGTCTGAAAACCAAACAGAGTATTATCTTCAAAAGATACATTTATGGGTACTCCTGAATTTAGGATGGCATCATTAATAATCTTTACTTTCCCGGTATTATAATCCACATCATAATCTCTATTCTCTACTAAAATTTGCCCACCTGCCGACACTCTTACCGAACCGGGAGGAATATTGAAGGCGCCAAGAGAGATTTCTGAAGTAACATCAGACTTAAAGCTACCTCGGATGGTGTATCGGTTTTTTTCGGGAAATTCACGTGCCTGGAACAAGGTTTGATCATATAACTCCTGATAAACAAATTTATCCCTCAATTCAGGTTCGACAATCTGTCTGGCAAGGGAAGATCCAAAAGGCTCCAGTACCGGAAACATAATCCGACCATTTCGTGGGTTGATGGTGACTCCCGGCACATAATCAAAAACTCCATCAGGAACCGGGTCTCCCTGGACATTGAGTATATCCAGATTAAATATGCGCAATAGAGGTTTACCCATTATACCCTGGCCTTCGGGAAGAAATCGCTTTTCACCTTGGCCGGGATCTTCATAAAAGACATCTAGTTTAAAGTCTTGTCTGTTCACGTTGAAGGCTCCAATGGAATACACATTTTTCATCATCAGATCCCAGGTAGAAACATCTGTTCTTTGGGTCGTACTTTTTAACATTTTTACAAAAAGTACATTCAAGGTAGAATCTGAACTGGTATTTTCCTGGTTGTAGGATAATTCACCAACTTTATAGGTTTGCCCGTTGTAGGAATATGTAAAAGCTACCCCAACTACCTGGTCTGGCTGTACGTTGACATTCAAAGAAATAAAACCCAGTTCAGGATGAAAAGTATATTCCTGATCTCTAAGCTTACGAGCACTTACCTTTTCAAAATCCCGAGCTTGCTGAAGACCAAATTCAGGTGATTGTAAAATAGAAACGGCCTGATCAATTTCGCGTACATTTCCATTTGTGAGGAGTCGATCATAAAGATCATTGGAGGTATTATCAGGAAGTGCTCCCCCTGCAATATCCGGATTAACAGGGTTTGCTGGAACCCCAATTCTATCTGGGCTTACCAATTTGCTAGGATCTGCTTCTGAAAGGTCCGCAAAGGCCACAATATCCCGAATATTGTCCACCTCATTACGATCATTGGTAATCCAAACTTCAAGATTTTCAATTCTAAATAAAGAACGGATTTGAGGAAGATTACCCAATCCTCCTTCAAATGTATTCCGGTTATAATGTGTGAGAAAGAAGTGTCGGTTTTCATCATATTCATCCGCCTTCACTTCGAATTCGGTCAGTTGGCTTCCGCCCTCGATTTTAATATTTTCTTGTTGAGATTTTTGCTGAGAAGCAATTGCAGTTAAAGTCAGGTTACCAAATTGCAGTTCTGTTTTTAAACCAAACAAACTCTGAGCCCCCTGAATCAGGTTCCCGCGTAGCGGTAAACTTACATTACCAGCCTCGATTTTTTTCAAAATGGCATCATCCTCAAATAAATCACTGTTATAATCAAGCTTAATTTGATTGTCAAAATCGAAGGTAGCGTTCGTATTATAGTTGGTGGTAAGATTAAGTTTTTCTCCAATTTTACCATTGACACTCATTTGGATATTCATATCAAAGTCAAAGCCTCCCTGACGGCGCTGGCGCTCCGTCAAAATAGGATTTTCCACTCTAGAAAAATCCACTCCGAAAGTAAGGTCAATATTACCCTGAGGACGAATATCTACGGTATTTCCTCCAAAAAGACGATCCAAAAGGCTTCGATCTACATCAATCTTGGCCAGAGGATCAAGGCCGGCCTGGCCTTCGCCTTCTACTCCAATTCCGGCTAATTTTCGGAAATAATCTCTTTCCTCCTCCTGTTTTCGGTAATCCATATATTCTTCAAAAGTCATATAGGTAGGAGGCCTGAAAAAATCTTCTCCAATTTTTTCGGTTAATATATATTGACCAGTAGCCGGATCATATTCCACCGTTTTTTCGATGGCATTAGGATCCTTAAGATCAAAGGGGTTTCTATTTTTATTAATCAGAAAATCGCCTTGGCGATCCTGAATAGGAGGAACGGTATCCAATACAATGGTATCAGCCGGAGCTTTTAAAACGTATTTAGAAGCATATGGGTCTTTCAGCCGATTGTTCCCCATTGCACTAAGCAGGGCAAAAAAACTAAGTACAATTGTTAGTGGTAAAAGTGTTTGTTTCATAGTCCAATCACGGGATTCAACAAATTTGTTGTTTTATCTGAAAATCATGGTTCAAAATCACTAATTGCGTCTCATAACTTCTACCTGTCGAAAGACAGGCCTTTGTCATCATGAGGCCACAAAAAAGTAATAGTGACTGACGAATCCGTCTGAGGCGGATTCGTCAGCCGCTCTAAAATTAAATGCCTTAATCGGTATATGGCAAAACCCAGTTTTCTGATCGTCTTCTGGGATGGCAGAGGTATTTCTCTCATAGCAGAAGAACTAGGAAAGTTCTTTTAAGGTAATTTTGACTAATTCTTCTACATTATTAAATGAAGCTTCGGATCTAATTATTTTGTTCAGAGTTTTCTGGACTTGTGTTTTATTAAATCCTAAGGCAACTAAAGCAGATAACGCTTCCTCGCGCATTGTATTGTCTACAACCGCTACTGTTAACGCCTCAGACCCTGACTCTTTCAATAATTTGTCCTTGAGATCCAGTATTAGGCGTTTGGCCGTTTTAGGCCCCACACCTTTTACTTGTTTAAAGGCAGCTATATTCTCGCCAATGATGGCATTTCGGATTTCCTCTGGTTTTAAAGACGATAGCATTTGCTGTGCAGTTGCAGGACCGATGCCAGAAACTGAAATTAAATGTACAAATAAGGATCTTTCTTCGGGTTCTGCAAAGCCAAATAAAGTATGACTATCCTCCTTGACATGGAAGTAGGTAAGAATTTTTATACGCTCTAAAGGTTCTACTTTAGCATAGGTGTTCAAGCTAATGTTAACTCTGTATCCCACCCCTCCTGCTTCTACAATAATGGCATTTGGACTTTTAAAGGTAATTTCTCCTTTCAAATAAGCTATCATGATGGTATTTTTTCAAAAATGCCTACAAAGCTAGCAAAATATATATTTAAGTTCAGAGGGATGCTTTGATATTAAATAAATATCATGACTGGGAACAGAAGAGTTAACTGAAAAAATTAAACTTCGTCCATTACACCAGGTATGTATAAAATAGGTGAACCTCAAAAGTATATTCTAATTTTCAGGAGAAAGGAAGAAGAAGCCAGCTAATTATTTCTTATTAACCGGCCTCCTCTAAAAAATTAGATCTATTTTTTACTATTATTTATTTTATGACAAATTTTTTCGATGCACTTATGCCATCTTCCTGAACTACGGAAATGATATAAACCCCTTTATTTAGGTTGCTGACATCCAAGGTTGTATTTTCGAAATTCACTACTTGTTTTAATACAATTTTGCCTAAAAGATCCGTAATAATTAATTCTCCTTCTATTTTCTCAGAAAGAGTCAATGTAAGCAGATTACCTGCTGGATTTGGATATATATTTATTAAATCAAAATTCTGATACTTATCTTCAAAAGATTCTGTTTTCAGATTCCCTGTTTTTTGCTCATTAAGATGATCTTCTTCTTTAATGTAGCTTCCAATTTCTGGAAGAGGCAACATGGCCCTGGCCGAAATTACTGCTCTTCCTCCATCTTTTTTATCCATCCGAGCAATATTTAAAATAGTGTTTAATTGTTCATTGTATCGTTTTTTCAATGCCTTAAGGATGATAAAATCATTAAGATCCTTTTGATTTTGTAAATTCCTTTGTCCATTGCCTAATTGGTTGTTTAGGACTGAAACCTGCTTTAATTTCGACTCTCTAGAAGTAACAATGGTATTTTCAAGATTTGTGTGCAATTCCTCCTTCTTAGCAAGCTCAGAGAGTAAATTATTTTTTAGTCTCTGATAGGTAACAGAATCAAGTTCTTCATTTATATAGTATTGTATTCCTATTGCTCCAAGTTGGTCAATAATGACTTGCTTTTCATTTAATAATTCAATTAATTTTTTGCTCAATCCATTTGACATAACCAGTGCTTTTTTTAGCTCCACATCAATCTCTACCATTTTTGCACCAGGTGTATTTAAGTTGTTCTTTAAGAATCTTGTACTGTTTGGTATTTTTTCTATTAATACTGGTTCTAAGAGAAATTGCAAAAGGGCATCTCTTTTTAGTTCGTTTTCTTCTTCATCCGTTAGGCTAAGCCCAAGGTTTTCAGTTGCTACCAGTTTACGAATTCTGCTAAACTTATTTTGAGTGCTGGATTCTTTTAATGCAAGATTACAATCTTCAGTAAGCCCGCTTTGAACACTGAACCAACCAGCATTATTATAGATTGAAGGTGGGAAATAAGGGCTACCTCCAGTCTGAATTTTAAATTCGGACAATAAGGGGTCAGCTGTAGAAACTCTTACAGCTCCTCCTTTTAAAGTTCCTGTAGGATAGGTCCCGTTCCACTGATTCAACCTCCTAATTTGATCTCCCATTATAGGAGAGCTGGATGCAGTAACAACAGGAGTTGCCAGGTAGATCCCTTGGTCATGTGAGCCAATTGAATTAGAAATGAATTCTGAATTGTCATTATTCCCGGCAAAATGAAATCCTCTAAGGGTTTTATCGACATTATTATCACACAGCCGGATATTTTTTGAAGCATCCAAATGAATAGCACATTGCCCGGCATAATGGGAGCTAGAGGCACCTACAACTGTATTTCCTCCTACAATAGACCCTTGTCCAGATCCATTTATCATAGAAATGCCCCATCTAGAAGAAGCATAATTACTGTTGTTAAAATATATTTCATTATTCAGCACCAAAAACTTATCGGATTGTTCCATCCATATTTGAATTGGATATACTTGACTATTTGTAACTGCACTTTGGATTTCGATTACATTTTCTTTGATGATCATCTCATCACTGGCTGGCAAGGGAGAGTTAATGAATATACCATAGATTTCATTTATGCCATTCTCTACAACAATTGTATTGTTTTCAATATTATTCTTATTGCCCGTACCTGAAGCCACCGAACGTTCCAGATAAATTCCTGCTCTTATGCTTGCACCATCTCTAATGTCAATTTCATTATGAGCGATATTAATACTCTCGGATGACACATTACCTGTAGATCGAACCCCTTGGTAGAGATACTTAAAAGTACAGCGTTCAATATCTAAATTTGTTCCAACAGCATGAATACCATATCCATTACCCGCAGAAGTGATGGGGTTTTGATAAGTTGATTTTCCAAGATAAGTACTAAGTACAGAAACATATACAGGTTTAGAAGTCAAACTTCCCCCAACAGCTTTAATACCAAAATCACATCTCTCAAATGTATAACCATAAATAATAACATTCGAATCCTCCATATAAACACCATTTTTGGCCCCTTCTATTGAGGAGTTAGTATTAATCCTCCCAATTGTTGAAACACAATTCGTCATCAAAAAACCAGTTTTAGGGTGAGTCGTAGCTGTCATTCCGGGAAATGCTGATCTTATGGATCCTACTTCTATTGAAATATTGGTCAAATCATCCAGATCAAAAACCGTCTGACCAGGTCCCGGATTGATATTTTTGAAAGAAACATCATTATTGATTAGCTCACTATTTGCTACTGTTATTCGTCCATCTTCTTCGGAACTAATTAAATACTGAGCATCACCGATTCTGGAAGACTGAATATTAATCCAACCATCTTCCTCAACATAAATACCTTTCCACAACTGAAGGCAAGCAAATACATCAGAGTAAACAAAACTTACTTGTTTATTTGCCTCAATTACAATTTCAGCTCCTGGTTCCATTTTTACATCAGCATACCAAAAAGCTAGATCCTGATCAACAATTAATGTTCCATGTATTACCATGTCAATGTTCCAAAAACTATAAATTGTAGGAACTCCCAGACTAGAAGCATAAGTTATACTACTTTGATTGGTTCCTATTGTCACTGTTGGATTAAAGGTGCCATTATAAACTCCATTTTCAGTACATAAATCTGTAGCCATTAGTGATTTCCCCTGAAAGCAAAGGATCATCACCAGAAATATTAATTTATAAAAATTAATTTCTAAAACTCTCATTTTTGAACTTTTTAAAGGTTGTAAAATAATAGAGATTATGAGAGGTTCTGCAATAAGAATAGCGAGCTAAAATTTGACTAGAAATGCCTGATCAGGGACTCAAATAAATTAATTAGACATACATCTTTGGTTTATCTTTATTTGCTTACGCCAAATCTAAATAAATACTCAGAAACAAACATAAAGATAGATGTAGCAAAACATTGCAAAACCTTGCAAAACCTTGCACCGTGCTATTAACATCCAAAATAAATAAATTGCTCTATAGATATGAAAAGTTGCTACGTATTCTAAAATTAGTTTAGTTTAATAGGGAGAGGGTATCCCAATGCAGCATATATTTTTTTGACGTTCTCAGGGTTTACTAGACCTGAGGGCAATTCAATGCCATTTTTCTTAAGTTTGCGGTATAAGGTATGATAACTCATTCCCAATTCATTTGCTATTTCTCGGCGCGTTTTTGCCCTGGGGAAATTTAATGTTTCTTTCATAGTTTATGGGATTTTAGCATAAGCAAATAAATCATTTTACATAAATTATTAACAAATAAACTAATTAAGTTATTATAATCTAACTGTTAATAAACAAATTATGTTTAGTGGAAAAGCTTCCACCCCTGCTCTTAACTATTAATTCTAATCAAATTGAAGTCTTATAGGGGTTTTCACTTATAACCTAAGCTCCGTCTAAATGAATCTAATATCAATAATTCTAATCAGCCTCTTTTCTGGTTCTCCTCCTTTTTTAGCTTATTCGATCAAAATGTTTTAATAGCTCAGTTTGGTTAAAGAAATCTGAATGCCATATTCACCTCCATAAAACTTCCTTATATTTGCCCCAAAATACCATATATGAAAGTTTTATTGCTTGGCAGCGGTGGCCGGGAACATACTTTTGCTTGGAAAATTACCCAGAGCAAGCATTGTGAAGCACTGTATATAGCGCCTGGCAATGCTGGAACAGCTACTCTAGGCCAAAATCTAAACATTTCGCCTTCAGATTTTGAGGCGGTAAAGGAAGTAGTTTTAGAAAAGAAAATCGATATGGTTATTGTTGGGCCGGAAGCTCCATTGGTCAATGGCATAGTAGATTTTTTTAAAAAAGACGAAATCCTGAGTCATATTGCCATCATTGGGCCAAATAAAAAAGCTGCTCAATTAGAAGGAAGTAAGGCCTTTTCCAAACAGTTTATGAAGGACATGTTGATTCCTACTGCCGCTTATCGGGAATTCACTGTTGATTCTAAAGAGGCAGGCTTAGCCTATATAGATCAGCATACCTTACCAGTTGTATTAAAAGCAGATGGTTTGGCAGCAGGTAAAGGGGTGCTCATTTGCCACAGTAATGATGAAGCAAAAAAAGAATTTCTGGCCATGTTGGATGGCAAATTCGGTGAGGCCAGCAAAAGGGTCATTGTCGAACAGTTTTTGCAGGGAATAGAATTTTCGGTTTTCGTTTTATCTGATGGCAAAAATTATGTCATGCTGCCAGAAGCGAAAGACTACAAACGCATAGGCGAAGGAGATACTGGTCTAAATACAGGCGGTATGGGTTCTGTTTCTCCTGTTCCATTTGTTACAAATGAGCTGATGGAAAAAGTAGAACGAGAAATTGTACAACCGACAATCAGAGGTTTAAATAAAAAAGGAATCCTTTACCAGGGTTTCATCTTTTTTGGATTAATCGTAGTGGATGGAAACCCTTTGGTGATTGAATATAATTGCAGAATGGGTGATCCTGAAACGCAAGTGGTATTTCCACGTTTAAAGAATGACTTGCTGGATCTATTTCAGGCAATGCATGATAATGAGTTGGCAAAAATTCAAGTGGAAGTAGACCAAAGAGCTGCTGCAGCTGTTATTTTAGTATCTGGCGGATATCCTGAAGCCTACGAAAAGGGAAAAGAAATATTTGGCCTGGATCAGATAAAGAACAGTATGGTTTTTCATGCAGGAACAAAAAATAGCGGACCTTCAACACTTAGCAACGGCGGTAGGGTCCTAGCCGTTACTTCTTATGGAGAAGATTTCAAAGCTGCTTTAAAACAAAGTTACCAAAATGTTGAAAAAATAAGCTTCGACGGAAAATACTACAGGGCAGATATCGGTTTTGATTTAGGATAGCTGAAAATGTATTATACGTAACAGGAGAAAAGAAAAAAATTGTGACATAAAAAATAAGACCAATGAACAAAAGAATAGCGACGGTACTCATCCTGGCTTTATGTCATTTGGGATGGCTCAATGCCCAAAAAAATGACCCAGTTTTGTTTACTGTGAATGATCAGGAGGTAAAAGTATCTGAGTTTAATTATATCTATACCAAAACCAATGGCAAGGAAGCCGATTTTTCCAAAAAATCACTGGAAGAATATTTGGATTTATACATCAGGTTTAAGCTTAAAGTTCAGCGAGCAAAAGAATTGCGCCTAGATACCATTCCCAGTTTAATGAAAGAATTAGACGGATACAGAAGGCAGCTGGCAGATTCTTACCTGATTGACAAAGAAGTAACCGAAAAATTGACTCTAGAAGCATATAAAAGAGCTCAACAAGATGTAGAAATTAGTCATATTCTTTTATCTCTTAGTCCCGATGCATCTCCTGAAGATACACTCAAAGCATATAATGAAGGACTTGGACTAAGAAGAATGATAATACAAGGAAAAGATTTTGGTGAGGTAGCCAAAGAATTATCGGCAGATAAATCCGCCGCCCAAAATGGTGGCTATATCGGATATGTCAATGTTCTTTTTCCAAATGGATTTTATAATTTAGAAACGGCAGCTTATTCCTTACCTGTAGGAGAAATATCTAAACCTGTCAGAACCTCTTCTGGTTACCATATTTTAAAAGTACATAACCGTCGACCTGCCCGAGGAGAAATTGAGGCAGCCCATATTTTGATTAGAGCCAAAAAACATCCGGAAGATGGAGGAAAAGCTCTGATCGATAGCCTTTACAGCCAATTACAAGGTGGAGGTTCTTTTGAAAGTTTGGCTAAAGAATATTCTGAGGATGGGCGGACTGCCTCCAAATCAGGATATATCGGCTTTTTTGGCATCAATCGATTTCAGACTGAGTTTGAAGATGCTGCTTTTGGACTTAATGAAGATGATGCTTATAGCAATCCCGTAGAAACGGCCGTAGGATGGCATATTGTCAAGCGAATTAGTAAGAGAGACATACAACCTTATGCCATAGAAAAGAGTCGTTTACAAACACAGGTAAAAAAGGATGATCGGCATGAACAAGCTCGTCTGGCTATGATTGCCCGGATCAAGCAGGAAGCTGGACTTAAAGAAAATAAAGAGGTATTGAGTGCATTCACTGAAACGCTTACTGCTGAATTTTTAACCTTTAAATGGAAGGCACCTAAGGAAAAGTCAAATAAAACACTTTTTGAACTGGGAGAGGATTTTGAGGTCAGCCTGGGAGATTTCACCGATTATTTAGGACAAGCTTCCAGACAACGCATTCGAATGGGACGCACCACGGAAATTCCTGCAGCAGTTGATCAATTATATGCAGATTTTGTCGATATCAGCTGTATGAAGTACGAGGAAATGATGTTGGAAAAAAAATATCCGGAGTTTAAATTACTCATGGGGGAATATGAAGAAGGGATTTTGCTTTTTGAAGCTACAAAAATGGAGGTTTGGGATAAAGCTTCGAAAGATACTTCAGGCCTAAAGGTTTTTCATGGAAAAGTTAGAGACAATTTCCGTTGGGATGAGCGAGCCGTAGCTACTACCTATAACTTAAGTCCGGAAACTGTAGACCAGGTGGAAACGGTACGTGAATTTGCAAAAACCCATGATTCAGATGAAGTACTGACTCGTTTTAACACAGAAGAAAAAACGGTTGTTACTGCTGAAAAAAGAACGGTGGAAAAAAAGAAAAACGACTTGATTTTTCAGATGCCCTGGAAGGCTGGCGAGGTATCAGAAGTTAAGAAGGCTTCACGATCAAATGCCGTTTATTTCACTAAGATTGAAGAGATACTTCCTGCCAGAGTAAAATCTCTTGATGAAGCAAGAGGATATATCATTGCTGAATATCAAGACTACCTGGAAACGCAGTGGATCAAAAGCCTAAGAAGTAAATATAATGTAGAGATCAAACAAAAGGTATTCAATGATCTTGTTAAGGATTAATCTTATGAAGCGAGTAAACACAAATAATAGTAAGCTGCTTGCTGGCATTCGATTGTTGAGTTGGATGCTATTTTCCATCCTTATTTTCAATTCCTGCCAACCGCCCAAAGAGGAACAGGAGGATCGCTTATTGGCCAATGTTTACAATAAGAGTTTATATTTATCAGAATTGGATGGTATGTTTCCTGAAGTAACAAGTTCCCAGGATAGCAATTTAATTATTCAGGCCTATACCAACCGATGGGTCAGGGAGGCCATCTTATTATATGAAGCCGAGCGAAATATCCCCAATGATTTAAATATTGACAAGTTGGTTCGGGATTATCGGGCATCCTTGATTCGCCACAATTATGAGCAGATTTTAGTGCAAAAATTGCTGGACTCGAATATTGCCCAGGAAGAATTATTGGAGTTTTATGAAAAAAATAAGGAGCAATATCAATTGGAAACTCCCATTGCGCAATGTTATTTCATCAAGCTTCCATTACCAGTAAATAATGAAAATGAGCTTAGGTCATGGTGGCAAAATCCTAATACCAATAATAATTTTCAAAAATTGGTTGATTTTGTCAGCGTAAATGCTCAGGCACATCACCTGGTCGATAGTACCTGGCAGCGTGTGGAAGATATTGCTATTGAACTTCCTTCAGGGACACTCAACGCTAACAACATATCCTCAAAAAGAGATTTTATACTAAGAGATGATAAGTTTTTGTATTTCTTTAAATTATTTGATCTTAAAAATAAAAGAGAGATTGCACCTTTGGGTTTTATTCAGGATCAAGCTCGAAAAGTGATCCTTCATAAAAGAAAATCAAAGCTTTTGGAGGAAAAGAAAAATGATATGTTGGATCTGGCTTTAGAAAGAAAAAATGTAGAGATATTTTATTAGTAGAAGGTGAAAAGTAGAATGTAGAAAGACCATGTGTCGATCTATTCAAAATAAATAAGGATGAAAAATTTTAGCATTACTTTATTCTTTGCACTTGTGATGACAGCCTGTTTTGGACAACGTCAAACTATTGACAAAGTAGTCGCTACAGTAGGTGGCGAATTGGTTTTACTGTCAGAGGTCGAAGAGCAAATAGCCCTTATGCAAGCGCGTAATGGGATCCTTCCCGAGGGTTCAAGATGTGCGGTTATGGACCAGTTGTTGGCAGGTAAATTGTTAATCAACCAGGCCAAATTAGATAGTATCGCTGTTACAGATGAGGAAGTAGAAGTACAGCTCAATGCCCGTATTGACCGTATTCTGGAGTTTATGAACGGGGACCTGGATCAGTTTGAAGCTTATTATGGACAAACAGTTTCGGAGGTCAAAGAACAGTTCAGGGAAGATTTGAAAAACCAATTGCTTTCTGAAAGGATGAGAAGTCAGATTATGACCAATATTACGGTTACGCCCTCTGAAGTTAAGTCCTTCTTTTCTGAAATCCCACAAGATAGTTTGCCTTATTTCAGTTCAGAAGTAGAGATTGGAGAAATTGTTTATAAGCCGCTGGTCAGCGAAATGGAGAAACAAAAAGCCATCGACACCCTCGAAAGTGTCCGCAATCGAATTATGGAAGGCTTGGTCGCTTTTGAAGACATGGCAATAAAATACTCAATGGATGGTTCCGCAAGAATCGGTGGAGACCTGGGCTGGGCGAAACGTGGCAAATATGTCCAGGAGTTTGAAGCCGCAGCCTATAAATTGGATAAGGATGAAATTTCACCTGTAATTGAGACGGAGTTTGGATTTCACATCATCCAAATGAAAGAAAGAAGAGGTAATTCCATCAAAGTGAGTCACATTCTGATCAGACCTGAAATCACCGATAATGACTTCCTACTTGCACAGCAATACCTGGATTCTATTCGATCTTTGTTGATAGTAGATTCTGTTTCCTTTTCATTGGCTGTTAAGCGTTTTTCCAATGAAAATTTTCAGAGTTATAATAATGATGGTCGTATGGTTAATCCGGTCACTGGAAATACTTTCTTTGAGATTGGAGATTTGGAACCCGATGTATATTTTGCCATCGATACAATGGCCACAGGGAGTATCTCTGCTCCTTTTGAATTTAAGGGCCCAGATGGAGATACCTATTATCGCTTAATCCAGTTACAGTCAAGAAGTGAGCCTCATAGAGCCAATTTAGCACTCGACTATTCAAAGATTCAAAAAGCGACTATTGAAGCTAAAAGAAGTGATTTCATCAACGAATGGATTACCGAAAGAGTGGGGGCTACTTATATAAACGTTGACAAATTATTTAGTGGCTGTCCCATATTAAGAAAATGGGTACAGAAAAAAGATATTCGCCCCTAAGCCAACAAGACCTGGAACTGCTGAAGTAGTTTCAGGTCTTCGTTACTATTTCCCTCTCCTCAAAACTAAGATTATATTCTTCGATAAAGTTTTTCATTGACGGCCGAAAATAAAAGAAGGCCATCAATCCTATCACAAAATAACTTGTATAATATATTTTTCCTTCCAACAGAGTGATTACGATGGCAAATATATTGGTGGCTTCCATTAAGATTAACCTAAGCAAAACTGAATTTCTATAAAAGCGAAACTTCTCATTTAAGTTATTTGACCGCATTCCTGCTCTTTGTCTTTGCTTATTGATCAGATGAATAGCAAAGATCATGGAAAGAATAAAAATTGGGATCAAAGTATTAAAAATGCTTTCTTCCTTAGGATTTGGGCTAGAATCTACACTAGCTATGATGAATAAAACGATTAGATAAAAAAAGATTTGTCCGGATAGTAAGACCAGAAATAGAAGGTTAAACTGCCTGAAAAGGTCTTTCATTCACATTTATAATTTATTAGGGGGTTGTGTAAAAAGGAAAAATAAATGAGCAGAAAGAGTTAGCTTAGTAATAACGACAAAACTTAGTTAACAAAATCTGCTCATGAGTAAGATAGGAC
>JANQPA010000045.1 GCA_028285545.1 Saprospiraceae bacterium | reverse complement strand
TATCCAGAATGCTATGGATTTGCCTTTTTAAGTTTGGAAAACCATTAACATCAAAGCTATATATCTCTATTTATTTTCCATTTGTCTCCATTTATCTCCTATTTTTTAGTCATTAAGAATGAAATATCCTAAGATTTTCGGGACGAGTCATATTAGAATGATTCTAATTATTTTTTAGGTGGAAACGTAAACCATCGTGGTGGACAAGGGTCGGTAGTGATAAACCCAGGGATTCCAAGACTGTTTTTTTCATATTCCAGTCCTTCTAGCTGGTGACCATGAATTTTTAAGGTAAAATATTGTCCATGCTCTCCTATTCCGGCACCTGGAGTGAAGATCGAAGCTGAGATAATCAATCCCTCCTTTGCAATTTCAAAAAACATTTCCAATTCATCTCTTGAAACCATGGAAAAACCAAATTGGCTGTTTACCAATACATCCTTGAATTCAAATTCGAAAATGCTAAGGTCATTACTTATTTCACCAGATTTCATGGAGATAGCCTTTTTAAAATTAATTTTTAAAGGTAGACCCGTTAAGGTTTTGGTTTCTTCTACTTTTTCCCATTTTACACCAAGTATTTCAAGGTCTATTGATTCAGTAGATTTAAGTTTAAAAGCTAAGCCGGTGAATTTTTTGTTTTCTTTTAAAATTTTCTGCAATTCCGATTTTTGCAGAAGTAAACCGCCAATTTCTTTTGCTGAGGTCGAGCTTTGAGCAAAAGTGCAAGAAGTTAGAAAAATAAAAATGAGAAATCCTGTGAATTGCTTCATACTTTTAATTTATGATTAATTAGAAAATGGATTACTGGGACTAAATGGCTTGTCTTTCAAATGAAGAACAAAATCTAGCTCGCCCATTTTTATCATGAGAAATTAAAACAAAAGCGAATTCAATTTCAAGGGATGGTTTTTGAAACTGAGATATAATGAGATGCCTTGTAGCTCGATAATCTAAAAAATAGGGCTATGAAAATGAAAGGTACATCAAAACCAAAAGAACTACGGTGGCAATCCCTACGATAAGTAAAATTTTTCTGGCTGCTTTTTGATCCCGGATCGCTGCTTGTTGTTGTCTTCTTCTCTTTTTTAAACTTGGCATATGATATAGAATTTAGAAAGTTTATGTAAGTTTTTTATACCGCGCGTCCGCACGGTATAAAAAACTTACATAAACTTTGGTGATTGACATATTTGTGAAATTAAAAAATTAATTGAACCATTGCAAGTGTGATAAATACCGCAAATCGATAAAAATGGGAAATATTATATGTTGATGAATTGCTCCATTTAACGAAACTGGCGATAGAAATCAATAATCCTTTCATCTGTCTTGACATCTGATGGACGGAGAGCCTGACGAAGAACAATTCCATCTAAAGTTCTGCATCTACTTAAAGCTACATAGGTTTGTCCATGTTCAAAAGCTCCTCTTCCCAGGTCTATGACCACCTTATCAAATGTTTTCCCTTGAGATTTGTGTATGGTAATTGCCCAGGCAAGTTTTAGAGGAAATTGAGTAAAAGTTCCAATGGTTTCCGTTTCTATTTTGTTTGGATTAGTTAGGCTAGAGGTATACTTCAGAATTTCCCAGTCCATTTTTTCGACCTCTACGGTTTTAGAAATCCCTTTTTCATCTTCTACCAAGACTTTAACCCGTTCATTATCGAGTTCTACAATCTTACCAATTGTTCCATTGACCCATTTTTTGTCCGGATCGTTTTTAATGAACATAACTTGAGCTTCTAATTTCAACCTCAAAATGGCTTCTGTGGGATAAACACTAGGTTTAAAATTACCGGTTATTTTGGCTTTATAAGTCCGATCGGGGAAGGGAATTTGACCCAGTCTTTTCTGGTTAATCCGATCAGCAGTTGCATTAGTTGCGGTTAAGGTGATGTAGAAGGCCGGGGGCTCAAAATTTAAAATTACCCGCTGATTGAACTCATTTAAGATGTCAAAATCAATGGCATTCATTCGGATGGCGTCTAAAAGATTCAGGAAATGTTTGTTTTCCTGACGATATACTTTTTGTAATTCCATCATTTCAATTTCTAGTCTTTGCTGGAAGACTTCAGCCGAAAAAAAATAAGGAGAATCATAATGAAGCTGAAATAACATGCTTTCTACATCCGAGGCGACAACTGGGGGAAGCTGAAAAAGATCGCCAAAAAAGACCAGTTGAATTCCTCCAAAAGGCCGCGGATCCTCACGATTCAGGCGAAGAAAATAATCTATATTGTCCAACATATCTGCCCGGACCATGGAAATCTCGTCGATAATCAGCACTTCCAGGTTTTTATAAAGTCTTCTATTTCTACGTCTTTTAATGTCTTGAGAACTTAAAACACGAGGAGGAAATCCAAAAAAGGAATGAATGGTTTGTCCTTTTACATTCAAGGCAGCAATTCCTGTAGGGGCCAGAACCACCGTCTTCTTACGAGTGGTATTTCTGAACAATTGCAGGAGGGTAGACTTCCCGGTACCGGCTTTTCCGGTAATAAACATATTTTGCCCTGTTTTTTCTAATTGATTTAGAGCATAAGAAAAGTCCGCATTTAATTCGAGAGGTGGTCGTTCAAAAGCCAAGGATGAAGGAATTAAGAATGTACAATTTGATTTTGGTAAAATAGGGAAATAATTAATTTTTCAGAAATAAAAAGATATTTTCGCAGCGAAACTTAGTGACCAAGATACTGTTAAGAATAAAAATGCTAGGGGATGCCAAATACAAATGCGAAGCCGTTTCATTTCAAACAATTTATCATAGAGCAAGACAAGTGTACCATGAAAGTTGGTACAGATGGGGTACTATTGGGAGCATGGGCAAATGTGGATGCTGCATCAAAGATTTTGGATATTGGGGCAGGAAGTGGTGTCATTGCTATTATGCTTGCTCAGCGTACTGATCAGACCAAAATTGATGCCATAGAAATTGATAAGGATGCTTTTGAACAAACCAAGGAAAATATGAAAAATTCTCCATGGAGTGATCAATTGGAAGCCTTTCATATGTCTATTCAGGACTATGCAAAAACGACAAATCAAACTTATAACCTCATCGTAAGTAACCCTCCATTTTTTTCGGGGGGGACCTTTTCCTTGAATCAGGACCGCAATAGTGTTAGGCACACCATCAAATTAGCACATGGAGATCTGCTAAGGGCGGTGAAACAATTGCTGGAGCCCGATGGGAAATTTTGTCTGATTCTACCTTATATAGAAGGCTTACGATTCCAGGAATTGGCCAGGTCTTATAATTTTTATGCTACAAAGATCACCAAAATTAAACCCAAAGAAGGAAAGCCCATCGAAAGATTGCTGATCCAACTGGAAAAAAAAGCTGGTAATCCGATCGAAGATGAATTAATCATTCAGAAAGAGGCTCGCAATGAATGGACAGAAGAGTATATTGCCTTGACTAAGGCTTTTTATTTAAAGATGTAGGTTTTGGTAGTCTAGTAGTATGGTAGTATGGTTTTTAGGGAGAGGGTTAAATTAAAAAGGGCATTCAATTTATTTTGAACACCCTTTTTAGGTTTTTTTATTTTTCGGAAATAATTTTCTTCGCTAGATCAAGGATAGTAGTATCAGATAATTGCACGATTCCTCCACCAGGGCCAGGTTGACGATGTTTTCCAGTTACGTCGCCGTCTTCGAATTTGTTAGCACCAAAATAATTCCTAACTGTTTGCTCATCGAGATTTAACTCTTGGGCAATGCGTTTTACACTGCCCGTGGGAAGCCTGTGTTTGATATCCCGCAATTCATCGAAAGTGATGTTCATATTGAAGAAATTTTGATTAAAGAATAATGTGAGAGGATTTAAATTATTGAGTAAACTATTTTGAAATTTAATTATTTTTTAGGATAAAAAAAAGAAAAAAGCCGGAATTGAGAGCTAATCTATGGATTATAAAATTTGTTCATAAAACAAATAAGCCTGCCCCCCAATCTAAAAAACTTTGGAGACAGGCTTATTGTTTTTTTGAGGGTCAATTTCTGAGGAAAAATTTTATTTACACCATAAAAACCCCCTTGAAAGAGAAAAAAATTTGGCGGCAACAAATAAGAGAAATATCTATAGCAGCCAATAAAAATATGATTTAAAATTTGGCGGTTAGTCCTACCAGGCCATTAATTCCAAGGATAGGGTAGTAGCGCCATCTTTGTCGATTATTATCTAGTAAATTATTGATTTGAACAAAGCCACCAATTTTTTCAGTAAATTGGAATTCGGCACCTGCATTTACATCAAAAAGAGCGTTTAAATTTTCAGAACTACCATCAGGTCTTCTAAAGGGAACACCATTTTCGAGAAATACACTTCCCTTAAGGGTTAGCTTATCATCTAACATTTTGTAGCGGGCTTCTACGTTCATTTCCAAGCTTGGCAGGTGCCAGGCTTTATCTTGAGTAGATGGAGAATAAACATGCTGTGCAACTGTTCCGGTAACTTCTAATTTATCTAAAATAGGGACGGTTAGAGAACCACTTATGGTAAATATTCCCACAGTATCATAAAGTACATTAAACTGAGGAACAGTATCTCCATTTGATAAATATAAAGCCAGATCATTCGCGTTTTTGTATCCCACCTGGGCATTATAATCAATACCTTGGTACTCACCTTTGATACCTCCAAAGAAGTGGTAATAACTTGTATTTCTCAATTCAGGTCTTGGAACAATAAATGGATTGTATCTGGTTAAATTTTGATAGTTGTTTTTATACAAAGAACCTTCAACCCCCGCAAAAGCCGTGACTACATTTTCAATAACATTTACGGTCACTCTTAGATCGGGAAAGAATGAGAAATCATCTTTATGTGAAGCAACATTTACACCCACCTTTACTTGAAAATTATCACTGTGATAATTGAAAGTTGGATGTAAAAAGATGTTGTTTAGCGTTTGTTTGGCAGTATCCCGGAAAGTAGTGAAGTCAGTAACTAATTCCACATTGAAGGAGTGGGCACCTTCAAACCATTTTGTTCCCTGTAACTGAACTTTATAGCCATTTTCTTTAGCTGCATAATTGTCTCTAAGAAAATAGACATCCAGGTCAGCTCGATAATTAAAATCTGCTTCAGTTCTTTCTCCATTAAATACAGAACCACCCATATTAAATGTTCTGAACCGCTGTTTTACATCCGCTTCATTAAAACTGATAGTACGGTTTTCCTCTTCTGCCAGGGCATTATACCCGTAATAGAACAAATTATCAGCCTGGTATCCAATACGGCCGCTAACTGCATAACCAGGATCAAAGAAATAGGTGCCATCCGCATTAAATTTACCAGTAAAATATTTTTGATTTTCTACTGATGCGCTATTATCAGCACTATTAAAAAGAAGATTAGTACCTAATTCTAACTGCTCATTGACTAAATGATATCCTGCTTCACCGAAAAAGGCCTTTGGGAAACCTCCGCCAACTTTGGCATAACCTCTGTATACATCTTCCAATCCAGTAGTCCGATAAGATTTTGGACGTATTTCTGGGGGCAGATACTGCACGTTTAACATTCGAGCAATAACATCATAATTTTGAATATTTGTAACGGTATCCAGAGATGGAAGCAGGGGATTGATTCCGATCTTTTCTGTATTGAGAAGTCTGGCATCAAAATCTTTGATGACTTCCACTGATTCTGTACCCAAACCAGGTTGAGCAAAGGACCACACAGGGCTTAACAAGATCAAGAAGGCCAGCCAATTTTTTATTAATTGCATAAGAAGATTGTTTTGCATTTATATTGATAGATAATTAAAACCTTCAAACCAAGTCGGAATTAATTACCATTACCATTATTGTTATTATTTCCACTGTTATTAAATTCCATAGCTCCAGAATCAAAATTTCTGTTAAGCCGGCTATTCTGTTCAATTTTCAGATTTACCTGATTTAGTTTAATTCTGGCCTGATTTACCAAATCCTGATCTTCATTATAGTTTTCAATAAGGGCTTCCAGGGCAGCTCTGGCATTATAAAGGTCATTTTGATCATGTAGGATGGTACCTAATAATAGTACACTCTTGGCAACCCAATAGGGGAAGGCAGAACTTTCCTGATTGGCGCTAAGTGTAATTTGTTTGGCTTGATCTAATTGTCCTTTTCGATAGTAGATATCTGCCGTTAAATACCTTGCCTCAGCCCCTTGTTCATTATTTACGGACTGACTTACCTGTAAAAAGGCTCGCAGGGCATTATCGAAATCACCTTGATCGAAAGCAAGCTTTCCGGAATAGAAATTAGCGGAAGCTTTCTGTTCGGTGGTGGCACTCGGATTATTGGCAACTTTGCTTGAAAGATTATAAACGGCTTGGGTATTATTGCTTCTATAAGCACTTCTTAGTGCTCCAAGTTGAGCATCGAATACTTTCTCTGGTTCGGTGGCAGCCGTTTCTAATAAGGTATAGTACTCATAGGATTTTTGGAAATTCTGGGAGTGGTTATAAGAAATAATGGCTGCTTTTTCCAGGGCTTTCATATAAAAGCGACTAGGACCTTTTTGTACTACGAACTCATAATCATCCAAAGCTGCATCAAATTGACGGGTAAAGCTATTGGATTCTCCTCTGTTAAAATAGGCATCCAGCAAATACCAGCCAGTTGGGAAATTCTGGATGTAACTGGTGAAAGCCGATATGGCCCTTTGATAATCACCAGAGGCAAAACGTCCCATAGCAGCTTCATAATTAAGAGAGTCTCGTTCAAAGTTGTCTACTGTTAATCCTGTAGATCTCAGCAATGAAAAATAATCATCTGGACGCCCCAGGTCATCCACGTAGATTTCGCGGAGGGCACCCAATGCCTGAGTAGTTTCTGCAGGCTCTGGATTATTATCTAATACTTGTTTGTAATAACTAATAGCTGAATTAAGATTACCTCCATTATAACTTATTAATCCCAGCCTCATATAAGCTTGATTAATAAGAGGAGAGCTCTTTTTATATTGACTAACCAGACGCTGCAAAGGACCTGATGCCTCATTAAGTTTACCCATTTCCTGATAGGTCGATCCAAGAGCCAGGAGAGCATCATCCGCAAACTCAGATTTAGGAAATTCCTTTGGAATGCGTTCCAAAGCAATTAACTTATCGGTAGTACGTCCTCTAAGCCCTTCAATTATAGCTTTTTGGAAAATGGCATAATCATAGCCACTATAACGGTTGGCAATTGCATCATCATAAAATGTGACTGCTGCCTGATATTGATTCCTTTTAAACAAGCAATCTCCTGCCCGCATGGTAGCATCCCCTAGAATCTGATTACTGATCTGTGTATTTTGGATAAAAGATTGGTTTCTTTTTACCCCATCTACTACAAAAGCAAAATACTGCTCTGCAGCTGTATAGTTTTCCTGCTTAAAATAATTATAACCCTGTACGTAATTAGCCGTAAATACCGAAGATTCATCAGGTAAATTTCTTTGGGTTTGAGCTAGGGTAAGGAATTGATTCATTAATTGAATACTCGCCGGATATTGTTTTTCCTGGTGGGCGATTTCTCCAAGCCAGTAAATGGCTACTGCTTTAGATTTTTGATCAAAGGAGTATTGTAGGGATTTATCAAAATACGCTTTAGCTACCCCTGGTTGCTGATCTTGCATCAGCTGAAGACCCCTATAAAGAGCTACCTTTTGATAAGTTTCTAATAATTGCGGAGTTTTATTAGGGATGTTATCCAGAATATCGAGTGCTTGTTGATAGTCGCGGTAGTTCAAAAATATGCGACTCATCAGTTGCTGAGATTCAAGATAATATCTAGACTCTGGCTGAATCAATTGAAGGTCGGTGATGGCTATTTTAGGTTGATTGAGTTCATAGGCCAATTTAGCATGGTTAAAGATAGCATCCTCTTGAATTTGAGGATCAAACTCCATTTTTTTGGCAGTGGCAAGGGGAGTCAATGCGTTTCTTTTTTGTCCTGTCTTTAAATAACAATCAGCGAGATAGAACATGGAGTTTTGTCCAATTAAGGAATTGGCATCAGACAATTCTTTAAAACTTTCTATGGCCTCTTCATATTTGCCTACCTGATATTGGGCAAAACCCAACTGGTAAAATTCTTCTTCTCTTAGTTTTTTGCTGCGGGAGGCATAATAATCAAGGTAGGTAAGAGCTTGTGAATAATTACTTTTTTCAAAATAAGATTGGCCCACCAGCTGATACATCTCTTTCTTATTATCTAAGCCACGCATATTCAATTTAGGCTCCGCGTATGCGATCAGCTCATCAAAACGACGTTGAGCAAAGAAGATTTGGGTCAAATAATAGGGGATCTCATCATCATAATCAGAGGAGGTTTCTGCTAGTTTTAAATGTCTTATGGAGGCATCGTAATCTCCATCAAAGAAATAACAGAGTCCCAGATAATAATTAGAGGGATAAAAATAATCACCTTGAAGATCCTTTATTTCCAAAAAGGAGCGTTTGGCATTGGCAAATTGTTTTTGGGCAAAATACCCATAACCCATTTTAAATTTTATTTCGGAACGTTCCGAATTTTTCATGCCAAGGGTGGGCACCTGATCATAAAATTCATTAGCCTTCTGATACTCCCTTGCATTAAAATAATAGGTAGCTATTTCAAGTAAGGCTTCATCATAGATTGGATCGGGCTTCTTGTTTCTGATAAAATTGATAAGATTTTTTTCTCCATCGATTTGTTCCAGCCGTACTGCACATTTTACATATCCAAGCTCGGCATGATCTAAAAGCATACCTGCCTGTGCTTCATTTATGGGTCTTAGCATGGTGGTAACTTCCTCAAACTTTTTTTGAGCCTGAGCAAACAAACCTTTATCATAAAAATCCTGACCTTCTTTATATGTCCGATTAGCTTCGGTATAAATGGTCGTTTTTTGGGAAAACAGTAGGGTAGATAATAATACAAATCCCCCCAGCAGGACGAATTTTTTAGCCATCATATAGAAAGGATTATTTTGCTAATATTAATATGAGTGATATGGTTCCTTTTTTTCAGTAGCAGATTCTGCATTTTTCTTCAAGGTACTTTTTAACGTGCTCTTAAACGCTTTAACGATAGGTCACTTGCTTTGATTGTCTACTTTTTTCAACCCTAACAACAATTTGAGATTGTTTATATGTGACGAATTTATAAAAAAATTAACACAAGCTCCTGTTTTACCCAACTTGCTTGAATACTATTTGTGTCGCAAGCTCAAAATAAGTACCCATCAGCGAATTTATTTTTCAAATCATTCTTTTTTACCTGACCTCTATTAGACGCCCATGTTATTTATTCGTAACATTTTCGAAGTAAAGAAAGCTTTTTAAATCTCTACCAAATTTGATTCTGAAAAACTTGGTTTTTTATTTCTTTTATTCTGGGTTTTCAAGGGTGCTGACCATTACCAGGCCCGCTCTTTCCTTTTATCCAGATTCTTCTGATCTTTGAATTAAATTAATCATTCGACGCTATGGAATCAAGATGGCAAAGTAACAAAATTGTTCTTCTAGGTTTAGGAATGCTTCTTTTTTTTATTCTCTTTAGTGTTTTTGACCCCAAAGGACAATTTATTAAGGCTGAAAATGTCAGCGGATCGGATTTAAGCATTTACAAACAGCTTGTAGCTTATGAACCGAGAACCAATCAAAAGGCTGTTTTGGCTTTTGAGAATGGGGATTGTGGCATAGAAAATACAAGATTACTTCAGCGCAAATTAAGCTCAAAAAAAGACTGGTTTTTTGGAATTCCTTATGGTCGGGGAGTTTATACTGAGTACATCCACCTGGTATATGTGCATCATTTTGAAAAGGTCATTTGCAATAACAAAGAATATTTTAGGGCCCGATTAGCCATTCCTTCCAATAAGAATGCATGTGATTACCTTACCAAGTTGAACCAATGTGGAACAGATTTAATGGAAAGGAGAATTTATAATAAAATGGTTAACCGATTAGAGGTCCTAGGTATTGGTGATGCCGGGGATTATAAACCGAAAAGAACCATTAAATTGGAGAATTGCAATTGTGAATTTTAAGCTGAAAATAGCATTTAACCCTATCTCTGTCGAAAAATTTCGATTTTGGAGATAATTATTGCACATTTTTGAATCCAGGTTGTGCTTACTAAGCGTCTAATTATAAATAAGATACAATTAAACCTCTTTATCATTTCTAAAGAAAATAACTACATAATGGCTAAATCGAAAGTGAAAAAAGAAGAACAGGCAAATCAGATTATCAAAAATCATGTATGGTTTTCTACAATCCCCGGATGGCTTCCTATGCCGCTCATAGACTGGATTGCTATATCTGCCGTACAAATTGATATGATTAAGCAGTTATGCGAATTATATAATAAACCCTATAATACTCAAAAAGGGAAGGCCATCACTTTGTCTTTATTCAATACCATTGGCGGTAGAATTCCTGCTTATGTAATCCGATCCTCTCTAAAATCTGTTCCTGTATTTGGCTGGTTCCTGGGTGGGGCATCCCTGGCAGCATTCGCAGGTGCCTCAACCTATGCTACAGGCTTGGTATTTAAAGAGCACTTTGCAAAGGGAGGCACTCTAAATGATATTAACCCTGAAAGCTTTAAGGAGTTTTACAAAAAACAATTTAATAAGGGCAAAGAAGTGGTTGAGGAAGTGGTTGAAGAAATGAAAGAAAAGGCTCAAAAAAAGGAAGAAGAAGAATAGATAAAAAAAAGCTGTCTCATCCGACTCTGCCGGATGAGACAGCTTTTTTTTTTAATTTTTAAAAAATTTGGAAACTGCTCTTGACTTTAGAGTTTGAGCTATCAAATAATAGCTACCAGGTAGAAGTTGATCCAGTTCTAAGCTAAAATAATTCTCACCCTTAATTGCATCTCGAGAACCGGTGAGTAAAACCCGCCCATAAATGTCGACAATAGATAAATCAATTTTTGATGGATCTTTTATATTCACTTGAATAGGAAGTGAATTTTGTGTAGGATTTTGTAAGGTGACTAAGGTCAATTCAGAATGACCAAAGGAAGGAGATATAGATATAATGGAAGAATAATTGGTAGTTCCATCAAAATCCACTTGTTTTAAGCGGTAATACAACCAATTTTTTTGTGATAAATATTCTCCGGAATAGCTGTCCAAAAACTGGTAGTTATTTGGGTTCAGGGTAGTTCCATTTCCTTCCAGTGTTCCAATCATTTGAAAATTTATGGCGTCTAGAGAACGCTCAATTTCAAAATGACTGTTGTTTGTTTCGGATTTTGTGGTCCATCTTAATAAACTTCCCTTATTCGTCCAGGTGGCTCCAAAGGAAGTTAATTCTACTGGCAAGAAAAAATTTCGAGTAATTTCAACACTATTTCCGGTATAGGCAATGGAGTACCCTCCTGGTAGGTTTACCTTTTCGAAAGTTCCGGATAAACAAGTTGGACTGGTGGTACATCGAATGACCGTATAGGTAGCTAAAGGAACACTAGGCCCTTGACTTAGGGTTAAAGTGTCCTCCAAGTTTATATCTCCATTAATAACCAATTGATCATAGCCCATTCCTGGACTTGTATTATCTACTATTTCAATGAAAATGGTTTTTCCATTTGTAAAATCCGAATCTATGGTCATAACACCCGGTGAAAGGCCTGGGGTAGTATTGCCAGTATTCGTAAAAGTAGAAGGGACAACAGTACCAACTCCTGTCAGGTTTCCCATATTATTTAGGTTTACCGCCAAGGTACTGGTACTTGCGCTTCCTAAAAATAGAAGCGTGCCGGTATTATTAATGGTTCCAATAGTTCCGGAACTTAAAATATCTGTTCCAGTTTCAAAGGTAAAAGTGCTTGTATTATTAATAATGCCAGGGCTAGCCATTGAAAAAACGGCATTCTCCAGTAATTTTAAGGTGCCATTTTGAGTAATGGTACTTTTAAGAGTCTTGGCATCAGTGGAATAAATTTCCATCTTGGTGGAGGCCAATATTGTAATGTTAAGCTCAAGATCACCCCCTGAATAGAAAAAGGCATCGCTGCAACTAATACTACCAGATCCTTTTAAGGTACCTCCAAGCAGATAGACTTCATTAGAAGCCATAAAAGCCCCACTCACTGTGGTGGTGCTTCCAAAAAATGCAAGTAGATTAGGAATGGCCGAAGAGGAGCTAATAATATGTGAACCCAGTACAAAATCAATATCACCTGTACCTAAAAATATAGAGGCTGCACCAAAATCACTACCATCCAAAAGTCTGAGCTGATTGCCTGCGCTTATATTTACAGTTCCGGTATTTGTAAGCTTTTCACCAATGTCAATGGTGTCACTACTTACTTTTATGGTTCCGGAATTAGAAATTGGGACGTTGATTTCAGTTATGCCTCCACCTCCTTTTTTTTCAATTGTGCCAGAATTAATGATACTACCTACTGAACCAAAGGCAACTCCTGAGAGTGTCCCGTCAAAATCTGTTTCAAAAATACCAGTCACTTCTAAGGTACCTCCAGCTGGAACTGCCAGGGAAGTAGTAAACCATTTTGCCAGTCCATCTACTTTTAATTTTCCAGGAATTCTTTTACTGCTGATACCCATGATGTTTAGGGTACCTGCTCCATCAATATTCAATTCAAAGGATGCTCCTATGTCTCCATCTTCCCAGTTATAGGTGCCGGCTGCAATTAATTTACCACCTGCACCTCCAAGATCTCCACTTTTATGCGAGATGAGCCCACTTGTTTTAAAAGTTTTTCCAAATAGAATGGAGGAGGCACCCTCAAAAACTAAATTTACAGCACCGTCATAACCAAAATCCAGGGTTATGGCTCCACCTTTGAACTCGAAACTTCCACCTCCGGCAAAGTCGGAGCCCATGCCAAAAATACTATCATCGAAAAATCTAATACTAGTGCCTACAAGGGAGGCAATGTCTCCAGAACTCATTACCATATTATTGAAATCTATACTTCCTTTTGCAGCTTCAATTATTCCCAGATTTTCAACTACGACATCTATTTCCAAAAAACCTCCTGGTCCATCGGCTTTAATAAATTTCCCACCTGCTTTTATATCAATTGAACCCGGAGTGACTCCTTCGGCAATTGTCGTGTTGAAATCAACACCAAACTCTCCTTTGATAATCAATTTACCGGCATCAATAGTAAAGCTTCCCGCCTCGAAAACACCGCTACTTCCCGCCTCGATAGTTAATTCACTTTTTAAAATTTTGGCCCCACCCATATTCATGGCCAACTTACTGGGAGGAGGAATTATAGTATTGGTTTCCAGCGTACCGCCTTGCCATTCAAAATCAGCCGTAATGGTAATGGTTTTACCAGGACCAACTAAAGTGCCACCTGTCATCATGAGATCAGCAATCATCACATCAACGTCTACCAAAACGACATCTCCTGCTTCGATGATTACATCATCTGCAGGAAAGGGAGCATGACCACAATCCCAATTGGCTGCATCACTCCATTTATCCATAGCAGCGCCAATAAACTTACAGGTCGCATGAGAAAGGGTAGGGAGTAAAAAAGAGACTAAGAACAGTGCAATTTGTTTTCCCAGCTTAACCATAACAACATGGATTGATTTCATATACAATTTAAGGATTAATTGTATTTAAATCTCGATTCCTAAACAGATTAATCATTGGAAAGAGAGAAGGAGGTGGACAAAACATAACCCATAGGTAAAAAAATAAGGCATGATTATCCTAATTGGATCATGCCTTAATAAAAAATATTCTTTGTATAGATCTTATATGCTTTAATCCACCTGAAAATTCAAAATAGTGGATTCAATAATATCACAACATTCATGTAGCTGTTCCTCTGTCATCACTAAAGGAGGTGCAAAACGAATGATATTCCCGTGAGTCGGCTTGGCTAGCAAACCATTTTCTGATAGTTTGATGCAAATATCCCAGGCAGTGGAGCTATCTTCAGTATCATTTATGACGATAGCATTTAGAAGGCCTTTTCCTCTGACAAGTGTTACAAGATCTGATTTGTCCACCAAGTTGCTTTGCATTCGACTTCTAAAGATTTGACCCAGGTGTTCAGCATTTTCTGCCAAATTTTCATCTTTGATGACTTCTAAAGCTTCCATTGCAATGGCACATCCGAGTGGATTCCCACCAAAGGTAGAGCCATGCTGTCCTGGTTGGATACAATCCATAATTTCATTATTGGCCAGAGCTGCTGATACGGGAAAGACTCCACCAGACAAAGCTTTTCCTAATACCAATATGTCAGGACGAAAGCCATGATGATCGCAGCAAATTAATTTTCCAGTTCTGGCAATTCCAGTTTGTACCTCATCAGCAATGAATAATACATTGCGTTCTTTGCACATTTGAAAAGCTTTAGGCAGATAATCTTCATCGGGTACAAATACTCCAGCTTCTCCCTGAATGGGTTCTACCATAAACCCTGCCACATTGGGATCCTCTAATGCTTCTTGTAATGCTGGTAAGTCATTATAAGGAATGACTTCATATCCTGGCATAAATGGCCCAAAATTTCGAGTAGTGTTATTATCTGTTGAAGCTGAAATAGCTCCTAAGGTTCTTCCCCAGAAATTATTAGCCACAAAAATGATCTTGGCTTCATTTTCAGGAATTCCTTTTACTTCATAACCCCATTTGCGGCACATCTTAACGGCTGTTTCGCATGCTTCTACACCAGTATTTACGGGTAAAATTTTGTCATAACCGAAATAGTCATGCATGTACTTTTCATATCTTCCGAGCATATCGTTATAAAAAGCTCTGGAAGTTAAGGTAAGATTTTGTGCTTGTTGGGTGAGCGCATTAATGATACGAGGATGGCAATGCCCCTGATTCACAGCAGAATAGGCTGAAAGAAAATCATAGTATTTTTTCCCTTCAACATCCCATACAAAAACACCTTCTCCTTTCGATAATACAACCGGAATAGGATGGTAGTTGTGTGCTCCGTATTTATCCTCTAATCCCATAAGGTCTTTTGAGGAAAGCATAGTTTCTTGCATCATCTTTTAATTTATTTTATTTGGTTCGGGACGGACTCTGGCCGCCATTTTTAAGCTTCTAAGCCTTGTTCAGAGCGATTTTGTAACTCGTTCAGGGCGTTTGTAACCGCCTAACTTATATCCACAGAATTCACAAGCACAGCACCTTTTGCGGTCATTTCATCCACTGCTTTTTGATCGTCTCCTTCCTCTAAATTCACTGCTCTGGTTCCATCAAGGATCAGGTTGACTTTATAGTTCAAATTCAAGGCATCAAGGACTGTAAATTTTACACAATAATCCAGGGCAAGTCCCATAATGAAAAGCTCATCTATTCCTTTTTCCTGTAAATATTCATGTAATCCAGTGGCTTTACGTTGACCATTATCAAAGAATCCACTGTAGGAATCAATTTCTTTATCTGTGCCTTTTTGAAAAATCGCTGCAAAGTTAGAAGTATCCAGCTCTTTTACAAATTCCGCACCAAAACTATTTTGCACGCAATGAATTGGCCAGAGGATTTGATCCAGTCCATTCAAGTCGATCACCTGCCCAGGATAGCGCCAGGGATGATTGGCAGCAAAGCTACCATGATTAGCAGGGTGCCAATCCTGAGTTGCTATTACCAGATCAAATTTTTCCGCCAATTGATTTGCAATGGGGATTACCTGATCTCCTCCTTTTACTTCTAAAGCTCCACCAGGGCAAAAATCATTTTGTAGGTCTATTAAAAGTAGTGCTTTCATATGCAATCCTTAATAGGGAATTATTTGTAAAGTATCAAGACCTGTGCTAATCTTTAATAGATTTAATAACTTCTTTTCATCCAGGTTACGCTCATACCTAGACTTATTCCTACTCCAGTGTATTAAAAAGGTAGGGGTCTCGGAAACTGGCTTATTGAAATCATTTTCCTGGAGTCTGGCATAACTGATTTTTTCAAGTTTTGGAAACACCGTTTTTGCTTCCATACAAACTCGTGAAAAAGGAATGGAATCGGATACCAAGCTGTCCACCATCGCTTGGAGTTTTTCCATTTGTAATTCTTGTTGACTTTTGGCTTCATTAACGGTTTCCAGCTTCTCGGCAATCTGCCCGAGATTATTTAACTCCAATTGCATGCGATTCAGTTCCTTTAATCCAAGATTGGAGTTTTGAATTAGGGAGAGCCGGGTGTTTGGTAATTTAAAATTGGGAAGTTTAGATTCCAGAGAACGGACTGAATCTTCAGGTATGGTTTTTCCTAATAATTGTAATACCAATAGACGGTCTGTACTAGTAGTATCAGGTGGATAAAATTTATGTCCCAGGCATTTGGTGCCATTTGTTTCCTGGAAAAATTTAGCGATAAATCTTTTGGCATTAAGATCATCCTGCCTTTGATTATAGATTTTATAGAGAATATTGGCACTTGGAAGTATGATAATTAAGCTAAAAAGTAATATCACCCACTGTGTTTTTTTCTTTTCTCCTTTTTTCTGATAATTTTTTAGAGGAAATTTTAATAGCTTAATAATAATAAAGGCAGTCAGTGCAATGAAAAAGGAGTTTAGAAAAAATAAATAAAATGAATTAAGTGCAACGGTAGCATTGCCATTGGCGATACCATACCCTGTTACACAAAGGGGAGGCATTAAGGCTGTAGCAATTGCAACTCCGGGAATGGCATTGGTCATATTCTTTCTGGTAATAGAAATGATACCAGCTAATCCGCCAAAGACGGCCACTAAACCATCTAGAAGAGTAGGGGCTGTCCTTGCTTCAATTTCGGGAGTCATTTGACCAAAAGGCGTAGCCCAAAAATAGAAGGTACTGGTAGCCAATGCAATTAGAATAGCCACAAAAAAGTGTTGAATGGCTACAGATAAAGATTCCTTATCATTCCTGGCCACTGATAATCCTACCCCTAAAATAGGAGACATCAGAGGGGAAATTAACATGGCTCCGATAATAACTGCTGGAGAATCCAAATCCAAACCTAAGGAAGCAATCATGATAGAACACATCAGCAACCAGGCATTGGCTCCTCTTATTTTTTTATTATTGCGGATCTCTTTATTGGTTTCCTTCCAATCTCTCATCCCTTCTCTCAAATTCAGCAAATCCTCAAACCATTCTATGGTAACATTCCATAAATCAGACCATATTTCGCGGAAAGTCCGGTTTTCCTGTATAGGTGTCTGATTAGGATTCTCTGATTTTGGTTTCTGTGTAGCCATATCAATAAAAAAATTGAAGGAAAATATTAGGATTTTAGCTTGCCATCCTGCATTTCCAGGATGCGGTCACTCATTTGAGCAAGATCGTTGTTGTGGGTTACAATTACAAATGTCTGTTGGAAATCTTCCCGAAGCTTAAATAGTAGTTGATGTAATTCCTGAGAGGATGAGGAATCAAGGTTACCGGAAGGTTCGTCTGCAAAAATGACGGAAGGTTGGTTGATCAAAGCCCTGGCAACGGCCACCCTTTGTTGCTCTCCTCCAGAAAGTTGTGAGGGTTTGTGGTCTAAGCGTTCTGAAAGCCCTAGATAATCCAATAACTCTTTGCCTCTTTTCTTCAATTCTGCTTCTTGCGTTTTTCCTATTAAACCAGGAATGATGACATTTTCAAGGGCAGTAAATTCGGGCAACAAATGATGAAATTGGAATACAAAACCTATATTTTTATTTCTAAAACCAGCTAATTTTTTATTGTTGAGTTTAAATACTTCCTCTTCATTTATTAAAACGCTTCCTGAGTCGGCACGATCAAGGGTCCCTAAAATATGCAATAAGGTACTTTTACCAGCGCCTGACTTTCCAATAATGGATACAAATTCTCCTTTTACAATTTTTAAATCTACTCCTTTTAATACATGTAAATGGCCGTAACTCTTGTGGATATCCTTTGCTTCAATCACTTAATTCAAGTTTACATTAGATGTGATAACGTGATCACGGATTCATGTATTCACGGATTTTAGTTTTTTAGATAAGTCCATGAACCCCTGAGACCGTGAACGCGTAAGTCCTTTTTGACAATCGCTAAAGTAGCTAGTTTTTTGGAAAGTTAAGCAGTCTTACTCCTTACATTTTTAGAATTGCCTACCCTTACAGAATAAAGAACTAATTTTATACCAACACCTTACAATATTTGATTATGAAAACGTATTCCTTAAGCTTTTTATTTAGTGTATTTTCTTTAATGATTTGCTTTGCTCAACAGAAGGTTACAGGCGAATATTTTATTCAATCCAGCCAGGGAGAAATCGTTTTAAAGCTACAATATACCACCGCCAATAAAGTCATTGGAACGATGGTTGATGCCAATGGCGTTCAATACCAATTGCAAGGTGAAGATGAGGAAGGAGATGTTTTTGGTATTATTTCCAATGCTTCTGGATCTACCTATTTTGAAGCTTATCGAGAAGATAACCAACTGATGTTTACCATAATACCTCCTGGTCCTGACCAGCAACCAGACCACAGCAAAGGACAAGAATTTGCAATGACCTATCGAGGGGGTGGATCTACCAATTTTTCCATTTCACAAAATGAAGGAATAGCTGGAGTAGGGCGTTCAAATGAAGGTAGCCTAGGTGGACCCGTATCCTCTACAGGAAGTTCTACTCCCAATGCCTGGGATGGTAACTTTAATGGCAACATTGCTGGAACTCATTCTATTTTGTCCTTGACACAAAAAGCTAATCAAATTACTGGTAAAATTGATGCTGGGGGGTATGTATATAACTTACAGGGAAAGATCAATGGAAAAAATGCACAGGGACAAATAAATGATCCGCAAACTGGAGGTAGCATGGCTTTTCAGGCTTCATTGCAGGGCTCAACCATAAATTTAACCATGTCTGGCAATGGACAACAATTTACCGTTCCCTTTTCTAAAGGTGCGAACAATCAAGGATCAATAGGTTCTTCTCAATTTGGTGGCAATAATAACACAGCTAACAGTTCAGTTGATCCTTCAAAATTAGATCAGCGTATCGTTGGCAATTGGCTATATACAGAATCCAATAGTGGTGGCGGTTTTTCTTTTGCTGCTCAATGGCGATTGATTATCCAGCCCAATGGCCGATATATTTATGGTGATGGTAAAATTGCAGGCGGGAATGGCGGTATTTCAGCTTCTTCTGGAGGTGGTGAAGTCCAATCTCAGGGCCAATGGAAAACGGAAAACAAGATCATTTACATCAACGAAGGAGCTGGTTGGCAGGCATTCGCCAGATATTATGTGGAAGGGGCTAGTATGATGTTTACTTTTGGGGACGGCTCTAAGCAGGTGTGGAAGAGAACATACTAGAATAAGGTAAAAGGTAGAAAGTAAAAAGACTATATAACAAAAATGGCGGCGCTTTGCGCTGCCATTTTTGATATTAAACGTGAACACATGAACATCTACCTGTCGGTAGACAAGCGTGATAACTTCAACACCTTATTCCCTAAAAATTATCTTTCGACTCGTAATTCCTTCATCAAACCTCAACTTCGCTACATACATACCTGGAGCGAGGTCTTTTCTTTGGAATTCGTATTGGTGGTTATTAACCCCCATGACTACCTTTAGCAGACGACCTTGGACATTATAAATGGCAATGTCTCTGATAGGGTAGGCCTCGTCCGTTTTAAAAACAATATAATCATCAGCAGGATTTGGCCAAGCTTGTAATTGAACAGTTTCGGTAGAGAGAATATTAACCCCAGTCATACAGGGAGTTTTTTCTATATCCATGTCTGGGGCAAGTGTATAAAAAGCCCTAGGCCCAACATAAGCCATTAAGGAATCGATATAGCGCATAGCCTTTTCTTTAGAAACATCAGGATTAGTCAATTTTCCTGAAAAATCTAAAGTAGCTGCACTAAATTCAGTTCCAAATAAAGCATTTACTCCAGCGATAGTTGCTTCAAGTTGTGCAAATCCCCACCATTCCCAGGGGCCTGATTGTGGAGTAGGTGTAATAAAGGGATAGACACTATTCTCTGCCAAGGTTGTTGTATCATTAAATTGAAGTTGACCCCATTTGGCAATATTGTCATTCATATCCTTAGACATCTGAGACAGCATGCTATTATTATTATCCTCGGCCATGGCGAATACGGCATTTATACCTGTTTCATTTGCTTTTGCTGCAACTACTCTAGAACCGGAAACATCAATAACAAATTGATTGGTAACAGGATTAATTACTGCACCATTAATGTAAGGAGCGAATGGATCTCTTAATGGGTGAAATCCTATATAGGGTGGCTCTCTTTCTGGCTCACCATCCACCCAAACAACATCTCCCATAGCTCCTCCCATATTTACTACCATCTGAAAATCAGAACTATATCCAACATGGTTGGGGACGTTGAGAACAGCCGCCTGCTCTCCATTTACATCTCCATCTCTAAGTGGCTGAACATAAAACTCATTATCTCTACCATCAATAAATTTAGGGATTTGAACTTCATCGATGTCATCTAAATAAGCACCGCAAGCAACATAGCCTCCTGTACCCTGTCCCCAGATGGCAATTTTAGTTGAATCAATTCCATAAGGATTTTCTTCCTTAGCTGTTTTTCTTAGATACCTGGCGCAAGTTTTTGCATCAATAACCCCTCTATAAGCAGCTAAGAGTAAAGTGCTTGTTCTTTCATCCTGGTCTGTAGCTGTCGCATTCCAACCCTGACGATAGGTAATAGCAACTGCAACATAGCCTCTCTTGGCAAGTCTGCTGCAAATTTCAACAACGGTCGAATCCTTTTTGCCACCGGTAATTTGTTGGTTGAAATACTGTGGTAAAAAGGTGCCGGTATGAACATAGATAAATACTGGCCGGTTTATCACACAATCATCTTCTGGAGGCGTATATACATCCATGACTAGATCAATTGTATCTAAAGTTGGTGCCCTAAGAACAGATATGTTTCTACCATAAGGGACATCCTCTTCTACCTGAACAGAGGTGAAAATTTCATCATAATACCTGGTTTGGGCTAAAAGTGAACCTGTAGCAAAAATGATGAATAACAAAATTAAGTTTAGCTGCTTCATACTCTATGTTTTGGTTGTTTTATAATTTATTTTAATGTGTTTTTATCTTTTTACAAAATCATAAGTGACAGAAAAATAGGCTAGCCTTCCAATAGTAGGTCCTCCGTATGTTTGGAAAGCTTGATTATCTAAAATATTGGAGGCACCCAATTTAAAGGTGGTATTGATTTTTGGAGCTCTCCAGTTTATTTGAGCATCTAAAAGGTCATACTGTGGAACAACTCCTGTAAATTGAGGAGACCCTTCAAATAGAAACTCATCAATCCATTTGTAATTGATATTAAAGCCAAGGTTTCGTAAACTAAGACTTCCTATGTTAAGAACCATATCCCTGGCACTTAATCCAATATTAAACTTGTGCTCCGGTGTATTAAAGGCTGGAATAATTGGATCGTCCGTTACCGTATTTAATTTGTTCCAACTATAATTACCATTGATTACATAATAATTCCCGAAATAGTAATTTAGCCCAATTGAGAAACCTTGTGTAGTAACCCGATCCGTGGCATTAGCTGCTACTCTGAAGGCCTGGACCGTGAGTAATTGATTATTAATGGGATTAAAGGTTGCTTCTGCTCCCAAATTAAAGCCAATAAAATCAGTATAATAACTATAATAATAAGTAGCGTCTAAATAGAGTTGACCAAGTGTTGTTCGATAACCTAATTCGAGAGTGCGCACTTTTTCAGGCTCAATTGGATCCACATCGAAAAATTCTAAATCATCTTGATTAATGGTGTTGGTAAATGTTCTTAAAGAATTGATCGTAATAAGATCATTAAACCCATTTAAATTACCAATCAAAATGGCCCTTCCTACATTATAAAAAAGATATTGATCTGCCAAAGTAGGATTTCGAATTGCAGAAGAAAAAGAAAACCGCAAAGTCTGACTTGGTGTAGGGGTGTAAACAAGAGATGCGGCGGGAGAGAATAGGTAATCAAAATTTTGATTTTTATCCATTCTTAAGGAAGCACTGATTTTTAATACATTGTTCAACTCCATTGTACCTCCACCATATACTCCATATTCCCAGGTGGTTATATCCCTTCCAAAGGTATCTAACAAAATTGTACCCATTGAATTTGGCATATAAACTCTGGAATTTCCACCTACTAAAAGATCCAAATCTGTTATCGAACCGCCTGCAGCAATGTCATTAAATTGATACTCTCCATGCACGTGAGCTAATGCAGAGCGATCAAAAAACTTTGTTCCACCCTCTAGAAATGAGGTGCTGGTGGTGATATTATTAAACTCCTCCTCAAATCTAGGGGTACCAACTTCAAAAAAATCAAGGGTTCCCGTAATAAGATTTCCATTCCTGACATTCATTCGAGCACCTGAATGAAACTCATTGAGTTTTTGATTAACATCAGGCCTTGTTAGAAATAAATCTAAAGCCGCTCGATATTCAACCGGTCGACCTATATAATCACTAATGTTAGGAAACCCTTCTAGTCCTCTTAGCTGCGAAATAACGCTGCCTTGCCAGAAGTTTAAATAATCTGCCAGCCAGTCACTATCTTCCTTAGCATTTTCTTGTAAGAGCAAAGCGGTGAAATAAGGATCATAGGAATCACCTGCATCTTCATGAGTTACATAAGCCCTAATAAAGTATTTATCTCTTTTTTGAAGCTCTAGTCTATGTTGGTAAAATTGAATATTTCTTAAACTAAATCGATTGTCACCTTGATAAACAGTTGTACCTTGACTATAATTTGAGGCAACGATAAATTCAGGAGATTCTAAATCTAATTCGGGCTTCAGCCTAAAATGAAATGCAGCACCTACTTTTAAGTTGTTGGAATTATAATCCACTAAATCAGCTTCTTGGTAACCTTCTCTGTGAATAATTCCAACTCCTAGATTGGAATTTGAACTTCTAAGGTCAAAAGATAAATTGTATTCATCGCCATAAATATTAACAGCATCCCAGCCTCCAGGATTGGTTTCATCTGAAGGCGTATCAAACACATCATCAAAATTCTCAGCTTCCCAGTCATCGGCTCTGAAATAACTGAAGTTGATCTTATAGCCAAAGCTTTTTTTCTCATTGACCTGGGCCCAACGAAATCCAGTTTCTACCAAATTTCGTTCACCTACTTTAATCATAGCACTTAATCCTTGGTGCAGGAAAGGGTTTTTGGTTTCCATGCTAATTACTCCGTTAAAGGCATTAGGGCCGTAAAAGGCGGAGCTGGCACCCACGATCAGATTTACTCTGTTTACATCCAATTCAGAAGCTCCTAAGAAGTTCCCCAAAGAAAAATTCAAGCCAGGGGATTGATTATCCACTCCATCGATAATTTGGAGAGAACGAACCGGACTGGTACTGTTGAAACCTCTGGTATTGATGATTTTAAAGCCCAAACTGGCTGCGGTGAGATCAACATCCTTTAAAGAACCCAGACCATCATAAAAATTAGCAGCCGGAGTCTCTTTGATGGCAATATTATCCATCGTTTCCATAGTAAGGGGAGATTGCTGCTGCTTTTCTGAAATACGACGCCCCTTAACTTCAACGACTTCGGTAGTGATGGCGTCCTCTTGTAAATTTATTCTAATGTTTTGATTGGCATCCGTAACTTCTATAGTTTGGGTGGAATAACCGATATAAGAAATTTCAAGTGTAAAGGGAAGGGGTTGGTTAGTAGAAAATTCAAAATTGCCTTCAAAATCAGTAACCATTCCATCAGTGGTGCCTTTGACCACTACACTTGCACTGATCAGGCCCTCACCTGTACTACCATCTCTTACTTTTCCTTTAACTGTGGTTTGACTAAAAGAATAGCCCGAAATGCCTAATAAGAAAATTATTATAAGTCCGGAGGGAAGAAATGAAAATTTCATATGTTTAATCTACGCTTGTTGCATTATTTATTTTGAACCCAGGACCAATTTACTGAAAAATCATTTACTATTAAGTCTTTGTAAACAGAATTTTATCTGATTATTAGGTCATGGGTTGTTAAGATGACATACGGAGATAACTAAGATATTGAGACTGAGTACTTAGTTGGCTTACGAAAACAGTATGTTAAGTAGAGAATTTTTTTTTAAAAGTTTATTCTTTTTAGCCAAAATTATTCATGCTAGAGGGGGGATTTCCTTACCAATGGATAATTTTGGAAATTGATAATAGAATAAAGATATACTCCAGCCGATTAATGAACCCAATAGGGCACCTACCAGAATATCGAAAGGAAAATGAACCCCTACATATACTTGTCCCAGTGCTATGGTGGCTGCCCAAATCAGGAAAGGCCACTTGATTTTTTTATAAATTCTGCCCAAAGTGAAAATTAAAAATAGAGCAATGGCAAAATGATTGGTGGCATGAGAGGAAGTAAAACTATAACCTGTGCCACAACGTACCAACAATTTGACCTCCTCTTGTAGTTTTTCTTGATTGCAAGGGCGTAATCTTTGAACTTGCTTTTTTATAACATGACTGCTTATTACATCGGCTATTGAAACGGATAACAGCAAGCCAACAATCAAAAAAAGTCCTTTTTTCTTGAATTTGATGATCAAAAAAGCGGCTAGTGCTATATATAAAGGTATCCAGGTTGTTTTTTCTCGCCAATATGGCATGATGAAATCTAAGACAGGATTATGCAAATCCTGATTGATAATGCTAAAAAGCCATTCGTCTATTCCGATTATTGTAGTCATTTTTGGTTGTCCGTTATTGGGTTATTTGTTATTGGGTTATTCGTTATTAGGGGTTGGGAAGGTGTTATTTTTTGGCTAGAAGGATAAGTCTTGGGCTTTTTTCTAGATTAAATTCTTGTAATTCATAATTACCAAATGTTTGGAACAAATTTAAACCAACCTTAATAAATAAAGATTTAAATTCTTGCAGTGTAAATAAACGTACTTTTTCCTGAAAAAAATAATCCTCTCTTTGATCTTGAAAAGCAATTTCTTTAATTACATGTTTGCCTTCAATTCTCCTTTTTACTTTAAAGTGAAGCCCATTTATCCAATGTTCAGATTCTGATTTTAGATGAGCAATAATATAATTGGAATTAAAAAAGTCCAATACAAAAACCCCATTTTTTTTTAGGCCATCACTTACACTTTTTAGAGTCTTTAGATCATCCTTTGGAGAATCAAAATACCCAAAGCTTGTAAAAAAGTTAAAGGTAGCATCGAAATAATTAATCCTAAAGCTATCCCTCATATCGTGCCTGAAAAAACGGAGGTTTTCCTTCTCAAATGCTTGAGCATATCGAATACTCCTTCCAGACAAGTCAATACCAGTGACTTCGAAACTTTTGGTTGCCAAATACCGACTATGACGACCCTGCCCACAAGCCAGGTCTAAAATTCGCGAACCGGAGGGGAGACCCAAAAAAAGAATCAGCCGGTCAATAAATGCGCTTGCCTCCAGACGATCTCGCTTCTGGTAAAGAATATGATAATAGGGTGAATTAAACCATTTTTTAAACCATTCCTCTTCCATAGAATAAATAGTTCGTGCGGAGAAAAACTGCCACAAGCCTTTTTCTCCGCAAAATAGACATCCTTTTCAACAATTGTATCAAATTTCTTTTCTTTGCCATGTTTTTCAACCACTAAAATTCAAATCAAATTGGCACTAATAAAATCTATATCCGGCATAAGAGGAACCATAGGAGGAAAAAAAGGCGAGAATTTAACCCCACAAGACATTGTAGAATGTACTGCGGCCTTTGCCCAATGGTTAAGAAATGAGCAAAGCTCGAGAAAAATAGTCATTGGCAGGGATGCTCGTATTTCTGGCCCTATGGTTAATCAACTGGTAACCCAAACCCTAATTTCTATGGGCTTTGATGTTGTGGATCTTGGACTCTCCGCCACGCCCACGGTAGAAATGGCCGTACCACTGGAAATGGCTGCTGCAGGGATTATTTTAACTGCAAGTCATAACCCTAGGGAGTGGAATGCCTTGAAATTACTGAATCATAAAGGGGAATTTATCTCAAAAGAAGACGGAGCTGCTTTTATGGAATTGCTTAGTAATGCAGAAATTGAATATGCAAGTGTTGATGATTTAGGGACTTATTCTCAAACTGATAAATATTTGAACGTCCATATAAATGCAATTCTAGACCTGCCATTAGTAAATCAAATGGCTATTCAAAATAAAAAATTTAAAATAGTAGTTGATGCCATTAATTCCTCAGGAGCCATCGCTATTCCTGAGTTACTTGATAAACTAGGCTGCGAATACGTTATTTTAAATGCTAATCCCAATGGTGATTTTGCCCATAATCCTGAACCACTACCTAAGCATTTAAAGGGACTTTCAGCCTCTGTTTTAGAACATAAAGCAGACCTTGGAATTGTTGTAGATCCCGATGTGGATCGCCTGGCCTTTATTAATGAGGATGGTGAAATGTTTGGAGAGGAATACACTCTGGTAGCCATTGCAGACTATTTCTTGGAGCATCAAAAGGGAAATACTGTCTCAAATTTGTCTTCCACCAGGGCATTAAGAGATGTAACGGAAAAACATGGCGGAATTTATTATGCCAGCGCTGTTGGTGAAGTTAATGTTGTTCAAAAAATGAAGGAAGTAGATGCTGTGATTGGAGGAGAAGGAAACGGAGGTATTATTGTTCCTGGCCTGCATTATGGTAGAGATGCACTAGCAGGTATAGCCTTATTTCTTTCTCATTTGGCCAGACAGGATAAGACAATGTCAGAATTAAAAAGTTCTTATCCTCAATATTTCATGAAGAAGGATAAAATTAGCCTCACACCTGAAATTGACCTGGAAAGAATTCTTAAAGTTTTGGAAAAAACCTTTGAAAAAGAACAGTACAATACTATTGATGGACTAAAAATTGATTTTGCTGATGGATGGGTCCATCTCAGAAAATCCAACACCGAACCAATTATAAGAATTTATTCAGAAGGAAGCAGTCCTGAGCATGCTGAAGATCTTGTAAATAGTATGAAAAAGGAAGTATCCAAACTCCTGTAGCATAGATTTTTATCTAATTGGTTTAATGTCAATTGACCCTTTGGTTTCGGTAAACAGCTCGCATTTAACGGATGAGAGCCAATTATTCCAAAATATTTAGATATTTTCATATAATTTTGTAGAATAGTTTTAAGTCCAGAACCAAATACCCAATAAAATCCATCTTGTGTTATGAATATTTCAATGCCAAAACACACGAAGAGGTCCGAGCTAGAAAATTATTTTTCAATTTTTCGCCAGCATACCATTGGCATAGACCAAACCTTCCAATCTTCTTTCGGAGAAAAAAAAATAATCTATGCCGATTGGACAGCAAGTGGACGATTATATGGCCCGATTGAGGACATTCTTCAAAAGGAGATCTCTCCATTTGTAGGAAATACACATACCGAAACTACGGTTACAGGCAGTTCAATGACCATGGCCTATCACAAGGCCAAAGAGTTGATTAAAGAACATGTGGGAGCCAGCCATGAAGATGTGTTGATTTCCTCTAATTCTGGTATGACAGGTGTGGTCAATAAATTCCAGCGGATACTGGGTTTAAAAGTTCACGAAAGTCATCTTGCCAAAGTTAGAATGGCCCCTGAAAAACGTCCTGTAGTTTTTGTTAGCCATATGGAGCATCACTCAAACCAAACTTCCTGGTTAGAAACCTTGGCTACAGTAGAAGTCATTCAGCCTAATGAAGATGGATTGATGGATTTGGAAAGTTTGAAAGGACTTCTAGCAAAATATAAGGATAGAGATATAAAGATTGCCGCCATTACTTCCTGTTCTAACGTAACTGGAATAAGAACTCCCTATTTTCAAGTAGCAGAATTAATGCACAAAAATGGAGGCTTGTGCTTTGTTGATTTTGCCTGCTCCGCTCCCTACATTGATATTGAAATGAGGCCTGAAAATAAGCTTCAGCATTTAGATGCCATTTATTTTTCTCCGCATAAATTTCTTGGTGGACCGGCAACAACTGGTATCCTAATATTTGATCCTAAACTGTACAAAAATAAAGTTCCCGACAATCCGGGAGGAGGTACTGTAGACTGGACCAACCCCTGGGGCGAACACAAATATATCGATGAAATAGAAGTTCGGGAGGATGGAGGAACCCCTGCATTTTTACAAACAATTAAGGTGGCTTTGTGCTGCCAGCTAAAAGAACAGATGGGGGTTGATAAAATGTTAAAAAGAGAACATGAGCTTCTCGATATGATCTGGGAACGTTTTGAAAATATTTCCAACCTTCATGTTTTGGCTCATCAACACAAAGAGCGATTGGGTGTAATTTCCTTTTACATTGATGACCTACATTATAACCTTGGGGTGAAATTATTAAATGATCGTTTTGGGATTCAGGTAAGAGGTGGATGTTCCTGTGCAGGAACTTATGGTCATTATCTTTTGCATGTTGATCCTAAGCGGTCAAAAAGTATAACAGATGAGATTAACAAAGGTAATCTGACTGAAAAGCCAGGTTGGATCAGAATGTCTATTCATCCGACCACCACCACAGAGGAAATGGAATACATCCTCGATGCTGTTTCTGACATGGCTGAACATCATAGAGAATGGGGACAGGATTACCAATATCAAATTAAAACCAACGAATTTGTCTGTAAAAACGATCCAGGTTTTGAACCTACATTGGTTGAAAAATGGTTTAAAATAATGGCTTGATCGTGCGTTAAAAATTTTAAGTAAGCTCTTGAAGGAACTAGAAAGTAAAATATGAATCGTATTTATTTTGATTATGCAGCTACCACTCCGGTTGCTCCAGAGGTTGTTGAAGTGATGGCAAATGCATTACAGAAATATTATGGAAACCCTTCTTCGATTCATGCTGAAGGGCGTCAATCCAGGGCTGCAGTAGAAAAGGCAAGGAAGCAGGTAGCTCAATGTTTGGGAGCTTCCATTGGGGAGGTGTTTTTTACCTCTTGTGGTACAGAGTCTAATAATATGATTTTAAGGGGCTGTGTAAATGACCTGGAGGTAAAAAGGATTATATCTACCAAAACTGAGCATCACGCTGTGGTACATCCTTTGGACAAACTAGCCAAGGAAAATTCTGTAGAGGTGGTTTATTTATCACAGGATAAAAAAGGTAGAATCGACCTAGAGGAGCTAAAAGGATTATTGGAACAGTCCAGCCTTAAAACTTTGGTTTCTCTAATGCATGCCAATAATGAGGTAGGGACAATGATTGACTTGGATGAAATTAGTGAGATATGCCAGGAGCACAATGCCTTATTTCATTCAGATACTACACAAACCATAGGTTATTTCCCAATCGATCTTTCAAAAACCCGAATCAATTTTATTACAGGTTCGGCCCATAAGTTTTATGGACCCAAAGGTACTGGCTTTGTCTATATTAACGGAGATAATATTCTTAAACCTTTTATTGATGGGGGAGGTCAAGAAAGAAATATGAGAGCTGGAACCGAAAACATTGCTGGAATTATGGGACTAGCTCATGCTTTGCAACTTTCAATGGATCACCAGGATGAAAGACGTGAGGCCATCTCTGCCATAAGAACTTATATGATTGATCAATTGCAGGCTAATTTTGAGGACATTGAATTCAATGGCGACTGGGAAGGAAAATTTCATTATAAAATATTAAGTGTTTCCTTTCCGCCCTCAGATAAATCTGATATGTTATTGCTTAATTTGGATATTGCAGGTATTAGTGTTTCCGGAGGTAGCGCCTGCGCCTCTGGTGCAGAAGCGGGCTCTCATGTGTTAAGCAATTTATTAGGAGATTCGCCTAGAAAAACCATTCGATTTTCTTTTTCTCATAAAAATACCAAGGAAGAGGTTGATTTCGTGATTGAAAAATTGAAGGAAATGGTGCCTGTAGGGGTTTAAAAAAATGAGATATTTTGAGATAAGTAGAGAAATGTAGAGACAAATTGTCTCCATATATCTCTATTTATCTCCAATTGTCTCTTTTCTTAAAAGTAATATTATAATGAAATTATTGAGTAGGATTTTATTTAGCCAAATCAATAATAAAAGCATATTCCATTGCCAATTCCTTTAATCTTCTAAATCTTCCGGATGCACCACCATGTCCTGCCTCCATATTTGTATGCAGCAACAGCAGGGTTTCATTTGTACGCATATCTCTAAGTTTTGCTACCCATTTTGCTGGTTCCCAATATTGGACTTGAGAGTCATGTAATCCTGTAGTTACCAGCATAGCCGGGTAATCCTTAGCTTCCACATTATCATATGGAGAATAGGATTTCATATAATCGTAGTACTCTTTATCATTGGGATTTCCCCATTCATCATATTCGAAAGTGGTGAGAGGAATGCTGGTGTCCAACATAGTAGTTACCACATCTACAAAAGGAACTGCTGCCAGGACGCCTTTCCAAAGATCAGGACGCATATTATAAATGGCACCCATCAACAAGCCGCCGGCACTACCTCCCATGGCAAATAGTTTTTCACTGGAGGTATAAGATTCCTGGATGAGGTAATCTGCGCAAGCAATAAAATCATGGAAGGTGTTCTTTTTATTTAACATTTTACCTTGATCATACCATCTCCGGCCCATTTCTTCCCCTCCTCGAATATGAGCAATGGCAAAACCAAATCCTCGATCCAATAAACTTAATCTGCTGGGACTAAAATAAGGTTCCATACTATTGCCGTAGGATCCATAGGCATATATTAAAAGAGGTTCCTGACCTGATTTTTTATAGCCTTTCCTGTAAACAAGCGAAATAGGTACTTTTTCTCCATCAATGGAAGGAGCAAACAAGCGCTCCGATTGATAATTGTTTTTATCAAATCCACCCAATACCTCCTGCTCTTTTAGCAATTCAAAAGTTTTATCATTCATTTGATAATCATAAACGGTAGGTGGAGTAGTCATTGATTGATATCCTAAGCGGAGTAGTGGAGTATCAAACTCTGGGTTGATGTGTACGCCAGCTACAAAGGCGTCTTCTGGAAATTTTATGTAATGCTCTTCTCCCTTCCAAGGCCGAACCCTAATTTGTGTGATGCCGTTTATTCGCTCAGAAAGGACCAGATAATCCTTAAAAACATCAATATCTTCTATTAATACCTCAGGCCTATGGGCCAATACTTCTTTCCAGTTTTCTTTGCTGGTAGCTGTTTCAGGACATCGCATTAGCCTGAAATTTTGCGCTTCCCAGTTGGTTACGATATAGAAATGATCTTCGAAATGAGCAAAACTATACTCCAGGTTCTTTTCACGTTTATGGAAGGTTTGAAATTCAGCTGTAGGATTGTTGGCATCCAGGATACGATAGTCTTGACTATTTGAATAGTAAGAACCAATGACTACATATTTTTTTGATTTCGTTTTATAAATATAGCACAAATAGGATTCATCTATTTCGTTCCAAACTTCTACATCTTCGCTTACCGGAGTTCCGATTTTGTGTCTAAAAACCTTGTAATCTCGAAGGGTATCTGGATCTTTGAGGACATAAAAAATAGTTTCGTTATCATTGGCCCAGACGGCTTTTCCTGAGGTGTTAGGAATGCTGTCTTCCAAGAGCTCTCCCGAGGATAAATCTTTTATTTTTATGGTATATAATCGTCGGCTTACCGTATCCTCTCCATAAGCTAATAATTTATTGTTGGGGCTTACACTTCGGCTATTGATGTTATAATAATTATGCCCTTCTGCCAATTTATTGACATTCAGCATAATTTCTTCTTCTGCCTTTAAACTTTCTCTTTTTCTGGCGTAGATGGGATATTCCTGACCTTCCTCAAATCGGGTTATGTAGTAGTAACCATTATCTTTGTAAGGAACAGATTGATCCTCCTGTTTAATTCGCCCCTTCATCTCTTCAAATAATTCTTCTTGCAGAGACTCAGTATGTTCCAATTGGGTTTTTGTATAGGTGTTTTCAGCATTTAAATAATCGATCACCTCAGGGTTTTCTCGGTCCCTTAACCAATAATAAGGATCATTTCTTACATCTCCGTGGATGCTCAATTCATGAGGAATTTTTTTTGCAACTGGTGCCTTCATGTTGAGGGTATTGAGTAATGAGTATAAGGTATTGGGAGTAACCCAAGCTTTTTTGGATGTCGAATGTAATAAGGCTTTTTGAAGATGTGAAATCCCACACCACTTAATTTTTATTTGAATAAAATTCAATTTACCTTTTTGTAATTAAATATTACTCAGATAAAACTTTCTTTACAATTGTATTTTGAATAATATACTACAAACACACATTGTTTATTCTAAAGAATTTATTTTCCCAATACCCAATACCCAATACCCAATACCCAATCTAGTTATTGATTCCGCTCCAATTCTATATATGCTCCATAACAAAAACTTCCTTTATCGTTAGAAAACATAGGTGCAGCATGGCCAACCATTTTATCATTTTCCAAATACAGATTTAACCAGGTTGGTACTGCTTCTGAGCCATTAAATTCAGGCACAGGAATTTTTGAATTAAGTGTGCCATGAAGGAAGTTTCCGGCAGTAAAGGTTGGATATTGTAGAATTACCTCTGGTTCCTGACCTATTTTAATTCGAACATTTTCTCCTGCTATTATAGAAATAGGGATAGAATTTTGGTTAAGTTTTATGTTGCCTTGCCATTCCCCAGTTAAGTTGGGATCAGGTTTGTAGGGAGTCTCATAAAGCTCTGCATATTTTTCTCGATTCATCGTATTAGGAAGATTGGGAGCCAGAATATCTACAATTTGGAAAGCCAATTGGTCAGAAATGGCATTATTTGAAGTCATATTGGTTAGGACTACAACAGCTAAGTTTTCTTCGGGTACAAGGGTAATGTTAGAATTAAATCCAGAAATACTCCCATTGCTAATAAGTTTGCCATCGGTACTAAACCAACCCAATCCAAACATTGGCCTTGTGCTTTTGTCAAACTTATGCATTAGATCAATATTGGAATCTGACAATACTTTTTGCTCTTGTTCTTTCAAGTGTAATTTGGCATATTGCAAAAGGTCACGAATACTTGACCAATAACCACCCCCACCTTTGGGATAAAATTGATAATGATTTAATTTTCTTAGTCGTGATGAATAAGGACTTGCTAATTGTTGTCCTTCCTTTGCTTCTTTGAAAGTGGTAAGGCTATTATTCATTCCTAAGGGTTCGAAAAGAGATTTTTTTATGTATTGCTCAAGTGTTTGCTTAGAAGCTTTTTCCATAATAATATCTCCTAAGCCCATAGAGTAATTAGAATAGTGATATACTTTCCCTGGAGGGAAGGTGACTAGGCCAAATCGATTGATTAGTTCTTCAGTTCCAATTCTCTTTTCTGGTAGAAGGCCATCGGACAAACTTGTCCAACCGTGTGGAATTCCAGCACTCATGTTCAAAATGTGCCAGATTTTTACTTCATCAGAATTGGCTGCCAAGCCTTTTAATTTTAAAGGAGCGATAATGGTATTTACCTTATCTTCAAGGCCAATAATATTGTTTTCGACCAGGGTCATGACACCAGTTGCACAAATAGATTTTGACATGGATCCAAGACTGTATATGGTTTCGGGTGTTGCCTTAATTCCCTGCTCTTTATCTGCCCAGCCAAATGATTCTTCCCAGATAATTTCTCCATCTTTCAAAACTCCAATTGATAAAGAGGGGACACTATTGTTATCAACCAGTGATTTGATAGAATCCCGAATAGCTTCTAATTGTGATTTGTAACCAAGTGAAGAATTGGGAGTTTTCCTATTTTGGGTTTTGCAGGAAGTAATGAACAGAAAGGCGCATAAAAAGCTTAAAAAGGTGATTTGGTTAATTTTTTTTTGATTCATGTTTTTGAGATCAAATTATTCTTAAACAGGAGGCGCATCCAAATTTTCTGCATTTATTTTACCTGAATTATATTTCCTAAAGGTGCAATTATCACTGATTTCAGGCTGATCCTAAAAAGCATTGGAAACAGTTTTTTATGGCAATGAAAAAAAGTTTACATTTAATTTTTATTAAAAACTAAATATCCTTCAATTGATTTTTATGGCTGAGAACAATTATCAAGATCAGGTTTTTGTAAATTTTTTGATAGGAGAGGAGTTGTTAGTATTTACTGGTACCAACGAGATTGCCTTTTTAAGGCGAGGTAGTATTTTATTCCGACAAAAGCTTGAACCCAGGATAATGGCTGTTCTACAAGTTCTAATGGATGGAAACGGCCAGGTGGTGATGCGGGAAAAAATTATTGAAAAAGTGTGGGGAGATTATCGTGGAGGAGAAGATGGTCTATTGCAGGCCATCTCTAAATTAAGACGAATTTTTCAGGACAATGCCAAGTCGCCCAAAATTATTGAAACCATACCCAAAAAGGGATATCGACTTTTATTAGATGTTAAACCAACTAGTTTGAAATTTTTGAATCTAAAAAAGAATACTCAACTGATAGGGGAGGGAGCTGGAGAGTTAGCTTCTGGGCCCATCATTATTCAACAGCCAGGAGTATTTACTGGATTTATTGAAAGGCTAACAAAACCGAAATTTTTGCTAGCCTTTCTGGTATTTTCAGCCGTTTTGATAATGATTCTGGGAATCTTGTCTTATATCATATTTTGGGCTGCTGTATTAATGTAATTCAAATTGCAATGCAATTTTTAGTAAAAGGAAGAAAGTAGAAAGTAAAAGGACAAATTACCCTTATGGTGAATAAAATAGCCTATGATTTTGATAATAAGTTAAAAATCATTCTACTATCTACTTTCTACTATCTACTTTCTACCTTTTACTATCTAAGCTTAGCCAATGACTCTTTCATCCTTCTAACAGCCTCTCTCAACTCCTCCTCAGATGCAGCATAAGAAATTCTAAAACAGTTATCAGCTCCAAAAGCGGTTCCGGTAACTACTGCTACATGGGCCTGATGAAGTAGGTATTCACAAAAATCAGAAGCAGTGTGAATGGTGGTTTGCCCATCAGTTTTGCCAAAAAAGTCACTGATATCGGGGAAGATATAGAATGCCCCCAGAGGTTTATTCACCTTCATGCCCGGAATTTCTTTGAGCAAATCAATAACCATGTCCCTGCGCTTCAAAAAAGCCTTTCTCATTTCATGAGTAGGTGTGAGGTCAGAATTTAGAGCGAAGGCCCCTGCTTTTTGTCCAAATGCGGTTGCACCAGAAGTAAATTGACCCTGAACTTTCGTGCAAGCTTTGGCTATCCACTTAGGAGCTCCCATATAACCAAGACGCCAACCCGTCATGGCAAAGCCCTTGGAAAATCCATTAACGGTCACGGTACGATCTTTTACCTTGTCAATCGATCCAATGCTAAAATGTTGATCTGTAAAGTTGATGTATTCATAGATTTCGTCAGAAACGATGTATAGATTTTCATGTTTTGCTACCACATCCGCAATGGCATTTAATTCCTCTTTGGAATAAACTGAGCCAGTAGGATTACAAGGAGAAGAGAAAAGAATTGCCTTTGTTTTATCCGTGATGGCGTTTTCAATTTTTTGGGCACTTACCTTATAATCTTCCTCGATGGATGATTTTATGATAACAGGGGTTCCCTCCGCCAGTTTAATGATCTCTGAATACGATACCCAAAAAGGAGCTAGTACGATAACCTCGTCTCCCTTGTCTAGTAAGGAAAGGAAAATATTGGCAATAGATTGTTTGGCACCATTGGATACTACAATCTGATCGAGGTCAAAATCCAGTTGATTATCTCGTTTAAATTTATTGCATATGGCCTTTCTTAATTCAGGCAGACCTGGAACGGGGGTATATTTGGTATATCCGTCGTCAAGAGCTTTTTTGGCGGCATCCTTGATGTGCTGTGGTGTATCAAAGTCAGGTTCCCCTATACTTAAACTGATGACTTCATGACCCTGAGCCCTTAGATCTCTTGCCAGTTGGGCCATCTTTAGAGTAGCAGATTCTTCCATCCTTTGAATCCGCTGACTAAGTGAAGAAATGGAAATGGTGCTCATAAGATTGATATTTTTAATGGTAAAATTCCTTTAGATTAATCTATTCAATGGTGAACAAAAATGGGTTGTAAACCCTTAATGATTTTTAAATCCTTGGAACGTAAAATCGAAGGCGCTAAATTAATAGCTTTTTTTTCAAAGACGATAACTATATTCGAGTTTTATTTCAAACTTATTTCCAAATTCAAAATCTTGATTTTACTAAAAGCTGGCGGACTTGGAATTATTTAATTTTTCTATATTGCCAAGACTAGCACCCTGGGATATGATTAATAAATTATTTTAACCCAGCCTTTAAAATAATAAAGAGTATTCATCCATAATAAAATCTTTAGCTACGAATAAACCACTTTAAAAAAATAGTATGAAAGATAAATTAGCCTTGTTGCGAGACAAAACCTCAGAAGCTCAATTGGGAGGTGGACAAAATCGTATCGATAAACAACATGATAAGGGGAAACTAACTGCCAGAGAGCGCATTCAATTTCTAATGGATGAAGGAACATTTGAAGAAATAGGGATGCTCGTTTCCCATCGCAGCTATGATTTTGGTATGGAAAAACAAAGAATCCTTGGCGATGGTGTAATTACAGGATTTGGTACGATAAACGGTCGTTTAGTTTATGTTTTTGCTCAGGATTTTACTGTATTTGGAGGATCATTGTCTGAAACTCATGCCGAAAAAATATGCAAAATCATGGATCTGGCCATGCAAAACGGAGCTCCGGTTATCGGCTTAAATGATTCAGGGGGAGCCAGAATACAAGAAGGAGTTAAATCCCTGGGAGGATATGCAGACATTTTTTACCGAAATGTTATCACATCAGGTGTAGTTCCTCAGATTTCAGCAATTATGGGGCCTTGTGCAGGAGGGGCAGTATATTCCCCTGCAATGACTGATTTTACTGTTATGGTGGAACATACTTCCTATATGTTTGTTACTGGACCGAATGTTGTGAAAACGGTGACGAATGAAGAGGTTAGTGCCGAAGAGCTGGGAGGCGCTTCTGCCCATTCTACCAAGTCCGGAGTTACCCATCTTACTGCTTCCAATGACATAGATTGTATTGATAAATTAAAGCGCTTAATCAGTTATATGCCTCAGAATTGTGAGGAAAAAGCCCCCAGAATTCCTTACCATCTAGGCGATGAAATCAGGGAGGGCTTGTCAGATATTATTCCAGAAAATGCACATCAACCCTATGATATGCGGGAAGTGGTTACTGGGATTGTGGATGAGGATTCCTTTCTTGAAATTCATAAAGATTATGCAGATAACATCATCGTCGGGTTTGCAAGAATCGCAGGCCGTAGCATTGGTATTGTAGGTAATCAACCCATCAGCCTTGCAGGAGTATTGGATGTAAATAGTTCCAAAAAGGGAGCTCGTTTTGTTCGATTTTGTGACTGTTTTAATATTCCCCTTCTTGTCCTGGTTGATGTACCTGGTTTTTTACCAGGAACGGATCAGGAATGGAATGGTATAATAGTCAATGGTGCAAAACTTCTTTATGCCTTTAGCGAAGCCACCGTCCCAAGAATTACACTGATTACTCGAAAGGCTTATGGTGGGGCTTACGATGTAATGAACTCCAAGCATATTGGTGCAGATATGAATTATGCATGGCCAACTGCAGAAATTGCAGTGATGGGGGCAAAAGGAGCCTCAGAAATCATTTTTAGAAAAGAAATTAGTGAAGCCGATAATCCTGAAGCAATCTTAAAGGAAAAAGAAACAGCGTATCAGGAGAAGTTTGCTAATCCATATAGTGCGGCAAGCAGAGGCTTTATAGATGAAGTGATAGATCCACGATTAAGTCGAAGAAAATTGATTAGAGCTTTTGAAATGTTGGAGAATAAGGTAAGCCATTTGCCCAAAAAGAAGCATGGAAATATTCCTTTATAACAATAGAATTCTGAGGGAAATTTTTCTTGGAAATCATAGTTTCGCCTGATAGGAAAGTGTTAAAAAAATGTTAATTTCCTTTGAAATTGACCACTCCATAATGGCTCTATACACTAAGCCAGTGAAGAGACATTATCAGAGCTTTTTGTCCGTACCTTTAGGAATGAAACAATAATCCTTTTCGTTGATAGATATTAAAGTGAATATATCATGAACAAACTAATCATTTGCCTTTTCATCAGTCTAACATTTTCTACTTTCATATTTGCGCAAGTTGAAAATGGAAAACCCAAAAATCTTACCAATGCCAATGCCCAGATAGGTATTGACAATTTACAAATGATCGAACAGATGATGTTTACGATCCCTGGAGTAGGAAGCAATGCCAGAACTCTATTGCGCCAACAAAGTGTGAAGCCTTACATGATGCCAGTAAGAAAAGTAGGATATCGAGGTTCAGAATTGAGTTATGCACTAGCCAGTTGCCTTGAATTTTATGTCAATTTGAATAAAAATTATAAAGTAAATCTTAGTCCTGATTTTATCAAGTTAAGTATTGAAAACGCAGGAAAGGCTGTCAGCCTTGAAGAGGCTTTTCGTTTTTTGGTCCAGAATGGAACAGTTAGCGCAGCCATTATGCCTTATGATTCCCCTGCTTTGACAAGTGCTGTTTATGCTACCCAAAAATTTAATATCCAAAATTACCTCCACATTTTCAGGCCCTTTACAAAAGCACGCCAAAAGGTTTTTGAAGTTCGAAAATCCCTGATGCGTGGAAATCCTGTCATGGTAAGAATAAATGCCAATGCAAATATTAAAGCCTTAAGTGGCCAAAACACCTTGTCTCTGGGAGGAGCCGCAAATGAAAGTTACTCCTTTATCGTTGTCGGTTATAATGAAGATAAGAATGCTCTGGAGTTAATGAGCGCCTGGGGTAGTACCTGGGGGAATAGTGGATACGCCTGGATTTCTTATGATGATTTTGGCAAATATGCCACAGATGGCTATGTGATGCTTCCGCAAATGCAGTATTAAATTTTTGATAGCATAAAAAACGGCATAGCCGTTTTTTATGCTAATTTGGCAGCATGAGAAAAATCGGATTACTATCAGATACCCATTCCCACCTTGATGAAAAAATATTTACTTACTTCCAGGAATGTGATGAGATCTGGCATGCTGGTGATATTGGAGATGTGAGTCTTGCCGATCAATTAGAAGAATTCAAACCTTTTAGGGCCGTTTATGGCAATATTGATGATGAAAAAATAAGGGCCCGATATCCTGAAAATTTGCATTTTCGCTGCGAAAACCTATCCGTTTTTATGACTCATATTGGTGGTTATCCTGGCCGATACACAAAAAGGGTTCGAGATCTCATTCAACAAGACCCACCTGATCTTTATATTTGTGGACATTCCCACATTCTTAAAGTAATGCCGGATAAGAAGCATAATTTGTTACACATCAATCCTGGTGCTTGTGGCATTCATGGTTTTCATAAGGTCAAAACCATAATAAGATTTTCTATTGATGGGACTCAAGTTCAAGATATGGAGGTTATTGAATTGGGTTTAAGAGGTAGCAAAAAGGCTTAAATTAACTAAATACATTTTAATAAGTGAATGTCCTAGACTATTTGAAACAGTGCACAATTCTAGTATGGCCTGAAAAATACTCAGTCATAAAGGCTAAATCAATAGAACCAAACTGCTTTGCCACAATTATTGATAAGGCAGAAATAACTTTAGTACAACAATCTAGCCTGGTCAGGGCTGATAATATTATTGAAGAAGAAAAAGAATGGAGAATTTTGACCTTTGAGGCTGTATTGCCCTTTGAACTAACAGGTTTTTTGGCTATTATTTCCAAGGTTTTAGCAGATGAAAATATTCCTATATTTGCTTTGTCTGCTTTCTCTACAGATCACATAATGATAAAAGATCAATACCTAGCAAAAGCCTTAGATGCTTTCAAAAAATTAGGAGTAGGTCTGTAGCATTAATCTCATCCTTAAGAAAATAAGACTGAAAATGGATAAAAAGCAAAGGGAAGAAATAAAGGGGATCATAAAAGAACAGATTGCAAAAACTGAAGAATCGATTATTCAATATGAAGAAATGTCAAAACCAGTGGCTCCAGAAAATTCAATAGGAAGAATTTCAAGAATGGATGCCATAAACAATAAAAGTGTTGCTGAAGCGGCACTAAGACAAGCCCGCCGAAAATTAAAAAAACTTCAATTGGCCCAATCAAAAATTGACGAGCCTAATTTTGGAGTTTGTATTCGTTGTAAAAAAGATATTCCTACCAAAAGATTGATTTTGATGCCTCAAAGCCAGCACTGCGTGAATTGTGCCCGATAAATTTCATTTTGTGGAACTTCTTTTTGGTTAATCGTTATTTGCACTTAATAACAAATAACGATTAACAATTAACCATTCCTCAGTCCAATAAAAGTTCTCTGAGTATTCCAGATTTTTACCTATTTGTCAGTGCCCTGTCATTTTGAATAAATTTGTTTTTTTGACACTATAAAAAAGCTTTTATTTGTCGCTGGGAAATTAAAAACTAGTGTCTGTTAATATTATTTTGTTAAATACTTCATTTTATTGGTTTAGACCCCATTTTCTTAAATTTTACTTAACAAAAAAAAATTTAAACAGCATATTTGAGTAGATATACGTTATTTCATCGAAAATAATGATTTGTTACCCACATAAATGAATTACATATCTATATTTGAGCATAAATTAATTGCCTATCATCGCTACGCCTAAATAGCTCTATTTTAAATCACTTGACTGTATCATCAAATCACCTGGGATTGGTTTTTCCTTATATACCCTGAATTAGTATGCACCAGTCCAACGGGTACATTTTTACAAGTTTGGTTTTAGAAAACTGTTCTTGGAACGTTATGCCTTGAACCTTGATCAGGTTTTCTGCTGCTAGCTTTTTGTTTACGCATGGAGCTAAATGATAAGCTATTGGCCTTAGTATTTAATTAGGAATCACTAAGGGGTATACCCTAATTCATTTATTAATAAATCTGTTAGTTATGAAGTATCTTTCACGTATTACGCTTGTCGGATTACTGCTTATGGCTCTAACCAGCTTTTCTGCGGTAGCTCAGACCCAAATTACAGGGGTAGTGACAAGCCAGGAGGACAACGAGCCTCTCATTGGTGCTACAATTTTAATTGAAGGCACTGCTCGTGGTACTGCCACAGATATTGATGGATCATTTGCCATCAATGCATCGCAAGGTGAAGTTCTTGTTTTTTCATACACTGGTATGAGGGATGTAAGAATTACCGTAGGTGCTCAAACCACCATTGATGTTACAATGGAATCAGAGGGAGTTCTTATTGAACAAATAGTGGTTACTGGTTATGGTAATCAATTGAGATCCAATTATTCTGGGGCTGCAGTTTCTGCTCCAGTGGAAAGAATTGCCCAAATGCCAAGATCCACTGTGGTTGAAAACTTGCAGGGTAATATTGCCGGACTGCAAGTGAATCAAGGCTCAGGTCAACCAGGTGCCTTCCAAAATGTAAGAATTCGGGGTTTGGGGTCCATTAATGCAGGTAGCAATCCATTATATGTAATTGATGGAATTCCTGTTATTAATGAAAATATTGGTAATGAATCCACTACAAGTACACCATTATCAGGTTTGAACCCTCAGGATATTGCGGATATTCAAGTTTTGAAGGATGCCTCTGCAACTTCTATTTATGGTTCAAGAGCTGCAAATGGTGTAATCATCATTACTACCAAGCAAGGAAGATCAGGTGCTCCCAGAGTAAGTGCTAATGTGCAAACGGGGATTTCCAACGTTTCTTTAGCGGACGATCTAAGGCCTTTAAACACAGCCGAATACATCGAACTTTTACGCGAGGGCTTGATCAATACAGGACAGGCTGCTAATCAAGCGGAGGCAGATGCCAGAATTGCTGCTGAAAATATTGATCCTAGTATAGATACCGATTGGTTTGATGAAATTACTCAGCAGGGTTCTTTTACCAATGCTAACCTTTCTATCTCAGGTGGGAATGACAAAACTAAGTATTTCGTTTCAGGTGGTTATCAGACCAATGAGGGAACGATTATCGCTACCGATTTTGAGCGTTTATCCGGACGTTTGAATTTAAGTACTGAGATGACAAGCTGGTTGGATGTTGATACAAGAATCAGTATTTCGCATACTACCCAAAATACCGTACCTGGAGGAGGAGCATTTGCCAATCCAGTACGTTCTATTTTCCGATTTGTACCGACTCAGCCAGTCCGTAATCCAGATGGTTCCTTTAACACCAACATTAACGCAGGCTTCAATCCAGTTGGCCAAGCATTATTGAACACGGATGTTTCAGAAATTACAAACTTGTTAGCTTCAGTTAATGCAAAAATAAAGCTTCCCTTTATTGACGGATTAACTTATGAACCATTCATTAGTATCAACAGAGTGATAGGTGAAGATGAAACCTTTTTTATTCCTGATTTTGGTACTGGTGCTTCTCGTAATGGCTATGGCGAAAATGATTTTGATATTCGTAACAACTGGATAGCCAGACAAATGCTGAAGTACACTAATTTATTTAACGATGCACATGGTGTAGATGTAACTTTGGGTTATGAGGCTCAAAAATTTACAACACATTCAGTACAGACACTTCAAGGAAATTTTGCATTTCCTAATTTGACGAGCTTGGACAATGGTTCTGTTCCTGAGTTTATTTCAGGTTTTAAGACAGAAAATACCATTGAGTCTATCTTTTTAAATACCAATTATAACTATAAAGGCTTAGTTTATGTAAATGGTACTGTACGTCGTGACGGATCCTCTCGTTTTGGAGCAAACACAAGATATGGAACCTTCTGGTCTGCAGGATTTGGAATAAACTTCCATCGATTTAACTTTTTAAGGGATCATCCCATCTTCTCTTTACTGAGATTACGGGCTAGTTATGGGGTTAATGGAAACGAGGCTATTGATAATTTTGAATCGAGAGGATTATATGGTACCGGCCAGGATTATAATGGAGATCCAGGTATCGTGTTATCTCAATTGGAAAATGCTAACTTAACCTGGGAGGTAAATAAACCATTCAATGTGGGTATTGAAGTAGGATTATGGAATCGACTTAATTTGATTGTTGATATCTATTCTCGTAGAACATCTGATTTATTATTTGAGCGTCCTGTTTCATTGACCAATGCCGTACCAGATGTGATTAGTAATATTGGCGAATTGGAAAACCGAGGAGTGGAATTTCAATTAAATACATTAAACATTACTAGTAATGATCCAGGTGGTTTTGAATGGCAAACCAGTTTCAATATTACCTTCAATACCAATGAGGTAATTTCCTTACCTGAAGGAGACTTTGCTGATGGGGTCCGTTTTAGAGGAGTAGGAAATCCTTGGAGTACCTGGTATTTGAGAGGATGGGCAGGTGTAGATCCTGATAATGGAGATCCATTGTGGTGGACTGATGAAACAGAAACTGCAACTACTACTAATCGTGCGCAGGCTGCTTTGTATCAACAAGGAACATCTGAGCCAGATTTCTTCGGTGGATTTACCAATACCTTTACTTTTAAAGGATTCTCCCTTTCTGCTCAATTCAACTTTGATTGGGGACGTACTATTTTCCACACCTGGTCCAGGTTTACTCATACGGATGGATCACGTGGATTTTCTACCACAAGTAATTTGGCCCGATCTATCTATGAAAGACGTTGGAGACAACCAGGTGATATTACAGATACACCACAGTTTAGAATTGGTGAAAATAATAATTCTCGTGATGCTTCTACTCGTTTCCTATATGATGGTAGTTACATCAGCTTAAGAGACCTTACTTTGGGATATACTCTACCAAATAGCTTAACCCAAAGATTCAAGATCAGCAACCTTCGTTTCTTTGTATCAGGAAGTAACCTTTGGATTCATGTAAAAGATGATCGTTTAGAGCGTGATCCACGTACAGATGCAGGAGGAGTGATCGATCAGGAGATTCCAATTCCACAGACCTTTACATTTGGTATTGATGTTTCCTTTTAATTAAAAAGTAGATAATCAAAATTTAAAACAATGAAAATTTATATAAAATTTCTCTTATTGGTTGGAGTAATAGGCATTACTTCATGTGGGGAGGATTTTCTTGAGCTAGAACCACAGCAGTCTTTGTCCATAAGTAGCGCGATTGTAGATTTAGGGTCCTTAAATGCTGCAGTGGTGGGTCTTAATAATTTACTCAATACTGACGAAAATTCTTATCGCTGGGATTTAACATTAATCCCAGACTTGAGAGCAGATAATGTATTTGTTAGTAGTAAAAATGCAGGTCGTTTTCTTGGATTTGATGAATACAGACTTACAGCTCAATCTGGTCGTGCCACTGGACAATGGGCAGAGGGCTATCAGTTAGTAGTTAATGCCAGTAATGTCATTAATCGTATTGTTGATGTTAATTTTTTGAGCTCTGAGCAAACTGAAGCAGATCAAAGATTGGGTGAAGCACATGCTATCAGAGCATTAGCTTATTGGAATCTAGTGCGTCATTTTGCAAGACCCTATTCTTCGGATAATGGTGCAAGTTTAGGCGTAGCTCTTAATAATGAAGGTACAACAGGAGAAATTGTAACTCCTGCCAGAGCGACAGTTGCGGAGGTTTATGCCCAGATAGAAAGCGATTTAAATACGGCTATTGGCTTAATGTCCCTTGAAGAAAACGGACGATTTTCTAAAGAAGGAGCTCAGGCCTTATTAGCAAAGGTTTTATTATACAAAGAAGATTGGGCTGCTGCTGAAGCATTGGCTACACAGGTAATTAATAGTGGTCGGTATTCTCTTTATGCCGATAGCACAGCATGGATGAGTTCCTGGGGAGCTAATATTGGCTCTGAAGATATCTTCACGCTGATCAATCTTCCAGCAGATAATGGTGGTGTAAATTCAGTAGGTGGGATCTATGACCAGGATGGTTACGGAGATATCCTCGGTACTCAAGATTTATATGACATCTATGCCGATACAGATGCCAGGAGAGCCGTAATGAGAATTGGTGATCGTGCAGATGGGGAAAGAGATGCAGTTATTCCAGAAGGTAAATATCCTAATGGTGAAAATGGTCAGGATTATTATAAAGTCTTGAGATTGGCAGATGTTTATCTAATTCGTGCCGAAGCTCGTGCTGAGCAAGGTAATGAAGCAGGTGCACGCGAGGACTTGGATGCAGTTGCCAGTAGAGTCGATCCAAGTTACGTAGCTAGTACAGCTTCTGGACAGGATCTAATCGATGCTATCCTTTTGGAACGTCGTAAGGAATTGGCATTTGAAGGAGATCGTGTATTTGACCTGACTCGCCGTCAATTAAGCTGGACGAAATTTACCACTTTTGGTGAGCAAACCATTAATTGGGATAACGACCAGGTGTATAATCCAATTCCACTGGACGAAATACAAACGAATCCTAACATGGTTCAAAACCCAGGATATTTGCAATAATTTGTTTGTTAATTCTTAATTAATTACAATAGGAGTCATCTCGAATTTTAGAGAAATAAGCACTATTTAGGCCTTTGGCCTAAATAGTGCGAGATAAATTGAAATAATGTTGTTTTAAGTATAAAGACAAAATATTTCTACCTTATTTCAACCGCCTCAAGCGGATTTGCTTCTATATACTTCTCTATATTTTAGAATACTTAAGATTATTTCTTTGTTTCTAAAATTTTGGGATGGCTCATTTTTTTTTAATTAAATTGATTTGGCCTAATCTTTATTCTTCTTATTCCTCTCTTCCCACTGCTCCTTAGCTAGTTTTTGAAGATCTACATGAGCATCCGTTTCATCTACAATCTCCTGTCCAAGAAGGGTTTCGAACATGTCTTCCATTGTAACAATTCCTACCACCACACCAAAATCATCAGAAACAATAAATAAGTGCTGCTTTTCCTTGGTCAGCGATTGGAATAACTCTGGAAGGGCAGTTGTATCCTGAATAAAATCAATGGATCTTTTAATCTCTTTTAAGGAAGCGGAATCTTTACCCTCTACCAGATTTTGTAATAATTCATCTTTTAAAATAATTCCGGTCACATGATCTCGGGTTTCTTTAAAAATAGGAATTCGAGAATAGGGTAGTGGTTGGTTTTGATCGTAAAACTCACGTAAGGGAGTTTCCTCATCCGCCATTAAAGCGACTGTTTTGGGAGTCATAATATCTCTTACTGTCTTTTTCTCAAAAGCCAATAAGTTTTTAATGATGGCTGACTCACTTTCATCCAAGGCACCACTTTGCTCACTCTCCCGTACACTGGCGGCTAGGTCAGCTCTGCTAAAAATAGAGCGGGCTTTATCTTTTTTAAGTGTTTTGGTAATTCTTTGGCTCAACCAAACCAAAGGGTGAAGAACCCATAATAGCACACCAATAGATCTAACTGTAAAAGGAGCCAAGCTTTTCCATCTATTGGCACCAATCGTTTTTGGAATGATTTCCGACAAAATTAAAATGGCCAAGGTCATTAAACCGGCAATGATGGATTCATAACTTATAGAAAACATCCCTCCTACATCAAAATAATTTTCACCGAAAATATGCCCTGCCTGAGCACCTACACCTATAGCACCAACGGTATGGGCAATCGTGTTCAAGGTTAAAATAGCAGAAAGGGGCCTATCGATATCCTCTTTGTACTCATTTAGGGTTTTGCCAATTTTTTTGCCCTCCATAGTGGCTGTACGGATATAGGAAGGAGTAATACTTAAAAGGACGGCTTCCCATACTGAACATAAAAAGGAAAAAAGAATGGAAACCGCAAAAAAGATAATTAATAAGACCATGTATGTTTATTGGTTAATAATATTTTAGACATCTATTGAATCTATAGAATTATACGAGATATATGGAGACAATTTGAGATATATGGAGACAATTTGTCTCCATATATCTCAAATTGTCTCCTCAACTCCTATTTCACAATATTACGAAATAATCTATTGATGTCTTTACTCTTTCGACGATAAGCTTCTTCCCATTAGATGAAGTATTAAGTATATGTTAAATTTACTTATTTTAAGACTTCTATTATCGATGCATGTGACCGATTTTCAAAAATTAGTCTTAACCTTATGAAAATCATTTGAAACATAAAGCTCAAGTATATGAAAATGACAACGGCAAAATTTTTTCCGATTTTTTTAGCACTGGCTTTAATTCTAACGCCATCGTGCAATACTAGTAAAACTTTCCAGGGAGCTATGGTTGGAGGTGCACTTGGAGGAGTGATTGGAGGAGCACTTGCCAAAAAAGGTAAAAAGGCCAGAGGAATTCTTATTGGTTCCGTTATTGGTGGTGCTACAGGAGCCGTCATTGGTAAGTATATGGATAAGCAAGCTGAAGAAATGCGTAAGGATTTGAAAGGAGCGAAAGTAGAAAGAGTAGGAGAGGGAATCTTAATCACCTTTGATTCAGGTTTGTTATTCGATGTAAACTCATACAGTTTAAAGGGAGCAACCAGAGAAAATTTGGCAGAACTTTCCAGAATTTTGAAAAAATATGACGATACGGAAGTATTAGTACAGGGCCATACCGATAGTTCAGGCGAAGCAGAATACAATATGGAATTATCTAATAACAGAGCCAAGTCTGTGAATGGTTATCTAATAGGTAACGGTGTCGGGAATGAACGTCTAATTACTATGGGGCTTGGAGAGACAGAGCCAATAGCCAATAACTCAACAGCAAGCGGTAGAAAACAAAACCGCCGGGTAGAAATCGCAATTGTTGCCAATAAAAAATTGAGAAGGGCTGCGGAGAGAGGAGACATTTAGCCGTACTGGGTAGTGAGTAGTGGGTATTGAGAATTATAATAATTAAGAAAGCTGGCACAAGCGCTAGCTTTCTTAGTTTATGGAATGAACTGCCTTGAAAAAAGCTTCAAGTTTGACAGGGTCTAGTTTGTTGTTCGTTCGAACACTGCTGCATAAATCTATACCAAAAGGTTGGACGGCCATGATGGCCTCTTTGACATTCCCAGCATTTAAACCACCTGCCAAAAATAAAGGAATGTCAATGGAATCCCTGATTTTTCGACTAATTGCCCAATTATGTGTCCTGCCGGTTCCGCCTAATTGTTTGATTTTCAAATTAGGATTACCACTATCTAAAAGGAGGGCATCTACTTGTTTAGAGACCTGAATAGCTTCCTCTACAGATTTCTCATCAATTACATGAATGACTTGAACCAGTTTGGTGCTAGGTAAAGCTGCTTTGATTTCAGCATATGTTCCTTCCTGTAAAGCATCTACAATTTGAATGGTATTGGTATTTACTCTGGAATGATGTTGAATGATATTCTGGGCACTAGTTTCACTGGTTAATAGAAAAGTAGCTATTGGTGGAGGAACATTTTTACTGATATTCAGGATTAAATCATCGGAAATTGGCCCAGGACCACTGGGCATTTTTCCTACTAAACCAAGAGCATCTGCACCCGCATCAATGGCCATTTTTGCTTCTTCCTGGCTGCTAATGCAGCATATTTTTATTCTTACGCCATTCATTTTTATCTTTTTAGAAAAACCATTAGCTATATTTATCGCTGTTGTTTTAAAGATCCTGTAGCCTTAGATCGATAATAATACATCTTTCTTTCAAAGCATTTTCATAAAATGAAAAATTATTGGGTTTTATTTTTGATCACTTCTGCTTGTTTAAGTTGTAGCCCAAATATACAATCTGAGGATGACCGCCCTAATATTATTGTCATAATAGCAGACGATGCTGGTTATATTGATTTTGGTTTTATGGGTAGTCCCGATCTTAAGACTCCAGAGTTGGACAAGCTGGCTAGCAGGGGAGTGATTTTTACAGATGCTCATACTAGTGCGAGTGTATGCGCTCCTTCCCGAGCGGGCTTGATAACTGGTAAATATCAGCAACGTTTTGGTTTCGAATGCAATGCTATTCCACAAGGAATGGGGCTTGATTTAAAACAGTCGACCATGGGAGATGCCTTACAATCTGCGGGTTATAAAACTATTGCAATCGGGAAATGGCATTTGGGAAATGGCCCTTCTTATCATCCTAATGAAAGAGGATTTGATGAATTTTATGGATTTTTGGCGGGTGCGAGATCTTATTTTTACAATAAAAATGAAGATAAAAAAGGATCCCCAAAAGCCATTTTACAGAATAAGCAAAGAGTTGATTTTTCTGGTTATCTGACAGATGTTTTTGGAAATAAGGCAGTTGAATACATTGACCTTTATAAAAAGGAGCCGTTTTTCATGTATCTGTCTTTTAATGCGGTTCATACTCCTATGGAAGCTAAAGTAGAAGATCTGGAAAAATTCAAAGGACATTCTCGCCAGGAATTAGCTGCCATGACCTGGTCTATGGATCAAAATATTGGGAAGCTTGTTCACAAACTTGAAAAGGAAGAACTTTTAAATAATACCTTGATTTTCTTTTTAAGTGACAATGGAGGAGCTACTAACAATCAATCTGATTGTGGCCCTCTCAAAGGTTGGAAAGGCAATAAATTTGAAGGTGGGCATAGAGTTCCTTTTGTTCTTTCCTGGCCCGCTCAGATAAAACCTGGTAGTACATTTAATGGGCTTACTTCTTCTTTGGATATCTTTGCTACAATTGATGCAGTAGCAAAAACCGAACAAAGCGGATTGGATGGAGTCAACCTAATACCCTATCTATCTGGAGAAAAACAAGGAAATCCACATCCTTCCCTATTTTGGCGCAAAGATAAAATGGCAGCCCTTAGAAAAGGCCAGTTTAAACTGGTTCGACTGGAGGATTATGGTTATCGCTATTATAACCTTGCAGAGGATATCGGAGAAACCACAAGTTTGGAAACAATCATGCCGGATGGATTTTCCAATTCAAAAGAAGATCTTGAACTGTGGGAAAGGGATTTAGTATCACCCAGTTGGCTTGAAGAAGAGACCTGGAACCAGGTTACTTATGAGATTCATCAGGCCTTAATGGAAAATAGAACTCCCAATTATGTAAACCCCAGACAAATGACGAGATATAGAAAGAGAACTAAGAAATAGGGTATTCCCCAAAACATAAATTTATTTTTAGGTCTTCCTTTTTACAAACCAAATTTGAAAATGTATTATCAATCCATCATCAATCTATCAGCAAGACTAATTTTTTTTGGCTTACTATTAATAGCCTCCTGTTCCAAAAATGAAAGCAGAGAACCAGATTTGGGCTTAGAAAAAGAGCCACCAGTATCTGCTCCCTTTGAAGACCTGGATACCCTGGCTACTAATGATTGGTGGAATCGAGATTCTAATGAAATTGTCAATTTGAAAGTCCCAAGAGAGGAGGCGATTGCATTTGGAATTTATACGGTTTCCGAAAAGGTACTTAAACTTTCTGCACAACTTTTCCCACTCTATCCCAATGAAACGAGAGAGGTAAGACTGGAAATAAAAAAGGAAGATAAATGGCAAGTAATTCAAAAACAAAGTGTAAATGATATAGGTTGGTCAGCCTTATTTCGAATAGAAAACTGGGATTCCTCCATTGATATTCCTTATCGATTAAGACATGCTGAAGGGGCTGTATTTGAAGGCTTGATCCGAAAAGATCCTATAAATAAACAAGAGATCGTTTTAGCAGCTCTTTCTTGTAATTCCAATAAGGACCGGGGGCCGCGAAGTCATTACCTACGAAATATTCGCCATCAAGACCCAGATTTATTGTTTTTTGCCGGTGATCAATCCTATGACCATCAGGAACATACCGCTGCCTGGCTGAAATTTGGACTACAATTCAGAGACTTGTTTCGGGACCGTCCTTGCATAACGATACCTGATGATCATGATATTGGACAAGGAAACCTATGGGGAGAAAATGGGAAAATCTCAAAAATTGCGGCAGGAAATGATGGTGGCTATTTTTTTCATAAAGATTATGTGAAAATGGTAGAACGCTGCCAAACAGCTCATTTACCAGACCCTTATGATCCTACTCCAATAGAACAAGGGATAGGTGTTTATTATACCAACGTAAATATAGGAGGGGTAGATTTTGCCATCGTAGAAGATCGGAAATTTAAATCAGGACCCAATGGAAAAATTCCGCAACAGGGACCTCGACCTGATCACATTCGAAACCCAGATTATGACCCGGCTTCCGTTGATGTGGAAGGATTGGTTTTATTAGGAAATCGCCAGTTGGAATTTTTAAATAGATGGGCAGAAAAAAAGGAAGGAGTAGCGATGAAGGCTGTTCTATCTCAAACAGGTTTTTGTGGTGGTGCTCATTTACATGGTTCTCAGGATAATCGACTTCATGCAGATATGGATTCTAATGGCTGGCCGCAAACTGGCCGCAAAAAAGCGCTCCAAGCCATCAAAAAAGCCAATGCTGTTCATATTGCTGGAGACCAGCATCTGGCCACCATTATTCATCATGGTATTGAAGATTTTGGAGATGGCCCCTGGGCTTTTGTAGTTCCGGCTATTGTGAACAATTATTATAGCCGCTGGTGGTGGCCTTTGGAAAAAGAATTGATAAACAGTCCACTTCCCAATAACGAACTGCCCTGGACAGGACAATTTTTTGATGGTTTCAATAATAAAATTACCATGCATGCTTATGCTAATCCGGACAGCCCCTCAAATGGCGCAGGATACGGATTGATCCGGTTTAATAAAAATAATAAGGAAGTTACTTTTGAATGTTGGCCGAGGGAAGAAGATGTTAGTTCCTCCGTAGCCAGGCAATTTTCTGGTTGGCCAAAAACAATCACTTTAGACTAAGGATTAAAGAAAATTAGATTAGAATGATTTTTAGAAAAAGTACCGCATTCCAAAAGTTCCAGTCAAATTATTCCAGGAGAAGAAAGCATTATTTAGGGATCTTTCTAATTTTTTTCGCAAGCATATTTATTGCCTGTAATAAGCATCAAAGTGATGAAAAGCCCAATATTCTTATCATAAATGTTGATGATTTAGGCTGGCGGGATGTTGGATTTATGGGAAGTGAATTCTACCATACCCCTAATATTGACCAATTGGCCCGGAGTGGGATGGTTTTTACAAATGCATATTCTAGTGCATCTAACTGTGCCCCTAGCCGTGCTTCGATGTTAACGGGATTATGGACTGCCCGCCATGGTATATATACAGTTGGTTCTTCGGAAAGAGGAAAGGCTAAGGATAGGAAAATAATTCCTACCACCAATACCACTAGTTTGGATTCCAGCTTCCTCATTTTTCCTCAAATCCTCAAAAATCATGGATATACTACCTGTGCGGCCGGTAAATGGCATGTATCCGATGATCCACTTAAGTTTGGTTTTGATCAGAATATAGGAGGAGGGCCTAATGGACATCCAAGAAGTTACTATCCTCCCTATAAAAATGTAAAATTAGAAGCAATCAATGGAGAATATCTTACTGATTTAATTGCATCCAAATCTATTGAATTCATACAGAATGCTCAAGAGCCATTCCTTCTTTATTATACACCATATGCTGTTCATACACCAATACAGGGCGTGGATAGTTTAAAGTATAAATATGAAGGTAAACCAGTCTGGAACCAACAAGACAATATTTCCTATGCGACTATGATTGAAAACCTAGATCGGAATATAGGAGAAATTATAAAAGCTTTAGAGAAAAAGGAGTGTTTGGAAAATACCATAATCGTTTTCACTTCAGATAATGGGGGCTTGTATGGCATTACTTATCAAGCACCCTTAAGAGATGGAAAAGGAAGCTACTATGAAGGAGGGATTAGAGTGCCTTTTATAATATCATGGGAAGGAAAGATAGCAGAAAACAGTAAAAGTGATGCCTTAATTTCAAATTTGGATCTATTCCCTAGTCTTATCGAATTGGCAGGTTTAGAAAATTATGGCGGCCAATTAGATGGGAAAAGTATTGTTCCTTTATTAAATGGAAATCATGCTGAATTTGAAGATCGCCCCCTTTTTTGGCATTTTCCAGTGTATTTGCAGGCTTATAAGAAGAATAACAATCAATCCAGGGACTCCCTATTTAGAACCAGACCTGGTTCTGTGATACGATTGGGAGATTGGAAACTACATCATTATTTTGAAGATGGTGGATTGGAGTTATATAATCTTGAGACTGATGTTTCCGAACAGCATAACCTTCTGGAACAATTTCCTGAGAAAGCTAAAGAACTATACAATCTTTTGGATAAATGGCGTAAAGAGTTAGCTGCCCCAGTTCCTAATCAATTGAATCCAGAATATGATCCCTAAAGAAATCTATAAGTACAAAAGGATCATTTTGGAGCACTCAGAACAACAAAATATTCAAAGCCATTTGCTTTTTCCTTATAACAAGAAAAGGAGGTTTGAATAAAAGAAGGAGCCTCTGATTTCAATTTGGCCATCTTAAATTTAGATTTAGCCTTTGCTACAGCAGCATGCCTGGCAGCAATTTTGGTTTGTCCAGTGGCATTTCCATATTCTACGAAAAAATTGTTCGAATTTTCGACCTCTTGTAACTTTTCTAGCTGATTGGAAAGTGGAAGGTCACCGGGACTGTTCAGACAGCCTCCTTCAAAGGCTTTATAAGCTAGCTTCCAATTAGACTGGCCTGGAAAAACAGGCTTCCTATCGGTCTTTTTTATCAGCATTAGATTCAGTCCTACTGCTGTAGCCCCGACAAGCATTATGGCAATTATTATAGTCTTTGTCTTCATATTTTCATTGGTATATATGAAAATAGGAGAGAATTATAAGCAATTACATTGCTAAGATCTCAGCCATTCTTACCAGATCTTCCTGTAAATTCTTTTCTTTAGTAATGGCGTCGGACAAAGGGGTATATGAAATTTCGTTGTTTTGAATTCCGGTCATAACATTTCTTTCCCCTTTGAGCAGTCCTTCAACAGCCGCGAAGCCCAGGCGGCTGGCCAAAACTCTATCGAAGCAGGAAGGAGCACCTCCCCTTTGCAGGTGTCCAATGATGGTTACTTTGGTATCATAAAAATCAAATTTCTCTTTTACCTGCTGAGCGATTTCTGTGGCCCCACCATGTTTGTTACCTTCAGCAACAATTACTACACTAAATAACTTTTTACGTTTATACCCTTTTTTTAATTTTTCAACCAATTGATCTATTGAAGTATCCACCTCGGGTACCATTACACTTCCTGCACCACTGCCTATCCCTGTATTTAAAGCAATGAAACCTGAATGCCTACCCATAACTTCTACAAAAAATAAGCGATTATGAGAATCTGCCGTATCACGTATGCGATCTACTGCTTCAACAGCCGTATTGATGGCAGTATCAAAACCAATAGTATAATCTGTTCCATACAGATCATTATCAATAGTGCCTGGAATTCCAATTATAGGAATTTGATATTCTTCAGAAAGTAATTTTGCTCCCATGAAGGTTCCGTTTCCTCCAATGGCAATACATGCATCGATATCAAATGCGAGTAATGATTCATAAGCAAGCTTTCTTCCCTCAGCCGTCCTAAATCTCTTGCTACGAGCAGTTTTTAGAATGGTGCCACCTCTATGAATGATATTTCCTACATCTCTTCGTTCCAGACGTTCCAATTTGCCATCTATCATACCTTCATAACCTCTGAAAACACCATAAACATGAAGATCGTGATAATAAGCTGTACGGACTACTGCCCTCAATGCTGCGTTCATTCCCGGAGCATCTCCACCTGAGGTGTAAACAGCAATGCGCTTAATAGGTTTATCCATAATTAAAGGATGGTTATTTAATACAAGTTGCATCGCAACTTGCTAGTAGAAAGTATATGGTAGAAAGTAAAAAGATATTTATCTAAACAATAAGCAACATGCTATTTTATTTGATTTTGTCCTTCTACTTTTTACCATCTACTCAAGTTGCATCGCAACTTGTATTATTTAATGATTTTGGCCCTTGTGAAAATCCACCAGCGAATCTATAGGTTTTCTAACAAACTTACCAACAATCATGGAACGTTCCTGCAAAATAGTTTCCAAAAATTCTCTGAAATGGAAAGCAACCGAGCCAATGAAACTGACCGGCAAAGATAGATGACTTTTGTACTTCCGAACATGTCTATCAATAAATTCTTCAAAACTTCTATAAATCAGCTTTTGAATGAATGGGTGGTCCTTATGTTCTCCCAGAAATCTCGTAAAGGTAGCCAGGTAAACATTAGGAGTAGATTTGCGATAAACATTCTCTAATATTTCTGCTTTCCCGCCAGGATGTTTTTGTTCAAATTCATATAAAAGCTCTTTGGGCAATTCTCGGTAGAAATAGGCTTTAACCAATTCCTTCCCTAAACAGGAACCACTACCTTCATCTCCAATGAAATACCCAAGGTTAGTAACGTTGTCTTGAATATCATAGCCATCAAATGAACATGAATTTGATCCGGTACCTAGGATGCAAGCTATGCCCGGTTCATTTCCACAGGCTGCACGTGCTGCTCCCAATAAATCATGATCTACTTTAATACTTGCATTTGGAAAAATCTTGTGCATGGCCTTAGCTACCACAGATTTTTTTTCCAAATCCCAACATCCTGTGCCATAATAATAAAGTGCTTCTACCTCATTAGTTTCAATGGCATTATCAAAAGCTTTAAAAGCTTCATCATAAATGAGTTCTTCTTTATGATACACAGGGTTAAATCCCATAGTGACAAAAAGTTGGTGAGATTCTTCCCCATTAACTACGGCCCAATCTGCTTTGGTAGACCCGCTATCTGCTACTATTATCATTTTTTTAAATTTAGTCGATAAAAGTAGTGTATTTTTTACACTAACCAGAAAAAAGTATACAGAAAAATGAAGAAAAAAAGATAGATGATCTTAAGATGTTTGATTTATTAAACAAAATGTTTTAAATTTGAGTTTATTGCGGTAACTTAAAACATAAAGTATATGGAATACCAATACCATTACTCTTCATATCATCGCCCACAACCGAATTTGAGTGATTACTTTCAACAATTTATTAAAAAATACTGGTTCAAGGGCTTACTTATTTTTTTGATTCTCCATCTATATCTCACTAGAGATATTTCCATTAAATTTAATATGGTGGATAAGAATATAGCCGCCTCAGCAGCTCAAATAATTCCTTCCAATTCGCCTAAATTTGATAATAATCATTTGAAGGAAAACACGGTCACCTCCCATAATTCAAATGACCATGTAAAGGTGGAAAAAAGTGTAGATTCTCGAAAAGCAAATGACTTTTATAACATCACCTTTATTTTGAATCCAGATTATGGCCGTCGAAAGGGGATAAGCTCCTCTATAGTTAAAGAAAAAATAAATAATTGTAAGCGATATGTAGATCGTTTTTCAAAAATTGCCAGAACGGAGAGAGAAATATATGGCATCCCAGCAAGTATTACCATGGCACAAGGACTTCTTGAATCTGATGCAGGAGGCAGCCGCCTTTCTCGTGAATCCAATAATCATTTTGGCATTAAATGCCGTTCCAAATGCAGGGGCTGTACTTGTCGTAATTATACAGATGATAGTAAATACGATATGTTTCGAGTTTTTGATTCTGTCTGGGAAAGTTATCGGGAGCATTCAAAATTATTGAATGGTAACCGTTACAAACACTTATTAGATTTGCCTGTCACAGATTATAAAGGCTGGGCCCATGGCCTAAAAAAAGCGGGTTATGCTACTGACAAAAGGTATGCAGAGAAACTAATTAAAATTATCGAAGAGATGAAGCTTTATAAATTAGATAAATAAATAACGAGATTGAAGGCATGGCCATGCCTTCAATCTCAATTTTTCACTGAATTATTTCCATATCTACAAGACTACGACTATATTCTGCAAATTTTTGATTATGAAAAAAGCAGGGTATACTTTAGCCAACCGGATTTCTCAAATAAATGAATGGATTGGGAAGAAGATCTCCTGGCTGACTTTCCTATTGGTCATCCTGGTTTGTTTTGATGTTATTGTGCGATACCTGTTTAACGATACAGCTGCCTGGATCATGGAACTAGAATGGCATATGTTTGCCTTAATTTTTTTGCTTGGTGCTGGCTATGCCTTCAAACATGATCGTCATGTAAGAGTAGATCTTTTTTATTCCAATTTCAAAGAAAAGGATAAAGCCTTGGTCAATCTAATTGGAGGATTGTTATTTCTGATCCCCTGGACCATTGTAATTATCATAGCCTCCTTTAATTATGCCAATGTTTCTTTCCAGATTAGGGAAACCTCTCCTGATCCCGGAGGATTACCGGCTCGCTACATTATTAAATTTGCCATTACCTTAGGTGGGATATTATTATTCCTTCAGGCTTTGGCGAATGTAATTAAATCTTATTTGGATTACCATTCTTCTTCTGATCAATAAGCATCCACAAAACCCAATCATGGAAATAATTGCGATTATTTTATTCCTAAGTATCTTTTTATTGATTTTGTATGGTTACCCTGTGGCCTTTACTTTGGGAGGCATATCGATTATTTATGCACTTTGTTTCTTAGATCCTTCCAGTTTCTCTGCTCTTCCTCCAAGAATTATGGGGGTCATGAGCAATTATGTTTTGCTGGCCGTTCCCCTTTTTATTTTTATGGGGATTATGCTGGAAAAATCTGGGATTGCAGAAACCTTATTGGAAACCATGGCCATTTTGTTTGGATCTCTTAAGGGGGGAATGGCTATTTCAGTTATCATTGTAGGGGCTTTATTGGCTGCTTCAACAGGTATTGTCGGGGCAACAGTAATCACCATGGGTTTGATTAGTTTGCCTACCATGTTGAAAAGAGGATATTCCCCTGAGTTAGCCACAGGAACGATAGCTGCTTCTGGAACCTTAGGACAGATTATTCCGCCTTCGGTAGTTTTGGTTTTGTTGGGCAGTGTTTTGAATGTGTCCGTAGGTAAATTATTTGCTGCTGCATTAATGCCCAGTATCATTTTGGTCATCCTTTATATTCTGTACATCATCTTTTTTGCTATTCTAAGACCAGAAAAGGCACCTACAATGCCTAAAGAGGAAATACGGGCATTCAGGGGCAATTTAAACTCCAGAAAGGAACTTTGGGCTTTTTTATTGAAGGTCGGTAAGGCCTTTTTGCTGCCCATGATGCTAATTGTAGCGGTATTGGGCTCCATTTTTGCTGGTATTGCTTCTCCCACAGAAGCTGCTGCGGTGGGAGCATTAGGTGCAACTTTAATGACCATCCTACAGGGTAAATTTAGTTATAAAGTACTCAAAGCGGTTATGCAAGAAACCACTCACTTGACAAGTATGGTTTTTATTATCCTGCTGGGGGCTACCACCTTCTCTTTTGTCTTTAGAGAAATGAATGGTGATGAGTATTTGGTTAATCTAATTCAAAATGCTAATCTGACAGCTACCAGCTTTTTGATATTGGTAATGATCGTAGTGTTCTTTGCTGGTTTCTTCATTGACTTTATAGAAATCATTTTTATTATTGTTCCGGTAGTGGCACCGATATTTGTAGCCTTTGGAGTAGACCTGATCTGGATTGGAGTACTTTTAGGATTGAACCTTCAAATTTCATTCTTGTCCCCGCCTTTTGGTTTTTCCTTATTTTATTTGAAAGGAGTTGCCCCACCAGAAGTAAAAACCAAGCATTTGTATCGAGGGATTATCCCTTTTATTAGTATCCAGCTCATTCTATTGATAATAGTGATGAATTTTCCTGATTTTGTTTATTTCTTTATTCCTGAAAATTAAAATCTTGACTCATGAAGACTTTTTTGATTTCCATGTGTTTTGTATGTTTTGCGGGAATGCTCTTTGCTCAACCAGAAAGTAAACCCATTATTATTGGTCAGGAATATGCACTCCAATCAAAAATTCTTGGCCAGGAGCGACCTCTTCTAATATACCTTCCCAAGTCCTATGAGAAAAGTAAAGAAGATTATCCAGTGATGTATTTATTAGATGGCTGGGGCAATTTTCATCACACAACTGCCTGCGTGAAGTTTTTAGCTAAAAATAGAAGAATACCTGAAATGATCGTGGTGGGAATTCCCAATACGGATGACCGAACTCGGGATCTTACTCCTGAAACAACAGCTAATGAAAAATTTTTCCCTACTGCAGGTGGAGCGGATAGTATGTTGGCATTTATGCAAAAAGAGTTGATGCCATTCATGGAAGAAAACTTTAGAATAAGTAATTATAAAATGTTGGTTGGGCATTCCTTTGGTGGCCTTTTTGCCATTCATGCCTTGATTAATCATCCTGGCATTTTTAATTCCTACCTGGCCATTAGTCCTAGTCTTTGGTGGGATGAACAAAAATTGGTCCTGGAGCAGAGCCAAGCTTTTTTTGATACTCAAAGAGTTCTTAAAGGACATCTGTATATGACAATGGGTAATGAAGGGGATGACATGCTGGGAGGTGCCTGGAAACTGGCTGCCCTTTTGGAAGAAAAGGGGCCACCTCAACTGTTTTGGAAATTTAAATTGATGGAAAAAGAAACTCATGTTTCAGTACCTCATCGATCTACCTATGATGGCCTGGAGTTTATTTTCCAGAAATGGGATATCCGAAACAGTCGAGAACACATTGCCCTGGGAGGCTTGGATGCTATTGAAGATTATGAGGACCAACTTAAATCAATTTATGCCTATACTTTTAAGTGGAATAAAGGAACACTCTCCAACCTGGGCGATTTAATCCTAAAAAGAGGGAAGGCTGAAGATGCTGTAGAAGTGTTTAAAAAATGTACCGAATTATTCCCTGATGACCCCAAAATTTGGGTTAAATATGGAAATAGTAGGATCATGAATAATCAAAATGAGGAGGCTATCTCTGCCTTTAAAAAGGCCCTTGAAATAAACCCCAAAAATCTGCAGGCTCAAACTTCCTTGAAGGCATTGACTGGGAATCAATAATAATATCAATGGCAATATCAATGACAATGACAATGCTTACATGAAATATATATTGCTATTAACATCTGTATTGTCAAGCAGTGTAGTTAGTTTTAGTCAGTGTTAAAAAATGATCTGAATAGCGCTAATTTTTCCTTCCCAATAGTTTAGAATTTTTTACATTGCTATTGCTATTGCTATTGCTATTGCTATTGCTATTGCTATTGCTATTGCTATTGCTATTGCTATTGCTATTGCTATTGCTATTGCTATTGATCAAGGTATTTTACCATCCAAAATTACCTGCAACTTTTTAG
>JANQPA010000026.1 GCA_028285545.1 Saprospiraceae bacterium | reverse complement strand
GGTTGTGTAAAAAGTCAATTTTTGGAAAAAATTGACTTTAAAAAAATATATTTTTTGCTTTTTTATAAGCAGATACATATTAAAGTAAAAATTTTAGTTTTTACACAACCCCAATCCTTTTTCTACTAATTTGAAGACAGTATTATAAACAGCTATCGACAAAAAAAAATCGGGATCACTCTTTACTCCACTCCTTCTGCCTTCTTCTAAACTCAGTTGGAGTAATTCCATATTCTTGTTTAAATACTTTTGACAAATAATCCGGATCATTAAAGCCGCTATCATAAGCCACCGAAGCGACCGTCAAAGCAGGATTTTGTAAAAGCTTCTTGGCATGGTTTAACCGTATCATTCGGATCATTTTGCTAGCAGAATAGCCAGTGAGGGCTGTTAATTTCCGATGTAGATGAGAAGGACTTAAGGCCATTTCCCGACTCAATTGACTTACTGTAAAACTACTGTCTGTCAGATGGTCTAAGATTTTTGCTTTAACACACTCCACAAAATCAGTTTCCAAATTTTCTTCCAGCTGATCACTGTCAGGCTGTTTATTTAAGCCAGAAAGGAATAAATAATGTTGTTGTAGACGTTGCCTTTGTAACAACAAATTATGAAGATTCAAGAGTAACTCTTCTTCCTGAAAAGGCTTTGATAAATAAACATTCGCTCCGTGTTTTAAGCCTTTTAATTTAGAATCAAAATCAGCTTTGGCAGTTAACATTACGATCGGAATATGACTTGTTCGAGTATCTGCTTTAAGGGTTTCGCAGACTTCAAATCCATCTTTTAAAGGCATCATGACATCACAAATAATCATATCTGGTATGATCTTTTGGGCTTTTTGAATACCTTCTTGACCATCAAAGGCTGTTTCTACTTGGTAGGAAACAGATAGACAGTTTTGAATGTAAAACTGAACGTCTTTGTTGTCTTCAATCACCAATACTTTTGGACCTTCAAGTGAATTGGAAACCATAGGCAAATTAGCATTTTCCATGCCATTTAATGGAATTTCTGCTGGCACAACAGAAGAATTAATGCTTGCATTTCGATGGATGGGAATGTTCATAATAAACTCAGTGCCTTTGCCAGGTTTGCTTTTGACTATAATATTTCCGTCCATTAACTGAATCAGTTCTTTAACCAGGGCAAGGCCAATGCCGGTACCCTCAGCCCTGCGGGTTTCACTATCGTCTAATTGATAAAAGCGGTCAAATATTTTGGCTAGCTGATCTTCTGGAATGCCCACACCGGTATCTTTAAATTTAACCTCCAACTCTTGTTCACTCAGTTGATTAAGCTGTACGTAAATATGCCCTCCCTCTTTCGTGAATTTGAGGGCGTTGGATAATAAATTGTTGAATATTTGTTGTAGCCTTTCTTGATCATAATCCATAAAGAGGCTGTCGAGATCCGAAAGAAAATGTAGTTGAATAGCTTTTTGCTCAGCCAAAGAATGAAAAGACTCTATCAGATATTTTAAGTAATTGACAATGTCCCCCCGCTGATAGTTTAAGGCAAATGTTCCCGAATCAACTTTCGAAAGGTCCAGAAGTTGATTAACCAAACGAAGTAATTGCCGGCCATTTTTTTCAATCATTTCCAGGTGGGGCTCAATCTTAGCTTCTACTTCTTTTTTAATCTGTCCACTTATACCGAGAATGATGCTCAGCGGGGTGCGGAATTCATGGGTGATATTGGTATACAAACGGCTTTTGACCTGATTGAGCTCCCGTAAACGCCCCGCTTCGTAATTGGCTAATTTTCTATTAAGCTCATAAGCTCGTAGGCCGTACAATATGCTTAAGATAAGCATTCCATATATGCAGTAGGCCCACCAGGTAGCCCACCAAGGGGGCGTAATAATAATGTAAAGACTTGCTCCTGTTTCATTCCATAATCCATCATTATTAGAGGCGGTAACTTGAAACCTATATTTACCTGGATTGAGATTGGTGTAGACAGCATGTGGATTTTGAGCGCTCACAAAGTTCCATTCTCTATCATAATTATTTAAACGATACTTGTACTGGTTTTTCTGGGCATTCAGATAAGTGATAGCCGTAAAGGAAATGGATATATCATTTTGCCGCCAATTTAAGCGAATATCTTTGGTAAAGGAGATGTGTTGATCCAAGGGAGAAGGGCTGTCAAGGGTATCTCCTAAAGTACCCTTAATCGGAACAGATTGATTTCGAATCTTTAAATCACTTATGATAACTTTCGGAATAACAGGATTGTTCTTTATACTATTGGGATGAAAACGAAACATGCCATTTTGCAGTCCGAAATAAAATTCACCCGTCCGGCTTTTCAATCCATGGCATTTACTAAATTGAAGGTCAGGCAAACCATCTTTGAGATCATAATTATGGAAGGTTTCGGTGTTGGGATCAAAATGTGATAATCCTCTCAAAGTTCCCAACCAGAGATGCCCTTTTTCGTCCATCAAAATACTATTTACGATACCGGACGGTAATCCATCTTGTTGGGTCCAATGATCATAATCACCAGTTTGGGAATTGAATTTATACAATCCATCTCGTGAAGCTATCCAAAAAACTCCATTCTGATCTTCCACTAAATCCGTAGTAGAAATAGGGTAAAAAGTTTTTACAGTTCGATCAGGATTCAATTGGATTAAATCATAATCATTACAGCCTAACCACAAATAGCCTTGCTTATCTTCATGGATTACATTGATTGCTCTGCCGAAAATTTCCGGCTGATTAGGATGTGCAACCGGATGTTTTAAGAAAGTTTGGTTCTCTGGAATATAGCGATAAAGACCATATCCCCAATTTCCTATCCAAACAACTCCCTTTTGGTCTACAAAAGCAGTAGTTGATGCCCGGGTTGGGAGACTACTATTATTCGTACCAAAACGTTTCAGGAATTTTCCGGTGGAATCAAATAAATGAAGGCCGTCATCATAGGATGGTACCCAAAAATTACCTTGATTATCCTGGACAGTTGAAAAAAAGGCTTCCTTTACAGCGAAAGATTTAACTGTCAAAACCAAGCTTTCCCCTGGATCGAAGCTCAGCTCTTTAGGAGCGAAAAAACGATCACCGACTTGCAATCTTCGAAGACGTATAGCTTCACTCTTAGGGTTTTCAAAAGCACTATTTTCTTGAATTGAGTATGGATGAAAAGTTTTACGGTAACGATTCCAGTACAATAAACCTCTAAAGGTTCCAATCCACATATTTCCATTACGATCACAAAATATAGTTCTGGTGGTTTTTAAAGCTTCTGATTGTTTATGAGATGCCGAGATTCGTTTGCCTTGCTTTTTGTTCATATCCAGGATGTATAATCCCTGAAAATCGCCAATCCATAAAAAACCCTCCTTGTCTTCTCCTATAGATGAGACACCGATATTCTTGTTCTGAATAGTTGGATCATAATTAAAGGCTTGAAATTCACTGGTTTTTGGATCAAGTAGAAAGAGGCCGTCACTGGTAGCAACCCATATGTTTTTTTTACTATCTTCAAATATCTGTTCAAAATAAAAGTCTGGGGCCACTTGCTTGGGGTCCTTTGGAAAATCGTATGAACTCAACAATCGAGTAGTCTCATTCCATTTGTACACTTTATGAGGATAAGAAAACCACAGATTGCCAGAATGATCTTCTAAAAGATTACGAACATATTCAGTTTTTAAGGTTTGATCAAATTCCTCAATAAAGGATAGTACAGCTTTATTTTCTTTATCAATTCGTAATAAACCTTGATCATAACTCCCTACCCATATCCGGCCCTTTTTGTCCAGCAGAGCCGAGAAAGAATGTCCTTCTATGGGATAGTGATCAACTGTTTGCAGGTAAGGATTTATTCGAAAAAGCCCTCTTGGTGTTTCACCTATAGTCCATATATAACCTTCCTCATCTACATTCAAAGAATAGGTAAGGGCTCGGGGATAATTGTTGTTGGGATGATTAGGGTTGCTTTGAAATGTCTGGATGGAGTTGCCATCATATCGACTCAAACCACCTGATTCGGTTCCAAACCAAATATATCCAAGGCTATCCTGACAAATACTTTTCACGTCAAGATCATATAAACCATCTTCTATACCAAGCATTTCGAAATAAGGTTCAGGTTGAGCTTGAACGGTAGAAAATATAGCCAGAAATGCGATAATAACTAAGCCTTGGTTTAAGGTGTTTTCCAAAAAAGACATAAAAATGAATTTATTTGTCTACTCAAATTTACGGGAAAACTTTCAGCATAGACTCCCTACTTACCTGACAAATCTCCCTTTCTTCCCGACAAATCTTGCGAATCTATAAATTTCAGGTCTTTTGAGGCTTTTCTACAGGAGTATTCTGACTTCCAGGTAGATATTTGACAAAAATCAATTCGAAAATTCACCTAAGCCTTAATTTAATAACTTGCTTATGGAAAATATCAATGAAGATAAACTCAATGCTCTTTTAGGAAAAATGGTTGGAGATTTAGGCGCAGCTGTTAATGGCGCTTTGGTCATCATTGGAGATAAATTAGGACTTTACAAAACACTCCATAAAGAAGGGAAAATGTCCAGCGACCAACTAGCAGAGGCAACTGGTACTTCAGAACGATATGTTCGAGAATGGTGCTCTGCCCAGGCTGCCCAGGGATATTTAGAATATGATGAAAACAGCCATAGTTTTTCATTGAGTCCTGAACAAGCCCTGGTTTTTGCTGAAAGTGAAAGCCCAGTAATCATGACAGGTGGTTTTTATGCCGTTTCTTCCGTATATCACGATGAGCCTAAAGTAACTGAGGCATTTAAAACTGGAAAGGGAGTTTCCTGGGGTGATCACTGTAATTGTCTATTCTGTGGAACAGAAAAATTCTTCCGCCCCTCCTATAAGCACAACCTGATTCAATCCTGGATACCCTCTTTAAAAGGAGTAGAGGAAAAATTAAAGCATGGGATAAAAGTAGCAGATATCGGTTGTGGTCATGCGGTCTCAACTATGCTGATGGCAGAAGCTTATCCCAATTCGGAATTTGTAGGTATTGATATTCATCCAGCCTCCATAGAATATGCCAGTAGCCAGGCTAAAAAAATGAATCTTTCCAATATCAGCTTTGAAGTAGGAGATGCGGCTCAACTTAAGGGAAGTGGATATGAATTTATTACCTGTTTTGACTGCCTACACGACATGGGTGATCCGGCGGCGGTGGCAGCTCAAATAAAAAATATGCTTACTCCCAGTGGTACTTGGATGATAGTAGAACCTTTTGCACAAGATGAGCTTAAAGATAACCTGAATCCGGTAGGCAGCACCTATTATGGATTTTCAACAATGGTTTGCATTCCTTCTTCTTTAAGTCAGCCCAATGCCAAAGCGCTCGGTGCACAGGCCGGTGAAGCCAGAGTTAGAAAGGAAGTGATGGAAGGCGGCTTTCCCAATTTTAGAAGGGCAACGGAAACGCCTTTTAATTTAATATATGAAGCTAAGCTATGATCTGTTTTGAAGGTTGTTTCAAATCATTGTAATAAATTTTACCCTTTCTGCTAAGATTCATTTCATGGGCTATTAATTGGTAATAATGATTAAGATAAGATTTATTCAGCACCTACTAAAACAGTAACAGTCAGTGTGCGATAGCCCGTGTCAAAAAATGGTATAATCTACTCTATTACATTTTAAATTCATGATTAAAGCTAAAACCTAATAAAATGAAAAACATTCAAGCTCTTTTTACCCTATACTTTTTTTGGGCATTAACAACAACTTTATCTGCCCAAAGTACTCTAAACTTCCAGGTTGACCTTAACGGAGAAAAATCGGTTGACGAAGTAGGCCTAAGAGGCAATATTCCTCCTCTTTCCTGGAATGAAAGTCTTCCTATGACAGATGAAGATGGCGATGGAATTTATACCCTAAGTCTGGAATTTCCTACTGCCCAGGCTGGCGATATCTTAGAATATAAATTTCTAAAGGATGGGATCTGGGAAAGACAGGATATAGATAACCGAAAAGTTAAACTAAATGGACAAACTCAAATTTTACCAAAAAGTAAATGGCAGCTATACAGTGATGAGTTTGTACAAAACAAATTCATAAGATCCAGCTTTGGGAAGCATATTTTCATATTCTCTTCAGGAAAAAAGCGAGGGAAAACACCTAAGGAGATCACACAGGAAATGATTGAATTTTATAACTGGCAGCCTAGTGATTGGCCATCAAAACCTAAAGATTTATTAGGGAATTTTCAAATGAATCAAACTGGCAATCCAGGTGGATATTTCGAGGTATTAGAAGATGACCCCCAAAAAATCAAATTCATTATGGGTAGGTATTGGAGAAAGTGGTTTGATCTATTTGGTGCCAATTTAGGGATTGATCAAAATGGCTTGATTCAAGGAGTATCAAAAGATGACGTTGATACTTATTTCACCTCTTGGCTTGAACACTATTGCCAGAGAAATAACAATAATTGGAAATTAAAAATTGAAGAACAGGGAGAGGAGAAGTGGATAGTCACCATCTCTTCGGAATAGAATACAAAGTCGTTCGTTGCCCGTACGGGCCTTACGCAGTACATGAGGGCTGTGTAAAAACTAAAATTTTTAAAAATTTTAGTTTTTACTTTAATATGTATCTGCTTATAAAAAAGCAAAAAAATATATTTTTTTAAAGTCAATTTTTGGAAAAAATTGACTTTTTACACAACCTCGATTACGCTGGCAATATTTAATACGCTCAATAATGAGGTATTTGTATTGTTTTCTGGTAATTACATCTATCCAATCTACAAGGGTAAGAGTGGTAAAGTTTAAATCATGCTGATCAAGTATCTTCTTATTTAATAGGGTTAGTCTTGGGTGAAGTAAGGCCAGTTAGGAAACTGGCTGGGTATTGGGTAAGCCGGTTGAGAAACCGTCACCAACAGGGGATCAATAATATAGCTGTGGAAAATCCTTCATAGATCAAACTTTCCAAAACATACTCAAGAATAAGGAGGCTTTTGAATACAACCGGATGACAAAAGAACCCGAAGAACTGTATAATGAACTTCGAATTTACAGACCAGATTGGTTGCAGGAGATTCCTCAATATCACATCGCCTCTTATTTAGGCATCACCCCTGAAACCTTGAGCAGGATAAGAAAAAGACTTTCTTGATTTGAATCAATGAAAGTGATGGCCAAACAGAATTACTTTGTATTTATTTCACACATAAATAAATCTATGAAGGTTCAACATTTCAGAAATGCAACTATGGTCATTGAGGCGGATGATAAGGTGATATTGATTGATCCCATGATTGGGCCAAAGGGAACCATGCCTCCTTTTACATTTTTTAGATTCAAGCCCCAAAAAAATCCAATAGTATCCTTGCCTGAAAACTGCACACCAATTTTGGAAAGGATCACCCATTGTCTTATTACGCATAAACATCCTGATCATATTGATAAAGAAGCGGAAAAATATTTAGTGGGTAAAAATATCCCCGTTATCTGTAGTTTGCTTGATGAAAAGACCTTCCGAAAAAAAGGCTTGAATGTTGTCCAGACGGTAGAATATTGGAAAAGAGCCGATTTCCTGGGAGGCAAAATTGAAGGTATTCCTGCCAGACATGGCTATGGCTTTGTTGCTAAACCAGCAGGTAATGTAATGGGGTTTTATATTGAACTACCTAATCAACCGTCCATTTATTTGAGTTCAGACACCATTTATACGGATGAGGTGGATAAAGTCCTCAAAGAATACAAACCAGCAATAAGTGTGGTAGCTGCAGGGTCTGCCCAATTTGATATTTTTAAACCTTTGCTAATGACCCTAGAGGATGTCCTGAAATTTGTAAAAAATGCACCTAGAAAAGTCATAGCCAATCATATGGAGGCGGTCAACCATTGCCCCACCACAAGAAATGATTTAAGGAAAAAACTAAATGATGAAGGCCTTATTGAAAAATCATATATACCCAATGATGGAGATTGGATAGAAATTACTTAAAAGGTAGGGGCAATATTCTTAGTTAGACCTGATATTGTAATTTTTTTAAGTTTTTAAGAAAATATTTTGGGAAGTCAACAGAAATAAGTCCGTAATTTGTAATATGTTCCTTAGCTCGCAGAAAAATGAAAAAGGAGCATCTGTTGCATTTGTAAATATGGACAAAGGGATAAAAATATTCTTGACCAAACCTCTTATGTCGGTGTACTTATACTGGCAAAGAATAGTTTTTTCATTATTACTTGTATTTATCCTGAGGGTGGGAATTTCTGCACAACCCAGATTAGACTTCCTGAATTTTACCCAAAAAGAAGGTCTGAGTAGTAATTATGTATTTGCTTTTTACCAAGACCACCTGGGGTTCATGTGGATTGGAACGGAAGGAGGCCTAAATCGATTTGATGGCCAAAACTTTCTAAAATTTCGTTTTGATCCAGAAGATGAGGAAACGATTAACCATGATTGGGTCGTAAGCATTCATGAGGATAAGCAGCATAACCTTTGGATAGGAACCGAAGTAGGTCTAAATCTATTAAATAAAGTAACAGGGAAAATCGAACGAATTCCTGCGTATAAATCTGGCCAAAAGATTCAGTGTTTTATTAGTAATTTCTGGGAGAATCCGGAAGGTAGGCTATGGGTTAATTCATTTGGGTATGGATTTTTTGAACTAAAAAAGACTTCCGGAAATAATGGAAATTGGTACCTGGAAGAATTTGAAATTGGAGATCTCCCCATTAGAAAAGGTGATCGAATTACGGAACTTTTACTGGCAACATCGGATGTACTATGGCTAAGGGATGAGAAAACTATAAAACGATTTCATATCCCCTCCCGAAAACTGTCTACATTTACACTCCCTCTTATTAAAACCATTGATAGTCAAGAGACTGGTACCTTTGCAGCTAAATATATGGGCGATGGGAACATTATGGTTTTGGCACATAAAACTTTGTTTCTACTGGACACAAAAGTCGAATCTCCTGAAATAAAACCGCTTATGCCAATAGATTATGGCAAGGCCAAAATAGATCATAAATGGGATTTTTTCTTTGCTCATGAAGGTTTATTTTTAATACCAGAAAATAGAAACTTTTATTGGTACGATCTCAAAACAGGTGAGCTCGATACAATCCGTATTCAAGATCAAACCTCCCATAATTTATTTGCCAATTTAATTCGATATACTTTCCAAGATCGCCAGGGTAATTATTGGCTTGGGACAGAAGGAAGTGGATTTTACCTTAGTCCTAAGAAAACCTCCCCGTTTACCTATTATAAAAATGACCCCGCAAATTCAAATTCAGTATCTAAAGGACAGGTTCGATCTTTTCTGGAAGATGGTCGTGGAAACCTCTGGGTAGGCATATTAAATCACGGTTTGGATCAGTTTGTTTATACTAAAAACAAGGGACTTGAGAAAAGACAATCCATAGTTCCTATTCCTAATCAATCCAATACTTTAGCTAGTAATCGGATGGTTAAAATTATTCAGGGGCCTGAACAGTCGATTTTGATCGCTAGTCTTACCCACGGCCTAATACAAATGGATAGCTCAGGTCAACAGTTTACTTATCTAAATCAAAAATTGAGTGACCCTATCTTTAAATCGAATAACAGGCTATGGGCTTTGGAAAAAGATCAACAAGGCTATATCTGGGTTGGAACCTGGTCAAATGGCCTATTTCGTATAAATCCACGCACTGAATCTATTCAAAGATTTAGCCATGATCCTTCCAATAAGAATTCTCTCTTAACCAATAATATTCGATGCCTTTATTCAGATAGACAAAATATATTATGGATTGGAACTGATCGCGGTCTTGGCAAATATGATCCAAAGACACAACAATTTACGTCCTATGTACATGATCCGAAGAACCCTGGATCTCTTTCTGAAAACCTGGTCTGGGCCATTTATAAGGATCAGAACCATGATTTATGGGTTGGGACCAATACGGGCCTTAATCGTTTGGATGAGAAAAAACAGGAATTTGAACACTTCTACAAAAAAGATGGCTTACCAGATAACACTATTTATGGCATATTAGAAGATGATGAGGGCATTTTATGGGTGAGCACCGAAAATGGTTTGGCCAGACAATTGCCTCCAGGCGCGGAAACAAGCTTTTTTCCTTTAGGTTTAATGGATGGACTGCCAATCACTTCCTTTATCACCAAAGCCTATTTCAATAGTACCCATAGTGAACAATTATTTTTTGGCACTACAGATGGATTTCTAAGCGTAAATCCCCGATTATTACCTTTAGAGGTTCCAAAGCCTCAATTGGCCATTCATAGCCTTTCAACATTCAATCCCTATGAGGAGGATGGGGAGCTACTTACTGATTATTTTGTAAGTGATAGAAAAGAAATTGTCAAACTTGGTTACAAAGATCAAACCATTTCCATTACACTTTCTGACCTCAATTGGACAAATAATTTGGGGCTTCGTTACGAATATCAACTAACAGGATTCAACCGACAATGGATGCCTTTGGAAGAAGACATGCAAATAACCTTTACCAATCTTTCTCCAGGCAGGTATCAATTGAAGGCGCGAGCTAAAAATGTTGAAAACATCTTTTCTGAAGCTACAGAATTAGTTCGCTTCCGAGTTTATCCCCCCTGGTGGAAAAGTATGGTGGCTTATCTAATCTATATATTACTTATCGCTGCGATTATAACAGCTCTTTATCGATTCCAGCTCCGTCGTCAAATCGAAAAGCAGGAGGCCCATAATTTAAAAACACTAGATGCTTTTAAAAATAAATTATACACGAATATCACTCACGAGTTCCGTACACCCTTAACCATCATCACTGGGATGACCAGAAAAATAAATCAAAACCCAGATCTTTGGCTAACAAAGGGAGTTAAAATGATCAACCGGAATGCGGAAGAGCTGCTTAATCTAGTTAATCAGATCCTGGATTTACGAAAGCTGGAAGCTGGTAAGTTGAACCCCAAATTGATTCAAGGAGACATCCTGGCTTTTATTAATTACATTTCCGAATCATTCCACTCCATGGGTGCTGACAAAAAAATTCATCTAACATTTGAAGCCAAATCTGAAGAGTTGATCATGGATTATGATCCTGAAATGATTTTACGCATAGTCTCCAATTTGTTGTCCAATGCCATCAAGTTTTCAAAAAAGGGGGGCGAGGTCATCCTTCAGGCAGTTACCGTAAAAAGCCCTGAACACCTTAATAAGAAATCTCCGGAATGTCTTTTGATAACAGTAAAGGACGAGGGAATTGGCATTTCGGAAGAACAACTGCCTTATATATTTGAACGCTTTTACCAGGTAGATGATTCCACTACCCGGGAAGGTGAAGGAACTGGTATTGGTCTGTCTTTAACACGAGAATTAATACAATTGCAGGGTGGGGAAATTGAAGTTGAAAGCAGATTGGGAGAAGGAAGCAGTTTTTTGGTGTGGCTGCCTATCCATCGTATTGCTCCATTAGCCTCAGAAACACCCCTCCACCTAAAAACACCTTTGCGAACTCCAACACAGGCTAATGAAAAATCAGTCGAAACGCCTTTATCAAAGGCCATCACCTCTTTACCAAACTTATTGATTATCGAGGACAATAAGGATGTGAGACAGTATCTGACCGCCTGTCTGGTAGGGCAATACCATCTATCCTATGCTATTGATGGTGAAGCAGGAATAGAAAAGGCCCTGGAGGAGGTGCCTGACATCATCATCAGTGATGTCATGATGCCTAAAAAAGATGGCTTTGAGGTTTGTAATTATTTAAAAAAAGACAGGCGAACCAGCCATATCCCCATCATTATCCTTACCGCTAAATCGGATGCTGATTCCAGAATCAGTGGCCTGGAAGTAGGAGCGGATGCCTATTTGTCCAAACCATTCAATGAAAAGGAATTGTTTGTCCGGCTCGAAAAACTTCTTGAGATCAGAAAGACTTTACAGGAGCGTTATCAGTCCATTGGGAATGAACTATTCTCTGCAGGTCCGGTCAGTAGCAAGGAAGATGTCTTCATTAAAGAAATCCAGGAAATAATTCTGCAAAACCTTTCTGATGAAACCTTCGGGATTACAGAATTATGCCGTGCGCTTCAGGTTAGCCGTGCACAATTGCACAATAAACTCAAGGCCTTGACTGGAAGATCTGCCTCTCATTATATCCGTTCCATCCGCATTCATAAATCCAAGGAAATGTTGATCAATAACCCTAAACTAAACATTTCCGAAATAGCCTTTGAGACTGGCTTTTCCAATCTAAATTATTTTTCCAGAATCTTCAGGGAAGAAATTGGATCCTCTCCTTCTAAATACAGAAAAGACCTCCTTTCCCAATAACAAGTGACCTTTTAGACAATATGGTTAACATTTAGACAATAGGGATAACCTCACTTTTCATTCTTCTACACCTTTGTTAAAGACAAATTTAAGCTTGAAATACCTGGGAGAAGTCAATTCTAGCAATTGCTTCCTCTATAGGTCATTTTTCTGGCTACCTAAACACACAACATTAATCACTACTTCAAAATTTCAAACCATGATATCACAAAATTCCTATGGATGGAAACGATCTATATGGATCATCCTTGTATTACTTTTACTGGGTTTGCCTTTTTTTATGATCACTGACACAACAGACAAACTCAATAGCAAAGATAAGTTCAAAACTTCTTATGTTACTTTAGACAATCACAATCCTGATTATTGGAAAGCAGATGGGCCTTTTGGGAATTATATAAGAGAAAATGAACTCATAGGGTTTAGAGATAAAAATGCTAAACATTTTCCTTCTGAAAATGGCAATGTGGCAGTAATCAGTGGTGGAGCCATCCACTATTTAGATGAAAATGGTGAGTGGCAGGAAATTGATACCCGAGTAAGAACTTCTCAGGTGCCCGGCTATGCTTTTGAAAATACGCGTAATGGCATCAGAACCTGGTATCCGGATGAGGCCGGTGAGTCCATTGAGGTTGGGTTGGATAATGAGTTTTTATCTATCGGCAGCAATATGACTTTAAGCTGGGAGGGCGAGTCAGGCAAAGTACTCAAACGACAATCTTCTACCTTTTCATTTCCTGAACCAGATAGCAATAAAGTAGTCTACCACGCTTTTTTTCCCGGAGTAGATAATGAATTTGAGATTGAACCGGATAAAGTCAAAAATAAACTAATCCTGAAAAGGAGACCAACAGCAAAAGGTACCTATTTAGTCTTGACTGAGCAATTGGTTTTACCAAAAGGGTGGACTGTAAAGTTAAATGAGGAAAGCATCGGCGAGGTTTATGAAACTAAAAATGGATTTGAGATTGTGGATGCCATTGGAATTACGCAATTATATGTACCTGCACCAGAAATTTATAGTATTGGAGAGCAGAAAAATCCAAATGAAGATCTTCCAGCAAAGTGGATTTTAGAACAAGAAGGACAAGTATTGACTTTAAAAATGCAGGTAGCACAAACCTGGCTGCAAGATCCAAATTTAAAATACCCCCTTGTTTTAGACCCTACTCTTAACAGAACAGGAAATAAAGCCGGCTTTGTTGCTTCTGGAGGCTCTGCAAGTCCGGACGGCTTCAATGAAGCCAGAGTCGGATTATTTGCAGGAGAGAATAATAGAGGGTATATCCAATGGAACATAGGAAGTATTCCTGTCGACTCAAGAATTGACCAAGTCAGTGGTTTATTGTATGCACGAGATGTTCGAACTAACTCTTTTAATATAAATGTCAATCAAATTGCTGGTGATTATGGTAATTATTGGGGTGGCGCTCGCATGTCAGGTTATGCTGATATGGGTGCCGGACCAACTTACTATTCTTTTGGATATGTAGGAGGTCCTTTAACCTATCCCACCTGGGGAACACCGATTGACTATGGTGCACAGGCACGAGCAGATGTAAAAGCACAATTGCTTGAAAATGACAATAGATTTCAGGTAGGGCTTAGTCCTACCAACGCTTTTTGCAGAAGTAACAGATGCTCCTATGCTGAATTTACACATACAGGTTCTCGGCTTGTAATTAATTATTGTGTGCCTTTTGGTATTACCACACAACCAACGGATAAGACTATCTGCAAAAATGGCAATGCTACTTTTTCAGTTACTATTCAAGGAAGCGGCACTAAATACAATAAACAATGGCAGTATTCATCCGACAATGGAATCACTTGGAATGATTTAAATGATGGTGGTTCAGCTCCAGCAGTTTTTGCTGCTAATACCCTTAATCTTTCCCTTTCCAATATACCTGTATCCTGGGCTAATTATTTATTTAGATTTGGTGCCTCTAATGTGTGTAGCGAGGGTGTTGTATGGTCTGATGGAGCTAAACTAAATATTACTCCAACTCCTTCTCCCGTTTTAAACCCAAAAGGAAAGACCATTTGTGAGGGTGGGAATATCACCTTAGAAGGAGCATTTAATGATGCTACTTCTCACATTTGGCAACAATCTATTGATGATGGTACTACCTGGACTGACCTAATGAATAATGCCAACTTTAGTGGCGTGACAACAGCATTACTTACGATTGCCAATGCGCCTGCCAGCTTTGATGGTAGAAGATTTAGGCTTCGAGGTTATAATGATTGTGAAGAAAATTTCACCAATTCCGCTACCTTGTCTCTGTTATTAACACCAACCGTTTTAGTAAATCCAACTCCTACAACTATTTTAAATGAGCAAACTGCAACTTTTACAGCCGAATTAAGCGGATCAACTATAAATCGATGGGTTTATACAACTGATGGAGGAGTTACCTGGAAAGTATTAATAAATGGGTCAATTGTATCAGGTGCAACATCCAATACATTAATCCTAAATAACGTGCCATTATCCTGGAATGGCAGAGAAATTGCATTAAGGGGACGCAAACCTACTTGTGATCCTATTTATACCAACAAAGCACTTTTAACTGTTTTGGAATGTTTTCCTCCACAAGCCATATGTCAGGATATTACGGTTCAATTAGACGCCAATAATAATGCGACCATCGCTGCTCTAGACGTCTTTAAAGAAAACACTTCAGGCTGTGAATTAATAAGTATGGCAGTCAGTCCTAACACTTTTAATTGTAACAACCTTGGAGATCAAACTGTGCAATTAACAATCAGGGATAAACTCAATGCAACTTCTACTTGTGAGGCCAATGTTACGGTGATAGATGGTAATGCACCTCAAGCGATCTGCAAGAATGTCACCGCCCAACTGGATGAAAATGGCCAGGCCACAGTAGTAGCTCCTGATTTTGATAATGGCTCTTTTGATGCTTGCGGAGAAATAACCTTAAGTTTTGCAGATGAGGCTGAACAAATAAACCTTGATTGTAGTCATGCTAATCTAGTAAGTTTCGTAACGTTAATTGTATCGGATGAAAGTGGGAATACCAGTACCTGCTCCCAAACGCTAATCGTTTCAGATGATATTCCACCGGTAGCTAAATGTAAAGATGCTACTGTTGAATTGAATGATCAAGGCATTGCTTCTGGAACCGTTATTGATTTCATAAATGATGGATCATACGACAATTGCAGCATAGCGTTTTCAGGGTTTGAATTCACTTTTGATTGCAGCAACATTGGCACTTCTTTTCCAAACACCTTAACTATCAATGATCTCTCTGGTAACAGCAGCTCTTGTACAGCTAATATTACCGTTGTTGATAGGATAAAACCAATTGCAAAATGCCAGGACCTTACGGTTCAATTGGATGAAAATGGGATGGCGACCATCTCCCCAGAGCAAGTCAACAATGGTTCTTCTGATGCTTGTGGCATTGCTGAAATGAGTTTGGATGAGACCACTATTTTCTGTTCTAATGCAACCCTTACGCTGAAAGTGATTGACAATAATGGTAATGAAAGTACCTGTACCTCAAATGTTAGTGTGGTTGATGGGACTCCTCCGGTAGCCAAATGTAAATCCATATTGATTATTCAGGTAGACGCTAGTGGAAAAGGAACTTACAGCCCACAAGATCTGGATAATGGCTCAACCGATAATTGTGGAACGGTTAGCTTTGAATTTACAGATGGTTCCGCAGAAAAGAGTATTCAATGCGGGTCTGGCAGTATTGGAGAGATTCTTAAAGTAAAAGACAATAACGGAAATGAAAGTATCTGTGCTACTGGTATTTTTAGTGAAGATAATATTCCACCAGTCGCCAAATGTAAAAATATTACACTCGAATTACCTGCTAATGGGCTTTTGATGACAAGTGTAGATATAAATGATGGGTCATATGATAATTGTCAATTGATTAGTCCACCTATATTGGAGGAACCTTTTAGTTGTGGTAATGTTGGCACCTTTTCTCGCACACTTACCCTCAAGGATGTTTCTGGGAATGAAAGTTCGTGTACTGGTCAGGTGACCATTGTAGATCGAATTGCTCCTGAAGCACTCTGCCAGGATGTTACTGTGCAATCGGATGATAATGGGCAAGGTACTATAACCCCGGAACAAGTCGATAATGGTTCATCAGATGCTTGTGGGATAAAGAGCTTAGAGCTTAATAAAACAACGGTTACCTGCACGGATCAATCTGTTGTCTTAACCGTTACAGATAATAATGATAACCAAAACACTTGTACCGCTAATCTAATTTTTGACGATCAAACTCCACCTACGGCTCTTTGCAAAGATCAAACCGTGTCTTTGGATGCCAATGGAGATGCCGTAGTTGCTGCTCAAGACCTGGACAATGGATCAAGCGATAATTGTGGATCGGTTCAACTTGAATTTACAGATGGTTCTACTGAAAAAACGCTTCAGTGCACATCAAAGGGAATCCCGGGGGTCAGGCTTACTTTAGTTATAAAAGATGGAACTGGCAATCAAAATACCTGTACCAGTAATATCATCATTGAAGATCATATTCCACCTGTAGCAAAATGCAAAGACATTACCATCGAATTAGATGCGGAGGGTTCTGCATCCTTTACCATTTTAGATATCAATGATGGCTCTTATGACAACTGTGGATTAAATCCTTTTTTCAGCTCACCAAAATTTTCTTTAGATTGCAGTGACCTGGGTACCCATGAAAGGCAATTAACCGTCAAGGATTTTTCTGGTAATCAACACTCTTGTACAGGTAAGTTTACTGTTGTTGATAGGATTAGCCCAATTCCAGATCTGAATTCTTTGCCAGATATTAATGTTGAATGTGCTGTGGACCTTTCTTCTGCCCCCACAGCAACGGATAACTGCGCAGGTACTATAATAGGCACTATTACCAATCCCCCGTCCTACAGCTCCCAGGGAACCCACATTATTACCTGGACCTTCGATGACGGCAATGGAAATGCAGTCACCCAAACACAAACTGTGATCATCAAGGATGTCACTGCTCCCTTGCCCGATGTAGCCACCCTTCCTACTATTACTGCATCATGTGAAGCAGGTCTCGAACCTCCTTTTGCAACTGATAATTGTGCCGGTCAAATCATTGGGACTACCTCTGATCCACTTTACTTTGATAAAGAAGGGACCTATACCGTTACCTGGATTTTTGACGATGGAAATGGAAATTCTTCCTCTCAGGATCAAACCATTGTCATTAAGAATGAAGTGGCACCAGTCCCTGATCGACTGACGCTGCCTACTCTCAGAGCTCAGTGTGGACTTACGGTTTCTCAGGTCCCAACCGCTTCAGATCACTGTGGAGGAACCATTATTGCCACCACTTCTGATCCTTTGACCTATAATACTCAAGGTACTTACCTCATCACCTGGACTTTCGATAATGGCAATGGGAATACTTCC
>JANQPA010000021.1 GCA_028285545.1 Saprospiraceae bacterium | reverse complement strand
AAAAACAGAGTTTAGCAGTGCTAAATGAGTATTTTGGGAACGAAATATAGCTGGAAAACAGCCTCATATTAACAGAAGTATTAAATTTAAACAGCTTCTTATGTACCAATAATAAATTAATTCAGCTATGTCAATCGTTCAAGAATTTAATGAATATCGAAGCAAAATGAATGAGGTTATCCTGGGAGAGGATAATAAAGTGTTAAAGAGATTTTTTAATCTTGACACCAACGCCTATAAGGACGGGGCATTGGATAAGTCTACCAAAGAATTATTAGGCTTGGTGGCTTCAATGGTTTTAAGATGTGATGATTGTATACGATATCATTTGGGTACCTGCTATGAATTGGGAATAAGCAAAGCGGCCATCTATGAAGTTTTTGCCATTGCCAATTTGGTGGGAGGTTCAATTTGTATTCCACATACTCGTAGAGCGGCTGAATATTGGGAAGCTTTAGAGGCTGAAGATCAATAAAAAAGTGTATCTTCATTTCCTGCCGTAAACCTTAATCTGGGGATTAGCAAAATTAATTTAAGATCAGTTATTGTGACTCTATTCCATCACCTGGCTTAATAATTTTTGCTGTTTTTAAGAATCTAATATTTGAATCTTTGTCTAATTGCGGATTGAGTTTTCAATCCAGCTAAAGACATCCAAAATTTTTAATAATTCCAATGCCAGATAATTCTTCAACAGCTTATCTATCAGGTTTAAACGATGTTCAATTGCAGGCCGTTACCAATACTGATGGCCCTGTACTGGTTGTAGCGGGTCCCGGTTCTGGAAAAACAAGGGTACTAACTTATCGAGTTTCACATTTGATAAAAACAGGGGTTAAGCCCTATAACATACTTACCCTAACTTTTACCAATAAGGCGGCACGAGAAATGAAAGACCGCATTTCAATAGAAGTGGGTCCTCAGGCCAATCAGGTATGGGCAGGTACTTTTCACTCTATTTTTGCCCGAATTTTGCGGATGGAAGCAGAGAAAATTGGATATCCTTCTAATTTTACGATTTATGATACGGAGGATACCAAAAGTGTTATCGGAAATATCGTCAAGGAATTGCAACTTGACAAAACTGTATATAATCCCAATGTAATTAAATCGCGCATTTCCTCTGCAAAAAGCAACTTGATTACGCCAAAATTATATGAGGCAAATGAAGATCTGCGAACTCAGGATCGAATGGCAAAACGTCCCCATACTTATACCATTTATCAAAAATATGTGGCCCGATGCAAAAAATCCGGAGCCATGGATTTCGATGATCTGCTATACAGGTTATATGAACTATTTCAAAAAAATCCGGATGGAGTTTTAGATAAATACAGGAACAGATTCCAATATGTCATGGTGGATGAATTTCAGGATACCAATCAATTACAATATGCCATTGTAAGAAAGCTGGTCAATTATGAAAACAGCCCAAGAAACATTTGTGTGGTAGGGGATGATGCTCAAAGTATTTATGCTTTTCGTGGTGCTACCATTCAAAATATTCTCGATTTTGAAGAGGATTTTAAACCTCATGGCATCAAGGTGTTCAAACTGGAGCAAAACTATCGCTCTACTGAAGAAATTGTCCAGGTCGCTAACGAAGTGATTACTTACAACAGAAGGCAAATACCTAAAAAAATCTGGTCAGATAAAGGGAGTGGCCAAAGAATTAAGTTGATCAGAGCACTTACTGACAATGAAGAAGGAAAAAGAATAGTGGATACGATCCTGGAACAAAAAAACCGCTCTCATCTTAGTAATAGCGAAATTGCTATTCTTTATCGAACCAATGCTCAATCAAGGATATTTGAAGAGTTTCTACGCAGATATAATTTGAATTACCGTGTTTTTGGAGGCCTTTCTTTTTACCAGCGCAAGGAGGTTAAGGATATAATTGCCTATATGCGCCTGGTGGTTAATCCAAGAGATGAGGAAGCATTAAGAAGGATCATTAATTTTCCTAAACGTGGTATTGGCGCCAGTTCTGTTGAGAAAATAGCTGCCCTGGCAGAAGCCAATAATGAAACCCTCTGGCAAAGCCTACCAAAAGTGAAAGTCGCCAGCCGCACTAAAACGGCCTTGGCCAGTTTTGTTAAAACCATCAATGGCTTGCGCAAAAAATTAAACACTGACAATGCTTATGAGTTAACCCAACGCATCCTGGAAGAGAGTGGTATTGGGAAATTGTATAAAACCGATACTTCAATAGAAGGAATGGGACGAATGGAAAATATTAATTCATTAATGGATGGCGTGAAATCTTTTGTGGATGAGGCCGGTGCGGAATTCGATGCTGATAATCAGCCAGACATTTCTTTAACTACTTATCTACAAAATATTGCCCTTCATACTGATCTGGATGATGAGGAAAAAAGCGGGGATTATATTACCCTCATGTCAGTCCACTCTGCTAAAGGTTTAGAATTTAAATCGGTGTTCATTGTGGGTTTGGAAGAAAAGTTATTCCCCTCCTTTATGTCTATGGATACCGTGGAGGGACTCGATGAAGAAAGGCGCTTGTTTTATGTGGCCATCACAAGAGCTGAACAATTTCTTACTCTTTCCTATGCCAACAGCCGCTACAGATACGGTCGGATGCAGTATAATGAACCGAGCCGTTTTTTAGAAGAAGTACCTCGCGATTACCTGGAAAATACCTCAAGCATTTCCTCCAGGAAGATAAACCAGGAACCAAATCCATCAGGAGCAAGTGTAAAGGGCTTCTTCAAAAAGCCCAGTGCTGCAACACGTATTGACCCGAAGAATTTTCATCCAAATGATAGTAGTGAAATTCAAGCAGGCATGAATGTTCTACACCTGAAATTTGGCAAAGGTAAAGTATTAAGTATCGAAGGAGGAGAGGCCAATAGGGTGGCTACTATTTTCTTCAAAGATCTGGATAATCCACAAAAGAGGATTATGCTGAAATATGCCAAGCTTCAAATTTTGGATTAAAAATCAAAGACCACAAGAAAAGTAAATTCCCTGGTGGCTGCAGGCCACCAGGGAAAGAAAAGTTTAGTCTAACTTAGAAAGAGATTGTTTCGGCTTAAATATTTCTTTATAAGTTGTTAATTTACTTCTAGTCTGAACTTCACCGGTAAAGTGTAGGATACTCTTACTGCTTTTCCTCTTTGACGACCGGGCGTCCAGTTTTCTGGAAGATCATTCATCAATGTTATCACTCTCTTTGCTTCTTCTCCACAGCCCCCTCCAATGTCTCTTAGAGTTTCGATATTGGTTACTTTGCCATCATCGTTTACAACAAAGTTGACAACCACTGTTCCCTGAATGCCATTTTCGCGTGCAACGGCAGGGTATTTGATATTTTGATAAATGAATTCAAGTAATTTTTGATCCGCACAAGCCTTTTTTGCCTTGTGGTCTCCATCTATGTTTTCACAGCCAGGAAAACGAGGCATTTGTTCCACTACTCTGAATATTTCTTTGATCTCTGGCTCCGGTGGTGGAGGTGGAGGCGGAGGCGGAGGTGGCACATCATCATTATTGTCAGCCACTAACTCGGGTGCTTCGATAGAAGATTCCGCATCAATAGATTGATCAACAAATTCGAAATCATCTTCTACTTCCACTATTGCTTCCTCAGGAACTTCCTGTATTACTGGAGGTGGAGGTGGAGGTGGAGGTGGAGGTGGTTCCGCACTTCTTGGGATTTCAATCTCAATATCTTCTTCAATTACAAGTGCATCTTCGGGAATATCTACCTGACGATCGTAGGTAGTCCAGTTAAAGGCTAAAACAGTAAAAGCTAGGGTAGCAATTACAGCGATACGCATGAAAATTGGACTCATTTTAAACACGTCAACCTCAGGATATTTGGTTCGTGCTTCTAATGGAGATTTCCATTTCTTGTCAGCATATTTTTTTGCTAGGTCTACTTGGGTTTGTTTGGCATAATAGCGCCTTCCAATAAGAATGATAGCAAGAATAAATAAAGCACCTGCTGCAACCGCTAATAATAATTCTGAGGATGAAAAGGCCATATGATTTAACATAGTGGTAGGTTTTGTCCCCCTAAGGAGCGGTTAATTAATAGGTTAAATTGGGTTAATAAGCAGTTTTACAGCTTATGAATAATTCTATTCTCAAGTTAGACATCATTCCAGGCCTTTATAATGAGGATCATCACCCTGGAGGTTGATCTTTATCAACCCTGGCCAATACTTTATTGATCTTTCACTAGATTAATGGGAATTATTATACTATAATAGCAATCTAAAGGCTCGAACTTTTATAATGGCAATATCAAAATCAAATATTAAAACCTATTCCAATCAAATTAGAAATAAAGCACAGGAACTGGGCTTTGAATTCGTTGGCTTTGCCAAAGCGGAATATATGAACGAGGAAGCCAGGCAGTTGGAGGTGTGGCTTAATAAGGGTATGCATGGCAAAATGGGATATATGGCCAATCATTTTGAAAAAAGAGTAGACCCCACTCGCCTGGTTGAAGGAGCTAAAACAGTGATCAGTTTAATGTATAATTATCACGCTGAAGAAAAACAAAGAGATCCTGAAGCTCCAAAAATCTCAACTTATGCCTATGGGAAAGATTATCATTTTGTTCTGAAGCGAAAATTAAAAGATCTCTTATCCTTTATTAGAGATGAGATAGGAGAGGTTAATGGACGATGTTTTGTGGATTCTGCTCCAGTTTTAGAAAGAGACTGGGCCAAGCGGGCCGGAACGGGCTGGATAGGAAGAAATACACTTTTGATCCATCCCAAAGCCGGATCTTACTTTTTCCTGGCAGAGTTGATTTTGGATCTCGAGTTAGTCTATGATCAGCCTATTAAAGATTATTGTGGTACTTGCCGGAAATGTATCGATGCCTGCCCTACTGAAGCAATTGCTCCCAATGGCTATCTGGTAGATGGCAGCAAGTGCATTTCCTATTTTACCATAGAATTAAAAGAAGCTCTTCCTGAGGATTATAAAGGTAAATTTGAAAACTGGATGTTTGGCTGTGATATTTGCCAACAAGTATGCCCATGGAATCGATTTTCCAAACCTCATCAAGAACCTGAATTTGTGCCACACCCAGATTTATTGGAGATGACAAAAAAAGACTGGGAAGAAATTACGGAAGAAGTATTCAGGAATGTATTTAAAAAGTCTGCTGTAAAAAGAACAAAATTCAGTGGTTTAAAAAGGAATATTGAATTTTTAAAAAAGTAAGAAAGCCTCAGTAAGTATCTATTGGCAGAGGCTGAGTGCAAGTTTCCCTCCTAATCAATAAATAATATCAACTAAAAACTCAACACCGTCATCCACTCGAAAGGAATAGCTTTTCGCTAAAAAGTCCTTTATGTTTGAATCACAATTAAACTAAAGCTCCATAAAGAAAATAGGAGGTTTTTTAATCAATTGGATCTAGTCATTGCATGACCAATGGCTAATGTTTTTCATTCTAATTGAGGAATGGATATAGGAGCTGGACAAAACCAGAATTGGTTTTAGAAAGCTCCTTTTTTTACTCATCTTTTTGTCCAACCACTCATTTATGTGGGCGATTTACTAGTTAACAGACCCCGGATTAGACTTTTATTTATAGTATTAGGATCAGTTCAATACCTGAAATGGAGAAAACTCATTCAAACTTACATTATCCCAAGTCCTTGGCCTTTTTAAATAAGCATAATTATTATGAAACATTATCTGTACTTTTCAAAAAGCCTTCTGTTATTAGGACTTATTATCCTTTGCACACCTCTTTTTTCACAAAATAATAATGAAAAAATTGACAGTATGATCCTCCAATTGGATCATCAGCCTAATGATTTATCAAAAATAAAATCATTAGTGGCCATAAGTCGTAGTTTATTATATAATGAACCCAAACGCTCTCATGAGTTTGCCCTTCAGGCTCTTTCGCTGGCAGATTCTTTAGAAGAACAGCAGGCTAAAATTCAGCCTTTACAATTGGTAGGATATTTTTTCAGAAACCAAGGAAATTTAGATTCAGCACTCCATTATTTTAATGCCACCCAGCAAATTGCTTTAGAAATTAAAGATACACTAGGCTTTGCTTACAGCCTTACAAGCATGGGCAATATTCATAATCAGAGAGGTGATTTCGATTTAGCAAGAGAACACTATAAAATGGGAATTGAGAATTTCAACTTAGTTGGAGATTCCTTAGAATCTGCGAAGACCTTTGCTAACATGGCTGTTTCCTATTTGCGGCAAGGTAATTACCAGGAAGCTAAAACTCATTTTAATAACAGTCTGGAATATTTCCTGGCTATCAATAAACCTGAATTTGGAGCAGCAATTTATAATAATCTGACACCTATTTATTTAAACGAAGGTAAGCCAGATACTGCCATTTTATTAGTGCGGAAAACTATGGATGTTTTTCGAACCCTTAATGATTTAGTAGGCCTGGCATCCTCGCATGTGAATATTGCAGATATACATCAAAGAATCTCAAATTTTGATTCCAGTCTGCATCACCTGCATTTAGGTTTAGAAATCAGGCAAAAATTAGCTGATACATTAGGGATGGCCAAATTGTATTCCAAATTTGGAGCCATTTATGAACAACAGGGTTTTCAGGGAAAGGCTCTGGGGGAATTCATAAAATATCTTAAAATATCTGAAGAAAAAGGGCATCAACAGGGGTTAGCCATTGCCAATAAACAAATCGGGCTTAGTTATAAGCGGCAGGGTAATTTTGAAGAAGCATTGAACTATTTTAAACAAGGGTTAGCGGTAGCGGAAAAAATAGGAGACAAAAGAGAAATAGGTGATGTGTGTACTCAAATAGGAGATACCTACCTGGAACTGAAAAATTACAATTCTGCAAGCCAATATTTTGATCAAGCCCATTCCGTTTTAAAAGAAGTTAATGCCAACCCAGGATTAGCAAGCTTATATCTCAAATTTGGACTTTTGAAAGAAGCACGTGGCTTGGATGAAGAGGCCCTTATTGATTATCAGCAAAGCCTGGGATTGTGGTTAAATCAGAAAAACCGCCGAGGGATGGCTTCTGCCTACTTATACCTTGGAAGGTTAAAAAACAGGCAAGAACAATTTTCTTTGGCCTCTTTAGATTTGAAGGAGGCCGAAAAGCTTGCTCTTGAAATTGGGGATATTCCAATGCAGAAAGAAATTTTTAAAAACCTGGCTGATATCAACAAAGGATTATCTCAATACAAAGAGGCACTTCAATATTACGAGTTATATACCGAAGCAAAGGACAGCCTGTGGAACAAGGATCAGATCGTCCAATTTGCTGAAATTCAGACCCAATTTGAAACCGAAAGAAAGCAGGCAGAAATTGATCGCTTAGAGAGAGAAAAAGCCTTCAATACCATTAAATCCAGACAAAAGCTTGGCCTTGTTATTGCTATTTCTGTAGCTTTGATTCTTCTATTGTTTGGTGTGTTTTCCTGGATTCGCAATAGACAAAAACAACAAATCAAAGACCGGCAACTGGCTCTTGAAAAAGAGCGTGCAGAAAGAGAAAAAGAGCGTGCAGAACACCTGGTTCGAGTAGATCAGTTAAAAGATCAGTTTTTGGCAAACACCTCTCATGAACTGCGAACTCCTCTCCAGGGCATTCTTGGAATTTCAGAGTTTCTACATGATGACGCAGAGCAGTTGTCACCTGAAATATTTCGGGAAAATTTGGATCTGGTAATATCCTCAGGAAAACGCCTCAACAATTTGATTAACGATATTCTGGATTTTTCCAAACTGAAAAATTATGATCTGGAATTGCTTCGTAAGCCCATAAATTTAAGAGTATTAACCGATATCGTCTTGCGCAATAATGCTCCCTTGGTGAAAGGCAAGGAATTAAAGCTGATCAATAACATTCCTAGTGATTTACCCGCTGCTAATGGCGATGAAAACAGGTTGCAACAGGTTTTATATAATCTTGTAGGTAATTCTATCAAGTTTTCTGAAGAAGGACATGTCAGGCTCTCTGCATCTGCTGAGCAGGGTATGATCTTGATTAAGGTAGAAGATACCGGAACGGGAATTCCCATGCAAAAAAGAGAAGCCATTTTCCAGGAATTTGAACAAGTGGATGGTTCTGTTTCCAGAGAATTTGCTGGTACAGGCCTGGGTTTAAGTATAAGCAAACGTCTAGTTGAGTTGCATGGTGGAGAAATGTGGGTGGAAAGTGAGGTTGGAAAGGGATCTACCTTTTTCTTTACCCTTCCTATTTCCGAAAAAGAAGCCAGCACTTTAGAGGAAGGAAAGCACATGTCTGCCATTAATCCTAGGATGACTCCAGTAGGAAGAGAGATATTTGAAGTAAGCGAAATGAGCAGAAATATAATCACACCTAATATTTTAGAAGAAGAGCAAGTACGAATATTGGTAGTAGATGATGAGCCTATTAATCAGCAAGTGCTTAAAAACCATCTTTCAGGACATAATTTCCAACTTATCCCTGCTATGCATGGAGAGGAAGCTATCGAAATCATTAACCGCGATTCCAATATTGACCTGGTATTACTCGATGTAATGATGCCTCGTATGTCTGGCTATGAAGTGTGCCAGAAAATCAGAGAAAAATATTTGCCTTCAGAACTTCCTGTCATTATGATTACTGCCAAAAATCAATTACAGGATATCGTTCAAGGCTTGTCGGTAGGGGCTAATGATTACTTGCCTAAGCCTTTCCACAGGGAAGAACTATTGGCACGTATTAAAACTCAAATTGATTTGCACCATATTTTTACGGTAGCTGGAAGATTTGTTCCTAATGAGTTTCTTCACTCTTTAAATAGAGACCGTATTACCGAGGTGGCTCTTGGAGATCATACTGAACGAGAAGTAACGGTTTTATTTACAGATATTCGAGATTATACTACTCTAGCCGAATCCATGACCCCAGAAGAGAATTTTAATTTTGTAAATGCATTTCATGGAAGAATGGGACCTATTATCCAAAATAACGATGGCTTTATCAATCAATATCTTGGTGATGCAATTATGGCCATCTTTCCAAGTGGTCCGGAAAATGCCCTTAAGGCCGCAGTAGAAATGCAACAGCGCCTTATTGAATATAATAAGGAGCGTTTAGCAGATCAGCGTCCTGCTATTCGAATTGGTATCGGTTTGCATACCGGCCCTCTTATTATGGGAATTATTGGAGATAAAAATCGAATGGATGCTGCTACTATTGCCGATACTGTAAATACAGCTTCAAGGATCGAAAGCCTGACCAAACATTATGGAACCTCTATTTTGCTGAGTGATGACTGTATGAATCAGATTGAAAATAAAGAAGATTTTCAGGTCCGTTATCTTGGCAAGGTGGTTGTAAAAGGAAAGAAAGAACCAGTGGGGCTTTATGAATGTTTTGACGGTGATGCATATCATATGGTTGAACATAAAAAGAGGTATTCACCAGAATTTGAAAGAGGCTTAAAACAGTTTTATGACCGAGAGTTTTCGGGTTCGATTACTACTTTTAATACCATCCTGGATGCAAATGCAAATGATAAACCTTCCAGGCTATTTTTGAAAAAATCTAAGGATTATCTTGTAAATGGGGTCCCTGAGGCTTGGACAGGGGTGGAAGTAATGACGTTTAAGTAATGTGTATTGGGGTATTGGGGTATTAGGGTATTGGGGTATTAGGGTATTGGGGTATTAGGGATTTTTATTATTTAAGTATCTTATATATCCAAGTGTTAGTTTTTGGGTTAATTCTAGTTGAGTCTTTAATTTGGTGAATTCTTCCTTAGTGATGTATTCCAGCTCATTGATTAAATAGAGCATGCTTTTAACTTCGTTACAGGAAGCGTGGGAGTAGTTAAAAAATTTGATTCTATCCTTAATTCCAATGCGTCCATATCCTTCTGCAATATTATTCATTATGGAAAGGGAAGCACTTGCCAATTGATTATGAATAGGCCAATGATTACTTAATTTTTTTTGATCCAATAAAGAGAAAATATTTATATTAAAATTTCTAGCTGAAACCCAGCAATCCAGCTCTTCAAATTTGTAAATCATGTTTTTTTCTTTCAAATAAATAGGAAAAATTAACTATTCCAACTTAATTGAATGTTGCCGGAGTGGAGGTGAGTAAGAGTAAATTAAAACTTAAGTCCATTAGAGTTTAATCTTTTCCAAGGATCAAAATAATCAATTTAAATATATTTCAAATACCCAAATACCCAAATACCCAAATACCCCATTCACCTCTGAATAACCTTATCCACCACATGGATCAAACCTTGCCTTGTTTTAATGGAATACAGAATCTGAGCCGAATTATCGGGAAGACTTATGGTTGTTTCAAAAATACTCCGTAAGGCCTGAGTAGATTTTGAAATATCATTTGCTGAATAAGTACCCTGAGTGATGTGTGAGCGCAGGATACCGGTAAGAACATCGTGGTTTTCTTTCATGGAAAGATTGTCCAATAATTTTTGACCTAGAATATCAAAGGCTTCATTATTAGGTACAAAAAAGGTGTGTTTTTGTGTAGAATTGGAAAGAACTTCTTGCAGACCACCAACCGTTTCAACCAAGCTTGTAAAGGTCGAAATTTTTGGGTCATTGGCCAGGCCTTCCTGAATGGTGGTTGCCCTTGCTGCAGAAGTGCTTGAGCATTGATGGAAAAAAAAGGCTAATACAGCCAGAAAAATAATGTTTTTAAAAGAATCTATTAGCCTTGTTTTCATAAGTATTTTATCTTTTTGGGAAGGTACAATTTTTAGAAGAAATGGGAAGGGATTAATTTTAATCACTATAAAATATATTAATAAAAATCATAGTATCATAACATTCCAGAATTATAGCATCAAAAGATCAATCCAAAGGTAAGAATAGTGGTTCTGCTGTACAGGTTATTATCCTTAAGCATAGAAGAAAACCCTACTTGATGACTTAAGTTTATGGTGAAAATAGCTATGTCGACTCCCAGTCCAAACATTCCATTTATTTGGAAATTATTCAAAAGATCTTTAGAGTATCCAAGTTCATCTACCGCTTTACTGCCTAGAACCAATTCCGGAACCAGGCCGGTTTTAGTATGAAGAACTATTAATCTTCTCCGCCCAAAAACATACCAACCTACGGATAGTGGGACTTTTAAAGAGGTAATTCTGGATTCAAACTCATTGGGATCAGCAGGAGTAGGATCACTCAGACGGGTATTTATATGCTGTAAAAACAGGCCAGGTTGTAGATAAAACTTGTTTTTTTCTATCCTCCAGTCAGAACCTATCGTAAAACCAGACCTGCCTTTAATCACAAATCCATTTCCAACTTGGTTGTCAATATGAGAAATGGCCAATCCCGCCCTGGGAGCCAAACGTTTGGCCTGACCATAGGTACTAAAACAAGTACTATAAGAAACCAGGAATAAAAAAGTTATTTTAAGAAAAGATTTCATATGTATTTATTGTTAAAGAGGTAAGGGTGAAAAAAACCAACGATTTTCTTCTTCGACTTATTTTAAAAAGTAAAAGTAATAAGGAAGTAGCAAATTCAAGATATTTTACAAAAAACTGTCGCCCCGATACCTCGGAGCGACAGCTATTGCCGACGCGATTTGGAAGGCAGGAAGGTCGGCAACATTGAACACCCAATTGACCATAGAATTGACTTAAATAAGTCGATTCGTAATCTTTATATTTCAAATGTATCTGAAATCAGTAGAGAATCAAATGATAATTGTCAGAAGTCAATATGACTTTCATCAATTAATTGGTACCTGTACTCTTTGCCTCACGATTTGATTAATTTTTTCTGGTGCTGTATTTTGATAATAGTCAAAAAAAGCTTCTAGGTTTAGCCACTCTCTAAAATTCGTTAATTGAAGATCTTTGTGTTGGTCAATAATCCTAAAAGTTCTTATCTCATCTTTAAAGTCTTCTTCAAAGTAAACAGGATTTTCTTCCAAGGCATTTTTCTTATTACCGTTTTTTCCATCCAGCAGGAAGAATTCATTGCCATTATTGTCTAAAATGGCATCAAATAATGCGATTCTTTCATCCTGGATTTGGATAATAGAATTAATGGGGTAGTGGCCTTTTTCCAGGGCATCAATGGTTAATGGAATATTCATTCTGCTCAAAAAGGGATAAGTTTTAAACCCTTTTGTTGCCTCATTAAAAGCATAGCCACCTAAAAAATATAAAATCGAATCCTCTTGATGAAAAGCCATGCCATAGGCCGATAGCTGCTCTCCAATACTTCCTTCAAATAAATAGTTTGAATAAGCAGCTGCCGTTTGTCCCTGGAGGTCAATGAGGATGATTTCAGTATTAGGGTAATCATTATGGTAGATTTCTGAATTGTAGTTAAAGATTTTTCCACCAAAAATGATCAGTTTATGATTCCATTCTGCCACAGTATAGCCGTACATATCCTGGATTCCCGGGTATAAATCATAAACACGGGCTTCTACGTTTTCAGGAATCTGGCCAAATTGAGTTAAAGGGAGGAGAAAAACCAAAAATAGAAGAGTAAAATTAATTTTTTTCATGGCTATATAATTGTGATCAAGGAATATTAAAGGAATTCAGCAGTTATTTTTAAATTGAAAAAAAATGGGGAGATTTTAATTGACAGGTCTCAGCCAAAAGGGTGACAATAATCATTTCAATAGGGCTAGGAAGGTGTATAGTTTTGTATAAAAGGAAAGCAGATATACACCTTAATATTCCACATTCTTATTAAAAAGGCAGGTTTCTTAATATTTTATTTACATCATTTAGGATCCTTAGATCTAAATTATTTCTTAACATTACATCGTGATGGATATATTTAATTAAAAACTATTAGGTGCTGCCTTCATCTTGCTCATGTCCTTACATTTTTTGTGAGATTCTTAGTTAAAGAGCACTATTTCACTCCAGACAAATGATTTTACTATGAAAAAGATACTGTTTCCTACCGATTTCTCTGATGCAGCCAATAGAGCCTTTATCTATGCATTAAGACTGGCAGATAAAATGGGTGCAAAAATTACGACTTTACATGTCTATAAAAAGCCACATATAGGTGCCCACTACATGCCGGCCACTCTTGAGAAATTTTTGGAGTCTTTCGACTGGTATGAATTTGAAAGCTATAAACGGGCCTTGCCTCCTTTAAGAGAAATGGCCGAAGAGTACGGTATGGGTAATGTGGAAATGGTACATGTGATGAGGGAAGGAGAAAACCTGGTTAAGGCAATTATCGAGGTGGCTAAGGAAGATGAAGTAGATATAATTGTAATGGGAACAAAAGGAGCTGGAGGTCTTAAAGCCATTTTTTTAGGAAGTGTTGCCGGGGAAGTTTTAGAAAATGCCACCATCCCAGTCTTAGCTATTCCTGAGGAAGCTATTTTTGACGGATTGATCAATCATATTGCTTTTACTACTTCTTATAAAGAAGAAGAAAAACGCACCTTAGAAAAAGTATTGCAATTAAGAGAGTGGTTTGATTTTGAGCTTCACTGTATCAACGTAGATACGGCTCATGTGGAGTTCTATACCAAAAATATGGAAAAACTAAAAGAAGAGTATGGTCATTTAGAAAAGGTGAATTTTGTGGTTCTGGAAGGGACAGATATGTTTAAAGTACTCACAGAATATATGGACGAACATGAGATCGACATTCTGGCTATGACTACCCATAAACGCAATTTTATCCAGGAATTATTTGAATACAGTAGAACTAAGTATCTATCCTATCACAGTAAGGTACCTCTATTGTCTTTTTTGGCACCTAAAAATTAATATAATAAATGAAAAATGGCCATCTGGCCATTTTTCATTATTAAAGATCTATTTTGTTTGTTTCCAAAAGGCAATTCCTCCGGCCTGTTTACCAACTTCTGCAACAGCTACTCGTTTATATGTTTTTAAATCAATTACATCTACAGAACCGGGCTGTCCATTTTTACCTTCCACTGAAATAAATGCAAATTTGCTATCTGTCGAAATGGCAACTCCATGTGAGACCTTACGCGAATTTTCTACTTTAGCCAGCTGCTTGCGGGTTTCAATATCCCATATTCCTGTGGTACCCTCAGATTTATAAGTAACTACCAATAATTTGCCATCAGGGCTGATTTCTACATTATAGGGTCCTTTACCACAGGGCATTCTGTGGGTTACTTTCCAGGTATCAGAATCTATTTCTAGGAGTTCATTGGAACCGTTACCTGCAATATAAATCCTGGGTAGGCTAGGATGTGGGATAACCCAGGTAGGCTTGACAGTAGAATGTTTCATCATAACATGCCCTCCTTTGGAATGATCCATCTGACTGTGGTCCATTTTAGAATGATCAACGGATTGAGCAGTCTGAGGGACATCAACTTTAACTTCTTCTGCAACACTACCTTCCGGTTCGAGGTCCAGGGTCCTGCTTACCTTTAAATCCAGAGTGTTAATTTCGAACAATTCGCCGGACATCATGGCTACAGAATATTGCTTCCTGCCATCCGGAGATATCCTGGAACCATGGGGCATAGCACCCGTGGTGATTTTTTTAATCTCGAACATCAACTCTGGATCCACTACAGATACTGAACTTGGTAACATTCTACCATGGAGGTTAAAGTTAACCACATATAATAATCCATTGGCTTTGGAAATTTGCATGGAGGCAGGAAATATACCTAACTCAGTTGTGCCCAGGATCTCATTGGTTTCTGTAGAATATTTAACCAATTGACCATAGGGCGTTCCATGTGCCATACTTAGATACCAATATTTACCATTGGGGCCTACCGTTATCCCATGTGGGCCTTCAATTTCTGAAGGTTTATACCCAACGGGAATGGTTTTAGCAACCACCGCATTTTTTCCATCAAATTTGATTAAGGCCACCTCGTCTTCTGACTCTGCGGTTACATATACATAGTATTCCTGAGCATTGATTGATGAAAAGCCCAGGCATAATAGGAATGCGAGGAAATATAATTGATTTAAGATCTTTTTCTTCATAATAAATTAATTTTTCAATCTCTTTTCTTCCATTTTCACAGACCAAAGACCGGAATTCCAATCTGAGAAGAAAATATGACCTTTATGTGGTTGAGGTCCCCAGGTAAAAGCAGCATTGGGAACATAGCCTTTGGGATCGGTTGAAAGGAACCAACCCATTTCTCTTCCTTGCTTACGTAAATCTCCCAACAACTCGCCGGAAATGTCAACTACTCTTAAACCTGCATTATAGTTTCCAACATAAAGGGTTTCTCCATCTATCCAAAAGTTGTGCGAACCTGCACCTTCTACCTCATATTTAGCAACTTCAACAGGATTCTCCATGTCTGTTACATCAAATACATGAAGCCAGCCTGCAGCAATCACTGGATTGTCTTTAATATGCAATCCATAAGGAAAAGCCTCATCACCTGCAATAACGTAGAATTTGCCCGTAGATTTACTAAAAAATGGGAAAGCAGCATGGTTCCATCCACTTGGATAGGTAAAACTGGTTACCAAAACAGGCTTCGCCGGTGTTCCTCCAGCAATACCATTCCCAACATCTACAATATGAACGCCATCATGCCAATTAGAAGAATAAGCTATTCCATCAACTACCCAAACATCATGAATGGCATGCCCGGGAGTAGATAATTCATATTCTCCAACTTTATAAGGAGCGGCTGGATCTTCAATGTTGATGATGTCATAACGCTCACTATTACTTAGGGCAAAAACATGGTTATCGTAGATGAATAAATTATGTACACCCCCTGTAAGTCCTTGGCTATATTCAGCGATTTGCCACACATTTGTAGGATCTGTTACATCTAGAATGATGATCCCATTTTTTCTGTTGGATGCCCCTTCCCGGCTGATTATACAAATTCTCCCATCTTCAGAAACTTTGACATCATTAACCGTACGGGCATCTACACGGACAGTATCTGTAGGAACGATGTTTGCAGGATCCGTAACGTCCCAGAAGAAGGCTTCGCCATCAGCTCCCCAAGTTCCAGTAACTGCGTAATCACGACCATTTACTCCTTCCCATACCCAGAGGTCTGAGGTGTGTTTGTCGCTTACGTTTCCTCGTCCTACCAATTGAATATCTCTTTTGATTTCCTCGTGGCGATCTCCAATTTTGACAACTTTTTGTGCAGAATTATTGCCACAAACTGCCGTAATAGTATACACTCCAGCCTGGTAAGCTACAAAACGACCATCATTTTTGATCATACCTCCGGCAAATTCTGATTGTTCGGCTGATTTACCCTGGAAAGTATAAGTGACGGGAGCTTTTATTTTTTTTCCGGCCTTATCTGTTAGTTTAGCTTCAAAATAAATAACATCACCTGAAAGAGCCTGGTCCGTGTTGGCAGAGAGTTCTATCTTGCTAACCGGATTAGTTTCAATTTTAAGGTCAAATTTTGCCGTTACATCTTCTACTGTCGCCGTAATTGTTGTTTTTCCAGAAGTGTGGCCAGTAACATTATTAAAAGCATCAAATGTGGCTACTTTGGGATTACTAGAAGAGAATTTAATCTCCAGGTCATCTCTTGTCAAATCCATCTTGTCAAAAATGGTGGCTTCTATTGAAGTTGGGATCGCTGTGAGGATGGATTTTGGTGGATCATTAAATTCTATTCTTGAAAGTGGAGGATAAGTAATGGAAATGGGAACATCAGCTCTAAGGTATTTGCCATCAGGATGAGAATATATAATAATAACCGTGGTTTCACCAGGCAACTTAGCCGAAACCTGACCAATAGAGTCGACCTCAACCGCTCCACTTCCTCCTCTTCTACGGGTAAAAAATCGCAATACTGGATCTTCGACCATCTTTCCATCTTCCCCTTTAATACTGACTTTTAGTTTGGCCTCGTCACCAACATCCAATGAAAGCTTCTCGGGACTTACTGAAATTTCACTTTGAGCGGTGCTTGTTGTTGTCAGACACAGCAAGGCTACAAAACTCAGGATGGTTAAGCAAGGCTTAAGAAAAAAACGATAGGTTATCATTCGAGCATTTTTTTGTTTAATAATAAAGTGAATCTGAAACACCTTTGGTATTTGACCTGAACTTGAAAGGCGCAAAACCAAAAATCTTATTAATAAAATTACAAAATAATCCAAGAAACCCTGACTGTGTTGGAAGAGATAGACGAATAGTAAGAATTTGTCTATTTTTTATGTAACAATTGGTAGATGTGCAAATCTGCACATCTACTCATCTGCACATCTACTCATCTGCACATCTACTCATCTGCACATCTACTCATCTGCACATCTGCACATCTGCACATCTACTCATCTGCACATCTACTCATCTGCACATCTACTCATCTGCACATCTACTCATCTGCACATCTACTCATCTGCACATCTA
>JANQPA010000017.1 GCA_028285545.1 Saprospiraceae bacterium | reverse complement strand
GTATTAATCCCAGTTTCCCGGGGCTATCCCACTCTTGAAGGTAGGTTGCGTACGCGTTACTCACCCGTGCGCCACTCGTCAACCGAATTGTTACCGTTCGACTTGCATGTATTAAGCCTCCCGCTAGCGTTCATCCTGAGCCAGGATCAAACTCTCCATAGTAAATATCTTTATACCATACCCGTAGGTACAGCAAATTTCTTTTACCAATGGTGTCTGTCCTTCTTAACTCATTTACGTTTTGCTAACGTATGTTTTAAAAAGTGTATTCTAACAGGGTCCGAAAAGAAATATAATATTATTTCTTCCTTACCTTTTGGCCTCAGTGTCAATGAACTTTTCCGTCACTCAAATTCAGCCTTTTTGGCCTCTTTTTGTAACGTGTATCTTTAGTTATAAAACTTTCTTTTTTCGCTTTTTCACCTCACTCATTTGAAAGGCGAATGCAAAGATACAAACTCTTAAATTCTACACAAAATCTGAACTCACTTTTTTTGAAACTTTTTTATAGTTCAGTTCGTATCTTCTTCTCATTTTCTAAAAAAGCGAGTGCAAATGTATAACCTTTTTCAAAACTATGCAATACCCTTCGCTTCTTTTTTCAATTATTTTGAAATCTTTATTTCAATTTTGCCTCTTCCTTTAAAAGCGAGTGCAAATGTATGGTACTGGATTGATTATAACAAGTATGCTAACATTAAATTTTATGATTTTGTTCCATATGCCCCAAAGTTGGCAGAACATTTTCTATGTGCAATCAAATAATTAGCCAGCAATGATTTTTTTGTATATAATTTTTTAAAAACAAAAGGAAAAAACCCTTATGGAAATTGAAATTATGTCTTGCTCCACAACAGTCTAAAAAAGATTTTTCTGTCACTCGCCTGAAAGCATTATAATCTAAAATCTCCTATTTTTGCACGGTTCAGACCAAAACGTAAATCAAAAAACAATAAATGAAAAAGCATAATTTCAGTTCTGGTCCTGCCATCTTACCTCAGAGTGTATTTGAAGAAGCTTCAAATGCTTGTGTAGATTTTGCAGGAATGGGTTTGTCAATTTTAGAAATTTCACATAGAAGTCCTGAGTATGTAGCTGTTTACGAAGAAGCCATATCATTAATAATTGAGTTACTACAGATCCCGGATGATTATGAAGTCCTTTTTCTAACAGGAGGAGCCAGCTCTCAGTTTTTTATGTCAGCAATGAATCTTTTGGAAAAAAATGAAACTGCAGGTTATGTAGACACTGGAAGCTGGTCAGCCAAAGCAATTAAGGAGGCACAAAATTTTGGTCATATAAATATGCTCGCCTCTTCCAAAGAGAAGAATTATACCTATATCCCTAAAGGTTATACAATTCCTTCAAATCTGAAATATCTTCACCTAACCAGCAATAATACCATCTTTGGGACCCAATATAAAGAGTGGCCAGATACATCCGTACCAATAGTATGTGATATGTCCTCAGACATTTTTAGTCAGGAATTGGATATTCAAAGATTTGGTCTCATTTACGCAGGGGCTCAAAAGAACCTGGGTCCTGCTGGTGTAACATTGGTTATCATTAGGAAAGATATTCTAGGGAAGGTGGAAAGAGTAATTCCAACCATGCTTGATTATAAAACTCATATTGCCAAAAAATCTGCATTCAATACTCCACCAGTATTCCCTATATATGTTTGTATGCTAACACTTAGATGGCTAAAAGCGCAGGGAGGAATTGGTGTTATAAAAACTAAAAATGCAGCCAAAGCCAAGTTGCTTTATGATGAAATAGATCGAAACAGTTGCTTCCAAGGTACTACAGATAAGGGCGATAGATCTACCATGAATGCCACTTTTGTGAGTACCAATGCAGATTATGATCAAGCATTTCTAGATCTGTGTAATAGTACTAATATTTCGGGTGTCAAAGGGCATCGTTCGGTTGGAGGGTTTAGGGCATCAATGTATAATGCTATGGACATTGGTAGTGTGGAGGCTTTAGTGGCGGTTATGAAGGAATTTGAGGATAAGTTGTAATGTTATCACGTGTTCAGGTATTCGCGTATTCACGGATTGGATTACAATAATGGTAGTAGTTTTCCTTATTCTGGCTTTTTTCTCACGCAGATTTCGCTTATCAGACCAATAATCTTCTCGAAAATCAGTGTAATCTGGGTACTAAAAAGGCATCAATAAGCAGCAAATCTTTCATCTTTGCAAAATATAAACATGAACACGTATTAACGTGCACACGTGAAAACTTATAAACTCAATTAATTTTGGCTAAAAAGGTTGAAAGATATTTTATAGAATTAAATGGTCGAAAGATTCCTGTCCAGTTTATTAGAGAACGACGCAGGAGTGTCCGATTTGCCATTGGACAAAAAGCGGTGCTGGTTCGGTTTCCAAGTGTTTTGGATTCACATCAGGAAAAAATGCATCTACAGAGACTCAAAAGCTGGTTGGAATCTGTTTTGCAGAAACAAGAAGGATTATTAGATCATCTTGCAGGGAAGCAGTATCAATCAGGGGATCAGATCACCATTGGAGGCAGGAAGTTTGAGCTAAAAATAGAATTGGAAGATCGAAAAACGATGGCTGGCAAATTAAACGGGCGAACAATACAGATAAAAATTCCGAAGGATGCGGATGATCTTTCTTTATCTCAGAATATCAAAAGGTTGTTAAGCAAAATAATTGCCCAGGAATTTTTAGGAGAAATCCGTCAACGGGTTGAAGCCTTAAATGAAAAGCATTTTGGAAAAAACATCAAAGATGTCAAATTGAGATATCATACCTCAAGCTGGGGAAAATGTAGTTCGGATGGAAGCATTATTTTGTCTACTCGCCTCCTGTTTGCTCCCCCACCGGTAATAGACTATGTAATTATTCATGAATTAGCCCATTTGGAGTTTTTTGATCACTCTCCTAAATTCTGGTCTCTAGTGTATTCTGTCATGCCGGATTATAAGGAGAAGCAAAAATGGTTAAAGGAAAATAGCTATCAATGTGATTTTTAAAAAAAAAGCTGTTATGTTCAAAAACATAACAGCTTTAAAAATATATTGGGAAAAAAACTATTATTCTTCAACTACTTCAAAATCAATAGCCACTTGAACTTCCTTGTGTAAGTTAATCTGAGCCTTATAAGTACCCAACTCCTTTACTTCTTCAGGAATTTCTATCAGCCTTCGTTCAACATCAACCTCAAACTGTTCCTTAAGAGCACTGGCAATTTGTACATTGGTCACGCTACCAAAGATCTTTCCACTAGCTCCGGCCTTAGCACCAATCTTAAGCACTTTTCCTTCAAGCTGGTCTGCTATTTTTTGGAATTCAGCAATTAATGTAGCTTGCTCTTCAGCTTCTTTTTTCTTTAATTCCTCTAGCTTTTTGCGATTTGTTTCATTCGCAATAATGGCCATTTTTTGAGGGATTAGAAAGTTACGACCATAGCCGTTTTTCACGGTAACTATCTCATGTTTTTGGCCTACTTTCTCTATATCTGTTAATAATATGATATCCATATCTGAATATTTGTACGCCTGCAGGGCGCTAAAGTCATTCAATTAAATTATTACAGTCCAGATACCTTCTTTCGATACCTCAATACTATTTCAATAAATCAGTTACATAAGGTAGCATTGCCAGGTGACGTGCACGCTTAACGGCGGTAGCAACTTTACGCTGATATTTCAAGGAGTTACCTGTAATTCGACGAGGGAGTATTTTTCCCTGCTCATTGACAAATTGCATTAGAAAATCAGGATCTTTATAATCGATGTGTCTAATGCCATACTTCTTAAATCGGCAATATTTCTGACGCTTCTGGCCGATCTTGGGATTGCTTAAAAATTTAATATCGTCTCTTGAAGCCATTTTTTTAATTTTTGATGATTACTTTACTCTTCTTCTTCCTTGACAGTAGCCGTCTCAACAGCTTCTGCTTTTTTGGCAGGTTCTTCTTTAGCTACTGGCTCGGCTTTCGGAGTTTCCTCAGCTTTTTTAGCTGGCTCTGCTTTTTTAGGAGCTTCTTTCGCTTTAGATTGAGAAGAGGACTTTGAAGAACGATTTCGATTATCCCTATCTCCTTTACCGTCTTTTTTGTCTTTACTTTTCTTCTTCACTTTACCAATTAATCCATTGCGCTTGTCTTCATTGTACTTTACACCATACTTGTCAAGACCAATAGATAGGAAACGAATGATTCGCTCATCCCGGCGTAGTGCCAACTCCAGCTTGTCTATTACTGATCCATCCTCAACCTGGAATTCAATACAGTAATAAACACCAGAGGTGCGCCTGTTAATAGCATAGGCCAATTGCCTAAGCCCCATTTCATCAACATAGACGATCTTACAATCCTCATTTGAAAGAAGATCGACATATGTCTGAGCCGTCGCTTTGATTTCTTCCCCCGACAGCACAGGGTCTACAATAAATGTTACTTCGTAATTTTTCATTGATTCAGACATATTTAGAAGTTGTTTGAAGTTATTCTTACAACTTCTTATTCAAAATTGGCTGCAAATATAGAAACATTTCAGCAATTATGGTACTGTCTGTTTCAAAAATAATTGTATTCACATATTATCGGGTTCAGCTAATATCGGGTTCAGGGGTTCAGTTTAGGTGGTTTTAAAATTTAGATGTTTGTTTTTTATTGCTGCTTTTTAGCACATAGATTCCGTTAATACACTAGTAGCCATCCGAAAAACTAACGAAATCAGGGTAAGGAAAGAGTTCAAATAATTAGTACCATCACCATTTTACTGGAACTAAACCATAAACTTGCAACTCTGAATCCAGGATAAACTCATCGTTTTTTAGATAAAGGCGTCAAAGGATCATAATCGCCTTTAATAATAGGAGATTGCCTATTTTGGGTATAGGCTCTAACATTAAAATAGATGTAATCAAACAGTTCGCGCACACTAACATAAGTGTCTCTATCACGGTCTCCTTCTCCTTTAAGGCCGCGGATTAAGAAATGACTAAATACTCCTTGTCTTAGACCACTTGACTCTAATGAAGTTTCATCGGATTTGGAGGACATAATTAACACCGTACCCGGATTACTTTGGGCTAATTTGTTATAATAATCCTCAAGTTGAGTACCCGTGCCGCCAGAACGAAGGCTTAACAAACTTCCTGAATGGCAGGCGTCTGCTAGGCATAACTTTAATTTCGCTCTGCTTTGCTCTAATATATCTCTGACTTCTGAATGAAAAAGTTTATTATTATGACCATCATAATCTATAGGTAAAAAAGATCCTTTCAATCCATGCCCGGAGAAATACATAATCACCAGATCATCTGGACCAGCATTAGAAAAGACTTCATTCATCGCTGTTATAATATTTTTCTTGGTGGCCACTTCATCAATCAGAATCCGGATGTGTTCGTCTTTAAGGGCTCCCCCCTCGGGGCTTTTTAAGAAAGAAAAAAATCGATAAGCATCATCATCAGTATATCTTAAGGTAGGCATACTATTATAGGCAGCAATTCCCACTATCACTGCCCATATTTTGGGCTGCTTTTTTGTTTGATTATAGGGATTAGCATTAGGGTTACTACCGGCTGCTGCTCCCAGATACATCCCCTTTTGCCATTTTCCAGTAATTTTCATTCCATCTCTGAACAAAGTACCAACACCTTCAAATGCTCCTTCTTTCATTTGTCCTTCATATCGATTTCCATCCTTATACTGGACTGTTCCATAACCATCAGGATATCCCCGTTTAAAGGTACCAGTGTATTTATTCCCATCTTTATACAAATAGGTTCCGTAACCATTCATACAATTACCAGAGATGCATCCTAGCAAAGAAGGAGGTGTTTTACCGCTTGGCATATACTCTCCAAACCGCCACTCACCGGAAACTACGGATCCATCTTTTTTAATCAAAGTTCCGCGGCCATGTCTATTTCCTTTGCGGAATGTTCCATTATACTGATTTCCATTCGCATAATAGAAAGTTCCGTAACCATCAGGTAATTTATTTCTGAATTGACCTTCATAGCGACTACCCTCAGGGTAGGCAAAAAGTCCCTTACCAGTATTACAATTCCCACTCAGGCAACCTGACTGGATATTGGTACCATCATCAATATTGGAGATAGGAGAGGCATGGTCCAAAACCAATTGTCCATAATTATCAACCTGCTGTCCCTTTTTCCAATATCCATTGCGAATACTTCCATCCGTGTAGGTCATTGTGCCTTTACCTTCGGGGAAGCGATGCTGCCATTCACCTTGATATTTACTTCCATCCGGATACATACAAAGGCCGATCCCATGAATTTCTCCATTTCGAAATGAGCCAATATAAATAGCACCACTACTAAAAACAAATACCCCATCTCCATTAAAACAATCTCCATTTATACACCCTGTAGTACCGTAGGAATCATTAAGAGATCCTTTATCTGAGAATTCTGCTGTGTTTTTTCCAGTATACCGTCCGTCGATCCAATTTCCAGCAATGGTAGTTCCATCTGCAAAATACTGAACCCCATCTCCATTTGGAAACCCATTACTCCAATGTCCTTGAAACACTGAACCATCTTGATACCTTCGAGTTCCTACTCCTTCTAATTTGCCATTTTTAAATTGACCAATGTAACGTGAGCCATCATTTAGATGGATAACGCCAGCCCCATTTTCACAATTACCCGCCAAGCACTGACTATATACTTGTGACATGGACAATAAAAAGCCGATCAAGCAAACTATTTTTTTCATTCTTTAGGCAACCATTGTGGAGTTGGTAAATATGGATTTAAAGGTACAAATATTGTTTGAGGGATCTAGTCCATCATGATTGTAACATACGCATTACAAAATCTGTAATTAACCAAAAAAATGGTAATTGGGGAAGACGAAAAGAGTATTAATCTTATACGTAAATTTTGAATATTTGTTGCCTGAAGATTCGTTTATAAAAAAATATGCGCATCAAATTTAACAGGTCATAAAAGATTTTATTTATTCCCTGAATCTTTGACACGCATTAGGCCATTACTTAGTTCTTAGCCTTTCTAACCAGAGTTATTTTCGGATTCTAATTTTAGTGATGCTACCTGCAAAAACAGGTACTAAAAGTTGATTATGCTATTTTGTCTTCAATTTTTCCAACTTTTGCCCCTCTACTGCTACATAAAATTTATCGGCTTTAACATTGGAATATTCGTCTTTTTGCCCTGAAGGCCAGTGAATACTCAGGGACTCTATAATCGCGGATTTTCCTAAGCCAAAATGTACCCTCAAACTATTATGTCCCATAAAAGTATTTTGTGCTGTGATTTCCCTTTGCTGAGTGATGGACTTTCCATTTATTTTAGTGGTCAAATATAGTACGGCCCCCAGGGCAGCCCTATTTGATTTGGTTCCTTTACAGGAAATGTTTATCCAGTGATTTTCATTGCTTAAATCATTTCGAAATAATGCTCTTGGACCACTTTGGCCCTGAACCCCTCCATTTGCAAAAAAGTCGAGATCTCCATCATTATCATAATCTCCAATAGTAAGGCCAGAAACATTGGAATTAGTAGCATCAAAGATATTTTCAAATGGGTTCATTGTTTTTACCAATCGCCCGTTTTCATTTTTAAAATAACCTGCTAAAGCAATGTTATCTCCTGTGATAATGACATCCTGATCACCATCGTTATCAAAATCTCCCCAGCAATTTCCAAGCATGGGTCCGTCAAAGACAAAATCGCTGGTATTGGATTGTAAAGTTTGATCATGTTTTTCATAAAACCGATTGGGTGCACCATTGTAATTTGTCAAAAAGATATCTGAGTCTCCGTCCAGGTCAAAATCAATAAAATTGTAGCATTGGCCATCTTGTGGATCAGTGGCAAACTTTTGGGAATTCATCCGCTTCAGGCCTTCCTTACCAGTTTCCATGAGCATATTTTGGAAATGAAAATCAGGACCAGGATTTCCACCCGGACCTGATGCAATAAATAAATCGGAATCTCCGTCTCGATCATAATCTGACCAGTAGGCTACTGTATAAGGTGCAAGTGTTTTGGTAAATTCGAAGGTATCGATTTTGGTAAAGGTGCCATCTGCATTTCCCCTGTAGAAAAATGATGGAGTATTAAGGCCTATAAATCCATTAGCCACAGCACAGATAATATCCAGAGAGCCATCATTATTATAATCACTCCATGAAGAAGACCAGGTGCTGAGCGCTGCTCCATCCCTGTCTATCATTTTTTCCGAGAAATTCCCTTTACCATCATTTTCATAGATGATGGTCCGCAAAGAAGCTGTTCCTCCTGATGGTACAGCAGCAGAATACAAACAGTCCAGATCATCATCATTATCATAATCTGCCCAGCTGACACTTCCCAAAATTTCCGGAGCCCCTCCTGCAGGTCCTTTTCCGAATGATTTAACAATGCTAAAATTATCTCCACCATCATTTCGAAAAGCCCAACCTTGAATGGAAAGGTCCAGGTCCCCATCATTGTCTATGTCAACCCAGGCAGCCCCTCGATAAAGACCATTGATGGTTACCTGATTAATGGGATTTTCAGAATTTGTAACTTGTGTAAATGTTTGTGTTTTAGAAAAATGGGGCTGCAAGAATAGTAGCCCCATAAATAAAAAGCGGGTGATTTGCAGTTTCATAATAACAAGTATTAAGACCATTAATGTTTCTGCAAATATGTGTGAAGAGGACCTTGTTTTATTCCAAAATGATCATTATGGAACTAATTTTTGGGCAAATTTTCCTTTTCTTTCTGTAAAAAGGTTTTCAATTTGTTTTTTCTATGTCTAGGCAGGCTACAATTAAATAGAAGTAAGGGAGTGTTTATACACGGCTGGGGTCATGCCTTGTTTTCGTTTAAAAACTTGATAAAAAGTTGAGAGATTATTAAATCCCGATTGATAACCTGCTTCTTTGGCATTGGCTCCCTGCTTTAATAATTGGCAAGCGTGTTCTATCCTATACTGGTTGACCCATTCCGAAAAAGAACAGCCAAATTGTTCATTGACCGCTTGGGAGACATGCTGAGGAGGCACCTCTAACTTTTCCGCCAGACTGGATAATCTTAATTCCGCATTGAGATAACTTTTATGCGATTCTACAAGTTCGCGAATCCTATCTGCGAGTTTAAGGGATTTATTTTTTGTTAAAGAAGAAGAGGCATATTTTTCAATTTCGGATACCTTATCGGAAATAAAAAAGTTAGAAGGCTGATGAAAAGCCACCAAACCGAGCCTAAAAATACACAAGGTCATAGCCAAAGAAATAAGGTAGTCCCACAATAGAGTAAAATTGGGCGTATTGATAAGGATAAAATAACTGGCATTAGCTAAAGCAAAAGCAGCAAATAAATAAGCAATTAAATGCCTAAAGCTATTTTCTTTTTGATTTTTCCTAAAGGCACGATGCAAAAAAAACAGGCTATAAATGAGTTGCCCCCCAATCATAAAGTAGGGATGCAATAGCCACAAAAAGTTTCTATTAGGAAGCAAAAAAGTATCAAATGGAGAGGTCTGCTGCATCCATTCTATTTTTTCTTGGCCAGGCAGAAGGCCAAAAGGTATCCACATTATAAATAAAAAGATGGCTGGTATAAAGTGCCATGCCCATTTTTTAGTATCCAGAGATTTTTTTTCAAAGAAAAATGGAAGTAAAAGCGGGCCATAGATATAATTAGAGGCCATCCATAAGCCACCTAAATGGGGGAATTTGGGAGTACTGCCAGACCAAATTAACACATACTGGATCAGAGTAAGGGAAAATACAAAAATGAGGAGACCGAGAGATTTTGTCCCATGCTTAGGTTTAGCGGTATGAGTAATTAGGAGCAAGCTTAGAAAAATGCCTACCCCTGCCGCCATAGCAAAAATCAGCCACCAGGTATTATTTTCCATTTGGAGTCCAAAGGTTTGTCTACTGCAAATATAGAGTAAAAATGGAAGTCATAAATATCCTACCCATCTAAGAAAGGAAGATTTTAAGTCGGGAAACAGGCTATTAGATAGATTTTATTGGGTCACGGGGTCACGGGGTCACGGGGTCACGGGGTCACGGGGTCACGTTAGGGATTGAATTTTTGAAAGTATGGTTACTTATTGGTGCTTTTTTTTGCACGCGAATATGGCAGATTCTGCAAATTTATATATTTGAATATAATAGACACATAGAATTACAACATCAAAAAATCATAACATCACAGAATCCTAGTAACAATTAATCTGCACGTTTTCTCATCTACTTATTTGCTAATTTTTTTCATTAATAGATACTATCTAATAATAGACACGGGCATATTTTGATTAAAGGTCCCTGTCAAAGTAGGCGTCTGAACGTTGCCGGTATATTCTTTTACATTTGAGAACACATAATCATAAAGTTCCTGGATGGTAACAATTTTATTTTCATCACTATCAGCTGCTCCCTTCAATCCTCTGATTAAAAAGTGGCTAAAAATTCCAGATCGCAGGCCGCCATCTTCTAATGAATATTCTTCTCCTTTGGAAGACATCAATAAGGCAGTGCCCCCACTAACATCTTCAAAGGCGCGATAGTATTTTTTCAAAATAGTTTGCAGTGGTCCTTTAAGGGATAGGAGGCTTCCGGAATGACAGGCATCAGCAAGTATCAATTTATGTTTAGCTCTGCTTAGACGGAGGATGTCCTTAATTTCTTCATGAAAAAGTTGGTTATCTAATCCATCATAATCAACCGGTAAAAATGCTCCTTTAAGGCCATGTCCGGAGAAATAAAATAGGAGCACATCGTTTTCATCGGCTCTTAAGAATATAGATCGCAAGGAGTTCAGGATATTTCCTTTAGTTGCATTCTCATCAATTAGGACATTAACTTGTTCATCTGGTAAGGCTCCTCCTTCTGGACTTTTCAGGAAGGCAAAAACCTGATAAGCATCATCATCGGTATATCTTAGTGGAGGCATATGTGTATAACTTGCTGCACCAACCACTACTGCCCAGATTTTTACTTCCTCATCTCTGTCAATAGTCACAGGAGTACCAAATGGTGTTCCTTCATCTGTATAAAGCTGTTCTATCAATTGGCCTTTTGTCCAGATGCCTCCTACTATTTTGCCTGAAGAATAAAACATAACCCCTCTTCCATTGGGTAGGCCTTCCATCCAACCGCCTGCGTATCTATTACCATTTACATAGGCTACCGTCCCCTCTCCTCTTGGTTTGCCATTTTCAAAAGAACCTACATAAAGAGTACCATCAGCATAGCGGTACTTTCCTTTTCCGTTATTGCAGAAATACTGATTGCAATCTCTCAATGATAAGGTATCAATCTGTGCAGAATAACTTTTCCAGTCAGCTTGGTACTGTCCTTTTATCCATTGGCCTCCGATAGCCTGGCCAGCGGCGGTATACATGGTTCCATCACCATGCTTTTGCCCCTGCTGCCACAGTCCTACATATTTTTTCCCATCTTGATAATAAAAAGTACCTTGACCGTGGAAAACACCGTTGGCAAAAGTTCCTTCATAGCGACTGCCATCAGCGAAGGAATAAGTACCCTGACCTACGGGACGGTCATTTTTCCAGTTTCCTACATATTTATTACCATTAGCATAGTTCATCGTTCCATACCCTTCAACTCTGTTGTTCTGAAATTGTCCAAAATATTCATCGCCATTGGTATAAATCATTCTTCCCTTACCAGAACGTCTCTGATCTATCCAATCCCCTATATATTTATTACCATCAGTGTAATAAAAGATACCCTTGCCTTGTAGTTTCCCATCTTTGAATTCTCCTACGTATTTGGCACCATTAGAAAACACACAGGTACCATATCCAGTACTACAATTTCCTTCTATGCACCGAACCTGGGCTTGTATGGAGGAAAGAAAAAAAAAGGCTAGCAGAAAAGACAACAAAGATTTCATTAGCATCTGAGTTTTTTTTTCACTTAATTGTCCTTGAATAATTCCTATACTTAAGTCTAAATAAGAGGCGTTAACTATACAAACCATATTTTGAAGGGTATATTGTTTTTGCCTATTGTTTTTTATTAATTTACCTTTGTGATTTATTTGTGAATTTGTTTTTTTTAAAAGGCATCGAACCTAATGCCTAATTAAAATATTTAATACCAACAGGTTCATTTTTTTCTAACACATTTTTTTGAATAAATATTAATGTTATGTTGAAGAAATACCTTGTACTGATTTTATTCTGCGGCCTATTTACTGCAAATGCATTTGGCCAGGAAAACCAATTTTTTGGAGAGAAAATATCAGAAAAGAAAGCTATTAGCTATGAAAAGCTTCTGAAAAAGATGCAAAAGAAAGACTCTTTGGAAGTAAAAGTAGTTGGACAAATCGAAACAGTATGCCAAATGAAGGGTTGCTGGATGACCATAGTAAGTGAAGATGAAGAAAAACCTTCCATGATGGTTAAATTTAAAGATTATGGTTTCTTTGTCCCTAAGGATATTGCCGGACGTAAAGTCATCATGAGAGGGTATGCCTATAAGGAAGTCACTCCAGTGGATGAATTAAAGCATTATGCAGAAGATGCCGGTAAATCAAAGGAAGAAATTGATGCCATCAAAGAGCCAAAAGAAGAATTTAAATTTATGGCTGATGGAGTTATTCTACTTGATGAATAGAGAAAAATAAAATTTTCTGGGTTTCCTTTAATTGTTCAATAAAATAGATATAGAATGATTTAATGGAGATATGTAGAGATATGTAGAGATATATTGTATTATTTTTTCAATTTATTTCAGCATGTCTCTATTTATCTCTATTTATCTCATTATATCTCCATCAAAAATTAAGCTGGGAAGTTTAAATTCTGATTTTTGATGAGTATTGATACTATTTCCTGGAATGTACGATTTTTATATCTTTGTTTGTATGATCGCAATAGTCTGATTTTTAGAACCTAATACTTAATCCATAGCAGCCATCGTTGGATACAGGCGATCAACGATATACGTTTATCTTCCTCAAGCATTTTTTTTGAGGTTCCAAGCAAAATAGATGAAGCTACTATGAATTATCATGCTGCGAAAGCTTTTATATTAAATAAACTCGAGCGGGAATTATCCTCGAAACTAAGTTACCACGGCTTGCACCACACGCTGGATGTGCTGCATTGCACTGAGGAGTTATGCTATTTTGAAAAAGTCTCTCCCTATCATAGTTTGTTGTTAAAAACAGCTGCACTCTTCCACGATTCAGGCTTCACCATTAGTAATATAGAGCATGAAAAACAAGGCTGCCTAATCGTTAGTAAACATCTACCTGATTTTGGATATTCCCCTCAGGAAATTAATCTTATTTGTGGCATGATCATGGCTACAAAAATCCCCCAACGCCCTAAAAATTATTTAGAAGCCATTATTTGTGATGCCGATTTGGATTATTTAGGAAGGGATGACTTTTACGAAATCGGGCAGTCTCTGTTTAAGGAGTTAAAGGCTTATAAAGTACTTGAAACGGAAGAGGCCTGGAACAAACTTCAAGTAAAGTTCCTTGAGCAGCATCAATTTTTCACCTCCACCAATACCAGTAGAAGAGCCCCAAAAAAGCGAGATCATCTTCTAGAATTAAAGGAAATCGTAAAAAATTATTAAAAAATCATCCATTGAGGCAGCGGATGAAAACTATTGTTCGTTTCTGCTATAGTTTGATGATATAGGCGTAAATTAAAGCAACCCTATCCTTTACACTCACTAGTTTACAATTTTAAGATCAAAGGAGGGGGTTGCTTTTTTATTTTATCTCTCCACCAAAATTCATTCCAAAGGTCTTCTCCTCCATCAGGCATTTTACACCTTCTTATTATATGGTTGCCCATTTAAAAAATTAAAATCCATTTAAGTTTGGGTTCCTTTTCTTGATTTAGTCTGTATGCGACAATAATATGAAGGCGGGATAATGCAAGAATAGACTTCTATTTCCAACTAATAAAGTTTAGACAATTAAGCATAAAGTCAATAAAGTTGGGTATTTACTGCAAGGTCATCAGGCTGATTAAGTCTGAGTTACTGATGGTGAAATTGAAAGATTAAAATTTTCAGGATTGAGGGTGAGAAATGAAGAAAAGATCAAAAAAAGCAGGCATCAAGCTACTACTGCCCGGTAGCAATGCTTGATGCCTTGAAGCGCTTAAATACTACAGTGTTCTAACCATAAACATGCTTTACAAAAATAGTATTTATTTACAAATATCCCAATTTTTAAATAAAAAATATCTTAAAATAAAAAATATGCAATTAAAAGTGCTTATTAGCCAGCATTCTATAGATATAATTAATTCAAAGAAGGATTATATGAATAAAAAATGAGTTATTTTCAAAATAATCATGCCCACTAAGTATTATTTATTTCCAAAGGCATCATAAAACAAATAATAAATATTACATTATATAATACTCTGTAAACAAAAAAAATAGGTTAAATATAATTATCTCTTCCATAAGGGGAATAAAAAGAATAGATGAAGCCATTCTCGAGATAATTACATTTAACCTAACAAAACCTTTATAAAAAGGCATAAAAACATTTAATTACCATCCATCAATCATAATAAAATTAATGAATATGTAATTATAATGTTTTTTCTAAATTTCTAGTAAAAGTATTCTATTTTTTGCCCGGAAAACTACGATAAAAATACCTCTACATAGAATTTTTTAAAGCGTTCCTATTATTACAAAAGTATGATAAAGCTGCTGATCTTCAATTATCAGTTTAGGTAGTATAAAAACATAATAAAAAAACAGATTTTCTTAAAATAATTTCAACAAGTAACTGATTATCAAATTTTTAAATTATCAAATCTGTTGCCAAAAATACAATATGGAAAAAAATGAATTTTATAAACATTTAACACTTTTTTTGATATATAGATATTCATACAGCAGTTAAATAGGCTATATCCAAAATAAAAACGCCCAACAGAAACTTTCATCTGTTGAGCGTTTAGTAATTTTGCTGTGAGGGAAGGATTCGAACCTTCACGAGGCGGTTAGTCCAGATTGCTCAGGATTTATCCCTTGCCCCTCACCCTCGAGACCGGAGGGCATGGCTGCCAGTTTCATCACCTCACATTGTTTTTGGAATACCTTTGTGTTCCGTTGTTGATACAAATGTATAACAGCTATTCAAAAAATGAAAGTTTTTTAAAGAAAAAAATAAAAATTTATGATTCATTCAAAAAAATAGATTATTTTTTAACAATCAACAAAATTCAAGCATTCAAAAACCTTTGATTTTAGAAATTTTTTAAAACAAAGAATCTATGTTTTTTTTTAATCGAAATTTTAGGATAATTGGCTTAGGATTACTATTGTTTTCTATATCTATTTTACAATGCGAACCGACAGAATTGAGTGCAAACGTAAATTCTTTTTCAAATGATTCCTCTCCATCAATGAGTTCTTTTGATAAAATAAAAGGTCTTAGTTTTGTTGCCCCTCCTAATCCATTTCCCAAAAATCCTATGCCTCCTATAAAAAATGTAGGCTCAAATTTTATTGCTGTGATTCCCTATGCCTATACCCGTGTGGGTGAGCCTAAGGTACATTACAGTGATGGCAAACAGACCTGGCAATGGTGGGGAGAACGTCCTGAGGGTTGTCTAAAGACCATAGAGCTGGCTAAAAAAGAAAATCTCGCGATCATGTTAAAGCCACAAGTTTATGTTCCTAGAAGCTGGACAGGTGATCTGGATTTTCCTACAGAAGAGGAATGGCTTAGCTGGGAAGCCTCTTATGAAGATTATATTTTACCCTATGCTGAGATAGCGGAAAAAAATGGCTTGAAAATATTTTGCATTGGCACAGAATTTAAAATCAGCAGCCGAAACCGCCCTCAATTTTGGCGTCAATTAATCAAAAAGGTAAGAAACCGATATAAAGGCAAACTCACCTATGCCGCAAATTGGGATGAATATTTACAAATCAGTTTTTGGGATGAGCTGGATTATATTGGCGTAAACGCCTACTTTCCTTTAGTAGAGGAAAAAACACCTGAAGTTGAGGCTTTGGTAAAAGCCTGGCAACCTACCCTTAAAGCCTTAAAAGATTATTCAAAAAAATGGGATCGCCCTATCCTCTTTACGGAATTTGGATATCTGAGTGTAGACCATGCAGCCTCCCCTACCTGGGAATTGGAAAAAAGAGTTCGGCAACTTAAGATCAATGAGCAAGCCCAAGCTAATGCATTGGATGGGCTTTTTAGTGCATTCTGGCAAGAGTCATTTTGGGCAGGTGGCTTTCTCTGGAAATGGTTTCCCAATATGCAAGGGCACGAGGGTTATCCACGCAGGGATTATACACCTCAAGACAAAATTGCAGAGACTGTTTTAAAAAAATGGTATATCTCAAAAAAATAAGGGATGGATATAGAATTAGAGTTGCCTGGCAGGCAACTCTAATTCTATATGCTCATACCACTATCCACTGCATCAAATAAGCACAAACCAATGCCATATAGGTCCCCAGTGCATATCCCAATACAGCCATTAACACCCCTACCGGAGCTAAAGCCGTACTAAAAGCAGATGCCACTACGGGTGCTGAGGCAGCTCCTCCCACATTAGCCTGACTACCTACAGCCACAAAGAAGAATGGAGCACGGATGATCTTGGCTACCAATAAGAGTAGGCCGATATGAACCATCATCCAGATGATTCCGATGGCAAATAAGCCTAAATTTTTGGCCACTTCCCCGAGATCCATCTGCATTCCGATGGTGGCCACTAAAATATAAATGAAGACACTTCCCCACCGGGAGGCCCCTACCCCTTCCAATTTACGAATCGGTTTTATGAAGGAAGCAATTAATCCCAGTGTAGTAGCCCAAACTACCAGCCAAAAGAAACCTGACAACAGAGAATTTAACCTGGCAGCTGTCAGAGAGGCCTCATAATTTTTCATAATAGGCAAAATAAGGTCCGCTCCAAGATGGGAAAGAGCAACTCCTCCAAAACCCACCCCAAGCAATAAAAACATATCTCTGGTATTCGGAATTCTTTCAATGGAAGCTCTGTAGGACTCTACTTTTTGTTTAAGGTCTTCAATAGCGGAATTATCGGCTTTTAGCCAGCGATCCAGTTTTTCTGAAACCCCAGCACCGAATAAGAGGAAGCCCATCCAGACATTGGCCACCACCACATCCACCACAATCATCGATCCGAAAATATTTTCCTCGACTTCGAAAATTTCTTTCATCGCTGTTTGGTTGGCACCACCACCGATCCAACTCCCCGCTATAGTAGACAGTCCCCGCCATAATTCATCAGGGCTGATAGAAACAAGGTTTGGAAACAGGTAGGTCAAAACCAACAAAGCCACTGGCCCTCCCAAAACAATACCCATTGTAGCGGTAAAGAACATGATCAGAGCTTTAGGCCCCAGGTTCATCACTCCCTTAAAATCAATACTTAAAGTAAATAAAATCAAACTGGCTGGTAACAAATACCGCGATGCTACAAAATATAGGCGAGAATTCTTTTTAAATTGAGACACCTCACTTTCTTCTATGCCATTCGCTTCTAAAAAGGCATTGACTTCACTCAAGGTAGCATTGGCGCTAAGGCTTAAATCTCTGGCACTGAGCCATTCCAGCAATCCATTATCATACCATTCATAAGCAATTAATCCAAGTGGCCAATGTAAGAGGGCCGGCAAAAAATAGCATACCAAAAGAGGTGGTATATACTTGTAAAAGTTTTGCCAGCGTTTGGCGGAACTACCTGATGTCTTGAAAACGAGAGCCAAAGCGATCATCAATAATCCAAAAGAGATGGCATCATTCGTAATTAATGGTTGCATGTATTTATAATTTCATTCGAATTAAATATAGCATTTTATTGATAATTCGAAGGTTCTGCTTAATATTGGAGTTCAAAAATCTTAAAATACGAATGTCTAGAAGACTATTGACCGTTTTTGGAATAATTGCCGCAGTTATTGGCATTGATCAACTAAGTAAAATGTGGGCCGTTAAAACTTTAATGGGTGAACCCTCTACCTCTTATCTCGGCGACCTATTTAGGCTTACTTTTGCCAAAAACACCGGTGCATTTCTTAGTCTTGGTTCCGGCTTGTCAGATAACTGGCGATACTGGGTTCTTACTATCCTCCCTGTCGTAGTCCTTCTGTTTTTATTGTATCAAACTCTTTTTTCTAAAACCTTCACCAGATGGCAGGTCATTGCTTTTAGTTCTATCCTTGGTGGAGGTATCAGTAATATTTTTGATCGCATCATGTACGGAAGTGTAGTCGATTTTATGAATATGGGTATTGGCAATCTTCGTACTGGCATCTTCAACATTGCTGACATGGCCATTATGACCGGTCTATTTATGATGCTTCCCTATATGTTTAAGAAAAGTCCGGAGAAGGGGGAGGAGAAGGCAGGAGAGAGTGGAATTGAGGAGAATAGTGTGTAGTCTTTCTGTAACACTCTCTAGTATTACATTCTCTCTTAACCTGCAGGAACAATATGCTCGGAAAGTAATGTTTTAAGTACTTGTTCTATTGAAGGATTTGTTCCAGAAAATTTGGCTTTTAACCAAATATTAAACCCAGTACCTAAACTTTCTAAATCGGTAGCTGTAGGAGGAACTTTTTTGAAAATAAATTGCTTTAATTCAAGGGCTTGGTTCTTTGGAAGGATAAAAACTAGATTTCTAATATACTCATAATAGTTTTTCCCTACACCAATTTTTTCCATTGTTTCCATAAATAGTTTAGAATTAATCTCTTCTAAATATTGACCTAAGCTTTTATTCATATGTTTTACTATAGATTTTGGTTTTCCCAATGTTATTTGAATAAATCTTATCTCTCCATTTGGTAAAGTTAATTTTCCGTCTACAAATGGCATATTGGTTTTTATTAAATTTAAATCGTAATAATCACCAATTTTTAATTTTGAAATAAATTCCTCAAATTTTTTTCCGATTTTTACAGGGGTAAGAGTTTTATCAGCATACCATTTTTCTAATAGTTTTGGTAACTTTTCCAATTCTGGATTTTGATTTAACCAATCTTTTACATTAGATGCAGGCCCTCTTAAATCAGCGTATTCTTTAGGTAAGATAGCCTTCGAAGAAATACTCTTATCTCTAATTAATTTTGATGCTTGTGTAGATAGTTCATTTTCTAATTTAGGAATTTCTACTCTAATAACATTATAGATTCTAACCAACTCTTCCTCTTCTTTCTTTAGTTCTTTAATACGGTTTTCTACTTTCTCGCCTAGGCTTTCTGTCTTTGACAAACTCCTTTCCAGTTGTTCATTTGGGGTGCCAAATTCAATCTTTCTTTTTAATAGTTTAATTTCCTTTTTTAATTTTTTATGATGCTCATTCAAAATCAGTATATCTCTTCTTTTTTTATCTATCCCCTGGCTTACTCTCTTCCATGTACTTTCCATTTCTTTTAATCTTGTCGATTTTTTCTTAACCACGGATTTAGCCAATCTTCTTCGGTTAAACTTAATTAACTCAAATGCATCCAAATAAACCCCAGCAAATGCTAGTATGATATCAATTGTCCCAGGAAGATAATTTTGCTTCCCAAAAGTAAAAACCTTTTCATTAGAAAAGGCTTGAGCATCGAAACCTAAATTGTTTTCATAAGCTTTTTCAAAATCTTTCCAAGTAGAGAAAGAGGCTAAGGAAAAATCGACAAGGGAAATAAATAGTGCTCTAAACCCAACTCCAATCAGTGATAATCCTGAAAATATCAATAACAGCATACCAGCTACATCTTTTAACTTATCCCAGGCTGTCTCAGAAATTCTTTTCCCACATAAAGTCATTATTTCAAGGAAATATTGATTATTATCAAATTTTTCTTGAACCTCCGACAATAATTCTTTTAGCGTACCAATAATCAAAGGAGGATATCTCCACAAATGGCCCGGATTATTTTCTAATTCGGATCTAAACCTCTCCAATCCAATTAGAGCAGTATTAAATTCCTCATTTAGAGCATTTTTTCCGAGGTAGTCACTGCTTCTTAGTTTTTCTAATAAGGACCATCCTTCCGGATGGTTCAATAAAAGATATAATCTTCTATCTCCGACCTCTTCTAAAGCGATCTTGGTTCTTTCTATCTTTGAGGTTTTTGTTTCATAGGTTATTGGTCTTCTCTTTTCTTTCCAAAAATTCAGAACGGGAAAGGGGGCAGGAGATGTTTCTTTTTCTATTAAGGTTTTTTCTTGTAATTCCCGGATTATTAAAAATGCCTCAATATTTGCTTTTAAACTCGAAAGGTCATTAAGCAATATCTCTTTATTTTGGGCAAGCTTCAGCTCCATAAACTTAGTTTGCTTTTTTAACCATGGAATGGCTACTCTTTCAACCTCTCTCTTTATTAACATTACATCTTTTATGAACTGAAGTGAACGTAATTTATCACCTTTAAATTTTTTACCTTTAATTAAGATAAGGAAGGTTTTAAAGCTTTCATTATTTTGAAGAAATCTTATTTGCTCAGTTCGATGATTATACTGAAGAAAATTCCAAATCCTTAAACGTGCTTCCTCTTCACCAAATTTGGAAAAAATAGTTTTCCCAAATAAATTTAACCTTTCAACTGAGTTTTTAATCTTGACGGCAGATTCTGTTAACACAGGTTCACTAATTGTCAACATTGACTCCTTATAATACTTTTCATAATTAGTTCCTCTATTATTACACTCTCTATTTTGGATTGCTTGATCTCCGATAATGTTCAAGATTTTTATTTTTATGATTAAACAATCATTACTCTTTTTCTTCAGTTAGCGAAATATTTACGAGAGAATCAATATCCTCTTCTTTGCCAATAACCATTATTTTCTCAATATCAGGATCACCAAGTTTATCTAATTCCAACAATCGCTTGCGTCGATTGATGTCTTCCTCAAGTTTTTGAATTTCTATTTGAATTTTTTCATTCTCAAATTTAGCTTTCATAACATCAATATATCTATGTAATTGCTTAAATTCTTCGAGTGCCGATGTTTGTCCCAAATGTAAATCCATCACTAGATTTTTAGTATCAACCAAGAGATTTCTTGTATATTTTTTATAAAGTAAATATTTGTGATAATTTTTACGCACAAATTTTTTGAAACGATTATCCACTTGGGATTCCCAATTCGACGGCAAGCATTTTTCCTCATTTTCCCAAGTAATATAATTTTCCAAATCAGGAAAATAGGTTAGCATTTCAAGCAGAACATTTTGATCAAAAATATTGTCTTCTTCTGCAGATGAAGGTAGAGGAATTTCATGTTTTAATTGTTTTAACTCAGGATCCTCTAAGTATGAAGAAGTATTACAAGTAATTGTCCACTTGACGCCATTTTTTGGCAAAGTATTTAATTCATTTTCGATTTCAAAATTAAATCCAAATTCCTGAATAAGAGAATTGATTTCAATAACTCTAGATATGCTGGATTTAATAATTCCTTTTTCATAAAGATTAATTTTTAACTCTCCTTCTTGTACCTCAACCTCTACCTGGTCACCCTGTGGACTTTTAACAGAATCAATTCGCAGGCTTGATTTATCCATGGTTATATTTTTGGTTACTTCAATATCAAAGTCCAAATATTCTTGTCTCAAAATTGATAGTGCATCATTCAATTCATTTAGCCGAGGAGAGTTTTTTAAATTGAAAATTGAATAATTTCCTACGAATCCTATTGGCCCAGCAGGATTAATGATATCAGAAAGAGGAACTTCATGTCCTGGTACTGGTTTAACTATGGTTACATTATCTTTTTCAACTTCTGAATCCCATTTTATCGGCACTAATATTTTTGAATATCTTCTTAATCTTACGTCTGGGTCTTCCGCCCTCCATATCGCTCTCATATAATGTAGAATATTATCCTTGATATGAATAATTACTCGTTTTTTCCTTAATTGATGTTGTTGATACACCTTATTCAATTCTCTGTTTCTATTAATTTCTCTGGCGAAATTTTCTTGAGATAATTTAAAAAGGTCAGGTAAATTTCCACGTAGAGTACTAAATGGTTTAATGATAGCTGGGTGAGTTGCATCACCCTTAAATATCAAGTCCACATATTCTTTGTAAGTATTTGAAACATCATCCAATAATTTCGATTCACATATGCTATTTCTTAAATATGAAATATCTTCTGATAGTGAAGAATCTAACAAATTTTGAATAATAATATCATCATATTGACGAATCCATTCAATATTTATTTGGGAAGGAAAGGGTATTGGCTCAGCAACAAAAACTACAGAATTCACCTCCGCCAATTTTGTGAATACTTGGTATTTATTATAGAGCTTTTTATAGATATAGGTAATGGCCAATTCTTCATTTTGATTTATTATTTCCGAGAAATATTCTTCTTCAAAAGAAGATTCTTTTTTTGTGCTAACAATAGCTTTTGTTTCATTTCTTATCTTACTGGCAGTTTTTACAATTTTTTCTGTTAGGTAATTCTTTGATTCTTTACTTGAATTAATATTTTCGCCACTTCCTCCTCCTCCTCCCCCAAACTTCACTATTCCTAAATTCAACCCAAATGATCCTCCTGCATTCCATTTTTCTGATGCACTAGCCTCATTAATAATTTCCATCACTTCTTTAGAAGAATCCGTAGATTCTTTATTAATCTCCTTTTCAGTACTAGCCTCTATACTCCGGCTTTCAATATTTTTCCTGACAAATTTTATGGAAACTTTTTCTACTTGTTTTGGTCCTAAAGGGATGGTCTTAACAGTTTCGCCACTTATATCACCTATTAAATTCCAAAATTGTCGATAAACCAATTGCAAGCCAAAATTAATTGGGGGGTCAATAAAAGGAGAAAAATTATAAGTATCTGAAATAACTGTGGGATCTGAATACGGATCTTCAAACCCTGATTCAATGACCTCACTAATAAATGCAGAAATAGAAATCCAATCATCTTCTAAGAGTGGTGAAATTCCATGTCTTTGGTCTACGAAATGGAACCAAGCTTTTTTAATAAGTTCATCCTTAAAATACTTAATGAAATAGATCTTTTTTAAATTGATAGAAAGTGAGAGATATTGTACAAACAATAAGTAGGAACTAGATAGGAATAAATTATCATAAATAATTTCACATAACTTATTCCGATGATTAACAGGAGGTAAGTAGTCTTCATCTGAATAGCCAAAGCCCCTCTGATATATTGGGTTATTTAAAAGATATGTTATTTCATAATCTTCAAACCTTTCTAAAAGGACCTGCCTAATAATATTTTTCGCACTTGCGCAAAACATTGAATAGCTAGCTAAGATTTCTCCATTCCCTCCTTGATCAGAATTATTTTTTTCTGGAATTAATAATTCGTAGTTTTCAAAATCATAATATTGATAGTTATTATCCCTTTTAGATGTTTTTAATTGATTTTTCGAATGACTTCCCCTTTTTAATATATTATCTACTTTTTTTTGGAAAATCTCGTCGATTGAAGGAGCATCATTCGAACTTCCACCGGAATTCAAAGTAGTTGAATTATTCGCAGATATCTTTATTCGCGAAGATGGGTTTTCTCTAAGTTTACTATCTGACAAAAAAATAACAGGTTCTTTTTGAGTAATATTATTTTCAAAAACTATTTCACGAATTGGGCAATTCAAATTTATAGGCTCTAATTCGAAAGAACTCTTTGGTTTAAATTCACTTGAAAGTTGTTTTTTTAATAATTTATCCAATCTTAAATTTTCTTCGTTTAAAACTTTCCGAGCAAAAACTTCAGCACTAGTTGAGAATTTTTTAATTGAATCAAGAATGATCTCAATTCCATCTTGTTGACGTAACCAATTATATACACTACCGCTCCTATCTAGATTTGGAAGCTCAACAACTTTAACTTCATTAACTATTCCCTGAATATTTTTTATTACCCATCTTGCATGTAGTCTTCCATAGTTCGTACTATCAGGAATTAATACTACCTTTTTTCCTTTTAATACGTTATCAAAATTAGAATTCCATTCCTTTCCAATAGCTCCCCCTGGATTAGTAGTTGCAACTAAACTTTGATTATTTAATAGTGAAGCTGTCTGCTCATTACTAACAAAAATTATTTTTTCATTTTTTTTTAATTCTGGTAAATTAAATAGGAGCAAATCTTCTAATTTTAACTTGTTTGGTTTCCCGAAAAAATTATGGATTATAAATTGACCTGAAGAGTATGCGAGAACGTCAAATTTTGGAACACCATTTTCATCAGTATAGTGAAATATGTTTTCAAAGCGTCCCCTTAATTTTTTTTTTCTTTGTATAGATTTTTGCTTCAAAGAATTCAAGAACTGATGTAAAAAGTAACTTTGAGGCTCCTTTGCTAGAATCTTATTCAAAAAATACGATACAGAATTCTTCTTATAGGTTTTAGTCTTTTGTGGTTGTTCCATTTGTTTTTTATTTAATCTGGAGTTTTAATTTAGATTAGATAAGTAATTGAATCAATGATAATTATCACTTTATTCTAACAAATGAGAGAAATGAAAAAGTGTGGGCAATTTGTTTTCCTAAAATGATAAAGAAAGACTATAAAATAAATTAATTGTGCCCTTTAGTAAGCCCTTAAAACTTTATAATCATCAAGTCCAGCCATCTCCCAACCTACAAATTAAATCATCACAGGATAACAGCATCAAACAATCAACAATCTGCACATATGCATATCTGCACACTTCCTATTCCCTCCTATCTAGTACTTTAACCACCTCCACCTCAAATAAAAGCACTTTATCAGGAGGCACCAGCTCCCTTTCCTTATCATCCATGAGGCCCTCCTCTCCATAAGCCAGTCTGGAAGGCACTAAAAAAAGGGCCTTAGCCCCAAGCTTCAACAGTTGTAGTCCCTCATTCCATCCATCAATCATATTGCCGATGTAGAACTCCAGTGGTTTTCCGCGACGACAAGAAGTATCGAATAATTTTTCATCTAAAAAATAACCTTTGTACTGGACGGCTATTTTATCGCCCCAATCCAGTTGATTGCCAGATCCTTCTTCCAGGATTTGATAAAAAAGACCTGAGGGAGTCATCTGCAAATCAATGTTGTGATCGATGGCAAATGAAATGATGTCATTATGATCATCATGAGCTTGTAATTCGGGGTTGGGAATCAACTCGGAGGAGAGTCGGAAAAGGAGTACATCTTCATCTTCAACAGTCATTTGTTTAAACCAGGGTGAAGAGGAACAAAAGGAATCGTCATTAGCAGTTTGAGGCTGGCAGGCAAACAAAGAAAATAAAAGGAGGAAAAAATAGGTTATAAATTTCATATCGATGTGCTTAAATTCAGTCGCATTGCAACGATCAGTAAAAGGTATAAAGTAAAAAGTAGAAAGACAAAAATTAAACTTCTAATATCTTTATAGTTAATTTGAAAATCTTTCTACTTTCTACCTTTTACTTACTACTCTCAAATCGATTTTCAAAAAGTAAGAGAAAAATCCCTGGTTCAATAATTTAAACTTAAAAGTTGTCAAAAGTTCTCTGCTGTGAGCGAAAAACCTGGATTTTGAGCTCATCAAGAAAACTTTGGACAACTTATTAATTATCCACTTAGACACGATTTAATATTTTACTATATTTGCCCCGCTTAAACAGCGCAGAAACCATCAACAATAGATGAATCAACTTTCACCATTAGCCATCCTAGCGACCATAGCAGCTTATTTTGGGCTGCTGATGTTCATTTCCTATCGAACAGGAAGGGATTCTAATAACCGCGACTTTTTCCTTGCGGGGCGTAAGGCTCCCTGGATATTAGTGGCGATTGGTATGATAGGGACTTCGCTATCTGGTGTTACATTCATCTCTATTCCAGGGGTAGTGGGCCTTGAAGCGGCACCTGGCGATACCGTGGAACCTTATAATAAGGCTTTTTCCTACATGCAAATGGTTTTTGGGTATTTACTGGGTTACTTTGTAATTGCCACTGTATTGATGCCCTTGTACTATCGCCTAAAGTTGGTTTCTATTTATGAATATCTTGAAAAAAGGCTAGGCTTTTTTGCTTATAAAACAGGAGCTGGGTTTTTCCTGCTTTCCAGGACGATCGGAGCTGCTTTTCGACTTTATTTAATTGCTATTGTTTTTCAAAAGTTTGTTTTCGAGCCCTTAGGCATCCCCTTTTTCATAACAGTATTGGCTACTATCCTGCTAATTTGGGTGTACACTTTTCGCGGGGGTATCAAAACGATTGTGTGGACGGACACCATACAAACTGTTAGTATGCTTCTAGCTGTGGTGCTTACCATTTTTGCCATCGCCCAGTCCTTAGAGACCAATCTTGGCGGCCTGGTTGAAATGCTGAACCAAAGTGAATATTCTAAAATGTTCTTTTTTGAAAATGGCTGGAATGACCCCAATAATTTCTTTAAACAATTTTTAAGTGGAGCGTTGATTGCCATTGTCATGTCGGGTTTAGATCAGGATATTATGCAAAAAAACCTGAGTTGTAAAAATATAGGCGACGCTCAAAAGAACATGTTTACTTTTAGCATTATTTTGGTTTTTGCCAATTTGTTGTTTTTAAGTCTAGGTGCCATTTTGTACATATATTCTAGTCAGGTTGGGATCGAACTCCCTGCTAAATCTGACCAATTATTTCCGACAATTGCTCTTCAGCATTTATCCCCATATATAGGTTTAATCTTTATTCTTGGCCTTATTGCAGCTGCCTATTCCAGTGCAGATTCCGCTTTGACGGCTCTGACTACTTCTTTTTGTGTAGATTTTTTGGATTTCCAAAAGCGGGAAGATGAAGAAAAGAAGACTAAAACAAGAATTTTTGTCCATATTGCCTTTTCGGCTATACTATTTTTAACCATCATCATCTTTAATTCTTTGAGTAATGATGCGGTCATCAGTGAGTTATTTAAGGCTGCAAGTTATACTTATGGTCCCTTATTGGGTCTTTTTGCTTTTGGCTTGTTGACCCGTTTGAAAGTACGGGAGAAGTTTGTCATCCCAGTATGTATCCTTGCGCCAGTAATCTCCTATTTCATTGATGTAAATTCTGCCAGATTCTTATTTGGCTTTCAATTTGGATATACTATTCTTGCGCTTAATGGTTTACTAACCTTTTTGGGACTATTAGCTATTTCATATAAGGAGTATGAAGTGGAAGGCTTTGATTTAGAGAAAGAAACAAAGGAAGAATGATGCTCTAAAACATTTTTTTTACCTTGGCTGCAATTTTTAAAATTTGCTTAGCCAAATTGACTAGAGATTATATTTCTCGTTTTTGGCAACAAGAAAAATCAGGTATGAAGGCTTTGGGTGGTAAACAATAATTTAAAATGCTGGGAAACGCCTGGCATACAAGCCCTCGCAGGGTCAGTTAATCAGCCCTACCCATCGTCAAAAGTGAAAAATCATTATGACAAAAATACGCGCTGCAATTACGGGCGTTAACGCCTGGGTACCGGAGTATGTACTCACTAATAAGGAGTTGGAGACCATGGTGGAAACCACAGATGAATGGATAACCACTCGTACAGGCATTAAAACCCGCCACATTCTAAAAGGAGAAGGACAAGGGGTTTCAGTTATTGGAACAAAAGCAGTACAAGGGCTTTTAGAAAAAACCAACACCGATCCTTCAGAAATTGAATTGGTCATTTTTGCTACCGTCACTCCGGATATGTTATTTCCAGATACAGCAAACCTAGTTGCGGATGCGGTAGGTATCAAAAATGCCTTCTGTTATGATATTAGTGCTGCCTGTTCAGGTTTTTTATATGCCTTAACAACAGGTGCAAGGTTTATTGAATCCGGGGCTCATAAAAAGGTATTGGTCATTGGTGCTGACAAAATGTCTTCCATCATTGATTATACTGATCGTACTACCTGCGTCATTTTTGGTGATGGAGGGGGTGCCGTCCTATTAGAACCCAGTACTGATGGCGACGGAATTATTGATGCCATCCACAGAAGTGATGGTGTAGGAGCACAATATTTGTATCAAAAAGCTGGAGGATCACGATATCCAGCTTCACATGAGACGGTAGATCAGAGGGCGCATTATGTTTACCAAAATGGTCGTCCTGTTTTTAAAGCAGCCGTCACCGGAATGTCCAATGTAGTTACCCAGGTTATGGAAAGAAATCACCTTTCAATAGACGATATCAGTTGGTTGGTTCCACATCAGGCAAATAAGAGAATTATTGAAACGGTGGCTAGACAAGCTGATTTTCCGATGGAAAAGGTTATGGTTAATATCCATAAATACGGCAATACAACAGCTGGAACCTTGCCTCTATGTTTGCATGACTGGGAAAGTCAACTTAATAAAGGAGACAATATCATCCTTACTGCATTTGGTGGTGGGTTTACCTGGGGTGCTATTTACCTTAAATGGGCTTACTAACAAGTAGCACATTTTACTGGAATAAAAGTAGGATAAAAAGAAAGTCTTTTATAAATGTCCCATTTTGGTGGACACTTAGGATCAATAGTAGCTCATTATTTTTTCAAACTCGAAAACCAAGTCTCGTTATGCTTGTTAGTTGAGTTGATAATAAAGAGCTATTATTTTACAAAAGTCAATTTTTCCTATCTTTGCAAAGCTTTTTTTTTACTCATAAAGAAGAATAATGGCAAACACTTCAGATATCCGTAATGGATTATGCATTAAATTAAATCACGATATTTATTCAATAGTAGAATTTCAGCACGTTAAGCCAGGAAAAGGAGCAGCTTTTGTCCGTACTAAAATTAAAAGTATGACCAATGGCCGGGTCCTAGACCATACCTTTTCTGCTGGCCATAAAATCGATGTAGTTCGTGTAGAACGAAGAAAATTCCAATATTTGTATAATGATGATATGGGCTACCATTTTATGGATAATGAAACTTACGAACAAGTTTCATTGGAAGAAAAAATGCTGGAAAGTCCTCAGTTTTTAAAAGAAAGTTCTCAGGTAGATGTACTTTATAATACCGAAAATAATACTCCTTTAACAGTAGAGATGCCTCAGTATATAGTTTTGGAAATCACCTATACTGAGCCCGGAGTTAGAGGAGATACCGCTACTAATACGCTCAAGCCGGCAACAGTTGAAACCGGAGCCGAAGTACGTGTACCTTTATTTATTAATACGGGCGATCTTGTCAAGGTAGAAACGAAGTCAGGATCTTATATGGAACGTGTAAAAAAGTAACCTATGACCTTCAAGGAAATTCAAGAACTGATCAAATTAATTGATGATTCTGATATTGCAGAATTTAATATCAAAGACGGGGAATTTAGGCTATCTATAAAAACCAAACATTTTAATGCTGCTTCTGGCAGGGAAATTTCATCAGCTCCCCCATTTGTAGCGATGCCTCCCGTACAGCATCCGACATCGCAGCCAACGCCTCCTCCGGCAGCGGCAGCTCCTATAGCGGAAAAACCAGCAGAAAAAGATTCCTCTGCTGCTAATGAAGGACAATATTTGGAAATTAAATCTCCTATTGTCGGAACATTTTATCGCTCATCTTCACCAGAAAAACCACCCTATGCAAAGGTTGGTGATACGGTTGAGGTAGGAGCAGTAGTTTGTATTGTTGAAGCAATGAAGTTATTCAATGAAATCGAGTCGGAAATTGCGGGCAAAATAGTAAAAGTATTAGTGGAAGATGCGCAGCCCGTTGAATATGATCAGGTATTATTTTTAGTTGATCCCAATGCTTAAATAGGCACAGATCACAAGCTTAAAAGAGAATTATGTTCAAAAAAATACTAATTGCCAATCGAGGAGAGATTGCACTAAGGATCATACGTACTTGTAGAGAGATGGGCATTCAAACAGTGGCTTTATATTCCACTGCCGATCGTGAAAGTTTACATGTTCGCTTTGCAGATGAAGCAGTATGTATAGGCCCTCCACCTTCTTCAGAATCCTATTTGAGTATCCCTCGAATCATGGCAGCAGTTGAAATTACCAACGCTGATGCCGTTCATCCAGGTTATGGCTTTTTGGCTGAAAATGCTGATTTTGCCGAGGTTTGTGCCGAATATGGTATCAAATTCATCGGCCCTACTCCCGAGCAAATCAGAAAAATGGGAGATAAGGTCACTGCCAAAGAAACCATGATCAAGGCGGGTGTACCCGTCGTACCTGGATCTGATGGACTGGTGAAAGATGTAAAAAGTGGTAAAAAAATATCAAAAGATATTGGCTACCCCGTAATAATAAAAGCTACCGCTGGCGGAGGTGGTAAAGGAATGCGAATTGTCTGGAAAGAAAGCGAGTTCGAAGATAATTGGAATAAAGCCCGCCAGGAAGCAAAAGCTTCTTTTGGTAATGATGGTATTTACATTGAAAAATTCATCGAAGAGCCTCGCCATATCGAGTTTCAGATAGCTGGAGACCAGCAGGGCACTGTAGTTCACCTTTCGGAAAGAGATTGTTCCATCCAGCGCCGTCATCAGAAATTAGTGGAAGAATGCCCCTCCCCTTTCATGACCACCGAATTAAGGGAAGAAATGGGAGCTGCCGCTATCCAGGCAGGTGCCGCCATTGATTATGAAGGTGTAGGAACAGTAGAGTTTCTGGTAGACAAATACCGCAACTTTTACTTCATGGAAATGAACACACGTATCCAGGTTGAACATCCTGTTACAGAAGAAGTCATTGACCATGACCTTATTAAAGAACAGATTAAAATTGCCGCCGGGGAACCGATTACCGGTATTAATTATATTCCCACAGCACATGCTATAGAATGTAGAATAAATGCCGAGGATCCCTTTAATAATTTTAGACCATCTCCAGGGAAAATAACCTCTTTTCATTCTTCAAAAGGCCATGGTGTACGTGTTGACACCCACGTTTATGCGGGATATATCATCCCTCCAAACTATGACTCTATGATTGCCAAACTAATATGCAGGGCTCGTACAAGAGAGGAGTGTATCACCAAAATGGAGCGTGCTCTGGATGAGTTTATCATCGAGGGTATCAAAACTACCGTACCTTTTCATCAGCAATTGATGAGAAATGAAGACTTCAGAAACGGTGATTTCCATACTGGATTTTTAAATGATTTCGATCTAAAAAAACCAGAAAAGTAATCTAGTTGTTGGTTAATAGTTGATAGTTGTTAGTCCATTCCATCAACTAACAACTATCAACTAACTACTATTAACTAAAAGTCATGGACAGTTTTTGGAGACTGCTTAGCCGATTAAAAAAGTATAAGTGGAAGGTTGGTTTAAGTGTATTTAGTAATGTTCTTACTGCCATTTTTACGGTTATTAGTATTCCCCTCCTTCAACCATTTTTAGAAATCCTTTTTGAACAAACAGAAGCTGTCACTGTCCGCCCGGAACTAAGTTTGGACATCAATAGTATTGTTCTTTTCGCCAATTATCAATTAAGTCAGCTTATAGAACAACAAGGAAGGGAGAGTGCATTGGTCTATGTATGTATAGCCATCGTAAGCACTTTTTTTCTCAAAAACCTGTTTCGTTACCTCGCCTTGTTCTTCCTGGCTCCTGTGAGGAATGGAATCATCCGTGATGTGAGAAGTGAAGTATTTAGCAAATTATTATTTCTGCCCCTGGGATATTTTTCTGAGGAGCGGAAAGGAGACATTATGTCCAGGGTCACAACTGATGTACAAGAAATTGAGGCCAGTATTTTAAATGTTCTGGAAGCTTTTTTCCGGGAGCCTCTAATCATTATTGGAGCATTAATTTTTATGATTTATGTAAGCCCCTCCTTAACAATTTTTGTATTTATTCTAATTTTATTTACAGCCTTTGTTATAGGAGGTATTGGCAGGACACTAAAGAAAACTTCTTCTGTTGTACAGGAGAAATTAGGAATACTGGTTTCTATCATTGAAGAGGCCTTATCTGGTCTGAGAATAATTAAAGGCTTTACCGCTGAAAAATACCAGGAACAAAAATTTGACACAGAAAACAATGAGTATCGTCGGATTTTAACTCGTTTATTATGGCGAAGAGATCTGTCCTCTCCCCTTTCTGAGTTTTTGGGAATTTCTGTTGTAGCGGTCCTTTTATGGTATGGCTCTCGTCAGGTTTTCAGCGGAGCATTAGATGCCTCCACATTTATTGTTTTCATTTTTGCTTTTTACAATGTTATTGAACCTGCAAAGTCTTTCTCCAAAGCTTTTTACAACATACAAAAAGGGATTGCAGCCATTAATCGCGTCGAGAAAATATTAGATGCTCCTTCGAATATTAGCGAGCATCCAGAGGCTCTACCTTTAAATGAATTAAAGAAAGGAGTTATTTATAAGAATGTAGGATTTTCCTACCGTGAAGAAGATGGTCCAGTTTTGCAAAAAATCAATCTCGATATACCTAAAGGAAAAGTTATTGCATTAGTAGGACCTTCAGGAGCTGGCAAGTCTACAATCGTGGATTTACTGCCACGGTTTTTTGATGTTACGGAGGGCGCTATTTTAATCGATGATAAGGACATTAGAGAATATAAAATTGCAGATTTAAGGTCTCTTTTGGGTATTGTTTCACAGGAAGCCATATTATTTAATGATACCATATTTAATAATATAGTTTTTGGTAAAAAAGGGGTCACCAAAGAACAAGTCATCCATGCTGCTAAAGTGGCTAATGCTCATGACTTTATCATGAGTACTGAAAAACAGTATAATACCAATATAGGAGATAGAGGCATGAAATTAAGTGGAGGCCAGCGACAAAGATTAACCATTGCCAGAGCTATTCTCAAAAACCCACCCATATTAATTCTTGATGAGGCAACATCTTCCCTGGATTCAGAATCCGAAAAACTAGTCCAGGAGGCCCTCATCCAACTAATGCAGGAAAGAACTTCAATTGTAATCGCACATCGCCTTTCAACCATACAACATGCCGATGAAATTGTCGTTCTAAAGGACGGAAAAATTATTGAAAGAGGTACTCATTTAGATTTGTTAAAAAAAGCAGGGGAATATCAAAAATTGGTAGGCTTACAGGCCTTTCATTAGCTTATCCAACAATTTTACAGATCTCAAAAAAGACAAATATTCCTTGAATTCAAGAGTATTCTACTAAATTTGTAGTGTGTTTTATCGATTCAAGCAAAGGGCGACTACTGTATGAAGTATTTTTTATTTTTTTTAGCTTTTAGTTTACCATTCCTTTCTGATGGCCAGCCGGTGATAACTTCTAAAAGTTTTCCCTCGATAGGAGATACCTTATACACTCATATCGACTATTTACCCAACAACATTCGTATCCAAGAAGCAGGAAAAAGTAATCGATGGGATTTTAGCACCTTACAGTCCCCTTTTGCCAGACAGATGGATATTTTGCCCGCCAATTTTTTTGCAGAACACAAGTACTTTCCCAAAGCCAATGCAGCGGTTATGCTTAAGGAAGATCAACTTGGGTTTTATTTAATTGGTCAGCGGTCTATTACTCTGTTGGGAATGGCAGGAGATGATCCCCTTGAACTAGGCTTGAACCAGATAACCTACTTTGATCCCCCTTTAATTGAACGAAGAGCTCCTTTAAGATATCAGGATGGATATCAGTCAGAAAGTATAGTTAGTTATCGTCTTGCTTTAGAAGATTTACCAAAAAATGAATTCTCCGAACTCCCTTTCACCCCTGATTCTATCCGGATCACTCTTACTTATGACCGGCAAGATTATGTCGATGGCTGGGGAACCTTACTCATCCCCGGAGGCATTTATGATGTTTTAAGGGAACGCAGACAGGAAGCACGTACCATACAGATAGAAGCCAGAGTAGGAAGACTTCCCTGGCAAAATGTTACCGATCTTCTGAGTGACTCTAAAAACTTGGGCAATCAATACACTATTTCTTATTACTACCACAGCAACGAATCAAAAAACCCAATTGCCATTGCTTACATGGACGGTGAGGAAAAACAATTACTCAATATCAATTATAAGGCTAGAAGCAGCAGCTCCAATGTACAGGAGGTTGGAAAGGCCAAGCCCGCCATCTATGCTTACCCGAATCCTGCTATTGTAAATGCCAGGTTTGAATTTACTAACCTTCCACCTGGTAACTACAAGCTGGTTATCCTCAATATTTTAGGATTAGAAGAATGGAGTAAAACATACTATATTGATGGACACCGTACTGAAAAAATAAACATTGCAGGTTTAAGAAAAGGTAGTTATTTGTACAGTCTCATTGATGAAAGAGGTAAAACAATAAGTACTAAACGCCTGATCGTCATCAAACCTTAAAGAAAGAAAAGTACTCACCAGGATTGACAAACATCATTGTCACCATTCTCTTTAATAACTATATTACTTTAGCATTAGTATTGAAAATTCCCTGATCACCTTTAACCATAGAAATCTTAATAGCTATGAAAAAGGAGGTTTTTTCAATCAGAAAATTCATTATTTACGTCATTTTTGGCACCTTATTATTGGCGTGGGCATGTCAAAATCAGGGAACAACAGAAAATGCTGTAGCAGCAGCCTCAGGAGAAGACATGTATATCTCCTATTGTCAAATTTGCCACGGCAACCAAAATGAGGCAGGCCCTATGGCAGAAGTCCTAAAATCTGTTCCCCTGGATTTAAGCCTTATTGCAGTCAGAAGAAATGGGGAATTCCCTAGAAATGAAATTATTAAAATCATAGACGGTCGGTCCACTCTTCAGGGTCACCGAAACCAGGAAATGCCCATCTGGGGAAAAACGTTTAAGGAATCTGAAGGATTAGAATCCAACAAGAAGGTCAAAGAAAAAATTGAGCTTATTGTTGATTATCTTGAATCGATCCAACGAGAACTAGAAGGATAATTCTAATTATTGAGTTGAAGCTGACCACTTCAGCTCAATAATTTATTTGATCATCTTGTTGGTATTAACTCCCTTCCATTGCGAACCACTAAGAAAAGGGGCCAGGTAGCTAAATTTTCTACAAAAAATCAAGCAGATTTGCCATTAGTCTAAATCCTTTGGCTTAAAAATTTTACTTCTCTCCATTTGAAAAGCTTTTCCCAATACTAATTTAAATTAGGAAGTCACTAAAGTTATTTGACTGATGACTCATGTTAATGACATTATTTTGACTTATAGACATAATATTGTGTAATCTATATTGGTTTGTTAGAACCCAATTAGAAGTAAATCTGTGGCCGGTCGGCGACAGATTTACTTCTAAATATTTTTTAAACCCATTTAATTGAAAACAACAAAAAATCAATGATGAGACAATTGATAATTTTAGTGGTCATATTGGTGATGGCTGCATGTTCTCCTAGAAACCAGGAGATTAACAAAGAAATTTCTACACTTCCAGCCCCTCCTCGGGTCATGTGTGCTCCCAAAATCGGTGATGCTTTAGAATTGTTTGACGATAAAACAGCTCCTCTGTTCGAAGGATTGACCAATGGATACAGCTATCCAATTACTACAGATAATGAACGGGTACAGCAATATTTTGACCAGGGATTGGTTTTAGCGGCAGGATTTAATCATGCTGAGGCAGCCAGGTCATTCCGACAGGCAACAATCGAAGATCCCAATTGTGCAATGGCCTTCTGGGGATGGGCCTATGTATTAGGCCCCAATTATAATGCAGGAATGGATCCTACAGTATATGACATTGCCCAGGAAATGATTTCCAAAGCTCAGGAATTGCAAAATTCAGTAAGTCCCAAAGAACAGGATCTTATTTCAGCCATGGCTACCAGATACCCCAAAAATCCAACAGAAGAATTAACACCCGAAAGTGAAGATTATGCCAGTGCATTAAAAGGATTATATCAAAAATATCCGGATGATGTTATGATTGCTGGTTTGTATGCTGAATCTTTGATGGATTTACATCCCTGGGATTTGTGGAAAAAGAATGGAGAAGCTCAGCCCTGGACACAGGAAATCCTGGATGTTTTAGGAGACATCCTTTCTAAAAATAATAATGATGCAGTAGCTCACCATTTATATATTCACGCAGTAGAAGCTTCTCATAATCCCGAGGATGGATTAGAAAGCGCCAGAATATTACCTGAAATATTTCCTCAGGCAGGTCATTTAGTACATATGCCTTCTCATATATATATTCGCTCTGGCCATTATCACGAAGGAAGTATAGCCAATTTTAAAGCCATTGAGGTGGACAGTGTTTATGTAAGTGCTTGTCATGCGGCGGGAGCCTATCCTTTGGCCTATTTTCCACATAATTATCATTTCCTGGCAGCAACAGCTGCTTTAGAGGGAGATGGATTTACCGCTATTGATGCAGCCCAAAAAATGGTTGATGTATTGGATACCGAACTTATGAAAGAAGAGGGATGGGGCACCATTCAGCATTATTATACCATTCCCTGGTACATACAAGTAAAATTTGCACAATGGGAAGAGATACTACAGGAATCTAAGCCTGATCCAGAATTAAAATACCCTACTGCCATCTGGCATTATGCCCGTGGAATGGCTTATGCTGCTAAAAATGACCTGGAAAGTGCACAAAAAGAGTTGGCTGAGGTAAAAGAACTGAGTAAAGATGAGTCAATTGCTAAAGTAACTGTATGGGACATCAACAACTGTCTGGAGCTGGTAAAAATTGCCGATTTGGTTTTAGAAGGCGAAATACTGTATCGTCAAGGGGAGTATGAAGCATCCCAAAAACTTCTTAACCAGGCAATAGAAATGGAGGACAATCTAAATTATAATGAGCCGCCAGATTGGTTTTTCTCAGTACGTCATCACCTTGGCAATGTGCTTTTGGATGCAGGCCTTTATGCTGAAGCTGAAGCCTTATACCTACGTGATCTGGAGCTTTTTCCCGAAACAGGTTTTGCATTGAATGGTTTATACCAAAGCCTCTTGAAGCAAGGCAAAAATCAGGAAGCCAAATCGGTTTTAGATCGATTTGAAAAGGCCTGGCAATGGGCAGATGTAGAACTAGAAGGTTCTCTGGTTAAAGGAAAAGTTTTATAAACTTAATTTTATTTTGACTTGGCTATTATGGCCTAACAAAACCCTGTCAAGCAGGGTTTTGTTAGGTTTAATTTATTGTCCTTGTATTATTAGTTCTTGATATAAAGGTTGCTCCGCGTCTATCTGAACTTGTAAAATATAAGTTCCAGCTCCCAAATTGCTTTCATTTAGATCGAATTGTATCTGCTCTCCAGAATGTATTTTTTCTAATTTCTTTGAGAAGACTGATTTACCCAAAACATCATAAATTTGAACCCGCATCAAGTCTGCTTTCTTTCCTCGAAAAATCAAATTTAATTGTTTTGTCACAACAGGGTTAGGGTATACAAAGATTGTGTTTGGGTTAAAATCACCACTCCCAACAGGGCTATTTTCTAGATTAGAAATATCCAAAGCCTGTCTTGGATCCGTTAGGGCGGTATTGCCTCTTAAAAATAAATCTCCCTCTACAAAGTTAGCTCTAAAAGTAGAGTTCATAGTAAGTGTAGCCGTTAGTAGAGCGGTATTGCTGATAACATTGCCATCCCCATCAGTCCAGTTATCAAAAATAAATCCTTCGTTAGGAATTGCAAATAAATTAACTCTTTCCCCTATAGAATATTCTTCCCTGCGAGGTATAACATAGGCGCTTCCATTTCCGTCTGTTTCAACTTCTAATGTTACCGTTTGAATCCTGGGGCCGACCACAATAAATCTTAAAGTTCGCCTTACACCTTTCACTCCAAGGCCTCTCGATCTAGAATAAGGAGTGGCATCTAAGATATTTACATTGGCTCTTAATTCTTGCGCAGCACCAGTACCAAACAAATCAAAGGGTGCATGATGATCAAATCTTCTCCTGGCAACCTGTCCTCTTAAATCAAATTCCACACTTCTGACCTCAACATCAGGGTCTATAATTGCACGAATATTAAATTCAGTAGTAGGGAACTCACTGGGATCAATAATATCACCATCTTGTAAATCTGATTTAAGTACAGTTCCATCAGCCGCTATCAAATCAAAACCTTCAATAGTTGGAATTAATGATTCTACATTTATAATCTGAGAAGTAGTATCTGATGCTCCTTCCGAATCTTTAACGATAAGTGTTGCTGTAAAATCTCCTCCTGCTTTATAGGTATGATTCACAAGCATTCCACTGCCTTGGGTGCCATCACCAAAATCCCATTCATAGGCACTAATTGGTTCTTCTATATCCACAGAATTTGAAGCATCAAAATTGACTGATAATGGAGCTGTTCCAAAACTTGGGTCAGCAGTAAAAAACGCCAATGGGGTTTCATTTGTAATTGGGATAGCTGTCTCCTCAATCACTACATCTAATAATCGCCTGGCCAATTCCAAAACTTCACTTTCAGCTGCCTGGTTATTATTGGTGGACAAAAATATTCCTGTTTCGGCAGCTTTATTAAATAACAAAACAGATACATTATTAATTTTCCCAATATGCCCGAAAAAATTGACATCCTCATTGTCTATTTCTAAAAGGAAATTTTCAACCCCTTTCCCAAATCGATTACTTAATCGACCAGAAATATCCATGAACCCAAGAAGTCTTTTATAATTATCTTCTGAAACGATATTTCCTTTGGCTAACTGGTCAGCAAATTTAACAAACTGATTGGGAGTACCAATTAGGTTACCTGCATAAGAAGCCCCACTATATTTTGAGATATTAGGACACAATTGTTGTGGAACACCAAAACCGGAAACATCCGAAAATAAGGGGCCGAAATTAGATGGATCGCTGGCTCCAAAAAATTCAATACCTGATAAGCCTGCGGGAGTAGCAATTAAACGATCAAAAGTTTCCTGTAGAGTTTCGGGACCATTAGCTTCTTCCAGAATTAATCCCAAAACTAAATAGTTTGTATTGGAATAAGAGAATGAATCTGCTGCTGAAGGAGGCCCAACAAAATTGTTAATTAACTCGATTGGAGTCCAGGCCTTATTGGCATCAAACAACACCTGATCTTCATAGTCTGGATCTGCTGTGAAGTCTGCAATACCACTGGTATGGTTAAGTAACTGCTCAATAGGAGTGGTTTGCGAAATATTTAAGTTTCCTAAATTAATAAAATCACCAATTGTCTGATCAACCGATAAGGTTCCTTCTTGCTCCATAGCCAAAGTCAAGGTGGCTAAAAAGGCTTGCACTACATTAGATGCGCCTAGTTTGGTGGATGCATCCATAGGAATAATTGGAGTTGCCTGTCCAGTAAAAACATCAAATTGATGTTCCGGAGTGATTATAGAAGCACTTACCCCTCCAAAATCAAGGTCCGCAATTCGCGTAACTGTTTGTGAATCCATAATAGCCTGTAATTCCGCTGCAAGGGAATCATTATTAATAAAGGTGAGCGCTCCAATTTTTTCTTTTATCGAAGTCGAATATCCACTCAATGAACCTATTATGCTTAATCCAATAATGAACTGGCAAAAAGCTTTAAAAACATTCATCACTTGTATATTTTAATATATATGAAAAATTAAATCAATAATTTGCATCATTTTCAAACCGTATAAGGCATTTATCACGCCTTTTATATTCATAATCCACACCTGGCAAAGCCTTTATTGTCAAAACTGCATTCATTAGGCCTCTCTTATTTAAGAAATTAAATACTCAGCCGATATTAATTATCTGCCTGTAATAGCCTAATCAGGTTAAGGGAAAATAAAGGATATTGAATTGATTTTACGCTAATTATTACATCTGAAAATTTAAAGGCTACAATTGGATTTAATTTAGAATTGAAGTTTTTCAATGCAAATTTGGCAGCCTTCTCAAGAGTTGAAGCGATTGGAATATTTCTGATTTTTCGACTATGAATTTGTCGAAATAATAGAATAAAGCAGGAATTAATTTTCTGTTTCATCTGGGGTATAGGTGTTTTAATTAGGTAATAACAAGTTCTTGACTTTAAGTCTAATCGTAAGATCGGGTATTTTTTAAAAAAGTAAAAGTAAAAACTAACATATTTTAAAAATTATTATAGCATTCTCTCCTATTCCCTCTTCAAAACGGCAGTTTCACAAAGCAATCACTATTTTTTTTTCCTAAGTGTGATTTTTTCTCCCTTATTTGCGAATAGTAAGATGAATCAAGTAGACATCAATAATGAACTCAAGGTCAAAAGATAGTTTTGATAATTTTTTAAAAAACAATCAGGGCATTGTTTTTAAGGTTTGCCAAACTTATTGCCAAAGCTCCCAAGAACGGGAAGACCTGGCTCAGGAGATTATCATTCAACTATGGAAAGCCTTCCCAAAATTTAATCCAAAGTTTAAGGCTTCTACCTGGACCTATCGAATTGCATTGAACGTAGCAATCTCTAATCACAGAAAAGCCATTAAAAGAAAGGAGTTTCCCGTCAATTGGGAAGAATCCCTGGTCAGCTATAAAGAAGAAAAAGTGGAAGAAAATCCTCGGCTTCAACTTCTTTATGAAATGATCTACGAATTGAATGAGCTAAACAGAGCCATCATGTTGCTCTATTTAGAGGATTATAATTACGATGAAATAGCAGAAATCTGTGGCCTAAGCAAAACCAATGTGGCCAGCAAAATTAACCGAATCAAAAATCAATTAAGAAAAAAAGTAGCTCAAACCGCTACGCCTAACAAATAAATTAATCAGTTTTTGAACCTCATTAAATAAAGTATAAATTATGGAAATACAGGAATTAAAAAATGTTTGGCAGGAATCCAATAAGACCAATCCCAATCAGTGGAAAGTAAATACCCTTCTTCTAAAAGAAGTTAGTCTTAAAAAAACACATTCTTTACTGGGGGAATATAAGTTTACCGCCATATTCGAAACCATATCTTACGGTATATTTTGGATTTGTATTGTCGGCTTTATGGTTGATCACTGGCAGGAAGCGCCATTTGCTATCAGTGCAGCCCTCCTTGGACTGTATGCCATTTTAGGATTAATTTGGGGTATCTATAAATGGAGACAAATCCAAACTATTAATTATCGACTACCTCTTGCAGAAGCCCAAAAGAGGGTTGCCAGATTCCAATTATTTGAGCGGAGAGAGATTCGGAGTCTGTTGGTACTTATCCCGGTGTTTTTTGTTTTATTCGCCATTGTAGCTTCTAAATCCTTTCTGGGCCTGGATCTTTTTGAATTATTTCCTATGTGGAAATATTTGATTCTAGGTAGTATTTTGATCGCCCTGCTTATGGTTTGGATTTTACTGAAATTCCCAGATAAACAATTGCAAAAAGCACAAGAGTTTTTGAAGGAGATAAAAGAATATGAAAAAGAGGCTTAGGTTTTTCAGGATAAAAAAAGCGTCTAATTCTTCTTTATCAATTGAGACAATTAGAGACAACTGGAGATAGATAGAGACAAATTGTCTCTACATATTTCTACCTGTCTCTATCTGTCTCTCTATTTTAAGGATGAAATAATTAAATTTTCAAGAATCCGAATTTGTTAATTCCCTAATTTTCCAATTAAGTCAACAAAATCATTAAAAAAGTCAGTACTATAATTAAAGCCTTGTGGGCCAGCACATCTTACTGCCACGATTTTATGTTCAGGAATGACAACCAGGTAATTTCCTCTATGCCCACTTGCATAAAAACCTATTTGCTCTTTAGAAAAAATCCGTTTACTGACCCGAATATAGTGAGGAATTTTTTCCCTAAGAATGGAAAGCCAATCTTCACCCAGCTGCTTTTTCAAAGCGGTATTAAAAGCTTCCCGGCTTTCATAAGGTTTACCTTTTAAAGGGCTTAGTTGAACTATTAATTCGGGATCCAGTTGTTCTACATTCCACTCGGAAATTATCTCCCCATCGATGATTCTCTTTCCCCAGGCAGGTAACCTCCACCATAAGTATCCCCAAAGAGGAATTAGTTCCGATCCAGCCTGTTGGGTAGATTCGTTGATCCACTGGGAGCTAAGAATTCTTTTTCCCTTATATCTGCCTTCATTAAGCATTACTTCTCCAAATTTTAATAAATCTGCTGGCCTTATTACAAATGCTCCATGAGCAGTCGGGTTTCCTGATTTGTCCCTAATCCAGTCGTATTCAGTAATGTCCATTTTGTCAAAAAAAGCCTCTCGGAAATAATCGTCCATTCGTTTTCCTGAGGCTTTTTCAATAATTCCACCTAGTAGTGCTGTGGCTTTATTACTATAAAAAACATGCTGGCCTGGTTTGGACTGAAGCTCTGCTGAAAGGGCCAATTGAATTACATTTTCTACCTGCCAGTCAGGAGCAGGTTCTAACTCTAAACTTGCATTAGGAAAGTCTTGTAAGCCTGAGGTATGATTCAACAACATCCTAATGGTAATGTTCTTTTTTTGTCCTTGCCGCCACTCCGGAAAAAAAGTATGAATAGGCTGATCCAAAGAGTCTATTAAACCATCATCCAGCAATTTGCCAATAGCCATACTCACCAGTGATTTGCCAGCAGATGCTATATAAACTGGTTTATTGTCATTTCCATAATAATCCTCATGTAGTAATTTACCATCCTGATAAATGATCAATGCATCAGAATGGCTAGTTTTGGCCTTTTCAATGATGGTTGCTAAAATGTCCGGCTTAAAATTTTGTGCATTCGCAATAAAAATTGTGGGTGTTAATAATAATAATACCAGGTAATCCTTCATTTTTTAATTTGCAAATAAAGGCCTCTCCAAGATTTTTTCAATAAAATTAGTTTACCTAGGATTCAGTGTAATGTAGATGTGTAGATGTGTAGATGTGTAGATGTGTAGATGTGTAGATGTGTAGATGTGTAAATTGGGAAAAAAATCTGCACATTTACTAATCTGCACATTTACTAATTTGCACATCTACTAATTGTTTAAGGATTTTAGAAATTGAGTAGGAGATAGCCCTTTTATTTTTTTAAAAACCCGATAGAAGGAAGTGTAACTTTTAAAACCAGCTTGTTTGACAATATAATCCAGGGAATAATTATGATGTTCCTTATTATTCCATTTTCTGATTACCTCCTCTACTCGCATGGTATTGATGAAATCATAAAAATTTTTCTGAAAGCCTTTATTGATGATGACTGATAACTCGGTCCTACTCCACCCAATCTTTTTGGCTAAAACCGAAAGGCTAAGATCCGGATCCAAAAATAATTTGTCTACCTCCATTTTTTGGGACAAAAAATTCATCTTTCCTTTCAAATCCTTGGGCAAAGCCGCTTCAACAGGTAAGGATATTTTGATGCTTGGAATTATCTTTTCCTTATTACTGAGAAAAATAAATAGAAAAAAGTGAGCTGACATTGAAAATATTAGATACAAGCCTTTTTGCAAATTATTGTAAAGATCTTGTTCTAATCCTAAATACTGAATAGAAATGGTTAGTGGAAAAATCAGACTGAACCATCCGACGATAGATATAAGGGAATTTGAAAAAATATCTTTTTCAATACTATTATCAGATTGTTCTGCTTTTAAAGCATTAGCGTATCGCCTTTGATACTTAAAAATAAAGAAAATGTAAACCAGCCAATATAGTACATAAAAAATCACAATCCAGGGTGGGTCCATAACATCCGGATTATAGTACATTGCTAATTTCTCATCAGCCGGCATCCTATAGGTAGGAAACATAATAATTAAAACAGCTAAAGGAATGATAAAATGAAAAGCCGCCCTTGTTTTTTGTTCCCTTATTTTTCTTTGAAAACAATAAATCATAGGCAAAAAAGAGAAAAAAACGGGGGTGCTGATAAATAATATAAAAGGAAATTGATCAATTAATTTTGTTTGTCTGAAAAACTGTTCAGTAAGAAACAACAAAACCGCAATTAGTAATGCCAAAAGCCACAGTGTCTTAGTTTTTTTGATAAAAGGCCGGCCTAATAGCCAGATGACTAAGCTGGCCAGGCCATTAAAAATGGCAGCAAATAGTAATAAGGAAGCTCCATCAATAGTCATCTTATTTACTCTAAAATTTTCTCACATAATCAAAAATGAGATCTTTCCATTTCTGATAACTCCTAAAATCAGGTCTTATTAGAATATCTACAGGAAGATAATCCAAATCCTGTAATTCAGGAAGATGCTTATGAACCTTAATGGTGAGGCCCAAAGTCAGTTTGGAGTTTGGTAAAACAAAGAAATGGGCATCATCAGTTTGGTTAGGGTTAGAACGTCCTGGCTCACCAATTAGGGTGGCTTCAGTTTGTTTTCTAAGAAATGCCGCTGTAATAATGGCGGCAGAATAACTATGCCTACTGGTAGCTATAAAAAGTTTGCCTTTTTGGTTAATAAATGGGCGTTTTTGTAAACCCTGGATTAAAGGTTTACTTTTTGTATAATCACCACCAGAATTACTCCTTAAGTCTATCAATAATTTTTCAGGTTTGTGCTCATCTAATTTTTTGAACATTTTCTTGAAAAATTTTTTCAAACTGAATTGTCCTTTCTCATCTTTATTGCTACCCAAAAAGCAGTAAAGAATATCTTCCTTTTCAAAAAACTGATAAAAATAATTTTGGTTACCAATTCTTTTTAACGCAGACTGATTGGAGGAAGGCCGGGCATGAATCCATAAAGGGCCATTTTTAATACTTTCACTCGAAAGACTTGGTATCTTACATCTTTTTAAATATCCATCTGAAAGCTCGACCTCTAAATCCAGATAATTTCTATTTTTAATGATTCCCAATTCAAATAACAAGTCTGGTATTTGAAAAATTAAGGCTCCGTTGGCCAATAATTCTATTTCATTATCTGCTGATAGCACCTCGCCTACTATAGGCCACAAATCTTTAATTTCATATTGCCCAATTTTTAAAACTTTAGCCCCAATAATATCTTTATATTCCGGTGAACCACTGATGATGTACAGACCTTCTTCAAAGTGATAAAAATATAAAGGCACTTTATCAAAAACTGCTATTCCATCAAAAAGTAAATTGACCTGACTATGTGCATCCTTAAGCTTGGCCATTAACCTACTTATTCCCAGGAGAGTTTTGGGAAGAGACCAGTCTTGAATATTCTTTTTCAGTAATTCAGCTTCACTCAGAAAATTGAGGCTTAAGTTGGGCGAAAAAGTGGAGAACTGCCGCTCCACTTTTTCACAGATAAAATCAATATCCGCTAACCACTGCTCGGCAGATAAGGTAGCTAAATGCCTGGTCATGCTTCCCTCCTGCCCAAATAGAAAACAAGGCCATAAACTCAGGATATAAAATATCATATTTTTCATATCAACTACTAAAATTTCCTTACCACTCAAGCCTATAGCTCAATACTGGCACAATTCCAAAAGAGGTTAAGGTTTCAATATTGGGATTAAAAAATTGAGTACCTATCACATTATTTCGATTGCTTAGGTTTTGAATATCTAATCGCCACTCTGTAGTTAAACCAGGTTTGTTTTTTCTATAACTAAGTTGCACATCCAGGCGAAAATAATTTGGCAGGCGTTCTGAAAATAATCCGGTAATGGGGCGGATGGCTTGTCCTGCTTCCCTAGATAGGTCCAGATCAATAGGTGTGTGCCTCTTATTTCCAGAAAAATTCATCTTAGTATTTAGCCCTAGAATATTGTTCTTCTTATTCTTTCCTACTAAAAATTCTTTTCCAAAAATAGCATTGGAGGCAAAGTTTCCATTGAATCGGGTATCTCGTTCTATACCATCTGCTGGTGTGAATTTAGAATTATAAAGACTTAGATTGAATAGATAGAAATAATTATTGGAAAAACGCCGTTCCAGACTCAATTCTAAACCATAATTGGTACCTGTCCCTGAATTAATTAAAGGAATGAGCACAAACCCTTCTCCAACATTTAAGGTGGAAAAGAAGCTACCTAACTCTGTATCATCAGTATTAGCCACTGGAACATCAAAAAGACTCTGATAATAAGCTTCAGCCTTAAAAGTGGTTGAAGCACCCAAATCATGGCTATAAGAAGCTACAAAATGACTGGCCCTCGTAAAACCCAAATTCGAATTATTTTGAGTTTTTGAACCATCTTCATTAATGAAATTAGCGAAGTAGTATTCCAAGGACTCCAACCTGCTGTGAAGTCCAAAACCTAATGAAAGAGTCTGCCTCTGATTAATATTCCATTTTAAGCTGGCCCGAGGTTCAACAACCTGTTCTTTGTTTAAGTCGAATCGCAAATAATGCAAGCCACTAACCAAACTGAATTGTTCACTTAGCCGATATCTCCAGGAGACATAGGCCTGCTGTGACCCCGATGCTCCATTTTCATCAAAAAGATCAAAGTCATTCAAAGGAAAGTCATTGGCAGGGATTTTCACCGATTCCTTAAACCTATAAGAAAAGCGGCTTAAAATTAATCCTGTTTCAAGTAAGTGCCTTGCATCGATTTTTTTGTGGAGGGTAAGAGCCAGTCGATTATAAGTTTTTGAAAAATCGGCTCTTTCTTCAAAGGCCGCATCACCAAATCTCTGGAAGTCGTCTTTTAATGAGGTACCGGAAAGAGCATAAGTTGTTTTCAAAAAAGTAGAGGGGTTAAATGAAAGTTGATGAGACAGACCTACCACTCCCATGTCATAATCTTCTCTTTCTGTAAAAATGTTGGCTTGCTCTTCCTTAAAACTACTCAATCCTCCAAGGCCAAAGACAGAAAAATCACCCAGCTTTTTAGTTGGAAAATGAAATTTAAAGGATAGATCCTGAAAATTATTACTTTCGTTTTCATCCTGAATCGAAATGCCAATTTGATCCAACAGTCCTAAGGTAGAATAGCGATAATTGATGAGATAGGAGGCACTCTTTCCTTTTTGAAAAGGACCTTCAGCCGCCAGATCGAGCCCCAAAAGTCCAGCCTGAAAAGTATATTCTCTTTTTTCATTATTTCCTTTTCGAAGATGAATGTCAAAAACTCCAGAGGTAGCATTTCCATACTCAGGGGCGAAAGCTCCGGTGTAAAAATCAGATCGAGAAATTACCTGGGTACTAAACATACTAATGCCACCACTAGCAGCTCCTTCTGCAGAAAAGTGATTGGGACTGGGAATTTCGACTCCTTCTAATTTCCATAATAATCCTCTGGGGTTATTTCCTCTTACGATAATCTCATTGGTTTCATCATCCGGGCTAAGTACTCCAGCAAAAGAAGAAGCTAAGCGAAGGGGATCCCCAACTCCGACCGGAAATCTTTTGGTTTCTTCAACGGTAAAAGACCTCCCACTTATTTGTCCCATGGCATTGATTGGGTCATCTCCTTTATTCCCGACAACTTCAACCGCGTTCAATTGATTGATCCCTTCTACCAGCTCGATGGTCAAGATCAATTCTTTTCCAGAGCCAATTAATATATCCTCAATTTGTAAGCTTTCATACCCTAGATAACTAATGGAAAAAGATCGTCGCCCCACAGGAACTTCTGCCAATTCAAAGTTCCCTTCAGAGTCACTAATGGTACCAATTAGCGGGTTTGATTGATCCAACACAATGGTTGCTCCTTCAATGGGAGTTTTGCTGATTTTATCAATGACTTGTCCCCTAACCATTTGATTAAGGCCGGTATCCTGTGCCTGGCAAAAAGTCCAAAGCACTACAAATAATAAAAACAAGAGTGGTTTCATTTTTTTGAGATTTGGTTAATTATTGATCCTCATCCTAACAAGGATTTAGGTTCGCCCAACTGAGAGAACCCTAGGATAATTTTGATAGGTACAAAGGAGAGATATTAGCTGGAAAAGGCAGTCGTTTTTAAGGAAGTAGGAGTTCAAATTAATTAAGTAGAACTTTTGTTGATGAGTAGATTTGCAAATTTGTAGATGGGCAGATGTTTTGATGCTGTGATTTTTTGATCCTATGATCTTGTAATAAGTAGTGCCAAACTCTTAGCTAAAGCCTATAGATTAGAAAAGTGGGCTGGGGCTCCTTTAGGGTATTACATCGTGAGGTAGGGGTTTTGGATGGGTAGATTTGCAAATTTGTAGATGGGCAGATGTTTTGATGCTGTGATTTTTTAATGCTACATACTATTATTAGAATCCTATTAGATTTGTAGAAAGGCAAAAGTATTGGGGTAATTTGCGAAATTCGCGTGCCTAAGAAAGCATCAATAATAAACTTCACTTAAATTTTTGCATCTACTCAACGTGAACCCGTGCTAACTTGAAAACTTGTTAACTTTTAGACTTCCTATAAGCATGAGGAGTAAGTCCAAACTCCTTTTTAAAGGCTGTATAAAATGCAGATTTAGAATTATAGCCCACATCGTAAGCAATCTGTTCTATATTGAGGTGATCAAATTGAGGATCATCAAGAATATGTTTAGCTTCTGTGGTTCGATATTTATTTAATAGGCCAAAAAAGTTGGTTTCCGTTTTTTCATTGATCAACTGAGATAGCTGGTGACCAGAAATAGCAAGTTGGCGAGCTAGGTCAGATCGGGAAAAGGAATTATCCAAAAATGGTTTTTTATCTTCCATCAAAGAATTTAGCTGCTTTAATTTAGCATTCATCCATTCAGGAGAAAGTGTAGAAGTATGGTATTTTTCGTTTTTTTTATCGCCAAAAAATGCTGACCTGCGAATAATGGAATAGCCCAGCAGGTAAATAAAAAAGGTGATATAAATTCCCATGATGGTTTCGCCTTCTACTACTTCAAAAAAATATTTTGACACGGGAAGTAACAAGATCCCTGTCAGGGCAATCAATAAAAATTGACTAATCCATCTGGATTGCTCTTTTGTTCTATTTTTTCTAAAAGCATTGCTAAAACGACTGCGAATTTCATCTTTCAATAAAAAGACAGATAAAATCAGGTAAACAAAAAGATGAATCAAAATTCCTTTTGTAGTAATAAAAGATTTGATGCTCCAAGGATCAGGGTCATAATAGTTTTCAATAGGAATTAACTTGGCAGAAGGGTGAAATACATCTACATAGCTGTTATACTTTTGAGACTCTGGCATATTGTATTCTATGACCATATATCCCATATAAAAAAGAAATGGTATTAAATGAAGCCATTGGTAAAGGTTCATTTCTTTTCGACAATAAGACCTTATATAAAAATAAAATAATGGGCCAATCAAAAATTGAAGAGGCTCAGAAAAATTATGTAAGGGCAGCAACTTGAGTAGGTAACCAGAATAGTTTAAAAAAATCTCGATCAGACTAAGAGTGAGCACTAGGGTAAGACAGCCTAAATTGACATTTGTGATGCTTCTATTTTTATTTATAAAAAAGAAGTAAGTGATAAAAATACCTTGCACAACTCCTATTAAAAGCAGGAAGGTATACAGATCCAGTTCTGGGCTTAATTCGATCATTCTAAAAGCTAATAGTATTCGATTTTAAGATAATTAATAATTTTAGTTATTGGTTATCTGGTTAATCGTTATTCTTTATTGTTTATTGGTGAAATGGGGAGAACTCTATTTATTCTTTCCTATTTTTAAAAGCAATTAAGTAAATCAGGCTGATTGCAACAATAATTATCCCTGACCATTGGAAAGCATTTTGGTAGTTGCTTATTTGTGCAATCCATCCAAAAATTAAAAAAAATAGCAGTACTACGACTTCTATAAGAAAACCGCTAACTGAGGCAATGGTAGCTCTCGCATCTGACTCAATTGTATGATGTAATTTTGATTCTATCAAAATATCAGCAGAAACATAGAAAAAGCTGAAAAAAGCCAGAAATACTAAAGATGAGAAGTTAAAAAACAGTGCTGCCAGGATGAGTAAGACCCCATTCGATAAATTTAGAAAATAAAAAAAACGAAGGCCCTTCTTTTCAAATCGAGGAGCCAAAATTCCTGCTAATACATCTACACCGCTTATCACACCTAAAAAAATCCCCAACCCATAATTAGGAACACCTACTTCATCAGCTAAAATCGTCCAAAATTCATCCAAGCCCCCGCCGATTGCAAATACAGATAATAAAATGATCAGGAATCTTATTTTTTTGTTTTTTGCAGCCTGCCCTAAGCCTTTTTTAAGTGTAAACCAATAAGAAGTATCACGAGATTGACCCAGCTTATGATTTATAGGACATATCAAAATTAGAAATCCGGAAATAAGTACCGCCCCTACACTCAGTATTAACACAAAAGAATATCCCAGTAATATTCCCAGGGAAGCCAAAAGGGAGGACATAAAAATAGCTAAGGCAGCCAATGATTGGGTTCGTCCTAAAACTATGGTAAACTGATTTTCCTGATTTCGCACCTTCAATTCATCATAAATCAAGGATTGCAAGGTTCCTGAAGTAAGCGCCCCCTTAATGCCCCAGCAAATGAAACCAAATAGAAAGCCTGAAAAGCCAGGAAATAAAAGCCAACTGAGATATCCAATGACTCTTATTAGTTGACCAATAAAAAGAATGTTTTTTCTGCTATATCTATCTGCCCATGCACCAGAGGGAATTTCGAGGATAAATGTAGTGGCTGACCAGGAGATGAATAGTAAAGCCACCTGCCAGGGCTCCATCCCAAAATCAGTAAACATGACTGCATACAAAGGATAAATAAGAATAAAATCATCAAAAAATCGATAAGCATAAATGGTACCCAGAAATTTTTTCATCCGTCTTCATTTAGGATAAACTGGAGGCTATTTTGTGTCAAGGTTTTAAATAAATTACTGCGCTGGTCCCTATTTAATTTGCTGCCCTTTACAAAAATAGCCAGCAAAACAGGCTCTTTTTTTTCTGGTAAATAAATTAATGCTACATCATTCTCCGCACCATTAACTCCATCTACATCAAACATACCGCCACTTTTGTGGGCTACTTTTGCTCCAGGTGGCACTCCTGATTTAATAAGAGTGTTTCTAATTGGAGCCTTAATCATCAGATCCTTGAGGTAAACTGTATTTTGATCATTCAGCAGCGTACCATTTTGGAATTTTTGCATTAATTGGATCATTGCCAGCGGGCTGGAGGCATCTCTTTTTTCTTTAAGGAAGTTTTGAAAGCCCTTTTGCAGATCTTCATGACTGGCGTTTTCGATGGCTTGTAAAAAATTATTATAGCTCATCATTGGCAATTTATCCTGATCAATTAGATACAAATCTGCATGTTGTTCATGCTCGGACCTTTTAATATTTATACCTTGTATTCCAAAATCGATTAAGGTTTGAGTAATGGCTTGAGGGCCACCCGTTTTTTCAATTAAAATATCACATGCAGAGTTGTCACTTACCAGGACCATCTGTTCAAGTAATTCTTGATAGGAGAAAAATTGCCCAAGGTTTTCATCAGATTTATTGGTGAGTCGGCTGTAACCCCATCGCAGGTATTGATCCGTAAATTGTATACTATCACTAAGGTTAAATTCACCTTTTTCAACAAGTTTCAAGGTATGAACGGCAATGGGAAATTTAAAAACACTAAGCATTGGAAAAGGCTCATGCCCTTTATAGTCAAATCCTTGTCTGGAGTTAAGGTCATAAATTGCTAAACCTATAAGCCCACCACTCTCCTTTTCTAATTGCTGAATGTTTTTTTGAAATTCAGAATCTTTATCCGAGCATGCCGGGATAGTAAGGATCAAAAATGTTAAAAATGGTAGTAGGATACGCATTGTTAGGATTGATTTCGGTAAAAATTTTAAAATTATTTATCTTAAAACTCACTTTAAGAAGGCTTATTTAAAATTAAGCCTTGTTTCAAAGTCAGCAAAAGTTTTTTGAATGGACAATGATACATCTTCTCGTCGATATTTTAATTCCTGCAAAACACTCAAAACTCAACACTCGTAACTTCTAACTCGTAACCAAAAAACGCATGAAGAAAATATACGCTACACTAGTTACCTTCCTGGTATTAAATAGTTCCTGCTTGATTGCCCAGGGTGATGCACGAGTCAATCTGGTAGATTTAGAGTATCTCTACCAAGGAAATCGAATTAATATTTTTGATTTAAGGCCAAGAGAGCAAGAAGGAACCTTTTATTTCTCAGAAGAATGGATGGAAGGAGCCATTCTGTATAAAAATGGGAATGTCCTGACAGATCATATGGTTCGGTATAATCAAAAGGATAATAGTATTGAAATAAAAAGTGGTATTGGAATTTTGGAATTGCCTGGATATTATGTAAAAGAATTCACTCTTCAAAAATTAGATCACAAAGGACAGTTCAAGGAACGAATTCGCTTTATCAATCCCGCTCAACTTAATGGGGGCTTTGCTTTTAACATAGGTTTTCTGGAAGAAATTTATTCAGGAAAAATGAGCCTATACTCTGCCCATAAAGCTGAGTTGGTAAGGGCGGACTATGTACCTATTTTAAGTGCAGGAAATACCCGATCAAGGATCATCAAACGGAAAAAACGATTTTTATTTGACGGCAGGGTCTTAATGGAACTCCCTAAGCAAAAAGGAAAAATCCTAGGCTTATTGGAGAGGTATAAAGCAGGGGTAGTTGATTTTGTAAAGGACAATAAAATCAGTTTAAAAAGTGAACGTGGGATGAAACAATTAATGGAATGGTTAGATCAAGATAGTTAATTGGCCTGCCATTTTTCCCATACTTTTTGAATATCCACCCCCAAACCCTCTCCCATTATTTGGGGAATTTCTTCATAGGGCATGGCTCTTTGATTTTTTTCAGTCCATCGATACATATTCAGCAACATCTCTTTGAACGACTTTTGACCCTTTGTTTTTTCCTTAATAAGCTTATTTAAATCATAGGCTAGCAAAGCTCCCCTTGAGAAAGAATTTCTGCCGACCCTAAAATCTGAGCTATATTGAGTAGAGGCTAGTAAAGACAATTCTTTTAAGCTTAATTTTTTTATAAAATCCGGTGCTGTATTCACGGTCTGCTGAAACATCTCGATTAATCTTTCATTTTGGGTAACCTCATAAAGTACATACCAAATAAAGCCTTCGTGCAACCAGATGGTCTCAATCAGGGGAGCCACCTGCCAGGCAAAGGGTCGATATCCTTCTCCATAACAACGTAGAGGAATCCAGGAATGGCCCATGTGATGGATAAGGGATCGAAGAGATCGACTTTTAGGATTGTAATTTTTTACTGCGGCAGATACATCAAAAGTAGCCGTCATACTATTCATATGCTCAATCGAAAAATTGTAAGTATGAGAAGGGGTCCGGGGCTTCAGGTATTCATAACACATGGTATAATGAGGCATGGGAGTAAATCCAAAATATTGGTCTAATAAATCCAAGGCCTGGTTTCCCATTTGTCCAATTGCTTCCAGGTTTACTTCCGTTTCGGAATAGACTGCAGCAAAGAGTGGGATTTTGGCATCTGAAACTTGGATTACTTGAAGTCCCTCTCCTAATAAGTATTGTGCATCAGCCAATTCCGCGAAGTGTTGTATCTGATAATTGGCCTCTGCCCTATTTCGGTTAAGGGAAGGAGCCAATGTAGAAAAAATAGGCCAGTCATTACTTACCTCAATCTTGAGGTTTATAGGATGATTTTCCATACCTTCAATAAACCCAAATACGGAGTAGCCTAATAAGCCTAGATAATTATTTCTCCGCTTAGAGCTGGCCCAGCCTTCCAGTTTATCTTCCATTTTATCAATATTTAAGGCATAGGAAACAGATTGGATAGGGCTCCCCTCCGGAGTAATATCAAAATATGAACCTATTCCCTTTTGACCAGGTACCAAAGCCCCCATATTGGTTGTACCATCAATATATTTCAGAAAATGAGCATAATCTGTTATTTCATAAGTGCCAGGAGCGCTCCTAGGGATGACAAACCTCAGCGGTCCTTTTTGAGGCTGAGAAAACTGCATCCTAACCCTTACTAATGGATTCCCTGCTTCAACATTTAGGGTATAGAAAATAGTATCCTGCGCATCAATAGTGCCAAAAAGAAAAAGGATTTGAAAAAGAAGGAATATACTTCTCATGAATTTGGGTTTTGGGAATTAAACTTTATTAAAAACACCTTTATTTTATGTTGCTGTATTGTCTGTATTTTAGTCAAAAAAGGAACTGTAAACTTCTATTTTATTTTCGAGTCTATGGGCAAGATAATCGCTTCCATTTTTCAGATTTTCGTAGATCATAATGGCCTCCTGACGATAACTTTCCTTTTTTTCATTCTTCCAATAATATGGTGGAGGAGATAGGTTGACGATCCGATCTGCCATTTTTACCATCCAGACTTCCTTAGGCTGCAACAGAATCCTATCCAGGCTATCCTGCATCTTTTTCATTTTATCTGTAATGGATTCATCTTTAGTTAATGCCATAACACCAGCGGCTACTTCTTTACCAAATTGCTCTTCAATTTTTTCAAGAGTCGCCGATGTATCTTCAATAGTATCATGCAGAATAGCGCAATGGATAGCCAGATCTGCATCTCGCACTTTCTCATATTGTAAAGCATTCATTATTTCAAAAACAACTCCTCCAATATGATTCAAATATTCCACATGTTCTCCTTCCTTGGGGCCGCCATATTTTTGTCCATTATGTAAACGTGTGGCCAGGTGCCAGGCTTTAGAGATTTTCTCGATAGACCAAAGGTGATTGCTATTCATAGTTACTTTTTTAACATGGATTTAGTATCGTTTGGCTTAAGATTTAATTATTTTTTCTAACAATTAATTCAGCTACCAATAAATTAGGCACCCAGGCTAGCCAGGCAATAATACGATAGGCAGGTATAAAGTCCATACCCCAAACATTGGTAAATAAAGGTAGCCATATCCTCAAGGTTACTGCTGCAAAACATAAGGCATAGGATCTAATCATACAATTTTGATGACTTTCTATCTTTTTTTGCTTTATGGTAATATAAGCCATAGTTGTTGTAAATAACCAGGAAATGGCTAATCCTAAGAATCCAATTTGTGCCACAGCCCCCCCTTCTGCATAAAATGCCAAATAAAGCCCAGCAACACCGCTGGTTAAAATGGCCAATAGGTATATTTTTCCTAAGGCCCTATGGAATTCAATCCGCCTATTCCTAAGTTTTTTTACAAATTGAGGCCAGCCAATTAAAAGAGCAATTCCTCCCGGAATGATGTGAAGGTAAAATGCCGACATCCATAAGGCGCTACTCAATAAGACATCCGATTTGCCCGACAAGAGTCCAACCTCATTTTTTGTCATCAAATATAAAAAAGGGTAAAATCCTACCCCTATAGCTAAAACTGCAATGACAGGGATATAAACTTTATCTGCTTTCATTATTTTTTTTTTTAAATGTAGATAAAGTAATTGAATTGGCGCAGCAGGTTCCTAGTCCTTTCTATTAAATTGCTGATTTTTAGGTAGATTAGAGAATTACAAATTAGGCCTTTTTATGCCTTAAAATCAAAAAAATTGAGGCAAGGTCAAAATTAGTTCATCTAATCACTACAGCATTATGAATCTTCGCCTACTAAAACCAATCTGTTTTTCACTTTTTATCCTTCTCTTTTTTTACTGTAATAATACTCAACAGGACTCCAATATTCAATCATTGCCTTCTTCAGCAGAAATTACTTCATATGATCAACTAGTTGATTTTTTTCACCAATGGCGGGCATTTAGAGTGCCAAAAATGATCAATGGAGTACCTGATTATTCTATTGAAGCCATGGACCAACAGTTTCAAGATCTTAAAAGCTGGCAAAACCAATTGAATGCGGTAGATACGAGTGCATGGACCATAAAACAACAAATTGACTGGTATTTAATATGGGCAGAAATGAATGGCCTGGATTTTGCCCATCGAGTAAAAAAGCCCTGGTCAAGGGATCCGGCTTTTTATGTATGGTTTTATCCAAATCCTTCCGATGTACCAGAACGGGAAGCTCCGAATATTCATGGATGCATCGAACTCCCGAACTATGACTGGCCACTTTCAGAGAAGGAGGCCACTGAGATCACCCAACGGTTTAGGCAAGGTACTGCTTTGTATGACCAGGCAAAAATCAACCTTACAGGAGATGCGAGAGATTTATGGATTACTGGAACCAGGAGTATCCGTGAGCAAAGCCAGGCACTACAAAACTTTGCAGATAGAATAAAGGTTGACTTTCCAGATCTGGAAACCGCAACCTTGGAGTTAAAAGAAGCTTCCAATCAATTTGCAGATTGGTTAGATAATCAGGCTCCTTCCAAAACCGGCACTTCAGGAGTAGGCAAGGAAAATTATTCATGGAATTTAAAAAACGTCCATCTTTTGCCTTACACCTGGGAAGAAGAGGTGCTCCTGATGGAACGGGAATTAGCACGGTCCCATAGTTCCCTTCGATTGTTTGAACACCGCCATCGGAGTTTGCCAAAGCTGGAAAAGTTCAATAATGCTGAGCAGTATGACCAAGAACTAAATGGGGCAGTTACTGAATTTATGGCCTTCCTTGAGGACAATGAAGTTTTAAGCACTAAAGACTATATGGACCCAGCCCTCAGGGCAAAAATAGGTCGTTTTTCACCTAATGATGGAATCCGTGGTTTTTTTGCTGAGATTGGCTACAGAGACGCTATTGTAATGCGAACCCACCATTATCATTGGATTGAATTAGCCCGTATGCGGGAAGAACCCAATGAAAGTCCTATCCGAAAAGTGCCTCTTCGATATAATATTTTTGATGGCCGTGCTGAAGGGCTTGCTACTGCCATGGAAGAATTAATGATGAATGCAGGTCTACTAGAAAACCGCCCCAGGGCCAAGGAGCTTATCTGGATTTTATTGGCTCAACGTGCAGCCCGTGGTCTGGGAGGTTTGTACCAGCATGGCCTGGAAATGTCTTTAGAAGAGTCTTGTGAATTTGCCTCAAAATGGACGCCCTGGGGTTTATTGCCAGCAGATGGTGGGACAATTACCCATGAAGAGCAATTTTATCTCCGGCAACCAGCTTACGGCACCAGTTATGTCATTGGAAAATTAGAGATTGATAAACTTATTGCTGAATATGCTCGCCAAAGAAATGGAAATTTTGTTTTGAAGGAGTTTATGGATGAGTTGAATCGTGTGGGCATTATTCCTGTTTCTTTGGTTTATTGGCAGATGACAGGAGACAAATCGATGCTGGAAAAAGTTTTAAAATAATAATGATTGCGGTAGGTGCCGCAATCATTATTATTATTTTTTTAGAGCCGGGGAGTTTCGCTCCCTGGCTCTAAAATCACCTAATGGAAGTTAACCTTTTCCTCAGTCCATTTAATCTGTCCTGTAATAATTGCACCCCTTCCATTGCCTGTGGAGTAGGACGTGCATCTGCCTGCTGTAATAAATTCAGAAGGAATAAAAATTTATGCTGCAAACCTACCACCGTTTCATCTTCTACCGAAGTATCGTAAATACTGCCATACATAGTGTCTGGATTTCCAGGTGCTCCATTTCCTCTTAATTTTTCTAGTGCTTCCTTTTTAGAACCAGCAAGGTTTCCACTCAATAATTCGTCAATTGTCCTTCGGATCGCTAAGGCTTCATTGTGTGCAACATAGCAGGCCATGGAGTAATTTGTCTGTAGCAAAAGATCTTCCTCGTTTATGGTGACCCTGGGGTCCAATTTGACTTCAATCTCCTGCTCATGGGCAGAGCCATCAACAATAAGTCGGACCTTATATTTTCCAGGATGGACGAAAGGTCCCTGGGGACCACTGGGAGTATTTTTATGAACGGCCGCAATTGAAAACTGCCTTCTTGTCTCCTGGGGAGGTGTATATCTCAAATCCCAAACAAATCGATGATGTCCAGCCTCATTCGATAACTCTTGGTTGGGTCTAATCCAATAGGTTGGGTGGGCTAAGGTATTGGGATCTACATTTTCCGGCACATCATCACTAGAATAGGATCGCACCAGTCCATCTTTTTCATCACGAATTTCGAGGCTTACTTTAGAAGCATTTGTTGATAAAACATAATCCAGAATGGCTCCATCGGGAGGATTTTGTCCGGTAGGTTCTTCAGGAGGTAAAGGAGTATCTGAGAACATATTCCAACGCACCCTCAAGGCTGCCGATGGATTAAACAGATGTGTTTTCCCGGAAGCCACCACTTTCGCCATTTCCCGCAAGGGCGCAATATCATCCAATATATAAATTGAACGGCCATGTGTTCCAATAACCAAATCATTTTCATGAATCACTAAATCGCGGATAGAGGAAGCGGGCATATTCATTCTCAAGGATTGCCAATTTGCTCCATCATCTACGGAAAAATATACTTCACGTTCCGTACCTGCAAACAACAAGCCAGCCTGCTTGGGATCTTCCCGAACAACATTAACAGGTCCCATTTCATTCATGCCATTCACTATTCGAGTCCAGGTAGTACCATGATCATGGGTTTTGTATATATGAGGCCGCATATCATCTTTTCGAATAGAATTGATGGCGATATAGGCAGTAGCTTCATCAAAATGTCCTGCATCGATCTGGGAGACTTTATCCCAGGATTTTACTTCAGGTGGAGTTATATCTGTCCAGCTTGCCCCGCCATCACGGGTTTGATGCACCAGACCATCGTCGGTGCCAGCCCAAATAATATCTACATCCAGAGGCGAAGGACTTAGGGCATAAATAACTCCCCTGCGAGCCATGGTTTCCATTTGGGGCGTCCGAAAATCTCCGATACTTTCTGATAACTCCGGTTTTTCCCGACTTAAATCCGGGCTGATAATCTGCCAATCATAGCCCCCAGAAGTCGTTTTCCATAAAACATTGGTAGCAAATAATAACATTTTAGGATCTGCCGGATGGAACATCAAAGGCATCGTACGTAATATTCTATATTTCCCTGATCGCACTGCCTCCGGAGCTACATTTTGGCTTTGCCCAGTTTTTTTGTTGTACTTCATCAAACGACCTCCGTAAATAATATCCGGGTTTAAAGGATCCGGCGCTATATAGGCATATTCATCTGAGCCTACACCAATAAATTCGCGGAAGGAAATTTGGCCACCATCACCTCGGCTTGCAGTACCTATGGCACCACTCTCTTGCTGACCTCCATAAACCCAGTAAGGAAATTGATTATCGGTAGTTACATGATAGATTTGAGAAGTGGGTTGGTTATACCAGGAACTCCAGGTTTTTCCTCCATTAACCGTAATGGTTGCTCCCTGATCAGCAGCAAAAATCATAATATCAGGTTGGTTAGGATTAATCCAAATCCGATGATAATCATCTCCACCAGGAGCACCTTTGATTGAAGTCCAGGTTTGCCCAGCATCATCTGATCGATAAGAGGCAATATTTCCGGAGAAGACAACATCTGGATTCTCGGGATGAACTTTTAGTTCTCCAAAGTCACCTCCACGCCCCCAAATCCGATAATCATCAGTTATCCGTCGCCAGCTCTCCCCCGCGTCATCACTTCTATAGACGCCACCACGGCTTCCGGCATCAACGGTAGCATACATTCTGTTGGAATTACTAGGTGCAATACACACCCCTACTCTACCCAGGCCTTGTTCTCCTGTGGGCAGCCCGGTGGTAATTTGACCCCAGGTATCTCCTCCATCTGTAGACTTATACAAACCACTATTTACGCCTAGGAAGCGTGCATTTTCCCAGGGTCCCTCCCTGTGTTCCCACATGGAAGCAAAAAGAATGTTGGGATTATTGGGGTCAAATTCTACTTGTATTGCACCAGTATTATGATCAATGTAATGAACTTTTTCCCAGGTTTGTCCTCCATTTTTAGTACGGAAAACTCCCCTTTCTTCATTAGGTCCATAAGGGTGTCCTAGTCCAGCTACAAAAACAATGTCAGGATTGGTAGGATGTACAATTACCCTGGCTACCTGCTGGATGTCTCCTAAGCCCATATGGGTCCAGGTTTGCCCTCCATCAGTAGACTTAAACATCCCATCCCCAACTCCCAGGTCGGGGCGATGCAATCCTTCCCCACTTCCTACATAAATGATGTCAGGCTGGTTCGGTGAAACAGCGATATCTCCTACAGAGCCAGTAGGTGCATCATCGAAAATAGGGTTCCAGGTGCGGCCGAAATCATCGGTTTTCCAAACACCCCCATTATTAACCCCAACAAAAAAAACGTTAGGCTGAGAAGGTATTCCCACCGCTCCAACAGTCCGACTAGCCCGAAAGGGCCCAATTAGTCGGTATTCTAAATCCTGATACCAGGAAGCAGGAATTTCCTGCGAAAAAAGAGATAATGTGATGAAAAAAGAACAAAGGAAAGTGATTAGCTTTTTCATGTAAAGGTTTTGAGTAAATTTTCAAAAGGTAGTAGGCAAATTACAAAGTTTTGGAAGAAAGAATTAATTATGAGGTAGGCTATCTTGTGAGGAAGTGAAGAATAGCAAAAACGTAAAAATAAAATTGCTCCCAAGGAGACCACCTTAGGGGATCATTAGAATTGGATTGAGAAGAAATAGACCAGGTTAAAATAGGATAAATTCTGCTCAGGCAGCAGACTTAATGCCCTTTTCATGATCATTATTCTCATTTGTCCTTTCTATTATTTTTGCAGCATATATTCCAGGAGTATATAAATGCAGGGAAATAGCTGTTTCAGAGTATGGATTTTCAATAATATGGAATCCCAACTCATCATGAATATAACTTAACTGTCCAGTTTTGCATTCAAATTGACCAATCATCTTTTGAGGGTTTCCACTATCAAAACGGGATTCAAGTAAGGCACCGGATAAGACTTTGATCAAACCTCCCCCTTGCGGATGACCATGTATTTTACTTTTCTTGCCCTTATCCCACCTGATCAGTAAAAGTTTAAAATCATGATCTTGGTGAAAAACCAGACTGTCCTCATCCTTTAATTCTTTCTGCAAGTAATTTTCCCATTCACAACTATCATAGTTTTCAAATATTGAAAGTAGCTCGAGTACATTATCTAAACCTTGACTTTGTACATGAATTTTAACTGATTGAAGCAGCTCGCTTATTTGATTCATATCGGATGTATTGTCTGTTTAATTTTGCATCCAATATGAAAGCTTAATAATTATTTAAAAAGGCTAAATGATTCGATGGCCGGATAAAGTGATTGGTTAAAGCCTCTTTTGAGTAGGAAGAAATGCTTAAAACATTCCTTCCGATACTCAATTAATTGTTCGTCCTACTCAATTTCTTACATTGACAATCTGAAAAGCTTCTGCCCAGGCAGTTCCAACTCCTTGCCATATTAATGTATCTTTTTTAAGTGTTGTTCTCCAGCGGCTATCATCTTCCTCTCCAGCATCGCTATCCAGGAATAAAGAATTTTCAGCCTCATTATAAGTATATTTTCCTGTGTTTTTACCCCAGGGAGTCCCTCCTGTTTCGAAAGAACCATCCTCAGTAAAGATAATGTATCGATCTTTCTCAGGATTATGCTCTGCACTTACGTCATTTCCTTCCTGATATACAGCATGCATTAGCCAATGGCCTTCTATTCCTGATTTGGTAGCATTCTTTTGGCAGGAAAGAATAAATAGGAACATTCCTAAGAAAAGGAAATTTGATTTTTTTAAAAACATAAGCTTTGTCGTTTTGAAAATTTGGGTTAGAAAATGGTTCCGGGGTTCATTTAGGGATTGCTTTATTGAAAGTAAAGTTGCTTATTTGAACTTTTTTCCCACGCAGATTTCGCCAATTTCGCAAAAGAATATCTGTGAAATTATCCAGATACCTGATAATTGAAGGTGGTTGCGCAAGAAAAAAATTTCAAATAACAGCAATCCCTTTTCTTCAGCAATACTATACACGGAACATGGAACCCAGGAACCATGGAACTATAGCATCTCAAATCCTTCATCACTAAACATTCAATTCTGTTCGTTATTAATCCTTAAGATGTCTATTCATCCCCTTTTGGTGGGTTTTTAGAATCCTCAATTAAAGCAGCTCCTTCAACACATAATTCAAAGCATTAGCAGATCTGACTTCAATATTTGGATGAATTCCTATTTTATCAATTCTTGTTCCTTCTGCAGTAATGTAATCCGCTACCGGAAGGAACATTTTCAGGTCCGAATTTATGGTAAAATATCGACCACTCAACATACCACCAGCAGTTTTTTCTCCTACAATAACAGCACGTTTCGTTCTTTTTAAGCGATCCACTAAAGGCTCACATGTACTACCTGTTATCCCGTTGGTTAATACAAAAACTTTTCCTTGATAAACAGGATTGGAGTGTGAAGGTAAGATCATCCGAAATATCCCATGTTGATTCAACATTTTACCGAAACCATCAAAGCTCATATCCTGTAAAACAGGGAAGTTTTCAATTTCTTCTTTTAAGGGATACCGGCCATTTTCTAAAAACCATTTTCTGGAAAGATATGCCCCGGCATCAATAGCCTCATTGGTCAAAAAACGCCCAAGAACAACTGCAGCATCCAATGTTCCTCCTGTATTATTCCGAAGGTCGATAATCAAATTAGGATATTTTCCTGCTGCGATTTGTTTCACAATTTCAATCATAGCTGGAGCATCTGACACAAATGAACGAATCGTAAGTAAAACAGTTTGGTTATTTAATTCCGACAACTCAAAGGGAGCTGGCTTATTCTCATTTTTTGTACTATTTCTTTTGGTAGGAGTAAGATAAAAATGTGAAAATGGGAGATCATTTTTCATTCTATTAAAAGTCTGGACAAATTCTTCAAAATTTAAACGCTGCATTTCTGAAGATTGAAGTTCATCCGTAAAAGTTTTCCATTCAGGAGTATTTAACCAGAGCGGGTTGCAAATATAGTTTTCGGTAATATGCAAGATGGTTTGAATGTCCTTCTGGCGATCAATGGAATGTTTGTTCTGATCCGCAGGATTCTCACCCAGGCTCTTTTGAGCGGAACAAGAAGAAGCAGAATAGGTCATAAAAAGCACGATGAATAAGATTAATTTTTGCATTGTTTGATTGTTTTTTCAACAAATAAGCTCCTCTTTTTTGATCCTGTCAAAAAAGAGTGATTAAGCTGAAAAAATCGGGATGAATTTGAAATTGACGGGACGAACTTGAAGTTAGGGGGACGAATTTGAAAGCCTGTCCTTTAGATTTCGATAGTATTTCTGAGAAAAAGGAATGGGATCAAATGCTGATTTCAGGGTAATAAACCTTTGCCGTGCATTTCCCTTGATGGACTGGATAAAATCGAGGTTTAAAAGGTAAGATCTGTGAACCTGTTGGGCGGTAGGCAATTGATCATTTAATTGGGAGAGCGTAAGTCTAAGCATTTTCTTCTTTACTTCCCCATTCTCTGCTTGATAATATATTACTACGTAATTCTGCTGGGATTGGGCATAAATAAAATCCTGAGGGCGAATTTTTAATGTTTCCTTTTTATTCTGAGAACTAATAACTACTTCTGGCCTATCGGGAATGTCTTTTGCCTTTTCTTTAGTTCCCAATCTGGATCTAAGATAAACCCAGAGAGGTGCTAGAATAAAAATAAAAGGGCTCCCAAAATTTTTTGAAAAATTCCACCAGTTGGAAAAATCAGGCTTATTATTGTTGATGGCTAAGGCGAGGTAAAAATAACAGGTTGTGATCATTAAAAAACAAGTAAAGAATACAGACAGAACTTCATTCCAAATAAACCATTTTCTTTTTTGTATTTGATAAAACCAGGACTCAAATGCATGTACTACTAAAATGGGTAAGATAATGCAAGGTGCATATCCAAGCAAGAGTAAGTTTTTGATGGGCGACTGAAAGTTATAGGTATCAAATGGTTGCAAAAAAATGAGTACAAAAACCAAGACTAGAGAAACGGTTAATCCAACTATTACTGTCTGCCGCCAAGATTTTGTATAATTTATCCGTTTATTTATCCAAGTCAAGATTTTCATCCTACAATTTAAATAGGCAAGAACACATCAATCTCCTTATTAAAATACTGCTGTGAAATAAATTTCAGCCCAAAAATAATCAATTCTCAGGGGAGTTTTTTGATATTAACTCCTTTAGTATTTTTTCAATATTTTTTTTGGAAACACTTCTCATCTTGAGCATAAACCTATGGGGCTCATCCTCGACATAGATAAATATGGTGGCACTTCCCATTGTTCTTTTTTCGGTATGATCCGCCTTATTTTCCCTTGCTTCACTTATGGTCTTAAGAAGTTGTTCTATCTGTTCTTCATTCAATTCTATGCTGGCAGGATCTCCTCCGCTGTAAGTTCCACTAGAGCTATTTATCGGCTGGACGGGGTCATAGGTTAATTTATTGCCTATTAAAGAATAGCGATTGCCATTACCATCAACGTAACTTATTTTTTGAGTGTTCATTTGGCTAATTGATTTGTTTGAATTGCAATGTATCAAAACAAATCCAAAGCTTAGGATAATAAAAAAGTTATGGATGTGTTTTTTCATCCTTTTAAGGTATCTAAAGTTTATGGTTCTATATATCTTTTTTCCATTTTTTTGACACAGACTTTGACTCCTACCTACACTTTTGTTTCGGCAGGCAGGGATTTACACTGTTTTAGTCCTTTTACAAAAAGACCTGCATTTTATTTAATTAAAGGTAAGGTTTTAAATTTTCAAGGGGCAGGTACTTACATTTTTTAATAAGAATACACTTAAATAATGTAAGCAATTCCAAAAGTGAAAAAAATTAAAACTTTGAGCAGATCTACATAATAATTAGGACCATTTTAATTTTCCATTGCGATTAATTAAAGCATCCTTAACGACCAGGAACCAATATCCAATTGTTTTATTAAAAAAAAGACCAATGAAAAACCTTGCTTTGTTTTTAATTATGTTACTACCCCTAATGGCAATGGCCCAGGGATCAACCAAAGAAGCAAAAAGAGAAGCTCAACATGAGAAACTAATGGATCTTATAGATTCTAAAGAATTTGTACTCAAAGCCAACACGATCCGTGACCGATACGGTAATCAGATTTTTGTAAATGAACTAACCAATTTTGTGGCTGTGGCAGATAGTTCTGGAGCAGTCCAGATTGCACTTAATAATAGCAGAATTGGTAGAAATGGCTTAGGTGGAGAAACAGTGGACGGAAGAGTTACCCAATATGAGGTAAAAGATTTTGGGCCAAAGAAGGGGGTTATGATTAAGTTGACTTTATTTGGTTCTGGAACTTTTCACTTGATTCTTAATGTCTCCTCAGGGGGATATGCCACTGTAGATCTTAGTGGAATTTACGGACAGAGGCTTACTTTTTCCGGAGAACTGGAGCCACTGGAAGGGTCCAACATATTTTTAGGTCGCACTACTTTTTAATCAAAACAAAACCCCAAAAAAGATGTTTTGCTTATAAGATTATGATTAGGATAATTAAAGGAATGTTATACAGCAAAAGGTCCGTCTGCACAGATGGGCCTTTTCTGTTTTATTTTTTGTATCTATTTAAGAGTGCTGAAAAAACATCATCTGTTGAGGTTTGCTATTTATAGGGTTGTGGATGGTAAAAAAAAATGATAATTTTATTCAGCATAAAATTCAATATTTAATGCTTATTAGTGCTCAGTAAAACACCATAATTAAAGAATCAGCGAATAAGATTTTTTTTTAAGTTTTCGATTCTTTAGTTTTGATAACAATTTAAAACCCTAAAAACCCTGGATAATGAACACCAAAACACCTCTATTCTTTATTATTCTAGCCATATTCGGCTTGTTTCCTTCCTGTGAAGTAGACGATTTAAGAAGGCTTCCTGATGTAAGAATTACTCTTCCTATTTCCATAGAGTTAAATAATGTGTCTTTAGGGGCCGAGATTATTAATCCTAGCGGTTATCCAATTGATGGAGCAGGTTTTGAAGTATCTCTGGATGAGCAATTTAGTCCTGGACAAGGACCGGGTCCTTTTCCCGCTGTTCCAAATGGGAATACTTTCAATGTTAGTATTTCAAATTCCCTGGATCTTAGCAAGAAATATTTTATAAGAGCTTATATTGAGGTTGATGGAGGAGTAGGAATCATATACAGCCCTACTATACAATTATCTACCACAAGTTTTTTTCTTTCAGCTAGTGCCACTATTAGAGGTAGTGAAGCGGCGGTATTTGGAAGTGTTTCTGATTTACCTAATACTTCATTTACGCTAAGTGATCATGGATATATCTGGAGGGTATTCGCGGATCAACAAATTCCTGAAGATGTAGACCTTTCTTTGCAAACCAAAGATGATATACAAGGTCTTGGAACGAAAGCAGGTAGTGGCCAGATGGAAAGAATCAACGTTGCTCTTCAACCGGTGTACACTTATCTGAGGCCTTATGCCATATTTCAGGAAGACACTATTTATGGAAATATCCTGGAACTCACTTCTGAATGGACACAAATAAATTTTGATACAGTTAGACAAAGTCCTGCCAGATTAATTAAATCGGTAGGTTTTGCTCTTGGTGATTATGGTTATGTATGTACCGGAGAACAATCATTTAGATTGGGGATGCCACAGCTTATAGATTCTTTATGGAGATACGATCCTTCTACCAAGTCATGGATGACTATGGAAAATTTTCTTGGTGGAAAAAGAAGAAATGCTGTTGCTTTTACCATTAATGATGATAAAGCTTATGTAGGATTAGGGTTTGATGAAAATAATAATTGCTTAAAAGATTTTTATGCATATGATCCCGACGATAACTCCTGGGTCAAAAAAGCGGATTTTCCAGCAACTAGTGCCGGTGCAGTGGCTTTTGAATTTGATGGTTTCGGTTATGTGGCAACTGGTATAGAAAATTGTAACAGTCTAGGTATCACGATCTATAAATTTGATCCAAATGATGATAGTGATGGTTTGGATCTCAAAATGGGCCCAATTGGAAAATGGACCTCTATAGCCACCGTGCCAGGGGGTGCCCCTTCAGGAATTGCCTATGCTACAGGTTTTGCTCTTGGCGATTATGGATATATTTCTACAGGTTGGACAGGCGGTGGTGGAATGGTTTCCAGAGCAACCTATCAAATTGACCCTACAAATGAGGATAGCATGCAAAGAGTAATATTACTTGATGCAGATAAAACTACTTTACCGGGTAATGGCCGAAGATTTGCTTCTTCATTTGTTATCCTAAATAAAGCTTATGTGGGATTAGGAACTACTAGCGCTCAATTTAGTTCCGATGGCCAGCCTACTTTCAAAGATTTTTATGCCTTTGACAATTCAGCTGGTGGTGAATGGAAACAAGTGGCTGATATTAGCCCTAATTCACTTCATCAGGCCGCTTCTTTTAGCATTGGAGGCAATGGATATATTTATGGCGGGGTATCCGGATCTTCGGGTTTTTTTGAAGAAAGTGCTATTTTATACATTTATACCCCTATAGAATGATGTTTGGAATCAAACATCATTCTATCAAGATCCAATATCTGCTTTCTGAATTTTTTATGGATCAAAGCATAAAAATGGAGCAAATACACCTATTTCACACAAAAAAGAAAATCTACCCCAAAATTCACTTCGAGATGGACCGAATGCCCCTCGATATGATACTTTTTCAAAAAACGGATCTTCGAAAGGCCCAGGAAAGATGGTAGGCTCTGTTCCGGTATATCTTGGATCAAGTCCTCCATCAGGAGTGCGGCTGATAGATACCACAGGGCATGCAGGGGCAATAGTATTTGCGCTTTCAGAAGCTTCGAAAATGCCTTTTGCGCAAGCCTGTGCCATTTTCAAATGATTGGTACATTTAGGATCTCCAACACAGTTTTTTGAAAACACATTAAAAGGATCGAAATTTACCCCTACCCTTTCAAAGTCTGAATTTCGTACAAACAACTTCCCTGCATTCAAGAGGCTATTGCTGGAAATAATTTCATTAAAATCCCACTCAATCTGTGTTCCCAGGCCATGATCACAAAAAACGGAGTTTAAATATCGACCTCCGGCTGCATCTTGAAATATAATGGCTTCCGGCTCATTAGGAGCTCCTGGCCCTGGTCCAATATAAGTTACATTAGAAATATTGGGTACAGAATATGGTTGAGCATTCTCTGGGCTAGTAGCGCCATCATGTTCTGCTCCGCGATCGGATCCTGCATTTGCATCTCCAATGGCAAACCAAAATTGGCCATTAATATTGGCTCCTTGATCCAGGTCAAAAGCATCATCACCTGGAAAGGCAACAATAACTCTTTTGACACCCGCACAAAATCCAAAACAACCTCCAATATAACTCATCCCGTCTCCGGTAGGTGTATAGATATCAATATATTCAATAGTCGTTTTCGCCCCAACGGCTGCCATGGTCAAGGCTGCCAATGTATCTCCGGTGGCCACTTGAGCTCCAGCATGTCGGATTGAAACATAACGCATCGTTCCGGAATTCCCATCGCAGACTGCTCCTCCATAATCCAAATCGAATTCCAATTGAGGAGGTATCCACTCCAGTCTTTCTTCGATGAACCCATCCTCATTCCTGGCTTCCTCAGGAGAATTGAGCATCGCATCGCCTAAAATCATAATGCCTCCCCATAAATTCCCCGGAGCCTCTCCCATATCAAAAGGATTAGAAAGGTCATCCTGAAGTGCGGTAAAAATTATGGGGCTAAATTCCCTGCCCTCTGCCATAATACTGGCTTGCCTGGAAATTATTAATACACTAACACTTCCATCAGAGGTTCTTTCCTGATCTACAGCTTTAATAACTACTCCCGGTTCAATGGTCAAGGTTGCCCCTGGAAATACTGTTGTGATTCCATCAAGGCAATATACATTGCCTAATTCAGAATTGAATGATAAAGTAAAGTCGGAAGTAATAAATTTTGGAATCAAATTAAAGCATTCTTCAGGCTGTGCCATCACCGCTTTGATTTGGCATAGGCAAACCAAAATAACCAAAAAACATTTTAGGTATAAGGGTTTCATTTTTTTGAGATTTAGAATTAAAATCAAGTTTTTATATCAAAAAATTAAAAGGTGTTTTTCATAGATGTTTGTTTTTCTACGGCGAGAAATTGGACGCTGTGTGGAAGGATTGCTGGGGCATAGGCTGGGTTTAATACAAAATCAAATAATGTTTTGTAATATATTAATGTTTTGATACATTTCAAAGTCTAATCATTGATTATCTGCATTCAATTTTAATCTAAAACCAAATACGGGAAGCTCTTCCTGCATAAAATCAAGATCTTCAGCTCTTTCAAATCCTAATTTTTCATACATCTTCCAAGCTACCTGCATAAATTTGGTGGAATGAATAACTACGTGCTCATGTTTTAAGTTCTTTGCTTTTTGGATGCAGGCTTCACTTAACAGCTTGCCAATACCTTGTTTTCTTTGGGAAGGATCTACAGCCAGCAAACGAAAGCCGGAGGCATTTTTTTCAAGGGTAGCCGTTCCACCAGAGCCATAGAATTTCATATCGCTAAAATAAACGACTCCTCCTCCAACTTTTCCATCAGAAGAAACGGCAACCAACAATTCCGTATTGGGTTTTTTAGTCAGCTCTCCAATGTTAGCAAGCATTTCATAATATTTGGGTTGCTCTGCTGCGCTAGGAAAACCCTCTAATTGAGAGTAAACCTGGACCATTATTTTTCCTATCGTTTTAAACTCGTTTGGATAGGCATTTCTAACCGTATAAATTAATTTATTCATAATGAAATATTTTTGGACACACTTGTCTGCCGACAGGCAGAGACTTTGACAGACTGGAACGGACCTGCACAGTTTTAAGTCTTTCTCTTATTTTTCACCTTCCGCCTTCTTCAATTTGATGATATGGAATAGATGAATCAGAAAGGCAATAGCACAACCAATGGTGATGGGAGGTGCATCAAGCAAAATGCCATAAACCACATAGATCCCATTTGCAGTCATGGATAAGAATCTCAAATTCAAGATTTCTTTCATGGTCATGGACACCAGGTTCAGGACCAGACCTAAATATCCGATTAGGTGTATCATAATTCCAGGCACATAATTTTTTCGGTTCTATCCAGGACAGCCATTTGAGGAGGAGCAGGCTTGTCTTTAAAACCAAGTTTGTAATATAATTTATGAGCGGGTCGCATACTCATTGTGGTTTGTAACCACAGTTGGGTAGCCGCATTTTCTTTGCATCTGCTGATACAACGCTGAATTAACTTTGTAGCAATTCCCAGGTTTCTGAACTTTGGGTCGGTAAATAGTTTGGCAAATTCGAAAGTCTCTTCATTTTGTCTTTTTAAGGCCACGCAACCTGCAATCTCTTTTTTGTACTGAGCAAAAAACACAAAACCTCCTTTTTCTATGTAGGCTCTATCAGGATGGCGAAGAGTAAATTCATCCTCTTCTTCTAACTGACCTTTAAGAAAACCCGATAACCAGTAGCCCGCCAGTTCAAAAAAATAGGGCTTGAGGCTGGGTTTATAATCCAGAATCCAAACAGGTTCTTCTTTTTGGATTTTGACTCTTTCATTTAGTGGTTTCACACTCAATTCATGGTCAATTCTTTGGAGAATGTTTATGATATCTGGATGACCGGTAGTTAATACATTTTTTAAAGCCCGAATAAAGGACAACCAAATGGGTTCCAGTTTTTTTAATAAATGACGTCCCTTAGAAGAGAGTGAAATGAGTTTAGAGCGTTTATCATTTGGATTAGGGACAATTGTAATCAATTGCTGTTTGTCCAGTTCTTTGATGATGTTTTTGACGGTGATGTGAGTAAAAGCGATTTGATCGGTGATTTCCATAACGGTCTGTGGCTTTTCTTCTTTTACCAGAACATAATATACCGGGAACCAGGATGATTTAAAATTAAGGTCTGCTTCCTGGTATACCTTATCTCCTCCCATTTGCATTTTCTCATAAATCCTTCGAAAGCGGGAGCCTCCTGAAAGAAAGCCAAGCTGTTCAATTACATCCATAATTAAATAAATTTATAAAATTACTTTTGCAAAAGTATAAAAGTAGTTTCATAAATGCAATTATTGCTTTCATCCGCTTTTAATTATCTCTTAGTAGACCTTACTTTTTTATAATAAATTGGGTATAAGTCGTGGACTTGTCTAATGAAATAGAAATAAAATATAAGCCTGAAGGAAGTTCAGAAACATGGATTTGTTCATCCATTAGGTTTCCTTCCTTTACAACTCTTCCAATGGAAGAAAATAGCCGATAATATTTCTCAGATCCTTGTCTTCCTTTTATATCAATCTGAATAAAATCATTGCTTGGATTAGGGTAAATATTGACATGAAAATCTTTTTCAAGGACATTTTCAAATACAGGGACTAAGTCACAGGCGAAAGAAACCAGGGAATAAAGTTTTTCGGGTTTTGGTGAATAACATCGAATGGGGCCTGTAGGTACACCAGCAATTGACATTTGAGGGAAAATGAATTGATCGTTACCAAGAAATCGGATGTTTCTGCTTCCCCAATCTACTCTAATATCTCCATCTAGGGTTTGGTGGAAATGCTGCACATCAAAAGTATCTCCTGCTAATTCTATTTGAGTAAATGAATCAACAACAATTTCAAAAAACTGATTATCCCTGAAATGAATGCTTAAAGTATCCCCTGGTTGGGCAGAAAAATCATATAGCAGAAACCATTGTTTCAAATCTTTATCATATCTATATACTTTGTCATTGTCTTCGGCATAGATAAATTCTAATTGTCCAGATTGTGACCAAATCCGAGCCATCTGCAAGCCAATAAGGGTATCTTTAGTTATACGAGGATTTAAAAATCGCTGACTAAAACTATTCGTCGAACCCTTAGTATAATACCACTCGGCTCCAATAGGGAACCAGTCATTTTTAATGATGGGAAATAAGCCGCATTCTCTATTGGTGCCCAGGCAATAATCAATTAAAAAACTTCCATCTAAAAATGGGCCTATAAATTCATGGCCAAATCCTTCAATAATAGGAACAGTCATTTCTACGACGGATCCGTCCATATATCCAGCCGCGCCAAATCTCGTATATATCGTATTTCTAAATTCATCTAAATAATAAGATTTATGCATTCGAATACTATCTGCTAAAGAAACATCACTCTCTAATTGAAGTCCATCTAAACTGCACCATTTCAGAGTATCTCCCTCCTTAACTGAAAAATCAAAAAGAAGGTATTCTTCATTTATTGGACAATTTTGGTATAACGTTTCTTGTGTTATTGCATATACTTTTCTGGCAATTGTATCATCTCGCATCAAGGCATACAAGTTTGGATTCCCAACTCGGTTTGAAAACCTTTTTGTTTCTTCATCGAATTCAAAAAATTCCTGATATACTTTTTTATATTCCTGCTCATTTACAATTGTATCTCCTCGAACCGTAAAACTATATTTTCTATCCAGCCAGGGAGGTGACAATCGATCCCAGCCAATGATCCAATGAGCACCTTCCAGAGCCATTGGATGGTATTTTTGGGCATTACCCGTGTAAGATTGGAGCATAAAAAAAGATAGGAATAGAGAGCAGTAGATATATTTTTTCATAAGATTATTGGGATTTAATTTTTAGAATAAGGTCTAATTAAGGCTCAGGCTTTATTTTTTCAATTTGTCAAAATTATGCTTGTTTATTGGCTATAAATAGCTATTTTTTTGTCATTCATTAGCGATACTTTGCAAATCAACTAAGTCGATGCAAATCTATCTAGCCTTACTAAAATTTGGAGTATTTAACAGCATTTTAATCGGCATCTTATTTCTAATTAATCAGAAAGGAAACATGGTGGCAAATCGATTATTCGGTTTATTGATTTGTTTTCTTTCGGCTGTTGTTTTGGAAAATCTCTTAATTATTTCGGGCGAAATATTTTCTTTTCCGCATTTCTTTTCTGTGGGTTCCATTATGCTTTTCTTAGTTCCCCCTACTGTTTATTTTTTACAGATGAACTTAGTAGGGATTGAAAAAAAAATGAGTGTTTTTTCTTATCTTCTTCACGGTCTCCCCTTTCTTTTTGGTGCTTTGGCCCTATTACCATTATTTCTTAGCAGTGGAGCGTTTAAATCCAGGGTTATCCAGGAAATTTATTTTGACCAAATTCCTATTCAAAGACAGTATCTGGCTTTTTCAGCGATAAATATCCTACAGTTTGGTTTCTATCATTTTAAAGCCCTAAAAATTATACGCACAAAACATCAGCAACTTCAAACCAAAAAGTCTGTAAGACATAGTCTTCCCTGGATAAATCGTCTGCTATTCCTATTAAATATTTTAATGTTTGCCTACCTCGGTCTTTATATTTCGCTGGTGTACACGGCCATTCACAATCCATTTTTGATGCTGGTTTTTCTGGGGATATTGCTTATGACCATTTATATCACCAGTTTTCACTTGATCAAAAATCCATTTTATTTTTCCAGTTATCAGGGCGTCTATCAACGATCCACTTTAAAGAAGGAACATTCTTCGGTTTTAACCCAAAAACTAGAAGAAGTTCTTGACAAGCAACAAGCTTATTTGAATCCAAGGCTTAAGTTGGCTGAGTTAGCAGAAAAATTGGAAGTCACACCACATCAATTATCTCAATATATTAATCAAACTAAGGATTATACCTTTAGTCAGTTACTTAATTCTTACAGAGTCCGTCACGCTCAACAGCTTTTAAAAGAAGACAAGGAGAAAAAGCTCACCATTCTGGCCATTGCTCTTGATTCTGGGTTTAGTAGTCAAGCTAATTTTATAAAGGTATTTAAGGAAGCTACTCGACTTACGCCTAGTCAGTATAGGAAGGAGAATAAGACTTTTTTTGACACGGATTCAACTGGTTGACACGGGTTTTCGCTGTTCGGGTGTGAACTAAATAAAACGTTTCCTAATTATTATAACTTAATTAATGCAGACAGCCAGTTATTCCACAAAAACAGTTCATTTCTTATAAGAAATTAGGAAAGTGAATTTTGATGGCGGCACTTTTAGCAAAAAAAAAGTGTTTAAATCATGATCAAACGAAACAATAATTTTTCTGTACCCTTAGAGAAAAAATACCTGACCGTATTATTAATCACCCTTTTTATTTTCCCATTATCCTGGGGATTGGGCATTTATCGAATCCCTTTGGAAGGCATTTTACCTGGAATAGAACGGCCATTCTTTTGGTCTTTTGTGCTTAGCATTTTTATACTACACTGGACTGCTTTCATACTCATTTACTGGATCACCCATCCAAATTGGGCTCAATTACTTAATATTTCCATGCCCTTTTTTAAAAAAAATCGACTTTATCTTTTATCTGCTCTTATTCTTTTTAGCTTGATGTCTGCTTTAGCTCCTCAATATTTATATAGTGGAAATGTGCCTGCAGAATCTCTCACTTTAGGAGAAATTGGTCCAGTTAGCAATTGGGAGAGATTAGTTTTTATTTTACTTTCTTTAACGGCAGGTATCTGCGAGGAGGTAGTTTTCAGGGGATATGGCATTTCAGTATTGGAACAGTTCTTAAAAAATAAGGCTTTAGCACTGGTTATTTCTTCTTTAGCCTTTATGAGTTTGCATGGTCTTGCCTTTTTACCCTGGTTTTTATTGATTCAATATTTCGTTATTGGTCTGATATTTGGTTATATTTTCCAACGGTATCGGCGTTTAGAGATCTTGATTTTGCTTCATGCATTTATTGATATTTTAGTGGCTGTGTCTGTACCTTGAATTTGAACTTAGCTTTTGTGTCACTCGATTACACAGATTTTGCAGATGTTTATTGATAATTCACATTATTTTCTACCTTGCGGCTGATTCACTACTCTCAAGTAAAATTCAAAATCCTTAATAATGAAGTATTTGTTTCTCCTAATTTTTATGATTCCCATTCATAAAGTTGAATCTGATAGATGGGGAGCCAATGGCCACCGTATTGTAGCTAAAATATGTTATGACAACCTCACCGAGCAAGCCAAAAAACAAGTAGATGAACTACTGGGAGATCACTACCTTGAGCAGGTATCTAACTGGCCAGATTTTATTAAATCGGAAAAACCCTGGGGCTTTGCCAGTCCCTGGCACTATATGACTATTTCAGCGGATCAAACACTAGAACAAACGATTGAAGAGTCGGCTAAAGACCCTAAGATCAATAATGTTTTTGAAGGAATTGAAGCCATGCTTGCCATTTTAAGAGATGACCCTGAGGCAACACAGTCTTTTCAGGCTATTGTCGATAAAAATAAGGCCAAACTTTTGAATGGATCCATCAAAGCAAGCGCCCTGGCCTTTTTGATTCATTTTATTGGAGATATTCACCAACCCATGCATGTGGGAAAAAACAGAGATTTGGGTGGAAATAAAATTGAGGTCCTTTATTTTTCTGAAAGAGAAAACCTGCATGGTATTTGGGATACTGATATGATAGAAAGAGAAAAATTAAGTTTTACAGAATTCTCAGCTTTTGTAGAAAAACATGTCCACTCCTACAAAGCAGAATGGGAAAATGATCCTATCCATGAATGGGTCCAGGAATCGATAGAATTGAGAGAAGAAATTTATAATACTCTATATGATAATACGGATAGGACTACCGGACTGCCCAGTTTTTCTTATAATTATCAGCACGATTTTTTGCCAAAGATAGAAAAGCGACTGGGAGCAGCCGGTTATCGGGCAGCAGCATTGTTAAACGAAATCTATAAATGATTATTAAGGGCCTTAATACTTAATTCAGGCTTCTAATTTTTCATAAAAGATGGAAAACAAATCTAGATTAATCATTATTTGTGGTCTGCCTGGTTCCGGGAAGACCACTCTAGCGAAGAAGTTCGAGATAGACTTGCCGGCCATCCGTTTTTGCCCTGATGAGTGGATGGATATCCTTGGCATAGATATTTATGATGAAGACCGACGTGCAAAAATTGAAGCACTTCAATGGCAATTGACTCAGCACCTCTTAAAATTTGGAAACACCGTCATAATTGAATGGGGAACCTGGGCAAAATCCGAAAGAGATACCCTTCGAACCGGTGCCCGTGCCCTTGGAGCTGCAGTTGAACTTCATTATCTCACTGCTCCTGTTGATGTTTTATTCGATAGAATTCAGCGCCGTGGAATGGAGGATCCTCCTATTAAAAAAGAAGATCTTATGCATTGGTACGAGAATTTTCAGGTGCCCAGTCCTGAAGAAATGGCAATGTTTGATCCACATGTTAATACCTTAATTTAAAATAAATTTATTACAGGAAAATAGAGATGTTTTTCATTTGAAAACAATTGTTTTCAAGCTTTCTTTTTATTTAAACGGAAAAGACTAATTATTAAAATAAGTAGAAAACTAAAAGAGATCAATTGAATTTTTATTCTCCAATTGCTATTGCCAATATTTAATTCCTCTTTGGATGCTTCAGAAGAATTACTCCAAGCAATAAAACCATCCGCCATAGGAAGCTTTCCAAATAAATACTTTTTCTTTTTATTAATGGTCATAGCAGCTCCAAATGTTTCTATAGAATTCCTAAGACCTACAGCTACGTCATCTTCATCATAACGTGACATGACCCTTTTTCCTACAATCGAAGCCGCACCTCCAATATCAAAAATAACGGGGCCCGAATCTATATCTCCTTTCCCCTTTTTTCCATGTGGGTACTCTCTTATTCCCGGCATTCCAAGACGATAATCTAAAAAATACTTTTTATAAAATTCAAATTTCGACCTGGCATAGGCTGAATCTATTTCGATTAGGAAATTCAATATTAAACTTTGAGATGACCCCCTAGCTTCTTCTAATACCTCCCCTGTACCTGATTGACTGGAATGCGGAATTAAACCCAGATTGTCGGTTTTTAATTCTACATCACGCAGCCAGGAATTAATTTCTTTATTAAATTCTCCATTAAAGGTCTTATTCCCCCAGGCTACAGATGCCATCGCAACCGTCATGTCTGCCGGCCAACAACCTCCTGAATAAGATTCCAGAAATGGATTTTCACTGATTTCTAAGGCTGTTAAAATATTGGTGCAATTTTTTCTAAGTTTTTGTAATTCAAAAGAGTCAATCGATATATCATCTTTTAAATTAATTTTTCGTGCTAAGACATAGTTATACCATCCATTGTAAAAAATTCCAAAAGGAAGATCCAGGGATTCATTAAATGGTCTTTTTGCTTCAGCAGACTCCAGTCCTTTAATCGACCAATTAATTTCTTCAATCGCTTCTTCAAACAATTCTTCATTAGAAGGAATAATTTCTGCAAGCTCAATCCAGCTTAAAGCATATAAGGATTTTAGAAAGACAAAGCCCTCAGGAAATAATCGTTGCATATCTGAAGCTGCTCCTCGATGCATCTCCTCTTTCAGATAATTTAATTGATAAAACAGATCCTTGTTTATTCTGGAGTCACCAATTTCAATGAACCTGGGCTGATAGTAGAGTCTCAGATTGAATAAAAGAACTACCAGCATTGCAAGAATCAGAAATACAGAGACTATTTTTCTAATGATTTTCACAAATTTCGATTGATTATTTATCTCTTTAATAATGACCTAAGCCCTCTATTTTCATTAAAAAATAAACGAACCCTATTACCCTTCAGTTTTAAAATTAGAAACATTCCCCATCATCTTCCACTTTTCTTCCTTTTTCTCATGTAATCCGATCCAGGAACATATAAAATCCAATGGATCAGTCGGGTTGCCTGCTTCATCGTTTCTAATACCCTTGGCGGCAATTTGTGCAATTATCTGCACCACAAAAGCACAAATAGCACTAAGTTTTCGTGATTATTTGTGTTTTTGTGGTATATAATTAAATTGTTCTTTACATCTAAAAAAATAATTATGAATCTAGGGACCTTTTCTCTTAGTCTATCTGTAAAAGACATCACCATTAGTCAGATATTTTATGAAAACCTGGGGTTTCAGGTCATTGACGGCGGGCATATGCATCAAGGTTTTCCGGATTCCGATAAAATGAAATGGAGAATCCTGGAAAATCAATCTTTGAAAATAGGCTTATTTCAAGGCATGTTTGAAAAAAACATAATCACCTTCAACCCTACCGATGTTTTGACCATTCAGAAAGATTTAAAAGAAAAAGGTGTTCCTTTAATTAAAGAGGCCGACCCCAATTCAACTGGAGGCATGCTCACCACCATTCTACAGGATCCTGATGGGAATCAAATAATGTTAGACCAAATAAAGAGCTAAATTTTCACTCAATAGACGCCGCAATATCAAAAAGTTTTATCGACAATTTAACTACATCTTCCCAAGCTCCAGAGGTATTGGCCATAACAATAATTACTATATCTTGATCCGGCATTAACATCAATTGAGTAGAAGCGCCTCTTTGCCCTCCGCTGTGACCAATAACAGGACCGTATTTGGGGTGATCTCCATAAAGAAACCAGCCGAAACCATAAGGGTTCCCCTCTTTTCGAACACCTGGATTTTCCATCATCATTTGTAAGGAAGATTCTTTGATTAAGGTGTGATTTAAAACCGCATTGCCGAAGCGCAACATATCTTCTACTGTGGAATAAAATCCTCCTCCCGGAATTCGATTGCTAAGGTTATTGGCTTGAGTTTGTATTATCTTACCCTTTTTATTTCTATGGAAAAACCTGGTTAGTTTTGGGTAGTCTACCCCATATTTTTCTACTCCAGTGTTCATCATGCCTGCTTTTTCCCAAATATTTTTCCTCATATAGGTTTCAAAATCAAGGCCCGAAACCTGCTCTATAATCCGGCCTAAAACCACATATCCATAAGAGGTATAATGGTACACTTTTCCGGGTGTTCCGGCTAAATCTCTTTCTTTAAATACATTTATGGCATCGGCCAGGGTGGGATAATTAATTTTACTTTCGGTTTCTTTAGCTGATTTATACCCTTTTATCCCCGAAGTATGGGTCAATAAATGCCTCACAGTAATGCTTCCTTCTTTTTTAATGGGAAAATCAGGCAAATACTGTTGGATGGGCTGGTCCAAATCAATTAAGCCTTTCTCCCAAAGTTGCATCACTGCAACCGCGGTCATGGGTTTAGCCATTGATGCCGTTCTTAAGAGCATCTCATGATTTATTTTGACTTGATTATCTAAGTCGCTATACCCATTCTCAGACATCCATTCGATTTGCCCGTTTAGGGAAATACCCGCAACTACCCCCATAAATTTTTTATCGGTGATGGCATCCTTTAATAATTGTTCAGCAGATGGTAGTTTTTGCTGACAAAAGCCTAATAAAGGCAATAATGTAATCAGGATAAAAGAGACTGGAAGGGTGATTTTTGAACAGAATAGCTTCATTTTTTTAATTCAAAACTATTGACATCACCTCTCTAATTCCAGTGTTTATAAGCATTAGGGGTGAAATATTATCTATTAGGGATGAAATTCTCTATAGATACAAGATGAGCTTTGTGTTTTTTAGAAACTGGAAGGTGAATGGAGCCTAAAGCAATAGTATTGGTATCGATCCATTTGGTAAAATGTCTCGGATTAATTAGATGTGATCGGTGTATTTGAACCAAAAAATTTAGCTCTTCCTGCATTTTCTTTAGGGTACTTCTTAATAATTTCTTTTTCAATTCGCCATTGGCTTCATAGTATATTTCCACATAATTATTGGCTGCAGAAATACATATTAACTTAGAGGGTTCCACTCTCAGAATGTCTAATTTATGTTCTCCAGTAAGTGTCATTTTTTTATCTCCCTTGAATTCTTTGGCCATGCTGTATCTGGAAACCATTTTCCGTGCGAATAACAAAAGAGGGAATAATATGGCCAGTGTAGGAAAGTAAACTTCCCATGAAAACTTGGCAAAGGGATAATCTCCGTTTACGATCCCTCCTTGATAGTACCAAAAAGTAAATGGCCAGCAAACCAAAAAAAACAAAACAATAAATCCTATTTCTGTCCATAAGGTCCAGGTTTTAAATTTTCGATACCAAAGATATTGGAAGGGAAGAGTCATGATATAGGAAACCATAAAAAGGATACCATAACCGTACATTATCTGGGCTCTTTGTTCGAAAGTTAAGGGTGCAGCATCAAAAGGACCAATAATAACTAAAAACAAGATAATCCATATACCAAGTATAAAAGCTAATAAAAAATGATATTTGAAAGAGGTCTTAAGAACGTAATTGTCCGAAAAATGATCCGGTCTTAAACTTCCATTTGACTTCATTAGAGTAGCTTAGTCAATTAATAAACCCATGATTAGGGTATCAAAAAATTGGCCATTAAGATAAGAATCTCGTCTGATCCTACCTTCTGTTTCAAAGCCATATTTTTTATACCAGTCAATGGCCAGGTGATTATTTATAGATACTTTGAGGACGATTTTACGGAGTATGCCAGTTTGACGAGACCACTCCAGCATATTATCCATCAAAATCCTTCCGATTCCTTTGCCCCAGTGTTGTTTAGGCACTACTATGCCAAATTCGCCTACATGTTTATGCCGCGTTTTCATATTGGCATCCAAGGTGATGGCGCCAGCCAGCTCGTTTTGCAACTCTGCTAATAAAAAAATACGATTCGGCGCATTTTTATAGTCTTCAATAATTTTTTCTTCCTCCTCAAGGCTTTTATTAAATTCACCAGCTCCAAAAGAAAGAAAGTCCGTCTCTCCAGCTACTTCATTATAGTATTTTATTAAACGAGCTGCATCTTCTTTTTTAGCTTCCCTGAGTACCAAGGACTCTCCATTTCGAAGAATAAGTGTTTTTGGATAATGAATTGTGTTTTCCATTAGAAAAATCTTATTCCCGAAGATAAATTAAATAGAAGGAAGATGGAAGTATGGTAGAAGTATGGCAGAAGTAAAGTAGAAGTATGGTAGAAGTATATTGTGTTTTTCAAGGAACCATATACTTCTACCGTTAGTGTTTTTTATAAAAATCAGGATGTGTTAGCTTTCCTGAATCGATTCTACCGGATTAGCATTTGCTGCTCTTATTGTTTTATAGGCAATGGTTAAAAAGGCCAGTCCTGTAGTCAAAATGAGTGCTAGAACAAATACCTGCCAACCCACTTCAATATGGTAAGCAAAATCATTGAGCCAGCCATTCATAAAGTAATAGGCCAATGGGCAAGCAATTACAAAGGCAACAACTATAAGACGGACAAATTCATTAGAAATAAGCAAAGTCAATCCCGTAGCCGAAGCTCCAAGGATTTTTCTTACCCCAATTTCTTTTTTGCGTTTATCCAAATGAAAAGACAACAATCCAAATAAACCAAGGCAAGAGATGAAAATACTAAGCAATGCAAATACTTTAACCATGGAAAGCATACGGTCCTCATTGGCATATAGTTGTTGAAAATCTTGCTCTACAAAAAAGTAGCTAAAAGGTCGGTCTGGATCTAAAATATTCCATTTGGCCTCCATGAATGCCAGGGTTTCCTGGAAGTTTTCTGCATCGGTGCGCAGGGTAAGATAGCGATGGGCAGCATTGGAAGGAATCCTGTGAAAATGAAGTACAGGATCTATTTCTGACCTTAGTGTCTCGTAATTAAAATCGTTTATTAGTCCTACTACTTTAATTTTATTCCGACCTATTTCCAGATTTTTATTTTCTATATCGCTCCATCCGAAAGCTTTCATTGCTGCTTCATTGATGATGACTGATTCTCTTTGATTGGTTTCTGTATCTGGTAAAAAACCAGGGCCGTCCAATAATTTGATTTGATAGCTATCAAAAAATTTAGCATCCATAAATGTGTAGCGCATCCTCATGGGATCTCCCTGCCAGCCTTCAGGATTTACAAATAAATTGGATTCTGACCATCTACCCGGTACATGTCTGGAAGAGGTCAAAGAATGCACTGAATTGTATTTTGACAATTCATCTTTGAAGGTAGCCAGTTTTACTCGTGCTTCATCACGGTCTTCGAAATCCCTTTCTGCAACAGGTATGACCACTAAATTTTCTTTATTAAAAGCCATGTCCGCGCTTTTAATAAAGCTTATTTGACGTGCAATGGTAATGGTTCCGACAATAAGAAGGACCGAAATGCTAAATTGCAGCACGACCAATACATTCCTTATTCTCAGACCGCTAATTTTTTTATTAAAAACATTATTCAAACTTTCCAGGATTCTGAAATTAGAAAGAACAAAAGAAGGATAGCTGCCAGATAATACACCTATTATTAAACCAAAAATGAGCAAAAGGGGTATAGCCAAAGGTTCAGATAAAAAAGGTATGTTTAAATCCATGTCATAAAGGGCATTTATCGAAGGTAGCGCCAAACCTGCTATTGCTAATCCTAATCCTAAAGCCATAAAACTGACTAGGATGGCTTCACAAACAAATTGTATGGCCACCTGGCTTTTGGCTGCTCCCAATACTTTACGCATGCCAATCTCCCTTGCCCTATCCATACTTCTGGCAGTAGAAAGGTTCATAAAATTGGTAACCGCAATAAGGATGATCCCCAAAGCTATGTATAATAGAATATAACTGTCTCTGGTATCTCCGACAAAGGTGTCATATGTATCATGAAGTGGCAGCAATCTGAAATTAGTCCTTGAAGCTACCTCCTCATCCCAAATATTTTTTACCAAGTCAGGAAACTTAGCGGAGAGAGCAAGCTCATCAGCATTGGGGTTAAGGCTTATGTAGGTAAAAAGGAAAGAGCCATTCCATTCATTCTGGAATTCCGAAAAATCGGGATCGCTTTCCAAGGGTATTAGTATTTCTTCGCCTACAAAACCATTTTGAGGATATTCTTCCATAACCCCTGAAACGGTATAAATTTGACTAAAATTCACTCTGATCTCCTGGCCTATAGGACTAGAATTACCAAAAAGTTTGTAGGCCATATCTTTCGAAAGCACTACCGAATTTTTATTTTCAAAAGGTTGATTATTGTTTCCTTGTGCTAAGGGGAAATCAAATACTTTGAAATAGTTAGGGTCTACGTAATAACACTCTTCTTCAAATCGCTGATTCCCAACTTCCATGCTGATCGATGTCTGATATAATCGAGTTCCGAGAGATACTTCCGGGAAATCTGTTGTCAGTCGGTCGGCCAAAGGTGCCCATGTATCATAGGTTGGCTGTATACCGTTCGGTGTAACTCTTTCTTTGTAAACCAGGTAGGTGTTGTCAGAATTTTTATGGTGCTGATCATAGGTCAGCTCGTTTTTGGCAAAAAGGACAATGACAATCGCCGCTGCGATGCCAAGGGCTAAGCCTGAGATATTAATTAGGGAATTAACTCTTCTTTTTAAGAGGCTGCGAATGGCAACCTTTAAGTAGGTTTTAAACATGATAACAGATTTACGAGTGATGGTTATTAATAACTCCGACTGAATTCTAACTAAAGACGCGGCAAGAAAACTATAGTTGTAAAAGGAAAAAAGTAGAAAGTAGAATGATTTTAGATCCCTGTTTTGATTAAGTATTTTTGGCCACTGATAAACACAGATCTAACTGACTTTCACTGCTAAGCTACCGTATTGAATAAAATGGAGATCAGCTTTATCAGTGTTTAATAGATAATCGTTTTGGGAAGATAAGATTGACGGATATGACAGTGAAAGGAATCGGTACCAATAAGACCGTTGTTCGTCCTTTTTTTCTAATAAAAAGAGGGCAATTTCTAATTTATAGGCTAAGTATAGAATGTATGGTATTGAATAGATTTACTACTAATCATTTTTCTGACACAGACTTCGTACACAGACTGTTACCGACTTTCACTGTTTTAGTTGATGCTAAATAAAACATATCCTAATTATTACAACAAATAAATGCATATGTAAGGAGTCATTATGCAAAGCATTTGCAAGAACTCTGATAATATCACTTAGCGATAAAGAGTTCAAAAACTACTATATTTCAACATGTTTCAGATAGCAAAAACCTATCAGGGATGGTCATTTGAGCGGATTGCCAGACATATTTTGTACTGGCTGGCCTGGTTGTTGTTTTATGCGATTGTCAATAGCGGGTATCATGATGATCCCTTCATAACCTGGCTCAATGTTGAATTGATTTTTATGTTGATTAAATTACCATTTACTTATTTATGTATCTATTATTTGGTTCCTCAATATTTAATAAAAAAACAGTATATCTCTTTTTCTACTATCGGCCTTGTCTTGTCTGTTGTTGCTGGCCTGGGATCATGGTTTTTGGATTATTATCTCATTATGCCGCTTTTTTTCGACCTTCATCTTTCTCAATTTTGGGATTTTAAAATTGCTTATAAAATCCTAGATATGGTATATATAGCCTCCCTCCCCACCATTTTAAAATTATTACAAGGACATATCCATCAGGAAAGGCTTACGGCTCAGATTGCCGAACAAAAATTAGGAGCAGAATTAAAGTTGCTCAAAAATCAGCTTCAGCCTCACTTTCTTTTTAATACCCTCAATAATTTATATGGCATGGTTCTGACCCACCACAAAAAAGCGGCTGATGTAGTCATCAGATTATCGGATATGATGAGCTACATGTTATATGAGTGTGAAGGAAACAGCATTGCCCTTGAAAAGGAAATAAAAAACCTGGAAAATTATATTGAATTAGAAAAAATCAGGTATGGAAACCGCTTAGATGTTTCTTTTGAAAAAGGAGGTGACACTCAGGATAAGTTTATAGCACCTTTATTATTCATTCCTTTCCTTGAAAATGCCTTTAAACATGGAGTTGAAAAAAGTGAGCTTGCATCATGGGTAAGGATTAATTTGTGGGTGGAAGGAAATCAATTATCTTTTATGATTGAAAACAGTAAAGCCGAGGTTCCGGAAGAATCAGAAGTGGATTCCAAAAAGCAAAAAGGAATTGGACTTACCAATGTGAAGCAGCGTTTGGAATTATTATATACAGGTCAATACACCTTGGAAATCATAGAAAATGATAGTTTTTTGGTAAAATTAAACCTTGAGCTCAATGAAATGCATAATCGTTGATGATGAGGAAATGGCTGTCAAAGTGATAGAAAATCACATTAGCCATATCAAGAGTCTGGAAGTGGTCGGTATCTATTATAATGCCATGGATGCTTTTTCAGCCCTCCAAAACCAGGAGGTAGATCTCCTTTTTTTGGATATCCAAATGCCAAAAATGACGGGTTTGAGTTTATTGAGAACCCTCCCCCACCCTCCGCAGGTAATTTTAACTACGGCTTTCAGAGAATTTGCGTTGGAAGGCTATGAGTTGGACATTGTTGACTACCTCCTTAAGCCCATTTCTTTTGACCGTTTTATGAAGGCTATTGGAAAGGTTAAAAAGAGGGAAAAAGAGAATCAACTCCTATCCTATTCCGTACCCGAGGCTCAGCAAAGTCCTGCCTTTTTCTATGTAAAAAGTGACCGACAGTATAAAAAAATACTGCTTGATGAAGTTTTATATATTGAAAGTCTTCGCAACCACATCAAAATCCAAACCACAAGCGGCAGCGTAATTACCTTGCTGGGCATTGGAGAAATAGAAAAGAAACTTCCTCCTCAACATTTTATCCGAATTCATAGAAGTTATATTACCTCTCTTTCTAAAATTCAGCAATTTTCACCTACCCAAGTAAAGGTTGTGGATAAAATACTCCCCATCGGCAACCAATATCGCAAGGAGGTGTTTCGGAGGCTGGAGAAGGATTTGATATGAGGCTTCCACTGAATGCAATAATCTTAGAAGTCCTTATACCAAATTATTTTCTTTTTTTCTTTGTTTTAAAAGGTAGAGAATGACACTAATAACCAAAGAAAAAAGTCCAACAATTAGCACATACTTGGATGCATGGTTATGTTCAAGTTTCATTAGTGCCCCAGTAAAAATCAACAAGACAAACCCAATTAAAAATATATGATAACTTTTCATGGCTTTTTTTTAGATTAGAAAATAAGTTTAGTCCTTTTATTATAAGCAGTGAATAATTGCCGCTGCAACACAAGGACCCCAAGCTGCAAGAATACACGTTAAATTACTCTTGAACAATGAGAAGTTGTTTTCCTTCCCCATCAGCATCAGGGTAAATTGCCTGGTAATAAACTTTTTTACTTCCTGCTTTCTCCATTTCAATTCCGTAAAAGATGTTATTGTCATCTGTTTCTAACCTGTGGAAAGTTTTTATTTGAAACTTATGATGATCCAGGTAATTTTGAAAGGCCTTTTGATTGACTTTTTCTGTTAGAAAAGTTGAGGATGTTAATTTGATCTCCTCAAGAGAATTTAATCGGGGAAAAATATTCTTTTCAGATTCTTCAGCAGAATTATCGAGTATTGGATTACAAGAAAAACTAAAACTTACAAGAGCTACTAAAATAAAAAAATTAAAAATTCTCATCATTAACTGGGTTAAAAGATTAATAAACAATAAAGTAGCCAATTTCTCACCTTTTATTTCAACCTCTATCTAAGTTCCACTTAATTTATAGTTTCTGATCACTATGGCTATTGATAGAGCATCCTCAGTCTCCTTATTTTCTGTATGCAAGAAAATACTACAAAATTGGTTTAATCAAAAAAGTTGCATATATTTGCAATACTACATAATAGTATTAATAAATGGAGCAATATAAAATTGGAGAATTTGAAGAGCTAGTACTTCTAACTGTTGGTGTGCTGCACGGCAGGGCCTATGGAGTAAGCATCAAAGATGAAATCGAGCAGCGGCTGGGTCGGCAGGTAAGTGTGGGTGCCTTGCAAATTACACTTAGAAGGCTGGAGAAAAAGGGAATGTTGAAATCATTTCACGGTGAAAGTTCCCAACCTCGTCGAGGTCGTCCCAAGCTCTTTTTTACCATTACACCTTATGGCAAGAGGGCCATTGAATACACGCACCAAACGCGGAATGAACTTTGGAATGCCTTGCCACAATTTGTCTTAAATCTTTGATACAATGGGAGATACTTCACCACCTAAATTTCCACTAAAACTCCTTAGATGGTTCTGCAAGCCAGACTATCATTCAGATATCGAGGGTGACTTGCTTGAATTATTTGATAGAAGGGTCGAAGCAGTGGGCATGAAAAAAGCCAAATGGCTGCTGTTAAAGGATGTACTACTGCTTTTTAGGCCGGGGATAATTCGCTCGATCCAACTGGGTTTTCCTAAAAATATGACCACCATGTTAAAACACAATTTACGTTTGAGTTGGCGCCTACTCAATAAACAAAGGACTTATACAGCTATCAATATCTTCGGACTTACCCTAAGTATGATCATTGCCATGTTCGTTATGCTGTGGGTGCAAAATGAAAAAAGTTATGACCAATTTCATAAGAACATAAACAACATATATAAAGTGCTTGGTCACTATTCATTCGGTGAAGAAATAATTACGGGTACTAGTGTGACCTATCCTTTAGCTGAAGTTTTGCAAGAAAATTATTCGGAAGTAGATAAGTTGGTTTTAACTAGTAATGAAACAACGCGGGTCTTGCAACATGAAGAAATTAAAGCCAGAGAAAACGGCCTTTTTGCCGGGGCAGAATTCTTTGAAATATTCTCATGGGATCTATTAAAGGGTAATAAATCTGAAGTCTTACTAGAACCTTCAACAGTAGTATTATCCACAACCCTGGCCGAAAAGTACTTTGGAGCGGAATGGTCAGCAAAAGAAATAATTGGGCAAACTATTCAAATTGGTGAGGTAGAAAACTATAGGATAACCGGTGTCTTTGCCGATTTACCAAATAATTCGTCTCTGCAGTTTGATTTTGTCTTATCAATCGATGGTTATCTTCGAAATCGGAACTATACTGACTGGAACAACAGTTCATTTCAGCTTTATTTGCTTTTAAAGAATCAAGTTGATGCTGCTGGTCTAAGTGCGGCTATAAAAAATATTCAGAACCAGCATATTCAAGGATTTACGAGCAAGCTATTTTTGCATCCTTATAAAGACATCCATTTACGTTCCAATTTTGAAAATGGCGTTCTTACCATAAGCAGAGAGGAGTATTACATCCGTGGATTCAGCATAGTCGCCTTGCTGATCATCTTTATTTCTAGCATTAATTTCACAAATTTAGCCATTGCGCGTTCCATGCAGCGCGCCAAGGAAATTGGAATTCGTAAAATTGTTGGTGCAAAGCGAATCGCTTTGGCAGGTCAGTTTTTGTCAGAATATATCTTATTGGTTGTGTTGGCATTTATCTTGTCAGTAGTATTGCTTCCCTTTCTACTTCCATTTTTCAATTCACTTATTGAAAAGCAGATTGCTTTAACAGATTTTTCGTATAAGAATTTTCTGGCCTTTGCAGGAATTGGATTGGCTACGGCTCTGCTAGCGGGCGTTTATCCTGCTCTATTTCTCTCTTCCATAAAAATAATGCGGGGCTTAAAATCTTTCTTTCGAACCGATAAACGAGCGATCCTTCTACGTAATGGTTTAGTTGTATTCCAACTTATTATTTCGACCTTGTTAATATTAGGTTCTATTACAGTATATCGTCAGTTAAAGTATATACAATCCAAAGACCTGGGACTTGATCGAGAGCAGGTATTGTTTATTCGCCTGGAGGGAGCCTTACGCAACAATTATGAAGCTTTCAAAAATGAAATTTTGAAATCACCGTCGATAAAGAGTGCCACTTCCACTAGTCAGAATCCATTGAATATAAGTAGTACCACTCATTCGTTCTCATGGCCAGGGATCGATCGAACTCCTGACGATTATATCCATGTGATCACGGTGGATCATGATTTCTTAAATGTAATGGACATTGAATTACATGCAGGTCGTAATTTTGAAAAAGATCGCGTCTCGGATACCCTTAAATATTTAATCAATGAGAGATTGCTAAAGTATAGTGGGTTTAAAGATCCTATCGGACAGCAGATCACGATATGGAAGGGTTCGGTTGGAGAAGTAGTAGGCGTGGTTAAAGACTTCCATATGCTTGACTTCTATTCGGCAATTAAGCCCACCCTTATTCGCTTGCAACCCGAAGAAACTAGGTGGTTTTTTATGAGAACTGAAAAAAAATCATTGCAGGAAGCTATAAATCATGTCGAAACGGTTTACAAGGATTTTAATCCCAATAGTCCATTCGAATATCGTTTTTTGGATGAAAGTTTCAATAATACCTATCGAAATGAACAAGTTGTAAGTCGTCTTGCCTTATGTTTCACCATTTTCGCATTGATCATATCTTGCCTAGGCTTAATAGGACTAGTTACCTTAGCTGGTGAACAGCGATTAAAAGAAGTCAGTTTGCGTAAAATACTTGGGGCAAGCCCTGCAAAAATTATGATTTTATTGTCCAGAGATCTGGTACGCTTAGTATTTATTGCCTTTTCATTAGCAGTACCTTTTTCCATACTTTTGCTAAGAGAATGGCTGAATCAATTTTCCTACCGAGTTAATTTGGATTTTGCTGTTTTTGCTCTTGCCGGAGCTTGCCTGTTTCTTATGACTCTATTTTCTATATCCTGGTATACCTTTCGGGTTGCGAAGACTAATCCTGTGCAATCACTCAGGCTAGAATGACCGTCAACTTCCTGCAATAAATAAAATACAATCTAAATCTTCCCATTATGGTGGACAGAAGGGGAATGCTCTAGACAAAATAGTCACCCTGTGTAGTATAGGGCTATCATTGTTGCCTTAATTCTTTTCTTAGATTGTTAATTTTGGTCAATAAGCCTTTAACTTCTTCATTTCCAACCCAACGATCACCAAAAACTCCTGAAGAAGCAATGGTTTCAGGTTTATAGGATTTGTAGTTATCGAGGATATTATTCCATCTGGGTTGAGGGATACCTAAATCATTCCTTAACGCTAAAATAGAAGCCCAAGTAATTCTTCTCCATTCTTCATAAATAGAAGGATCATCTTCAAATTTTTCACTAGTCAATCTCCCTATTATAATTATTTGTCTGGTTTCATGTGATGCAAATAAACCCACTTTACCGTAAATCGCATTTTGGAAAATTTTTGTTACTTCAGCTCTACATTCTTTATCTTTTTTTAATCTCTCTTTATGAATAGAAGATGTAATTTCTAACTGTTCCATTAATTGGCTAAATGGTATAAATCTCTGTTTGATTATCTCAGATGTGACCTCCTTTTTTATTTCGCCAATTTTGAGATTTACCTCGTGCTTCCATCGAAAATAGGCAATTAAAAAACCAATTGTCGTTACAGCTGCGCTTATGATTGCTGCTTCCATTTCCTTTTCTTTTTTTATTAAAAATTGTGGCCTATAAAAGCTACGTATATATAAGGCAAGAATTAAAAAAATTAGATAATATCTCTAGAATGATATACCAGATACATAGAGGTGTTTCTTCATTCCTAGTAAGGAATAAACTATTGTCTTCTCCTGGTAGAAAACAGAATAGTTGGTCACCAATCGATGGACACCAGCTGTTTTTATTCGGGAACTACCGGACAGATAAAGCAAAATCATATGCAAATTTAATTTTGGCATCAAATAAAAAGAATAGTTATTTTTAATAAAAACTATGGCTCAAGTTACATCGCTTTCAAATGATCGCATTAAAGTTTATCTAGATAAATTCCTATTTTTGAAAATAATGGGAAAATATTTAACATTAATAATTGTTCTGATTTCTTTGTTATCATCTTGTACTAAAAACTCGGATGATAGCCAAGATTGTAAACAAGAATTCGTGCGAGATTTTATTACATCAAACTCAATAACTCTGGCAGATGAAGCAAGTCTTCGGGATATTGGCGTTAAATTTGGTGAACCATTTGGAATACAAACAAATTCATCTGATATAGGAGTTTACCTTATAGTAAAAGATTGTGATTGTACAAATGGTCGTTTCAACGACGATGAATGGAGGGTCAATATTGTTACTAAAAACTTGGAGCCTATTGCAATAACTGTCAATCAACCTGGAAAAGATACAGATGGCTGTTATGATGAAGATCATGTTAGAATAAGATATTACCATGATAGCCCGTACCAAGCTCGTGGCGTGGGTTATTGTGTAATTGAACCTGAAAATGCAAATCGGACTATTGAAATCACCACATGTAAATAATTTATTGGCTAATACCAAAAAATTAAAGCCTTCTCTTTTAACTCAGAACCATACTTTGGACATGTTGAAGTAGTTGATAAGTATAATGAAATTAAACTCACAAAAAATCCTTAAGAAGGAATGAGAGGGTAAACAGTTAACCATTTCCTGTGCCCCTCAATTAACCGTTTTAAAATATGGTCAATAGCTTTTGTGTTGTTATAAATATCGATCCATATTCTCTTAAGAATTTGTACCATTCTTACCATAGTTCTTAATCTAGCAAAGCTTTATTTTCGTCAATATTGAAGCATAAGAGGAGGCAGATCTTTCACCTCTTTACCTTTTATTTTTGGATCTGTGTAATGTATTATTGAATATTTATACCTTATATTTTCCCAGTTATGCCCTATATCAATATTAAAAAGCGATAAGTTGATAACATAAGTAGTGACCCATTTCGAAACCTCTGTTTCCCCTCCCCCCACATATGAAGCGGGTATTTTTCTATTTACTATACGTTTAGAGACAATAGTAATTACACCCGCAGACTCTTGTCCAAAAGGAAGCTCACTTACTGCAAAATATCCAGCAGGTAGTTTCCTGTTAATTATTCCCACATCATATCTAGAGGAATAAGGGTCATATTTTCCTGAATCAATAGACCTTACCAAAAGGTATTTAATGTCTTCTATATTTTTAAAAATTTCTCCTCTGAAATCTTGTTTTGCAATTAAAACGATTCCAATTACAATATGCCCAGGTCTAACACCGGTAATAGGGATATTTTTAACCTTATGGTCTGGCATGCCATTTATCAGCACTAGATTATTCCAATTAGCTTTATAGTTATATTTTTTTCGAAAGCGTTTATTGTAAATATTAATGAACCGTTCAGCATTTTTTGGCGTCGACCTATATATATTGATAATATCACTTATATCTTTTGTATTTAGTGAATGAGCCATTTTCTCTGGTATCTTAAAAAGAAAATACTTTCCATTAGCCTCTCTATTTACAACTAAGTAGTATTCCTGATTATTGCATTGAATGGTTTCAATAGGCTTAGGGTTAATATTTAAATTTAATATTTGAAAAACACAGAAGTAAGCAATAAAACACCTTTTCTTCATTTTAATTAAATTTAAAAATGAGAGATATGAATTGTCTACTAAATTATGAAAAAAAGGAGGTGTTTTTTTTGAAGGTGCAATAACTTTCCTGATCCATCGGACAGAAGGGGAACAATATAACTAGGAAAATATTAATTAGGGATGAATTGAAATCAGATTCCTATCACATCTTCTTGGGTAATTTTCTCGAAAAGACGGGGAAGCTCCAGTGTAGATTTTTCGCAATCGATCGGCTCTTTTCCAGTAAACTCAATGGCCTCCTCGTAGCTCGCGAACATTGGCTTATTTTTAACTAAAAATGATATTTTCTTCCAAAATGGCAAGGGCTTTAACCGGCGGAATACCATAGAATCTTGATTATCAGGAAAGAGATAGTGTGATCCTCTTATTTCGAGAAATGATCCCATCATTCTCTCCTCCACAGTGTCACTGACTTTCAAAACTATTGTGCCGGATAAGTTCGTTCGTTCAACCCAATAGATCAAGTTGACTTTGTTTCCAAGGCAACATCCAGATCCTTTTCCCCTTACAATTCTATTTAATCCCTTCTTATAATGCTGCCATCGGAAAAAGACTTTCTCACCTTTATGGACGAAACGGTAAAACTCAATAACTGGCTGTCCTTGCGAAACGAAACTACCATACCAATAGCCTTTCAAGCTAAACAATTTTTGACCTCTGCGAAACATCTTCTTCGTTATCCCAATAACCTTTCCAATAAGCTCTATAATTTCAAGCATAGCAATGATTTTTTGGCCCAATATATAGAACCCAATTTACCCTCCTAGAAGTTCCACTGGATATGCAGATAATCGACAAACGCCAGCTAGAATCAGATATATTTTTAGGCAGGTAGTCTGCTAAGGCTGAATTTTTAAGACCTGTTATTGTAGTAAAGCAGTTATTCCCCTTCCACTAACTAGAAAAGAAAAATCCTCTACCAAACATTCTCAATCAAGCGCCGCCGATCTTCCCCAAGAACCTTCATATAGATTTGAGTACTCTCAGGGAATTTGTGTCCCAGGATGTCTTGAATGACATTTAAAGGAACCTTGTCCAGAGCGAGCATCACGCCCATAGAATGACGTAAGCCCCTGGATGAAGCCTTCTTGCCAGATATCTCTGCGGCATTCATCACCTTTTTGATATAGTTCTGAGCGGTTCTACTGGTAAAATTCCAGAGCCTTTTATTTCCAGTTTTACTCCCTTTCCTGGTTCGAGCCTTATACCAGCATTCCAAAAAGGCCATATATTCAACTGGAAGTTCCACTAATCTATATCCATCTGGCTTATTCGGATTTTTTCTATTTTGTTTTAGTGTCCTGAGTAAAACCCTGCGTTCATCATAATCTAATCTATCTGGAGTAATCTCTAATGCTTCTCCTAAACGACATCCAGTATAATAGATCATCAGACAATAAGTTCGAATATCGGGTGCCATATAAATGGCCGCATTTTTAAAAGCTTTACGTTCTTCCCGGTTGAGATACCTTCGCTCTCCGGAATAAATATCTATAAGATCGTTAATCTGCATTTTTTCCCATTTAACTGTTAAATAGGAAAGATATGAGAAAGAAGTCATCGATCAGGAAAGCGCCTATAATTAAACCAATAATGGATAACCATTGATCTATAAATCTCAAGTAATAAGCCGGTTCAGATTAATGAGGCCTTTTTGATCAGATGAAAAATTAAATCTTATTCAAAATGGAGAGATGGCAGATATTTAAAATATCCATTCAAACTTTTTCCCAATTAACCGAATATACGGTTAAATAGGAAAATTTTTAAAGACTAGAATTCAATTATAAAGTATAAAAAAAGGTTGGTTTTTTCGAAATAAAAATTAAATTCCAAAATTTAGCTCAAAGTCTTTGCTGGAAGTAGATTTGGGAGTTTTATAAATTTGAATTGGACTGTTTTATTAAACACTAAAGCCCAAATAAAATGAGTTTGCTCATAAATCTCCTAAAAAGTCAAATACTTTCTACTGGTATTCAATTTCAACGGAGATAATAAGCGTATTCATTTTATTGTTTATTAGCCACTTCTAATTGATTGGACCAATAGTACATTCGTTATTTACTATTGAACAACTCACCTCCTTATCAATATCATTAACTTTTACCACATCACTTTGTGCTCCTGCAATGCATATTTCTGATCTAAGCGGTGGCGTACTGTAATAAGCTCCATTATCACCAGGTCGATCATTGTTAGTTCTTTGAGGGTGTGTATATCCAGCGCAATGCATCATTTCATGGATTAATGTCTGTGAAATTTCATTGTCACCAAAAGGAAAGAGATTATCGATATTAATCCATATCCTATTCCCATTAATTCTTGCTCTGCCGAAAACATTGGCATCATCAATGGTACTATGTTGTATGGGTCTAACATAAGTCTGAAGCAAATTTCTTTTCTCTTCAGGGTTTAAAGAGTTGCATCCACGTATTTGATTCAATGCAAATTGATGCCTCGCAATCAATCTCTCCCTTTGTTCATCTGTGATATTATTATCATAGGTGAATCTAGTCATGAATCCTACTTGGAACCATCTATACAAGGGTTGGCTGTTGTTAATTGGACTTGGGTATACAAAGCAGGCAACTCCCTCAGGGATGTAACCAGATTGGGAAGCTAGTTCACCTGATGATGCCATCGTATAAAAATGATCTCCTGTGTTGGGATGAAACCATCGGTAAAATGGTACGGTACCTAATGATTGACCTGCAAAAACATAACAAGCTATTCCTTCATATTGATAACCACTAGAAGGAGCAGCCTCCCCTTTTGCATCTTGAGTATAAAAGTGATCTCCAATAGAAGGATGAAACCATCGATAAAGCGGAACAGTGCCCGGAACTTGATTGCCATGTGCATAACAAGCTATTCCTTCATAATCATATCCTGACTCGGGAGCAAGTTCTCCCTGACTGTCAAGAGTGTAAAAGTGATTTCCAGCCATATTAAAATAATTTAATGAAGTTAAGTTTCATTGCGACTTAGCATTGAACTAAACCGCCGGAATCGGCGGTTTAGTTCAATGTTTTTGTATCCGAACAAAAGGTGCAGATTAAGCTATAACTAATTGTTCATGTTGACGATTTATCATCGTTAGGTAGAGCCTTTTCATTATCAAGATCTAAAAAATCAAGTGGAATACAAAGCTTCTTGCTCCCTTTTTGGGTGATATAAGTATAAATAAATATAAGTCGTTTTACTTCTACTATGCCCTAATAATGCCTAGCACTTTTTTCATCTAAGTTGGAAAAATTGCATCAAAGCCAAGGGGGTGAACACCAATTCTTTTCTTGCTCTCATACGTTAAAGGGAAAACCTGGGTCCTCATCTTGTTTTTTGAATTAAAATAAGATTCTCTGAGTAAGTATTCGTTAGATAAGCGGCTATTGCCGTTTGGAATCATTTAATCAACGGACAATAGTCCACAAAAACGACCCATTAAACAAACTTTCCTTTTTCTCCATAAACAGCGGAAAAATCGCCTGAAATGAGTTATAAAAAAGCGTTCGCAAAAACAAAGTTTAATTAACCTCCCGAACATCCCTTTATTTAAACAGCTCATTTCCAGAATAGACCACTTAAAAACTAAACCCTGCAATATAATCTATCTAAAATTTAACCTTCCAAAAATTCTAAAACCTATTCATTTACCTGCATTGAATTTCATCTAACATTTTCAAGGCTGATATCGCTCAAAAAAAGCTTTTCTCCGCGATCTGCTGATGGGTATTTTCTTTTTCCCTATCCACAATTGGTGAGGTTCAAGAATGTCCACATGAAATTTGGAGACAATAAAAGATCGATGCACCCGGAAAAAAATATCTTGAGGCAGTTTTGAGGCAATTTCTCCAAAGTGTAAGAGAGACATTATTTTTTTCTTTTTTAAATAAAAAATAGTGTAGTTACCCGAAGCTTCCAGCCATTGAATATCTTCCATTCTAATCTGGTGCGTTTTTGCCCCACTTTTTACCAGCAAAAATTTATCTTCATTTAGCGATTCTGGATGTTCTGGAAGTTTTGGAGGCATTTGCAACTGATAGGCTCTCATCGCTTTGGAACATGCCTTGATAAAACGGTCAAACTCAAAGGGCTTGAGTAAATAATCTATGGCTTCTAATTCAAAACCCTCAATAGCATATTCCGAATATGCTGTTGTAAAAATTATTAAGGGTTGTTGTTTCAAACTCCGGATAAGCTGGAGGCCATTAAGGTCCGGCATGTTAATATCAATAAACAAAAGATCGACCTTATTAAGATGGAGATAACTTAATGCCTTAAGTGCATCATCAAAATAGGCTTGAAGATGTAAAAAGGGAGTAGCCTGGATGTAATCACGAAGAATATCCAATGCCATTGGTTCATCATCTAAGGCAAGACAATTCATTTTAAGGTGTTGCTCAGGATTAGCCATTTAATTGGATTTTTAAAGTTACACGATATTCCAGGTCATCCTCTATCAATAATTGATGTTGCTTAGGGTAAAGAAGTTCAATCCTCCTTTTTACGTTTGCTAAACCTACTCCTCCCTCTAACTGATCCTGATGTTGATTCCGTTTATGCTTGGTATTGATGACCTGGAAATTGAATTGATCTTTTAAAGGCATGGAAGCTTTAATTAATATTTTACTGGGCTGAGAATTGCTAATTCCGAATTTAAATGCATTTTCTACAAAGGGCATTAACAGCATGGGAGCAATTCTTTTTTCATTTTGCTTCTCCAAAAGATGCAAATGAGTTTCAATAATCCCAGGATCTTTTAACCTCAATTTTTGCAGTTGGATAAAGTCTTTTATATGCTCCAATTCTCGCTTTAAGAAAACTCGGTCGGCATTGCTTTCATAGATCATATATCTCATTATCCTCGACAATTGAGCAATACTTTTCGCGGCTTCGGGTTGTTCATGTTTTCGAACAATACCATAAATATTATTCAATGTATTAAAAAAGAAATGAGGGTGAATTTGAGCTTTCAAAAACTTGAGCTCAGTACTCAGGTTCTCTTGCTGTAGCCGCTCTTTTAATTGTTCATTTTCCTTGCTTTGAATCATGGAAGAATAACCTATTGATAAAAGAAAAATCAAAAAGTGAAATACCAAACTATAAGGGAGCGTATAATCATAGGCTAAATCCCTGGAATTGAATGAGGTGGAAGCTTTGTATAGAATAAAATAATTAATAAGCCCCGCAAATATAAGAGTGCCGATGAACAATAAAGTGCGCCGTACCAGCAGTGAATAGGGGGCTGAAGCATCATTTTTTGACTTTGGTCCCAGAAAATAAACATTACCATAAAATAGTATGATTTTAGCCACCAAATCAATTGCCAATACAATTAGCATAGTTGAGTCATAGCTGACAGAGTTAATTTGATCCCCTTCTGCATTGGTATACACTCTGGTTATTCGTCCTGCATTGGAATACTGCAATCCCCCAAATACCAGCCATAGGGTAAGATGTATGGCCTTTTCCACTTGTTTTTCCATATACACAATTTAGCTAGAATGAATACCAATTGAGACATAAGTTGATGAAACGACACCAAAATCATTTAAATGGATGGGATCAAATGGTAAAACGGCTCAAAAAAAATTCTAAAAAACTGAAATAGCAAATACTTCTATCCATCCACTCCCCTTTTCAATCACCAGGCTGCTATTTATTTTGACCTAATTATTTAATCAAAAAATAACTTATGTCTTTTTTACAAAAGAAAACACCCATCTTAATCCTGCTATTTACTTTCGGCCTTTGGGCATCCTTAAAATCCCAAAATTCTGATGACATTCCCATTCATAAAATTGATGTACCTGCCTTAATTAAGGAATCACAAGCCCTTCTACAAAAGCACTATTTGTTTGAAGAGGTGAGCTTAGAAATGGGAGACTTATTGCAAAAAAACTTACAAGAAGGAAAGTATAATGGGATCAAAAACGCTAAAACTCTGGCTCAAGAGCTAACCAAGGATTTAAGGTCCAATTTTCAAGATCGGCATATTGGTTTCCGCCTGGCACCAAAGGAGATCAAGATGGCCAATAAGAAAAAGTCCCAAAATCAAAGGGCAGAAGAAGAAATAGTTTCGGAACTCTTGGCCATTGAAATTTATGAAAATTATCGATTTCCGGAAGTTAGGAGACTCAATGGCAATATTGGCTATTTTAAAATCGAGCAATTTTTACCGCCTAGTTATGCGCCTGATTATGAGAAAAAGATGGCAGCCGTGTTAGAGTTTGTAGCTGATTCGGATGCCATTATTCTGGATTTAAGAGATTGTCCGGGTGGATATGCAGAAGGGATTGATCTCTTTTTGAGCTATTTTTTCCCTCCCAAAACTCATATTGCTAATGGTTTTAGAAGAACAAAGCAGGGACTTGAGGAAAATAAAGTCTACACTTATGAGCAATTATCCTATCGAAAAATTGAAGACACCCCAATGTATGTTTTAGTCAATGGCAGAACAGCTTCCGGAGGGGAAGCCGTTGCCCATACACTTAAATACAGCGGCAGAGCCCAAATAATCGGGGAAACCACCTATGGAGCTGGCTATTCTTTTGATGAATTTATTGTTGATGAACATTTCATACTCATGATTTCCACCGCTACCTCAATGCATCCACAGGCCCAAAAAAACTGGGAAAGTGTAGGTGTTCAACCTGATATTAAGTGCAAAAGTCAAAAAGCCCTTAATACAGCCCACCTCTTGGCACTTGACAATATACTTAAGCAAGAAAAATCAAAACCCAAACCCAAACAATATGAATATCGCCTAAAAGCTATTAACTGGGAAATCAAAAGACTACAAAGTCTAGAAAATCCCCTAAACCTCGAGGCTAATGAATTAAAAGTATATGAAGGAATTTATGGCAATCGCCGTATTTACCTTTCAGAAGGCCAATTATTTTATCAAAGATCTAATCCAGAACGTCCGCCCAGATTATTAATTCCTGTCCAAAAAGATGAGTTCTTAATTGATGGCCTGGATCAGTACCGCATGAAGTTTACGAGGGATAAAAAAGGTAGTATTGAAGCCCTTCGAATGTTTTCTACTGATCGTCTTTTTATAGATAAAAAAGGTTGAAACAAGTCTATTGACACCTTGATTGTCCACCACCATGCTTAAGGGAATAATTATTTCTGCTTTTCCCTTAAGTATGGTGGTAGTCAGAATGTATCATACAAAAACCTAATAAATCAATTAAAATTTAACCTTTCTAAAAATCATAAGTCTATTGATTTATTCTTACTAGATTTCATTTGATGTGAAACATGATTTTTCCCATTGGGCAGGACCATCATAAGGTCAATAGAAATTAGCCCTTAAAACCACAGGCATGATCAATAGAAAATTACCCTTAACTGTATTATTTGTATTTGTACTGGGATTTAGCATAGCTCAAGATCTTGAATCCATAAGTAGAACTTATCTGGATGCTTATTTTACTAAAGATCAGGATACCTATCAAAAATATTTGGCAGAGAATGTGGTTTGGAGTGATCCTACCTGGTCAGAAATTGACCCTTCCAATAAACCAGTAAAAGGGAAAACAGCTGTTTTAGCACATCTTCAGCAGGCAACAGCTGAAATTTCGGATATGACATATTCCATCGAGCAACATTATGTTTCGGGTCAATATGCCATTTTTGAAGGTATTTTGAATTATGCCTGGGAAAATAAAAGGATAGGAAAAACTTATCGTTTTGCAGTTAGGGAGGTAAGTATTTTACAATTTGATGGAGATAAAATAATTACACACACTGATTACACAGATTTTAAGGAATGGAACCGCCAATTCCAGGCACAAAATGAAGTCATTAAAAGAAAGGTGGAAAACAACATCCTGACCTCCGAAGCTAAGCCAAAGTTAAAAGTGAAGGTTGATGGAGAGTTCCAATTTCTTGGCAAATTAGATTTCGTACTATTTGGCTCAGCAAAAGTGGAGCGCTTTTTATTTGGAGTAATTGAGGATAAAAAGATCCAAAAAATGATCACCTTCCAATTTGAAGAATACCTTCCCCATACCAACTATACTTACCGAAGAAGATATACGGATTCCCTGTCTTTTGGAGGCTTGATTTTTGGAAACCATGGCCAGCAGATTGGCCTGACTCATATCGGTAATTTCATCAAAAGGTGGCAGGACCGAGGACTTGAACATGAAGTAACTTACCAATACCTTAAAGAAGAAGGATATGCTTATGAAGATCTTATCCTAGGTCATTCCATGGTATATTATGGGCCAACTATGCGACATGAATGTATCATAGTTTATTATGATAACCTCTCCAATTATGAGCTAAAAGCATCAGACTTAGGTTTTGATAGCAATATTATTAGAGAGGGTCTTCAAATTGATGAGATAGGAAATACGGCCAAACAAAAAAAACTACAAACTTTTCGTAAACAATTAAAAGGGTTAATAAAGGCTTTAGATTAACCCTTTTAAATTGAACTTAGATTTTTCCATGCTTATCTTTCCTCTGAGGTAAAATAGATGATGTTAACCAAACTGGAATAAGAATCATGGCATTAAATTATTTTAAGAGCAGCAAAAAGGGTATTAAATATTGGGTTTTACCATCGACCCTGGTAGTAGTATTGGTCTCCTTTTTATCATTTCAACAAAAAGATACATACAAAAGAGACCCAATAGAATCCATTTTAAACTTATTCGACACCCATTCAGTGGTAATGCTTGGAGAATCTCATGGTCGGAAGGAATACCATGAATTTGTACTGGAATTATTATCTCATAAAAAAACGGCTAAAATAATCGATGATATAGTGGTGGAATTTGGTAATGCAGCCTACCAAAATCAAATAGATAAATACCTATCAGGAGAGGATATGGAGGAGGACTCTTTAAGCCTGATCTGGAGAAATACCACCCAATTATTTGTTTGGGATTCTCCTGTTTATGAAAATTTTTATAAGGAAATAAAAAAAATTAATGCTGCCAACAAAAGATCATCCCAGTATAGAGTAATCTTAGGAGATCCTCCCATCCAATGGGCTAAAGTCAATAATGCGAAAGACTATGAAACTTATTTATCCCAACGTGATGTAAAGCCATTTTCTCTTATAGAAAAAGAGGTAATCAAAAAAAGCAGAAAAGCACTGGTTATTATAGGAGGAATGCACATTCTTCCTCTAGATCTTAGGACTAGTAAACCTACTAAAGATCAACAGCGTGCAAGCTTAGGCCAGCTATTAGAAGAAAAATATCCTGATGAGGTGGTTATGATCTGGAATGTGGTTCCTGATGCAGAAGGTGCTGTCCAATTCAGGGATAAAAAAATTCCATTTTATCAACAGGTGAATGATACTCCATTTTCCGAAAACAGTTTTCAAAGATATTATTCTGGTAGTATTAACGTACAGGTAATTATAGATGGTCAAAAACAGTGGAGGCCACTTAGCATTGAACAATTCCCTTCCACGGGGCAGTTGGTTGATGGCCTTTTATATCTTAGTAATGATGATACAACTGTAGAAGCTGATGCCTCCATTTACACAAAAGATTATCTGAACACCCTGGAAAGACGTGCCGCCATTATGGATGAATATTTTGGCTGGCAAGGGTATCAAAATCAGGTAAATAGATTAAAAGGTTTGCTTGACCGAGATTAATCGCTTAATCTTTATTCAGTTCTGTAAGTCGTTTTTCTATCCAACGGACCATTGGTGATTTTTTGGCTTTGGCAATAGCTAGGGATTGCTGAAACACTTGTTTTGCTTTTTCCAGGTCTCCGTTTTCCTGGTAGGCCTCTCCTAAAAAGTTGAGTACCATTATATTTTCGGGATGATATTCTTTTAGATATTCTAATATTGAAATGGCCTTTTTGGGTTTTCCATCTCTGGTCAGTGTCCTTGCAAAAGTCGCTAAAGGGCGGCTTTTGGGATAAATTCGGGTATTGAAAGTTCTGGAAAGTGTGGACACATTTTTCTTAATTTCCTCCACAGGCAAAACTTCCAATTCATAAAGTGCTTCCAATTCTGAAAATGGAAAAAAGCAAAATTTTATCCCCTGAAAAATGGCCTGAGGTAAGGTGCTGATGTGATTTTCTTCAGGAAACTCTTCAATTTTAAAATTTATGGTTTGCAATGAAGAGGGAAGAGAATGAAATAAATCCAATGATTCTTTCTCTCTTCCTGCTTCGGAAAGATAAATCAAGGTATTTGAAAAAGCTCGTTTATTTTCTTCTATCAAAGTCAGGATTTCGCCGTCATTCCACCACAAACTCGGGTCGATTAAAATGGCAGAATGGAAAACATTGGGGTAATTTAATATAAAATCCAATCCAAATCTGCCGCCAAAAGAATGACCGATTAATACTCTATGGTTTCCTGCCGGTAATTCTTTTTCGACTTCAGGAATCAGTTCTTCATCAATGAAGTCACTGAATTTGTTTGCTCCACCAGTTTTAAAATTTATTTTCTTGGAAGTAGCAGGGTTTGACAAATCATATTCCCTATCGTAGTCATAGGTATTGATTCCCACTATATTTACCGGAGGTAATAATTCTGCCCTTTCCAAGTTTTCTACCAAACCAATTAGTAAATTAATATTCACCTTACCATCTAAAAGATAAAAGGTTGGAAGTCGATCTGATTCTTGTTTGATATTAGGAGAGGTGTATAAAAGTATTTCCCGGTCCTGGTTCAGGATAGTAGAATGAAGGGAAATGGTCTTAATCATCCCAGACTGGCTTTTTTGGCCAAGCATAAGGGTATAGAGTGACATACACATCACAAACAGAAATAACAGTCTCATTAGAAGGTGATTTTAAACGAATTATTTAAGAGACTATTTTTTTCAGCAAGGGTTACAAAATTTAATGCCTTCCTGAATGGCGATATAAACAGCGAGGCGATTTGGAAATCGCCTCAAGCCCAGGTCAAATAACTTTACTCCCGTCTTACACCGCTAAGCACACTTACTCCTGAAGGAAATGGATTACCTGCAGATCTTCTAAAACTAACCACCTGTCCCACGTGCCAAAGCGCATCCGCTATGGGGCCATTGATTTCATTCCAGAAGGGGAATTCGGTTTTGTTTTCTCCATTTTGAAAAATCACCATAAAGTCTTTCATCTTTTTAGACTTGCTCTTTTTTAAGATATTACTGGCCTCCTGGAGATTAAGCAGTGTTGCTTTTCTTTTTTCAGCAAAGCTAAGCTTGGGTGGTGGGGAAGCGGATCGAATATTGGGTCTTTCATTTACCGCATTAACGATGGTTAGTACCAGTCCATGAATGTGATCAACTGTTTGTTCTAACGTTCGCCCTTCCGGGCTAGGTTTAAAGCTAAGGTCTTGTTCTCTTAAGCCTTCAGTAGCCCAATAATATCGAAATCCTAGCCCATCTACCATTCTGGCCGCTACATTGGTAGCAGTATATTTTTCCGGATAATCCGGTATCTTTTTATAAGGTAAATCTGTTTGGGAAGCCGTTAAAGATTCTTGTGGTAAGGCTTTAAACTGGGTATTGAGGTAGACTTGCTTCCACTTACCATCAGCGTAGTTCCCAACTTTAAAATTATAGGTATGATCATCTACATATTCCCAAAGGTCAGTCACCTTAGAACCTCCATATTCATATTGATACATAATGTTTTTTCCTTCACTGCTAATGGTACCTTCGGTGACTCCGCCAAACACGTCAAACTCCCAAAACTTTAAACTCTTTGAGGCCTCATCATATTTGCGGATCCCATGATTTCTATCTCCATATTTAGTTTGTTCTTGATCTGTAAAGCCTTTAGATTTAGTGACAACCAAGTTTTTATCAAGGCTATACTCCAGCGTAATTTCTTGCTTAAATTTGCTGCCATCACCCCATTTGCCTTCTGCTTGCCAGGTTTTGCCAACCAGGTTATCAAAAATAGACATGGAAGTGTTTTGGCTGAAGCTAATTTGGATTATTGCCAATAAAAAAATCAGGGTATTAAGTACTTTCATAATGATTAGTCGAATTTGGTTTAATTAAATAATTTAAGTTGCGATGCAACTTGAGTAGTTGGTAAAAAGTAGAAGGTAGAAGGATTAGTCTTTCTACTTTTTACTTTCTACTAGTAAGTTGCGATTCAACTTACTTTATATAATACTATGACATTTAACATTTGGGTTTAGGGACAAAACGAAAACTCAAAATACAAATTCGATCTAAAGTAAATCAGATTCTTTAAGTCTACTTGTTTTTAAAAGTTTTTAACAACGAGAAGTACAAAATTTTAGAATAAAATGGGTCTTAGGCATTCACATTTGTGCATTACATAATTGTATGGACTGCAATCTATCCAGATTTAAAATTTGGAATCGTAGGTCTTTCGGTCAAAAAGAAGGAGTTCTTGGACAAGGGTATTAAATCTTATCTTAACCTTAAGGGATCCATAGAAGAAATAGCTGCTTTTAACTGCCGCTCACTTAGCAAATCCAGTTGTGCTAATATTTCTATTTTGGAATCAAAACCTTGAATGGATTCCTGGTTCTTTTTCATCCATTCCACTAAACCCTTCATGATCATCAAATTAGCCTGACCATGGGCCGATTTATCTCCAATATTGGCAGAAAGAACCCCACCGTATCCTAATGTTAGAAAAGGCATCTCACTAAAATAGATTTCAGATAGTTTAGCTCTGAATTCAAATTCGGCATCCTTCCAGTTTTTTATCTCTTTGTCGATAGCATGGCGGGCCTCGTGTTGAATGACCCCAAAATCAATGATCCGTTCCATAGATGCGATAAATTTCACTTTAAGCTCAGATTCAGAATAGTCTTTCTTTTTAAGAGACTGATAAAGTTGATCAATCGATTTGAAGCGAATACTAGCATGTATTCCAGGCAGGTAAGAATAAGGGTTTTTCTTAAGATACCCTTCATCTTTGCTCTTCCTGTCCTCAATTCTTTGGATTCTCTTTTTTCTTTCATCAGGATTATGCACGCGTTCCCAGGATTTAAGGGCAAGATCTGTGAGCCTTACCTGAAAAATGGAAGTGGTAGAGTTCACCCAGCCGCCATGTGTAAGCTTGCCATCCCAAAACCAGGGTTCGTATCCATTGGAAAGCATATGATCTACCTTTACATATTGCATTTTTGCTTGTCTGCCATGCTGCTCTACCATCAAAATCTGCTCATCTATAGCGTGTCCGATGTGAATACCAAAATATTGGTTGGTGTATGTTCTTATTACTGTGCCAAACCTCTTTTTTACTTCGGGAATAAAAGACTCCATCCTAAACTTGGGCGTCTTGTCTTCCCAATTAAGGGCTAGCCAGACTTTTTTACTTTCATCTGTTAAATACTTTTTAAAAAGTTTACGATTTTCTTTTCCCAAGGCAGTCTGCCGATAAAAATCGTCAAGTTTAGGTTTTATCCTCAACAGATAACTTATCCAACTAAGGTAGTCCTGGATGTTTTCGTTGGAAGAGTTTTTCAAATCAGCATATTTATTTGCTATCATCAATGCTTCTTCATAAAAACCAGAACCAGCCAGGCTTAGGAATAAAGCTTCTCTCTGACTTAATTTGCCCTCTTTTTGATCTAAACTTTGAGTTAAATAATTAAAGGATTTTTTCAATGTGGGAGCTAATTCGTCGCTATCTTTCAATCGAAAATAGGAGAGCCAGGCTTTACGGATGGTCTCTTTTTGATCCAATTGAAGTGCCAGTCCCAGCATTATTTTACTAGCCAGTGGATCCCCAAAGAAATGGTCAAAATTTTGGCCGACCAGGTCCAAAGCCGACTTGATTTCTTCAGAATTCCACTTGTCTGCCACTTCCTCGTTATTCATCATCAGGTATTTACTTTTTTCATTGACAGCATGGGCAAAAGCAATTATCATTTTAAGATTTTGATCTGCTGCTTTCAACTCATTGAGGCCTCTTTGAGTAATATTGATCGCCTCCTTATACCGATTTTGGGAAATTAATATTCTGGACCATAGGGCATAGGTTTGATCCAATTCACTACCCATTTCTTCCATTTTAGATAAACGAGATATGGCCTCCTTTACATTTTGATAAAATAACCACTCCATTTTACTTAACATCCTTCCAGCTTCAAGACGATCAGCATTTGAAGAAGAGGGGTCTTCCCAAACAGCTCCATACAATTGATAAGCTTTAGATGGGTCTATCTGAACATAGGCTGTATAAGCCGGTGAGATGGAAGTCTGGCAGAAAGCTCCTGAACAGTTAAAAAAGAGAAAAAGAATAGAAATAACCTGAATTTTTAATGAATGAATCATAGTCGGATTTTTTTTTACAATGTATTTTATCCGAGTTCTATGAAACAAATTCTATCTCTCCTCAGGAGTCTTATTCCCTTCTATGAGACCTATTTTTGTAAAAATTCCTATACTCCAAAGGAGTAAGTCCTGTCCATTCTTTGAAAATCCGGTTGAAAGTAGCTTTTGACTTAAAGCCCGATTCATTGGCAATACCGAGGATGGTTAAATGTTGATGTTGGGGATCTAACAATCGCTTTTGCACTTCCTTTAGGCGATAATAATTGATAAATTCGTAAAAACTTTGCCCCATCCCATGATTAAGAGTCATAGAAATATCTTTAGAGTTTAGTCCGGTTTTTTCTTCTAAGAGGCGGATGTTTAAATTCGAATTTAAATACAAGTGCTCCTTCTCCATAAGATTGGTTAAAAGCTGAACATTTGACTCATAAGTTTTTCTTGAACTAGGCTTATTTAGCATTTTATGCTTTCTTTTTTCATGAATAAATTCCAGAGAAAAGAGTATTCCACCAATGCCAAAAATTAGAATACCTCCAGTCAGACTCGAATGAATGAGATACTCCTGCCAATAATTCAATTTTGTAAAAAATTCATCCACTAAAATTCGCCCCAGGAAAATCAAACTTAGAAAGGTACACCCTCCCAAAACAAGCTTTATTCTTTTCAGCTGTCCAGGCCTGGTCTTTGAAAATTTATGTTCACCATTTTGTTCAAACTGTCGGACGGCTCTATAGGACAGAAAAAGGGAAATAAATATCGGAATAAGTGCCCCGTATCCCAGATCATCTAAAAAAGCATGAATTTCAAGATGCAGTACCTTTCGGCCAAAGATTAAATGATAAATACTATGGGGATAGTTTAAAAGGACCAATGAGAACCAGGCCCATTTCTTTAAATTCATCTTATAGCCTTCATCTAAAGAATGCCTTACAAAAAAATACAAAGTTGGTCCAATAACATACTCTAAACCATATGGAAAAAGATGCAGCCAGGGATAACGGTTGTATCCCCCATAGGTAAGCACCAAAAAAATGAAGGCATTGAATGAGAATTCTAATAACAGGAGACTAAGGAAAAAAGTAGCCAGGTTTCCTTTGTTTTTCAACAAAAAAATAAGACTAAAAATAAAAGCCTGAAATATGCCAAAAAGGATTATTAGGTCGTACACGTTTAATTGCCAACTAGTCATAACAAGTTTTTTTTGGTTATTGGGTTATTGGGTTATTGGGGTATTGGGGTATTGGGGTATTGGGGTATTGGGGTATTGGGGTATTGGGGTATTGGGGTATTGGGGTATTGGGGTATTGGGGTATTGGGG
>JANQPA010000016.1 GCA_028285545.1 Saprospiraceae bacterium | reverse complement strand
AATATATTATATCAATATTGATGCTTTAATAACAATATGCACTCGGGTCAGCAAAGGGTCAAAAATGCCCATATTTGGGTCAAAATCGGGCTTTTTTGGGTCAAAATACCCCCTCAAAAGTTCAAAATATAATTTGTATAAAAATGAACTTGACCCTTTTTGACCCTTTTTGACCCTTTGGCTGACCTTTAGAGGCTTTGATAATCAGGTATTTATAGCGAAAGGGTCAAACGGTCAAATTATATATTTAATTATATTTGGCGATAAGTTTTTGATTATGAATTTTTTATACGCTTTCATTTTTTTTTGAAAGCTGAAAGGGTCAAAATCATTCTAATAAGTATAAATAATAGAGTAGAGTAATTTTCACAATTTTTTCTCACATTGTCTTCACAAAAGATCATTTCTATCTAATTTTAATCCTAATAAGAGAATATTCTTTGATCAAAGAAAATAAATTAGTATTATAGTATATATATGACGGCTATGCTGCATCCATGCATCACATATGCTACATCAATGCAGCGTTCAACATTTTTTAGAAAACTACAAAATCAGCGATCCATGAACAAAAGACGCTTGGCAAAACGGGACCTGGCCCATATCCTGGGTTTCGTATCCGGTTCCGGAAAAACGTATTACTACCTGGAAATGAAAAAGGCCATCCTCACTTCCGATTTTAAACTGGCCACTGGGATTGATGAGGAGGTTTACAAAAGGACGTATGTGTTTACGCCGGAGCAGAGTTTGAAGATTATTTCTTTTTTTGAGATTAAGGAAGATGAATTGGAATTGGTTTGATTTTCCGATAGGTGAGACAGGTGGAGATAAAGCTGCTTGCGCAGCCGAGATATTATGGAGATAAATTGTTTATAGCCAGATAAACAATTTATCTCTATTTTGTCTCTAATTGTCTCACCCGTAGGGTATGTCTCCTATAAGTGTCTCCCTTTACGCTAGGTTTAATGCCCTTTCTCAACAACCCACCCACGTTCCTCCCTACCTTCACCCCATTAGTTGTTAATTGAATGGCTAAAACAGAGAACTTCTTAAGCTCGTAGGGAATCTCTGCGAGCTTAATTTTTTGCCTATGAACAGGACCTTACAATACATTGGAATAGCTGCATTGATTTACTTTGCCATAACGAGTGCCGGTTCGGCAGTAGCAGAACGATTGAAGATTGGCAAGATTCGTTTTCGGATCCAGAAATTTGATCTGAGCGGCTTACACATCAAACTATTCCTTCCTGTTTTGAATCAGACGCCCATACCACTTCCTTATGATCGTTTTTCAGGTACTCTATCTTATGGCCCTTATAAAATTGCAGATGTCAATGTTGTGCAGGGCAAAGTATTGTCTCCAGGTCAGGAGATCAATAATACCATTGATGTAAGAGTGCCATATGAAAACCTTCTGGGAACGGTAGCCGGTGTGATCGGCAGCAGGCAGTTTTTAAATGGGCTGTTTTTGAAAGGGCAGTTGGTCAGCAAAAACATTGTCATCCCTATTAATCAGAATATTCAGGTGCTATGATCAGTGCAAGTAGAGCCAGTAAGCTGATTAAAAAATCGAAGTATAGGGAGACGGTCAAATATAAAAATGGCGATGTTGAGGATATCGTGCAAGTGATTTTGGAGGGTGATAAAGTGAGCGCTCCATTTACTAGAAAATTCGCCAAGACCTTTAAAGGACCCATCGAGGAGGTTCTTTTTGACATTTGGAATTTTACACGTAGCAATATTAGCTATGTGCAGGATAATCCCGGCTTTGAAAAAGTAAAAAGCCCGGGAGCAACGTGGAAGGACAGATTTGGAGATTGTAAAAGCCTATCCATTTTTGTAGGATCCATCCTCAAGAATTTGAAGATTCCTTACAAATATCGAGTGGCCTTTTATGATGCCAATCATCCCAACCAGGGGCACATCTACCCGATAGCCATTATCAATGGCAAAGAAATTATTGTGGATGCGGTTAATAGCGTATTCGACAAGGAAGAAACGTATTGGCGGGCTTATGACGTTCACCCAGGTAGTCAGGAGGGCCGAATTGCAGGCCCTCCGCCTTCTAGATTCGGAGAAAATTTAATCATCAGTCTGTTGATTTATTATTTGATGCAATGACGCAGATTAGCTACATACATGGTTTAGGACAGCGCAAGGATATTCCTAAAAAGACGGCTCCACAAAGAGCCATCAATTACCAGCGCATGACCGCCGGTGAATTGAGACTGGCTTTGCTGGCTGAACAAATGGGAATCCTCAATGCCTATTATGGGGAAGAGGAGTATAAAAAAGCAGAACAAAAGCTAATCAATACTTTGCGACAAGGCCTGCATGGCATGAGCAATCCATCCAACATAGGAGCCAATGGTGGTCAAGTAATGCGTCTAATGGCCAGACAGATCACCAAGGCAAAGCGGATGATTAAACCTGCTGCTGGAATTCTATTTCGAGAAATCCATACAGGCATTAATAATCCCTTGATTCCCTTAGAAGACTGCTCTAAGGTTTTTGATGAGGCTATGAAGCTGGATTTACCAACGGTAGAGAAATATAAAAATGCAGCTCGACTGGTAGATGAATGTGTCCGACAAAATAACCAAGCCAAAATCATTAATGAAAACCTAGAAAATGGAGCACATCATTTGTTATACGAATTTCTGACTTCAGATCTATCCAATCCCCGAGCACAAACTAAAAGTGTACTGCATCGCAATGCCCTTTCAAGTCTAGGAGACATAACAAGTCTTGATAGAGAAAATCTTAGACTTTGGATTAGAAATGGAGTAATGAGAAATAATGCAGCTCAAGGAATTGATCCTTTTCAACCAGAAAAGACCATCCATATTCTAAAAACCGAAATTCCAGACAGATCAGAAGTCAGCGGAGCCTTTTTACTAGCGCTTCCAAAGATATTATTAGCGGTAGGCTCCGCCATCGCAGCTACAGCCACTTTGATAGGAGCTTTAGATCAAGCTAAAAAACAACAAATACAATCAGCAGCTGCAGGAATAGGAACGCCCACTTTTGGACCGGAGGAAAGTGATTGGACAGTAGGAGCCGGAAGTGGATCCAGTGATAATATGCTGCCACTGGGATTAGCAGCAGTGGCTTATTTTATGTTTTCCTAAAATCAAGATATGGGACACATCACAAGACTTAGAAGAAGAAGACAAAAAAGGCTTACAAAAGCCTTTTCTAAAAATATTAGAAAAGCCATCGAGGCAGGACAGGTGAATGCAATAGATGTATTAGGGCTTTACCTGGAAAAAGGTCGCAAGATCACCATGAAGGATATTTCTTTAATTAAAAATAAAGTTGAAAATGGCAACAAGAAGAAGAGGGAGGAAGAAGAGTAGTACCGCATCCTCCAAAAAGACCCGAAAAATAGGCGGTAAAATCTACACTAAAAAAGGCTGCTCTACTACCAAAACGGGAGCTAAAGCATTAGCCAAACGCCTCAAAGCTAGACATAAGAGTGTGCGAAGGATTGGAAAGTGCGTCTATACCCGGGGATAACAGAGCATTTAATCATTAATCAATAGAATCATGTGTTCTTGTCAATCAAAAATAAGAGGAATGAGAAAAGGTAAAAATATGCAAGTGATCACCACCGGCGTAAAAGTAGCTGCTGGGTTTATTGGCGGTCGTTTCATATCCAATTTTGATGCATTAAAAGCCAACCCATATCTGGGGGCAGGTGCCCAGGCTGCAGGGGCTATTATCCTTAGTCGAATGAAAGGAGGAGGTTTTAAAGAGGCAGCCGTAGGTATGGCAGCCAGTGCCGTTATTGATACCATTCGAATAGCTGCTCCCTCCGCTGCTCAGCAATTGGGTTTGAGTACCATTAGTGGTATTGGCTTACTGAATTATGGTAGCTCAGGATCTTATGCAATGCCTGGAGTAGCCGGAAAATACCAGAATGAATACGCTGATATGGTGATTGTGGACTAAGCAGTCCTTGTAGTTTTCTTTTCTTTCTCTGTTTTGGCCCATTTTTCACACAAAAGCAAAAATTAAAATGGTTTACGTAAGTACCAACGAAGAACGGGCCATCTATTCCAGGATCCAGGGCTTAGTAGAGAAAGAGACGGGGATGAAAAATCTCCAGATCAACCAAAAAACCCTTCGCCTGGAGCAGGCCCTTAGCTCTGCTAAAAATCAATATTCTTTTGATATACGGGAAAATAAAGGATCAGATCGAGAGCTGGAAGTAAAGCTCAATCCCAATGATCTGTTTTTTATTACCCATATGGCCATCTGTATTGCCCAGCAGGATGAAACCACCACTCCTAAGCGCTATGGCAATTATCCACTTCATACTTTCCCGGATCCTCAGGTTTTTATTGGAAACGACACTGCTAACCTGGAAGAGTGGCAAGCCCTGGAGGGAATCTATAATGGATTAATCTCCATAAAAACCTCTCCTGTTGAGCGCTTTATTGATTTTCCAACCTTCCATTTTAGGTATGTACCAGAAAGAGGTGTTCAAAAGCAAGCAGCTCCTCAGATTAATGATGAGCCGGCACAGTATGGACCAGGCCTTGATAAAAGAGGATTCTTTGCCCTTACACCTAACCTAATCCTGGATGGATATGATAACAACTCGATTACGCTAACCCTTGGGGGAGGAGATAAAACCGTTATTGCCGGAGGAATTGATGATTCAAATTCTGCCGTAAATACCAGTAATGTATTGGTGATTTTGCTTCACGGTTTCATCGTATTGAATGGAGCCAGGAAGTTAAGCCGCTATGCCGCATATTAATTTTGGTTTTATAGTTAACAGATCGCTGGCAGAGGCAGATCCTGGCCTCTGCTAACTCTAAATCCAATTAAATTATGTTACAACCAATAATAGAAAAGTACGGTGACCAGGTCAGGACTCATGTGGTGGATATCAAGATTGAGAACTTAAGTGGGAAGTATAATTTTCCGGATGATGCCATCTTAAGAGAAAAGGTAATTGTAGGGGTTTTTACTTCTGATAACCCAAATGATAATGCCTATGCTCCAGAGACAGACCGGCCCATCATTTCAGATAATGGATTGAATTCAGCTTATGTAACGCTCGTTTGTGAGAATACGGAAATTATTTCTCATCATCCATTAAGGCAGCTGGCCATCACTTCTGAAGATCGGCAGATTATGGAAGTGATGTTATCAAAATTGACTCCCACCAGGTCATTTATTACAGTAGCGAATCCAACTACACCGGCTGATAAGATCACGGTAGGAGAAAGCATTTTACTTCATTTTGTATATCTCAATCAGTAATGCCTACAAAGGGACATATCAGTAATTTGGAAGATCTAGAGGTCTGGTTTAAGTCTATTGACAGTCCTAAATGGAAGCTTTACAATGGGCATATGGACAAGATTTCAAATGACAAGTTTAATTCACAAGAGATGGACATGAGCGATGTGGATGAATCTTGGATGAAGTTAAAATCCATTTTGAAAATGTCCTCAAATGAGGGAGGGGAATTCACTCTTTTTATGCCCTTACATAACAATAGAGGCCCTCGTACCAAAATATCCTTGAATATGCCTCCCAAAGTTCATGGCATTCGAGGTTATGGTTACGGCGCTCCCATGTTGGGTTATGTCCCTCAAGATGAAGTAGACAGAAGAATTGCTCAGGAAAGAAGAACCTGGGAGCTAGAAAGAAGAGTAGAAGATCTGGCCGCTGAAAATGAAGCCAAACTAAGTTTTGGAGAACGATTATTTGAAAAGGTAGTGGAGGAAGTCGATTTGAACCAGGTAGCAGGCCTCTTAGGTGGATTCCTAAAAAAAGGAGGCCCTTCAGGAATCAACCCTTCCATCCAGGCGGAACCCATGACGGATGAGGGAGGCACTTATTACGATGGTGATCGGATCATGCCCTTACTCGATCAAATTCGACCTTATTTTCAAAGTGAGGAAGCGTTTTATGGATTCCTGGATAAGGTTAGGGAGGTCTTTGCCAAAAATCCAGAGATGTGTCTAAGCTTTTTTCAAAATGTAAATAATGAATAATCTATTACAGTTAGATCTTCATACCATTCCACCAATTACGGAACCAGGGCCTTATCGATACAACTGTACCAGCATTAGTTTTCATAATGCTGGAGACAGCACTGTTATTCTAAATCGTCATTTTGAAATTCCGCCTTCTGGATCTGTCCAATTTGGAGTAAGTGATGAAAGGAATTCGATTTTATCGGTAAAAATTGATGTGATCTTTTCTGGTGGAACTACCAATAAACTACAGGGGATGCTGTTAATACCAGCTGATAAGAAATTTGCAAACTACGTTCAAAAGTAAAGCATGGCCTTCATACAAGCCAATTTAGGAATGGGTTCTGGTGGCAGTGTTAGTGTATCCTCTAATGCTGACAATTTCAATATTACTACTCTGGAAACAACTGGCTCCTTTAATATCCCTGAAAAAACTATTTGGGTAAAAATAAAAAACGCTGGTTTTGTGCAAACTGGAGACGATGAAGTAGAGGCAACGGTTAATGGACAAAGTTGGAGTCCTGGAAGGGAAGAAGAATGGAAATCTTTTGTAGACCCTTCTACAGGAAAAACATTCAAACTGCCTGCTATAACTGGAAATGGGAATGGGGCAAGACTATTTATCACCTATGCTGAAATGTAGACAACAATGAAGAATATTGCTTTAACAATGGTAACGCTAGCGCTTTTAGTAGGAGGATCTACCCATTCTCCTACTTTTTCAGATTTCCAAAAAGAAATCCTATCTACCCCTGTTTGCTGGAAAACAAGTGTAGATAGTAATTTAATTCGCTTTGACTTACTGAGTGGTTCTGCTCAATCTTCAAGGGTGCTTTTTTATGTTAATGCTCAAGGGCAAAACGTGAGTGTACCAGGTGGATCCACTTTAAAAAATGGTTGGTGCTGTCCTTGTGAAGGAAGCGGATCCAGTGGCGGAGCAACGGTTTTAAGTGATTTAACAGATGTAAACACCGGAACACCTACGGATGGCGAAGTTTTGGCTTATAATTCTTCTAATAGTCGCTATGAATCCAAAACCAATTTTTTCCCATTCAATCAGACTCAAACTAATTTTAGTGGAGGTGGAGGCTCCTTAAGTTTAAGATACTTTGGGAATACTACCCCTACCCTTGATTCAGTTGGGAAATCTTATACACTTACTGTTCCCGCAAATGTATACTTAAGATCTGTAGATGTAGTTGGTAGATCTGGTTTACTAGATGGTAGTGGTCATTTCAATTTTACTATTAGTACTAACTGGTTTACGGAAGCGGATGAATTATTAATGGAACCCTTAATTCGTAGTTCTACAACACTAACCTTTATTGACAAGGAGAGCTATAATATTGAGGTTTTGCAAACGAATCCAAGTCCAGGAAATGTAGTTTATCAAGTTCAAAATTTGGATACCCTTAGCGGAGGTTGGGTACAATTTTACAGGTTTTAGGTAAGCCGTACTATGAGAAAACTAATTTTGATATTGTTAGTGGGATATATGCTGGCTCCTGCCTCTGTAATGGCGCAAAAAAACGCCATTGAGGCGGAGCCAATTTGTTGGAATTATAATGGTGTAGATTCCTCCTTAAACCGTTATGTCCTGGTTTCTTCCCGATCGAATCAACGAATAACTTTATTCTATCACGATGCTTATCAAAATATTGTAGATGTTTCAGCCGGTGGCTCTTTTTCATTTGGCTATTGTGATACCCTTTGTGGCATCTCAGAAGTGACCATAGATACCTTTCAACTAAACGGATCCACTTTAGAACTGGTCATCAATGGAGGAGATAAATCAACGGTGGATCTCTCAGGTCTGGGTACCATTACCAGCCCTCCCATTCGAGGGCAGTCTACAGCACCCGTTAATACCCGAGAATTTTTTAAGGATACCGATTCAGCAGAGGATTCTTTGCGTGTTCAAGCTCCATATGGAGATCAAGGTTTTAAAGAACTTGCCTACCATGAAGAAACTCAGGCTGATTTAGAGGTGCTTAGAAAAGCGGTGATCTTTCAAGGAAAGGCCATTTTAGATACCATCCCCATCATTGCCGGTATAGATCAAACTCGCCTGGATTCCATGGGTTTGATTGGGCTTAGCTCTAACACTAGTGGCTGGCATGCCAGCACAGCAGCTCGAGATACACTTTATCCGGATGCCTTTGCTTTTCAGATTCACAATTCGGATTCGGTGATCATTGCTTATTCTGGCATTCTGGTTTTTCCGGATTCTGTTTTTGATCGAGGAGTCAATTATTATCAGCCTTATGATTTTAAGAAATACCAATCTACTCCGGATTCTATTTTAGAACAGCTCGTTTTTAAGGCCATTGATACCAATAAGATTGAAATTCGAGATCGGTATTCTTTACTAACTGATGGCTATAATCAATCAGATCGGATCATTCCTGAATTTAATATTACGGTGGAAAGTTTTACTGATAATGAGGTTGCTTTTATTCTTGTTCCTGATGCAGACTATTCCAGTTTGAGCGGTGGAGAAATAGTTAGTTATACCGATCCCTATAATTCAATTTCATTTACTGGTGGTACTTTTCCTGGAAACCGACCTGATTTAGTGTCTACTTTTCCAGCTTATATTGGATTTACAGATGGTACAGGGGAAGTCATTTCCACTTTATCCTCCGGCTTAGACACCGTCTTTACAGTGGTAGTAAAGTTTGAACTAGCAGCCGATAATGTTGATGGAAGCCAACATTTTGTTTATGGCCGTCGATCAGGGACCAATAATGGCTTTAATAATTATGTCAATAATGTGATGAGACTACAATTAGGAGCAAGTGGTGGAGATGAAACCCAAAACCATAATTATACTGTTTTAGCAGACACCCCTTACATCTATGCCACTACTCATGATCCTTCTAATGGAGCCACTATAAGAGGTTTTCTGGCAAGCACAAAAGCTGAAGTAGGTTCAAAAGTGACCAGTTCAATTTATACTGAAGGAGCAGATTATTCAGGATTGGTGTTTGGTGCCAGAAATATAGCCAGCAGTAATATGAATGGTAAAATATATGGTGCTTATGTATTTAAGGGAGTATTGACGGATCAGGAGATAAATGATTTGGTGTCCAATTGGGATTTATACCATAAATATTGATGAGAATGATGAAAAGTAAAATATTACTTTTATTTAGTTTTTTTAGCTGGACTATTTGCCTAGGGCAGTATCAATTGAAGCCCAGACAAATACCTCGATATTTTGTAGATGAAATTGCAGATATTTCATCTACCTCACCAAATGAAGGAGATTACATCGAGGTGGGAAATGTTCATCCCAGAGCTATCTTTAAAATCAAAAATTCTACCTCTTCCAGATTTATTGGTGTTGGAGCCATCCCTACGGCCAATGGGAAGTTTGCTGAAGTCCAACCAATTGGTAATAAATATCATGCAAACCATTTTGGAGCCATCCCTAGTGATGGTCAAGCTGATGATTTTTATATCCAGGAAGCTATTAATTATATTCTTATTAAAGATCCTCAGCTTAGTTCCTCAATAAGCAGTGCTCAAAGTACCCTAGTCTTTGGAGCTGGAAAATATCAGTTGGATACAGGGGTTGTAATGAATAGAACGGTATCTACTACTGATAAGACACCTATTGCAACTTTTGAGACTTTAACTTTAGAGGGCGTGGGATATGCTTATGGAGATTTTAATGCTACTACAATAGAGTTTGATCCCTTCTCTTTTGGAATAGGCTCTCAAGGCTGTAGAAACTGTGTTATCAAAAACATGGCCATTTTTTGTGCTGATGGACTCAATGGAAATTTTAGTAAAGATACTTTGCTGAATTATACTAATGCTGAGTTAGCAACTTATTTTTCTCAATTTGTTAGAACTGATGGAGATAGTCCCAATGCAGCTATTGTAATAGATCCTTTTTCAAACGGATCGGCCTCAAAATATCCTCTTTGGTCTACTTCATACAGTAGCAGTTTTTCTGAAACCTCCCAATTTACCATTGAAGGAGTTTCGATTGCTTATTCTTATGTCGGTATTGCCATTAATCCTGGCGGAGTGAATCAAAATGGAGATAATATCCGACTAACAAACTCTCATGTAGAAAAGGTTGGTATAGGTTGGTATACTCGATCTAGTCAATCTCGACAAAACTCAATTGATAATATTTACATTTTTGATTTTGGAACTTTAGTGGCTAATGACGCTTCAGGTACTCCTCCAAGTATTCGGAATGTCAATGGAGCTGGAATTATTCGACAAATATTTGATGTAACAACTGGATTTGGACCTATTCGAATGGACAATTGCTATTTCGAAGGATTGTTTAGTATAGGGACTTGTGATGCTACCTATACCTCCTTTAATCAGTGTCAGTTTAAGTTTAATAAAAATGTTGATGAACCAATAGCCTATTTGACTTTAAATGCGGGGAGCAATCCAGTTTATTTTAATGATTGCTCTGTTCAATTTTTTAGTAATGGTGTAGTTCCGGTTCCTCTTTATATGAATGGAGACTATATAGAGTTCAGGAGGTGTCATTTGGAGGTAGGAGGAATAATTAATAGTTCTCTACCGGATCAGCGATTTGACATGATCAAGATTTATGATTCAGAGTTTTACGCTCCCTTTAATGCCAATGGTAGTGATTTGCAAATAAAATATGTTGATGAGGATGACGCTTTTAATCAAGTACAAAATCAATTTATAGGGAGTGGAGACTATTCCTTCAGTCAAGGTGGATGGACTTATAGTGGTTCTAATGGCTGGCCTTTTTATTTAGGCTTAGTAGAAGCTAGTGTGGAAGTAACAAGAGATACTTTAGATACTTCTGGACTAGATACTTTAGTATATAAATTCACAGCTACTAAGCCGGGATCTTATCAGAAATATGACAATATCATCTCTTCACAGAATTATACCACCTTATTAGGACAAGTAGTCAATGACATGGTAGTTGGTTGGGTGATAAAAATAGAGGGAGATACTATTTATTGTGGATATCCTCCAAGCAATGGCCCCAATACATTTACAGCAACTTTGTACCAAATTAATCCAGAAATATTGACGCTTCCCTTTTGGGGAGATATTGCCAGTGGCGAGGATACGGTCAGAAATGTATATGGCTATCAACCATCTGTAGGAATCAAAATAAGGAATGGCAATTTTCCGGCAGGAACTTATATAAAAACCATGGTAAATGATTCTACTTATGTGATGTCCAATAATGCTACAGCAACTATAAGTGAGGAATTGATTGTGAACACTTTTCCTTCAGCAAAAAGTAGTTCAACCTCCCCCGGCACAGGCTATATAAGGGAAGGGTCAGAATGGAAAAAAAGGGGAGTGGATGACATTGACTACCTAAGATGCACCAAAGCAGGAATATTCGGAGATGCTACCAACCCCCCAGAGTGGGCTGATACTTCCTGGTACAATCGAGGTCCATTTCAAAACGATACCATTATAGTTTCCACCTCTAAGAGTGTAGCCGATGTAGACTATAATGTGGGAAATGAGTTTTTAGCTAATGTAAACCTACAGGAAATTAACCTTTGGGTCTATGCAAGTGCCGGTAACTCTCAAGTACTCCTCCCCGCTACCTCTACCTTTTATGAAGGAAAAAGAATAAGAGTGATAGCAACAGAAACAGGAGGAAATGTACAATTATCAGCTGGAGGAGCCAATCAGATCTTATCAGCAGGAGTCAATTTCAGCTTAATCAACTTGAGTGATGGAGATACGGTAACTCTAATATGTATGGAAGATCCAGATGATCCCGGAATATATCTATGGGTCATACAAAATTAATTCAGCCCCCCAGCAAATCATGAACAGATGGTACAAAAGATCTCAGATTGGATAATCGACCAGGGGAAAAAACATGGAGCCACTTTTGTGATCCTGGCAGCTGTGTTTATTTATGCTGAATGGAGGAATATAAAGCTAGTCAAAAAACTTGATGAGTGTAACTCTACCATTGTTCAGAGTTATATAGAAAAACAGGATTATTTAGTAGAAGTGATTAAGGCCAATAGTGAAGTATTATTTCTGATCAAAGAAGAATTGAAAGACTAAAACCAAATACCCTAATACACCAATACCCTAATACCCATTAATGCTCTGTTTTAGCCATTCCAAAAATAAAAGGAATGGAAGATCAATTTGTTGTCGGATTATTTATAGGAGGAATCATCGGCTTTTTGATGAAGGCTAATGCTTCAAAAACCACTCAAACTCCTATACAAAGTGGAGGATTTAATTTTCCTACTAATAATAATGTAGCTCCTGGAGGTCTGACCAATCCAGCGGCCAGGAGAGGTTATATCCTCAGGACTTATCCAGGGAATCAAACTGGCTGCTCAGTACCCTATCTCAATAATGTAACAAAAGTATTATGAGTAAGAATGACGATATGGAAGTATTGGCTTTAGCGGCTCTACTTTTGATACCCAAAAAGGCTGGGTTAAAGAACATTGTGGAAGAACTTCCAAAAGGGAATAGTAACTATTCCAAAAGAAGCATCTCTTCCATTGATAAGATTGTAATTCATCATTCAGCTACTAATAGTGGCACTCCCAAGGCTTATGCCAACTATCATGTCAATACCAGAGGCTGGCCAGGCATCGGTTATCATTTTGTCATTCAAAAGGATGGATCCGTTTTTCAGACCAATTACCTGGATACGGTGTCTTATCACACCTCAGGACAAAATACTCGATCCATTGGTATTTGCCTGACCGGTAATTATGATAGCCAGCAACCACCAGCGCTTCAATTAGATGCCCTAATTAATCTAATTCGATACCTGGCCAAGTTCCTGGGTAGACTAGACATCCATGGCCACAATGATTTTTCCTCAAAGTCTTGTCCTGGAGATCATATCAATGTACAAACCATTTCAAATCTAGCTTATGCCGTATAGTGCTGCTGACATTGTTGGTAAGACCCTTTATGCTGCTTCAAAGGTGCCGATTGTAAGACTACCTTTTGATGATGAAACACCGACCAGGTTTGTAGAAAGAGGGCAGATTGTAGGAGTCGTCTGGACTTACTTCGAACCAAAAGCCGGTCGCTCAACACTCTATTGGGGTTTTAAGGATCCATATGGCAATTCCTATTACGCTCCTCATAAAAGCCAGTATTACAGCACACAAAAACTAAGAGAACAAGGAGTAAAAACACTAGCTGAAAAGGAAGCTGAAAAAAATCCATTGGCCAGTACTGTCAAATCAATCCTTACCACCGGCTTACTAATCTGGGGAGGTATCCAGCTAGGTAAAGAATACATAAAAAAGAAGGTATGAAGGATAAAAAAATGATTGCATTAGTGATCGCTGTAGGAGTCTTCTTTTTGTTTTCAAGATCGAAAAGACAAAGATATATCCCGCCGCCACCTCCTCCAGCTCAACCTAACTACTACGAATTATTCAAAAACTGGGCTCTGGCCATCCTCAACATTTTTGGAGATGTAAAAGAGCTTTGGGAGCCGGGTGGACCCTTTTACAATAAATCAAAAGCAGAGCAGGAAGCCATCCGAAAAGCTCAGGAAGAATGGACCCGCAAAAAGATAAACGATATTATTTCAAATTCTTAAAATCAATAAAGCTATGCAAACTCAAGTAAAAAAATTATCCCAAATGGGCATCAAAGAGATCGAGGATTTTTTTGACCTGGCTGATGAAATGGTAGACTCTATCGCACGTGCCAAAGAAGGGGATGGAAAAATCGATTTTCCTCAGGATTACCTGCAGTTCTTAAACATTCCTACCAAATTAATCAATGCTTTTATAGGAGCTGACCAGGTGGATGATGAGTGGAAGGATCTGGATGAAGAGGAAGCCCAAGTTTTACAAGCGAGACTGGATAAATATCACAACAATCCACGTTTTGGAAGACTGATTAAACATTTATTACTGGCTTCTGTGGAGGTGAATGGATTGATTGAGGATCGAAGGCAAGCTGCTTAAGGTAAATCTTGTGAATTTGGGTTAGGGCTGGAGCTGGGAGGCTTTGGCCTTTTTATTTTCCAAGAAAAGCTCTCTTTGTAACCTACCTGAAAATCATCAAAGAATTACAGAATCGTAACAACGCAGAATCAATGGAATCCTATCTGATGGTGGAACCCTCATGTACACAGATGAAACGAAAAAAATGATTAAGGAGATACTGTCGAAGTCCTATCTGATGGTGGAACCCTCATGTACGATAGTTTCATTGATAGAATTTTGGAAATGTAACGTCGAAGTCCTATCTGATGGTGGAACCCTCATGTACAATAACGGGTATAGACCAAACAACGTAAATGGTGTCGAAGTCCTATCTGATGGTGGAACCCTCATGTACTGCTAAACTTGAGTTCAAATACAGAGTATTGAAGTCGAAGTCCTATCTGATGGTGGAACCCTCATGTACTACACAGCTAATAGGAAAATATGATTCAATCGTCGAAGTCCTATCTGATGGTGGAACCCTCATGTACTTTTTCTTCTTGTTCAAAGGAAACCAGTCCATTGGTCGAAGTCCTATCTGATGGTGGAACCCTCATGTACTAGCATTCATTTGCTTATTTCTCTATCCAGGAAAGTCGAAGTCCTATCTATTGGTGGAACCCTCATGTACACAACCTAGTGATGATCGAGAACTCGTTGTATCCGTCGAAGTCCTATCTAATGTTGGAACCCTTAATGATTAGTAATGAGTATTAAGAATTTCATCTGCATATATATTCAACTGCAAATCTTTCTATCAAAATTACCCCCTGATGTCAAAGAACATTTATTGTTTTCTTAAATATACTCATTTTTCAAGATTTTGACCTCCCAGAATTGATGATTATAGAAAATGAAAAGATCCGAAAAGTTTTAAAATCAATACATTTTTATTGAAGGAGGCCATTAATGCAAATCGACAGACTTTTATTCCTCCTTCGCAATTTGATTCTTAGGAGCATTCCCAAGAAAAGATGATCAAAGGGCCGCCAGTTTTTTTTATCTTTTCATTCAAAACCCTTGGTATGAATGAAGAGCATTTAGCAATACTAAAAAAAGGAGTTGAAGAGTGGAATAAATGGAGAAAAGAAAATCCAGATATAAGACCTGATCTTCACGGAACTGACCTTCGTGGATTTGACCTTCGTAGAGCCAAGCTTAGTGGAATTGACTTTCGCCTTACGAATTTTTGTAAAGCCAACCTTCGAAAAGCTGACTTTCTTGGTGCAAATCTTCGTGGGGCTGACCTTTTCGGAGCCGATCTTCATGAAGCCGACCTTCTCGGAACGAATCTTCGTCAAGCTAATCTTCGTAATGTCAATCTTTGTGAGGCCGACCTTCGTGAGGCAAATCTAACAGGGGCTTTACTTGAAAATGTAATTCTAACAGATTGTAGGATAGGAGGAACTGTTTTTGGCTTGACTAATTTAAATACTTGTAAAGATCTAGACACTATAAAAGTTAGAGGCGAATGTGTCATTGATTTTCAAACTCTTCGAGACTCAAAAAATCTCCCCAAAGATTTTCTATTTAAAATTGGAGTACCTGAAAACTTTATCAACTATCTACCAGATTTTTATGATGAAACTCCTATAAAGTTACATTCAGTTTTTCTTTCTCATTCATCAGAAGACAAAGCTTTTGCAGAAAAGTTCTATAATTCACTAATTCAAAATAGAGTTCATGTTTGGTATGATGAGAGAGAATTATTGCCTGGCGATGAGATTGCTGAAAGTGTTTCTGGTAGCATCAAGGTTTATGACAAGTTGATTATCATTTGTTCCCAAAATTCTCTGGAGAATAGTTTATGGGTGAAAAAAGAATTAATTGAAGCCCTAAAAAAGGAAGAAAACTACCTCAAGAAACATGGAAAGAAAATTAATACCATCATTCCCATTACTATAGATGATTATGTTTTTAGTGGTAAGAGTAGTAGCGCCATAGCTCAATTGCATAGATATAAAATTGCAGATATGAAAAATTGGCAGGATGAAGAAGTTTTTCATAATGGCTTGCAGAAGGTAATTAAAGCCTTAAATGCCGATCGAAAAAATCTAAAGCCGCCTTCTTTTCTTTAGATAAAATCAATCTATTAAAAAAGGCCCTGCTCACCCCAAGCAGAACCTTCCCAATTAAAAAATCTGCACATCTACCAATCCGCACATCTCCCCATCTACAAATCTAAATCAACTCCTCCCCATTCAGCTTCCGTTCCAGGTTTTCATACATCCAGATGGTGTAGACCAGGGCCAGGCGCTGATCCTCAAAGCCCCTATCCGAAAAGGGCAGATCATCCGCAAAAATGAACAACTGATTTAATAAGGCTTGCAGGGCTTCAGCCGTCTGCTTGGGAGGAGTCAAGGTTAAAAGCCGGGTCACTTCATTTTTGGTAAGCTTTAATTGATAGTGGCTGGCTTGAGTGTTTTGTGATTTGGTGTTACTCATCACATGTAAATTTAAGATGCCCACCTGGCGGGCGACACCCTCAGAGAGGGGGTTACCCGGTTCCGCCCCGGGTCCACCGGCAGGCTAGTTCTTAAATTAATTACTCTGAAATTGTCGCAGTACAAAAGTAAGCTTTTTCTATTATTTAAGAAAGGTGTGTTCCTATAACTATTTAATACAATTATTGGAGCAACCAGGTGGAAAACCTCCGCTATCTTTAATTTTCAGCCAAGCCTTTGACCCATCACCTTTTACAATTAGTTTTCCTTTGATCCAATATTTAGCATTTGAAATTGATCCCTTCCAGTTTACAGTCATCGGGATGGTGAATGCATTGGTTAATTGATTCATTCTGACACTATCATACTGAATAAGAGTATTGATTTCTGTACCCCCTAAAGATGAACAACAACGCATTAGCTTATTCGCTACTTCGAGGCCAACATCATCAATATCCTTTTTTAATTGCTTTTCTTCATTAAAATCAAATGATACTTCTTTTTCTGGTGTTTTGGTGGGAGCTCCTGGTAATCTTGTTTGGCCTATTAAGAAACTTGACCAAAGGCAAATAATTCCAATAAAAACTAGAGTCTTTTTCATTTTTAAGGTATTAGCTTGAGTTTAGTAATTCCTTAAAATAATGATTTTTTCTCTCAGTTATATAGGCTAGCCTATACAACTGGGGCTGATGGGAGGCAATATAAAATGAGTTGTCTGTCAATTTTTGATATAGATTTCCAACCTAGACAGTTGGTAAAAAAAGCTCTGGTTTTTATCTCAACTATATACCTTGGGGTATATGGTTGAAGCAGATGGGAAGGAAAGAAAAATGAACTGTCTGTAACATTAATGATGTGCAATATAAAGTACAAGACAGTTAGATAAAAAGGCATTCAACTATACCGTCTAGACGGGGTGGTTGCGGGTGATAAATCGTTTTTGGAAGTATGAGAGAAAAGGTTTACCGGACAAACTGCTTTACCTTTTGGGGATGAGGAGTGATATTTAAATCAATAAATAAATGAGGGAAGGCTTTAATGCTGCGATGGTTTGATGGGATGATATTTTGATGTGTAAAGTAACTGCTTTTCTATAATGTGAATTTTATAGTTCGCTGAATAGTACTTATATTTAAAATTGTACTATAAAAACCAAAACACTCAGTTTATGCCCATTCTAGAATCTGCTCTCACCATCCTCATTAAAGAAATCTTCAAGGACACCGTCAAGAAAAAGTGGAAGGCCATGAAACGGGAACATAAGGTGCTCCGTGTGCTAAAGAAAGCCAATCTCGCTAAACTGGAAAATGAACCCAAAAGTATCTATGCCCATGCCCTGGTCAATTATGGTGTAGACAAAGAACCAGCAGATCTAGTATCTCTTTTCGCTCAAGATGAGGTGAAGAAGGCGATTGAAAGAAATCCTGAAGACCTTCCGAAAGCACTAGAGAGAAACCTTCATCAAAATAAGGATTTACAAGGCCTAAAAATATTCCCTTCAGTGGCGAGTTTAATGGATGAGGTAAAATCCTTTCAAAATATCTATCAAACCTTCCAGAAGCAAGCAGCTGATCCCTTTATGCTAAAGATGTTCAATAACCTACAGGAGGGAATGATGAAATTGGTAGAGGAGAATGAGAAAAACAGTTTTGAGTATCAGGTGGAGGAATATCTCCAAGGGCGGATTAATTATTTCAAAGAAAAATATTTAGAAAAGAATCTTTACATAGATCTCAATGGAGAAACTAGAGTATTGGAGGAAACACACATAAAGAACTCATCGGAAAAAGGAGATCCATACATTGAATTTAAAGAAGGTATGATGAAAGGTGAAATTAAAGAAAAAAACATCCAGTACCTTCCCCTTGACAAGTACATCAACACATGGTTAAAAAATACCTCTTCTCGTCTGCTAGTTATCATGGGCGAATATGGTACTGGAAAAACTACCTTCACTGAACACATCACTCATCAACTTGCTTGTCGGAATTTGGGGTTGCATTATTCAGAATCCATAAAAGACGAAATAAATCGAATTCCCTTGTTCTTACCATTACGCGATTTTGAGAAAAGTATGGAGACTTTTGTAGCTGATCAATGCAACAACAAATATGGAATTACCAGCCTAAACTTTGCAGAATTCAAAAAACGGATTGACAGCAACGAACTACTAGTCATCTTGGATGGTTTTGATGAAATGACCCAGCGAACGGATGCTGATGAGCGAGAGCGGAATTTTGCCAAAATCAATCGCCTAATAAAGGAGAGTCCGAATAGCAAATTTATTCTCACCTGTAGAGAAGAATACTTCTATGCGGAAGAGGAAATGGTGAAGTTATTTGGTAGTAATACCGATTCAGATATTGTTCACCTCTTACCTTTTGATGACGACCAGATCAAACAATTCCTGAACAGCCATACAAGTTTTCCGGAGAAAATATGGGAGAAAATCAAAAAGATTTCTGGCTTAGGAGACCTGGCCAAAAGACCTGTACTATTGGATTTGATCGTAAAATATTTACCCGATTTAGTTAAGGAAAAAGATAAAATAAAGGCTTCTGACCTCTATCATTGTTGCATAAATGACGAATTAAACCGAGTAGATGAAAAAATCAGCTATGCTATACCAGGAAAAAACCGTTTGGAAATCCTCAAACGTCTGGCCGCCTGGCTTTACGTCAATGATACGTTAAGCTTTGACACCAGACTGATTGGAGAAGAGTTACAATTGGAGCGGGAGTTCAATACTCAAACCAAATGGGAATATGAAAAACGATTAAGTGAATTTCTAACCTTTACATTTCTCATAAGGGAATATGATTATGATTACCAGTTTCGCGTTTCTCATAAATCATTTAGGGATTACTTAGCTGCCATTGTGTTTATTGAAGAGATTAACAATGGAAATCTTGTTCATTTTCCAAAGGCTCAAGCTACTGAAGAGCTAAGAAAATTTATGCTTGAACACCCACTAAACCAGGAGAATCTGAAGATATTTGTATTGAATGCGAAAAACCTTATTGAAGATAATCAATGGCAAGGCTCAAATGCTGCCAATCTTTTACTTGCCTTAGATAATAATGCGCTGGCTGGTGAAAATCTTTCAGAGTGTGTTTTGAGAGAAGTGAATTTCTTTGGAAATAACCTGAAAAACACCTCGTTTCATAGCGCCATTTTGACCGGAAGTTCATTTCATGAACAAGTACTTGAGGCAGAATCCATTTCTTCCGCCGACACCACTGATTGTGCACTGAATGTTAGTTTAATCCAAATTATCTCAATTGAAAGAATTGAGGCTTTTATAGGCCTTTCTGAGCTCCGATGTTCCTTTACCCAAGTTAGAGACCTATCTCCTGTCAATGATCTGATCAGGCTGAAGACACTAATGTGCAACAGCTGCGAAATCAGTGATTTGTCGCCAGTTCAAGGGCTGATCAACCTGCAAACTCTTGACTGCAGCTTTAACAAAATAAGTGATTTGTCGCCGGTTCAGGGGCTGATCAGCTTGCAGTATCTTGACTGCAGCTTTAACGAAATCAATGATTTGTCGCCGGTTCAGGGGCTGATCAACTTGCAGTATCTTACCTGCTACTCCACCCAGATCAGTGACCTATCACCGCTCAAGGGGCTGACTAACCTGCAGCGGCTTGACTGCTCTTCCAATCAAATAAGTGATTTGTCACCAGTTCAGGGATTGATCAACTTGCGGCGGCTTGACTGCTCTTCCAATCAAATAAGTGATTTGTCACCAGTTCAGGGGCTGATCAACTTGCAGGAGCTTTACTGCTCCTCCACCCAGATCAGTGACCTGAACCCTGTTCAGGGGCTGATCAACTTGCAGTATCTTAACTGCTCCTTCACCCAGATCAGTGACCTAAGCCCTGTTCAGGGGCTGATCAACCTGCAAAAGCTTTACTGCTCCTCCACCCAGATCAATGACCTGAGCCCTGTTCAGGGGCTGATCAACCTGCAAAAGCTTGGCTGCTCCTCCATCCAGATCAGTGACCTGAGCCCTGTTCAGGGGCTGAGCAACTTGCAGGAGCTTGACTGCTCCTCCATCCAGATCAGTGACCTGAGCCCTGTTCAGGGGCTGAGCAATCTGCAGGAGCTTGACTGCTCCTCCACCCAGATCAGTGACCTAAGCCCTGTTCAGGGGCTGAGCAATCTGCAGGGGCTTGACTGCTCCTCCACCCAGATCAGTGACCTAAGCCCTGTTCAGGGGCTGAGCAACCTGCAAAAGCTTGACTGCTCCTCCACCCAGATTACGGACCTGTCACCGCTCAAGGGGCTGTCCAACCTGCAGAGGATTATTATGAGTAAAGATCAATTCCCACAAAATATGATCGATTCTATCCAAAAGGCTTTGCCAGATCTAACTATAGAATTTAAAGAATAGATAGGCTTTTTATTAAGTGGGTTGACTGATATTCCTCATAAATTGAATTTTAGTTTGAGTGGTTTATAATTTGGGAAAGTTGTTTTTTAACTCTTCTAGGTCGTTGACTCCCATTTGGCGAAGATATTTATCTGTCATTTCTAAAGAACTATGGCGAAGCTGTACTTGAAGTTGCTTGAGACCAATACCAGCTTTAACAGCCATAACCGCTCCGGTATGCTTCCAGCTATACAATTTATGCTGTGAAGAAATGCCCAATTCCTTTAGTAATTCCCGATGTTTATTCGTCATTGAATTTCTACCAATGGGATTTCCATTCCTTCCTTGAAAGATATAACCAGTTTTTATTCCTTTGATCCAGGTAGGATTAAAAGCAGATGGGATGGCAACATATTCCGTTTTTTTGTTTTTGGAAATGGCTCCTCTTATTCTGATCAGGCGGTCGGAAAGATAGATGTCTTCTCGAGTTAACTGCCTGAGTTCGTAAGGGCGGATGAAGCAGTAATAAATGAATTCAATGTATCGCCAGAGCCAATAATCTCTTTTTTGAATTTCTTCTTTTAGGAAGCTGATCTGTTCACGACTGAAATATTTGGCGGGTGTTTTTTGATCCTTGATTTGCAGGATGTCATTAAAGAATTCTTCCTTTCCAATGTCGCTAAATAATTTTTTGAGCTGCTGATGGTAGGAATGATAGGTAGTTGGGTGGCGATTTTCTGAAAGATAGGTGAAAAAATCTTCTACCAGTACTTTTGTGATGAGCCGGTCATTGGCAAAAATAAAAAGTCGGTTGAGTTTGCTTTTAAAAGTTTCAAAAGATCTTTCCCGGTATGTTTTTTTCAATTTGTATAGGTTGGCCACTAAATCTCTTTTAACAGGACAGGCCTGTCCTTTCCTCTTTTTTTCTTCTTCAGCCTGGGCAATGAGGGTATCTAATAATTCATTGGCAGCGGTCATTCGAGCCCTGAATGAGGTCTGAGAATTGATCTTTCCATACTTGCGAAAACGCTTTTTGCCAAGGTAAAATTCAACAAACCATTTTTGGGAAAGATCCTTAGGAGAGTAAATACGAAATCGTTCCGGGGACAAAAATTTTTTTTCTTCTATCATAACTTATTTAGATAGAAGTTTGTCTATAGACAAAGGGGTATTTGTCTATGGGGTTTGTAACTATTTGGTAGTCAATAAGTTACAAAAAATTGTACCGAAGGAGGGACTCGAACCCTCACTCAGTTGCCTGAACTGGATTTTGAATCCAGCGCGTCTACCAGTTCCGCCACTTCGGCAAAGAAAAATTTGAAAAGAATTAATTTTAAATTAATTCTTTTTTTATAAAGCCACTTCGGCAAGTAGCTATTATTGGAAGGATTAATTCTAAATTAACCCTATTTTATAAAACTGCTTCAACAAGTAGCTATTATTAAAAATAATTGATTAAAAAAATTAATCGTTTTTCCGTCAAGCCACTTTTGCTTGTATATATTTTTGTGTGGTTTCTCACTGAGAAAAGATAATATTTCCTTGAGCACATCTTTTCCTAAAACCTGCCTTTTTTTACTAGTCTAAGAGGGCGGATTTCCCTTTAGGGCTAGGGCGCGGGAGGCAATATTATCAATGTTTATACTGAAACCTCAATATACTCCACAAAACTATTTTTTGCTCGGCAAATATATAAAAAAACTCTTTCTACCAAAACATATTCCAAAAAAGAATAGTTCCTCCCTAATAACGATTAACAAATAACCAAATAACGAATAACTAACCCATCACCCCGCCAACCAACGCCATAAATCCAAACCATTGGCATACACCACCAGCGACAACACAATCACAAAGCCCGCCATAGTCGCATATTCCATAAATTTGTCAGAAGGTTTACGACCACTCACCACCTCGTACAACAAAAACATCACATGTCCTCCATCCAAGGCCGGAATCGGCAGCAAGTTCATAAAAGCCAGAATCAGCGATAAAGCAGCCGTCATAAACCAGAAACGTTCCCAGTTCCAGGTGGAATCAAACATCTTTCCGATGGATCCAAATCCACCCAGGTTTTCTGAGGCCGATAATTTTCCGGTAATGATCTTTCCTAAGGCTTTGACATTAAGGGCTAAAATGGCCCATCCTTTCTCAACCCCTGCGGGTAAAGATTGAAGGAAGGTATATTCCTTTCGCTCAGTATCAAAAAAGTAGGTTTTGTCGTATCTGAAAATGCCTACCGTCCCGTTTTCGGAGGTGGTCATATCAAAATTCAGAGTATCCGTTTCGTTGCGAAGGGCAGTAATAGTAACCTCTTTATTGGGGTTTTTACCTGCCAGGATCTGAAAATCATTAAAATAGGGAGTAGGAGTGCCATCAAAACTAATGATGCGATCTTCTACCTGCACACCCGCCTTTTCAGCAGGAGAGTCTTTTACAATTCCGGATGCCACAAATGGAACTCGTGCATCAAAAATAATGCTGTTCTGATTTTTGTAACCAGATAGCGAGCGGGCAACGTCCTCTCTTACTTCTACATCTGTTACCTGATCATTTCGCCTAACCGTAATGGTACGAGCACCCTCCAAGGTAATTTCCTGGATTAATACGCCCGGATTAAAATTGGTAATTTCTTTATTCCCTACCTTCATTAGGTGATCCCCATTTCTGAGGCCTAATTCTGTTCCTAATGAATCTACATAAATACCGTATTCTATATTTTCATTGGGCAGGTATTCTTCACCATAAGCCCAAAGGATCATGGCATAAATGAAAAAGCCAAGGATAAAGTTAACCGTCACACCTCCCAGCATGATGATCAGTCGCTGCCAGGCTGGCTTGGAACGAAACTCCCATTCTTGGGGTTCGGCCTCCATCTGCTCGGTATCAAAACTTTCATCAATCATTCCTGCAATCTTAACATAACCACCTAAGGGTAGCCATCCGATTCCATATTCTGTATCTCCTCTTTTATATTTAAATAGGGAAAAGCCTGGGTTGAAGAATAAATAAAACTTTTCTACTCGTGTTCCAAACCATCTAGCCGGGAAAAAATGGCCCATTTCATGTAAGACTACTAGTATAGAAAGGCTGAGCATCAATTGGGCTGCTTTAATCAAAAACTCCATCTTGGATTCTTATATTTATTTGAATTGTTATAGACAATTATACTTGAACGATCAAAAATAAAAAACAGTATTATCTTTCCGAATGTTTTGAACCTTGTCCAGATTAATAAGTTTAAATCAGTTCAATGCGTAAAGGTAATTGAATTTGCTTTAATTAGACGACTAATTTGGACGAAAAGCAACGATATAAGGATAATTCAAGTTGCAAGGCAACTTGAGTATATGGTATAAAGTAGAAAGTAGAAGGAAAAAATCAATAAAAAATGAATTTTTGTCCATTATTTAGGTAAAAGTCTTTTTACTTTCTACCTTTTGCTTTCTACAAGCAAGTTGTCCTACAACTTGCATTAGGACAATAAATTATTATGAATCTTTTTTATGTGCCAGATATTAGTGGTGATTTTGTAGAACTGCCTGTTGAGGAAGCCCGCCATGTGGTTCAAGTCATGAGGAAAAGGGTAGGGGATGAAATCATGCTTGTGGATGGAAAAGGCTTCTGGTATAGACTCGAAATACTGGAAATTTCCAAAAAAAAATGTCTGGGAAAAGTGCTGGAAAAATTAAATGCCGAACATCCCAAATCTTTTCATCTTCACATTGCTATCGCTCCAACTAAAAATATTAATCGCTTCGAATGGTTTCTGGAAAAAGCAACTGAATTTGGCATCCATGAAATTACCCCTGTCCTTTGTCAGCGGTCTGAAAGGAAAAACCTGCGAACCGACCGATTGAATAAAGTATTGGTCTCGGCCATGAAACAATCCCTAAAAGCTTTCTTACCTCAACTCAATGAATTAACCCCTTTGAGAGAGGTAATCGAGAAAAATTATGAGAATACTGCTAAATTCATCGCCTATCTGGATGAAGACGTTAAGGGACATTTAAAAGAAAACTACCACAAATCTCAAAACGTTCTTATATTAATCGGCCCGGAAGGCGATTTTAATCCGGAAGAGGTGACCCTAGCTAAAGAGAATGGGTTCTCAGGGGTGAGTCTGGGAAGTAGTAGACTCAGAACTGAAACTGCAGGAATTGCTGCATGTCATATTGTAAATTTAGTAAATGAATAGTTTGTAGATGTGCAAATGAGTAAATGGGCAGATCTGCAAATTATCTAAAAGCGCAAGCAAAACCAATTAGCAAATAACCAAATAACTATTAACCTTTTTACGAATAACAAATAACGAATAACTCAATAACGATTAACGAATAACAAAGCACACAAATGAACAAGACCCGACTTTTACTCCTAATGATGGCCATTATTGGATTAACGGCTTTTCGATCAACTGATAACACCGAAGATGTTAAACTAAGAATGGCATTACTAAAATATAATGGTGGCGGCGATTGGTATTCCAATCCAACCTCTCTGCCCAATCTGGCCTTTTTCTGTAATAAAACATTGGGAACTAATTTTGATACCGATTTCGCTACTGTTGAAGTAGGAAGTGCTGATATTTTCAACTTTAGCTTCCTACATATGACTGGCCACGGAAATGTGGTGTTTTCAGCTTCGGAGGCAGAAAATTTAAGAAATTACCTAATAGGAGGTGGATTCCTACATATTGATGATAATTACGGGATGGATCCTTACGTGCGCACCGCCATGAAGCAGGTATTCCCAGAGCAGGAGTTTATAGAATTGCCCTTTGAACACGAGATTTATAATCAGAAATATGAGTTTAAAAAAGGCTTGCCTAAGGTTCACAAGCACGATGAAAAAAATCCACAGGGCTTTGGTCTTTTCTGGGAAGGCCGCCTGGTGTGTTTCTATACCTTCGAATGTGACCTTGGAGATGGCTGGGAGGATCAGGAAGTGCATAATGACCCTGAAGAGGTTAGATTACAGGCTTTGCAAATGGGAGCTAATATTGTGCAATACGCTTTCAGGCAATAGGGTTCAAAGTTAAGTGTTCCATGTTCCTTGTCTAACGATTCTGTAATTAAGACTTCGAAATTATTTGATGCTTAGAATTAGGTATAATTTGCAAATGTGAAGATGTGCCAATTTGTAGATTATTTGATCCTATGATTATATAATGTCATGATATGCAAATAAATGGAGTTGATTTGGAAAATTAGCAATATCCCTGGCTGCCAGAGGTAATTGCATGAGAAAAAAGCTCCGATAAAAAACAATACATTCAATAAAGTAATTCCTTAAACAAGGAACAAGGAACAAGGAACAAGGAACAAGGAACAATTACCTGCCGTAGGCAGGAGGGACTATCGTTCCCAAATTAAGTTCTTCTTCCGAATATATTTCTTCACATTAAGCCAAAAGGCAATGAATAAGTAAAAGATGAGCGGAGAGCCTAAGGTTCCAAAAGACAAATAAATAAAATACAATCTTACACGGGTGGAGGCAATACCCATTTTTTGGCCTAAATAGCTACAAACTCCAAAAAGAGATCTTTCCAATAAATGCTTCATGCGTTCCATCTTGCCTATTTTTACCATTAGAATGAATAGCTAACGTCAAAATACGCATTTTGATCAAAGATTGTTGAATTATTTTGTCTGTTTTTAACCCTAATCATGCTCTCCGCTTTCCATTTACTTTTGTTTGGTGTGGTGTGGTGGTCCGCCTAAGACGGATTGTTAATTGTGGTTGTTATAAATAAATATTGGCTTATTGTCTGGTTTCCAAAGTGTATTTGTATTCCATTTTCTCTGCTTTTGATTGGGACTGATTCTTGCAAATGTGATAAGTCCCAAAACAAGCAAATAATAAAATCGCTAGTAGAAAAATGTTCTCGACTTTTTTAGATCTTTTGTTCTGAGGAGGTGTTGTGTTGTGTTTGTTAAAGTGTTTCATGATTTGTTATTTAGCGGTAATGTTAATGTGCTATTTTTATGCATCCTTTTCCTTCAGGCATAAGATTCTAGTCCCTGCTCATGTCAATTGAGCAGGAAGTTAAAAAGCCTGAATGCGTACAAAATGGTTTTGGGAATACTTCTGGTTGAAACCTCTCTCGATGGGAATTTGAATAATACAAATATTAAAAAATATTATATATTAAAAAAGTTTTTAATGCATGTATTTCAAAATTTCCATTCTTTTTTGATTTCACTTAATTAAATGCAAAGACCGTGCCAAACTGATAATTAGTCTTCTATGTATATAAAAAATATTTTATTTGTTTTTTATACTCCTTCTTAACCTGTTTGTCGCACTACTAATGATTTATTTTTACGACTACCGTTTTTCTATTTTGAAAAAATAAATCCTAGTCATTGTTCCTAAATTCAGGAATGATTAGGGAGGCTTGTAAAGAATGCTAATGTTGTAGTATTGTTGTTTGATAAATAAATTTTAAGAAAGGACTGCAAAAGATCAGTTTTAAAAAGTACATTCGCTCTAAAGTAAAATTTAAATTTACTAAGGGGTACAGATAGGATTGTCAAACACAGAATTGTATTGAACTAAAAATACTGTTCAAAATATTAAGCTGATGATTCAATATGTTAGTACAAAAGGCGGAACTACGCCTGTCCATTTTGAGACCGCTGTTTTAAATGGTCGACCTGCTGATGGAGGTCTATATGTGCCTACTTCACTACCTGAAATTTCTCTACAGCAGCTTCAAAAATGGAAAAATTTAAGCTATACTGAGTTGGCTTTTGAGATTCTGTCTCTTTTCATTGATGATTCGGTTCTATCTGAATCTGAGCTTAAAAATATTCTTCATAAAAGCTTTGTTCCTTTTTTTCACCCGGAAAAAATCCCCACCCATCACCTTAAGTCAAAGAATGGCGTTTATCTCCAGGAACTATTCCACGGACCAACACTCTCCTTTAAGGATGTAGCCATGGGATTTGTGGTTAATCTTTTTGATTTTTTTCTGAAAAGAAAAAACAAGCACATGTCTATTGTTGTAGCAACATCAGGAGATACAGGACCTGCTGCTGCACATGCATCAATTGGTCTAAAAACCCTGGACACCTGGACCATTTATCCAGAAGGATTCATAACAGAAGAGCAAGAAAGACAAATGACCACTATTTCTTCTTCTAATGTGCATGCCGTTCGAATAAATGGAAGTATTAATGGCTCTGACGACCTGGATGAGTTGGTAGATGCTCTATTTGCCAATGATACCTTAAAAGAAGAATTAAACTTATCAAGCGTAAATTCAACCAACTGGGCTCGAGTAATGATGCAGACGGTGCATTATTTTTATGGCTACCTACAAGTGGTGGATAAGATAGGGGAGGCATTAAATTTTGCAGTACCTACTGGCGCTTTTGGTAATTTATGTGCAGGCACTTTGGCTAGAGAAATGGGTTTGCCTGTAGATAAATTTATACTTTCTAATAATCAGAATGAGTGCCTGGATAAACTTTTTAAAACCGGTCTTTTTCAAAAATCCAAGGTTATTAATTCTCATTCCTGTGCAATAGATATTTCGGTTCCCATTAATTTTTGGCGGTACCTTTATTTTTCAATAGGCCAAAATCCGGATAACATAAAATCCTTGATGCAGGAATTTAGTGAAAATGATCAGGTTTTATTTGACGCAGCTACACATGAAAGATTTAGCAAGGGATTTTTGTCCGCCACTGTTTCTGATGAAAGAACACTGGATACCATTCGTGAAGTTTTCCAGGCTGATGACTATTTATTAGATCCGCATTCAGCGGTAGCAGTAGCTGCTTATGAAATGCAAAAGGAGAATTTAAGCCAGGGCAGTAAGACTCTTTGTTTATGTACTGCTCATCCTTCTAAATTTCCGGCCACCATTAGGGAGGCCTTAAATCAAGAAAATCTCCCTCAACAAGCAGTGCACTTTTCCATCGAATCTTCCAGGATACTTTGTCAACGATTTTATGATTGTAAGTTTGATACCATGTATGAGGCAGTTTCCGAGACTATGAAAAAGTCGGTCCAGCAAAAGGAATCCCTTTCTGCTTATTAAATTATATTTTATGGCCGTATACACCCAACTTAATAAGGAGATCATCAACCAAATTTTATTGGATTACGAAATAGGTACCCTTAAGAAGGTTGAATTATTAAAAGGTGGATCAGCCAATTCTAATTATTTTGTCGATACTGACTTGGATCAATATGTTTTGACAGTTTGTGACGCAAAATCGTTTGACGCCGCCAGGATGCTGGTCAATTTGCTGGACCACTTAAATGAATTTCAATTCCATACCAGCAGGATCGTCAAAAACAAAAAAGGGGAGGGCCTCAGTTTATTCAATGGGAAGCCAGTAATGTTAAAAATGTTTTTACCAGGAAAAATCATTGAAAACCTGGACGATGATCATCTAATAAAAACAGGTGCACTTTTAGGCCAATTGCATACCATTCCAGTTCCTGAATTTCTTCCCACCTATTTTTATTATGGAGAAAATGTTTTTCAAACTCTAGAAGAATCGATTAAGGACCATCCTTTTATAGAGTGGTTAGAACCGAAATTGAATTATTTAAAAGAGCATCTTCATCCTGAATTACCAAAATGTTTAATCCACGGTGACCTATTTTATAATAATGTTATCATAAATGAGGACCATCCCGTCATCATGGATTTTGAAGAAGCTTGTCTCTATTATCGAATATTTGATGTGGGAATGGCTATTGTTGGATTGTGTTGTGGAAGGGGAGAGATCCAATTGTCAAAAATGAGCAGCCTGATAAAAGGGTATCAACAGCTTATTCAACTTAATAAGATGGAAAAGGAAAGCCTTAAAGCCTTTATTATTTATGCTGCCATCGCTACTGCTTTTTGGCGATTTAAACAGTTTAACTTCCTCGAACCCGACGAAGCAAGGAAAGATTCATATTTGGAAATGAAAAATATTGCAGATCAAATCTTTCAGGTAAATCAAAAAGCCATCACCCATCTTTTTCTTTAAAAAATCTAGGTTATTATGAATCATAACGAAAAGTTAGATTACCAAGAATTGAGCAAAACCGTCACTGAGGATTGGAAAAACTTTCCAATCTGTGAAATTAATGACCATGTGGTTCGATTAAGTGTGCTTCAAAAAGACTTCCACTGGCACAAACACAGCAAAAGCGATGAATTTTTTTATGTCATTGAAGGTGAACTGTTTGTTGATTTTGAAGATAAAACAGAAGTACTTTATCCCGGTCAAATGATTAAGGTGCCCAAAAATGTGATGCATCGAACTCGTTCTAAGCTCCGAACCAAACTTCTATGTTTTGAAACCATAGATAACGATGTTTCGGGTGATTAAAACAACTTCAACTTCAATATCAATATCAATCTCAATGGCAATGACAATAGCAGTATCTAGATGAAAATTGATATTGCCATTGATATTGTAAAAGCTTTTAGCAGGATAATACAATCCACTATTTCTAAAAAGGACCTGGGCAGATTTAGAAATAATTAACTTGAGCCTCAAAAATAGGCCGACATATGAAAATGAGTAATATTTCCTTTAAATCCGATTTAATTCAAGCTTCTAATTTTTCTTTTATGAAAAAAGTACTTTTAGGACTCCTCTTAATTGGCTTATTCTCCAATAGCTCTGTTTTTGCCCAAAAAGACTTAAAAAATGCCAGGGCCTTAATCAAAAAAATGAACAAGGATCACCGGGGAAAATGGTTTGACTCCTTCACCTTTGTTCAAAAGACCATACGTTTTCAGGAGGATGGTTCTATTAGAGACAGCAGTATTTGGTATGAGGCCATCGAGTATCCCAAAAACTTCCGAATTGATTTTGGAGATCTAAGTGAAGGAAATTCTAATTTGATGAGAAACGATTCAGCCTATGCCTTCCGTGGTGGTGAATTGCAACGCTCCGGACTAAATCCTCAGCAGTTTTTATTAATGAAAGGAGGCCTTTATCATTATTCAATCAAAGAGACTCTCCAAATGCTTACTGATTATGGTTATGATGTCCAAAAATTCCGTACTGATGTTTGGAATGACAGAAAGGTATATGTTTTAGGTGCAGACAAAGGAGATGAGTCTTCTCAGCAATTTTGGATAGATGCAGAGCATTTTTACCTCCTCAGAAGAATATCCACCAATTCAAACGGAACAGTACTCGATGTTCATTATAGTGATCATGTCGCCTCCGGAGGTGGTTGGGTAGAACAAACCGTTAAATTTTATGCCAATGGACGATACATTCAATTGGAATATTACCAGGAAATAGATACTTCTCCAAAGATCCCTTCCAGTTTTTTTGACCCCAAAGCTTATGGAAAGGGACATTGGTATAAGGATTAAATTTGCAGATGTGCAGATAGGAAAATGTGCAGATAATTTGATCTTATAATTCTGTAATCCTATGATTTTTTGATAATTAGATGAACATTATTTGCTGGTGGCAGTCCCAGATAACCTATTTGCTGGTGGCAGTCTCAAATAATCTATTTGCTGGTGGCAGTCTGTGACTGCCTTACCAAATAACCCACAATCAACTCAGCCGTTCGCTCAGATGCTCCCGATTCCCCCAATTTTTTTCCCAGAAGATCATAACCCTCCATAACTTTATTTCTATGCTCAGGATTTAAGATGAGATTTAATTCATTGATTAAGTTTTGCGGAGTCAGTTCATCTTGAATTAACTCTTTTACCAATAATTGATCTACAATAAGGTTGACCAAAGAGATGTATTTTACATTAACCAAACGCCGGGCAATCCAATAAGATAAGGTATTACCTCGGTAACAAACCACCTGGGGAACTTTAAACAAACCGGTTTCTAGGGTAGCCGTACCGGAAGTAACCAGGGCGGCCGTTGAATTCTGAAGCAGTGCATAAGTCTGATTACTTACAATACTGACTTGCAGGGCAGCTTGGCTTTTGTTGATAATCTCCTGGTAAAACTCTTTGGCCTGTGATGGAGCACCCGCAATCACAAATTGGTAACCTGGAAATTTTGTGATTACCTGAAGCATGACTTCCAGCATTCGACTTATTTCCTGTTTTCGACTCCCCGGAAGTAAAGCAATAATGGGCCGATCATCTAAATTATGCTTTTGGCGAAAATTATTTTGAGCAGAAAAATCAAGAACCACATCCATTAAAGGGTGACCCACAAAATCTACCTCATAATCGTATTTTCGATAAAAATCTTTTTCAAAAGGCAGGATAACGAACATCCGATCAATGTTCTTTTTGATACCATGGACCCGGCTGGAGTGCCATGCCCATAATTGGGGAGAAATATAATAATAGGTTTTGTATCCCTTTTTCCGTGTCCATTTGGCAATTCTCAAATTAAATCCAGGATAATCAATCATGATTACTGCATCCGGCTGAAACTCCTCAATATCTTGTTTACAGAATTTGATATTCCCAAGGATTGTTCGAATATTTTTGGCCACCTCGATAAAGCCCATAAAGGCCAAATCCTTATAATGTTTCACTAAATCGCTTCCTGCCTCCTTCATTAAATCTCCACCCCAGGCCCTGATTTCGGCTTTAGGATCTAATTTGCGCAATGCCTTAATTAAATTGGAGCCATGTAAATCACCTGATGCTTCTCCTGCTATGATGTAGTACCTCATTGTTTTGTATTGGGTACTGGGTACTGGGTATTGGGAATCTCATTACCCGGTACCCAATACTCAGTACTACTCAAAGTATTTGCCGCCCAAAATAAGCCAACCAAATAATTGCATACAAAACTGTAGCTATGGAAAGGCCTCTCATAGACTGCGTAAACCTGCGTTTTTGATAAATATTAAAGGGAATGATGTTCAGACAAATAGCAACAATAGCTAGTGTGCGCTGACGAAAAGATGAAGAAAATCCTTGACCACTAGCCATTCCTGCAGATTCCAACTGGCCAAAAAGAAAATACAATAAAATAAAAGTGGTCAATGGAATAAGAACTCCTATTCCCAGACCTATATAAATATTGTTTTTATTAAACATAATTTCATTTTTCAGTTGAAAATATTGTTTAGACTGAGCTTTATGCCCTTATTTTAATTCTATGGTCATTTTTTCAATAGAATGAAGTGATTTTAGCGATTGATAATCCGTCAAATCATGCATAGAAGGGACTACAGAAATATAATAATTGTCCAGAGCCCATACGTCTGTGTCTGTACCTTCATCTTCATTAATGAACTTACCAGTCAACCAATAGTATTTTTGCCCTCTGGGGTCAATAGCTTCCTGAAACTCTTCCACCCAGCGGGCATTTGCTTGCCTGCAAACCCTAATTCCTCTGATTTCTTCGGCTGTTACATTTGGAATATTGACATTAAGCAGGCAACCATGTTCAAGCCCATTTTCTATAACATAAATCATCAAATGCTGAATATATGACTTGGCATGGTCAAAGTTAGCAGAAAAAGAGTAATCCAATAATGAGAAACCAATTGAAGGAATACCTTCTAAAGAAGCTTCCATGGCTGCAGATAAAGTTCCTGAGTAAAGGATGTTAATAGCTGCATTAGACCCATGGTTAATGCCAGAAACACAAAGATCTATCTGGCGATCTTTTAAAATAACATGCTTTGCAATTTTTACACAATCTACAGGAGTTCCGGTACACTCATAGGCTTCTATGCCCTCAAAAATGTCAATAGGATGAAAACGAATGGGCTCATCAATGGTGATGGCATGCCCTTTTCCGGATTGGGGAGAATCAGGAGCTACAACCACAACTTCTCCTAGGGTTTTAGCAAAATTAATAAGAGATCTAATGCCAGGAGCCGCAGCCCCGTCATCATTGGTTACTAAAATTAATGGTCTTTCCATATTTGGGTTTTCTATTTTTTGCTGTGAAGTGTATCGGGATAAAATTAAATTCTTTACTTGTTAATGACAATTTCTTTTCGACTGATCTTCAGTAATAGTGTTTTAGACAAGAAACCGAAATCAACAATAACTGTGAAATAGCTATAATAATTCCCAAAAAACGATTTATGTTTTTAAAACTTATAAATTGCAGAATAATTTCAACATTTTGCTTTCTTTTTTATTAAAAAGAATGTCGCAACAAAGCCATGCAAGTCTTGTATCTTTGTGCGCCAAATAATCAATACAAAACTATAATAATTCGAATCCAAGTATGACCAATTTTGGAAAAAAAGGCGTGTTACTTGTAAACCTGGGAACCCCGGATGACCCGGGCCGTGGAGCAGTATATAGATATTTGAAGGAGTTTTTAATGGATCGAAGGGTAATAGACTATCCCTGGCTGGCCAGGACCATTCTAGTAAAAGGCCTCATTGCACCCATTCGTTCAGGTAGTTCCTCAAAATTATACAAAAGATTGTGGACCGAACAGGGATCTCCACTTAAAGTATATGGTGAAAATGTAACAGAAGGAGTCCAAAAACTCCTCGGCGAAGACTATATCGTAGAACTTGGAATGCGCTACCAAAGTCCTTCAATAGAAAGTGCCATCGATAAGTTGTTGGATCAACAGGTTTCTGAAATTGTAGTTATGCCCTTGTTTCCACAATATGCTTCGGCCACTACAGGCTCGGTTCATGATGAGGTCATGCGTATCATGCGCAAAAAGGAAAGTATCCCCAATATCAAACTCATCAATTCTTATTATGATTATGAGCCCATGATTGAAATCTTTGCTGATAATGCGCGTCAGTTTGATTTGGCCTCTTATGATCATATTATTTTTAGCTATCATGGACTCCCTCAACGCCAACTTAGAAGGGCTGATGATTGTAATCACTGCCTGAAATCTGAGGATTGCTGCCAAAATATTTCCCAGGTAAATCAATTTTGCTATTCTGCTCAATGCCACGCAACTACAAAGGCTATTGCTACTAAATTGGAATTGGCAAAAGAAAAATATACAACCTCTTTTCAAAGCAGATTGGGCCCGGAAGCCTGGATACAACCTTATACCATAAAAACCCTAGAAAAACTAGCAGAAGAAGGTGCCAAAAAAATTCTGGTCTTCAGCCCCGCTTTTGTCGCTGATTGCCTGGAAACCATCATAGAAATAGGCTTTGAATACCAGGAAGAGTTTGAAGAAATGGGAGGCGAGAAGGTTGACCTCGTACCTAGCTTAAATGATGATCCCCGTTGGATTGAAGCTGTAAAGGATATTGTGTTGGATTATGTTTAATTTTTACTTATTTGCACATCAAAAAATACTCAATTGTCACACAACGATATTTTAAAAGACTTAAAAAAAGGACAATACCATCCCTTGTATTTTTTGCATGGGGAGGAAAGCTATTTTATCGACATCCTTTCTGATTTTATCGAGAATCAGGTATTAAATGAAAGTGAAAAAGCCTTTAATCAAACCATATTTTATGGCAAGGATGTCAACCATTTAGCTATTGTAGATACGGCCCGACGATTTCCTATGATGGCTCCTTACCAGGTGGTAATTTTAAAAGAAGCTCAGGATATGAAAAGCCTGAAGGAACTGAAAACCTATATTGAAAAACCCTCCGAAAAAACCATCCTGGTGATTTGCCATAAACACAAAAAATTTAATCTCAATTCTGCTTTTGGAAAATTGCTTAAAAAGAATGCCCTGGTTTTTGAATCCAAAAAACTATATGACAATCAAGTTCCAGACTGGATTCAGCAATATTTAAGCAATAAAAGCCTTAAAATAGATCCGCAGGCGAGTGTGCTTTTAGGAGAATACCTGGGAACAAATTTGTCAAAAGTGGCCAATGAATTGGATAAATTGGCCATCAACCTCCCAAAAGGAACTCAGATTACCAAACAGCATATTGAAGAGAATATTGGGATTAGTAAGGATTATAATGTTTTTGAATTACAAAAAGCACTTGGACAGAAAAATGTTCTAAAAGTAAACCGAATTGCTAATTACTTTGCTTCCAATCCTCGCAAGAACCCTTTACCCATGGTAACCGCCTCCTTATATAATTACTTCAGTAAAATGTATATGCTCAAAGCTTTAAAGAATGCCCCAGAGCAAGAGGTGATGAAAGCCTTAAACCTTAGATCCGCATTTTTCTTAAAAGAATATCGCATGGCGGTCCGGAATTACCACCTTATTGAGATCGAAAAAACACTAGATCTTTTAAAAGAATTTGACCTCAAATCTAAAGGCGTGGGATATGTAAGTACAGGCAAAAAAGAGGGACAATTGCTTAAAGAACTGGTTTGGAAGATTTTACACTAAGAAGAAAGTAACCCTTATTAACCTGCCAATTGTAGTTCTTATTACATTTTAAAAAAATCTCTATTTTTTTTTGGAAATGTATTCTACAGTAGTTTATATTTGAGCCAAATTAAGCAAAACAAATTATGTTTAACCTATATACAACTTCTTGGTGGTGGCGCAATCATTCGATCAATCGGGTGAATTAGCACGCTATTTGGATAGTTGAAAAAACGGCTTGTTGGTACACCCAGCAAGCCGTTTTTTTTTTAATAATAAAAATCATGGACCTCTTAACACATCAAAAAATTCCTCTACAGATTAAGGTGAAAAGGCATCTGGCAGATACCATAACACCTGTTTCTCTTTATCTTAAAGTCAGAGATCACTTTACCCTTCCAGTTTTATTGGAAAGTAATGATTTTAGCGATGCCGAAAATTGCTTTTCTTTCCTGGGGCTGGAAGAAATTGGCTTTTTTAAGGTTCACAAAGGACAAATTACTTTTCAGTTTCCAGGTGCAGAAAAAGAAAATCTGGAGGTTGAAGATATTCATACTGTACCAGCTGCCCTAAAAAGCTATCTGGACGCCTATGATCTGCAATACGATGGGCCTTTCAAAAATTTCAACGGACTGTTTGGTCATGTGGGATTTGATGCAGTTCAATATTTTGACACCCTTAAATTTGATGAGGAAAAAAGAAAGAGTGACCTGCCAGATATTCGATTTTCTCTTCATCGCTTCATCATAGCCGTTAATCACTATAAAAATGAACTGCATATTCTCGAAAACCTCCTGCCAGGTGAGGATTCCAAAATGGAGCAACTGGAGAATTTAATTTATAGTCAAAAGGTTGCTCAGCATAAATTTCATTTAAAAGGAAAAGAAAGTAGCAACCTGACAGATGAGGAATTTAAAGATTTGGTAAGTATAGGTAAAAAACACTGTCAGTTAGGTGATGTCTTTCAGATTGTATTTTCAAGACAATTTGCCCAGCAGTTTGCTGGGGATGATTTTAATGTTTATCGTGTCCTTCGATCCATCAACCCTTCTCCCTATTTGTTTTATTTTGATTATGGCAATTATAAAATATTTGGATCCTCACCAGAATCTCAAATGGTTATAAGGGGTGGAGTGGCAACGGTTAATCCTATCGCTGGAACCTACAGGCGTTCGGGCGATAATCAAGAGGATGCCAGAAGAGCACTGGAACTCACCAATGACCCCAAAGAGAATGCAGAACACATCATGTTGGTTGACCTGGCAAGAAATGATTTAGGCAGACATTCTTCTGAAGTTAGGATAAAAAAGCTTAAGGAAATACAATTCTTTAGCCATGTCATTCATCTGGTTTCTAAAGTGGAAGGCCAACTAGAAGAAGATACCAATCCCATACAAATTTTTGGCGATACCTTTCCAGCTGGAACATTATCTGGGGCTCCAAAGTACAAAGCCATAGAATTAATCAATAAATATGAAAACCAGAACCGAAGCTTTTATGGTGGTTCTTTAGGATTTATTGATTTTAAAGGAGAAATGAATCAAGCCATTGTTATCCGTTCTTTTTTAAGCCAGGATAATACCCTCTATTATCAAGCCGGAGCTGGAATTGTAGTAAGCAGTATAGAGGAAAACGAATTACAAGAGGTAAACAACAAATTAGGAGCATTAACCAAAGCATTAAAAGAAGCCGAAAAGCTGTAGCTCATTACATAAAATCATTACCATCATGAAACTTTTGGTCTTAGATAATTACGACTCCTTCACTTATAATCTAGTACAATATTTGCAGGAAATACTGGATGAGAAGGTAGATGTTTTTCGAAATGATGCCATTTCACTTGATGAAGTGGACAATTACGATGTTATAGTTTTGTCACCGGGACCAGGTCTTCCTTCTGAAGCTGGAATAATGCCTGAATTAATTAAAAAATATGCACCTACTAAGTTCATATTGGGTGTCTGCCTTGGGCATCAAGCCATCGGAGAAGCTTTTGGTGCACCTTTGGAAAATTTAGCAAAAGTATATCATGGAGTACATACGCCCATTCAAATAACTGATCCAAACGATATATTATTTGAAAATATTCCCTCCCAAATTGAGGTTGGGAGATACCATTCCTGGGTAGTAGATAAACGACAGGTACCAGGTGAATTAAAAGTAACAGCAATAGACAGCCAGGGTGAACTAATGGCAATGAGGCATAAATCCTATGAAGTGTATGGCCTTCAGTTTCATCCAGAATCCATAATGACCAAAGAAGGTATGAAAATATTGGAAAACTTTCTAAATCATTGTAAAAAAGCACTTACAGTAATGAGTAGTGAGTAATGGGTAGTGGGTAAAGAGTATAGGATCAAGGAAGTATAAATCATAAAAAATTTGTCATTCAAAATTCAAAATTCATCACCGTAGCGCACAGTAAAAAGAAGCTTAAATGAAAACCATCTTATCAAAATTATTTGAACACAGACAATTGGACCGGGAGGAAGCCAAAGAAGTATTATTAGATATTTCCAGTGGAAAATACAATCATGTTCAAGTAGCCAGTTTTGCTACTGTGTTTAATATGCGGCATATTACTTTGGGAGAATTAGAAGGATTTAGAGATGCCTTACTGGAGCTGTGTGTTCCTCTGGATATTAATGGAATGGATACAATTGACATTGTAGGTACCGGAGGAGATGGAAAAAATACCTTTAACATTTCCACTACTGCTGCCTTTGTAATGGCAGGTGCCGGTTATAAAGTTACCAAACATGGCAGCTATGGAGTATCTTCTGCAGTAGGATCATCAAACGTGTTGATGGAGTTGGGATATGAATTCACTAATAATGGCGATATATTAAGGAGACATTTGGAGGAAGCGGGGATCTGTTTTTTACATGCACCCTTATTTCATCCTGCAATGAAAGAAGTAGTCCCAGTACGCAAACAACTGGGGATGAAAACCTTCTTTAATATGTTGGGGCCTCTAGTAAACCCAGTACAACCGAGGTATCAATTATTTGGAACTTTTAGCCTGGAATTGGCCAGAATGTACCAATATATTATGCAACAGACCGGCAGGCAATTTACCATCGTTTATGCCTTAGATGGTTATGATGAAATATCTTTGACTGGAGATGCCAAAATACGAACCAGTGAGAGCGAGCGTTTGATTTCACCTGAAGATTTGGGATTGCCACAATTAAGCGCCAAAGATCTTTATGGGGGAGAAACCAATGAAGAGGCAGCTTCTATCTTATTGAGTGTTTTGAAAAATGAAGCAACTAAGGCTCAGCAGCAAGTCGTTATTGCCAATGCAGGACTGGCCATCCAATGTATTCATCCTAATCGACCAATTGCTGATTGCATTGAAGAAGCCCGGGAAAGTATCTTGAGTGGAAATGCCTTACAAGTTTTTAAAAAATTGATTGAATATTAGATGATTAGAAAATTTGAAGATGAGAAGATGTGCAAATTGTTTGATATTGTGATTTTGTAATGCTGTGATTTTTTGATGAACTCAAATCTTTGAGCTAACAAATAACGAATAACTGATAACCAACAACAAATAACCAAACCAAAATGAATATACTAGACAAAATAATAGCAAATAAAAAATCGGAGGTACAAAAAAGTAAAGATTTGTATCCCACTAAGTTGCTTGAGAAAAGCATATATTTTGAATCGCCTGTAGTATCGATGAAAGAATATTTGCTTCGCCCAGATAAATCTGGAATTATTGCAGAATTTAAGCGGAAATCACCCTCAAAAGGAGCAATTAATCCCTATGCTTCAGTAGAGCAGGTTACTATTGGGTACATGCAAGCTGGGGCCTCCGGGCTTTCAGTGTTGACAGATCAAGAATTTTTTTCTGGAAAAAATGAGGATTTAACAGAGGCTCGAAAATTCAATTTCTGCCCCATTCTAAGGAAGGATTTTGTAATAGATGAATATCAAATATTTGAAGCCAAGTCGATAGGTGCTGATGTAATTTTGTTGATTGCAGAATGTTTGGAAAAAGAAGAGTTGAAATCCCTGGCTCGACAGGCAAAATCACTTGATTTAGAAGTATTAATGGAGGTTCATTCCAAGGAAGAATTGTCGAAATTAAATGAATTTGTGGATATAGTTGGGGTAAACAACCGGAACCTAAAGGATTTTACCGTTAGTATTGCTACCTCAATTAATCTTTTTGAAGAAATTCCAAAAAACCTGGTCAAGATCTCTGAAAGCGGAATCAATGACCCCAATGCTATAGTCAAATTAAGAAAAGTTGGCTTCCAGGGTTTTTTAATTGGAGAATATTTTATGAAAACTGCCCAGCCTGCAAAAACTTGCCAGGATTTTATTAAGCGAATTAAATATATTGAAGAAACGTATAAAAATGCTATAGCCTAATGAAAGTGAAAGTATGCGGTATGAGGGAGCCAGAAAATATTTTGGCTCTATTAGATCTGCCAATTGATTTTATTGGCTTTATATTTTTCCCGGAGTCTCCAAGATATATTGGAAAATCTCCCTTGAAAAAATGGCTACCTGAACAAAGTGAGCGGTTTGAAGATATTAATAAAGTAGGTGTTTTTGTAAATGCAGAAGTAGAAGAAATCTTAAACGCTGTTCACGATTATGAATTGGACTATATACAACTACACGGTAATGAGAGTGCAGAGTATTGCAGAGAATTATCCATTTTATGGCAAGCCAGTAGTGTTCGGAAGGCCAGAATGATTAAGGCATTTGCTGTAGATGAAGACTTCGATTTTTCTCAAACCGAAACTTATGCTCCTTACTGTAGTTATTTTCTTTTTGATACAAAAGGAGAAAAATTAGGTGGCAATGGCATTCGTTTTAACTGGTCCATCCTGGAAGGTTACCAGGGAGTAACTCCTTTCTTATTAAGTGGAGGTATTGGCCCCGAAATGGCCGAGGAAGTTAATCAACTGGATTTCCCTCAATTATCAGGAGTAGACATCAACAGCCAATTTGAGTTAGAACCTGGTGTGAAAGACCTCACAAAAGTTAAATTTTTTCTAGAAAAGGTAAAAAGTATAGATCATTCTTAATTATGATAACAATAGACAATAAAGGATATTACGGAGAGTTTGGAGGTGCCTTTATTCCCGAAATGCTGCACCCTAATGTTGAAGAACTCAGGCAATTGTATTTAGAAATAATGGACGATGAAACCTTTAAGAAGGAATTTCAACAGCTTTTAAGAGATTATGTTGGCCGTCCATCACCATTATATCTGGCGGAAAGACTTTCTGCCCACTATAATGCTTCTATTTACCTAAAACGTGAAGACCTTAATCATACTGGCGCTCATAAAATCAATAATACCATTGGGCAAATTTTACTGGCTCAAAGACTAGGTAAAAAAAGAATTATTGCCGAAACCGGAGCTGGACAACATGGGGTAGCCACCGCTACCGTTTGTGCCCTTAAGGGCATCAAGTGTATTGTGTATATGGGTGAAGTAGATATCAAAAGACAGGCCCCTAATGTAGCCAGAATGAAGATGCTGGGTGCTGAGGTAAGACCCGCCAGAAGCGGCAGCAAAACCCTTAAAGATGCCACCAATGAAGCCATTAGAGATTGGATTAATAATCCGGAAGATACCCATTATATTATCGGTTCGGTTGTAGGGCCACATCCTTATCCAGATATGGTTGCCCGCTTCCAATCTGTTATTTCTGAAGAAATGCTTTGGCAACTTCTAGACCAAACCGGAAAAGAAGATCCCGATATCATTATCGCTTGTGTTGGAGGAGGAAGTAATGCTGCGGGTGCCTATTATCATTACCTTAACCGCGAGCAGGTAAGATTGATTGCTGTAGAGGCTGCAGGCCTTGGGGTGGAAAGTGGAGAATCCGCTGCCACAAGCGTGCTAGGATCAAAGGGGATCATCCATGGCAGCAGAACCCTGTTAATGCAGACGCCTGATGGTCAAATCATTGAACCTTACTCCATTTCAGCAGGCCTGGACTATCCCGGTATCGGGCCTTTGCATGCCCACCTGATCAAATCAGGAAGGGCAGAGCCAGTAAGTATTACAGATAAGGAGGCATTGGCTTCTGCTTATTTCGTTTCTCAAAAAGAAGGAATCATTCCAGCTTTGGAAACAGCCCATGCTTTTTCGGCTTTAGAAAAAATTAAATACAACAGTACAGACGTCATTGTCATCAACCTTTCTGGTAGAGGAGATAAAGACCTCGAAACCTATATTAAACACTACGACAAATTTCATTAATGGTACTGAGTACTGGGTATTGGGTAACGAGGACAAAAAATTCACTACCCAATACTCACTACCCAATACCCAATACCCAAAAGATGAGTAGGATACAACAATTATTTTCAGAGAAAAAAGAAAATATTTTAAACATATACTTTACGGCCGGATTTCCAAAATTAGATTCTACCAAGGAAATAATTCTATCGCTTGAGGAAGCGGGAGTTGATCTCGTAGAAGTGGGCATGCCCTATTCTGACCCGCTGGCGGATGGTCCAACAATCCAACAAAGCGGACAAGTTGCCCTTAAAAATGGCATGACCTTAGATCTCTTATTTGAACAGCTGGAAGCAGTGCGAAATTCCTCCTCCATCCCTCTTATTTTAATGGGATATTTCAACCAGGTAATGCAATATGGAGAACAGAACTTCTTCACGCGATGCAAAAATGTGGGAATAGATGGTTTAATCTTGCCAGATTTACCCGTTTACGAATATGAAACCTATTATAAAACTATGATTGAGGAGGCTGGCTTGGATATTAGTTTTTTGATTACTCCTCAAACAAGCCCAGAGCGAATAAAGAAGATTGATGAATTGACCAGCGGGTTTATTTATATGGTTTCTAATTCATCCATTACTGGCGCAAAAAAAGGCATTTCGGATAAGCAAATTGCTTATTTTAACCGGATTAATAAAATGAACCTATCCAACCCTCGCTTGTTAGGTTTTGGAATATCAAATCACGAAACTTTTTCAACTGCTTGCCAATATGCCAATGGAGCCATTATTGGTAGCGCCTATATTAATGCCTTAAATAATACTAAGGATATTAATAGGACTACTATGGAATTTGTGGAGATGGTAAAAGGTCAGGCAATTGATGCCAAGATTTTATGATTTTAAACAAGTTGTGAACTTGCAAACAACGGACTTTAATTGGAAAAGTAAAATAACAAATACGGTATGATCATCCAACTGGAACCAAACATTAAAGAGGAAGAACTGGAGGTATTAAAGAGCCAACTTTCCAGTATAAAATATAAAGCCAACAAAGTTAGCACGCAATTTGGAGACTACATTGTAGCTGTTGGTAAGAAAGATTTTGATATTCGAACGATAGGTAAATTGCCGGGTATAAAAGACATCCATAGGGTTAGCGATGCCTACAAACTGGTTTCCAAAAAATGGAAGGTAGGACAAACCCAACTTGATTTAGGAGATGAAGTGAAAATTGGGGATGGAGAGTTTGCTCTAATGGCAGGGCCCTGTTCCATAGAGTCGGAGGAACAAATCCAAAAAACGGTCGAACATTTAAAAGCTAATGGTGTGAAGATCATGAGAGGTGGAGTATATAAGCCTAGAAGCTCTCCTTATTCCTTTCGTGGCCTTGGAATTGATGGTTTGAAATTATGGCATCAAATAGCCAGTGAGGCTGGAATTAAAATAATTACTGAGGTGATGATGGTAGAGCAGATTGATTCGATGATCGATTATATTGATGTTTTTCAGGTGGGAGCCCGAAATGCCCAGAATTTTAACCTATTAGATGCACTAGGGAAGGTGGATAAGCCGGTTCTATTAAAAAGAGGGATGTCCGGAACATTGGATGAATTATTGCAGTCTGCCGAGTATATTTTTTCTAATGGAAATGAAAAAATCATGCTTTGTGAGCGAGGGATTCGTACCTATGAAAATGCCTATCGTAATGTATTTGACATCAATGCCATTGCAACCCTCAAAGAAAAAACCCACCTTCCGGTCATTGCAGATCCTTCTCATGGTATTGGAGTCAGGCGTTTTGTGGACAAAATTGCTTATGCGGCTACTGTTGCCGGAGCGGACGGTATCATCATGGAGGTTCATCATTCTCCAGAAAAAGCTTTTTCGGATGGCCAGCAAACCCTAAATTTCCAGGAGGCAGAAACGGTGTATAAAAAGGTGGATAAATACCTTGAATTGAGAGATAGTTTATGATTAAAACGGAAGTAGGATCGCCCTATGGGCTCTCGAAGTAAATGGAAGTAAGTAGAAGTAAATCGTTTTTTAGGTAGGACAATTTACTTCTACTTACTTCCATTTACTTCTACCATAATTCTATTTAAAAAATATCAAATTGCATTTTCTAAATCAAAGATAATATCCTCTACCTCCTCAATCCCAACAGACAATCTTATCAACCCATCCGTAATTCCATTTCTTAAGCGGATTTCTTTAGGAATATTGATATGTGACATAGAGGCCGGGTGCAGAACCAGAGTATCCACATCACCCAGGGTAGGAGCGAGGGTGCAGAATCTTATTTTATTCATAAAAGAGATACCCGCATCTAGTCCGCCCTTTAATTCGAAGGAAAGCATTCCTCCAAACTTCTTCATTTGTTTTTTGGCTAAGTTATGATCCTCATGAGAGGAAAGTCCATTATAGTTGACCCTTTCCACTTTCGGATGATTTTCAAGAAATTCAGCAATGGCTTGAGCGTTGGCATTATGTTTTTCCATTCTTAGTGCCAGAGTTTTTGTACCATTATTAACCAGCCATGCATCCCAGGGATTACAATTGGTGCCCGCTAATTTCATGGTTTGCCAAACTTTGCCACGCATTAATTCGACATCCCTACCAATTAAGACTCCAGCAATGGAATTACCATGGCCATTTAAATACTTGGTAGTGGAATGTACCACAAAATCAACCCCAAATTTTAGTGGTTGCTGTAAATAAGGCGTACAAAAAGTGTTATCAACCGCACTATAAGCACCATATTTTTTTGCAAGGGCTGCCAGTTCCTGAATGTCTACACAGGCCATAGTTGGATTAGCAGGGGTTTCAAAATAAACCATCCGAATGGAAGGATCGGATTTTAGCACTTGTTCAACGGCATCCAGGTCCTTTAGGTTGGTCATGACAGTTTCAATACCTAGAGGCTGAAAGGTTTTTAAAAATAATTCAGAAGTACCTCCATAAATATTACCCTGGCTCAGAATTTTTTCTCCTGATTTTACAACAGACATAATCATGGTCGAGATGGCAGCCATCCCGGAACTCATCATTAATCCTTCAGCCTCTATTCCCAGCCCATAAACTTCCAGTTGGCTTAGTTTTTTTTGTACAGAATCAATAGTGGGATTTCCATATCTTCCATACACATGACCAGATTCCTTTCCAGTGAAAATGGCCATTCCCTGATCAATACTTTCAAATTCAAAAGAGGAAGTAGCATATATTGGAATTTGATGAGACTTTGTGGTTTCATTATGAGGAACGTCATGCACACAGAGGGAGCCAAATTTAATGTCTTTTTTCATTGCTGATGTATTAAAAAAAATAAATATGAGCTTTAGTAAATCAAGTTCACAAAAAAACACAAAAAAATAATTTGATCCTCCATAATACTTAGGTTATTTTTGCAGGATGGCTTATTTAGAGAAGTATTGAGTAACGAGTACTGAGTAATGAGTATGGTTAGAGTTTATTAATTTCAAGAAATTAATCGAACAAGAGTAAAACTAAGTTTCATACAGTTTTAATTACCTAATACCCCAATACCCACTAAAAAATAACAAAACAGAAGATGATGGAAAGCAGCGAAGATAAATTAGAGAACGATCAACTGAATGATGATCTGCAAGACTATAAAATAATCACCACCGATCCCAAACAATCTCCCATCCGATTGGATAAGTTTTTGATGGATCGCCTGGAAAAGGTTTCTCGAAACAGAGTTCAGAATGCCATTCGGTCAGGATCAGTCACTGTAAATGGGAAAGAAATAAAGCCTAACTTTAAGGTAAAACCTGGGCAAGAGATCAGTATTGTCGTTCCTCGCCCTCCTAGTGAATTCACGGCAGTAGTACCCCAAAATATTCCCTTAGATATTCGATATGAAGATGATGATCTGATGATCGTCTATAAACCTGCAGGCTTAGTGGTACATCCTGGGATTGGCAATCGTTCAGGAACGCTTGTTAATGCCTTGGCTTATTATTTCGGCCATCAGGAGGCTTTAGATGTAGAAGGAAGTAATTATCAGCAGAAAATGGGCTTGGTGCACCGAATTGATAAAAACACTTCAGGCCTTTTAGTAGTAGCCAAATCCGATTATGCTTTGACTCATTTGGCCAAGCAGTTTTTTCATCATACCATTGAACGCACTTATTATGCTTTGGTTTGGGGGGAACCCAAAGAACTCCAGGGAACTATTGAAGGACACATTGGAAGACACCCCAGGTTCAGGCAAAAGCAGGAAGTATACCCGGATGGAGATCATGGTAAATGGGCACTTACTCATTATGAAGTAATTGAACCCATGTATTATGTTAGTTTGGTCAAATGTCAACTTGAAACGGGTAGGACCCACCAAATAAGGGTTCACATGAAACACATTGGCCATCCATTATTTAATGATGACCGCTATGGAGGAGATAAGATTGTCAAGGGAACTGTTTTTAGTAAATACAAACGTTTTGTGGAGAATTGCTTTAATCTCATTCCCAGACATGCCCTCCATGCCAAATCCTTGGGTTTTGTTCATCCTACAACAGGAGAAAAAATGTTTTTTGATTCAGAATTGCCAGAGGATATGACCACAGTACTGGATACCTGGCGTCGGTACCTTAATTCCAGAAAAAATATTTCCGGCTAAAGAATTTTTCATTATGGGGCAAGAAACTGTTGAAGAGTATATTGGAAAGACTAAAAAATGGGTAGAAAAGATAGTGGTGGGACTAAACCTTTGTCCTTTCGCGAAGTCACCATTCCTGTCTGACAAAATCCGCTACAAACTGGTCACTGATCCTGAATTGAAAACCTTGTTGGAAGTTTTCGTAGATGAGCTGAAATACTTAAAAAATGCAAGCCCCAAAGAGGTAGAAACAACTTTGTTGATTCATCCCCATATTTTAACTTCCTTTGATGATTATAATAATACTCTTCCAGTTTTTGAAGGGCTGCTAAATTCTATGGGCCTAGAAGGCATAATCCAGATTGCTTCTTTTCATCCAGATTACCAGTTCGCTGAAACTGAATTCAACGATGTCGAAAATTATACCAATCGCTCTCCCTTCCCCATGTTGCATCTTATACGGGAGGATAGCATAAGTCAGGCTGTGGATCATTATCCTGATATTGATGAAATCCCTAACCGAAATATTGAAAAAATGAATGAATTGGGAATGGATAAAATAAAGGATATCCTAAAACACATCTAAACAACGCAAAACCCCAATAACGAATAACCCAATAACGAATAACCGAATAACGAACAACCCAATAACGAATAACCGAATAACGAACAACCGAATAACGAACAACCATCTTTATGATCGACTCCTATAAAACAATTGCTTCTCCCTCGACCGGGGAATTTAAAGATAGAGGTAGTAAGTTTTTTGCCTATGCCTTTCCCGTTTTTTCTGAGGAGGAATGGCAAGAGCAATTAGAAGTGGTCAAAAAAGAACATTTTAAAGCGCGGCATCATTGCTTTGCTTACCGATTGGGAGTTGATCAAAATAATTTTAGGGCCAATGACGATGGTGAGCCGAGTGGCACAGCTGGAAGACCTATACTGGGACAGATCGACAGCTTTGAATTGACCAATGTGATCGTCATTGTAGTCCGATATTTTGGCGGCACCAAATTAGGCACTTCTGGACTGATCAATGCTTATAAGTTAAGCGCGGCTGAAGCCTTGGAAAATGCAGAAATAGAAGAAAGGTTAATTGAGGATGTTTACCACCTGAAATTTGAATACTCCCTTATGCCTGATGTTATGAATGCCTTAAAAAAAATGGACTTGACTGTCCTTAAGCAGGATTTTGGGAATATCGGCGTCATTACCATCGCTATCCGACAAAGTGAAGTGGAATCTACCTTGCTACACTTGAAAGCCCTTATTGCAAATATTCATCTGGAAGAGGCTGAAGCTTTGGAGGAAATTGAGGGCCTGGAAGTGGAGTTTGGGTATGTGAGATAGTGGTCTGGTAGTCTGGTTGTCTGGTGATAAAATTCTCCTAGACTACCAGACTACCAGACTACATTAATACTATCTACTAATAACTAATCTCCGGCTCGTCCGTTGTCTCCCATTACTTAAAGAAATAACATACATTCCTTCCGTCAATTGATCTCCCTCAAAGTGAATGGTATTGCTTCCTTCAAAAAGGCGGATTTGTTGATGTTGAACCCGTTCACCTAGTACATTAAAGGTTTCAAGGGCATAAAAACCACTTTCCAGGCTTTCAATAATGAGTTGGGCTGTCCCCGTACTTGGATTTGGGTTGATACTGAAACTACTAATTTCTTTTAATCTATCATTAACATTTTCCAGAATTGGAAATACAAATAATGAATAACTTCCAGGGAAAAGTGCTGGGTCAGGAAAGCTTATCGGAATCATGAGCGCAGGTAACCACACTGCTGCTTGAATACTCAGCGGATTATCTCCATGATCTGTAGTATCTGTTGGTGTTCCTGAAAGAACAATACATCCAAGTACTTCTTCGGAAGAAAAAGTACAATTTGGTGGATTACAGGCGTAATCAATCCCTTTAGGTAATCCCATAATAGCGGTGTCCGGCTGAATGGTAATGGAATCTAAAGGAGATGAAATTACGACGGGTCCAAATGGAATGCTAATACTATCGGGTGTTACCACAGTAAAAACAAAATTAAATGGCTCGCCAATACGAGCAGAATCAGTAATCCCCTGATCCGGAAACATTTCAGATAAAGGCAGTGGATAAACCCCAGCATCGGCCGTCCTGAAAGAAGTGTCCGGTTCACAGGCTGGAGTGTCCTGGGCATGCAAATTAATCGTTAAAAAACAAATAATACTTAGTAGTAGAAAGTTCTTCATTTTGGGAAATTTTAAGTTAAAAATGAGGGGTCAATATAATTGTTTAAAGTAAATGCTCCCTCAATATTGAGACAATTAACATAGTTGATCACTTGCCTAAATATAGAATATTTGAGGGAAGAGAATCAAAAAAGATGAATTTTTTCTGTTAAGTAGCCAAAACCTTAACAGAAAGCTTATATTTATTTTCAATCAAAAAATAGATTTTGTTTAATGAAAGCAATTAAATTATTTCTATCTGGAGCTTTGATGTTTTTCTCTCTTTCCATTTTGGCCCAATACTCAACTATTTCAGGGAATATAACGGATGCCAAAACCGGAGAACCACTAATCGGTGCTAGTATTCAAGTGAATGAGGAATTGGGAACCGTGACGGATATCAATGGATACTACGAATTAAGGCTACCCAATGAAAACCATACACTAATCATTTCTTATCTGGGTTATGAAACCATCCGGGAAAAAATAACCTTGATGCCTCCATTTGAAAGCATCCTTAAAGATTTCAGCCTAAAACAGGCTTCAGAGGTGCTTAATATAGTAACGGTAACTTCAGGGCGTTATGAAAAACCAATAGGAGAGGTTACGGTTTCTCTGGAGGTTATACAATCTGGATTGATCGAAAGTACTAACAAAACTACCTTGGATGCAGCATTGGAAAAAGTGCCGGGCATGCAGGTGATTGATGGACAGGCAAACATCCGAGGAGGATCTGGGTATTCCTTTGGTGCTGGAAGCCGAGTTTTATTGTTACAAGATGATATTCCTATTTTACAGCAGGACATCGGTTTTCCCAATTGGTTTGATGTGCCAGTAGAAAATGTAGCACAGGTAGAAGTAGTGAAGGGAGCTTCTTCCGCTTTATATGGTTCTGCCGCTCTAAACGGGATCGTTAATTTTAGAACTGCTTTCGCAAAAGAAGAACCCGAAACAAAAGCCTCTATTTTTTATACCCACTTTCTCAATCCTCCAGAAGAATCCATAAAATGGTGGGATAGTGCTCCTTATGCAGGTGGAGTGAGCTTAACGCACAAACAAAAATTCGATAAACTGGATTTGGTAGTGGGTGGATTTTATCTGAATAGACAACCCCATAATAGAGATAGTTATCGTAAATATGGTCGGATTAATGCCAATACTCGCTATAGGTTAACTGATAATCTATCTATTGGTGTCAACGCTAATTTTACGACTGGAGTGAATAATGCCTTCTTTTATTGGCTAGGAAGGGATCGAGCTCTTGAAGAATTTCCGGGTACCACTTCGGTCTCTGATTTTACCAGATACAACATTGATCCTTATGTCACTTATTTTGATCCCGCCGGCAATCGGCACAAATTAATGAGTCGATTCTATAGTGTAGAAAATGATGTAAGTAGCGGCCGTTCAAATTCTTCTGATCTAACCTACATAGAATATCAGTTTCAACGCCAAATAACTAGTTGGGATCTAGTTGCTACTGCAGGATTTGTTTATTCCAATACCAATGGGATGGCTCCACTTTATGGAGATACCACCATGATTTCAAGGAATTTGGCGGCTTATGCTCAATTGGATAAAAAATTCTTTGATCGCCTGAATCTATCTGTGGGTTTTCGTTTTGAAGAAAATAAAATTGAAAACCCAGGATTTGAACTGCCCTTCCTAGTTGTAGAACCCTCCTTGGAGCAGGAATCTAAACCAGTCTGGCGCTTTGGTATGAATTATCAGATATTTGACTACACTTTCTTAAGGGCTTCTTATGGACAAGGGTACCGCTTCCCAACCATTGGTGAGAAGTTTATCTTCACTGATGTAGGAGGTTTTTCTGTGGTTCCCAATCCCAGTCTGCGATCCGAAACAGCCTGGTCTACAGAGCTTGGTCTTAAACAAGGTTTCAGAGTCTCTTCCTTTGAAGGCTTTTTAGATGTTGCTACCTTCTGGACTCGATATAATAATATGATGGAATTTAATTTATTAAGAATTCCTGGTACTTCTGTTACTGGATTCCAATCTGTGAATATTGGTGATACGCGAATCAATGGCTATGAAATCTCCGTCACTGGGCGTGGGAATTTCTTTGGTTTAGAAACTCAGTTACTAGCCGGTTATCTAAATATCGATCCAAGATTTTTAAGTTTTGACCCTACTCCAGCTCAAGGCGAGCCTACTATTGGACAAATAAATGCCAATAATTCTTCCTCTGATGAAGATATTCTAAAATACCGCTCTCGGGAATCCCTAAAATTTGACGTTCAGTCTAAGTACAAAAGATTTACCTTGGGCGTTGCCTTCTTTTATGCCAGTCACCAGGAAGCGATCGATGCCATTTTTAATTTGATTATTCCAGGATTAACTGATTTTCGAGCAGAAAATAATACAGGGTATCGATTTGTAAATGCTCGATTGGCCTATCAACTAAATGAAGAAGTCAAAATTAGTTTTTTGATGGACAATGTATTTAACACCTTGTATGTGTTACGCCCTGGATTGATGGAAGCTACCAGGAATATTACGCTTCGAGTAGATGGTAGTTTTTAAGAAATAGAATGATTTTTTTTACCGCTAAATATAAGTCATCCCAAAATTTTGAAGACAAGTAAATAACCTTAGATTAGTCAAAATATAGGGAAATATATTGAAGTAAGGCCGCCTGAGGCGGACGAAGTAAGGTAGAAATAAGTTGTTTTTAGTATAGGGACAATATATTTCTATCTTATTTCTACTTTATCTCGCACAGACGAGACCCAAAGGATCTGTCAGTGCTTATTTCCTTAAAAATTAGAGATGACTCATATTTAGCGGCGAAAAATCATTTTTTAATCGATTAATTTAATTTACTAAAAACGGAACACTCCCCGCTAACTGCCCTTTGCTATTCAAAATCCTTAGGTAATAAGTACCTGTCGCCAAAGTATTGACTTCCAAATTGATCGTTTCCTCAATTCCTGACAAGACCTTTATCCTTGGCTGGCTGGTAAGAACCCTTCCAAATATATCATGGATGGAAAAAATCAAGTCATCCGAGTCAATACTGGATATTTTTACGGATAAAATATCGGAGGCAGGATTAGGAAAAACAGATAAACCTGAAAGTATGGACTCAGACCTATAGCTGGACACCAGGTCTTCATTTTCCGCTTGTTGAAAGCCTTGTGTCAAAATACTTTTTTCGGTTTCAAAGGTGCTAACTACTACTTCACCAACAGTAGCAGAAATTTGTATTTTTTCTGAGGAAGAAAGAATTCCTAATGGGCCTATCACACTCCTTTCAATACTCACCTGCGCCAGACTAACTAAACTTATACAGATCGATAAGGCCAGCATGTATACTTTTTTGAGCATCATATTTAGATTTTTTAATTGAAAAATGATCACAACCGACCTAATAAGTATATTCCACTCTGACTCCTTTTACAGCTTTAGTACCTTGAGCATTCCAATCCGCTACAAATACTCTTATTAGATAACCAAATCTTTCATTGTCTACAATATGATCAAGATCTAAAGTAGTACTTCGCCAGCCGGGCTCAGCGCCATCAGTCCTAACCTCGGTAACAATAGAAAAAATTCCTTGACTGAGGGATTCCCGATGTAATTGAATACGCATCTCTTCTTCTGAATTATCTTGGAAAAAAGCGGTGAATTTTGTTAACCTAGCCCCATGTGGTAAGGTAATTGGAGCATCCAAAACATTTACTGCTGGCCCGCCTTCTTCAGTTATTTCGGCGCCACCATCCCCAACAGAAGCATACCAGGAGGCTACAGTGGTATTTGGATAAAAAACAGCACCAGGTACAGAAGCAATGCCTTTGCGAGGAGCTACAGATAAAGCGTAAGGTACGCTCAAAAACTGGGTAGTACCTAGAGTATTACCATCGACAATAACTCGAAGGAAATAGGTGTCAGCAGCCCAATTAATATCCGCCAAAGTAGAACTTTCTGGGACTCCTCGTCCTATAACTAAATTAAATAATCCATAGGTGTTGGTAAGCGCTTCATGGACTTCTGAATATACAGCCGGACCATCAGTAGTGCCGCTTAAAATGTCAAATTGCACTACAATCCTGGTATCAACCAATAAATTACCATCACCATCGCGAGCAACCGCTTGATAATTAATTCCTTGTGGGGCTTGTGCAAAGATGAAAGTGCTGCTGATTAGGAAGATCAGAAAGGAAAAAATCTTTTTCATTTTAAATGATTTTTTAGAGTAAAATTGAAAAAACTGTAGCGCCCAAATTCTCAATAAATCAGGGCGCTTATCTAGGTTTATGCCGTTTTGAATTTACAAAAAAGTAGCCTTCAGAACTAATCTTATGCTTGTTTTTTTCTTCTCCTGCGTCTTCTGATAAAAAGGACAATACCTGCAATAAGTAGAATGGTTAAGGGCCATATTTCGATAAACAAAATGATCGTATTCAATAAAAATTGCCATCCTCCTCTTATTGCATTCCCAATTCTTTTGCCAAAGGAAGGGCCTGAACTGCTGACATTTTCAATAGGCTCATAAAATGTGAGATAAATGGTACTACGATCAATTTGCTGACTCAAGTACCTGAATTGTGCTTCTGTAGATTCAATCTCCTCGGTCACTTTTCTTAGGTTTTCTTCCACCTGTAGTACTTCCTGAACGTTTTTGGCCTGCTGCAATAACTGTTGATAACGCTCCACCACCGCTCTTTTTGACTTAAGGCGGGTTTCCATATCAATGTACTGACGAGTAACATCCTCAGATTCTATGGCTTTACGATCGATGTTTCTACCCACTGCTGCTAATTTTTCAACCATCTCATCTAGTTTTTCAGGGGCTATGCGGATGGTCATATTGCTGACCTTTCGATAGGAAGAAGAGCGGTCTTCACTTTTTTCAATGCTGCCTTGAGCATTTTTAATAATGTCCTGAATCTCCGTTTTGGCTTTGTCATAGGAATTGACTTCCATTTCAAGATAGGCTTTACGGATTAGTTTTTGTTCGTTGGCGACTTGTTGAGCCTGGCCTGGTTGCTGATCATCGTTGAAGGCCATTTCTTTGGAAGCTGTACGAGAATCAGCCTCGTTCCCACCAGAAGTCATCTGATTTACTTCAGAAATAAAATCTGCTGAGGACTTTTCTCCTGCCTGATTACAGGACATAAAAAGAAACAAAGTGCAAATAATTAATAATGGTTTCATTGTTTTTTGAGTTTTAAATTACCTTTTAAAGATCGATATTTTTTGTTTGGTAAAAGGTAGAAAGTAGATTGTAAAAGGATTAAAGTAAATTAAAAGGCTTTTCTTCTATCATTATTGTGAGCGTTTTTCCTAATTCTGTCTATTTCTTCAACATTTGCTTTACAAATGGCCATTATGATTATCCATACGACCTTTAAGATGCATTTTCTATACAAATTGCATAAACAGATAAGAACTTATGTCTTTTTGCCAAAAAAAACTGTCAAATTGTCACATCTGACTTCAATTTTCTTTATTTTTGCAGCTTGAAAAAAACTATTACGAATAAATAATCCTTAATAGAAAAAAAGAGGAAGAGATGTATAATGATAACCCAACACTAGAAGGGATTAACAAGGAGATCATCGAGTGTAAGCAAGGTGAGGTATTTCAACAGGATAAAAAAGAAGGAACTTCTTCGGACGCTCGTAAATTTTATATCGAAAGTTACGGCTGTCAGATGAACTTTAGCGATAGTGAAATAGTAGCTTCTGTCTTAGCAGATGTAGGTTTTCAGTCGACCACAAATATGGAAGAATCGGATATTATCCTGATCAATACCTGTTCTATCCGTGAAAAAGCAGAAGATACCGTTCGTAAACGCTTGCGTGTTTTTGACAAAGTAAAAGAACGAAAACCAGGGACGCTAGTAGGGGTTTTAGGCTGCATGGCCGAACGCCTTAAGAAAAAATTGCTGGAGGAAGAAAAACTGGTCGACCTGGTAGTAGGGCCTGATGCCTACCGAGACTTGCCTAAATTGGTTACTGAAGTGGATGAAGGGGGTAAAGGTATTAATGTATATCTTTCCAGAGAGGAGACCTATGCAGATATCAACCCGATGCGGCTTGGTTCGAATGGGGTAACAGCTTTTATTTCCATCATGCGTGGATGTGATAATATGTGTTCTTTCTGCGTTGTTCCCTTTACCAGAGGACGAGAGCGCAGTAGAGATGCCTTTAGTATTGTTGCTGAAGCCACTGATCTTTACCTTAAGGGCTATCGAGAAGTGACTCTATTGGGCCAAAATGTCGATTCTTATAAATGGGAAAATCCAGAAACAGGTGAAAAAGTTAGTTTTGCCAATCTTCTGGAGTTAGTTGCTCTGGTACATCCTGATTTAAGAGTTCGTTTTTCTACTTCCCATCCAAAGGATATGACCGACGAGGTGTTGCACACCATGGCCAAATACGAAAATATTTGCAAATATATTCATCTGCCTGTCCAGTCCGGAAATAGTCGTGTTTTGGAATTGATGAACCGTACCTATGATCGAGACTGGTATATTGACCGCTTGAATGCCATTAATCGCATCATTCCTGATTGTGCCATTTCTTCTGATATCATAACTGGTTTTTGCACAGAAACCGAAACTGAGCATCAAGATACACTGAGTATGATTGAGTTGGCCAATTACAGCATGTCTTATATGTTTTTCTATTCAGAAAGACCTGGAACATTGGCTGCTCGTAAATACGAAGATGATATACCATTGGAAGTGAAAAAAAGACGCTTGCAGGAAGTCATTCGTCTGCAAACTCAAATTTCTTTCCGGCACAATCAAAAAGATATTGGCAAGACGTTCAAAGTTTTGATTGAAGGGGATTCTAAAAAATCTGATCAGGAATTTAAAGGACGCAATTCACAAAATAAAATGGTCGTTTTCCCCAAAAAAGAGGGCTTGAAACCAGGTGAATATACAATTGTGAAAATTACAGATGCTACTAGTGCCACTTTGAAAGGCGAAATTATCAATATTTAGAGGCTGTCTCATCCGTACGGATTCGCCAGCCAATATTATTTTTTTGAGAGCATTTTTTTAAGGGAAAATGAAATTTTCCCTTAAAAAAATGCTCTCAAAAAGAAAACTATTTGGCGGATCAGAACGAGGAACGCCTGTCTACCGACAGGTAGAAGTTATGAGACGCCCTCTAAAAAATACAATATTTATGGATGAGAACCTCCAGTCGATAAAACAAAGATTCGGCATAATAGGCAGGTCAGAATTATTAGAAAGAGCTTTGGGAACTGCTGTAAGGGTGGCCAACACTGATTTGTCCGTTTTGATTTCCGGAGAGAGTGGGGTAGGTAAGGAGGTATTTTCCAAAATCATCCATTCTATAAGTCATAGAAAGCACAATAATTTTATTGCTATCAACTGTGGAGCTATTCCTGAGGGAACCATCAATTCTGAATTATTTGGCCATGAAAAAGGAGCTTTCACCGGAGCTACCGGCGAACGGAAAGGATATTTTGAAACCTATAATGGAGGAACCATTTTCCTGGACGAAATAGGTGAAATGCCATTGGATACACAATCCTTTCTGCTAAGAGTTTTGGAGTCCGGAGAATTTATTAGAGTAGGCTCCTCAAAAGTGCTAAAAACAGATGTGCGAATTATTGCTGCCACCAATGTCGACCTCAAGGAAAAAGTCAATAAGGGGAAATTCAGAGAAGACCTCTATTTTCGATTGAATACCGTACCCATAAAAGTGCCGGCGCTGCGAGAGCGAAAAGAAGACATTTTTCTACTTTTTAGAAAATTTGTAATTGATTTTGCTGAAAAGTACCGAACTACCCCTATTCGCTTAGAAGACCGAGGACGATTACTTCTCGAAAATTATTCCTGGCCGGGGAATATCAGAGAACTAAAAAATGTTGCTGAACAATTATCAGTTTTGACTGAACACAAAGATATTAGTGCTGAAGATTTAATTCAATTGGTACCCAATATTATCCAACGCAACCTTCCGGCCATCACAAACCATCCAGGCAAAGCTAATTTTGAGGAACGAGATATTTTATACAATTTGCTCTTTGACATGAAAAGAGATTTGAGTGAATTGAAAAAAGTCGTTTTTGAACTCATCCGATCTAATGACCTTCGAGTCCAAAATCCACAAAGACTTCAGGCGTTACAATCCAGTGATTATGCTCTTGATTTTGAGCAGGAAGCTTATCCTCCTAATGAAACCAATACTTTTCTTCCACAGCCTGATTCTTCCTATGAGCCCTATTCTCCGGATTCTGAAGGCCTTAATGATGTTAAACCAATTATTATTGATGACAAAACCAAAGAACAGTACTCAAATACAGAAGTGGTGGAGGAAAATTTATCTTTAGAAGAAAATGAAAAAGTACTGATAAAAAAAGCTTTGCGTAAACACAATGGTCGTAGAAAAGAAGCTGCCAAAGACCTGGAAATTTCTGAAAGAACCCTTTATCGAAAGATTAAGCAATACGATTTATGAAAACTAAGAACCTGATATTTTCAGCATTAGTGATTAGCGTGGCAATATTTTTCGAGGCCTGCTATTCTTTTAGTGGCATCACAATAGATCCTAATGTACGATCCTATAAAGTTAATTTATATGACGATAATACACTGGATGCACTTCCTGGTCTGGATCAGATATTCACAGAAGATCTCAAAGAAAAAATCCGGACTCAGTCTCGCTTAATTTACGCAGATCAAAACCCGGACGTAGAGTTTACAGGTGCCATTGTTGATTACCGCATTACCTCTGAGGCTCCGCAGCAGGGCGAAACCACGGCTATTAACCGACTCACCATCAAAGTTTTAGTAGATTTTAAAAATAATGTTAACCCCGATAAAAACTGGAAGAAAAACTTTGATTTCTTTTTCGATTGGGATACCTCCACCGATTTTATCAGTGTTCAGGATGAAGCCATAGAAACCATCTCTAATCAGATTAATGAATATATTTTTAATGAAGCTTTTAATGATTGGTAAGTTTTATGTGTTCACGTGTTCAAGTTAATAAGTGTTCGCGTTTGTAAACTTAATTTTGAATACTTGAACCAATGTTAAATTCAATAAAATATCTGCAAAATTAGGGAGACCTGTATGCCTTTACCTAACTAAAATTGATAGAATCACCTTAAATTCTGAACCACTCTACCCAATACACATTACCCAATACACATTACTAGATTTTATTTCTAAAATCCACAAAGAAGCCTAGTGATTCCGGATTCCGCATGGCTCCTTCATTTGCGGACTTCTTCAAGGGGATACCCATTAGAATCTTTTTCACGGGCGTTTCCATTTTTTTTCCACTGATGGTATAGGGAATATCATTGATTTCGATAATCTCATCAGGGACATGGCGAGGAGAGTAATCAGAACGAAGTTGGGCTCGGATTTTTTGTTTTATTTCTTCAGAAAGACTTTCTTTTTTATTCATCACTACAAAGAGGGGCATAAAATGTCGTCCGCCACTTAATTCCAGGTTTACGATAAGGCTGTCTTTTATCTCCGCTATTTTATCAACGGATTGATAAATTTCGGCAGTACCAATTCGAATACCCTGGCGGTTGAGGGTGGCATCAGACCTCCCCAAAATGATGAGGGAGTTTCTGGTGGTTATTTTCACCCAATCCCCATGTCTCCAAATGCCCTTATAGTTTTCAAAATAACTGCCTAGATATCGTTCAAAGTTTTTATCATTCCAAAAGTAAATGGGCATGGAAGGCATAGGGCGGCAAATTACCATTTCACCAACCTCATCAATAATTTCTTTTCCCATTTCATCAAAAGCAAAAAGTGCGCATCCCAGGGCACGACTTTGAATTTCTCCCATATAAACCGGATAAGTGGGGCAACCTCCTACAAAGGCTGTACACACATCTGTCCCTCCACTCATTGAACACAGCCACAAATCTTCCTTAATTTCCTGGTAGATCCAGTCAAAGGCTTCTGGTGGAAGAGGGGCACCGGTAGAACTAAGACTTCTCAGATGCTCCAGGTTGAAATCATTGCCTGGTTGAAGCCCCTTTTTCATACAGGCAACCAAATAAGGAGCGCTGGTGCCAAAATGTTCTAAATGGATATCGGAAGCCATTTTCCAAAGAACGTTAAGATTAGGATAACCAGGACTTCCATCGTATAGTACAATTGCTGCGCCAAGCAACAGGGAAGCCTGAACATAATTCCACATCATCCATCCAGTGGTACTGAACCAGAAGAATTTTTCTCCTTCATGAACATCATTATGGAAAGCTAGATATTTAAAATGTTCTAACAAAACCCCACCCTGGGAATGGGTAATGGCTTTAGGTTTGCCAGTGGTACCTGAAGAAAATAAGACCCATATAGGATGACTAAAAGGGACGGCCTCAAAATTTAATCCATCACTTGGCATTGATATGGATTCTTCCCAAAAAATTGATTTAGGAAAAAGAGAGGTATCGATTTCAGGATTCAGGTAGGGTAGGAGTAGAACTTTTTCAAGACTTGGAAGTTGTTCAATTAAGCCTTGTACCACCTTAGTTTTATCAAAGGCTTTTCCTCCGTATTGATAACCATCCACTGTAATCAAAACTTTTGGTTCGATTTGAGAAAAGCGATCCACCACACTTTCTGTTCCAAAATCTGGTGAACAACTGGACCAAATAGCTCCTAAAGAGCAGGTGGCTAAAAACCCGATGGTAGCTTCAGGGATGTTTGGAAGATAAGCAACTATACGATCTCCTCTTTTTATTCCAATGGATTTAAGATAAGTGGCTAGACTGGCAACCTTATTTTCCAACTCTCCCCAAGAAATGGATTCCATCTCATGGCGTTCTGACTGAAACCAGATTGCAGCTTGATCTTTTGGACGGTAATTAAAAATGTGTTCTGCATAATTCAAAGTTGCTCCTTCAAACCATTTGACATAAGGCATATCATCATCAGAAAGAACAGATTGATAGGGACTGTGAAACCTAACTTGGAAATATTCAGCGATACTCTCCCAAAAATCTCCAATTTCACTTATGGACCACTCCCACAACTGTTGGTAACTATTAAACGGTAAATCCTTTTTTTTAGAAAGCCAATCAATATACAGTTGTAGATTGCTATTTTGAATAAACTCATCATTTGGGGTCCAAAGGATTGGAGGAACATCGTCTATACTGTGATCCATCTTATGTTTTTTGTACTATGACATTTCAATTGAACTCAATATAAATATCATTTTGAAAGAGGTCAAAAAAATAACAATGACAATAACATTGGCAATCTTTATTAGCAAATTGCCATTGCCATTGCTATTGTTAATATGGCAAATTCATAGCCGCAACAATCTCCTGATATTTTGGATTCTCATTTAAGACGGAAAGAATAGGATTTCTTTCAATCCATGGAATATAAGGGTGTTTTTGATCAAAGGCTTTTTGTACCCATTCCATTGCCTTTTCAGAATCGCCAAGAGTTGAATAGATTTCAGCAGTACCCCAAGTATTCCAGGTTTCGCCTGTGGCAACTAATTGATCTGCAATTTCGATGGCTTTTTCTTTATTGCCAATGAAAGCATGGCCAACTCCAAGTCCAAAAACAAACATAGGGTCTTTAGCGGCCATTTCAAGATGTTCCATTGCTTTTTCTGATTCTCCTAGGTGATTAAGGCAAGTTCCAATAATATAATGAGAAACAGAAAAGGAGGAGTCAATCTCCAGACCACCTTTTGCAGCTTCCATAGCTATAGCTTTATCATCTTCCCATAGTAGCATCCATCCATGCCAGGCATGCCATAAGGGATTTTTAGGTTCCACTTTCATGGCCGTTTTCATTTCTTCTATGCCTTTAGCATTATCTCCTCGCAAATGATGAAGCCAGCCATAATGGGCATGAGCACGCCCTAAATTAGGGTTCAATTCAATGGCTTTCTGAAAAGCTGTTTCTGCACCTTCCCAATCCCATAATACATACTGTTTCATTTGTGCGGTATCTGCCCAGGAGGCAGCCTGAGCTATGGCTTCTTCGCTTATTTCAGTTTCGGTTTCCGTTTCGGGTGCCTCTTCAGAAGTGGTTTCTCCACCACAATGAATCAAGCTAAAAGAAAGGAAAAGAAAAAGTAAATAATTTAATTTGGGAAATAGATGTTTGATTTTCATTTTATGATTTTTGTTTACAGAATTGGTTTTAGTTGTATGGTATCTGTACGATCTAAATTTAGTCGTTTAAGTATTTTTTGAAATTCAGGCTCAGCTCGTAGAGGGTTTAAATTTGGTATCATTTTGATGGTATACATTAGATAAAAGGCACGTTGACTGGCACTTTGATTCAGCATGTTTAAGGCTTCTTCTTTATCTCCCAGGGCTAGATGAATGGCAGCCGTACCGAAGTTTTCCTCTTTTTCCAGGGACCTGGCCAATTCCAGAGCATATACTCGATCACCATAAAGGGCATTTGCGTAGGCTTCAATTCGGTCAATATGAGCATCATCTTTGGGGAATTTCAAGCGCCTTTTTTCCAAGTCTAATAAAATCTCCTGGCTTCCGGTACCGGTTTTTTGAGCCTCCTCAATTCGAATATGAAAATCTAGCAGGGTATGAAATGGGCAATCAGAGTCATGCTGTTTAAATAGGGTTTTTAGCTCTTCCTTTGCCCTGTCGATTTGTTTATCAAAATAATAGGCCCAGGCCAGGTCACACCTGGCAAAGTGCGCATCCGGGTCAACTTCAACAGATTTTTCTGCTGCGGCAATACTTTCATCCATTCGGCCAATTGCCCACATAAGCTGGGCATAGGAATCATAGGGTTCCCAACTTTCAGGATTTTCTTGTATAGCTAATCTGAGTTCCTCGGCTGCACCAGACCAGTCCCATTCACTGAAAATTTTAATCATGGCCAATTGATGATGATCATTGGCAAAATTTTCATCTAATTCTATTGCTTTTTGTAGATAAATTCTGAATTGAGCATAGGCCTCCTGAGAGTTTAAAAGACCAAATCCTTGCAAGAGATAACTTTCCACCAGCCCAGAATAAGCTTGGCCATAATTGGGATCGAGCTCTAATACCCTGTGGTAATAGTCAATGGCTCGGTAAATATCGTCAATGGACCCTCGGTTTAGATAGTGACGCCCTTGAAGATACAGATCATATGCCTGAGGGTCGACAGACTCAGCAGCATTAAGTTTTTGGACCGCTTCGGGGGTTAGGGCTATTTCTATTTTATCAACCAGAGTCCGGACTAAATCTCTATATAAAAACTGGATGTTGGCCAGTCGGGTCTGACTCTCAAAAGGTTTCATTAAATACTCGTCATTGGTCCCACTGATCAACTGGACTCGAATTTTAAATTCATTACCAATTTTGTATACTGATCCTTCTACCAGGGCATCTACATTTAATTCCTGGGCAATTTGGCGAGCGGTTTTAGTGGTACCCACATACTGTTTCATGGTGGTATAGGGGCGCACTTTTAAACCCGTTTGGGCCAGCTTAATAATCAACTCTTCATGCATTCCATCTGCCAAATATTCTTGATCATCAATTTCTATGCGGTTCTCAAAAGGCAATACAGCTACCCGATCAATTTTTTGCCCAGAAGAAAGGAGGCTAATAAAGCCTAATATGCCTAATAAAACCAGGCCTAATGTGCTAAAGGCCAGGGGAAGGGCTTTTTTGAACCAGGGCCTTTTTTGGGGCTTTTCCAACTTGCCCTTCATTTCAAAAGGCCTGGGGATTACCAATCCTTCATTGGTCAGGGCGTAAATGGTTCTGGGCTTGGCGTCATTTTTAAAATGAAACTGACCCAGTGATTTTACCGGAAATCCTTCTTTGTTTTTAATTTCCTCATATACTTTGTCGGAAATTAAAACGCTTCCTGAAACGCCTAAGGATTCAACTCTGGCAGCCAGATTAACGCTATCACCTATGATATCTTTTTCACCTAGTAAAATATCTCCAACATGTATTCCTATCCGAACTGGTATGGAAGGATCTCGGAGATAGGCCAATTGCATCTCAATGGCACATTTTACGGCATCCACGCAGCTGTCAAAAATACTTAAAGTTCCATCTCCATAATACTGAATAATAGTTCCATTATATTGAACGGTGGTAGGATCAAAAATAGAGCGATGTTGAGCTCGGGTGTCTACTCCTCTGGATTCACTTTCCTGCATCAGGCGAGTATATCCCTGAATATCGGTGAACATTATGGCAGAAAGACGGCGTTTATATCCCATGATGGGGCGGGTTCTTTACACTAATATACCAAAAAATAGTGATTTAAGAATGGATTGAAACTTCAATTATTTGTTAAAAATCAAAGCTTTGTTTTAAGCTTAATCCCCAAATTAATTGGAAGCTTAGTATGATTTGACTTAATAGGGTATTGGGAAATGAGGTGATTTGTAGATGTGTAAATTTGTAAATGTGCCAATTTTAGATTTTCTGATGTTATGATTTTAAAATAATATAATAAATCTGAGGAATTGGCGTGGAAAAGAAGCTCCAATCAAAAACCATACATTCATAATTTGAACCCCTAAACGTGAACACTTGAACACGTAAACACGTCCTCCCCAAATTCAGTGATATTTTTCAAATCGGCTTTAATAAAACCCGGGTTTGTCGTGTTTCTTGTGTAATTCAAATTCGACACGCCACTGGGCATATTTTCTGGCTTTATCCAGGTCATTGTTTATATAACTATGGAATAATTCTTTTAATGTATGAAGTTTTATGGTATTATCTGGCTGCGAATGATAGGCTTGTAATATACTGTCTAACTGATTCTGATTTTGGGAAAAAATTGGGTAGAAAGATCTGAAATAAAATGGAATCTGGTTCAGGGAGGAAATTATATTTACATACTATAAAAGTGAAATCAGAGAAAAGAATACAGAAAACAGAGATTAGTATTATGGATTAAATACAAAACCTATTCATCTTTGAATCATAACAAGCAATTCATTCATTAAATCAATTAAAGATGAGTAAAAAGACGGTATTTATAACGGGAGCCTCAACTGGAATTGGTCATGCATCTGCTAAAACATTATTAGAAAATGGCTTTAAAGTGTATGCAACTGCCAGAAGAACCCATTTAATGAAAGACCTTGAAGAATTGGGAGCAGTTGTCATCTATTGCGATGTCACCAAAGATGAGGATGTCCAAAATGTCGTTGACACCATAATAAAAAACGATGGTAAAATCGATGTCCTATTCGCCAATGCAGGATTTTGCCTATTAGGTCCAGTAGAACTGCATAGCATTGAAGATATAAAGCATCAATTTGATGTAAATGTGATAGGAAATGCAAGAGCCTTCAAAGCCGTTCTTCCGCACATGAGAAAACAGAGGTCAGGGCGTGTTATCATTACATCTTCAGTTGCAGGACACGTATCTATGCCAGGAGCAGCATGGTATCCGGCAACTAAATTTGCACAGCAGGGTGTGGCAGATGGCCTGCGAATGGAAGTAAAAGATTTTGGAATAAACGTATCACTAATTGAACCTGGCTACATCAATACTGATATTGATAACGCCAGCTTCCCATATTTGGAAAAATGTGAAAAACATCCTGACGCTGCTGATTACGCCGAACAGATGAAAACTTTTAGAGAAAAATGGGGCAAGGGAATAGATAATGGCGCATCTCCAGATACTATTGCAAAAGCTGTTTTGCATGCTGCCACTGATAAGAATCCTAAAAGGCGCTATCGTCCAAATATGGATGCCATAGCTGCCGTTTTTATGAAAGATTGGTTGGGCGATGGTTTTATAGATAAAATATTACCAGGGCAAATGATTAAGTAAAACCTTTAATTCAAAAGTTATGCAAGACAGGTCAAATAACATTTTCACTGAGATAGAAATAAATGCTACTCCGGAACAAGTTTGGAGTGTGTTGACAGACTGGAACAAACTCAAAGAATGGAGTAGTTCATTCATCGGGATAAAAGAAGATGAATTGAAGAAAGGAGAAATCTCAACAGCTTATTTTAAAAACCCTTTGACGGGTGGTGTAATGGAATTTACTCATATTGTAACTGATTATGAACATGGTAAAATATTTGGCTGGTCAGGCGAACTTAATTCACACGGAATGACAGACCACCACATTTATTCCATTGAAGCTACTGAAAAAGGGACAACACTCTTTAAACAGGAAGATGGGTTTCATGGTGCTCACAGCAAATTCATGAATTTTCTTGCTAAACATCAGATGAAGGCAGCTTATAAAAAATTTAATTTAGAATTAAAAGAGAGAGTAGAATCACTTTATCCAAGATAACAGTTCATGAACTACAACAGACTTCTAAAAGTTGCAATTGATTTTGTTAGTCAAAAATCCCTACTGACGTGGAATCGCGTTTTTTATTCTTATTCTCATGATTAGCGTCATGATTGTTGAGGCATTTTCACAAGGGTTAGTAAAACTGTATTACGAAAGCTTAATAAAATGAGTTTTTTATGGAAAATATTTTCAAAGTCGAGAATATCAGCCTACTTAATGAAGTATTAGGTCAGGAACCGCCCAAACACCCTATGATTAGTGTTGTCGACTTTTCGAAAGTAGATTTTAATACTTTAGGACATTTAAGACAGCAAAAAGTAACGACTGCATTTTACAGCATTATCTTAAAGCAATTAAAAAAGGGAAGTATAAAATACGGCAGGCGACATTTAGACTTTCAAAATGGGAGCTTATTTTTTACAGCACCTAATCAGGTAGTTAATATAGAAAGTCCAGAACTATCTGAATGCAAATATAATTGGGGCATATACTTTCATCCCAATTTGATATTAGGAACCATGCTGTATCATAAAATGGCTGGCTACACCTTTTTTAATTATGGAGCAAATGAAGTACTACATATAGCAGAGGACGAAAAACATAGCCTAACAGAAATCTTAAACTCTCTAAAAAAAGAAATTAATCGTCCAATTGATAAACATACCAAAAAGGTATTATCATCAAATTTAGAGTTGATACTCAACCATTGCGAACGGTATTATGACCGTCAGTTTATTACGAGGGAAGAAGTAAATAAACATGTTGTTACCACATTAAACCACTATTTATCTGAATATTTTTCTTCCGATTTACCTTTAAATAATGGTTTGCCAACTGTAAAAGACTGTGCAGAAAAAGTTCACTTATCTCCTAATTATTTAAGTGACTTACTGAGAAAAGAAACTGGTAAAAGTACACAGGACTTAATTCACTATCATGTTTTGAAAGTGGCAAAAAATCGACTACTAAATTCTGATAATTCCATAAGTCAGATTGCTTTTTCATTAGGATTCGAATACCCGCAATATTTTGGCAAACTCTTTAAACGTAAGGAAGGAATTACCCCATTAGAATTTAGAAGTATGAATTGAAAGTGTATTCACGCTAAAATTGTAAATAATAAAGAATAAGCTGTTCAAAACCTGTCTTTTCTTGGCGAGAATAGATAAGGCTCTTTAAGAAACTTGTTGTTCTTTGATAAAATCAATTTATATCCCGATACTCAGAAGGGCTTAGGCCGGTCTTTTTTTTGAATAGCTTGCTAAAATTTTGAGGGTATTCGAACCCCAAATCATAGGCAATATGACTGATGGATTCACCAGAATTTAATAGTTGTGTTTTTGCTTTTTCAATTACGAAAAAATGTATGTGATCTTGGGCATTGCGTCCTGTTTCCTTTTTTAATAAGTCACTAAAATAATTTGGGGACATATTTAAGGCCTCTCCGCAATATTTTACACTGGGGATTCCTTTTTCCAGAGGTTTATTAGAATCATAATAAGTTTTGAGCAAGGCTTCAAAACGAGTGATGATATCTTTATTTAAATTCTCTCTAGTAAAAAACTGACGATTGTAATATCGGGTGCAATAATCTAATAGTAATTCAATGCTTGTCACGATCAATTTTTGGCTTTGTCGATCAATATTCTGACTATATTCCTTTACTATTTTGTCTCGCAGGCCAGTAATTATATTCTTCTCTTCATCTGAAATATGCAATGCTTCATTTGCCTCATAAGAGAAGAAGGAATAATTATCGATGTTTTGTCCAAGTTGTGATTTCCTGATTAAATCAGGATGAAACAAGAGTGTCCAACCACTCACCGTATCTTTTTCATACCATTCATTTACCGTTAAAACTTGTCCGGGAGCTAAAAATATAAGTGTTCCTTCCTCAAAATCGTAGGTGGTCCGTCCATAATTAAAGGAGCTTGTTTCACCTTCCTTATATTCCATGATATAAAAGGAACTCACAATACTTTTTCCTGCAAATTGCGGCCCGTTTTTTATGTCTCTGTGATAAAATATCGATACCAAAGGATGCTTGGGCTTATCCAGCCCCATGGCATGTAAGGCGCTTGAAATAGTATTAAACTCTATTATTTCTCTCATGACATATATTTTCCAAACCAATTCAAAATAGGCTCAGGGTTGGTACCTAACCAATCATAAGCAGCCATGCGGTTATATCCCTGATTCTTTTTATCGGGTATCTCAATCCACATCATTTCTTTCTCTACTTGTAAATCATTAAAAACTCCTTCTACAAAATCTTTATCGAGAAAGCCATCATTTTTATTTTGAATAACTAATGTAGGTACATTTACTTCTTTAACGTAAGGACGCCAGGTATTATTCATGTAATCGAAATCGGTATTCTTCCTTATGTATTTATCAGCACTTCTTTTCATGAAGCCAGGAATTTTCATTCCACTCATAAAATGAGGGTAATCCAGGGGTTGTACAGATATCATACATTTGATATTGCTGCAGTGCTTCAGCCCATCTTCTCTCCCATATGCAGATACGGTAGCCCCTTGACCCATACATATGCTGAAAAGTCCAATGTTGGCATTTTCGTATTCAGGATGGTTAGAAATATAATCTACAGCTGCAATAATATCCTTAGCTTCTTCTGGTCCATAAGAAACAAATCCATCCATAGCAACATCACTTTCGCCGTGATTCCGAAAATCATACATAAGAACCGTGTAACCTACATCATTGAGGTACTTAGCCTGGCGGAGAAACTGAACATCATTCGGATAGCCTTTGACCGGTCTTTTTGCTTGATTAGTATATCCTGCTCTACAACAATAAAGCCCAAAATGAGATTGTATGATAACCTTTTCCTTATCTCCTTTAATGAGCCAACCTTTCAAATTGATGCCATCACTTGCTTTAAAGGAAACATCCTCATATTGTAAATTGAAATTTTCCGGATTGTCAAACAGAGGTGCTCCCTTGCCTGCTAAGACCAGATTTTTAGCCATCATTTTTCCTAACATAATTAACCATTTATGAATTATTTCTAATTTTTAGTTTTGCTTCATATGTTTATCAAACCATTCAATAACCGGAGCGGGATGCTCTGGAAAATATTTGTAGGCCTCTGTTCGAATAACCTTTCCCTCGTCAATCCATAATAACTTTTTGTCTTCCACAGGTAGATTATCAAATACTGCCTGCATATCATATGGTTTGGTTGAGTAATCACCTCTAATCTGAACAAGGAAGGTTGGGAAGGTAATTGACCTTGCAGATTTTGGCATATCAATATCGGAGGTTCGACGACTTGTCAATCTTTCATAAGCGGCTTCCCAAGTTTCTTTGTCAACGCCAGCCGCATTTACACCTCCATCAATAAAGGCTTTGGCAGATAATGGCTGAATCGCGATCATGGATTTGATACCTTCAAACTCCTCAGGGTGCTTTTCAATAGCAGTAAAAGTTGAATTTGCTCCAAAACATTGAGAAAATAAAGAGATATCCATATCCTTGGTGTCCTCCCTGGATTTGATATATCTAACAGAACCTATGACATCACGATATTCCATTAGGCCTGCTCCAATAATTGGCGTTGGCCCCGGGCCACTTAACCCATTCCCGCGCAAATCATAAGTCAGTATATTATAACCTGCCTCGTTTAAAGCTTTGTATAGGGGCAAAAAGTTAACTTCAAATCCTGGTCCACCAATACTCCATGGTTCAAGATGTCCAGGGAACCCATAACGATTTGCACCCTTGAAGTGATTGAAGATAATTACATTATTAGAAGTACTTGGGATATACCATCCTTCGATAACGGTACCATCTATGGCTTGGAAAAATACATCTTCATACTTCATATCGTAATCACTTGGCCTTCTTAATATAGGGGTTCTGGATTCTTCACCCATCACCTGAAGCAGGACTTTCATCATTTGCTGTGTTTGGTCATCCATAGTATCACTATTTTTTTCTTGAGCCGAAATGGAAAAACTTAGGCTCAAGAACATTAAGCTTGTTATTAATAATTTTATGTTTTGCATTTTTTCCTTTTTATCCAATTAATTACTAACACAAAATTACTTTGAGTGGAATCAGCTTTCTAATACCTATTACAGGTTTATGTATCCAAATTACAGTTTGGAAGGATCAACGATACGAGTATTTAGGATGTGTTGGGAATGGCAGCAAGCCCTCAGATTTACTATCTTGTTGAAACTTAGTGTAGGAAATTGAACGTAGAGATGTGTTGAATAAAGCCCTTTTCAAATAAAAAAGACTCCTAATAAATTAGAAGTCTTTCAATATCTGAGGGTGCCTAACCGGATTTGAACCGGCGACCTCTAGAACCACAATCTAGCGTTCTAACCAACTGAACTATAGGCACCAGATTAGCTTTTTTAAATAAGCGATTGCAAAAATAAAGTAATAATTATAAAATGGCAAACACTTTGAAGGTTTTAATTTTAATTTCTTTTTCGTTTACTCTTTTCCAATGTTCAGGAGAAGAACAAAATCAATCTGAGTCTACAGAAGTGACTGCCATCCTGGAATGTAAACCAATCATTTGGCCAGATAGTTCAACCTCCTTTTCGGTTTATGCCATCATCGGGACCAACCAAACCAAAATAGCAGATGTAACCAATTGTTCAGAATCTTCTCTTCAGGATTTACCGTTAAATTTTTCATCCAAAGAAATCATTTCCATCCTAAAGGTTCAGGAAGAAGCATTAGAATCATCTATTTTTCTGGAAAAAAAGGAAGGAGAATATCTTATTGAAAAAATAACAAAGGATACTTCAATTACTAAAAGAATAGCCAACTTTAAAAATGGAAAATTCTTTTTTTCAAATTAATATTTTTGACACGGATCTTCACTGATTTATATGGTCCATCAAACCTAATTTTATAATACTCATTACCCAATACTCACTACCCACTACCAAAAAAAAGGCCCCTCCCTTTGTCGGAAGAGGCTATCCCAAAAACCGATTAAACATTTACAATTTATTCTTACGATGAACTTATAAAAAAGTTCTATAAATAATTTAGGAATATAACTATTAATCTTTATTTGTTCCTGTTATGTAAAAATGAAGCTTTTTTCCGAATTAAAAAAATTATTATAGGTTATTTTTATGTAGGGTCTGATTTATTTAGGGAATGGTTGTTATTGTGAGGTTTGTGGTAAATAGTAGTCTGGTGGTCTGGTAGTCTAGTGGTTTGGTAATCGAAGATTTAGAGTATTTTGAATTTTGAATGATTGAATTTTGAATGATTGAATTTTGAATATATATTACCAGACTCCCAGACTCCCAGACTCCCAGACTCCCAGACTCCCAGACTCCCAGACTCCTAGACTCCCAGACTCCCAGACTCCCAGACTCCCAGACTCCCAGACTACTAACACCCCTCTGTGGATAAAATGTGGATAAAAGATCTTTAGTGGCAAAAGGTATTTTCCTATTTTTGTAGGCTATGAGGTTAAAACAGCTCGAAATAAAAGGCTTTAAAAGTTTTGCTAACCAAACACTCATCAACTTTGAAGAGGATGTCATTGGCATAGTTGGGCCCAATGGTTCCGGCAAATCAAACATCGTAGATGCCATCCGTTGGGTACTAGGCGAGCAGAAAAGTAAAGAACTGCGTCTTGATCAAATGTCGAGCGTGATTTTTAATGGTACCAAAAAGAGAAAAGCCGGGGGAGTTGCTCAAGTGTCCCTAACTTTTGAAAATACTAAAAACCTACTACCTACTGAATACCATTCTGTTACCATCACTAGATTGCTATACCGAACTGGGGAAAGCGAATATCAACTCAACGGGGTTACCTGCAGACTTAAAGATATTACCTCTCTTTTTCTAGATACCGGTATCGGATCTAATTCCTATGCCATTATTGCCCTTGGTATGGTAGATGATATTCTGACCGATAAAGACAACTCACGCCGCAAAATGTTTGAACAGGCTGCAGGCATTTCAAAGTATAAGGTTCGTAAGCGGGAAACCATCAATAAGCTCAATAGCACCACAGCAGACCTGGATAGGGTAGAAGACCTCCTTTTTGAAATAGAAGCTAACCTGAAATCGCTGGAAAAACAGGCACGCCGAACCAAACGCTACTTTGAATTAAAAGCGGACTATAAACAAAATAGCATCAATTTGGCCTTGTTAAAAATCTCCTCATTAAAAGAGAAGCATAAATCCATTCAACAAAAATTAGAAACCGAACAGGATAAGTATCGCCAATTTGATGTCGATATCAACAAATTAGAATCTAGTTTGGAGGCTGAGAAAAAGGCCAACCTGGATAAAGAAAAAGCACTTTCCGACCGACAAAGAGAACTCAATGAGATCATCAGCCGCATTCGAGGGATGGAAAATGACAAACGTATGCAACACCAAAAGTTGCAGTTTGTAGACCAGAATCAGGAGAAATTATTGAAGGAGATTGAAATCGCAGATCAACGATTGGCTCAACTTGAACAAGACATCAATCATTACCAGACTCAAAAAAATAGTGAAAAACGAATTGAGGCCGACCTGGAGGAGAAATTAGAGGTTGCGGAAAAGCATCTTGAAGTCGTCAAGCAAAGCCATGGTGAGATCAAATCGGGCATGGACGCCGTAATCCAGGAACAACAATCTACTGAGCGTTCTTTGTTCGAGTTTGAAAAGAAAAAAGCCGTACTTAATAACCAAATTCAGGGCTATCGGCAGGAATTGGATCGGAGTGAGGTAGATATTGATCAGCGCAAAAAAGAAGTTGAAAGCCTTAAAGAGAAGATCTCCTACCTTGAAGAGGAAGAGCAGAAAAAACGCAAACTACTTCACAGCCTTCAAATAGCAGAAGATCAACGTCAGCAGGACTTACTTAATGTTCAAAAAATACAAGAGGACCTGCAAAAAAAGAGTACCAAGGTTAACCGTAGTCTTGATGCTACTCGTAATGAGCATAAGTTGATTAAAAGTATGGTGGAAAACCTGGAAGGCTTTCCAGAGTCTATTCGTTTTTTGAATAATTCTACCTGGAATTCTAATGCACAACTTCTTTCAGATTTAATTTATGTAAAAGAAGAGTATAGAATTGCTATTGAAAACTATCTCGAACCTTACCTGAATTATTATGTCGTTGAAAATGCAGAAGCCGCTTTTGAAGCCATTCGCTTGCTAGGCCAATCACAAAGAGGAAAGGCAAATTTTTTCATTTTAGATGCCTTTAAAGATTATGAACCACCTTTGATGATGGGACCAGATATGCTAAATGCTTTCGATTTAGTGGAAATGGACCCTGCCTATCAGAAATTGGTTGCTTATCTACTGGAAAATGTGGTGCTAACAGAATCTGATGAATTGGGAGGGAATCTACCTGAGGTGGATCGTACCATACTTTCAAAAAGTGGTCGAGTGATAAAGAAAAAACACAGCTTATCCGGTGGTTCTGTTGGTCTTTTTGAAGGAAAAAAAATCGGTCGTAAGAAAAGCCTGGAGATTTTAAGTAAAAAAATCAAAGAATTAGAAATAGAGGCCAAGCAACAGGCAGATAAACAGTTTAAACTGAAAACCAAAGAAAATCAGCTTAAACAGAAAAAAGCTACCCCCGAAATTCAGCGTGAGCAAGGAGAATTAAACCAAATTACTCAAGAGAAAATTACCTTCCAAACTCGCCTGGAAAATTATGAGGCCTTTATTCAGACCGTCAATCAAAAAAAGGAAGAAATCAATACCTCCATCGAAGAGTTACAAGCAGAGGAACGGTCCATCAATAGACAATTACTGGAAAAAGAAGCCATAATTGACAAAATTAGAGAGCAAATTTCTTCTATGGATGGCTCTTTTAGAAAGGTAGCAGATGAACTCAGCCAGGCTTCCTCAGACTACAACCAAAAAAATATCGACTTTATTCGTCAGCAGAATAAGGTTGGAGCCATACAGAGAGAACTTTCCTATAGAGAAACCCAGCATAAGGACACCCAACAAAGGCTCAGTGAAGCAAAAAATAACATCAATCAGAATGACAAAGAAACTGAGCAGATCAACGATCATCTGGAAAATCTAGAAAAACGCTTGCTCACCTTTTATGAGACTCGAAAAGAAAAAGAAGCAACCCTTACTTCAGCAGAGCAGATCTATTTTGAGGCTAGAGGAGGAATCAATGAACTGGAAGATACTCTAAGAAAAATATCTCGATCCCAGCAGGAAACTCAAATTCTCATCAATCAACTCAAAGAGAAATTTAATGATGTCAAATATCAAATAAGTGCTGTTGCTCAACGCCTTAAAATCGAATTTGAAATCGACATTAATGAAATAATTAATGAGGCAGCTCCGGAAGGCTTAGACATGACGGAATTGGAAATCAAAGTTGAACGGATGAAAAGCCGCCTGGATAATTATGGCGAGATTAATCCAATGGCTGTGGAAGCTTATGATGAGATGAAAGAACGCTACGATAGCATCACTCAGCAAAGAGATGATATCCTACAAGCTAAAGAATCGCTCCTCCAAACCATCAAAGAGATTGAAGAGACAGCCACTGCACAGTTTATTGAAGCCTTTGAAAAAGCCAGACTTTATTTCATCGACGTATTCAGAAGCCTGTTCACTGAAGATGATAATTGTGATCTTATGCTTTTACAACCAGAAAATCCTCTTGAATCCAAAATAGAAATTGTCGCCAAACCTAAGGGCAAACGCCCACAGACAATTAGCCAGTTGTCTGGAGGTGAAAAAACATTAACTGCTACAGCATTGCTCTTTGCTTTATATCTTTTGAAGCCAGCCCCCTTCTGTATTTTTGATGAAGTAGATGCACCCCTCGATGATGCCAACATCAATAAATTCAATAAAATCATCAAAAAATTCTCCAAAGATTCTCAGTTTATCATTGTTACTCACAACAAATTAACCATGGCCGCCGTGGATACCATCTATGGCGTTTATATGGCTGAACAAGGTGTTTCCGGAGTTAGTCAGGTGGATTTCAGGGATTACGACCATATGGCTACTTTTGAGCGATCGGCGAATTAAATTAAAGTGAGGAGTGCCGGGTGAAGAGTAACGAGTAATAAATATTGTATTTTGAGGATAGTATGAAAAACTCCTTGCCATGAAACGATATAGAAATTTTTTCTTGTTTCTCTTCCTCTTTTTGTTAATAATAAGTTGTAATTCCGATCTTCCTAATGAAAGTAAACCTGCCGCTTGGGTTACTACAGAACGACTTCTTGAAGCAAACCAAAATTCAGACAACTGGATGGCCCTGGGAAGAGACTTTGGTGAAAGCCACTATTCTCCTCTCGACCAGATCAATACCCAAAATATAAGTGACCTGGGCTTTGCCTGGGAATTTGATGCCCGAACCATTAGAGGAAGAACTCAAAGAGGTCTTGAGGCCACTCCAATTGTAGTGGATGGAATAATGTACACCTCCGGAGCCTGGGGTGTGGTGTATGCCCTTGATGCTAAAACGGGCGAAAGCTTATGGCGATATGACCCAGAGGTTGATGGTTCTTACGACCGATGGGCTTGTTGTGATGTGGTCAACCGCGGCATACAGGTTTGGGAAGGAAAAATATATGTTGGTACTACCGATGGTTTTTTGGTTTGCCTGGATGCTGAAAGTGGAGAAGAATTATGGAAGGAAGATACCTTTATTGATCGAAGTAAAGCTTATTCCATCACTTCTGCCCCAAGAATAGCGAATGGAAAAGTAGTCATAGGAAATTCTGGAGGTGAATTTGGAGTTCGTGGTTATATTTCAGCCTATGATCTCAATACAGGCAAATTTGCCTGGCGTTTTTTCATTGTACCTGGAGATCCTGACAATGGCTTTGAACATCCCGAAATGGAAATGGCCTCCAAAACCTGGGACCCTGACTCCCATTGGGAATCTGGAGGTGGTGGTACCGCTTGGGGAGACATGGCTTATGATCCAGAACTCAATCTATTATATGTTGGAACCGGAAATTCTTCCCCTTATCCCATTTGGTTTAGGAGCCCCAATGGTGGTGACAATTTATTTTTAGTTTCTATCCTGGCCATTAATCCGGATGATGGAAAATTGAAATGGCATTATCAAACCACCCCTGGAGAAATTTGGGATTATACCGCAACTCAACATATGATCTTAACAGATCTTGAATTAGAAGGAAAAACCCGAAAGGTCATTATGCAAGCACCAAAGAATGGATTTTTTTATGTTCTGGATCGGGAAAATGGAGAATTATTATCAGCCGAAAAATTCGTCAGAGTCAATTGGGCCAGCCATGTGGATATGGAAACTGGAAGACCGGTATTAACAGAAGAAGGCAATTACCGTCACCGCCCCCGACTGGTTTATCCGGCTATGTCAGGTGGGCATAATTGGATGCCCATGTCTTATAGTGAGCAAACGGGGCTGGTCTATATTCCTGCGATTGATATGCCCAATTTGTACATCTCGCAAGAATCATATGATTATCAACCGGGTGATTTAAATATGGGAACAATTGGAGTTTTCCCACCCATTCCGGAACCATATAAGAAATACATTGATGAGGATTCCATTACTTATGAAGAGCGTTTGATTGCCTGGAATCCGGTTAAGCAAACGGAAGTTTGGCGAGTGCCTCTAAAAAATGATTGGAATGGAGGGGTACTCTCTACTGGTGGAGGACTAGTTTTCCAAGGTACTGCTGCAGGTTATTTTAAGGCTTATGATGCCAAAACAGGCGAAATGCTGCATGCTATTTTTACCGGAACAGGTATCATGGCTGGTGCCATGACTTACCGGGTTGATGACGAACAATATATTGCCGTGATGGCTGGATATGGCGGTGCCTTGTTGAGTGGTGTGCCCACTGGAGCTGCCGCAAGTAAGTATGAGAATAATGGTAGAATTATCGCTTTTAAATTAGGAGGTGAGGCCACACCAATTCCAAAAATTAAGGCAGTCAAAGAAACGCCGCCTCTTCCAGATATCAGCTATGCATCTGCTAATTTGGAGGCAGGTAAGGAATTGTATGGACGTCATTGCGCTCGTTGCCATGGTGGATTTGGAGAAGAGCATACTTCCTTATATCCTGATTTAGGAAAAATGGACGCTAATTATCATCAAAACTTCAAAGAAATAGTACTTAAAGGTATGTTGAAAATGAATGGAATGGCCAGCTTTGAAGATTTATTATCCGAAGAGGAGGTAGAGAATATTCACGCATATCTATTGGACCATCAGAGGAAAATGATTGAAAAAATCGACTAAAATATTCCTAATGTTATTCTAATTGACCTAACTAGAACTAGCAGTAATTCAATAAATTAAGAGAAACATGGCTAATTACATTGACGGATTCGTCTTACCCATTCCATGAAACCATCTGAGCCAATACCAAAAGGTTGCTGAAGAAGTTGCTAAGATTTGGAAGGAACATGGTGCGCTCGCCTACTATGAGTATGTTGGTGAAGATTTGAAATTGGAAGGTGTACGTTCTTTCCCTGAGTTTGTAGATTCAAAAGAAGAGGAAGTCATCATATTTGGATGGGTGGAGTTCGATTCAAAGGAATCTCGTGACCTTGCAAATGAACGGGTCGCCAGTGACCCCAGATTGAAGGATTTAATTGATCCATTGATAGATCCTTCAAGAGTGATTTTTGATGCTAAACGGATGGTTTATGGCGGATTCCAATCGCTCATCCAATCCAAATAAACTTTAATCCATGCTTAAATCTTATTTAGAATTTGGCAAAATTTCTTAGTTTTGAACAGTGGCGATTAAACTGAAATTCGAATTGGATACAAGTAATTAGTGATATCCTTATTTTTGGAAACTAATACTTTAATGGGGATGTTATTTTTTAAATGTTAGTCATTAAAATGGAATCTAGGTACCAATTTTTATTTAATTAAGGAAAGATGCAATATATTGATCGTATAACAATTGATCCTGAAATATGTCATGGTAAACCCTGTATTCGCGGAATGCGATGGCCTATTGAAGTTATTCTTGATTTGTTGGGATCTGAAATGACCATTCAAGAGATATTGGAAGATCATCCAGAACTCGAAAAAGAAGATATCCTTGCCAGTCTTAATTATGCTCGCTTATTAGTTTCTGGAGAAGTAGTTAAAACTGCTGCTTAATGAAAGTTCTTTGTGATGTCCATATTGCAAAAAGAGTTGTGAAATTTTTTGAAGAGCATGGGATTAAGTCAATTCATGTAAATGATATATTAGATAGCTGGAATACAAAAGATAGTGATATCATCCAATATGCAGACGAAAACGATTTTTCTGTCATGACTAAAGATGCTGATTTTAAAAATTCCCATTTCCTAAAACAGACTCCAAGAAAGTTATTGAAAATCAGCTTAGGCAATATTTCAACTAAAAGACTTCTTTCCATTTTAAGTGAAAACCTTCCTTTGCTGGAGGAAAAATTTGAATCTGGTAAATGTTATATTGAAATTGGTATTGATACCATTGTGATAATTGAGCAATAACAGATATCGACTTAAATATTTCAAAATCCCAACTCTCTAATTTGCCCTCAAATAAACCCATGCTTAAATTCTTTCGAAATGTAAGGCGAAAATTATTGAATAAGGGTGACCTGAGAAAATACCTGGTTTATACTATAGGTGAAATCCTCCTTGTGGTCATTGGCATTCTTATTGCTCTCCAAATAAATACTTGGAATGAAAAACGAAAGGCCTAATAAATGCTAATTGATACCTCTCTGGTTCTTACCAAAGATTTCATTAAATTAGCCCTGACAATCCAAGCCTAAATACTCATTACTTTCACCTACCGTAGGTAGGCATCACTCATTACCCGTCACTAAAATATATGGCCTCAGAAATTTCATACCGGTACAAACGACTACGAGATACAGGCTTTGCCTTCTTGTTTGTAATCTTACTTGGAACTGTTGGATACAAAGTTCTGGTGCCCAATATTAGTTTATTTGATGGCCTCTATATGACCTTTGTAACCGTAACTACCATCGGTTTTACAGAAGTAGTGGATCTTGAAAACAATATGACAGGCCGAATTTTTACCATTATTATTGCCTTTATGGGCATTGGAGTGCTTACCTATGCTTTGACCAATGCCGCTGCCTTTATTATTGAAACAGACCTTACCAAACCTTTAAGAGTCAGAAAGATGGAAAAAGCTATTCAAAAAATGAAAGACCACTATATCATTTGTGGCTGGAGTACTGTAGGAATGCATGTAGCCGAAGAGCTGGAAGCGACTCACAGACCCTTTATTGTAGGGGATTGGAACCAGGAAATTGTGGATGAAATAAATACGGATTTCAAATATGGTAAAGCACTGAAAGGCGATTGTACGGATGATGATTTTCTTAAAAAATTAAATGTCGAACAAGCTAAAGGCCTTTTTATTACCACCCGTGAAGATCATCAAAACATAGTCATTTGCGTTACTGCCCGGCAACTCAATAACAAAATGCGCATCGTGTCCCACTGCAAAGAGCCTGAAACTCAGAAAAAACTTCATTTCGTTGGAGCCGATAATGTGGTATCGCCATCTTCCATAGGTGGTTTGCGAATGGCATCCGAAATGGTGCGCCCTGCTGTCACCACCTTCCTGGATAATATGCTAAGAGATCGCAATCAAAACCTGAGAATTGAAGACATTATTATTTCTGAAAAATATTTTGGAAAAAAAATTGAGGATCTGCCTTTAAAAAACTTAAAAGTAACCTTGATTATGGCGCTTCGAGATAATGAGGAATGGACCTTTAATCCAAAGCCTGATCATATTTTGAATCACGGGAATGTTTTGGTGGTGATGACTACACCAGAGGAGTTGAAGATTATTGGGTCGAGGATATAAATACATTTGGAATTACCTTGAGGAATACAATGGAGGTTTTTGCGCCATTCCACTCTATCCGTTAAACAGGGTTTTTAAAGCCTTGAAACAAAAATGCTTCGGAGAAGCATAATATTCATAGAAAGGAAATGGTGCGATGGAAAAGCTCCAGCGGAGCGTAATGTATACTGCATTAATAATTAGAATATGGTTTATTCAGCACAACCAAAGCAGTGAAGATCAGTGAAAGCCAGTGTGCGATAGCCAGTGTCTGCCGAAGGCATGAAGTGTTAGAAAAATGGAACATATTTAGCTTACCAATACCTACATTCCATTCCGGGCTTAGTAATCTATATTCTAAACCTTAACCTCTTTCCCAAACCGCTTAAACAAATAAGCAAATAACAAAGTGGTAAAAAACGAAAAAATAGCATAAACCAAGGCCGGCTTGGTCATTTCATTATTTTGCAAAATGTTGTTGGTCACCAATAATGCTAAGGTGGTGTTCTGAAGACCAACCTCCACCGAAATAGTGGTGGCCTGTAGATTATTCAGCTTCGCTATTTTTCCGGAATAATAACTAACAATGATGGCAATCAGGTGGGCCAGCAGAATCAAAGGTAGTAATGACATTACCTCATCAACCATAATTCCACTACCCCCATTAGATTGATCCCCAAAAAATTTAATCCCAAAAACAAAGGCGAGTAGGAGTGTATTAATGTATTTAAGTGGATTTTGAAGACCAGCCGAAGTTTTTGGAAAATATCGATTAAACAGCAACCCCAAAAGGGCAGGAATCAGTACAATTGAAAAAACCGAGATGATGGTGTCTAATGCTGAAAGCTGCACACTCTCATTCATGCCAATGAAAAAATTCAAAGAAAAATTGGTCAGGACAGGGATGGTCAACAGAATCAAAATACTATTGATACTGGTCAAAGCTATGGATAAGGCTACATCTGCCCCAACGATATAGCTGATGAAATTGGAGGTAGTACCTCCAGGACACAAGGCAATAATGAATAGCCCCACTTTTAATTCTGGAGAAAAGGGCGCCAGCCAGGCGATCAGAAAAAATAAGGCCGGCAAAAATATCATCTGAAGAGCCAGACCCAAAGTTAATCCTCTCGGTCGATTAAATATTCTTTGAAAATCTGCTACCCTAAGGGAGGACCCTATCCCAAACATGATTAAGGCAAGAACGATACTAATAAGTAGATCAATCAGCTGCATTCCGTATTTTTTACTTTGACCAGTGCAAAGCTAAAATTTTAATCCAGATTGCTGTAAAGGTTAGGACTATTTTGAATAAACTCAGTATTGCTTTCGAGTATTAAAAATATAGTGCTTCCGGAATTAATTACCTTTAATAAATAGATTTTGGTTTATTTAGCATCTACTAAGTCCGTAACAGTCTGTGTACGCAGTCTGTGTCAAAAAATGGTTGACAATTATAACATTGACAATCTGTTTCTCCATCTGACACACCTTAATTTATATTTAATTTGAATTAGCCTTTAGGCTGACAAAATTGGAGGGAATATTGAAAACCCATTGAGAGAAAAAATGGGTTATTTGTTTAGCTTTAATCCCAAATTGATCTCCATAATAGAAAAATAGATAGTCTGTGAAGTACCTATTTTATTTGGCCAGTACATTTTTTTTCTTTCTGAGTAATACAGAGAGCCTATCTGCACAAGAATTCTCACCCCTTTCTATTGAAGGTATAGTTAATGGACAGTCGGTAGAAAATTCCTTCGCAGGTGGTCTCAATAGCCCACAGTTTAATAGTATTGACCTAAACAATGATGGCCAATTAGATTTGCTTGTATTTGATAGAGCTGGAAATGTTTTGTTGCCCTTTATGATGAAGGAGGGAATTTGGAAATATTCTCCTCAGTACCTTTCTGCCTTCCCGGAAGTTAAGGAATGGGTATTGCTTCGAGATTACAATATGGACGGTATGGTTGATTTGTTTGCCTATTCTGATGTACCAGGTATTGATGGAATACTTGTTTATCAAGGATATTACCAAAATGATACCATAGCATTTGAGAGAATTATTTTCCCGCAGCCCTTCAATATCATTTTCTTTGAATTGCCAAATGGTGGGGATACCAACCTCCGAGTTACCAAAATAGACTATCCAGCAATTGACGACATGGATTGTGATGGAGATTTAGATATTCTAACTTTTAATGTAGGAGGAGGGCAGATTGAATTATTTCAAAATCTTTCAGTCGAAAATGGATATGGTACAGATAGCCTGATTTTCAAACTGGTAGAATTTTGCTGGGGCGGTATTTTTGAAACAGGCTTTACTAAGGAAGTGGAACTGGTTAACACACCAGGTGGATGTGCTACACCCAATAGCCCAAATATTGAATTTCGACATGCCGGCTCCACCTTATTGACCATGGATATGGATAATGATGGCGATAAAGACCTCATTTTGGGAGATCTATCCTTTGACAATTTAAATTTTCTGAAAAATGGAGGAAACTGTAGCCAAGCTTGGATGGAAGAGCAAGATGTCAATTTTCCCTCGAATAGTGTCCCAGTCGAGGTCTTCTCTTATCCCTCGGCTTTTTCGCTGGATGTAGATAATGACGGCATAAAAGATTTAATTGCTGCACCTAATCTTGCCAGAGGAGGAGAGAATGCCAAAGTTTCCTGGGTATATAAAAACACAGGGACTAATGATTTGCCTGTGTTTGAATTTCAACAAGACGATTTTTTAGTAGAAAATATGTTTGATTTGGGTGGACAGTCACACCCCGTATTTGTTGATGTAGACAATGATGGTTTATTGGATATGATTGTAGGCAATGGCGGATTTTTTGATGATTTTCAGGTGACTCGCTCCGGTTTGTATTTATTTAAAAATGTGGGTGATGAAAATTCTCCTGCCTTTGAATTAATAGATTCTAATTATTTGAATCTAAATCAATTCAACCCATTATCCTTTAATTTTTCACCTGATTTCGGAGATTTGGATGGAGATGGAGACCTGGATTTGGTTGTCGGCGAAGAATCAGGTTCTTTATTTTATGCAGAAAATGTAGCAGGACCGAATGCCCCCATGCAATTTGCTTCCTGGCAATATCCTTATCAAAGTATCAATGTAGGCTTATCGAGTACTCCACAAATATTTGACTTAAACCAGGATGGCTTATTAGATTTAATCATTGGCGAAAAGAATGGGAACATTAATTTTTTTCCAAATCAAGGAGAAAAAAATAAGCCTGTTTTTGAATCAGATCCATCTGTTGCTCCTAATAATTTTTTTCTGGGCGAAGTAGATACTCGCCAACCTGGGTTTATAATTGGCTCCAGTCAAGCTACATTTTTTTACCAGGCCGGAGAAATTTGGTTGGCCACAGGCACTGAAAATAGTGGAGTAGAAGTATATAAGGTTGTTGATAATCAGGTTGATATGAATTTTGCCTTGTCAGAAATTGGAGATGAAATTCCCAATGTAGGATTTAAAACTTCCATCGCCCTGGCTGATTTAAATAATGATGGATTGCTGGAAATGGCCCTTGGTAATGAAAGGGGAGGCCTTTCCTTTTTTACCACTCCATGGATAAATAGTCAGCTAACTTCTAGTAAGGAGAGAATACTCAACTCGAACCTAAAAATATATCCAAATCCAGCAAGCGATTTTTTAAGATTAGATTTACCTGAAGATTTCCAAGACAAAGATGTTGTAATAAGAGTTTTTAACCTGAATGGACAAAAACTGTTAGAAAAGGAAAGTACCAATAATCCTGTTGACTTAGATATTTCTAGTTTTCTACAAGGGCTTTATTTTGTAGAAGTTTCCAGTAACACAAAAGTTATTACCAAAAAATGGATTAAACGTTAATATCTACTTCCAAAGATTAAGCTCCCTATCCTAACCATTGTGCTACCTTCCTCAAGAGCTATTTTATAATCTCCAGACATTCCCATTGAGATTTCTTGAAAATCTGTCTTTTGCTTGAAAAAATTAGCATGCAGATGGTCAAAAATGTTCTTGAGTTTCTGAAATTCAGTTCTTACCTGAACCATATTGTGGGTAAAGGTACCCATGCCCATCACTCCCAGTATATTGACACTTTGAAGGACTTGGAATGTTTCTGAATTCAGCATTTCTTCTGCAGAATGAAGATCAAAGCCAAATTTAGATTCTTCTTGGGCTATTTTAAACTGCAGTAAGCAATTGATGGTTCGATTCTCCTTTTGGGCTTGTTTGTTGATCTCTTTGAGTAATTTAAAACTATCAACGGAATGAATCAAGTGGACAAAAGAAGCTATAAATTTCACCTTATTGGTTTGAAGGTGACCAATCATATGCCAATGAATATCTTTGGGAAGGTTCTTTTCCTTATCCACTAATTCCTGTACTCTATTTTCACCAAAATCTAATTGTCCTTGCTCATATAAGTCCATAATCTGAGATTCAGGCTTGGTTTTGGAAACGGCTATAAGCTGTGCATTTTGTGCCTGAATTTCTTTGATGATTTCTGGAAAGCTTACCGGAGTATTCATTTAAATCGTTGATTTAGCGGTTCTTTATTTACTAAAAAGACAAAATTACCATTGTTATTCAAAATTCTCATTCCCATTCCTGTTCTTATTTCTTGCCATTGCCATTTATATTGATATTGCTTTAACAATTTTTTTAGGATAATTCCTTCATTTTTAACAAGTTCGATAAAATAGTCTTTCCCTCGGTATCGTTTTTGATGGATAAAACCAAAAAAACACCCTATTAAAATGATGTATCAATCCAAATCGCGGCGGGCATCCAGGTGGAATAAAACCAGAGCCATCACCATTACAATTATAGTTCATTTCCTTTTATTAGTAGGAATTTTAAGCTTTGGAGATCAGCAATTGCCGGAAGCCCTTAAATCAATATTTCAGGCTGATACAACTGAGGAGATCGCCAGGCCATAGAGCCAGCCACAATCCAATACCACTTTAAAGTGAGGCATGACTAAGCATAATAAATTAATTGAGCTTAATTAGAATAAGCCATGTAGCTCTGCGCTCACTTTATTGATTATTCCGCCCATATCTTCCGGATTTTTTTCAAAATCCACATCATCGGCATTGATGATGAGTAAACGCCCGTCAGTTTCTTCATATTGGCTGATCCAGTTCTCGTACCTTTCATTTAGTCTTTTGAGGTAATCCAAACTCATGTTACCCTCATAGTCTCTACCTCTGTGGTGAATATGAGAAACAAGCGTGGAAATGCTGGCTCGAATATAGATTAATAAATCCGGAGGCTGTATTTGTGAAGACATGGTTTTAAAAAGAGAAAAGTAATTATCAAAATCTCTCTTGGATAAAAGTCCCATATCTTTAAGGTTGGGAGCAAAAATATAGGCATCTTCATAAATTGTACGATCCTGGATGACAGTTTTATTGCCATTCAAAATATTGAGTACCTGCTGGTATCGGCTGTTTAAAAAATAAACCTGCAAATTGAATGACCACCTTTGCATATCTTCATAAAAATCACTGAGGTAAGGATTGTGATCAGTAGGCTCATAATGTACCTCCCAACCAAAGTGTTTGCTCAAAAGAGTAGAAAGTGTAGTTTTACCAGCTCCAATGTTTCCGGCAATAGCGACATGTTTGATGCGAGGAGAATTGCTAGTCAAAGACATAAGTTCTTTTTCAGGTCCAAATAAGATTCTGCACGAAAATATTTAAATCCATAGATTTTAGGTAAAAATTTGGGCGAAATAAATATTTTCATTGTACTTAATAGAATATATTTGTTCCCTTCGACGATAAAACCTCTTTAAACTTCTAATTTTTTATTATGACCGTAGATGAAAAATTAATTTCAAGACTTGAAAAATTGGCCAAATTAGACCTAACTTCAAAAGAGAAGGAAAAACTTCAAAAAGAGCTGGGAGATATTCTTACTATGGTAGACAAATTGGAAGAGTTGGACACCAAAGGCGTAGAACCACTCATCTATGTTTTAGAGGAAGATAATGCCTGGCGTGAAGATAAGGTCTCTGGTCAAATTCCTAAAGAAAAGACCTTTAAAAATGCCCCCGATACTGATGGGGATTATTTTAAAGTTCCTAAAGTTATTGATATTAAGTAAAACTACACTAATGGAGTCAGTCATATCGGTCAAAGATCTAAGAAAAACTTATATAATGGGAACCACCAAAGTACATGCCTTACAAAGCATTACTTTGGATATTAAAAAAAATGAATATGTTGCCTTGATGGGACCCTCTGGTTCTGGCAAATCTACCTTGATGAACCTTTTGGGTTGTCTGGACACTCCTTCCTCGGGAGAATATGATCTAAACAAAACGGATGTGTCTACCATGACCGATAATGAACTGGCTGAAGTCAGAAATAAAGAAATCGGGTTCATCTTCCAGACCTTTAACCTATTACCCAGACTTTCTGCTTTGGAAAATGTAGCGCTGCCTATGGTCTATTCTGGCAGCAGCAAATCTGCCCGCCTGGACCGGGCACGTGAAGTATTGGAAAATGTTGGTCTTGGAGATCGTGTTGATCACAAACCCAATGAGTTATCAGGGGGACAAAGACAACGTGTAGCCATTGCCAGGGCTTTGGTCAATGGACCTTCCATTATTCTGGCTGATGAGCCTACCGGTAACCTGGATACCAAAACTTCTGTAGAAATTATGGAAATATTGGAAAAAATTCACGACCAGGGCAATACCATCATCCTGGTTACTCACGAACCTGATATCGCCTCTCATGCTCATCGTATTGTCCGTCTTCGGGATGGCCTGGTGGAAACGGATGAAATTAATGAGAACATAGTTCGTTCCGATGATCCGGATCACTATTATAGAGTGAACCAATAAAATCCAACTAGCGAATAAGAGATAATCAGTTTACTAAAAACACACATCACAAAGGATTTAAACCAGGTGATGTGTGTTTTTATATTTGTTCCATAATCAGCTATGACAAATCTCCATAATGAACAATTCTTTCCTTAGTTTTGTATCCTTCAAAAACAACAATAAACTGCAAAAATGAGCTTTAAAATATATACAAAAACTGGAGATGCCGGTCAGACTTCTCTTTTTGGTGGACGCCGATTGCATAAGCATCATCTTCGTATTGAATCTTATGGTACAGTAGATGAATTGAATGCCTTTACTGGGCTAGTGAGAGATGCAATTGAGGATGATGAAATCCGAGAAGTTTTAAAAGAAATTCAGGATCGACTCTTTACTATAGGTGCTAACCTGGCCAGTGACCCGGAAAAGGAATTGCCAGCACCAGATCTCCTGGACACCGATATCCAGTTGTTGGAAAAAGAGATGGACAGGATGGATGCTGATCTACCTCCCTTGAAAAACTTTATCTTGCCAGGGGGACACTTTACGGTGTCTTATTGTCACCTGGCCAGAACAGTTTGTCGAAGAGCAGAGAGAAGAGTGGTTGCTTTATCACAAGAAGAAGAGGTAAGCGAAATAGTCATTAAATATCTAAATCGATTATCTGATTATTTTTTCATTTTGGCTCGATCCATGAGTCAAAATCTGGGTGCTGAGGAAGTGGTTTGGCAAAATCGCAACAGTTAGAAAGAAAGGAAATATAATTCTGTCCTTTTACTTTCTACTTTTACCTTCTACAATAGTTATATTTGTGAGTGTATGAAAGGAATAAAAGCAGCAATAGATCGGTTACCGAGCATTTTTAGATTCTTTGTGGTGCTCGGAGTGGTTATTTTTATCAGTTTCCTGTTTCCCAATAACCTGAAATTCAAATACCAATTTGAAAAGGGGAGGACTTGGCAGTATGAAGACTTGGAGGCTCCATTTGATTTTGCCATTCAAAAAACACAGGAGGAAATACAAGCTGACCTGAGTACTTTGGACCAGGATTTTGCTCCTTATTATGATTTGGACACCAGTTTATTAGGCAAAAAAAAGAATGCCTTTAAAACTTCATTTGATAACCAGCTAATGGCAGTTGGCGTAGATACTCAGTTTCCCGATGTTAAAAAACAGCCTGAGAAATATCTGAGATATGGCTATAACTTTTTGAATCGGATATATGGAGAAGGGGTCATCGAATTATCAGCAGATCATGTTGAAAAGGGGAAAGACTTTGTAATAAATGTTTTAAGTGGAAATAAAACACACAAACAAACACTTGAGAATTTTTTATCAGTAGAACAAGCAAAATCAAGGTTAAGTGATGATCTACCTTATAGTCAATTATCGGAACCTGATTTTTTACTTCCTATTCTAGATGAACTGATCAGCCCTAACCTTTCTTATGATTTGGATTTAACCACCAAATTCAGAAATGACCTTGAAGGGAGCATCCCTAAAACGAGAGGAATGGTTCGAAAAGGCGAGATCATCATTACCAATAATAATCTGATTAATGACGAAAAATACCAGCAGCTGATCTCTCTACGGGATCAATATGAAAAACAACTAACTGAAAGCAAACCCCGTCAGTGGATTTTCCTTGGATATTTTCTTTTAACCAGTTTGATAATTGGGGTATTTATGATGTACCTCAGATTCCATGCTATTGATGTTTATAAAAGCTCATCTAAGATTTTATTCATCTTTTTATGGTTAGCACTGTATAGTTATCTGGTATACCTTGTTGAAAACTTTAACTTCCTTAGTGCTTATATTATTCCTTTTTGTATTGTCCCAATTGTAATTAAAACATTTTTTAATGCAAGGCTGGCCCTTTTTACCCATATAGTGGTGGTCTTAATTGCTAGTTTTCTTTCAAGCTTGGGCTATGAATTTACCTTTCTTCAAATTCTGGCGGGAATTATTGTATTGCTGACCAACGTAGATACACGTGAGTGGACGAGATTCTTTTATTCAATGCTCTTTATTTTTATGACCTATGGCTTGTCCTTCTTAGGCCTCTCCCTAATCCAGGAAGGAGACATCATCAGTATTGATTGGAATGTTTACTCTCTCATATTCATGAATGTATTGTTTACCTTATTGGCCATTCCACTGGTTCCTTTATTGGAGCGGTTTTTTGGATTTACCTCTGCCATTACACTGGTTGAGTTATCTGATATGAACAGACCTTTATTAAGAGATTTGTCTTTAAAAGCACCGGGAACATTACAGCATTCTTTGCAGGTGGCCAATTTGTCAGAGGCTGCAGCCCGGGAGATAGGAGCCAATCAATTATTGGTAAAAGTGGCGGCTTTATATCATGATGTGGGTAAAATGCTGAATCCAGAATATTTTATAGAAAATCAAAGTGGTAAAAATCCACATGACAATATTTCGGATCTAGAAAGTGCCAAGATGATTATTAGCCATGTTACTGAAGGAGAAAAAATGGCCAAAAAGGCCCGCTTGCCTAAATTACTAATTGATTTTATCAAGACCCACCACGGGACTACCCGAACCGAATATTTTTACCGAAATTTTGTTAAAGACCATCCCGATATGGAGGTCGATGAGACTGATTTTAGGTATCCAGGTCCTCGGCCTAGGTCCAAGGAAGAAACCATTCTAATGATAGCCGACTCTATAGAAGCAGCTTGTAAGAGCTTAAAAAACCCAACTGAAAAAGATTTGAGTGATTTAATTAATAAAATAATTGCTGGAAAAATTACTCAAGGGCAATTAGAAGAGTCAGAAATGACTTTTGAGGAGCTTGAAAAATGCAGAGTTGTCTTTAAGAATTTAATGCGCTCCGTTCACCATGTGAGGATTGAATATCCAGATGAAAAGGTGAAGGAAAAAACTGAAAATAATTGATAAAATGGCGCCACCGGCGCCATTTTATCAATTATTTAAACGCTTAACCTTATTTGACGCCTCCTTACCAATTCAAAAGCCCCAAAAAGCACACCAGAAAAGAATAAATCACCTAATAAGGTATTCCAAAAGAATGGTATTCCCATAGTATAAGCACTGATCAAGCCCACAAAATTTTTGGGATACATGGGATCAATGATAAAAGAACCAAAATTAGTAACCAAGAAAAATAATACGGAAGCAGAAATGCTGGCTATAAATAAATTAGAAACATTTACTTTTTTCAAAAGCCAGAATCCTAAAAGCACGATTCCAAAAAATGCTGCGTATACCCAGAGGCTTCCCATAAACATAAATCCGGTATAAAACTCAGGATATGCTTTGGCATAAATTAAATTATTCAAAAGCAGATCACTAATCCACATTGCAATAAATGGAATTGCAAAGGCTAATTCTTTTCTATGAAAATGAGCGGCACCAAAAAGGGCCAGAGCTCCGATAGGTGTAAAATTATGAGGATGAGGCAGTAAGCGACTTAAGGCCGCCAATAATATCATTATGCTAAGAATGCCTGTTCTTTTTATTAGCTTCTCACTCATGTCTTTCTTTTTTTTAGGCAAAATTAATAGAATTGAATTGGAAAACCAATATTACAATATCCATCGGCAATTTTATTATTTTTGATCGTTTATTTTGCAGGAAGGCCCTAAAATGATTTGTAGACTTGATCCCTGTTCATTCTGGAAGCCTCTTGCTTTTATGGATTTCATAACAATAAAATCAAATTAATCGTATGACTAGGATATCATTTATCTTAACTCTTCTGATATTCATAAGTGTTCAAACCTTTGCTCAATCAGACCGCTGGCAGCAAAGAATATCCTACCAGATGGATATCGATTTTGATGTAAAAACCCATCGCTTTGATGGCACTCAAAGGGCAGTATATTTAAACAATTCTCCTGATGTTTTGGATAAAGTATTCTATCACCTCTATTTTAATGCTTTCCAGCCAGGGAGTATGATGGACATTCGATCCCAAAATATTACGGATCCAGATGGTAGAGTGCGAGATAGGATTGGAAATCTAAAAGATGATGAAATTGGATATCATAAAATTACTTCCCTTAAATGTAATGGAGAAGATGTAGAATATGAAGTGGTTGGTACCATCCTTGAAGTACAACTCAATACTCCCATTCAACCAGGCGAAAGTGCAGAGTTTGAGATGGAATTCAACTCACAGGTGCCTGTTCAGATTCGCCGCAATGGAAGACATAACAGAGAAGGGATCGATTATTCTATGGCTCAATGGTATCCTAAAATGTGTGAATATGATTACCAGGGATGGCATGCAAACCCCTATATCGGACGTGAATTTTATGGTGTTTGGGGTGACTTTGATGTCAAAATCAATATCCATAAAGATTGGACCATTGGTGGAACGGGCTATCTTCAAAATAAAGAGGAAATAGGTCATGGTTACGCCCAAACAGAAATGAAAAAGATTGACCCTAAGAAGGGAGATAAACATACCTGGCATTTCAAGGCTTATAATGTTCACGATTTTATGTGGGCCGCTGATCCTGAATACAAGCATATTGAAAAGAAAAGGCCCAATGGAGCTGTCATCCATTATTTTTATAAAGAAACAGAAAGAACCAAGGAAAACTGGCCACAGCTTCCCGATATTATGGATGAAGCCTTTAATTTTATTGAAGAACACTATGGTGCCTATCCATACAAACAGTATACTTTTATCCAGGGAGGTGATGGAGGAATGGAATATCCTATGGGAACCCTCATAACCGGTGAAAGAAGCTTGGGTAGTCTTGTCGGAGTGTCTGTTCACGAATTGATGCACAACTGGTATCAAATGTTGATGGGAACCAATGAAAGTCTCTATCCTTGGATGGATGAGGGATTTACAAGTTATGCTTCGGCAGAGACTATGAACCACCTAAGGAAAAAGGGTTTACTCCGAGGCAATTATAGAGAAAATCCTCATGAAGGAACTTTCAACAGCTTTGCAAGATTTCAACTTTCAGGGTATGAAGAAGCTATTTCTACACACTCAGATCACTACACGACCAATAGTGCTTATGGCGTAGGTGCTTATACTAAAGGCTCTATTTTCATTCAACAGCTAAAACATATTATCGGTAAAGAAAATGTTGATGCTGGCCTTCTAAAATATTATGATGAGTGGAAGTTCAAACACCCTAATGCCAATGATTTTGTTAGAGTGATGGAAAAGCAGTCAGGAATAGAATTGGACTGGTATAAAGAATATATGGTGAATACCACCCACATGATTGATTATGGAGTGAAAAGTATTGAAAGTGCTGGTTCTAATAAAACGGCAATCTCTTTAGAAAAGCATGGAAAATTTCCCATGCCTTTAGATGTGCAGGTAGTCTTTAAAGATGGAAGCACCAAAATGTACAATATCCCACTAAGGATTATGCGTGGGCACAAACCTCTGAATGGTGCCATCTTATTAGATGATTGGCCCTGGACCCATCCAGGTTACACTTTTGAATTAGATGTTGATGTTTCAACCATCGAAAATGTGATTCTCGATCCCAATATGGGAATGGTGGATGTGAACAGAGATAATAATAATTATGTGATTAAACCTTAGCGAACACAAAATATAAATGAGGCTGTCTCAATACCTTCGGCCTTCCTGCCGGCCGGCCGGCGGGTTTCGCCAGCCAATTATATTCTTTTTGGAGTAGTTTTTCAGAAAAAAACATAGTTTTTTTCTGAAAAACTACTCCAAAATAAAATATTCTTGGGCGTCAAATAACGACGAAGGAGTTATGAGACGCCCTCATTTATAAAATCTTACTTTATGATTGTCAAAAACCAACAAGACATACCACAATTCCTTGCTGGTGATCATACCATAATTCAAGAGGTTCTACATCCTAAAAATGATCAAATTGACCTTGCTTATAGCCTTGCATTTGCACGTTTAGAGCCAGGTAAAAGCTCTTTGCCTCATATTTTGCACCAGAGTTCCGAATTATATGTCATTACCAAAGGAATAGGCTTAGCTAGAGTAGGGGAGGAAGAACAGACTGTTGGTGAAGGGAGTGTGGTGCTCATTCCTGCAGGTCAAAAACAATGGATAGAAAACGTGGGTGATCATATGCTGGAGTTTTATTGTATCGTTTCACCCCCCTGGTCAAAAGATCAGGAAGAGATTTTGGATGAATGAAAATACTGCAATTATGTAAAAAGTTTCCTTTCCCGGCGAAAGATGGAGAATCACTCGCCATCCTTAACCTAAGCAAAGCCTTAGCTAGTCAAGGTGCCGAAATAAGCATGTTGGCTATGAACACGATAAGACATCAGGTTGCCATTGATAAGAAGGCAGATGAACTTAAACATTATAAGACTATTGAGGCTTTGTCGATAGACAATCGAATTAAAGTTCAAGATGCATTTTTTAATCTTTTTTCCAGAAAATCTTATCACATCTCCCGCTTTATTGATCCATCCTTTGAAGCGGAACTTATTAGCTGTTTAAAAAAAAATACCTATGATATTATTCAGCTAGAAACGCTCTATCTTTGTCCTTATATTGCAGCCATCCGCAAATATTCTTCTGCAAAAATTGCCCTTAGGACCCATAATGTAGAATTTGAAATTTGGGATAGAATTGTTCAAAATACGCCCTTTGGTATTAAAAAGTGGTATTTAGCTTACCTAAGCAAAAAATTGAAACGATTTGAGCTTAGCCAGATGAAATCTTTTGATATCTTGGTGCCCATCACCGAAAGAGATCGCAAAAGATTTAGTCAGTTGGGGTATCATGGTTCGGATATAACCATCCCGGTCGGTATAGATAGTGCAAAATATAAACCTGCTTGGGATAACTTAAAAGAGCCCCTTCATCTGGCCTTTATAGGCTCATTGGATTGGATGCCAAATGTGGAAGGCTTAACTTGGTTTTTGAAGCATGTATGGCCAGATTTTTATAAAAAATTCCCCCAAATAACATTGAATATTGCAGGCAGGAATACCCCGCAATGGCTTTTGGAATCGAAAATTGAAGGAATAAAAATCCATGGGGAAGTCCCTGATGCAAGAGCTTTCATAAACGATTATCCTATTATGGTGGTTCCCTTATTATCAGGCGGCGGTATGCGCGTGAAAATTGTTGAAGGTATGGCTTTAGGTAGAGTTATCATTACTACCAATTTGGGCTTAGAGGGCATCCAGGCAAGCCATGGTGAGGAAGTATTAATAGCAGATACGCCCTATGAGTTTGTCAAATCTTTTGAATCATTGATGAGTGAAATTTCCGCCAGTGAGGTAGGAAAAAATGCTCGTCAACTTATTGAACAGCGTTTCGATAATGCTCAATTAGGAAAGGAGTTATTATCCGCTTATGAACAATTGATCAAGACATCGGTATGAGTATCTTAGTTTGGATTTGCTTGTTGGCCTTGCTTCACACTTACCTCTTTTATCCACTATTGCTCAAAAGCTTATCCCTCAGGTCTAAACCTCTAGATAATTTCTTCCTGCCAGAAGATGATTGGCCTAAGATCCATATATTAATGTCTTTGTATAATGAGGAAAAGGTGATTGCGAGGAAATTAGAAACTCTTCTCTCTCAATCTTATGAATCCCAAAAGATAAACATCTGGATCGGATCGGATTGTTCAAATGATGGCACCAATGAAATTGTTCAGAGGTATGCGGATCAATATGAGCAGATTCACTTTTTTCCTTTTTCGGTTCGCCAGGGAAAGCCTGGAGTCATAAATGCTCTTTTCGAAAAATTAAACCAGATTCCTAATATTCAAGATGATTTACTACTCTTGACGGATGCTAATGTTTTTCTCAGCCCACAGGTTTTATCTTCCCTTGCCAAACATTTTAAAGATCCCCAAATAGTTCTTGTGGATGCCCATATGGTACATACAGGAATGCAGGAAGAAGGCATATCTAAGGCTGAAAACCAATACATCTCCTTGGAAGTCTTGCTAAAACATTGGGAGGGCCTTGTTTGGGGGAAAATGTTAGGCCCTTTTGGAGGTTGTTATATGATGCGTGCCTCCCATTTTGAAAAGGTACCACCCAATTTCCTGGTAGATGACTTCTTTATCGCCATGAAAGCCCTTCAAAAAGGAGGAAAAGCGATTAATGAGTTGGAAGCCATATGTCATGAAGATGTTTCCCACGATTTAAGGGTTGAATATCGCAGAAAGAAAAGGATATCAGCAGGCAACTTTCAAAATTTAGTCCATTTTGCCAATTTATGGTGGCCTCCTCTGAAACCCTTGAGTTTTGCCTTTTTTTCTCATAAAATTTTGCGCTGGTGGGGTCCTTTTTTCTTATTGATTATGATTTTTGTGACAGGCTATATTGCTGCGCAAGGTCAAACTTTTTACCAACTTTTCTTTTTATTATTGGTTATATCACTGATCGTTGTACCTTTGTTAGATTGGATATTATCAATGATGAAAATTCACCTGGTTCCTTTAAGAGGGGCAAGGTATTTCGTATTGATGAATTTAGCCCTCCTGGCTGGGTTTTGGAAATTTTTAAAAGGAATAAAAACTAATGTCTGGCAACCTACTAAAAGAAACTGAAAAGTTTACCCTAAATACCATTGATGAAGCAATTGAGGATATCAAAAATGGTAAAATTGTCATTGTTGTAGATGATGAAGATAGAGAAAATGAAGGGGATTTCATTTGCGCGGCTCAGTGTATTACCCCTGAAATAATCAATTTTATGGCTACTCATGGCCGGGGACTTATATGTGCACCCATAGATGAAAACAGAGCCGATGAATTGGATCTGGAAATGATGGTGTCCTCCAATACTGCTCTTCATGAAACTGCCTTTACCGTTTCGATAGATTTGATTGGGCATGGATGCACCACAGGTATTTCTGCCCATGATCGGGCCAAAGGAATTCTGGCGCTTGTCGATCCAAAGACCCATTCAAGTGATTTTGCTCGTCCTGGTCATATTTTCCCCTTACGGGCAAAAACAGGAGGGGTACTTCGCCGTACCGGCCATACTGAAGCAGCTATTGATTTGGCTCGTTTGGCTGGCTTTTATCCTGCAGGAGTTTTGGTTGAAATTTTAAACGAAGATGGCACCATGGCCAGGCTCCCTCAGCTTATAAAAATAGCAGAGCGTTTTGATCTGAAAATTATTGCCATAAAAGATCTTGTTGCTTATCGGATGAGGCATGAGAGGCTTATCAGCCGCGAAATAGCCGTTACTTTGCCTACCCGTTTTGGTGATTTTGAAGTGATTGCTTTCCGGCAGCTGACCACCGGTGATGTCCATTTGGCTATAAAAAAGGGAGAATGGCAAGAAAGTGATCCTGTTTTGGTTCGTGTTCACTCTTCTACTGAAACTGGGGAAATCATTGGTTCATTATTCGAAGGTTATGGGGCCCAATTAGATCGTGCTGTAGAATTAATAGCTAAAGAGGGTAAGGGAGTTTTATTATACATGCGACATGGTGAGAAAAAAGATGCCATACTACAGCGTCTGGAACAATATCAAAACTTGTTACAAAAAGGAGATTCCTTTTCAGTAAAAAATGATATGGAACAGAGAGATTTTGGAGTTGGTGCCCAAATTCTTAGAGATCTTAAGGTCAGTAAAATGAAGCTCTTAAGTAGCCATCCCCGCAGGCGCATTGGTCTGATAGGTTATGGCTTGGAGGTTGTAGAAAATGTACAACTCTAAAATTTAGGACAAAAGACAGAAGAATAATCATAATCTCCCAAATAAGCGATACTAACCTCAAAAATGCTCCTTGTCCTTGGGTTCCCTGTTTCCAGGCTTCCTACTCCTATATCATAACTTAAACCGATAAGTATGTTGCTAAATTCAAATCCAGCCATGGCTACTACTGAATCCATTACAAAGGGTGCCTGAGTTCCTTTTACAACTCTGGCCCAGCCACCAACATGAAGGGCAGTACCTGCAACCTCATTAAACAGCATTCTTAAATTAGCTCCAGCATTGACCATCCTGTGTGGTCCCTGAATATGAGTCAACGCACGTGGATGAAACTGTAATGCATCAGATAAGGGAATCTGACCAGCAAGATAAGCTGTTATTTTTCGGTGTAAAATATTGTCATTATTATCATCTGGATTTTCGGCATTGGTATAAAAAGAAACTTGCGGTTCCAGAATATGATGAACAGCAGCTCCAGCAAAAACGGCAGTTCCAGATCGTGGTACCCAGGTATAATTCAATCCTACCCCCAAATCGGCATAGGTGAAGTTGTTTTCTGGCAAAAATTCTCCGGTGGGATCGGTGTATCCATTGGTCCCATTAAATTGATCGTTGAAGAAGATGTTTTCAAAGTTTACATTTCTTTGAGCAATACCTAATTGCGCTCCCACCGTGAGGTACTGATCGTTAAAACCACTAAGAGATTTATGGTAAGCGGTGGACACTGAGATCTGGTTGGTAGTAAATCCGGTGTTTCCAAATCGATCCGCATAAAACACAATTCCTGCCCCAATACCATCCTGTGTTTTCTTTCCCGAACTGGGCAGTCCAAATCGAAAATCCGCAGCAGCAGCATAGGTAATTATAGGAGTTTCAAGTTGATTTTGCCATTGATTTCGATATATAAGCCCTACACGGTATCTTCCATTAAAAGCTCCTGAAAGTGCAGGGTTGAGGGTTAGCGGAGCGGCAAAAAACTGGCTAAACTGAGGATCCTGAGCCTTAAGGTCACCTGCAAAAATCAAAACACCTATAACTAAAAAGAGTAACTTTCTCATCTATTCGGATTGTCATTTTTTCTATTGGTCCCGAAGCTATTGAATTTTTCTGGTACTTAACAAAAACGTTGAAGGTAAATAATTATTACTTGCTCAGAAGGGTAATAGTAACTTTTGATAAAAGAAAATCACAAGATATTTTAACACCTTAATTTTTGAATATATTTAAGCAGTGTCAAGTTCTACATTCTCCGTACCTTAATCATCAATCCCTTCAACATTGACATTGACATTGCTATTGCTATTGACATTGACATTGCTATTGCTATTGACATTGATATTGACATTGACATTGATATTGATATTGACATTACCTAATCACATATAACCACATGGCTATGTATCAAAAAATGCTTAAAACATTTCTGCTGTTAATTTTTTTATCGATATCTGGATTTAGTCAAGATGCTTCGACTGAGGCTGATTCTACCCAAAAGAAAAATAAAAATTTGCCTCTTGAAACGGGAAGAACTTTTGAATTTGATTTAAATGAGGGCTCGTGGATGGCTCTGGATATTAGCCCGGATGGCAAAACCATTGTTTTTGATTTTCTAGGAGATTTATATACCCTGCCCATTGAAGGAGGAGAAGCAAGCCAAATAACCAGTGGCTTTCCATTTGATTATCAACCTCGATATAGCCCGGATGGTAAGGAGTTGGTGTACATTTCAGATGAATCGGGTGGAGAGAATATTTGGACCTATCATTTTGAAACCCAGGAAAAGAAGCAAATTACCAAAGGGAACAGTAATCGATACCAATCTCCCGAATGGTCTCCCGATGGAAAATATATGATCGCTTCCAAACGATCTGGTGCTAACCTTCACAAATTATGGCTCTACCATAAAGATGGGGGATCTGGAACAGCATTAGTTTCAAAACCCAACGGTTTGCGGATGCTTGAAGGAGCCTTTGGTGCCGATGAACGCTATATTTGGTTTTCCCGGAGAAATGGCATGTGGAATTATAATGCCAGTCTACCTCAGTATCAATTAGCTACCTATGATCGCCACACCAGTGAAATAATCCCACAAAGTGCCAGATATGGTTCTTCTTTTCGACCTACCTTGTCTAGTGATGGCAAATGGTTGGTTTATGCCACCAGGCATGATGATGAAACTGGCCTAATCCGGCGTAATTTAGAAACGGGTGATGAAGATTGGCTAGCCTATCCTATTCAGCATGATGATCAGGAATCACAGGCTTCCAGAGATGTTTTGCCCGGTTTTTCATTTACTCCCGACAATCAGTCCATCGTCATTTCTTATGGAGGTAAAATTTGGAAAATTGGCATCGAAACCAAAACTGCCGAGGAGATACCTTTTCGTGTTAAAGGAAAAATTGACCTGGGAGCGGAGTTAGACTTTGATTATCCCATTGAAGATACCCCTGAATTTGTGGTTACTCAGATACGGGATATTGCCCCATCCCCTGATGGTAGTAAATTGGCATTTACGGCTCTGAATGAAGTATACGTCATGGATCTTCCCCGAGGCACTCCCCAAAAATTGACCAATATAAATGAAACACAAGCACAACCCACCTGGTCGCCGGATGGAAATTGGCTGGCCTTCATTACCTGGGAAGCAGAAGGAGGTAAAGTCTACAAAGTGCAGTCGGATGGTAGCCAACTTACGCAGCTAAACCGAGATAATGGTGTTTATCAAAGTCCCGTATGGTCAAATGACGGGACTAAGATTGTTTTAATAAAAGGAAAAGCCCAGGACTTTAGAAATGCTTTACGACGTACAGCATTTAGAGGAACAAGCGATTTGGTGTGGGTGGATGCCAATGGGTCTAGCGATAATTTTATTGCCTATACAAAAGGAAGAATCAATCCTCATTTTGTTAAAAATAAAGACAGAATTTACCTATCTGGCTCTCAAGGCCTTTCTTCTATTCGTTGGGATGGTACAGACGAGCAATTTCATGTTAAGGTGAGCGGAAAAAAAACACCTGGTGCCCAAAATGCACCCAATGCTTTTTGGATACGGATGGCTCCTGAAGGAGATCAGGCTCTCGCCCAGATCGGAATGGATTTGTTTACAGTAACCGTTCCAATGGTGGGAAAGGAAGCTGCTACCATTTCGGTAGCAAATCCTTTGGCTACAAGCTTTCCAGCCAAAAAATTGACAGATATAGGAGGACAGTTTCCTGTCTGGGCAAATGATGCCGATAAGGTCCATTGGGCCATCGGTAATGCATTTGTTACCTATGATTTAGGAGCGGCTCAGGCTTTTGCAGATAGCTTAAAAACTGCCCAGGAAGCTTCTGATACTGGGGCCGCAAAAAAGGAAGGAGAAAAATCTTTCCGCCCTGATGAATATAGGATTGAAGTAATGGCCTCGCGAGATATTCCACAGGGTGTTATACTTCTGAGAAATGCCAGGATTATAAGCATGAAAGGGAAAGAAGTGATTGAAAGGGGAGATATCCTAGTTGAAAATAACCGGATCAAAGAAGTTGGCCAAAGACTGAGGGCTCCTTCCGGAGCAACAGTAATGGATATGAGAAGGAAAACAATCATACCTGGATTTGTAGATACACATGCCCATTTTCGACATCCTGTTAATTTGCACAGAGGAGAGTTTTGGCCCTATCTGACCAATTTAGCATTTGGGGTCTTGACAACACGAGATCCTCAAACTTCAACCACTGATGTTTTGACCTATGCTGATTTGGTAGATGCCGGTAAACTAATAGGCCCAAGAGTATATTCTACAGGGCCTGGTATTTTTGGAAGTTCCAATATAAGCAACCAAGAGCATGCCAATGATATCATGAAGCGGTACAGCAGCTATTATAATACCAAAACCATCAAAATGTATCTGTCTGGAAACCGCCAGCAACGGCAGTGGTTGATTATTGCTGCTAAGGAGCAAAACATTATGCCAACTACAGAGGGAGGGCTTGATTTTAAAGAAAACCTGACCCAGGTAATTGATGGCTATCCAGGACATGAACATTCATTCCCTATTTTTCCTTTGTATAAGGATGTTGTGGATATGGTCGCTTTTTCACGAACCGTTTATACTCCTACCTTATTAGTAGCTTACGGAGGCCCCTGGGCAGAAAACTATTTTTATGCCAATGAAAACCCTCATGCCAATGAAAAACTTACCCGTTTCATGCCACATGATAATTTAGACTCCAGAACTAGAAGAAGAAATGCGGGTTGGTTCATGGAAGAAGAACATGTATTTGTGGAATTATCCGAATTTGCAAAAGACCTGGTCGAAGCTGGAGGAAGAGCTGGCGTAGGCAGTCATGGTCAATTGCAAGGTTTAGGTTACCATTGGGAGTTATGGGCTTTACAAGCTGGGGGTATGTCCGAGCATGATGCATTAAGGGTGGCTACTATTATTGGTGCTGAAGCAATAGGCTTAGAAAAGGATCTTGGTTCTATTGAACCTGGTAAATTAGCTGACCTGATCATTCTTAATGAAAATCCATTAGAAAATATTCGCCACACCAATGCCATTGATTATGTTATGAAAAATGGAAGGTTATACAACGGAGATTCTCTTGATGAATTACATCCAACAAAAAAAGAATTGGGAACCTTCTGGTGGCAAGATTTTGCTCCCAAAAATGTGCCCGGCATTAAGAAATAAACCTTCAAATGAGTAGATGTGCAAATGAGTAGATGTGCAAATTTATTTTTCAATTTGCACATCTACTAATCTGCTAATCTACACATCTACTAATCTGCATATCTATAAAATATTTATTAGATTTGTATAATAGGGAATTAATAAAGTGTAGAAAAAACATACGGCATGTCAATGACCTTTGGTATTTGCCCTTTAAGTGTGGTTGCAGTACGATCCACCCCCGCTGATAAAGCAGAGATGATCACACAAGTATTGTTTGGTGAAGTCTTTGAAATTTTAGAACGCAAAGGCCGACAATGGTTTCAAATACAGTGTCATTGGGATAAATCCATTGGCTGGATAAAGTCTAACCAGGTCAAAGCCATTACTCCTTCCGAATACCATGATTATAAAAATGAGAAAGCATTCAACCTTGAGCTTTTCCAAGCCATCATGGGAGAAAATGAATTTTTAGCGATTCCTTTAGGTGCTCAACTGCCCAATTTTGATGGCATCCGGCTTAGTTTAGGAGATATTCCCTTTACTTTTAGTGGCCAAGCAGTATTATTGGATGATATTAAAAAGCCTGTTGATTTTATTTTGAAGGTGGCTCGCCGTTATTTGAATGCACCCTTCCAGTGGGGAGGAAGGTCCCCTTTTGGTATTGACGCACCAGGCTTAACTCAGATGGTATATAAAATGGTTGGAATTAAACTACCAAGAGTTGCCGAACAACAAGTTTACTGCGGAGAAAATATTGATTTTATTGAACAAGCTCTTCCCGGTGATCTGGCCTTTTTTCAAAACCGAAATGGCCGCATCCATCATACAGGTTTAATCCTTTCTGATGGACGGATCTTACACTCCTTTGGAAAAGTTCGAATTGACAAAATTGATCATTTTGGAATATTTGATGAACAACAAGGAAAGTACACCCACCAACTTCGACTTGTAAAACGGATTTTTAATTCCAATGGCGAAAAATTAGATGTTTTCTGGGAAGGAGTGGAACATGAGGTGCTTCCTAAAACTGTTTCTGTAGAAGATGTTTGATTCTATAAATAGTTGGGATGCCTGATTTGATAAGTCTTATCCTTAAGGTTGGGGGCATCCAGGCCCTAATTTTTGCTTGCATCCTTTTTTTTCGTAAAAACCAGCACATACTTGCCACCTTATTATTGACTTTGGGAATAAGCTGTGTCTTGTATACTTTTGAGAAAATTGAAATTCTAGTAGAATTTCCCCACCTCATCCGTCTAAGCTGGGGGATGCCCTTATTATTTGGCCCCCTTATCTTTTTTCAATTAAAAAAATGGAGCCAAAATCAATTGAATTGGCAATCATTTGATTTATGGCACTTAAGTCCCTACATCATAAATTTGATAGTACTCTGCCCCTTTTTTTTTAAAAATGGAGAGAAAAAAATTCAAGCCCTGGATTATTTTACTTCCATTATCTCTGCTGGCATTGATCACTACAGGATTTATTTTTTTATCCTACAATTTGCTACGGCCTTATCGGGGCTTTTCTATTCAGAGCGTTGCCTGCAATTGGTCAATGATCATGTGAAAAAATTGAAAAATGAATATACCGAAACCGAAAAAGTTAAATTGACCTGGGCGAGGTTGTTATCTTATTCATTGTCGGTATTATCTGCTGTTTTATTGATTGCCGTAATGATCAATTTTTATAGTGTTTATCCAGTTTATGATTACCAAATTTTTTACTTCTTTGGTTTGTTTTTACTCATATATTTAATGACTTTTCAAACCTTAAATCAAGCAACCTTACCTGGCAGTCAGGACAGCAAAACGGTTATAAAAATCAACAAAAACCAATTAAAAGTAGGCAGAAAAACCCTGGAACCCTCCACAGAAGCAAGATTACTATTAGATTACCTGCAAAAAGAAAAACCTTTTTTAGAGGGGACTTTGACGGCTACTCAATTGGCAGATCATTTAGGGATTAGTCGGCATCAATTATCTGAAGTGCTAAATCAAAATTTAGGGAAATCCTTCTATTCTTTGATCAATGAATACCGATTAGAGGAATTTAAGAAGAAACTTTCGGACCCGGCCTTTTCACATTTAACCTTATTTAGCCTGGCACTGGAATCTGGATTCAACTCTAAAACCGCTTTCAATGCTTATTTTAAAAAACAGATGGGAATGACTCCTCTTAAGTACAAAAAGATGCTAGAAAAAAGTGCATCTGGACCGAATCAGACGAATACTTCTCCTCAGTGATGCATTTTGCCTGCATTATTAATAAAAACTTTTACCAATGAGAGTAATTATAATTCAGGTATTCGCTTTTTTGATTATTGCTTCTAACTTATTATTCAGTCAAACAGAAAAATTAGTGATCGAACCATATGTTTTTAAAAATAGAAAAGGAGAGGAGGTAAATGCAGAACGAGGAAGTTTTTATGTCCCCGAAAACAGGAGCAATCCCAATAGCCGACAAATCAAACTCCAATTTGTTCGTTTTAAAAGCACCAATCCTAATCCAGGATTTCCTATCGTATATTTAGCAGGTGGTCCGGGAGGTTCTGGAACAGGAACGGCAAAAGGCCCGCGCTTTGATTTATTTATGGCACTAAGATCCGTTGCGGATGTGATTGCCTTCGATCAAAGAGGGACTGGACTGTCTAATAATGATATTCCCAACTGCACCGCCATCGCAGAGATTGACCCATCGGTGCCAGGAAGTAGGGAGTATTATATACCTAGACTTCAAAAAGCAGCTAAAACCTGTCTTGATTTTTGGAAAAAAGAAGGGATAGATATTAATGGATATACAACCCAAGAAAGTGCCCATGATTTAGAAGACTTGAGAAAGGCATTAGGTGTTGAAAAGATTGATCTTTGGGGAATTAGCTATGGCACACATTTGGCCTTTGCAACGATTAAACTGTACGAAAAAAGTATTAATCGTTGTGTTTTAGCCTCTGTGGAAGGTTTGGATCAAACCGTTAAACGACCAGCCTATAATCAGGAGTTTTTGGATCATTTAAATCAGCATTTAAAAAAAGAAGATCCGTCAAATGATATTCTGGAAATGATGGAAACACTCTTCCAGAAACTGGAAAAGAACCCTAAAATGGTTACCTACACGGACCAAAGAAGTAAGGAAGAAAGAACGGTGGGTATCAGTAAATTAGATATGCAGCTTTTCATCTCCTTTGGGATGCTTAAAAATCCTGGAGATTCAAAGCGTCTGCCAGAATTACTAAAAACTCTGTTATCGGATAATTATTCTATTGTTGCTCCCTATTTGGCAGGACTGAAATCTTATATGGGTGGACAAAGGTTAATGCCTTTAGTGATGGATGCTGCATCGGGTATTTCTCCCAAAAGATTTAAGATGATCGAAAGAGAGGGGCAAACTGCTCTATTGGAAAGAACTACCAATTTCCCCTATCCGGATCTTGTTCAGGGACTAGGACTCCCAGATCTAGGTAAGGATTTTCGAAAAAATCCAAAGACTGACATTCCCACCTTATTTTTGAATGGAGACCTCGATGGAAGGACCTATATTCCGGCTGCTCTGGAGATTACTAAAGGCTTTAAGAACCATAAGCATATTATTGTAGAAGGGGCAGGGCATGATTTATTTATGAGTAGTCCGGAGGTGGGAGAAGCTATCCTTCAATTTTTACAAGGGAAAAACTTGGATAAAGATCGCATTTATGTGAAAGAATAGTTTTAAGTAACGGGTAATGAGTATTGAGAAAATTTTCTCAATACTCATTACCCATTACTCAGTACCAAATAAAAGAATGGCAGTAATTATGAGATTCATAAAGGTATCTATTAAAATTACCATGATTGGCCTTGGCTTGTTGATCCTTTTTTATGCCTGGAAGCATTTATGGGTAGAAGAACAAATAAGGACAATTGACGAATTTGAGGAATTGCATATTGGTGGCCTTGTTAATGTGTATTTGAAACAGGGCCCCAAAGAAGCATTAAAAGTAAGAGCAGATCAAAAATTTATTGACCAGATTAAATCCGAAGTCAAGAATGCTCAGCTCCATATTTATACAGAAGGGCGAATCCGAGGTGAACGGATCATGGAAGTAGAAATTACTTATACTAGTTTGACCAAAATAAAAACACAAGGTGTAGGTACTCTGGTAAGCACTAATTTCATTCAATCTGATGACTTGATTCTGGATATTGGTGGTGCACCGGAGGTTAAATTAAAAGTCAATACCGACAGCCTTCAGCTTCAAATGCAGGGGACAGGTAATGTCCAATTGGCAGGCTCAACAAAAATATTTGATTTGAATATTTATGGATTTGGAGATTTAGTCGCTTATAATCTTGAATCTGAAAAAGCGAGGGTAAGGATAAATACACCCGACCAATCTAAGGGTATTGCCAGAATTCAAGTACTTAGTGAATTGGATGCCGAAATTGTAGGCCCTCGCTTCCTTTATTATGCTGGGAATCCACAAGTTTTAAACGAAAAGATAGTGGGAAGTGGAAAAATCGTGAAAAAATAGATTTTTTGCTCTTCACACTTTTTCAGTCAATTAAGAATAAGTTAAAATATTAATACATAGTTTGGTTACTTAAAAAAATCTAAAAATTGGTAAAATCAGCATTAAAAATTTTAAGGTAAGTTAGGGGTATCGGTTATGGTGCTGTTAATTGAGAATAGTGCTATTGAAAGTGTTGTTTTTTGTTAGTAGAATGCAGAAAGAAATTAATTTTAAGCAATCTATCAATCAAGTTTTACACCTTCAAAAAAACCGAAGCTTTATGCGATCTATGAAATTAATGCTGATTTTATCTTTAGTGATGACACTATCGCTTTCGGTAGAGGCCCAAAATCCAATCACCAGGCGGATTAAAAAAGATACTACCAAAAAGAAATCAGAGGTGGTAATAAAAGAGGAAGAACGAAGACCGAGAGGCGAAACCAGAAATCAGGGGTCAAAAGACAGCTACCAAAAGCAGTTTGATGATTTAGTGGCTAAGGCCGATGAAGCTGATTCATTTCGAGAAAAAAGGGAATTTCTGTTAAAAGCAAAGAACATTTGCTCTGAAGAATTAAAAAACAATTGTGAAGATCTTGTCCAATCTAAACTTCGATCTGCATACGGAGCAGAAATAAGTCGGTTATTAAGGAAAGCCTCTGAAAGTAACAGATATAATGATAAAATGGACTGGTTGGATAAAGCCAGAGCATTGAGTGAGGCCTCTTATGCCTCCAATGATCACAGACAAAGAGTTAAAGACGCCTACCGCTCTGAATATCGAAAACTTATCAATAAGGCAAGCGCATCCAGATCTGACATTCACCGGCGTATGGGCGCTCTGCGTTCTGCCCGTCGTTTTTGCAATGATTATGGCTACATGTTAGATATTAGTGATTGCAATTCTGCAATTTCTTCCCATGCCAAGAACCTGTTTAATGACGCTTTGCAAGATAAAGAATATGACAAAGCCAGGGAGATATGCAATGAATTTGATGGGATAGGAAATTGTAATCGATTGGTTTATCAAAGGCAATATGATGATTTGATAGAAGAAGCTTTTGCAACTTCGGATTTCGATCGTCAAAAGGAAAAACTTTTAAAAGCCAGAGATATTTGCAGACATCATTTGCACCATCATTGTAGCCGATCTATTAATGTTCAGCTCCGAAAAATTTATACTCTTGAATTAGACCGACTACTACAAAAGGCCAATTCAACCCATGATCTTCGGGATCAGCTGAATTATTATGCTGAAGCAGAGGGCTTATGTGGAGAAGCCTATGCACCGGAAAACTGTCAGGCAAGAATTAATACAGCCAGAAGCAATGCCTTTAATGCAAACTTTACACAATTGGTTCAGGATATATCTGAAACCAGGGATTATGAAAGACAAAAGGAAATGCTTAAAGAGGCAGAGCGATTGATGTATAAGGGACAACTTCCGGATGAGCGCTGGGAAGAAATTCGCAGACTAAAGCATCAGATACATTATAACCAATTGGATTATTTGCTGTATCAAAACAAGGGTTCTTTCCAGAGTCAGATGGCTTACCTGGAACAGGCCCAGGCCATTAACCAGAACTACTTACAACAATCTTACAATTCCAAGATTAATGAAAGAATGGCCTATCTAATTTCCAATGAGGTGAATAGTGTACTCCGATTTTCAGGACGTAGTTTTCAAGAACGCTTAAAAAGACTGGATTATGCTAGCCAGTTGACCCAGCAGTTGAATAGAAGAGAACGCCATCAATTGCAACAACGGATTGTCAGAGAACGCCGAGGACTAATTTCCAATGAGTTTGATAGACTCATTGAAGCTGCAAGATCTGAGCGTTACCTGGATGAAAAAATTGATAGATACGACCGAGCTATTCAGTTTTGTTCCCATTATGGAGGGGTAACCAGCAGTGGCGATGGCTGTGGCCATTTGGAAACAGAACGAAGAGATGTGATTAGAGATGTTTATGCCGGTATGTTAAAAAATGCAGAGAAAGATTATCAGCTTGAATATTTTGATAAAGCGAAAAATACATTGTCACTGGCTGCAGATGTATATCAAAAATATTCCAATGATTTACTAGGGGAGATGCCGGTATCCAGTGCTTATCAGCGACTGTATAATTTCTATCTTCAAAGTTCGATGAGGTATTCTGGGCAAAATAATTTTGAAAAAGCACGATCCTTACTTAGGGAGGCTCAGCAACTAGAGGGAAACAGGTATTGGGTAGTGCCTTCCAATAACCCAATTCAAGCTCAATTTCAAGAAATTGATCGTCAGGAGTTTGATTATAAATTGGCGAAATTGAAAGAAGCCAGCAATGTGAATCCTACTTCACCTGCTACCCTTGATCTACTACAATCAGCATACCAATTGTATGTAAGTAATCAGTCGATTTACGCTACCTGGCAGGTCAACCAGTTGAAATCTCTTTTTACGACACTGACTCAGCAAGGAGTACAGCAGAGTGTCAGGGATATGGAGAGGGGCCAGTATAATGCAGCTCGTGTTCGTTTGGTAAAACTGAAGCCATTTAGCCAAAATATGGCTCCACAATTTGCCAATAGCAACCTAAGAGGAGCTCTAAATAATGCCTTCTTTAAATATTATGAATTGCAATTATTAAACCTAGGGGCTGTTTTAAAAAGAGAAAATACAATGGGCACTGGGATCGCTCAGTTGGATGAATTATATCTACAGTTGAAGGAAGACAATGAATTTAGTGGAGCTCAGAGAATTGAACAGCGATTTGTCCATTTGTATCAGGATGTGTTCAATGGATTCCAAACCAGTATTTTTCAGAAATTAGATCGTAATGATTTTAACACGAATGTACTGGAAGACCAATTGGATCAATATTATCAGACCCACACCTCTATTTTTACAAATGAAGAATATCAAAGGGTTAAATCCGGAATTAGTTTTGTTCGTTATTACAGACTAGCTGGCCAGATGTACCAGTCCAAAAATTACCGTGAAAGTATTGATCAATATGAAAAAGCTCTTAATGGGATAGAAAATGCACCCGCTTCTTACCGAAGACCAGGTTTGGCAGATGAAATTCAAAGAAGAAGAAATGATGCCTATACTGCAGAAGTGGAGAACCAGATAAAAAATGCCAAAGTTCAAACTTTTCAGGAATCCCAGATTGCTGCTTATCGCAAATTGATTGGTTTTATGGATCTGTATAATCTGCCTCTTTCGGCTATTATTATGGAGGAGATTAAAGCCCTTAAGCAGGATATTTTTGGTGAAATATGCCAAAGTAGAAGCCAGCAATACTTCTTCAAGATGGAATCTGGTGATGATGCTTTGAGCAGAAATAATTATACCGACGCCTTAAACTATTATCAGGAGGCCTTGACCTTAGCTGAAGAATATCCAGAATGTGGGATTGATATAAACATTATTCGGAGGAAAATTAATGCCTATGAGGCTGCCAGTATTTTCCAAAAAAGAAAATTGGAATTGGAACGTCTTCAAGATAAGGTCTACTCAAGCAAACGCGAATATGATTTCAAGGCGTACCAGGAGGCTTATCAGTCTTTGAATACTTTTTATCTGGACAATATCATTAATAAAGGATTCAAGTTAAACCTGGTTCCTTATCAGAGGAAGGTACCTCAGATTAGAAATAATGACTTCTGGGCATATGTAGTTCATACTTATTGTACAGACAGAACCGAACTGTCTTTTAGCAATGACTTGTTGAAAAGGTTATTAAAAGACCGATCCTTCTCTCCTGCACAGATAGAAAACCTGGCCAGGGAAATGGCTAGCGTCAACTATAGGGTATATGGAGGACGAAGTTATAAGGATACTTTCCAGCATTTTGAAATAGGGATGAGTAAAAACTCCAGGTTCAAGTTGTTTAAGAAGGCTTATAAGAAGCAGTATAATAGAATGTAAGAGTTTCGTTGTTCCAGGGTTCAGAAGTTCCAGGGTTCCTTGTCAAGTAAATCTAAATTTAAGGTGGCCTTGTTATTTGGAGCTTTTTTCTCACGCTAATTTCGCAAATTCAGCAAATATATGTCTGCAAAATTTTCGGAATTAGCGTAAAAAAAAGCTATAATAATCAACTACACTCCAAGCAAAGTAATCCCTTACACAAGGAACCCCGGAACCCTGGAACATTCATAAAATCTGGGCAAAATTTTTTAGTTTTGAAATGCGGTAGATTTGAAAACTTATAAAACCCTTTATGCCCAATAGCAAAGCACAGCGGAAACTAGTTGCTATCCTCTTCGCTGACATTGTCGGTTACACTTCTCTTATGCAGCGTGACGAAGCTGCCGCCAGAAAAAATGTAAAAAAGTTTAGAGATACTTTAAATGAAAAAGTAGCTCAATACCTTGGACAGATCATTCAATATTATGGAGATGGTTGTCTTTGTACTTTTGACAGTACGGTGAATGCCATGGAATGTGCTAGGGTGGTTCAGCAGATTTTTCAAACGGACCCAATAATTCCCGTTCGCATAGGCTTGCATACCGGAGATGTTTATTTTGAAGAAGAAAATATATACGGCGATAGCGTTAACATTGCTTCTCGAGTTGAATCTCTGGGCGTTGCAGGAGCGGTACTTTTCTCTAAATCTATCAAAAAGCACATTTCCAATCAAAAGGATTTTGAAATGCAATCCCTGGGAGAATTTGAGTTTAAAAATGTGGTGGAACCAATGGAAGTTTTCGCTCTAACGAATAAGGGTTTGATCCTTCCTAAGCGGGGAGAAATGAAGGGCAAATTAAAAGAAAGCCCAAAAAGTAAAAAGCGATCTTTTATTCCTGCAATTTTGGGCTTGTTATTAAGCCTATTTGGGCTTGTCTATTTCCTTACACCAAAAAAGGCCGCCGCCTCAATAGATGAAAGTGCTCTTATCATTTTTCCTTTTGATATTCAAAGTGCAAATTCAAACATACAATACCTCAGTAATGGAATGGTGGACCTAATGAGTACAAAATTGGAGGGCATTCCGGATATAAATCCAATTGATCCTAATCGTATTTTTAATATACTAGAAAAAAATGCTGAAGAAATCCCTTCTCTATCTGAAGCAATGTCTATTTCAAGTAGTTTAGGGTCAGGCGAATTTATTTTAGGAAATATCCTTGAAATTAATGATGCTTTACAAATCTCTGCTACCAAGTACGACAGTAAAGGAGAAAGACTGGTGAAAAAAACAGTCGAAGGTCCTAACGCACAACTTACTTCATTAATTGATGACCTAACAAGATCACTAATTGCTGACAAGTTTGAGAAAGAGGGCCGCAATTTTAGTAGTGTTGCAACCATGACAAGTGTAAATCTACAAGCCTTGAAAGCTTATCTGGAAGGGGAACAAGTATATCGGAAAACGGATTTCAGCAAAGCTATCGACCATTTTCAAAAAGCAGTTAACCTGGATTCAACTTTTGCTATGGCCTGGTTGCGATTATATTATTCAAGGGCTTGGATTAATGGTGCTGAAAATAATAAATACTATCTTCAAAAAGCAAATCTATATGCAGATAAATTGCCTCCTAAATGGCAGGATTTTGTGGAGGCTAGTAAAGTTTACACCACTGGTCATGAAAGTAATGAAGCTTTGTTTGCAGAACTTATTAAGAAATACAAAAACAATGCAGAGTTTATTTTCTTGATGGCAGAACACCTATTTCATTATAACTCTTATCATGGACGTGAAATAGAAGAGGCCAAGCCCTGGTTAGAAAAATCCAAAGAGCTAGATCCTAAAAACCAGGAAATACTCAGGCACCTTGCAGATCTTGCCTGGAGAGAGGGCAATATTGAAATTTTGCAGAAAGTCTTGAATGATGCTTCTCCCGAGTCCTCTTTATGGATTATTAATCAAATAAGATTGTTGACTCAGCAGGACAGCATTTCAATCAGCCAAATGGAGGAATTAGCTTCCCATCCGGAGTTTAACTTTTTATGGTTTTGGCCATACCAAATAGTACCAAGTGATCCACTAGAATTACTCGAAATAGGATCTCGCTTCGCACCTTTTTTTAATGAGATCCAAAATAAGTATTTTGAATATGCCATACATATTTTGAAAGGACAGGAGAAAGAAGCTTCCATTGTTTTGAATGAGATTTCTTCTATTAATCCAGGACCTATTGAGAACACGGGCTTGGGACGTACAGCATTATTAATTGTTGGTCGGGATTATCTTCCTTTCGAAGAGAATTATCAAATATTACTTGATACATTTGGGGCTATGGACCAGCCTTTTGCTTATTTTTTTGCTGCTAAGTATGCCTGGGCCTTAGGTTTGGAAGAAGAGTTTAGGGTTAACCAACAGAAACTAGCTGTCGTCAGTGAAAAAGATCAAGATTTATTGAGTCTGACTCATTATTTACATTGGTCCTTGAATGCATTTGAAACTCGACAAAAGGGTGACAATGATAAAGCCTTAGTTTATATCGATTCTGCTTTTCAGAATCCTCTATCCAGAGGAATACCTGGCGTTGTGGATAAGATCTTTATGCTCGCTGACATTTACGAAGAGCAACAGGAATACGAAAGAGCTATTCTCCGATTAGAAAATCTACCACTTTATTATAACAATTACGTTACGGTCCATGGCTTTATTACCTACCGGCTGACCCAACTATATGAAAAAAACGGAGAGCTCGATAAAGCTCTTGCCAAATGCAATCTTTTTTTAAAGAACTACCGAGATTGTGATGAAAAATATCGACCTTGGTGGGATGAAGTCGCGGAACGAAGGAAAAGACTGATAGATCAGGTGAATTAAATATTTAGTATGAAGGAGCTCGTCAAAAAACATCCGATCACCTCTTTTTTGGTGCTCAACTATCTTATTTCCTGGTCTTTTTTATATCCGAGCTATCAGTTGATTTTAAAAAATGATGGCATTACTCCATTGGCCCTGATTGGATTTATTGGTGCTTATGGACCAACCATTGCCGCTATTATTATTCAGGCTATCATTAATAGAAAAGGTTTAAAGCCTCTTTTTAGGAAATTAGTGATGGTCAAATATGGCATTCCACTTTATGTTTTTGTCATATTCTTTCCGATTCTTTTGTATTTAATAGCACATCTGATAGGCATTTTATCCTTTGATGGGGATGGCTCTTTTACTTTGCTGGCTGGCCTGGCTGGAATACCCACCTGGTTTTTATTGGCTTTACCTTTCGGACCCATGGGAGAGGAGCTGGGATGGAGAGGCTTTATGCTACCCCGGCTGATGGAGAAATATTCTATCATTCAAAGCACGATCTTGGTTGGTTTGGCCTGGGGAGTTTGGCACCTGGCTTCTTTTACCTTTCCTGGAGCTGCCATTCCCAGTTTTTTGCCTGTTAACATTTGGACCGTTTTACTGTATTTTATTAATACCATTGCCTTAAGTATGGTTTATACCTATGTTCACCTTAAGACGGGAGGAAGTGTGTTTATGGCCATCTTATTGCATGCCTTTTTTAATGCAGCCTCTAATATCGTTTATGACTTTTTTCCCGAGCCAGAATCCATGAATTTATTATTGGTACCTTATATCCTTAATATGGTTTTGGCTGGAATTATTGGTTATTTCCTGATCCGAAAAGCTGAAAGACAAGAAGGTTAGTAAGCCGAGCATAAAGCTTACCAATCCCTACATTGCATTTCGGGCTTAGTAATCTTTATTAATTTCTTTCTTTATAACTCCCTAATCTGGGGAGCATAAATTCCCCCTTCCGACTTCCGACTTCAAAAAATGGTTTGTACCCGTTTTCTAAAATTGGGTACCCTACTCAAGGCAATGTCTACTTCGGTGCCATCTTTTAGTTTGAGGTAGGGATTTTTGGTAAAAAATACTTCTTTTATTTCCTCAGTATTTACAATGGCTGTTCTATGAACTCTGATAAAAATATCTGCAGGAAGTATGCCCTCCATTTTTTTCATTGAACTTCTAAGGGTATGTTTTCTCTGGTCTTTTGTAAATATTTTTACGCAGTAATTATCGGAACTAATCCAGGAGATATCGTTAACAGGAATGAATCTTACTTTTTTCCCTACTTTAACGGTGATAATACTGGTATCCTCTTCATTTGATCGTTTCAGTTTTTGATACAATTCTGTATTGGTCTTTCTAATGGATTCAAGGCTCTCAATACGTAGAACGAGATCTTTAGTTTTGTAATAGTATCTGGTGAATAGCGTCAAACAAAAGTAGGCAATCATAAAAATTGGTCCCTTCTGGAAAACAAAAAAGGTAACACTTTCAGATAATTTTTGAAGAGTAATTGGGTGATGATTAAGGTGGAGGTTTAGGAGACTTATTAAGATGGTGTCAATAAAAATTAAAGTTAGAATCATTGAAGCTATCAACCCCAATTTTAAGCCATCCATGGGCTGAGCAGCAGTTTGTTCTAGGTAGCGGAACAAAAATAAGGCAGTTATGGCCCAAACTAACCAGCGATAAGAGTGCCCCCACATTAATTCCCATACATTAATTACACGATCACCTGCCAAATTATAAGTGGTAATGTAATAGTACTGTTGGAAAGATTCAAAGACAATGATAGCCAAGAGTATGGAACATCCAATCAGAAGAAAGGAAATATTTTTGTTCATAATTCTTTTTTTAAAATGCTATGAAGAACGAAAATTAAATTATTTCCAATAAAATTGAAATTCTAATCAAGAAAATAGGCAAATTGTGTGCATAAATACAGTTTTATGAAAATAGCATACATTCTTTATGATGGAGTCACCCTCCTGGATTTTATTGGCCTTTACGACCCCATTAGCCGACTTCAATCTATGAAATTTATCCCTCAATTAAGATGGGACATATGTTCTACACAGCCTGTCATTAAAGACAGTTTTGGCCTGGCGATGCAATGCAACAGGGTAAATAATGACCTAAGTGATTACGATCTGTTGTTTATCCCCGGAGGCTTTGGTACTCGACCGCTTCAGGAGGATCCCAACTTTATTAAATGGTTACAAACCGGAAAAAACATACCACTTAAATCTTCGGTGTGCACAGGAAGCTTGTTGTTAGGAGCAGCAGGTTTTTTAGAAGGAAAAAAAGCAACCACTCATTTTGACAATTACAGAGAGTTAGAGCCGTATTGTAAAGAGGTGATTAAAGAACGGATTGTAGAAGATGGAGATGTTATTACAGCAGGGGCAGTTGCTTCTTCTTTGGATTTGGGCATATTCCTTTGCCAAAAATTTGTGGGAAAAGAAAAAACCGAACAGATTCGTCAGCGAATGGATTATTAGTATATATAGCCAGTATTGTCTAAAATCACCTATTCCCTTTCCTTAAAAATTAATACAATAAATCTCAAAAACTGAAGTTTCAATCTTGCACCATTTTATCACCAAAAAAAGGATCTAATGCTACGTTATTTTGTATTATTTTTTTGTTCTTGTACTCTACTGTTAACCTTTAGTTGTACTCAGGAAAAAGTAAATGATGAAACTCCCAAGAGTGAAATTGCCATGGAAAGCGATTTTGAGTCACCTCCAGCCGCCGCAGTAAAGGCTTCTGAATTTCAGGAACATGGATATACCCGGATTGACAATTACTATTGGCTAAAAGAGAAAGAAAACCCAGAAGTTATCAATTATCTGGAAGCGGAGAATAGCTATGCGGAAACAGTTTTGGCTTCAACTAAAGACCTTCAAAATAAAATTTTTGAGGAATTAAAAGGAAGAATAAAGGAGGAAGACACCTCTGTTCCTACCCTTCGAAATGGATATTATTACTATAGCCGTACCGAAGAAGGAAAGCAGTATTCAATCTACTGTCGTAAAAAAGGAAGCCTGGAGGCCGAGGAAGAAATCCTTATAGACGGCAATAAAATGATCGAAGGACATGATGCATTTATTTTTGGAGGATATTCCATCAGTCCAGATAACAAAATTATGGCCTATGCTTTTAATCACAACGGATCTTATGTTGAGTATACCATTAAATTTAAAAACCTGGAAACGGGTGAAGATTATCCAGATGTAATTGAGGCTGGCTCAAACTTCGAGTGGGCAAACGATAATCAAACCCTTTTTTATGGAATGTATAACGAGGCTCTTCGTCCTTTCCAAATCTATCGGCATAAACTGGAAGCATCCGGAAAAGATGCTTTAGTCTATGAGGAAAAAGATGATAAATTCAATTTGGGAATTTATAAGAGTAAAACAGATGATTATTTGTTTTTGTATTCTGGTAGCTTCACAACAACTGAAATTCAATATTTACCTGCTGACCATCCTGATGGACAATTCCAGGTGTTTGCCCCAAGAGAAAAAGATGTGGAGTATTCCGTAAGTCACCATAAGGATAAATTCATTATTCGTTATAAAGATCCGGATCATAAAAATTCCAAAATTATGGAGGCACCTTTGACTGGATTTTCGGATAAATCAAGCTGGAAAGAAGTGGTGGCTCATGATCCAGAGGTTTTAATTCAAAATGTTGATGTTTTTGCAGATTTTCTGGTTTATTCTGTCAGGACTAATGGACTAGAAGAAATCAGGTATATGAATTTTAAAGATGGATCGCAAGAAAGTGTTTCTTTTCCTGAACCGGTTTATACCATTGGCTATCGTGGTGCACCAGAATATGATTCCAAGAAAGTTCGATACGCTTATTGGTCTTTAAATAGACCTCAAACTACTTACGAATATGATCTTAGTACCGCCGATGCAACTATTCTTAAGGTACAGGAAATCCCGAGTGGATTTAATCCGGATGATTATGTAGTTGAGCGTACCTGGGCAACTGCCAAGGATGGAGTAAAGGTTCCTATGGCTGTTTTATATAAAAAGGGCCTGCAAAAAGACGGAAACAATCCTTCTCATCTTTACTCTTATGGATCTTATGGTTCTAGTACCGATCCTTATTTCCGGTCTTCTGTATTCAGTTTAGTAGACAGAGGCTTTGTTTATGCTATTGCTCAGATTAGAGGAGGTAGTGAACTGGGAGAGGAGTGGTATGAGCAAGGAAAGTTGTTGAATAAGAAAAATACTTTTACGGACTTTATCGCTTGTGCCGAACATCTGGTAAAGGAAAAATATACCAATCCTGATATGTTAACGGCTTCAGGTGGAAGTGCTGGTGGATTATTGATGGGAGCCGTATCGAATATGCGTCCGGATCTATTTGAAGTGATCGTTTCCAGAGTACCTTTTGTGGATGTAATCAATACGATGCTGGATGAATCCTTACCATTGACCACACAGGAGTGGGAGCAATGGGGGAATCCAAATGAAAAGGAATATTACGATTATATCATGTCTTATTCTCCCTATGATAACATCGAGGCCAAAGACTATCCTCATATGTTGGTTACTGCTGGGTTAAACGATTCCCAGGTTCGTTATCATGAGCCGGCAAAATATGTGGCCAAAATGAGGGAATTAAAAACAGATGATAATATCGTTGTACTGAAAACCAATATGGAATCCGGTCACGGGGGAGCTTCCGGGCGTTTTGATCGATTGAAGGAAACGGCTTTTAGTTATGCCTTTATCTTAGATAGATTGGGCTTGAAGGATGTAGAGAATAAAGAGATATAAGGGTTTTAGAAGGAAGGGCGCGCCCGCGCCCTTCCTTCTAATATCTTTATGCTGCTACTTTTTTCACCAAACCCTTCACCGTTAAGCCTTGCACAATAATGGAAAATACCACCACCACATAGGTCATTGTCAATAAAAGATCTCGAGGCATTTCTCCGGTAAGGGCAAGTGCCAAAGCTATTGATATACCTCCTCTGAGGCCTCCCCAGGTCATAATCAGGTTTGTCTTTGGGATAAAATCCAATTGGCGTTCTAAGAGTTTAATGGGTATGGTAAGAGCAATGTATCGACTTAATAAAACAATGGGAATGGCAAGAAGGCCTGCTATGATATAGGATTGATTAAAGGGTAAAATTACAATTTCCAAGCCTATTAAAACAAACAAAACTGCATTCAATAAAACATCCAGGAGTTCCCAAAATTGATCCACATATTTTTCTGTAGTTTCTGACATTGAACTGGTTCTAAATCGGTCGTGACCTATCATTAATCCTGCAATTACCATGGCTAAAGGTCCTGAAAAATGAAGCATTGAGGCCAGGTAATATCCGCCCATTACCAGAGCCAAGGTAATTAGCACCTCTACTTCATAATTGTCAATGGTTCTCATTAAGTAATAAGCAATGAATCCCATTAACAAACCTAATAGAATCCCTCCTCCTACTTCTTCTGCGAAAAGGGTCAGAATTTCAGAGAAGCCAACATGTCCACCATGGGCCCCACCTCCTGCTATTTCATATATCGTTATGAAGACTACTACGCCAATGCCATCATTAAAAAGACTTTCTCCTGCAATTTTAGCTTCTAATTTGTGTGGAACTCCTGCTTGTTTTAAAATTCCCAGTACAGCTATTGGGTCGGTAGGGGAGATAAGGGCTCCAAATAAAAGACAGTAAATAAAAGGCTGTGCCAGTCCAATCATTTGGAGGATACCATAAATTAGGCCGCCTATCAAAAAAGTTGAAATGAGCACACCGATTGTAGCAAAAATGATAATGGGGAGCCGCTGTTCTTTTAATTGTTTGAAATCAATGTGTAGAGCACCAGCAAACAACAAAAAACTGAGCATGCCTTCCATCAAAAGCGTTTTGAAATCTATTTGACTGACTAGTTGAATTTCCCATTCGGAAAGACGGTTGTCAATGCTGCCTGCTGCCATTAAACCTAAGGAAAATAATATGGAAATGACCATTAAACCTATGGTATTGGGAAGCTTAAGAAATCGGACATTTACATACCCAAAAATGGCAGCCAAAGCTATTAAAACGACGGCTATGCTATAATAATCCATAAAACCATTACTTGATTTCGAAATTAATGAATTCAAGTTACGATACAACTTGAGTAGATGCTCAAAAGTAGAAGGACGAAATCCAATGAAAATAGCCTGTTGCTAACTGTTTTAGATAAATATCTTTCTACTTTTTACCTTATACTTTCTACTAGGAAGTTGCATCGCAGCTTACGTTAATTAGAAGTTTTCTTCGAACGGACCGAAAGCTACTAAAAAATTATGGCTTGGTAAGGACTGCAAATAAAATAATGGGGGATAAAGTTTATTTTTTATTCAGAACAATTTCTTCTTCTTTAACCAACAATCCTTTGCTATTTCTAATCACTATCTCGTATTCTCCGGGAAATAGGAAAAGTGATTCTTTTCCTGTTTTTACAATAAATTGGTCAGCAGGAACGCGGGGCCTCTTTTCATTTTTATAAAATGCCTGGGCCAGATAACCTTTTTTTAAAGGGTGTTTATCAAGTGAATAGGTTTTTCTTTTTCCTGAGATACTATAAAAATCAGGCCGATCATTAATTAAAGCAGAACGGGGATGAATAATGCTGAGATCAACAAAGTTGCTGTTGGCAATAGGCTTATTGTTTTTAAGGGCCACTATTGGAGCTTCCGGTTTGACCAAATCTACTATGCTCCGATACAATTTACTTTCCATAATAGGTTTACTTTTTTCAATCATCTTGGTCTGATCGATGCAATATGGCTCGATCCCTGTTAATTCCTGGAAATACTGAGCCATCTTTTTCCAGCCATTTTTACTTTCTTTTTCTATATGAGCATATCCAGCAAATACCAGAATTTTTGCCTTGGGATTATTCTGTAAAATTCTGTCTTTTAAATATTGGGCCTGAATGGAATCACGAAAAGAATTGCAATAAGATCTATCTTTCCCTTCACCATTACATTTCTGGTCATTCTCATAATGAACTAGAGTAAAACCTAGCTTCAGAGCCTCTCTCAACATTTCTGAAAATAGAGGTTCGCGACTGTAAAAACCACTTTCAAAATTAGGATATCCCTGATCGTTTATCTTTGCATGATGTAAAGTTTCCAGTGCAAAATATCGGAACCCCTTTTTATAGAAGTCCTTCAATAAGCCCAAGACATAAGAACGGTGCAAGGGGATGTGATGTGCCTCATTGACCATTACGACCTGTTTATTCTCAATCTCTTGTAAAATGTATTCAGTAGCGTCTAGAAATTGGTGTTCTTCAACAAAACTGGAATCATAGGTAATTGGTAAATGATCAATCTTTGAATAATTAGGGTATCTCGAATCGCTGGCTCGGAGGGCATTTTTATAATCTCCAGCAAAGGAATAGTAAGTCATTAAGGCTTGAGCCATAATATTTTTAGATAGGGCATCATTGCTATTGAATTCAATTTGTTTTAAAGCAAGTAAAGGAGCCAGGTAATTTTCAGGGTTTTTAGAAGCACTATCTTGAGCAATTCGAAAGGCATTATAGGCCTCATTTTGGGCATCTAAAAACATGCTAAAAAAGATTGCAACTGAAAAAAGAAGAGTAAATTTTTTCATCAAGTTGGTAGTTTTTCATTCATTTTTTAATACAGATGAATTCAAATTCAAACCTGGTGTGCGTTTGAATTGATAAACCCATAAAACTTTAAAATAAACCCTCAGCGTCAATTTAATTATTGAATGATTTTCCTTGCAACTTGTCTGTATAAAATGTATTAAATTATTTATTTTTGTGCCTTGGAAAAAGAAATTACATTGTTATATAATTATTGAAAACATGGGAAGAGCATTTGAATATCGTAGAGCCGCCAAAGAGAAGCGTTGGGATAAAATGTCCAAACTATTTCCTAAACTGGCAAAAGCCATTACGGTGGCAGCTAAAGAAGGGGGACCTGATCCTGAAATGAATGCAGCTTTGCGCACCGCTATTCAGAACGCAAAAGCTCAGAACCTTCCAAAAGCGAATATAGCAGCAGCTATCGACCGGGCAACCGGAAAGGACGCAGTGGATTATACTGAGCTTACTTATGAGGGAAAAGGGCCACATGGTGTTATGGTGGTGGTAGAATGTGCTACGGATAATACCAATAGAACAGTTGCCAATGTAAAAGCTATTTTTAGCAAGGCAGGAGGGGAAATGGTTCCATCAGGATCACTTGAATTCTTGTTTTCAAGAAAGGCTGCTTTTCAGTTTAAGAAAACTGATGATATGGACCTAGAGGAATTAGAATTCGACCTTATTGATGCCGGGCTTGAGGAAATCAGCGAAAATGATGGCCTGATTTATGTATATGGAGATTATAAAAGTTTTGGAAGTTTAAGTAGTGCTTTTGAGGAAAAAGGTATTGAGATGACTAAATCTGCTTTGGAACGAATCCCTACTAGCCCAGTAGAATATAGTGAAGAGCAGCTTGAGGAGATTGAAAAGATGCTTGACAAACTGGAAGACGATGATGATGTTCAGGTGGTTTTTACAAATATTGCTTAATCATTTTGTTAATCGTTAATCACCTCCCTAATTTGGCACCCTTAACAAATAGCTATATATCATTTTCAATTGCGTATTTTAATCTTCGGAGATCCTCATCTTGTCTTTTTTGAAAATTTCGTTTCATTATTGGGCTCAATATTTGGAAAACAAGGGACTTAAATTTGGTTTCTACATCTGCTGTAAGTTCTGTTCTTCCATTACCTAAGTCCTTAAATTGATTGTCCATAGTAGAGACCATCATTTTGTGGCTTAGGGTGCCTTTAAATTCCTTATTTTCAATTCTACTGGTGATGAGCTCAATGAGTTCAAGATTTTTTCCATTGTTTTCGTAAATGTGTTTGGATTTTGTACCTACTTGACCTGGCAGCCCACTGATGTTCTCAAAACTGACAAAACCTGTCAACCACTTTGATAAATTATCTGGATTGTCAAAAAAAGCCCAAACTTCTTCAACAGGTTTATTGATAATTACTTTAGAGAAAACTTTCATTTTGCGCTTATTTGGTTAGTTTGGTTTAAATATACGCAAAAAGATGATAATTTGCAATTAAATGGAAGTGAATGGAAGTAAATAGAAGTAGTTTGTTTGGACAATAGACAACATACTTCCATATACTTCTAACTACTTCAATTTAACTTATTTATTCAATTACAAGTTCTGTAAACTCCATAGCTGATACTTGAAAATAACCAATAGCTCCTCCCTTTATATTCGTGCTTGCATTGGCAGGAATTCCGCTAAACAGTCCCCCGTCATTATTTAGGATCTTTTCCAAATCTGCAAAAAATCGAAACCCTTCTGCTGAAATACTATATAATTCGGCTCGTGCAGAATCACCAAAGGCAAAATAATCCGGTACAGGAAAATCCTGGATACGACCATTTAAAACATCATCATTAAAATAATAAACGGTTGTACCATCATCATTAAGGGGCTCTCCATTTCGATAAAATTTGGCCAAATAATAATTGTCTTCATCTTGGGGTTCATTGAGGTAAACCAGCACTTCCAGCATCCTATTTTCCTCTACATCCGTGCTGTCCAAATCTTCAGCATATCGATAAGTTAAGCTATCTACCGTTGTTACACTATACATTTTTTCTTGTGCTGTATAGGTTTTCCCTTCGAAGCTAACCTGTAAAGTATAAGATTTTCCGATAGCCCCTGCAAATTCTTCACTAGATTCATATCTGCCATTTGCAGTTTCGACAAAAGAAAATTGGTTTCCTTCTCCATCTTCTACGAAAACATCAGCTCCACTTACAGGAGCAGCAGCTTGCTGAGCATAATAATCAGTACTTCGGCTTATTTTGACAAAATGTTTCTGATTATGATTGGTTATGAGTCCTTCAATAATTATTACTGGTTCAGTTTGATCCAAGTCTAAAACAATGGTCTCTTCACAAGCAAAAAAAGCGAAACTGAAGGAAATGAATAGAACGAAATATTTTTTCATTATTAATTTAAATTTCTAAGTCATTTTAATAATTCTACTTAAAAATGCCCGAATCTCCAATGGGAATGGAGGGCTGAATAGGCTTTAAGTAGTAGTGAATATTGGTTTTTAACGGTTAAGAACAGCTATTAACGGTTAATAACCGTTTTTAACCGTTAATAGCTGTTTATCACCTTTAATACAATGCATTACCTTTTGCTAAGATTGCTCCCAGCACTAAAAACTAAAATTAATACTCGCATAGGGTAGAATTCCAAACATGTATATCAGTCTGGCCTCTTTTTCCTGGCCATTTCCTATGATATTGCCCTCATCATCTTGTTTTACCCTTGTATAAATGGTAAATGGATTTTTCCGATTGTATACATTATAAATTCCAAATACTTTAGTCACCTTAAATCGGCGTGTGTCATTTTTCTTGGAATTATGAGTAAATGAAATATCCATTCGATGGAAATCAGGAAGGCGATAAGAATTCCTGGGCGCAAAATAATCCAGGATATAGCCATCAAACTCATATTTACCTGTTGGTAGTGTAATGGGCCGACCTGTAGAATAATTAAAACTGCCTCCAAACTCCCATCGGTTGCTCAACTGGTAAGTCATCAGTAGATTGAAATTATGGCGTCGATCGTGATTTGCTGGAAAAGTTCGATCTCGATTCACTGTAGGAATGTTCACTTCAGCCTTTGACCAGGTATAACTTGCCTGTCCTTTTAGCCTACCCTTTGTTTTTCGTAAAAACAATTCCAGTCCATAAGACTCCATATCACCTTGACGGTACTCTGTTGCAATGTTTTTGTTAAAAAAGATTTCGGCGTTATCCGCAAATTCAGTTATGTCTTTTGCTTTTTTGTAATAGGCTTCCAGTGAAAATTCATAGGTGTTATTCGAAAAGTTTCGAAAATAACCAATGGATACCTGATCCGCTAATTGTGGGTTTAAATAGGGGGAACTTGGTGCCCAGGTATTGAAAGGAATAGGCACGGTCGAATTTGATAGCAAATGGATATACTGTACCATCCTTTGGTATGAGAATTTAATGGATTGCTCAGCATTTATTTTATAGCGAGCAGAAAAACGAGGCTCCAGATTCAGGAAGGTTTTTATATTCTCAAAGCGACCATAATTAGTAGAATCTATAATTTCTACATTTACATTATCCCGAGGATCAGAATATTCAAAGATGGTTCCTTTCCCTATATTCTGGAAATAACTAAGTCGCAGCCCATATTGCAAGGCCAGGCGATCTGATAATTGATGGTCTGTTCCTAGATATACCCCGTGGTCCAGAGCATATTGAGATTGAAGAGTCGTTTTCTTGAAAATCGAAGAGGGATCGTTAGGGGTAATGGTTCCTGGTTCAAAAATCCGATAAATCCCTTGATAACCCATATGTAAAGTCAATCTGGGATGAACGAAATAGGAGATATCTTCTTTTAATGAAAATTCCTTTTGGTTGGCATCCCAAATGAATCCCTCTACATCAGTTTTATCTTCAAGTTTATAGTCAAAATCACTATAAATTAATGTTAGATTGGAAAAAAGTTTGTCATTGAACAGGTGGTTCCATCGGAATGAGGTGGTAGTATTTCCCCAGTCCATAGAAAAATCATCCCCAAAATTCCAGATATCTCTACCACTATAAGCAGAAAGAAAAATTCGATCCTTGTTGGTTGGTTTGTAATTGAATTTTAGATTGACATCGTAAAATGAAATGCGATCCCCTTCATCATCTTCAGATAAAGCCATGAACAAATCGAAATAGGATCGCCTGCCAGCCAGCAAAAGAGAGGCCTTGTCATTTACCACAGGTACCTCCAAGGCTAGTTTACCTAATAAAGTACTCATACCCCCACTGGCTCTAAATTGTTTGGCACTACCATCTTTGGTAGTGACCTCCAATAAAGAAGATAAGCGCCCTCCATATTTTGCGGGAACCCCTCCCTTATATAGTTCTGCGCTTTTAATAATATCAGAATTGAAAACTGAAAACAATCCAAATAAATGAGAGACATCGTAAATGGGAGCTTCATCCATCAGAATGAGATTCTGATCTGCACCACCTCCTCGCACATAAAAAGTTGAAGTTCCTTCTCCAGCACTGGCAACTCCAGGCATTGTTTGAATAGATTTCACTAAATCCGGCTCTCCAAATAGTGCTGGCAATTTTTTGATTTCTTCTAAGGGAATATCCATCCTGCTCATTCCTACCTCATCAACTGATTGATCTTCTTTTTTATCCGAGACCACCACTTCTTGCAGTTGCTGAGCGTCAGATGCTAATTCTACATTAAGTTCCAAATCTCTTGTTAGATTGACTGTTTTTGAGCTTAACTGGTACCCTAAATAAGAAAAGTCTATTTGATAGGTTCCCTCTGGTAAGGTTAATGAATAAAATCCATAAATATTGGAGGTGGATCCTAAATCCAGATCTTTTTGATAAACATTAGCATAAATGAGTTCTTCTCCGGTGGCACTGTCTTTAATATATCCACTAATAGTGAAATTTTTTTGGACATTTTGGGCTTCCATATTACTCATTAAAAAAAGGAATAAGAACCCCAGGCAAAGGCATTTCTGCATGAGCTAAATTGGTTTTTTGTGAATGAAAAAGTAGTTACGTGTTCACGGTTTCACAGTTTCTCGTGTAAACGTGTTCAAGGACTCGGGTATATTACCGTGAATCCCTTAACCCGTGATAACGTGATCACGTCAGAAAGTGATAATAGTTGACTTAATGAATACTGAACTTGAGAGATGAAAGGCTCCTTTCGTTTTAGTTGTATATAGTTTTCAGTGATGAGATGAACTTAATTGGAATATACCCCTAGTTAGATAGTGAAAAAAAAGAGATATAACATTTTCTTAACCTGAAAAGATAATTTTTATTGTGTAAACCTTAAATAGGACTATACCGTTTATGGTGTCATTCTAGTTGTACTATACCGTTTACGGTGTCTGGAAAATCGCCTTTAGGCGATTCAATTAAATAAATAAGAATTGGGGATATTAAAAACCAAGGTTTTTAATATCCCCAATTCTTATTTAAACTATTTTAAATTTCCTACTCCGGAAACAAACTGGCATCCAAACCCGGAATAAGCTTCAATGCATTTTTATAGTATAATTTCTTTAATACCTCATCTTCTAAATCTAAACCATACATTTTCCAGTAGGCATGGTATTTTTTGTAATAAGGGAAATATTCGTCATCGGTTTCAAAAACCCTGAAATAAGTATGGTACTCCTCCGGATTATAAGCATCCTTTCCAAAAAGAATACGATCCTGATATTCGGTCAAAAACTTCTTGGCATTTCGAGGTTGACGTCCCAACTCTGCTATTATGGCACCACATTCAACGTACATATTTGGATAGGTATCTAATAAGTCCCCAAGTTTGGCCAGATTATTGGGAAACCATCCAAAATGGGCGGCAATAAACTTAGTATTAGGATGTTTTTTGATGATGTCGTGCTGCTCGGCAATAATGGTTTCCCATGGAGCTGGGTCGGTATCCGAACGTTTTCGGCGAGGGCGAAGTTTGAGTTCTAACCATCGTTCATTGTTTTCATCATGAGGCTCCCAAAAAGATTTAGGATCAGCAGAGTGGATCAATACAGGAATTCCTAATTCCCCACATTTTTCCCACACCGGATCAATACGCGGGTCATTGATGGAAATTCGATCTCCATTTTTATCTTTATTGGTCATCCCCTGACTTTTATAAATCTTCAAACCGCGAGCACCATTTGACACATCATATTCCAATTGTTTGGCAGTTTCTTCTGCCCAATCAGGTTCGTCAATACTTTGTAAATTGATGTTGGAGAAAACCACTATCCGATTTTCATGACCTGATTTTTTGACGTGATCGGTCATGTCTTTTAATAATTTACTATTTCGGCCACTCAAATTAACGATGATACCCATATTTAATTCATCCATTTCACCAACTAATTTATCCAGATCCATGGTGGCCATTCTCCAATGGTGACTATGTACGTCAATAAATGGAAATTTTGCTCTTGTTGTTGGATTTTCAGGAACGACCAAGGTAGAAGGTGGATTGTATTTTTCAAAATCCATAGTTTTTTCTTCTTGTGCCAAAACAAGGCCGTTTAATATCAGGCATACAATGAGTAGAGAGATTTGCTTCATAATGCTTTCTTTTAAAGTAGAAGGATAAAGGTAGAAAGTAAAAAGATAGGGCATTTTACTTTTTACCTTTTACATTCTACCGGCAAACTGCCAATTGATTAGTTTTTATAGACATATTGGAAAAAGTTGAAAGATAAGAGTTTTGTACTGAAGTGGGAAAATTAGACTCTTAAGGTATGGTTAAGGTGTTTTGATATTGTAATTATTTGATCTCGCGATGCGGTAATATTGTTTTTTAAGAGACTTGATCCCTAATAAAAATTCGATCAGAATGCTTGAATCTAGCGATAAAAAATCCAGTAATCGGAATTAGCAGAATAAAACAGCCAAATGAACAAGACTACTGTTAGAAAGATGCCGATGTAAAAAATAAACTGTCCAATATTCCTGGTGTTCTTTTCAAAAGTAAAGTATCGTTCTCCACTGGGGTCTGTATTTTGATCCCGCCAGTAGTATAAACCCATTCCTGCTCCTGCGAGTAGGAATAAAGGATGTAAAAAAACAACACCAATTATTATACAAGCCCCATAAAAAGCAATCCACTGCAAATTTCCCTTCTTACCGGCTTTAAGATGACCATATCGTTCCCTTTGCAGTTGATTTATCTGCTCATCGGTAATTTCAAAACCTCGATCTACTAAAATTTTTTTACTAAGCGTAATATCTTCCACGTTCCAGTTATCTGGCTTTTTTAATACCTCAAAAAGTTCCAGGTCGGAAAAATCCAGGAGGTAGTGTTGATTGGGG
>JANQPA010000110.1 GCA_028285545.1 Saprospiraceae bacterium | reverse complement strand
TGCTGGTAATGGTGTGTAAATGGCATCATCTACTATAATACAAATTATTACATTCAATATGTCAAAGAACTTGAAAACTTATGGGTAATCAATACGCTTGGAAAGATTGGTAAGCCCGATTTTAAGCTTACCAATCCCTCCACTTCATTACGGGCTTAGTAATCTTTGATTTTATTCAAATAATTAGCTTGTTATCTTTTGACTGGGAAAACCTTAATGAAGCCGGAACTTGATCGGGATGATCATTTTACACTTAACAGGCATGCCGTTTTGTAAGGCTGGTTCCCAATTGGGTAAAGCTTGAATGGCCTTTACTATCTGAGCTTCCAATTCTTTATCAATCGGATCGAGGATGCGTGGATCTTTTAATTGTCCATTAGGACTTACCAGCACTTGGACTTTTACGATGCCTTCCTTACAGTTTTCTTTAGCGTTTTCTGTGTATTTGATCGCTGCGTCGAAATAGCTTTGTAAGGCTTCATTGCCACTAGCAAAGAATGGCGATCTGGAGATCCTGGCAGTAGATAAATTTTCACGGACTGTTTCTTTTTTAGCTGTTTTTGCTATGGCCGAGGTTTTGGAGTAAGCCGTTGAAGCCTCATTATTAATCGAAGCTTCCTGAGCGGTTCCATTTACAAAAATGGCGGCCCAAAATAGCAGCATAAGCAAAGTCTTGTAAAAAGAAAATTGAGTGTTCTGGTTAAGAATTTTTTGGGTATTCATGGTTTAATGTTTAAAAGATTAAGAAGTAGTTTGTGATTGTTTTTAACTGATGATACAAAGGTGAGCCAATCAGCATTTTTATGTTCCCCATATTGTCTCAAAAACACCCCATATTGTTGCATTTAAATATAAATAATTGATAATGAGATGATTAGAGATGGAAATTCAAAAACAGGAAAAGACTGGAATTAGTAAATTAACTCAAGTTGTGATGTAAATGAAGGTGAAAAGCTAGCTTAACTACGGGCAAATTCTTTGGGAGATTGGCCATATTCTTCCGTAAATACACGAGAAAAATATTTGGGTGACTTGAATCCTACCTCATAGGCTATTTCAGAGATGGTTAAGTTGGATCCTAGTAGTAATTCTTTGGCTTTGATCAATCGGGTGAGCCGGATAAAATGAGAGGTGGATCTGCCGGTTAGGGCTTTTATTTTTCTATGAAGTTGAGCTCTGCTCATTGCAGCATCCCGGCAGATTTCATTGATGCCATATTCTTCATTATCCAGATGTTCGTGAATGAGCGTACGCAGCTTGATGATAAATTCATCTTCTTTTTGGAAGGCAATATCTTCAGAAGCAGGTTGAACTTCTATGTTACTATATCGCTGCTGAAGGCGCTGCCTTAACTCAATTAGTTTGCGAAGGCGTACGAATAATTCCTCCTTGTTGAAAGGTTTGGCCAGGTAAACATCTGCCCCTCTTTCCAAACCCTGGATGCGGGAGTCTACATCGGCTTTGGCGGTTAGTAAGACGATAGGGATGTGGCTGGTACGAACATCCTCCTTAAGAACAGCACACAATTCAAAGCCATTTTTTCGGGGCATCATCACATCGCTGATGATGATATCCGGCACTTGTTCAATGGCTTTTTCAATGCCTTCCTGCCCATCAACAGCCACCTCGATCTGATAATGGCCTTCCAGACAGGAGATCAGATAACGGACAATATCAGGGTTATCTTCCACGATGAGTAGATTGGCTAGCTGGCCATTATCTATCTGTTGTTGGACATCAACGGAACCCTCCGTTTTCAGTAAGGGAATAAATTCTCCAACAGTGGAAGATCGATAAACGTTTGGCGTTTCGGACATTATCGCCTCCCGTGTGACCGGAAGCAGGACTTTAAATTCACTTCCTTTTCCCAATTCACTATTGACTTGGATTTGTCCATCCAAAGCTTTGATAAGTTCACGGGTAAAGGTGAGTCCGATGCCACTGCCTTCACCCTTGCGGGTACTGGAATCATCCACCTGATAAAAGCGGTCAAAAATATGAGGTAACTTATCTGCTAGAATTCCAATGCCTGTGTCCTTTACCCTGATTTCTAATACTTCTGTGCCATTGTTTTGCTGAGGGATTACTTTTAAAAAAATTTCTGCTTCTTCCTTTGAATAACGGATGGCATTGGAAATAAGGTTGGACAAAATCTTCTGGATTTTATCCGGATCATAATCCATAATGAATGAGGGCTGAGTACTAGAAAAGTGGAGTTTGATATTTCTATTTTCAGCATGTGAATGAAAGGATTCCAGAATGTATTGCAGGTAAGGGATGATATCCCCTTGAACCATTTCTAGTTGGAGAGCACCAGATTCCATTTTTCGCAAATCGAGGATCTGATTAACGAGTCGAAGGAGGCCCATCGTATTGCGTTTGATCATAGATCCACCTCGTTTTGCCCATTGATTGGGTTGTTCCACTATCTGATCGGCCATGCCGGAGATGATGGTTAGGGGAGTACGAAACTCGTGGGATATATTGGTGAAAAAACGAGACTTCATATTGTCCAATTCTTCCAGGCGCTCAACTTTCTGCTGCTCCATTTCCATGTTATACCTAAGGCGAAGACGGGATTCCCTGAATTTCAAAAACCGCCAAATACCCAGGCCTAATATTACAAGATATATAAAATAGGCGAGGTTGGTCCGGTACCAGGGAGGTAGGATTTTAATTTTCATGGAGGTGACTTCCTCACTCCAGATACCATCGCCATTAGCTCCCTTGATTTTAAAGGTATAATTGCCAGGTGAAAGGTTGAGATAAGGAGCTATATTTTCGCTGCTTTCGTGTGCCCATTCTTTTTCCGCCCCTTCCAGATAATATCGAAAACGGTTTTTGGAAGGAGCAGTGAACTCTAAAGCTGAAAACTCCAGAGTGATGTTATTTTGTGTATAAGGCAGCGTGATTTCAGAAATAAAATGGATGGCCTCCTTCAGAATGTTGGTACTGTCACCTACTGTAATATATTCATTATTAACTTTCAAATTAGTTACCAATACTGTAGGCGTAATCGGGTTATCCTGTAAATCGTCTGGGTGGAAAACGTTCAGCCCATTGATGCCTCCAAAATAAAGAGTCCCATCAGGTCCTTTGGCATAGGCATTTGTGTTAAATTCATCACTTTGCATACCATCGGCCGCCGTGAAGTTTTTTATATCACCAGTGGAGGGGTTATAGCGAATGATGCCTTTATTGGAACTCATCCAGAGATTGCCATGCTCATCATTGAGCACTCCGTAGATGACATCGTTTGGGAGGCCATTTTTAGAATTGACATGACTCCAGGACATGTTTCGGGTGTCTAGTCGATGGAGCCCGCCTCCCTTAGTACCAATCCAGAGTATATTTCCATCATCAGGATCATTTAAAATACTGGCTACCTGATTGTTGAGCAGCCCTTTTTGCCCATTTTTACCTGTTTCCCATAATTCAAAAACAAATTCCCCCTCCTTTGGAATGGCCTGGATCAGACCAAAACTGGTTCCTATCCAATAATGGCCATTAATTGTTTTGGTGATGCAATAATTTACTCCTCTTTCCTGGTAGGCGTTTTCCAAGCTATGGGTTTTTAGGATATTATGATTGAGATCGTATTGAAATAGTTTTTTGCTCGTCAAATAAATGAGGGCATTGATGTCCGGATCGTACATTGAAGGACCGAGCAACCCGTCAACATTTTCTTTTAGTTTATGTATAATTTCTTTAGTTCCGTTTTGTCTTGTTTGGATAACTTTGTCTGCAAATAATTCCCAAAAGCTCCCATTATTATCCTGAATGATATTAGATCCAGTGTTTTTAGATGATAAGATCAGCTCCGCCCTAACTCTGGTTTCAGGTATAGTAGATAAGCTTTTTTCAAGCTCCGGAAATAAAATATTCAATACCTTCGATTGTTGATTAGGAATCAATAAAAGTTCGTTGGTACTAAGATTTGAAATAGCGATATCTCCTTTTTTACTGACAAAGGGTTTTATATAAATGGATCTTCCTGTAAAATGAGTTTTGATTAGAGTCCGCCTTTGAGTGATTTTAAAAACACCATAACCGGCTGTAGATGCCCAAACGTTGCCGGATTGATCCGTTTTAATATCAAATAGTGCCACGTTGTTTAAGGGAAATGTAGCAATTGCATTCTGGCTTTGTAACAATTTATTGTCCAATGATTTTTCATTGTAAATAAAAACTGCTTTGTTGTTGGCCAACCATAACTGTTTTTTTTCTTTTACAGTTAAGAGTATATTAAATTCAACATCCGAAAGAATTGTATTCCATTTACCATCTTTGAACAGGTAGATTTCATTGCTGGATTGTCCAGATCTTAAAAACAGAGTGACCAGATCGCCATTCGAAAGGCTTTGCAAATTTGAATTAATTGGATATTTGAGCAAAGGCTGTTCCTCAAAAAGGCTTTCTTCCCCACTTTGGATATCCACCTTCCATATTTTTCCTGTTTTCTCATTAAAGGTAAGCACATGATCTTTTCGGATAGTATAATTGGATAAATACGGTCCCCCCAAATTGGACATCTTTTGGATAAAGATGCTATCCAATAAGCTCTCATCTTGTGGAAATCGATTTTGAAAATTAGTTGGAAATTGAAGCCGGTATAGCTGATGCGGAACAGCCGTAAAAAGCCAAAATTGTCCCAGGCTGTCTTTTTGAATATTGGTAATATGATGTATAGTAGGATCATCGGGCTTGGAAGGATCTAGCGGAATTGAGTAAAAGCGATGTGTCCATTTGTGAAAAAGGTTGAGCCCCTTGCTA
>JANQPA010000069.1 GCA_028285545.1 Saprospiraceae bacterium | reverse complement strand
TATAATTTGTAGGCTAAGCTTTATTTAACATTTACTAAAACAGTGTAAGTCAGTAACAGTCTGTGTGCTTTAGCCAGTGTCAAAAAAAATGATTAGAACCATAACTAATCAATGCACGACTCTAAAGGCAGTTATTTGTCTCTAATTATCTCCCATTTTTTGGAGATTAAGAATGAAATCGTGACTAATCTTGAAATTTATGGGATGACTCATGTAAAAGTAATATACAAGGATTGTCATACTGACTCCTGTAAAAGCTTCCATTTGTAGTCTGGATGTCATTTCGATGAAAAAATATAGATAGTGTTCTTATTAGTTGAAAAACAGATAGATATGAACAAGTTTCTGGTTTTTTTTACTGAAGTCTCCCAAATAAATCACATCATGGTGTGATTGACAGATTCACCTCTGATAAATAGTTTTGCCTTTGTGTCAGGTACAATTTGTGACAATGGGCCTGCTGTATTTTCCTGATTTTTTCATGAAAGAAATTGGTATGAGAAAAATTATATTATTGCTGCTCCTTTCTCTTTTTTTGGGGAATTTAGATGCTCAGATAAAAGTTGAAACCCTGACGAGTGCCTTTTCTGGTAGTGGAGGTGTTAAATTGGACACTTTAGGAAATGTTTATATCGCAGATTTTGGACGAAGTTTAGATAATGGAGCTAATGGTACTATTATTTCCATATTTAATAAAAAAGATGGCTTGAAAGTATTTGCCAGAGGTTTTCAAGGAGCTTCAGGTAATGCTTTTGATAGTCAAGGTAACCTCTTTCAAAGCAATATAAGTGGGAATTTTGTGAGTAAGGTGACGCCAGATGGACAAGTCACTACCTTTACTGCTTCCGGAATTACCTGCCCTGTAGGCGTAGCAATTGATAAAGAGGATAACTTATATGTTTGTAATTGCTGTGGCACGCAGGGAAATACCATTCGGAAGGTAACACCAAATGGTACTTCCACTTTATTTGCTTCCAGTTCTCTTTTTTCATGTCCTAATGGGATAACCTTTGACGATGAGGGAATGCTTTATGTATCAAATTTTGGAAATGGCAGAGTTTTAACAATAGATCCAAATGGCAGAGTAAGTACTTTAGCTACGGTACCAGGAGGAAATAATGGGCACCTCACTTACTCTGCCGCTCATGATGCTCTTTTTGTTGCCAGCCATGGTTCCAGTAAGATTTACAAACTGACTAAGGGGGGGCAACTTTCAGAAATAGCAGGATCTGGAGTCCGGGGAAACAGAGATGGAGATGCATCGATGGCTACTTTTTCCAGGCCAAACGGCATCGCCATGACTCCTGATGGAGATACTCTTTATGTGAATAGTTCTGTACCAACAACCGATGTGGGAGGCCGCACTCTGAATCCTTCTCTACTTAGAATGGTGACAGGCTTAAATTCGTTAATAACCGACATAGATGAGCCTGAAATTGAAGAAGAAATTGGATTCAGTTTTTCGCCTAATCCCGTTGATGAAATCTTGTATTTAAATATAAGCTCCAAGGATAATTTGCAGGGGCAATTTTCCATTTATGATTCTACTGGCCGTGTGTTACGTTCCTGGGATTCCAAACTTTTAGAGGGAAATCAACAACAGAAAGTAAACGTATCGGAATTACAGGCTGGTTCTTATGTTTTAAAATTCCAATACCAGGAGAAAATCCTCAGTAAGATTTTTATGAAATTATAGCTGCTCAAAGATTCAAACAACTCAATCTACTAAACCATTTTTTCTAAAAATATAAGGCTATCAGATTTTTAAAAATCAAGAGCTAGTCCTCAATTCATGTTGTATGAAAATATACTTATACCTAATATGCTTGTGTTCCATTCTCTATTTCACGGCATGTTCTGACAAAAAGGGAAGAACTAGTGAAACTCGATTGACAATCGTTTCAGGAGATTTACAATCAGCCGAAATTGGGCAGGAGTTACCGGAACCTGCAAAAGTCCTTCTTACCAAGGAAAATGGGGAACCCATTCCCAATAGCCCATTAGAAATTCATGTCGCTAAAGGAAAGGGCAATTTAATAGCCAAAGATTTGATGACGGATGAAAATGGGGAAGCGGAGGTCAATTGGATTATGGGAGAGGATTATTTCAATCAGCTCAGTATTGTCTTTATGGGTACGGATCAGTTATCTTCATCTAGCATTAGATTAAGTGCAAAAAGTCTTTATCCTTATCAAGCTCCAGAGAATATAGAAGGCTGGGAATCCTCCCTAAGCACTTTGGATGCAGTCGGCCTGGATGAAAAACCAATCCTTGATATGATCAATGGCATTCGATCAGAGAAATACCCCAGGATTCATGATGTGACGATTATTCGCCACGGAAAATTAGTTTTTGATCTGGAGCTTTCAGAAGAGAACCTTTTGAGACCTGGTCTAGCTGGCCTTACTCGGCATGACCGTAATCATTATATTGCTTCTGCTACAAAAAGTATCGTATCAGCAGTAGTGGGGGTGGCTATCGATAACCATATCATTACCTCGGAAAGGGATAGCCTTTTTAATTACTTTATGGACGCCTACCCAAATTTAAAAAATTGGGATGATAGTAAATGGGATATCAGTTTAGCGGATCTTCTGACGATGCGGGCAGGTTACGAATGTCAGGATGGTGGCCCAGGTAATGGCTGGATTGAAGCAGGAGACTTGGTTAGATATGTATTGGAAAGACCTATGATCAACCCTCCCGGAACAGTGTTTTCTTATTGTAGCGGCTCAACAGCTGTGCTTGGGCAGGTGGTAGCCAAGGCCAGTGGTCAAACCTTCGAAAAATATGCAGATGAGAATTTTTTTGGCCCACTTGGAATTTCCAGCCCTGAATATCATTATCACAAAAGTGGTATTCCCAGCCTGGGACATGGCATTTGGATGAAACCTCCGGACATGGCAAAAATTGGGCAACTGTTTTTGAATAAGGGCGTTTGGAATGGTACCAGAGTACTGTCTGAAGAATGGATCGAAAAATCCATTAAACCAAGGTTTAGATTAAGTAATGGATTTGATTATTCTTTCTATTGGTACAGTGGAGACGTCAGGCAGAAAGATAAAATTTATAAGTTTTATCATGCGGCGGGCAATGGCGGGCAGTTGATCTTTTTTTCTTATGATGTGGATATGGTAGTGGTTTTCACTGCCGGTAATTATGATGATGCCCAGCAGTCTATCCCAACCACCTTGCTAAAAAGGTATGTTGTTCCGAGCATCTTAAATTAGAGCAAATTTGAACTTTACTTATTGATGAATAACAACAGAACCGATATGTAATTCTAGCCTCAAACCTAAGTGTTTTTATGAAGGATAATTATGAAGAGTCTTTTGATGTAAAATCAAGAGGCTCTTTCTTTTTTAGAGATCTTTAGTACGAAAAATGTAACCTCTTAGTGGAAAATCTTCGTCTCACCTAAATCATTAGACATTCTTCATTCAAAAATTTATCATTCAAAATTCATCATTCACCGCCACTGATCACCTAAATTTTGCCTTATGTTAAGAAATTACCTAAAAATTGCCATCCGAAATCTTCTCAAACGAAAGGTTTACAGTTTTATCAATATCGCGGGCCTGGCTGCCGGCCTGGCTTGTTTTATTTTGATATCCCTTTTTATAGGCCATGAGTTAAGTTATGATCGCTGGAATCCCAAAGCTTCACGTATCGTACGGCCGTTTGCAGAAGTAAATTTTGGGGGATCCGAATTAGAGATGGCAGTCACCGGAGTACCTGTTGGCCCTGATGTAGCCAATGAAATGCCGGAAGTGGAAACATTTTGCCGTTTTAGAGATTATGGTAGTTCTCTGGTTAGGGCGGAGGGAGATATGAACCAAAATTTTGTTGAAGAAGACATTCTTAGTGTTGATTCTACTTTTTTTGAACTATTTCCACTGGACATGATCAATGGAGATACCAGGACTTGTTTAGCTCGCCCAAATACCATGGCTATTTCTAAGCTTCAGGCTGAAAAATACTTTGGCTCTCCTCAAGAAGCTATAGGGGAAACCTTAGTATTGGATAATCGTCGGCAATATGAAGTGACAGCTGTTTTTGAAGATATGCCTACCAATTCCCATTTTCAGGCTGGCTTCCTGATTTCTTTGACAGGTAATCGCGAAATTCAGAATTCTCCCCCCTTATGGGCTATGGGCAATAATTTTCACACCTATATTTTATTGAAAGAAAATGTAGTCTATGATGATTTTGCAGAAAAATTTAGTGCTTTTGCCAGGACTAAGGTAGCAGAAACGAGTAAACAATTGTTGAATATGTCCTTGGAAGAATTAGAGGCTACCGGGCAGTATGCTCGATATAAACCACAAAAGATGACAGATATACACTTGTATTCTGATTTGGGAGCTGAATTAGCGCCTAATGGAAGTATTCAATATATCTGGGTCTTTGGTGCAATTGCTCTCTTCGTACTATTTATTGCTTGCATTAATTTTATGAACCTAACCACCGCTCGTTCTTCTCATAGAGCTAAGGAGATTGGGGTCAGAAAAGTACTAGGGAGTTTGCGATCTTCTCTAATTGGACAATTTTTAAGTGAGACGATATTAATGACTTTTATAGCGGTTATTTTGGCTTTGGGTATTGTCACCTTGATTTTACCTTGGTTTAATAATCTAACGGCAAGGGAGATGAATATGCCATGGGGAAATCCTGGATTTTGGCTAAGCCTGGTAGCTGGTATTGGTATCGTTGGTCTTTTGGCGGGGAGTTATCCTGCTTTTTTCCTTTCGGCTTTTGATGCACTTAAAGTTTTGAAGAGTCAAAAAGGTGCCAAATCAAGTGGTGGCCGTTTGAGAAGTGGTTTGGTTGTCTTTCAATTTACTACCTCTATTGTGCTGATTATTGCCACCATTTTAGTGTATAATCAACTGAATTATATCCAAAACAAAAAATTAGGCTTTCAAAAAGATCAGGTGGTCATTGTTGAAAATACCTATGTGCTCAACAATCAGGTAGAGGTTTATAAACAGGAGATGCTCCAACAGCCTGAAATTAAATATGCTACTGTAAGTTCCTATTTGCCCGTACCTTCTTCTTATAGCAATAATACTTTTAGTACCAGTCGTGAATTCAGACAAGATAATGCCATCAACATGGGGACCTGGACAGTGGATTATGATTATATGAATACCATCGGCATTGAAATGACGGAAGGACGATTTTTCGATCGAAACTTTCCCACGGATAGCTCAGGCATTATTCTTAATGAAGCAGCCTTAGAGGTTTTAGGATTTGAAGATCCTATAGGTAAAAAGATTTATCAACCCCAAAATTTTAATGGACAACCAAATCCTGAAGATTTTGTGGAACTAAGCATTATTGGAATCGTAAAAGATTTTCACTGGGAAAGTCTTCGCCAAAATATTGCGCCATTGAGTATGGTTTTAGGGGCTTCTACAGGATTGATGTCTTTTAAATTTGAAGCGGCTGATAGCCGCTCTGTAATATCTAAATTGGAGTCCACCTGGAATAGAATGGCACCCACTCAGCCTTTCTCTTACCGTTTTTTGGATGAATCCTTTGAAAGTATGTATGAAACAGAACAGAGAATAGGAAGTATCGCCACTTCTTTCGCTATTTTGGCCATCCTGATTTCCTTCCTGGGCTTATTTGGCCTGGCTAGCTTTACGGTGGATCAACGAACGAAAGAAATTGGCATTCGAAAGGTTTTAGGAGCTAATGCTTCCAATATTGTCAGTTTATTATCCAAAGATTACCTGAAGCTGGCAGGAATTGCTCTAATATTTGCAATACCTATTGCCTATTGGAGTATGAATCAATGGTTACAGGATTTTGCTTATCGAATCAATATTAGTTGGTGGGTCTTCCTTTTAGCGGGTCTTGCTTCGATTTTGATTGTGATTTTATCTGTGAGTTTTCAGTCTGTAAAAGCTGCCCTGGCTAATCCCGTGGATTCTTTGAGGTCTGAATAATATAATAAAACCTGAGGAAATCGACAGGGTCGATTTCCTCAGATGAACAAAACATTATATTCCTCGTCTCTACTCATTACCCAACAATTAGTAATTCTTTACAGCACTATATCCCTCCTTTTCAGCTACCCTTTTCCACACATAACTGGCCTGTTCTCGCCAATTTGCATTTTCATATATATTGGAGGTCGTTTCATGTTCGTCTTCAGAAAGCATAACATTATCCCCTAAAGCAAAATGTATTTTACCATTAGGAGTATAGGTGAAACTTCGAGTTACAAAGATGTTTTCTTCCGTAAAATAGGTTTCTCCATCCATGAAGGTGCCTCCAATTTTGATGTCATAGTATTTTATTCTTTGTTCTCCCGGATGCCAAATCCACATGCCGGATGATATAATATGAGCGGTATCTCTAATGTACATCACAATAGAAAGCTCTATCATCTTTTCATTGAGTTTAAAATCAAACCACAATCCCAGGGATTCATGTGATCGAGGATTATTCGGATCAAAGTTTGGGTTAGGAGCCATCCATTGACCTGATCCTTTTGATAGATACCGGCCCATTTTTAAAAAATCTTCAGGAGTAGAAGATCCAAAATTTTGAGAGTAGGATATATTGATTCCTAATCCCATTAAAATGAAGGCTAATAAATATTTTTTCATCTCAGTTATTTTTTCATGAATTTTAAAATTTATTCCTCCAGCTTAGTAAAGGTGTAGGTTTCAGCCTTTTCCCATTTATAATTTTTAAATACTGAACTAGTAATGATGTGCTCATTTTTTGAAACAATGACATTTTCGTCTTTACGCATTTCAATTCGGCCTTTTTTGTTGTAGGAGCGTAAAGAGGTGGTGAATTTATCATCAGAGATATGAATAGATTCTCCTTCAGTAAATCCTCCAAAAAAATTGATGCTGTAGTACTTGATTTCTTGTTTTCCAGGATGCCAAAGCCAGTAGGATTCTCCAGTGATTCTGGTGGTATCACCTACATATACTACATGGGTTAAATGGAGCAGTTTCTCTCTATGTTTAAGCTTGAACCAGAGACCAAATGATTTTGCGGAACGTGGATTCTGTGGATTGTAACGCTGATTAGGAGAAGTCCATTTTCCTGAATCCGAAGCCAAGTAGCGGGCCATTTTTAAAAAATCAGCTCTGGACGGACTTGCCTGTTGCGCTTGCAATGTGCCGGATAAAATAAAGAAGATAAATAATACATAAGATTTCGCTTTCATAATATTGCCTTGATGATTTGAAAGCGAAGATTAATTGAATTTGATGGCAAAAAGATACAATTGACAAATTGTGCCATGAAGTTTTCTAATCAACCTGATTAGATATCCGATACTGAGAAGGAGTTTGCTTTACTATACGCTTAAATACTCTATTAAAACTGGTTGTATTATTAAAACCGGATTCCATAGCGATGCCAAGTAGACTCAGATGCTGATAATCAGGGTGGATTAGTAATTCTTTAGCTTTTTTAATTCTGAAGTCATTAACGTATTCCGTAAACCCATAACCAAATTCCTGATTAATTACCTGCGAAATATACCCCTTATTAACAGACAGCAAGGTGCTAAATTTTTGTAGGGTCAAATCGCCATCCAAATAAACCTTGTCTTTTTCCATTAATTTTTTTATTTCAGATAAAATTGATTGATAGGTCTTGGTTTGAAGGGAAGACCCTTCATATTTTTTACTCGAAGGGAATGGAGATAAAATATTGGGATTTAAAAGAAGGAAAAATGAAAGACTTTGAATAAAAATGGAATTAATCAGAGTCAATGCAAAGTCAATTTGTAATACGTAGTATTGGAATACCCACATACACAGGACCCCTATAATTTGAATAAACCAATAGGCTAAAAAGAATTGAGTAAATAGTAGAAGAAATTTTTTTCTTTTTTCAAAAGATCGGATTTCCTCCTGATTCTCTTGTTTTATCTTTTTAAGTGAAAAAAAAACGTAGGTTAAAGTCTGTGAAATATGAGCAAATGCTATCAAAATTCCAATTAAACTGACTCCAAGGTTCTTTCCACTCAATGCGTTTGTTAAGATGTCAATCTTATACTCTGATGTTTGAAGGATCCATCTCATGTTATAAATCCCAATCAGAAGGAATGGTATAAGATGTAACCATACACTTTTAGGGAAGGAAAAAGACGGCTTTAAGTAAGCTCTAACAAAAAAATAGAATAGTGGCCCCAACAAAAAAAGGAAGGGTTTGGTGACATACATTAAATGGGGCATGAAAACATAAAACTTGGAACTCAACAGCAGAAACTCGAGTAAATTAACCGTGAAAATAATGAGTAATCCAGCAAGGATCTTATTTGGAATGGAAGAAGGTTTTTTAAATAATAAAATAGTACATATTAATATACCTTGGCCAACACCAATAATTAAGAAAAAGGATAAAAAATCAAAGTCGAGATAATTCATTAGGTCCTAAATAGCTACAAGTATTAATGCTTCCTAGATACAAACTAAATTAATACTTCTTACGTCAAATAATAGATTTTCTTTGAGCACAAGTATGATACCACTACATTTCATTTAGGAAAGTGAAGAAATGAAGAAGAATAACAGATGTATAATATTGCTTTTTTCAGAAATGGTCCGCACCCTTAACCTTAAAAATTGGAAAAGAGGGAACGATTCAGAATGGAGATTTTGTTATCAGCTTCGGAGATACTCGAGATGACCTCATTCCTAATGTTACAAATATCGAAATTGAAGGTCATGAATTGGTTATAATAGTTAGGATACAATTTAATTAGCGCCGACTAAAACAGTAAAAGTCTGTAACAGTCAGTGTACGAAGTCAGTGTCAAAAAAAAGATGGGCCCTTATAACTTATCGATGTACTGCTCTAAAAGTAGAATGATACTTATTCGGACTCCATTGATCTCAATTTTTTAGGAGTACTAATCAAAAAAAATTGCATGCAAAAGATTGTTTATTATGTAGCAAGCTCTCTTGATGGATTCATCGCAGGACCTGATGGAGATATTAGTCGGTTTGTTCTGCAAGGAAAGGGGGTAGATAAATATCAAGCTGATCTGCTGAACTATCGTACCGTAATAATGGGGCGAAAGACTTATGAATTTGGCTATAAATTTGGCTTGCCACCCGGCCAACCTGCTTACCCTCATATGGAACATTTTATTTTTTCGGATACCCTTCACATTGATGCCCTTGCAGAATCAGTTCACATCGAAAAAATGAACCTCGACAGGGTTAGAGAAATAAGAGAAACTGCTCCTTCAGATGTCTATTTATGTGGAGGCGGGCAATTTGCCGGATGGCTGCTCGATAATGGACTTATTGATCAGCTTAAACTTAAGCTAAACCCTATTGTACTTGGAGATGGAACCCGCATTTTTGGCAGTTCCAAAACGGCAGTTAACTGGAAGCTTACAGAAAAAGAATCCTTTGAAGATGGCTTGCAAATATTAACTTATGAGTTGAGACAATAATTTTGTTTGATGAATAAGGCCGTAGGTCTTATTCATCAAACTCCTCTTCTACCCAATCTTCATTCCACTCAAGGCTTTTCCGAAGCTGTTTTCCGGCATTAGTCCCAGCTGCTCAAAAAGGCCCATGAAGTCAAAAAAGTTTTCGGCATCTATAAGGTGACCATCTCCCATTTTGGTAAAACAGGCGCCTTTCATTTCGATGCTGGTTTCCGGGGTTTTTCTGCTTTTGGCGGTCATGGTACATCGTAGGGCGATGTTGTCTCCATTTTCAAACCACTCATCAATCTCAATTTTTACATCAGAAAGCAGGGCGAGTAAAGCGGTGTGAAATTGGGAGAACTCCTCAGGTCCAAATGTATCGGCACCCATGCCTTTTGCCTTTCCTTCGGGGATAAACAATTCATGAATGGCATTTTTGTCTTCTTCGGCCCAAACTCTTTGGAACCAGGTTTCAATTGTCTTTTTGTGTTGACTCATAACGGGATTTTATTTTGGTTAAATGATTGATGTCTAAGATAAGTAAAATCAACATTGCTCTTGCATAAATGGTCAAATCTTCTGCACAAATGATCAATTGCCCCCTCCACTTTCCCTGCACCTTTGTACCATCAACAATAAATAATAAAAATCATGAAAACTGACTATTTAGTATTAGGAGCAACAGGAGGAATGGGATTTGGATTTACCCATGCCTTAATTGAAAAAGGAAAAACCGCCACATTGTTGGTTCGTAATAAAGAAAAAGCCATTCGTTATTTTGGGGTTCATGAGAATATACAGATCGTAGAAGGGGATGTTTTAGATACTATTTTGTTAAATGAACTGGCAAAAAAAGTCGATTATATATTTCATGGATTAAGCGCATCTTACCAGTATTGGGAAGCCTTTATGCCGGTTGCTACCCGAAAAATTGTAGAAGCAGCTACTCAGAATAGGGCTAAGGTCATTTTTCCCGGGAATAATTACAGCTTTGGTTTAATGAAGACCCCTATCACGGAACTTACCCCTCATAATCCCAATCACTCCTTAGGAGAGGTCAGAGCTGAACTGGAAGCTTACCTAGAAGCTGAAGCTAAGGCGGGAAATATTAAAACTTTGATCGTAAGAGTATCAGAAATATGGGGTCCTGGAGTGACTAACCCTGCTATAGCTCCCATTTTTGAAAAAGTACAAAGAGGAAAAGCCATGCCCTGGGTTTTTACCACTAAAGTGCCTCAGCAGTTTGCTTATAATTTGGATGTTGGAAAAATAATGCTGGATCTGGCTGAACAATCTAAGCAAGATTATGAGGTATTCAATTATGCTGGTACAACTTTCGAATCAATAGAGTGGTGGTTTAGAAAAATAGCCATACAGGCCAGACAAACCTTTAAGCAGCGTGTTTTGTCTAAAGGTTTTATCAAAATATTAGCTTTATTTCTTCCCGTGATGAACTCCATCGCTGACCTAGCCTACAAATGGGAGAATACTATCCTTCTGGATGATAGCAAATTGAGAGGTTCTACAATTGACATAAACAAAACTCCTCTTGACACGGCTATTTTGAATACCCTTAAATGGTTTCAGGAACATGGAGCATTAAATCCTGATGTATTGAAGGTAAAAAAGCAAAAACGAAAGAAGGCTATTCTAAATTTTGTAGCCGAAAATGCAGCTATTGGCCTGTTCCCAATTCTACTTGGCTTATTAGGCGGACTTATTCCTTTTATTGAAAAGCAGGGAGTAATATTTGGGGTAGTCGCTGGAATCTATTGGACACCAGCTATTAGAAGTTTGTTTTTTAGTTTTTTCAGTACTAAAAACACCATCAGAATGCGCTCTTAAAGTACATCAGCCCAGGGAAGCACTAATCAGAAGAGGTTTTAAACCAGAGTTTTAATCTAAGGATCTTTGATATTCAGTAGGAGTTAATCCTGTCCACTTTTTAAAATTTCGAGAAAATACTGCAACTTCAGAAAAACCGAGCAGGTAGGCAATTTCACTTTTGCTTACCTGCTTATCTTTTAAGTATTGCTCCGCAAGATTCTTTCTAACCTTATTTAGAAGAATCTGAAAAGAATTACCTTCCTCTTTTAGTTTTGCTTGTAAGCTTCTCTTACTCATAATTAATTGACGAGCAATTATGTCCAAAGTTGGTACTTCTCCATTCAAAGCTTCAATAATCAGTTGTTCTACCTGATAGGATACTTTTTTGTTGGCGTCCAATTTATTAAATACCGCTTTGGTCATCTTGTCAAAATGATCAAACAGGCCAGGGTTGGCACTAATAATAGGAGAATTCATCTGTTGGGTACTATAAGCGACATAACTTTCTTCTAGTCCCCAATAGATGGGAGCAGGGGCAAACATTTTCTCATAATCTGCATGATTTTTAGGTTTTGGATAGTTAAAACCCACTTCAAAGGGACGAATCTTATTCACGGTATTACTTTCTGTCCATGAAAGGGTGGCTGCCATAAATAGGTCCATGGTAAAACGCAACTCCTCTACCCATTCCGTCCACATAACTATTTTAATAAAAAAGTGGTTTCCGCCTATGGTATAATCCATCCCCATCGAATTGCCTATCAACTTTTGATAATTACACATTTTTTGGATGGCAATGGAAATATTGGGAGCATTCATCATGATGTAGCCAATCAGACTGGCTACTCTAATAGGGAAGTGATGTCCACAAATAAGACCAATATCCTCTCGACCCGTCTGTCGGACTATCTCTTTCCAAATCATCCTTTCTTTTTCTAAGGAGATTCGATTTTCGGGATCTGCCAGATCTGCTTCACTTAATCCTGCCATTTCCATAATTTGATTTCGGCTAGCACCAAATTGCTCTGCCATGATGAGTCGGTACTGAATGATGGGAGAGATGACAGAAACTTTCATAATGCCAATTAAAATAATGGATATGATGGCTAAAATAAAGATAATTTAGATGAGTGGATAAGACATGTCATATCTAGACATGTCATCTTATTTTGTACATACATGACATGTCTTAAACATGTCATGTAGGCTGTTTTTGTTCTTTTGTCTGATAATCAGTTGTTTAACTGGTAGCTCTAAAATAGTTATGTCGTTTTTTTTTGGACATGTCATGTCTAAATAGGACATGTCTTAAATTTCGAAAGTGAAATATTTTTCATTTCCTTCTAAATTGTATAGCAAATGAATTTATTTTCCTTTATATTTGCTATACAATTTAGAAGGAAATGAAAGAAACACGATTAGGCGAATTCGAAGAAGTTATACTTTTGCTGGTAGGAATACTGGATGATGAGGCTTATGCCTTCAAAATTACAGATGAATTTAAGGCCCAAAGTGGCCGGAAAGTTTCTATTGGTTCTATCCATTCAACCCTCAGTCGATTGGAGAAAAAAGGCTTTTTAGAATCCGAAATGGGAACCCCTTCTGCTATTAGGGGCGGGAGGAGGAAGCGTATTTATTCGATTAGTCCCTTGGGCAAACAGGTGCTGGCTGCATCTAGAGATTTTAAAATGTCCCTTTGGAAGCAATACCCACCATTCAATTTAGACAACCTTCAATACGGATAAAGAGCCTATGAAGGATAAAAATCATAATCGAGGAAATGCCAAGCCTCCGAGGTATGCTCAACAATTCATTCTTTTTTTTCTTAAAAGAGAATTGGCGGAAGAAGTATTGGGGGATCTAGATGAGCAATTCTATACCGTGCTCCAACATAAAACCTTATCTGCGGCTAGAAGAGACTATTGGTTTCAGACTTTTAATTACCTACGCCCTTTTGCCGTGAAAAATTTATCATCACCCAGCTCAAACTATTCTGTTATGTATAAAAATTATTTCAAAGTAGGTCTTCGAAACTTGTTTCGGAACAAAGGATTTTCATTGATTAATATTGGAGGACTGACAGTCGGAATGGCCGTTGCAATGCTTATTGGATTGTGGATACATGATGAGTTTTCTTTCAACAAAAGTCATGATAATTATAAGCAAATGGCTCAGTTTGTTCAAAGTCAAAATAAAGATGGCATAAAATATACTCATGAAGCAGTACCCTTCCCTTTAGGAAATGAAATCCGTAATAAGTATGGCAGCTATTTTAAACATGTGGTCATGAGCAGTTGGTTCAATGGCTATATTTTGGGTTATGAGGATAAAAAACTACAAAAAGTGGGGGCCTATATGGAAAAGGATGCACCTCAGCTTTTATCCTTAAAGCTGCTCGCAGGGGATGAAAATGGACTGACATCTCCTAATTCCATTATGATTTCCCAATCAACAGCAAAAGCATTTTTTGGACTTGAAGACCCCATAGGAAAGTTTATGACCATTGATAATGAATCAGCAGTAGCGGTGACCGGAGTTTATGAAGACTTTCCCTTTACCAGCCATTTTAAAAATGTACATTGGTTATCGACCTGGGATTTATATATAGCAGAAAATTCATGGATTCGGGCACAGCAGCAGAACCCCAATTGGAATAATAATTCCTTCCAATGCTTTGCTGAAATTGTTGAAAGTACCAATTTCAAGGAAGTCAATCAAAAGGTCATCAACGCCAAATACGATAACCTGGATGAAGCTAGTAAATACCTGAAGTCAGAAATCATACTTCATCCAATGCGTGACTGGCACCTTAGAGCCAATTGGGAAAATGGAATCAATAAAGGAGGGTTCATTCAATATGTTTGGCTGTTTGGAATTATTGGGCTCTTTGTATTGATCCTGGCCTGTATTAATTTTATGAATTTGAGTACGGCCAGTGCTGAAAAAAGAGCAAAGGAAGTAGGTGTTCGAAAATCCTTGGGTTCTCTCCGAAGCCAGTTGATCAGTCAATTTTTGACTGAATCTTTTTTGCTGGTAGTCTTAGCTTTCTTATTTGCTGTTTTGATCGTCTTTTTTACCATCCCATCCTTTAATCAGTTAGCAGATAAACAAATGAGTTTTCCCTTGCTGGAGCCAACTTTTTGGTTGATTAGCCTTGGGTTTATTAGTCTGACTGGATTTTTGGCAGGTAGTTATCCTGCTTTGTATCTCTCTTCTTTCGAAGCAGTTAAGGTGCTAAAGGGTACTTTTTTGGCTAAAAAATCGGCGACTTCCTTTAGGAAAATGCTAGTGGTTTTACAATTTACAGTATCGGTAAGTCTGATCATCGGAACGATAGTTGTCAATAAACAGATCCAATATTCTAAAAATCGACCTATAGGCTATGATAATAATGGAGTGGTAATCATTGAAGGACTGGGTAATGATTATAGGAATAAGTATCATGTGATTAAGGATGAACTCAAAAAGAGCGGAACAGTAGTGGAAATGGCGGAATCCTCCAGCCCTCTTACCGATATTTGGAATACCTTGGATGGCTTTAGCTGGGAGGGCATGAACGCTAATTTTAAGCCCTACCTTGCCACCATCTGGGTAACCCATGATTTCGGAAAAACTATTGGCTGGGAAATAAAAGAAGGCCGTGATTTTTCAAGAGATCTCAGAACGGATTCCACCGCCTTTATCATAAATGAAGCAGCAGCTAAATATATGAACCTACCAGACCCTGTTGGCAAAGTAGTGAGATGGGAGGGGGGAGAGCACGAAATTATTGGAGTGGTGAAAGATATGATCATGATATCTCCATTTGAGGCGGTCAATCCGGCAGTATATATGATCAGCTATTTCCGTAATAACAACTGGATGGAACTGAAACTTAATCCAGAAAGGAGCACTACAGAAGCACTAGCGACAATAGAGGAAACCATGTTAATACATGCACCTGACGTCCCCTTTGAATATAAATTTGCTGATGAACTCTATGCCCAAAAATTTAAAACAGAAGAGCGGATCAGAAAACTTTCCAGCATTTTTGCCATTCTGGCCATCTTCATCAGCTGCCTGGGGCTTTTTGGACTGGCTTCTTATATGGCTTCGCAAAGGAAAAAAGAAATTGGTATCCGAAAGGTATTGGGAGCTTCTGTCTTTAATTTATGGAAGTTATTGTCACAGGAATTTGTGATACTCGTGTTAGTTTCTTGTGTTTTAGCCATCCCTATCGCTTATTATGGTCTGAACAATTGGCTGGCCAATTATGAGTATCGGACAGAAATTTCCTGGTGGTTCTTTGCTCTGGCCTGCCTCGGAGCCCTAATCATTACCTTATTGACGGTGAGTTATCAATCCATGAAATCCGCTTTGTCAAACCCGGTGGATAGCTTAAAAAGTGAGTAATGGACCAAGGAAGAGACCAAAATCGAGATTCTCTTAAGCCTCCCAGGTACGCTCAGCAATTCATCCTTTTTTTTCTAAAAAGAGAATTGGCGGAAGAGGTATTGGGCGATTTGGATGAACAGTTCTATACTGTACTTCAGGATAAATCCTTGTCTGCTGCCAGAAGAGATTATTGGTTTCAGACCTTTAATTACCTACGTCCTTTTGCTATAAAAAATTTAACATCACCCACCTCAAATTATGCTGTTATGTATAAAAATTATTTGAAAGTAGGACTGCGAAACTTATTT
>JANQPA010000067.1 GCA_028285545.1 Saprospiraceae bacterium | reverse complement strand
AACCACCTCATTGGGGAGGTTATCATCTCAAAGCTGATCTAATTGAGTTTTGGCAGGGGAGAAGAAGCCGGCTTCATGATAGGATCAGATACCGATTAGAGAAAGGGGGAGAGTGGGCAATTGAGAGATTAGCTCCTTAAGGGAAATTGTTGATTTGCATGGAATATTCTGAAATTTTTTAGCCACTGATGAACGCTGATTAGGCTGATATACTTTACATTTCAGCAATCCCTAGCATCGAAAATCAGTGTTTATCAGCGGCTCAAGGAATTATTTTTAATAGATCCATTTTTTGAAAAAATCACTTAGATCAATACCACTGGATTTTTCCATAGCCATTTGAAAATCTCCTGTAGTTACTGATTTTCCAAAATATTGTATACTATAATCTTTGATACCCTGCCAAAAGATCTCATCCCCTAATTTTTCTCTAAGTAAATGAAGAACATAGGCCCCCTTAAAATATACTAAGTTTCGATCTTCCCTTGTAGGATTGATCCAATCTTCGAAAACCAGGGATTTATCAAGTCCTTGTTCTTTAATTTTTTGGTATACATCATAATAAGCTTGTATCTGTTCTTCATATTTTTCTTTTCCAAAACGATGTTCATTATAAGCAGCAGACATGTAAGTAGCAAAACCTTCATTTAACCAAAAATGTCTAAAAGTCTCACAAGTGATCAGATTTCCCCACCATTGATGGGCCATTTCATGGGTTATTAAATTTGTTTCAGTACTATCTTTTAATATTAAATTACCATAGGAATTCCTTAAAACAGCAAATCCTGCCATTTCCTGAAAATGATTTCCGATAAGGATTTGAGAATAGGACTTTTGAAAATAGGGTATTCCTGATTTTTCTTCAAAAAAAGAGAGCATATCAGTAGAATACCTAAATATGCTATCTAACTGCCTGGATGAATAATTATGAGCATAGAAATGCAAAGAGGCATCTTTGTATGTTTTTTGAGATTCATTGAATTGACCGATGGCAAAACCATAGGTATAAGCAGGGGAGGGAGTACTTAACTTCCAGGAATACTGAAGCATATTGCCTTGTATGGCCTGTTTTTCTAACAATTCTCCACTAGCTACACAAGTATATTGATTAGGTACTATTAATTCGGTTTCAAGACTGGCCCTGTCCTTAGGTTTAAAATTGCAAACCATCCATTCTTGAGTGAAATATACGGTATAAGCTTGAGTGGGACCCTTTAAGAATTGAATCCCTCTTTTAGGGCTTCCTTTATAGCTAATTTTGATGGTATTATTTTCATTTTTATGTTCTGAAAAATTAAGGTATAGTTTCCGATCCTTCTGAGTAAAACTTTTAATGATCTTACCTTCAACACTGATGATCTCTAGACGTCCGCAGTCAAAAACGGCTTGGGTGGCCATCGGATTTATTTTAAAATGGATCCACTCTTCTCCTACAATTAGATTATTAATCATAGGAAGTTTAAGTTGAATTTCATATTTAATGACATCTATTTCATTAATACCTAAAGTATCCTTTGGAACATTGCTTCTAAGGGTATTTACGAGCAATTGAGAAATGATTAAGGTTTTAATGAATAGGTTTTTTTTCAAAATGCTATGGTTATAATGAATTAAGTTTTTTAGAGGCACGCAAATTTCGCTAATTATGCTAATTAATATTTGCATAATTAGCGAAATTTGCGTGCAAAAAAGAGAGCAGGCTAAACACCCGCTCTCTAAACATCAGTATGTTATAAAAATAGGAAATAAACTAAGTCTTGCCGAACCCCTAACTTGTTGTAAACAGCACAGGCATCCGAATTCGATTTTAAGAGGGGTTTATGTTTATTGTTTGTCATACTGTCTTCCTTTTTTACCAGTGTATTCTTTTTGGTTTAATATATAAGTGAACGAGGCATTCAATTGTGGTTGCCTGGTCTGAATAAAGGATTCTTGAATAAATTCCTCGCTCTGTACTATTATTCTCCATTTCCAGGTATTAAAAACATCTTTATAATTAAAATTAAGAGAGGCCTTATCTTTAAAAAGGTCAATACCAAAACCGGCATCCATCCTATAGATTCCTTTTCTTTCCAGTTGACCGTTGATGTTCCCTTTCCTGTACCGATTTTGTATTTGAAGTTTAAGGGAAGATCCTATTTTGAAATCAAGATTTATCCTGCCATAAAAAAATAAGCCCCGATTGTTAAAATGGCGACCTTCGTAACTTCCACTCTGCTTAAAATCATTAGCAATGATTTCGCCATACATTTTGATCCAGCTTTGGGGATTAAAGGAAACATTAATCTCTGTACCTAATGAGGCCAGATTACCAATATTGACTGAGCGAGATACAAAAAAATCTTCCGTTTCTGTGTTAACCACAAGGCTTTCTTTTTGGATGAAAAAATCTACAATATCACTTGTGAAACGATAAAATAAGGAAGTGGAAATTGACCAGTTTTCTGCAATCCTGGTTTGGTAATCTAATTCTGAAATTAAATTATAGCTTGGCCTTAACTCAGGGTTGCCAAAGAATACATTTCGATTATTGCTGAAGGATGATATTGGCAATAGTTGAAGACTCCTAGGTCTTCTAATCCGTCTCGAAAATGACCAGCGAAGCTGATTTTTTTCATCAAAAGAATAGCTCAAAAAGGCAGAGGGAAATAAATCATGATATTGCCTTTTTACACCCAAATCATTTTTTGGATTTATGAGCTCCATGTGTGTCCACTCCGTCCTGAGTCCTAATTGGAATTGGAATTTTTGAATGCTTTTAGCATATTGGGCATAAAAGGCCCAAATATTTTCATGAAAATCTCTTTCATTTGATAGTTCAGACAACAAAATCCATTCATTATTAATAAATCTCTGCGCAGAAAAATCGTCATTAGTGAGAGCATTTCTGTTTTGCAATCCCATCTCTAATTGTGCATCATTCTTTAGCGGATGAATATAATCCGCTGAAAAAACATATCCTTTTGAATTTTCAACATCGATTACCTGCTCATGGGAAAGAAATGAAGGCAAAGGGTAAGTATGGTTTTCCAAAATATCAGAATCCTCTTGCTCCTGAGTATTATGATAGTTCAAATTTAAATCTAGCTTGGAACCTGTTTGGTTTAGATCAAATTGAAACTTGAGATTAGATTGGAAGAAATGATTATAACCTGTTTCAATATCAAATCTTTCAGAAGAACGGAATAATTCTCCATCCTGAAAATCATTGTAGTTTATAGAAAAAGGGATGTTGGAATTGGCCTTGCGATAGGTAATATCAGCCGTGAGTTTGATAAAATCATTAAGTTTTTTTTGCCCACCTAGATTGGTAAGGAAGTAAAATTGCTTAATTAATCTTTCAGAAGATTGATCTTGGAGTTTAAGGTTATTTTGGGGATTAATAAGTGTCAAACCATTCGTTGCTTTAGGTTCGGAATATCCCAAGCCTGTATTGAGATACCAGGAAGTGGTTTCGTTTCCTTTATTAAAATTTAAATTTATACCGGAGTTGAGCCGATATCCGGAAAAAAGCTCCAAACTACTGCGCAGCTGGTTCTTTTTTCCCTTTTTTAAAACAACATTAATAATACCCCCAGAACCTTCCGAAGAATATTTAGAAGAAGGGTTGCTAATCACTTCCACTTTTTCAATGGTATTGGCAGGAATGGTTCGAAAAAGTGCTCTAAAATCTGTTAACCCAGAGGCTTGGCCATTTATTAGGATATTCACTTCTCCCATTCCCCGAAGGCGGATGCTGCCATCCGATTCGATTTGTACGGAGGGTATGTTTTCCATAACATCTGCCAAACTGCCTCCACTGGAAAGCAAGTCTGAAGAGACTTGGTAAGTTTTTTTGTCCAATTCCATCTTATAAGTTGAACGGCTTCCTTTTACCAGGACTTCTTTTAACTGGATTTCAGTAGTGATCTTAAAGGAGCCCAAATTTTCAATCCGGCTGGATTTTGTTAGGTCGACAGCGAAACGCTTGGTGGTTATACCAGCCAAGGATACATCTAAGTGATATCTATGTTTTTCCAGGCTTAGGCTAAACCCTCCCTCCTCATCTCCCAGAGTACCTCTCACCAATTGACTGTCCTGGATACTGGTGAATACAATGGTAGCAAATGGCACGGTCTGGTTAGACTGGTCAAGGATTTTGCCCTTAACCATTACCTCCTGGCTTATTCCCATACCGCAAAAATTAAGAATAAGAAGAAGGGAGCATAAGTGTACTCTCATGGCATTGAATGATTAGCTTATGAAAACATGAGTTATCCCGAGTTTTCAAAAATTATTCACAAAAAGCGATCTCGGATTAGAGACATTTTGAGACAAATGGAGATAAGTGGAGATATATGTTGATAAATTGTCTTATTCATTTATCATTTTCTCAAAAAAATCCATAGGGTCTAATTTTTTTCCATCTTTTCTAACCTCATAATGCAAATGAGGGCCCATTGATAGTCCAGTATTGCCGGTGTATGCAATGACTTGCCCTTTCTTAACTTTTTGATTTTCGGTAACATCAAATTTTTGCAAATGAGCATACCAGGTTTCGTATCCATCTGCATGAGAAATGACCACCAAATTGCCCCAATTCTTTTCAAAGGTAGCAACAGAGATGGTACCATCTGCGGTGGCCACTACAGGAGTTCCTTCATCTGCTTTAATATCAATTCCCCAATGGATCATTTTCTTTTTTAACACAGGATGCATTCTATTCATTTTAAATGGAGATGTGATAACACCATCTGTCTGATTTTTTAATGGAAAAATAGAAGGCGGTTCATTTTCTTTTATGATTGTATTTTGACTAAATAAGATCCTATTGGGTTCCTGTGGAGCTTCAATAAAAGCCATTGAAAGAAGAGAAACAATCGGAACTAATAAAAAATACCTCAGGATGTTTTTCCTTTTGGAATTTGGTTTAATAATCATGTCGATTCGTTTTTTAATAATTGGATGATTGAAATAGCTGTACAGTTTGTTGGGGTTTTCTAAAACCAGATTATTGAGAAGAAGCCTTAGGTAGGCAGATTTTTTAATCTGCTGCTGAAGTACCGCCTGATCAGCCTGGAACTCATGTACTGATCTTATTGATTTCCGGAAAAAATAAGCACAAGGGTTAAACCAACAAATGGCAATAAATAATTCTGCCAAAATCAAATCCAGCGTATGACCTAATCTGGCATGGGCCTTTTCATGCTCAAATACCGGCTCTTCAAAATGCCCTAATTGTTCTTTTGGAATAAAAATCCAGTTGAAGCAAGAGAAAATTGAGGATACATCTGCTATCAAAAATTGGAATTTACCTCTTTGTAAGACTGGAGATTTCCTTTTTAAAGAAAATAATTTGATGACACTGAATAATAAACGTGCCAGACACAGTGCAAATCCTATCCAATATAGGCCGTTCAGAAAATAGCTAAATTGAAAATTCCTTTGAGTATTTGATTCTATGAGGGCATTTACACTATTTTCAGTTTCAAATACAAATTCTTCAATGTTGACAAAGGTTAATGCTTCTGCCACCGCTTCATTGGGGATTATGAAATGAGCAAGTGGAAGTGCAAATGAAAAAGGAATCAGCAGCAGTAAAATTATTCTATTCACTTTGTGGAACGTCAACTGTCTAAACAATAGATAGAAAAGACCATATAAAACCACAAAACAACAACTGACCTGGATCAGATAAAACAAATATTCACTCATCATTTTTCTTTAAATCTTTGATTTTATCCTCAATTAAAAGTTTCATTTTTTCCAATTCATTCAAATCCAGTTCTTCTTCATTGGTAAAGAATAAAGCGAATTTGCTAACTGATCCGTTAAAGAAATTTTTGACCACTTCTTTGAAATGAGTCTTAAAATAACTCTCCTTGGATACCAAAGGGTAGTATTCATGAATTTTGCCATAGGTTTTATAGGCAATAAATTTTTTCCGAACCAAAGTTCTGATGACAGTAGAGATGGTAGTGTAGGCAGGCCTGGGCTCAGGAAACTGCTCCACGATGTCCTTCAAAAAAGCTTTTTCAAGCTTCCAGACATGTTGCATGACTTGTTCTTCTGCTTTTGTTAATTCTTTCATGTAACAAATGTATAACTATATATTTAGTAATACAACTATTTTTATAGTAATATTATTAAAAATGTAGTTGTAGGCTGTGATTATTATTCACAAGGAGAGACCTAAGTTAGAGATATGTAACTGCCTTCTGCAGTCAGGGAGATAGATTGAGATATATGGGAACAAATTGAAAATAAGCAGAGATATAGTTTGTTTTCAAACCATCCAACCGAATGAATGATAACAAAAACTCGCCTTTAATGATGCCATTAGCGAAAATGTATAATCATTATACCAAAATGTTTAAGTGATAATCACCTGTTTTGGCTGAATTTTGTATCAGATAATCATTCAATTATTAATAAATGAAAACTTATATAATGAGCAATTTAAAATCAGGAAATAACAATGTAACCTTCAAATCCTTTGGAGTAGATTTAGTTGGTAACTTATACCTTCCAGAAGGTTTTGACGAAAACAAAAAGTACAAAGCAATCGTTGGTGCCAGTCCGTTCCCACAAGTGAAAGAACAAATTCCAGCAACCTATGGCCCAGAAATGTCCAAAAGAGGTTTTATCTATTTAGGCTTTGACTATTTAGGAATGGGAGATTCGCCAGCCTTACCTGGTGAGTTTAAACAATCCAGATATATGTTTAGACTTATAGAAAATACATGGGATGCAGTATCGTATTTAGGAACGCTTCCATTTGTCGAAGAGATATATGGACTAGGAGTATGTCAAGGTGGTTCAATAATCGCATCGGCAGCAGTTACGGATCATAGAATTAAGAAAATTGCAACGGTTTCAGGGATGATGGCTGCAGATGCTTTCCAATGGACAGATAAAACGGTTGTAAACCAAATGATTACAGCAGCAAATGCTTCAATGCAAAAGCAGTATGAAACTGGAGAGCCAGATTATGTTGCACCTTTTGGACTTAACGATGAGCAATCAAGAGAAGAATTTGTTGAAGCCGCAGCCTATCCGGAAATGGCTGGAGAAACATATGATTACTATGGAAGAGATGGATTTAGAGGACCTAAAGCGGTTGAAAACTATACAAACATGCATATAGGTGACCAGGCAATGCAATCTCTTTTTTCTATCGGAGAAGCTTATGCAGACAAGATCGTACAGCCTACTCTCGTAATCTACGGTACAACTGCTTCTACAGCTATTTGTTCAACTGGATTTATTGAGAAACTTACCAATAACCCTGAGGTTATGGCTTTGAATGAATTTAGCCATGTTGATTTCTATTACAAACCAGAAGCAGTAAAAGTATCAACTGATGCTGTAGCAGAATTCTTTAATAAATAATTATAGGGTAGAAATAATCATAAAGAAGAGAGTGCTTGAATAAAAATATTTAGGCACTCAAATTTTCAATTAAAACAAGATGACAATTCAAGAATTAGAAAAATTGGTTAAAGGACAAAAAGTCCACCAAGTAAGGGCAGGCAGAACACACAGGTTTATTGACATTACCATTGTGAGTACAGAAGGTAGATTTTTTGTGCGTCAATATAAATTCGGGAAGAAAAGCTGGTATGATGCTTTTTTAGCAAATCCTGATGGACAAATGAAAATTGGTGACATCACAATTGATATTGATGGTGTAAAACCTGCAGATTTAGACGAGATTAACCCAAAAGTAAATAAAGCATTCAGAAAATTGTTAGGCTTAATTTATCCTTCCATGCGATTGACGTTTGATACCAAAAAGCACGAGGCATCAACTTTAGAGCTTATTCCTCAATTATGAAGTAATTTGTAAATTGCTATTACAATATGAAAACAATAGTATTTAATACCATCTCAGAATTTCACGAGCAAAGTAATTTTCCACCACCAGAAAATCCTTTGTTTAGTATCATCCATACCAAATTAAAAGAAGGCGAAACAAGTGATTGCGAAGACGAAGAACAAACGGAACCTGTCAGCCTGACAAATCATTTTTATTCTATCAGTTTAAAAAATATCACCTCAGGAGAGATTCTGTATGGCCGAACCAAATATGACTGTACTAATGGCACCTTGCTCTTTACAGCTCCCAATCAAAAGATGATTTTTCGGGGAATGGCATTTAATTCTGAGGCATTCCATATTGCATTTCATAAGGATTACATAATAGGTACACCACTTTTTGACAAGATTAAAAAATATAATTTCTTTAATTATAATGTAAATGAAGCGCTTCATTTGTCTCCAAAGGAGGAAGAACTTTTAAAGACGATCTTTAGAAATATAGAAACGGAATACCACAACAATCAGGATGAGTTTAGTAAAGAAATCATCTTATCCCATTTGGAAACTTTGCTTAAGTATGCTGATCGTTTCTATAAACGTCAGTTTCTGAATCGCAAAGAAATTAATCAAGAATTATTCACTCGTTTTATAGGTGTTTTGGATGTTTATGTTAGTGCCGACCTATTGGAAGAAAAAGGCATTCCTACTGTTGAATGGATGGCAAGTCAACTGAGTGTTAGCCATAGATATATGAGCGACACCATTAAAGCGGAAACAGGAAAAACGGCAGTTGATCAAATTAACCTTTACCTTATAGAAGAAGCAAAGAATTTATTACTTGCTCCTGATGCTTCCATTTCAGAAACAGCCTATAAATTAGGTTTTGAATACCCACAGTATTTTTCCCGATTGTTTAAAAAGAAAGTGGGAATTAGCCCGAAGAAATATATTGAAAATGCGTCGTTGAATTAATCAAATATATTGCCCCATGGAAATCTCAATTAAACTTACTCCTTTTACTACTATTCCGCCATTCAGCGTCAAAACTTATATTAGTGAAAAATACTTTTACATCTGCATCAAATTGGCTGCTTACAAAATAGACCTTTTTATCTGCCTCTGAGGAGGAGTTAACATAATACCAGGAGGTACCATCACTTGAACCCTCAAAAGATGAACTGGCCTCGTAGGCAATTAGATCTGCATCAGATTTAGAATTGGTTTCATAAACTTTTACATCTGCATCAAATTGTGTGGAGGTTTTGAAAATTTTTAAGGCCATTGTGAAATGAATTGAAAGGATGAAGTAAATAGAAGAGAAGTACAATAGAAGTAAATAGAAGTAAAGTAGAAGTAGGTTCGCGAGTGGCGAACGAAGTAAAATGGAAGTAACCTAAACAATTTACTTCGACTATGCTTCCATTTACTTCTACTATACTTCTATTTAATATTAGCAATATCTTTCAAAGGCCAATTGTAAATTTGCGGCAATAATTTCGGCAGAACGACCTTCAATGTGGTGGCGCTCTAGAAAATGGACCAGCTGCCCGTCTTTAAACAGAGCAATAGAAGGCGAAGAAGGAGGGTAGGGCAGCATAAACTCTCTTGCCTTTTCAGTTGCTTCTTTATCTACACCTGCAAATACCGTCACCATTCGATTTGGGCGTTTTTCAGATGCGTTTACTGCCATTTTAGCTCCAGGACGCGCATTAGCTGCAGCACAACCACAAACCGAATTCACAACCACCATCGTGGTGCCTTCTTGTTGATCCAATGCAGCAGTCACTTCTTCAGGAGTTCTTAGACCTTCAAATCCAAAATCGGTAAGGTCTTTTGCCATAGGTATAGTTAACTCTTGAGGATACATATTCTTTCTAATTTTTGTTAAAAATGTATGAAGGTTTTGGAACATTTTCGCTTTTGCTCCGTGTAAAATATTGGTATAAAACATATATCATTTAAGTGCCAATCCTTTACTTAAGCATAAAGGAAGACCACTTAATTTAGATAAACACCATAGTTGTAATACAAGTTTTCAAAAAACTTGGATTTTCAAAATCTGAGTAAAATTAAAAAATTATCCAAGTAGCAGGAATACTATAAGCCAGCCAACGATCTATTTAATAAAAAGGTTTAAAGGAATTAACCTGTCAAAAAAGATCGCATAGATAAAAAATCCTAAAAAAGAGGGATTTTTCCATCTTTTAAAATCAATAGCTTTGTCAGGAAAATTGAATTATTTCATGAAGTGATATTCTTAATCTCTTTTGAGAATTTCCTTTTACCTTATTTGATTTAACCTAAAATTTATGCATTTATCAAAAAAAATTACAGGTACGCTCTTATTCTTTCTTAGTATCATGGTCCTTAGTCAAAGCTGTACTTCTGATACTCTGCCAGAACCTGCTCCTGCTGAAGATTGTGATCAGGTAGAGGTGAGCTATGATTTAAACATTAAAGCACTTATAGACCGATCTTGTTCTTATTCCGGCTGCCATTTGGATGTCGCCCCTGGAAGATTCAATACCTATCAAGGTTTGTTAGGCGATCTTCAAAATGGAAAATTTGAACAAAGAGTACTGACTTTGAGGGCTGATCCCATTTTAGGGATGCCTCCCAATAATGCTCCTGAAGGCAGACCTAAAGATCTAAGTCAGGAAGAATTGGATCTAATCAGGTGCTGGCTGGAAAAGGGCTTTCCTGAAAATTAGTAAATCTCAATTTTTTTCAATCGAAAATGGCTTCAATCCAACAGATAAATTAAATATCATGACAACCTTACGCAATTTTTTCTTTCTTCTCATTTTAATTCTGATGATAAATCCTTGTTGGTCGCAAGAGTTAGTGTTTCAAACTTTCAAAGACCGCCGGGTCATTAATGTTCATTCTGTAGAAACCCTTCCCAAAAGAAAATTGGATGTTAGAATCTCACACCGTTTTGGTGATATTGGAGGAGATGATGGAGGCTTTAAAACAGTTTATGGCCTGGAAAACGCCTCGGATGTTCTGCTAGGAGCGGAATATGGGTTTTCAGATAATTTTACGGCAGGTATATTTCGAACAAAGGGCGCAGGTACATTGCCCGACGGTACACCCGGCCTCAGGCAGATCTTAAATGGGGTTTATAAGCTTCGACTTGTCAAACAAAAAACGGATAATAGCTCTCCCTTTACCTTGACGGTAGTAGGGATTACTTCTTTATCTACCGCCGAAAAAATAGATGAGGCTACCGAAGCCATACAAAGTTTTCCAAAATTTGCTCATCGGATGGCTCATCACGGGCAATTGATGATCGCCCGTAAATTTTCTGATGGATTTTCCCTACAGTTAAATTCGGGATACACTTATCGCAATTTAGTGCCTTCAGGGGATGTTAATGGAATTTTTAGCATAGGAGGTGCCACCAGGATTCAATTGTCAAAAGTGACTGGAATTATAGCGGACTTTACCATTCCATTTTCAGAAAATCGTACCAGCGACAATGGATTTTATCCTGCCTTGGGAATCGGATTTGAGTTTGACACAGGAGGTCACGTTTTCCAGGTTAATTTTACGAATGCCACTGCAATAATGGAAACAGATTTTATCCCTTATACCACCTCTAATTGGGGAGACGGTCAGTTCAGATTGGGCTTTACCGTTTCTCGTATGTTTAATTTGTAAAAAACAAAGCATGAAATCGCTCTTTTATTCATTTTCTATAGTCAGCTTTATACTTGTACTAACCCATATTTCATTCCTGCAGGAACAAACACTGAATGATCAGGATAATGTATCTGAAATTCTGGAACGCTTAGGAGATGCTCCAGTATCACATAAAGTGGATACACTTGCTTCTGAAGTTGCCTCAGCTGAAAAAGGTAGAGAATTGGTCTTATACGGAATTACTACCGATGTTTTTAACCAAAAAACAAAGAAACAAAGTAAGCATTTTGTATGTACTTCCTGTCATAATATTGAAAGGGAAGATCCGGATCTTCGATATTCTGATCCGCAGGCCCGGCTTGAATATGCTGTTCAAAAGGATTTGCCCTTCTTGCAGGGCACTACTTTATATGGTGCTGTGAACAGGACCAGTTTTTATAATGATGATTACGTGAAAAAATATGGAAGCCTGGTAGATAAAGCAAAAGACAATTTACGCGAGGCCATTCAGCTTTGTGCGGTCGAGTGTTCCCAGGGGAGAAAATTAGAAACCTGGGAGCTGGAATCTGTGCTTGCCTATTTATGGACTTTACAATTAAAGATGGAGGATCTTCAATTAAGTGAAGAAGATAAACAAAGCATTGAAAATGCCCTCAATGGAAGAGCCAATAAAGATGAAATGATCTCATTGATCAAGTCAAAATACTTACAGGCTTCTCCGGCTACTTTTGTAAACCCACCGGAAGATAGAAAGATAGGATATCCTGATATTGAAGGAAGTGTAGAAAACGGAGCTTTAGTGTATGAAAAATCCTGCCTGCATTGTCATGAGGAAGAACGTTACTCTTTTTTCCAATTAGATAATTCGAAATTTTCTTTTAAACATTTGGAAAAGCATATTCCTCAGTATACCCGTTATTCACTCTATCAGGTGGGAAGATATGGCACTTCTCCTATTAATGGGAAAAAAGCTTATATGCCGAATTATACGCTTGAAAAAATGAGCCACCAGCAGATGGAAGATTTGCGGCTATTTATTGAGACAATGGCAGAATAGAATAGATTTTTTTGAGGCTGTCTCATTCGTACGGATTCGCCAGCCAATATTATTTCTTTGAGGGGTGATTTTAAAGGAAAAATTCCATTTTTCCTTTAAAATCACCCCTCAAAAAATTAATTTATTTTAAGGTTTTGCTTTCCTTTTTACCCTAGTCAATTTTATCCGTCCCCTTCTTCTGCCTTGTGCAAAAGGCTCGTTAATAATTTCCTGCCAATACCCCTCCAATTTGGATTCCCAAATACTTCTATTATGGAGAAATTGATATTTTCTATAAAAAGCGGGTCCAACTTTTTCTTCTTCAAGTCGGATTGGGACAAATTTAAATTCCTCAAGGTACACTGATCTATCCCCGAACATGGTACCACTAACTTCCATTTCAATTATTTCATCAGTACTAACGTGGATTTGAGATTTGCCACTTACCTTTCTGCCTCTGGCTTTGAGGAAAAGCTGAAATTTATAGGATTCATCAGAGTGGATGCCCCCAAAAGTAATGGTTCCTTCCCAGAGTCCATCGATGTCTCTTTGAGCAGGAAGGCTGACTAGGCAGAATAAAGAGATGCCTAAAAGGTAGAAAAATTTCATTGGGTGTTCTTTTACTTATTGAAGAGTCGAACTTAGACTGTAATGTAAATTAATATTTTCCTCCCGCAGCGCGGGAGGAAAATATTAATTTACATATGTTTTAAAACAAGCCCTAAATTAAATAATTCGCTTCAATTATAGATTTTAAAAGAGATATATTATTAAAAGATTAAGATTTTACAATAAATGTTGTGTGGCCTCACGCTAAATTTTCCAACCATATTTTTCCCAATCTTCCTGATGGTCTATATCAGATAGGGTAGGGAGGAGTGAATAAGTTTTTTCCAGTTCCTTAATACGACTGAGAGTTGTTGTTCCTACCTTTTCAGTACTCCAGGCAATTTTCTGAAATACTTGTGGATAAAAATTACGCATCCCTAAAAGATAATACCCCCCGTCCATAGCCGGACCCATTACAAAGTCAACTTGATCTAATTCCTGAAAAGCATTTGCCACAATATCAGAGGTCAGTGTTGCACAATCGCTACCAATAATGACTACCTTATTATGATCTTCAAAAGTTTGACTAAAAGCATTGGTCATCTTTTCACCAAGATCATTTCCCTGTTGAAGTTTTTTGTGAAATAAAGCCTCAGGCCAGATGTCATTTTGATCAATAAATTGGCTGTAAAAAAGATAACGCTCTGCCGAAACCTCGCTTGCTACCTGACGTGTATGTTTGAGCAGCTCCAAATAAATTTTTAATGCAGCATCCTGGCCTATAGCCTGAGCAAGCCGGGTTTTCACCTTACCTTTTTCAGGGTTTTTTATAAAAATTATCAACGCGTTCATTAAAGTCGTAATTGGTTAGTCGTTAATCGTTATTTGGTTATTGGTTATTGGTTATTGGGTTGAGGTAGGGATCAGATGTAAAAATAAAATTTGTATTGGGGATAAAAAATTAGAGCGTATTTCCAACAGAAATCGATTTTTCTACTAGAAATACGCTCTAAATGTAGATTTGGAATCTTAAACTAGTTCCAATTTATTTTTTGAAGAGTTCGTCTTCTTCTACAATTTGGATGGGATCACCCTGTTCCAGTTTTTTAGAAATGGCTGTATAAGGAGCGGAAATCACCACAGCGCCTTCTTGTATTCCTTTTAATATTTCGATATAAGTATCATCTTGGATTCCTGTAACTACTTTTACCATATTAACGGTATCTCCAACGGCAACAAAAATAACTTCAACTAAATCATCATCATCTACTTCTTCCTCATCATCATTAGTAGCAGCTACAGTTTTGGCTCTTCCTTTTTTCTTCTTTTTCTTCTCATCTGGATTTCTCACCGTTACAGCCTGGATAGGCACGCTTACAACTCCAGCACGAGTATCGGTATTTACCTCAACAGAAGCGGACATACCGGGACGGAATGGGAAACGATTATTCTCAGAAATAAGATCAGAATAGGAATTAGGATTAATACTAATTCGCACTTCAAAATTGGTAACCTGATCACTGGTTAGAGAAACAGTTGCTCCAGCTGCAGTAGTAGCGGAATTAGCTATTTGGGTTACATTACCTTTGAATTTACGATCGATGTAGGCATCTACTTCGATATCTACCTCGTCTCCAAGTGAGACTCGGGGAATATCATTTTCACTCACTTCTACCCGTACTTCCATTGCATTTAAATTTGCAATGCGCATCAATTCGGTACCTGACATTTGGATGGTACCAACAACTCGCTCTCCTTCTTCAACATTAAGCTGAGAAACAATACCGCTCATGGGGGCATAAAGTGTTGTTCTGCGGAGGCTGGTCCTTAACTCTTTTAAGGTAGCTTCGGCGCTTTGGACATTAAACTGAGAGGCGCGAACATTTTCCTGTGCTGATTTGATAGAAGCATCTGAGGCATTTAAATTAGCTTCCAAACCTCTTTGGTTAGCACCTGATGACTCATAATCTGCCTGGGAGATGGCTCCTTCTTTATAGAGGCCTTCATTTCGGTTATGTACATCCTTAGCATTTTCCAGTTGAGCAATGATCTGTTGCTTTTGAGCTTTTAGATTTTCAACATTGGCCTTAGCATTGGCCAATTGGGCTTTTGCACTATTAACACTTGCCACCCCACGCTCAACTTGTGATTGGAAAGCATCCGGATCAATTTTAGCCAATAACTGCCCTACTTCAACGGAATCACCTTCTTCAACATAAAGTTCAACAATTTCTCCTGATACATCAGAGCTTATTTTAACTTCTGTTTGGGGAAAGATTTTTCCACTAGCAGCCACCATTTCTTTAATGGTTCTGAGCTCTGCATTTTCGGTTGTTACTCTTTCTCCTTTGGGTTTGTTGCGGTTGTTTATAGCAGCAACAGCCACCAGGACCACAATAAGCCCGAGAAGTATCCAGATAAATAGATTTCTATTTTTTCGCTTTGCCATGTGTTAGTTCAATTTTAAAGGCTTGCCGAGATAAAAGTCGACCACTTTGAGATTAAAGAAATATTCATACTTAGATCGGATCAATTCAACATTAGCCTGATCCAATGTGTTTCGTGCGGTTATAAATTCTAAGGTGTTTATAGCGCCCAGGTCATAACTTTTTTGGGCATTTTCATAAGCTGCTTGTGCAGATTCTAAAGACTTTGTTGCAGCTTCAAAGGTTCGTTTGGAAGCCTTTGCATTTGCAACTGCATTTTGTATGTTAGTTCTAATGGTTTGTCTATCCTGACGATTTTGTAGTTCTGAGTTAATGACTCCCAAACGGGCTCTTTGAACACTAATTTTATTTTGATTTCGGTTAAAGATTGGAATAGAAAGAGTAGCTCCAAGACTTTGTCCAAAGTTATCACCAAGCTGCGCGAAATAGGGATTAGGAGAAGTAATATTCCTTTCAACTGGAAAACCTACTTCAACAGGCGTATTATCAATAAAAATTGTGGAATTGCGAATGAATTCTTCTGTACCATCTAGTCGAATCCCCCGGTCTGAAAAGTTAGTGGTTAAACTACCTCCAATGCCTAAGGAAGGAAGTAAGTTTGCTTTGGCGATATCTACCCCTATAGCTGCGCTTTCTACTCTTTTATCTGCCGCTTTGATTTGAGGCAAGATGCCCAAAGCGGTTGTGTATACTTCTCTTTCATTATAAGTATCAGGATTGGCATCGAAAGGGATATTGATAGCCGGTTTTTCTATGACAAAATTGACTGAAGGATCTACCTCCAGAAATTGTCTTAGGTTTAAATAATTCAATGCTACCGCATTTTCAAATTGAATAATGGATTGCTGATCTCTGGCAATTTGCGCCATGTTGTTAAGGCGTTCATTTTCAGGAGTTTGTCCGGCTCTGATTAATTTGTCCGTTTGTTCTAATTGCTCTTGAGATATCGCCAATTGGTTGCGGGCATTTTCCAATTGCTCCGTAGAAAGTAAAATGCTTAGATAAGCAGTAGCAATATTGAGTGCCAGGTTATATTGAGTAGCCTCTGCATCTAATTGTGCAGCCTGCAGATCAAGCTTGCTTTGCTGGATTGAATTATTAATTCTGTTACCATTGAAAATAGTAACATTGGCATTTAGGGAATAACTATTAAAAGTGGTGCTTTCGGTACGGAACTGGTTGGTTGTCGGGTCAATGGTACGACCAAACTGTGCTCCTCCACTAATTGTACCATTAATAGAAGGTAGTCTTTGACTTCTGTTTAAACTATGAGTAAGTTCTGCATTCTGAATTCCAGCCTCAGCCTGTTTTACGGTGATGCTGTTTTTTTGTGCATATTCAATGCATTTTTCTAATGACCAGACTTCTTGTGCCTGTAGATCTAAAATGGCTAATGATAGCAGACTTATTATGACGGGTAATACTCGCTGCATGGTTTTTGATTTTGAAGCTTCAAATATATTTTTCACAATGGTAGGAAAGTTGTGCCGAGTGACCGAAATTTTTATATAAAAACTAACGAATTATGGATGAAATGCCATTAGTTAATCCATCCGAATTTGATAGCTGATCAAAATGAAATGAAAAATACTGCTATTTTTTCAAGAAAATTTGAGCTCAAAAAGGTCAAAATTTGCTTTGATTGGAGTGATTTATTCTATTGAAAAAGAAAAATTTAATATTGGAGGCTAAAAAAAATCTTCTCTTTATTGCCTTCATTTTGATTTCTACTTGTCCATAGTGGGCAGAGCAAAAAAAATTATCTTCAAAAAATCCAACCAGACTTGTAATTCATTTTAACCACTCTTTAAATCAAACTAAGGATTTATAAAATTATGGAATAAAAACTATGGATTTTTTTATAATAATTTTAATGACAACTCTAAACCTCCATTCGCATGGTAAGCTATTCGAAGGCCATATTGCCTATGTTGTTGAAGATCGACTAGGAACAGGAAGGCTTGACCTGAGCATAGGTCCTTACCTAATCCAAGAAAAGTGGAGTGGCAACTTTTGCCTTAATCGATATGGAAATTGCCCAACATACTATTTTGATGTGGCTGCCAATTTTAAATGGAATTCAGATGAGGCTAGTGATGTAAAACCTCATTTTGTTCAACTTCCTTCTCGCAGTTTAAAAGGAGATCGAGAGAGAAAAAGACAAATTTGTGGCTATTTATGCTATCCGGTGCATATAGAATATCCTATAATGGAATTTGATTTTGGAACGACCAAGGTTAAGGAAACTCTCTGGTTAGCTGAATCGCTGTATTTTAATCAATTCGACACGGCGTTTTGGCATCCTTTATTTGCCAATGGTTATGGAAACATTACCCTGCAAATTGATCGTAGAATAATAACCATAACAGAAGATAATGAACAATACACCAGTATAAGAATAATACGAGCTCATAAAATTAAAATCAGATCGCAATGAAGCCCTTTGACTAATGACTTGCTCCTTTAATTAAAGGATCGAAAAGTTATTGCTCCCACAATTTGATCAAATCGTTCTCCAAAGGGACGATAATAGATGATTATGGTATATTGATTTTCAGTTTCATGCCAGTCGCCTTCTATTTCTGTTAAATTGGGAGAATAAGCTTCTGTATCATTAGAAGATTTAACTCCATAGGCATAATCATAAAAACCCTGTTTTACGGGGAGTTTGGCCACATATCCATTGATGACATTATTATAAACCATTTTGTTGGACGGCTTCATTTCCCAGTCGGTAAAATTACCAATCACATAAACTTCTTTGTCATGGATGGGCTGTGGACTATAAAGGACAAATAAAACATTGGCATAATCCCCTGACAAATCAAAATTGTTTTCATCAAGCGATTCTATGACAAAATTGCCGTTAAGATCTTGTCTGGATAAATAGGGTAGACCATTCGTCTTTTGATCTTTAAACATGGTTACTTCCCACATATTGTCCACCCGTTCTATTGAGGAAATATTTTGCGAGGTATAGCGTAAAGATCGCATGTCCAAGACTCTAAACTCTTTGCCAGCAGGAAAAACGATTTTATCCTGATAATCAAACAGCATTCTATTGGTCCGTAAAAACAAAGGTTCTACGCCTTCTATAGCATTATCCCAGCGACCATTTTGAAGGATTACGGCTTTGATTTCCTGCCTTGGGTTCCTAAGTGGAAATTTATCGTGATCTACAATGAAGTCAATCTCCTGATGAGTTCTGGTTTTACTTACTTTGGCTGGTCTGACCATCTGGGGAGTAATTCGTACTCTACTTTCCACCACCACAAATCTCCTGGTAATGATGGGCGCTTTTTGCCTGCCATAATCAGATACAACCAAAAGGTAATTACCTGACTTTTTCAGTTTTACATAATTATTAGGAAACCGTAATTCATAATGGGTATAGGCCTTTATGGTTTTAAAGGAAAAACGATAATCTTGAAACTGTTCTTCAGAAAAACCATCCAGATATTCCATCTCCGATAACTGGGATGGCTGCCAGTCTCGGTCACAATGGATGAAAGAATAGACATAATTTTTGTTGTCCGCATCTAAGTCATCAAAAGAGAATCGAAGTTGATTATCACTGTTTAACTCTAAAATGGGATAGCTCAAAAATAATCCGTCTATATGGAATTTGACAGATTTAATATTATCTACATATACATGATCGTAGTTCTTCAAATCATTGGACTGACTCCAAAGCATTGAATAACTGCTGATAAAAAAAATGATGGCCAGGCTAAATGTTCTTTTCATTGATTTGTTTGTTCGGGTATACGATAATTGGAATGTCAATATCAATATCAATATCAATAGCAATTTCAATATCAATGGCAATTTCAATTTCAATGGCAATCATTAATTAGGGTCATTGCTATTGCCATTGCTATTGCTATTGCTATTGCCATTGTTCATTTACTTGTCCATTTGGATCCTTTTATTCGAAAACGCCAGGGCCAATCTACACATTCCTCTGCATAATCGATACCAACTCTGGGACTGGCCAGGATCTCTTCATCCGAAATGACTTTATTTCTATCCTCTATCCATATTGGGCTTTGCCCTTCCAAAAGACTTACCCCGGAAAGTAATTTTGTAATTCCAAGTGCTTTAGATAAAACGCCTGGCCCTGCACTTAATTGTGGCCCCATTCGTTGGATGCCTCGTCTCTGTTGCATTAGGGGTAAATTATCCTCTGCCTGCAGAGCTCTGATGAGCACTGCCTGTGCATTATCTTCAGGGCCGGTAACTACATTAAATAAATGGTGAATTCCATAACACAAATAAATGTAGGCCCTTCCTCCTTCCTGAAACATTACCTCCGTTCGTTTAGTCCGCCGATTATTATAAGCATGACAAGCCTTATCATCCGAGGCTCGGTATGCTTCCGTTTCGACAATCATCCCGGAAGTGATTTTTCCGCCAATATTACTGACCAAATATTTTCCTAATAACTCTCTACTAATTTGCAGAACATCATCACGAATATAAAAGGACTTGGGTAAAACCCTAGAATTTAAAGATTGACCAGTACTTTCTTTTTTTTGGATCACCTCCTACTATAATTTGGTGCTTCTTTAGTAATAGAAACATTATGAGGATGACTTTCTCTAATCCCTGAATTGGTGATTTTTACAAACTGGGCATTTTGTAATTCTCCAATTGAGGCAGCCCCGCAGTATCCCATTCCGGCTCTTAATCCGCCGATATACTGAACCATAACTTCTGCCAGGGTTCCCTTATAGGGCACTCTCCCTTCAATTCCTTCCGGCACTAATTTTTTTATGTCATCTTCAACATCTTGAAAATAGCGATCTTTTGATCCCAAAGACATTGCTCCCAAGGAGCCCATCCCTCTGTAGACTTTAAACTTGCGACCTTCAAAAAGAATGGTCTCACCAGGTGCCTCCTCTACTCCGGCAAATAATCCTCCAGCCATGATGGTGCTTGCTCCAGCAGCTAATGCTTTAGCAATATCACCGGTATATCTTATGCCACCATCACCAATGATGGGAACACCGGTATCTCTAATAGCCTGAAATGCCTGATTAATGGCGGTAAGCTGAGGAACACCAACTCCAGCTACAACTCGGGTGGTACAAATACTTCCCGGACCTACCCCTACTTTAACACCATCTACTCCGGCTTCTACCAAGGCTTTTGCTCCGGTTGCAGTAGCAACGTTACCTCCAATGACCTGTAAATCGGGAAAATGTTGCTTGATTTTCTTAATAGCTTTGAGAACTCCCTGAGAATGGCCATGTGCGGTATCCACAGTAATCACATCCACACTTACATTTACCAAAGCTTCTACTCTTTCAATCATATCAGCTGTAACGCCTACTGCTGCTCCTACCACCAGGCGACCCAGGTTATCCTTACAGGAGTTGGGGTAGTTCTGTACCTTCATGATGTCCTTGTAGGTAATTAAGCCCACCAAGGTATTTGAACCTTCCACTACGGGTAATTTTTCAATTTTATGGCGCTGAAGGATATTTCTTGCTTGCTCAAGAGTAGTGCCCACCGGTGCAGTGACTAGATTTTGGGTGGTCATTAAATCTGTTATCGGCCGGTCGAGAGCTGTTTCAAAGCGAAGATCTCTGTTGGTTAGGATGCCAATTAACTGATTATCCTTATTAATGATAGGAATTCCACCAATTTTGAATTTTTTCATTAGATCCAGCGCATCCCCAACCTGAGCATCTACAGTGAGGGTAACAGGATCTATGATCATTCCACTTTCTGAGCGTTTGACGGAACGCACTTGTTCTGCCTGCTCCTCGATGGTCATGTTCTTATGAATAATCCCGATGCCACCCTGCCGGGCAATGGCAATAGCCAATTTATTTTCGGTAACCGTATCCATAGCTGCCGAAACCATTGGTGCATTCAATGTTAATTCACGTGTAAGCTTTGAAGTAATGTCAACTTCTCTGGGAAGAACTTCAGAATATGCTGGCGTAAGCAATACATCATCAAAGGTAAGTGCCTCGCCCAAAAATTTGTCGTTGATATTTTGTTTTGATTCCATGCGCAAAGGTAAATAAATTAAGCACAAAATGAAATAGGATGATCTTGAAAAACAGAGAAGCTTTTGGAATTAAAAAATTGGGTTTCCAATTGATGATTTATTAACCGAATGTGCTATTTTTTGTTTCTTTAAATAAAAAAATGGCGATTCCTACTAACGACCATAATTTTTATATGAAAAAAGCAATGCACCAGGCAGAAATAGCTTTCGAGGAGGGCGAAATTCCAGTAGGTGCTGTAGTAGTATGCAATGGACAAATAATTGCCAAGGCTTATAACCAAACAGAGCGATTAAATGACATCACCGCCCACGCAGAAATGTTGGCCATTACATCTGCCGCTAATTATTTAGGAGGAAAATACCTTCAAGACTGCACCCTATACGTTACCTTGGAGCCCTGTGTAATGTGCGCTGGTGCTCTATACTGGTCACAAATTGGAACATTAGTTTATGGTGCTTCAGACTCCAAAAGAGGATTTTCAAAAATATCAGAGCCTTTGTTGCATCCCAAAACGAAGCTCGTGTCTGGAGTTCTTGCCAGAGAAAGTGAATTATTGATGAAAGCTTTTTTTGCTGCCAGGAGAAAATAGGGAAGATTAATCGTTTGATTATACAATTGACTAATAGAAATGGTATCAACTCGTATCATTTTTTCATCAGCTTGTAAAAAAAACTGCTCTAATCTCTTTTCTTGTTTAGCTATTTTTTTCAAGATGTCATTTTTTTAATATTTCATGTCTCAAATTTGCCTTAAATTGTTAGCTAAATCCCTCTCTACAAAAAAGCATGTTTAAAAAAATTATTGTACGTTCTGAAAAAGTACCTTTTACAACTGACTACTCAAATTTTGAGCTTTCATGAGATGGAAAAAGCAGGGAAACATCAAATAGTTATATTTCAAGTGACTGCAAATTGCATTTGGCACAGGATCGCCTTTGTTCTTACCCTACTAATTTTATGGCCGATTATCAATTCAGCCCAAACTAATATAGACTTCCAAAACTTCACACAAACAGATGGCCTGAGTAGTAATTATGTGCTTTCTTTTCATCAGGATCACCAAGGTTTCATGTGGATAGGGACGGAGGGTGGACTTAATCGCTTTGATGGTCAACATTTTTTGGAATTCAGTTTTGATCCCGAAAATCCAAAAACACTAAATGACGATTGGGTCACCAATATTTTCGAAGACTCTCAACATAACCTTTGGGTAGTAACCCAAAAGGGCTTAAATATCTTGGATCGGGAAACTGGGATAATTGAACGCATACCTTTAAATAAATCAGGCCAGAAGGTACACGGTGAGATTAGAGATATTCGAGAAGATGCTAATGGCCGCTTGTGGGCTAATGTCTACAAACAAGGGCTTTTTGAATTGAAAAAGTCTTCCAAGGGCGACGAAAAGTGGTACACGGAATACTTTGAGTTTGATGCTCCCATTCAAGATATAGAAAAGCAATTTTATTGGAGTGAATTCTTATTGGCCACCCCTGAAGAACTATGGTTCTGTGATTATGAAAACATAATACGCTTAGATATTTCCTCCCAGGAGCTTTCTGTCTTTACGCTCCCCCAAATAGAAAACAATGATGCGGAGAAGCCTGAGTTTATATTGGGTAAATATGTTGGTAATGGCAAAATCATGGTTTTAACCCAGAAAACCCTTTTTGAGCTAGATACTAGAGATAAATCTCCGCAAATAAAAGTACTTAGGTCAATAGACTATGGAAACCTAAAAGTGGATTACACCTGGGATTTTTTCCTAGACAACCAGGGAATATTTTTAATTCCCAAAAATAGAGACTATTTCTGGTACGACCTCAAAACTGATGAACTCCATTCGATTCGAAGTCAGAATCAAATTTCTAAAAAATTATTTCCGGATTTAATCAATTCCACCTACAAAGACCGCCAGGGGAATTATTGGATAGGAACAGCTGGAAGTGGCCTTTACCTTGCCCGACAGCTGGACCCTACTTTTGTTTTTTTTCAAAATGACCCGGTAAATTCGAATTCGGTATCTGCTGGGCAGGCTCGAACCTTTCTTGAAGATGATCGTGGAAATCTCTGGGTAGGTATATTAAATCATGGTTTGGATCAGTTTGCATATGGGGAAAATAATCTGCTTCAGAAAAAACAATCAGTGGTTTCCAAGCCCAATCAACTGAATGCTTTAGCCAGCAACCGAATTGTAGAAATAATTCAGGGGCCGGAAGAATCGATTTGGATGGCCACACTCACCCACGGCTTAGTGAAAATGGATAGTAGTGGACAAGAGTTTAGCTATCTAAGCCAAACACTGGAAGATTCTATCTTTCAATCAGAGATGAGGATATGGGCTTTGGAAAAAGACCAGCAAGGGTATATTTGGGTTGGTACCTGGTCAAAAGGTTTGTTTCGGATTGATCCTCGTACAGAATCCATCCAAGGATTTAGTCAAGCCCATTCGAATAATAAATCCTACCCTAAAAATCATATTCGATATCTCTTTGCTAATAAGAAAGGATTATTATGGGTTGGCACTGGGGGCGGCCTTTATAGATACGATCCCAAAACTCAAGAATTTACTCATTACTTTCATAATCCAAATGATCATTCCTCTCTTTCGGATAATCTGGTATGGGCAATTTATCAGGATCAGAATGATGATCTTTGGGTTGGGACCAATATTGGTCTTAACCGTTTTGATGAAGAAAACCAGCGTTTTGAACGTTTCTATAAACAGGATGGATTGCCGGATAATACCATTTATGGCATTCTTGAAGATGATGAGGGAGTCCTTTGGGTAAGCACCGAAAATGGCTTGGCCAGGCAATTACCCACAGCTTCGGAAGTGGCTTTTTTTTCGCTCGGTTTAGCAGATGGATTGACAAGTACTTCTTTTATTCCCAAAGCCTACCTGAATAGCTCCTATAGTGAACATTTATTTTTTGGAAGTACCGATGGTTTTCTAAGGGTAAACCCTTCCTTATTGCAATTGGATAAACCCCAGCCTCAGCTCGCAATTCATGCCTTTTCAACATTTAATCCCTATGAGGGGAGGGGAGAGCTGCTGACTGATTATTTTGTAAGTGATAAAAATGAGTTTATCAAATTAAGCTATAAAGATCAATCTATTACAATTACCTTATCAGATCTTAATTGGAAGACCAGGACCGGCCTTCGATATGATTATCAATTGCTAGGTTTCAACCAACAATGGAGACCACTAGATGAAGATTTGCAAATTAGTTTTTCTAATCTGACGCCGGGAAATTATCAATTGCAGGCCCGCGCCAGAAATGCAGAAAATATTGCTTCTGAACCAGTTGAATTACTTCACTTTAGGGTTTATCCTCCCTGGTGGAAAAGTACGCTGGCTTATATGCTTTATGTTCTTTTTACAGCAGGGATTATTATTGCCATTTATCGATTTCAACTCCGACGTCAAATTGAAAAACAGGAAGCTCAAAATTTGAAAGCCCTGGATACCCTGAAAAATAGATTGTATACTAACATCACCCACGAACTACGTACCCCCTTGACCATCATCAAAGGGATGATGGGTAAAATCAATCAAAACCCTGAACAATGGTTAAAAAAGGGAAGCAAAATGATCAGTCGGAATGCTGATGAACTACTCAGTCTGGTCAATCAAATCCTTGATTTGCGAAAGCTGGAAGCCGGCAAATTGGAGCCCAAATTGGTCCAGGGAGATATTCTCTCCTTTATTAATTACATTTCCGAATCCTTTCATTCCATGGGAGCAGACAGGAATATCCAGCTTAAATTTCAGACTGAACTTGAGGAACTTATCATGGATTACGATCCGGAAATGATTTTGCGTATAATTTCCAATTTGTTGTCCAATGCCATTAAGTTTTCAGAAACCGGTGGTGAAGTGCTGCTGCAGGTAGCTACTGTTTCAAGTCCTGGAGTCCTCCGTCAAAAATCTCTGGAAAGTCTTTTGATAACCGTAAAGGATGAGGGTATTGGTATTCCTGAAGATCAGCTACCTCACATATTTGACCGCTTTTATCAGGTGGATGATTCCAGCACCCGAACAGGAGAAGGAACGGGCATTGGCTTGTCGCTGACCCGCGAACTAATCAAATTACAGGGCGGCAAAATTGAAGTAAAAAGTAAACTTGAAGAAGGAAGCAGCTTTTTTGTTTGGCTGCCCATCCTCAATACTGCTGCACCAATTTCTCAAAGCCCCATAATACCAAACATCCCAGAGGCTGCTACTATCGAAGCCAAAGGAAAAACACTTGATAAGAACTCCAATGGTACCTTGGCAGCCTTACCTAATTTATTGATTGTCGAAGACAATAAAGATGTAAGACAATATCTGACTGCCTGCCTGGAAGAGCAGTATCATTTATCCTATGCAGCAGATGGGGAGGCAGGTATCGAAAAGGCACTAGAGGAAGTACCCGACATCATCATCAGTGATGTGATGATGCCGAAAAAAGATGGCTATGAAGTTTGTGATACCTTAAAAAAAGATGTTCGAACCAGTCATATTCCAATTATTCTCCTCACCGCTAAGTCAGATGCTGATTCCAGGATAAGTGGCCTGGAAGTAGGAGCTGATGCCTATTTAGCCAAACCATTTAATGAAAAAGAACTATCGGTCCGGCTTGAAAAATTATTGGAGATCCGAAAGACTTTGCAGCAGCGTTATCAATCCATAGGAAATGAAATATTCTCAGATAGTCCCGTCAGCAACCAGGAGGACACTTTCATTTTAGAAATCCAGAATACTATACAACAAAACCTTTCCGATGAGACTTTTGGGATCACCGAGCTTTGTCAAGCTCTTCAGATAAGCAGGGCCCAACTGCACAATAAACTCAAAGCACTGACCGGGCGATCCACTTCCCATTACATTCGCTCCATTCGCATTCACCAATCCAAAGAAATGTTGATCAATAATCCTAAGCTCAACATCTCTGAAATTGCCTTTGAGACTGGCTTTTCCAACCTAAAATACTTTTCCAAAGTCTTCACTGAAGAAATTGGCACTTCTCCTTCTCAGTACCGGAAAAGCCTCCATTCCAAAGGATAAAAAGGACATTTAGACAATAAGGGGAACCTTTAGACAATAAGGGGAACTCCTCTTTTGTATTCCCTGCATTTTTGTTCCAGTTGAATTTTTCAAACACAACTGAAGGAAAATATTCTTTTATCAAGAAGTAAAGCTACTCAATATGAATACCCAACACACAAACAAAAATGCCCAATCTACTTTTTATCTTTTAAGCACTAAAAAAAATGATTTACAACAATTATTTGTTAAACCTCTTTTCATTGTTATTCAAACACTGATGTTTATCTGGCTGCTAATAAGCAGTCCATCACTTTCGGCCCAAATAACAGAACTGGAATGCTCCGATACCTGGAGTTCCCGTGAACTAATCACCAGGTTAATTAAAATCCCTCAAACGAATTCCATTTCTCTTTTCCTTAAAGGTGGAGATGGTGGGGGGGTAGGTCTTACAGGGGGCTGCGGAGGGGCCGGGGGTGGAGAAGGTGCTTCCGTTGAAATAGACTTCCTGGTGAGTGAAACTGGCGAAGCTCTTCGTCCCGGCGGTTTATTAAAGGTCTATGTTGGCCAGGGAGGAAGGAGCGGTGATATATTTTGTTCTAACCCCGAATCAGTTTCAGGAGGAGGAGGAGGTTCCTCTGCCGTGCTCTATCAGCCTCCAGGAGGAGATCCAATTAATGATGCATGGATTATACTGGCTGTTGCTGGGGGAGGAGGAGGAGCGGTGCGTCCACTACCTTCTATAAAAAGGGATGGCCAAGGTGGGCGAAGCTCTATTGATGGCGGAAATTCAGGCAACTTTTTCGGTGGCAGACTTGTTCAAGGTGCTTGCCCAGGATCTTCTGCTTTCGAATTTATCCCGACTGGTTTTGGAGGTGGAATTCCCTGTAATTCATCCGGAGATCATGATGGGAAAAGAATAAATTATAAGTATGAATCCCTTCCAGGTTATGGAATAACTGTTCATCTCATACCACCGATCAATGCGGGGTCCAATAAAATAGATTGGGCACTATTGTCTGGTGGCTCCAACGGGGAGCAGTCAGATGGTGGTAATGGCTTCACAGGTGGTGGTTCAGGTGGTGGCGGTGGTGGTGGTGGTGGCGGAATCACCGGAGGTGCCACCAGGGTAACTTGGCCAGGCGGTGGTGGTGGTTCCTATGGAAATCCTGAGTTTGGTGCTCACAACGTCCAAATTACTGCTGGCAAAACCGGCGCTGCAGATTTCCTGGATGATGAGGGTCTAGTAACCATCATACCTAATGGTGGCCAGGTTCAGGCTCTTTGTAAAGCCACTGCAACGGTACCCTTGGATGGAAATGGAAATGGACAGCTGTCAATCAGCGATGTTGATGATGGCTCTAATGATAATTGCGGCACTGTTCAACTTGGCCTTTCCCAAACTGATTTTACCTGCGATGATATTGGAGAAGAACATACGGTTACACTTACGGTGAATGGTAGCGAAGGTCAGACAAGCACCTGTACTTCTGTGGTGACTGTCATTGATGATATACCCCCTGTTGCCAAATGTGGAGAAATTATAGTTTGGTTACCCGACATAGAGGCTGCAAAAAAGCGTTTAGAACACATAGTTGCAGGATCTTTTGATAATTGTGGGATTAAGAATATCACCACTGATTTTGAGGATCTTCCTTTCTATGAGGAGTGCGATTATGTTAGGACTTATCCTTTTACCGTAACGGTTCAAGATTTTTCCGGTAATGAACATTCTTGTATTGCTTCTGCGACCATTATTGATGATGCACCTCCAGTACCTATTTGCCAGGATGTTACCGTAGAATTGGATGAAAACGGTACTGCCACTGTGATGGCATCTGAATTTGATAATGGCTCATATGATAATTGTAGTGAGGTGATATTTAGCTTTTCAAATAAAAGTAAAACATTAGAAGTAGACTGTAAGGTCGGTAACAGCATTCCAATAACCCTCCGTTTGATGGATATAAATCGTAATATCAGTACTTGTAAACAAACATTATTCATTAAAGGTGACAATATTCCCCCAGTAGCCAAATGCGAAGATTTTACAATTGAATTAGGTCCCAACGGAGAGGCTTCAATTAATCAATTATATCGCATTGATGCAGGCTCTTATGATAATTGTGGGATAAAGAATACCACTATAGATTCTTGGAATTTCCCTCCCCTTAAGTGTAGCGCTATTGGTACTTACCCTCTAACCTTAACAGTTGAAGATTTTTCCGGTAATGAACATTCCTGTACCGCTCAGGTGACCATTAAGGATGGTTCGGTTCCTACAGTTATTTGCGAGGATGTCACCATAAAATTGGATGAAAATGGTCATGCTGTAGTAAATGCAAATAGATTTGGTAAAGGCTCTTACGATAATTGCACTACAGTAACCTATAACTTTCCTGATGGAAGTGAAGAACTAGAGGTTGACTGTAATGCTGGCAGCAGCATTCCAATAACCATCCATGTGAATGATAGAAATGGGAATACTAGTACTTGTGAACAAACATTATTCATTGTCGATAATATTCAACCCACTGCAAAATGCAAGACCACTCACTCTGTTCAAATAGATGAAAATGGGGAAGCTAAAATTACAGCTCAGGAACTGGATAATGGCTCAACTGATAACTGCGGGTCCGTTGAATTTGAATTTTTTGATGGTTCTACAGAATTAGATGTTCCTTGTTTTACAGGGGGGCTAGGATATCAGGCAACATTATATGTAAAAGATGGTAAAGGTAATCAAAGCACCTGTATAAGTACTATTAACCCTATTGATAATATTCCACCAGTGGCAAAATGTAAAGATGTTACTGTTGAATTAGATGAAAGTGGATTTTGGGCTTATGAAACCAGAGGTATTGATAATGGTTCTTATGATAATTGTGGCTTAATTTCATCCACTTCCTTTGGAGTCCTTGTGACTTGCAGTGACATTGGCACCATTCCTTTAAGGCTAGATGTAGAAGATTTTGCAGGTAACAAAAGCTCATGTACTGGAAAGGTAATAATTGTTGATCGTATTGCACCGGTTGCACGATGTAAGGATGTAACGGTTACACTGGATGCTAGTGGCCAGGCTAAGGTTACTGTCCAGGATATAGATAATGGCTCTAGTGATGCTTGTGGCATTGCAGAATTGAGTTTAGATAAGACTACCTTAACTTGTTCAGATAATTCTGTTTGGCTAAAGGTCATTGATAATAATGGGAACGTAGGTTTTTGTAGATCAAACGTCACTTTTGTTGATGATATTCCACCAGTAGCTAAATGCAAAGATATTACAGTTGAACTAGATAAAAATGGTGAAAGTGTTTATTTTATTGGAGCTATTGATAATGGTTCCTATGACAACTGTAGGTTACAATTCTTCAATACTAGCTTGTACGTTATGACTTGCAATGATATTGGTACGGTCTCCAAGACGCTGAATTTGAAAGATTATGCAGGCAATAAAAGCTCATGTACCGGAGATGTTACTGTTGTTGATCGTATTGCACCAGTTGCACGATGCCAGGATGTAACTGTTACACTGGGGGATAGTGGCCAGGGTATGATCACTGCTCAGGTAGTAGATGATGGCTCCAGTGATGCCTGTGGCATTAAATCGCTGACTTTGGACAAAACAACGGTTACTTGTGAGGATCAGTCGGTAATTTTAACCGTAACAGATAACCATAATAATTCTAGCACCTGTTCAGCCAATCTGTTCATTGATGACCAAACTGCCCCAATACCCGATCAGGCTTCACTACCAATTATTAAAGCAGAATGCTCTGTGAGCCTTTCTTCTGCCCCTACAGCCATAGATAACTGTGAAGGTACTATAATAGGCACTACCTCAGATCCCCTGTCCTACAGCACCCAGGGAACTCATACCATCACCTGGGTTTTTGATGATGGTAATGGGAATTCTTTTACCCAAACCCAAACGGTCATCATAGATGATGTTACTGCTCCTGTTCCGGATTTGGCTATTTTGCCTATCGTCTATGGTCTCTGTGAAGTTGGCCTGGAACCCCCTTTTGCTACCGATAATTGTGTGGGGCAGGTCACAGGAACTACTTCAGATCCTCTTTATTTTGATAAAGAAGGGACTTATACTGTTACCTGGGTTTTTGACGATGGCCATGGAAATACCTCTTCGCAGGATCAAACAATAGTCATTGAGGATGATGTCGCTCCAGTTCCTGACCAGGAAAGTTTACCAAGCCTCAGAGCTCAGTGTGGACTTACTGTTTCTAAGACTCCTACAGCTACCGATCGTTGTGGTGGTACAATTCAAGGGACTACTTCTGATCCTTTAACTTATAATACTCAGGGAGTTCACATCATTACCTGGGTTTTCGATGATGGCAATGGTAATACTTCCTCTCAAACTCAAAGAGTCGTCATCAGAGATCGGCAGGTGCCAGTTCCTGATCAGGCCAGTTTGCCTACTCTGAGAGGAAGTTGTTTGCTTAAGGTTACTAAATTTCCTACAGCTACGGATAATTGCGCGGGTTCCATTACGGCTACTACTGACAGTCCTCTGGAATTTGATCAGGAAGGAACCTTCGTCATCCTCTGGAATTATAATGATGGAAATGGAAATACCAGCACTCAATCTCAGTGGGTGGTTGTGGAAAATGAGGCAGCTCCCAATGCACTATGTAAAAACATCTCCGTCCCTTTGCAAAATAATGGAACGGTCAGAATACTGGCAGCGGATATTGATAATGGTTCTTTTGATGATTGTAGTTCAATTAGTCTACTCATCAGCCCAGAAGGATCAATTTTTGGAACTTCTCTTCCTCCTGCAGCTCATATAGAGTTATATTGCAAGGACGGAAAAGAACAAGCCCTTCTCCTGTCAGTAACTAATGAAAACGGAAAATCAGCTTATTGTCAGGCAAAGGTTACACTAACAGGAACTGACAGTGATAATGATGGTCTGCTCGACAGTTGCGACAACTGCCCAGACACCTACAACTCGGATCAAAAGGACAGTAACAACAATGGAATAGGAGATGCCTGTGAAGAAGCTAGCAATCCAGATCCCGGCGGTTGGGGTGGATGGAGTTTGAAAAAGCAAAGTGAAGAAGAATCCAACATTGTCACTCAATTAAAAGCCTATCCCAATCCATTCCAGAAGGAAATCAATTTAAGTTTCAACTTGAGCCAGGAGGAAAAGACGACCCTAGAGGTTTTTAACATTCAAGGTCAAAGAGTTCATACTTTACTTTCAAATGTGATACCAGAGGGAGAGCACCGAGTTTTGTGGGATGGCACAGATCAAAATCAACAATCCTTACCTGCAGGTATTTATCTGATCCGTTTGAGAGCAGGGAAGGCTTTGATTAATCAGAAGGTGATTTTGCAAAAATAAGTGTCTGGGGATGGGGATAAGACATGTCATGTCTAGACATGACATGTCTTATGGTTTTTCCTTAAACTTGCGGTAAATCAGCCGTTTAAACCATTTCACTACAGGGGATATGTCCCTTTTTTTCGGACATGTCATGTTTAAACATGACATGTTTTTTTTATTGGAATAATAAATGTTGGCTTATCCAAATGCACAAATTGCTTTTAAATTTTCTTGAATGGGGACTAATTTGATATTACCAACTGAACCAAACGTAACATCCAGGACAAATAAAAATTTTGGTTTTGTAAAATATTTTTTCTTAAAAAATGGTTAGATATTAAACAAAAACTAAATTGATTCTTATTATTATTGTGTGATTTTACCCTTTCTAATTAGTTGACCTTAATATCAGATATGAAAAACTTAAGTGTATTGGCCTTTCTGGCTGTGATTGTTCTATGTTTTTCTTCATGTAGCCCTAAACTGACTCCCTTCACACAGGATCTGTATCAGGAGAATAAATGGACGGAAAATGAACTTAGCCAGATTCAATTTTACCTTTCGGAAGACATAATGCTATTCAGACAAATAGGGACAGATACAACAGAAATTGTTGAAGGTGAAATTAATATCATTAATGGAAAAGAAGTTGAAGAAATTGTAATACCTAAAGGTACTCCTGGGGTGTTTTTATTTAGCCCGAGTGCAAACCAATTAGCAATAAGTTTCGAATCAGAAGGGGAGGAGCGATTCCTGATGTTTGGCCCTAATCCTAATGCAAGTAATCGCTTTACTTTGCTGGCCAAAGCCTGGGGACGTGAAAATGGGGTAGTACGCTATGATGGGAAGGAATATGAAGTAAGCTTTACAGATGCCTTTGCCAGTTTGCTGGTTGATTTAAAACGAGCCAGCAAAAATGATATGGACTCTCGAAAGGCTGTTGGTAGGAAAATTAGTAAATAAATAATGAATTAAGCTAAGTCATCCTGAATTTTGACTTAGCAATTAATTAAAGTGATAGCTTTCCAATTTAGAATGGTTCCGTGTTCTGTGTTCCATGTTCAGAGCTTAGTTATTTTATTTTTAGAAATAAGATCTATTATTGTTTGCTAACTTGTTCATTAAAATAATATGTTACTATTTTCCAGATAAGATGGAGAGGAAAAACTATTATAAAACAGGGTGACTATAGTTCTTGCAAAGAATTACTTGGAACATTGAACATGGAACGTGGAACCAAAATTTTGTCTTTATATAATGGACAAAAGGGGGTATGTAATCTTTTTCAAAAAAGTTATAGGGATTTTTTATTCAAGCTTTTTTTGTGCCTTTCAAAAATGGAACAAATCTAAAATCTCCTCTCTCCTCAATTGATATTTCCTCATCGTTAATTTTAGTGATTTTCAACATTTTCTGTGATTTTTCTCCCACAGGAATGACCATTATTCCGCCTATTTTTAACTGTTCTACCAGCTTTTCAGGAATTTCTTTGGCACCTGCCGTTACGATTATCTTGTCAAAGGGAGCAAATTCAGGTAAACCTTTAAATCCATCTTTAAAAAAGCATCTAATATTTCCTACCTCTAATTTTTCCAATAACTCCATGGCTCGGTGGTATAATAATTCCTGCCTTTCAATAGAATAAACCCGGGCACCCATTAGTGCTAAAATGCAGGCCTGATAACCGGAGCCTGTTCCAATTTCTAATATCTTCTCTCTTTTATGAGGATCCAATAACTGGGTTTGAAAAGCTACTGTATAAGGTTGTGAAATGGTCTGGTCATTGCCAATGGGAAAAGCTTTGTCTACATAGGCCCATTCTTCAAAGGCCTTATCCAGGAAAAAGTGCCTGGGTAAGGCTTCCATTACCTTTAATAGACCTTCATTTGTTATCCCTTTAGATTTAATTTCTTCTATCAGTTTTTTTCTTAATCCTTTATGGCGGTAGCTATCTTTCACAATTAATGGTTTCTTCAACTAAGGATTTGTAGGTTAATATCAGTTAATTTCTATTTTTGCAGATATTTTTCAAATCTACAATAGAATAAGCAGATAATTATTGAAATCCAAGATAATATGACCAAAATTAAATTCGGTACGGATGGTTGGCGTGCCATTATTGCCCAGGAGTATACAGTAGACAATGTTAAAAGAGTGGCGGAAGCAACAGCCCTATGGCTTAAAAACCGCGGAGAAAATCAAGTAGTCATTGGTCATGACACTCGTTTTGGTGGGCAAATGTTTGCAGAAACTGCCTCTCGTGTTATGGGGGCTCATAATATAAAGGTTTTACTGGCTAAAGGTTTTGTTTCCACTCCCATGGTTTCTTTAGGAGTAGTGAAAACCCAGTCTAATCTTGGCGTGGTCATCACAGCCAGCCATAACCCTCCATCCTATAATGGTTATAAACTAAAATCTAATTTGGGAGGCCCCATGATTCAATCCCAAATTGATGAAGTTGAAGCATTAATCCCTGAAACAGCCATTTCAGAAATCCCCAGCCCCAAAGAATTGGAAGACCAGGGTTTATTGGAATATGTAGATTTGGAAGGCATGTATATAGAACATGTAAAGGCAAATTTTGACCTGGAGGCCATCAAAAATTCTGGTTTTACCTTCGGTTATGATGCCATGTATGGTGCAGGTCAAAGAGCTATGAAACTGCTATTCCCCGATGCCGTTACTCTGCATGCAGAAGAAAATCCCACATTTAAAGGTCAGGCTCCGGAACCGATCCATCGAAATCTACAAGAATTCTCTACACTAATAAAAAATAATGAAGCCATCAAACTAGGGATTGCCAATGATGGCGATGCAGATCGCATCGGTATGTATGATGAAGATGGCAATTTTGTAGATTCCCACCATATTTTACTGCTGTTGTTACTGTACATGTACAAATATAAAAATGAAACGGGTAAGGTAGTGGTTACCTTCTCGGTTACAGATAAGATGAAAAAGCTGGCCGATAAATTTGGCCTGGAGGTGGAGGTGACCAAAATTGGCTTTAAATACATTGCTGAGATCATGGCCCGTGAGGATGTAATTGCTGGAGGTGAGGAATCAGGTGGCTTGGCCGTGAAAGGACATATCCCTGAGCGCGACGGGATTTGGATTGGCCTCCTGATCCTGGAGTTCATGGCAAAAACCGGGAAATCTTTGAAAGAATTAATCCATGAAATTTATGATGAGGTCGGTTCTTTTTCCTTTGACAGAGATGATCTTCATTTGACCCAAGAGAAAAAACTGGCAGTGGTAGAAAAGGTGAAAACCAATCCTTTTACGGAATTTGGCGAATATAAGGTAGACAGAATGGAATCCACGGATGGATTTAAGTTTTATATTGGTGATGACATCTGGGTCTTAATCCGCCCTTCTGGTACCGAACCGGTACTTAGGGTTTATGCCCAGGCACCGAATCCTGCAGAAGTTAGAAAAGTATTAAATACTGTGAAAGAAACTATTCTTTAAGCCCATTGCGGCCTAATTGCGTAATGACTAAGCTGATGATAAAAATATTTGCGAAATTAGCGAGATCTGCGTGCTTAAATGCTTCAATGATTAGCATTACCATAATTTTACACTTCCCTAAACAAAGCTAAATTAATCCATATGCTTATCCAATCTAAACTGCCTAAGGTAGGAACCACTATTTTTAGCGTTATGTCAGCCCTGGCCAATCAACACGATGCCATTAACCTATCCCAGGGCTTTCCCAATTTCGACTGCCCGGATGATCTCAAACAGTTGGTCAACAAATACATGCAGGAAGGCAAAAACCAATATGTCCCCATGCCTGGCTTACCAGCCTTAAGAGATAAATTAGCCCAGAAAATCCAATCCCTATACGGCTATTCCCTAAATCCAGACACTGAAATAACCATCACCGCCGGTGCTACCCAGGCCTTATTTACAGCCATTATGACCTTTGTCCGACCTAAAGAAGAGGTCATTGTGATTGAACCAGCCTATGATTCCTATGTGCCAGGCATAGAATTAGCAGGAGGCATCCCCGTTCCTTACATCCTCAAAGCACCAGAGTACAAAATCGATTGGGAGGAAATGAAGGGTATGATCACTCCCCAAACCAGAATGATCATCATCAATACACCCCATAATCCCATTGGGAAAACCCTAAAAAAAGAAGACATCCTGGCCCTACAGGAATTGACAAAGGATACCGATATCATAGTTTTAAGCGATGAGGTATACGAACACCTGATCTTTGACGAAGCCGAGCACCAGAGTGTGTTGCGCTTTCCTGAACTTATGAAAAGGAGTCTGGCCGTTTATTCCTTCGGAAAAACCTTCCATAACACCGGGTGGAAGATTGGTTATGTGGCTGGCCCCGATTATCTGATGTCCGAATTCCGTAAAGTACATCAGTTTAACGTCTTTTGTGTGAACAGCTTCATACAATTTGCTTTGGCAGATTATTTAGAGCAGCCCGAATCCTACCTGAGCTTACCTCAATTTTATCAGCAAAAAAGAGATTTTTTTCAGCAAATGATGCAGGGCTCCAGCCTAAAGGGCTATGCCAGTGAAGGCACCTATTTCCAGTTGTTTGATTACTCGGTCATCAGCCAGGAATCAGATGTCGATTTTGCCAAACGAATGACCACCGAATTTGGAGTGGCAGCTATCCCCGTTTCTGTTTTTTATTCCAACAGACGGGATGATAAGGTCATCCGATTATGTTTTGCCAAGACGGAGGATGTTTTGGAAGAGGCAGGGAAGGTTTTGAGGAATATTTAAATCAAATTGAACTATACTCTTTAGGGTGTCCGGCCCACAGTGTTTACGCTGTGAAAAAATAAGCTAACTACAATTTTCCAGTTCAGTTTGAACCCACCCCAAATTATCCCGGTATTCCGGAATATCCACCTGTTCACAAAGAGCGAGCCATAAAACTTCTGCTTTTTTGAAGTATTCGCAGGATTTTTTTTTGTCCCCTAGAGTTTGATGCAGGTTCCCTAATCTGGAATAAGAAATAGCGAGTCCGTTTTTGAATTCGACTTGATTGGGATATTGTATGTAGAGTTCCAGACCTAAATATTCCCGTTTTTGAAGAAAATGTAAAGCTTTCTTGAATTCATCAAGTTTTTGATAAAGATCACCTAATCTTTCATAGGAAACAGCAAGTCCGCTTTTGAATTCAACTTGATTAGGAAAATCCTTGTAAAGTTCTTGACTTAAATGACTCCGTTTTCGAAAGAAATATAAGGCTTTGTCTAGGTTATTGAGATTTTGATACAGTCCTCCTAATTTTTCATAAGCAATAGCTAGCCCGCTTTTGAACTCAATTCGATTGGGAAAATCCATGTGAAGTTCTTCAGTTAATTTACAATCTAGCTCAAAGAAATATAAAGCTTTTTTTAGGTTTCCTAGTTTTTGGTATAGGTCTCCTAATTTTTCATAGGAAATAGCTAAATGATTTTTGAAATCAAATCGATTAGGAAATTCCTTATAAAGTTCTTGACATAAAGAACTTTCTTTTTGAAAGAAATGCAAAGCTTTGTCAAACTTATTGAGTTTTTGATAAAGATCCCCTAATCTTTCATATGAGGTAGCCAGGTTGTTTTTAAATTCGAATTGATTAGGAAATTCCCTACAAAGTTCTTGACTTAAATGACTCCGTTTTTGAAAGAAATATAATGCTTTGTCAAACTTACCAAGACTTCGATGGATATCCCCTAATTTTTCATAAGATATAGTTAATTCTATCTTATAATGACTATTATTAGGTTCTTCCTGCAATAAGTATCTGAAAACCATATTATATTCCTGAAAGATTTTTAAGGCCTCTTCAATTTGTCCAATTTTGGTTTGAATGATGCCAACCCTAGCTAAGGAAGTGGCATAATCTCCTACTTTTTGAATATTTTTAAAAATATTCGCAGAAAGCATAAACTTTTCAATCGCCTGATCAAAGTTTCCGATTTTTTCATAAAAATCTCCTAATCGAAATGCAATAAAAGATTTCTGCCATCGATCCCTTTTTATATAATTCAAAATCTGCTCACCAATCAATACCAACTCTTGCCGATCTGTGCTGCTCCGATTAGGTATCCATAAATTTTCTTCTTTCAGGGTATTGTTGATATTCCCTATCATTTCCAAACAATCCTCGATAATAGTCTCCTCATATTTATTTTGAATGATGGATTGTATGACCGGGCTGATTTTTATTTGGGTGGTTTTTTCCTTTTTTAAAAAACTGATCCAGCCCTTTGCCAATAGATTATTAAGAGAAGCTTCAATGGCCTCTTCTTCGATAGGCTGCAGTAATTCTGCTAAAAAAGAAAAAGAGATGTTATCTGGAGGAAGAAGGGACATGTGTTTGAGCAGTTTTACTTCCGAAGTTCCAATGGTATTGATGTCATACATGGCCTGGATGATCTCTGTGGGCGTCGCCACAGCCAACTGAGGGCCTCCCCAGGCGGTATTTAACTTTTTTCCTTTGATTAAAAGCAGTCCTTTTTCCTGTAGATCATGATGCAGGTCTTGCAGAGAGTAGGCCTGGCGGAGCTGATTCAACTCGTGCATGTTTTTGGCCAAAACCTCAATGACCAGGGTATTAAATCCAATGGCATGAAGAATACTTTGCAGTAATTTTTGATCTTTTTTCTCCACCCAAGGGTAATAATACTGGAATAATTCGATGGCATCTCTTTCGGCTAAGGTATTAACAGGCAGGGCCGGCATATCTCCAGCTTCCTGTACTCTGGTGGTAATAATAATGTGGAAGTTGCTGAGGCTGCTGAGCCAATGATTGTGCTTCAGTAGGTCTGTCTTGTTATTGGCATTATCTAAAACCAGAAGGCTAGGGGAGGGAAGATTGCCCAAAATTTCCAGTAGTTGTTCTATATTTTGCTGCTGATTATTTTGGGGATTAAAGGTAATGCCCAGCACTTCAGACAGACTCAATAATGCTACAGCAATTCCTTCTTCCACATATAACCAGATCAGGTGGTAGTAATTTTTTAATTCCTGGTGCCAGTACTTGGCTGCCAGGGTAGTTTTTCCAATGCCACCTTCCCCATTCATAAGTAGGAGGAAGTGCTCTTTTTCACTGTAAAGGCGGGTAGTCAGATTTTTTAATAATCCTTTTCGGCCTATAAAAACAGGGGTGTCGGCTGGCCCTTTGGTCAGTATTTTCCGAGGAGTAAATGATGCGGTATTTTGGTAGATGTTATCTCCAATATGCACATTCTGTCCTGCCTCTATATTGCCTTCATTGATATTTTTGTTCTTTTTAGCCATACTGAATCTAAGCTACTTTTTATCTCCAATATGTACCTCTCCTTCGGCAGAAATATTGCCGAGGTTGACATTTTTGCTATCGAAAAGTATACCTATCCATTTAACCGTGGCTTCGGAGAAATCGGAAAAAAAGGTTTTAATAGACTTGTCTTCGTTTAATGATTTGGCCAGGTAGCCCACAATGGAGGCAAGGATAACGGAGGTGCTTAGAGGTTCCATAATTTTTTGTTTGTAGAGGCTCTTTTGTGATTTTTTGAAAAGAGCAACTGGGGTTAATTAGAATGACCTGAAGGTCATTTTCCGGACACCCTGAAGCCTGCCTGACGGCAGTCAGGGGTATAGTCCAATTAATTTTAATTATCTGAAGGATTGGTTGATCCTTTCTAATGCTTCCATGCCTGGGTTTAGTTGATCCTCTCTTAAAGTGTTAAGAGGAGTTTGAACGGTACCCATTACGTCGTGGAGGTCCTGGCTTTCGGGGTCGATGTAAATCAGACCGGTTAGGACTTCTCCTTTCATTTTGGCTTCCTGGACCCGGTTGAAGGCAGAAAGCTTGTCAGTAGGATTCCAGTTTGGATTCAATTTACTGAGTTTTATGGTGGAGCCATCGTGAAGTTGTACCGAAGTACTTTTCCCTTCTTCATATTCCACGGTGATTTCTTCTTCCTTTGGAACAAAGTCGACTGTGCCAGTAGCTTCAATGTAATCTCTGATATAGGTATAACTCTTAGTTGAACCCTTATTGTTATTAAAGGTAACACATGGACTCAATACGTCCAGGAGCGCAAAGCCAGGATGAGACATGGCTGCTTTAATCAAAGGAATCAGCTGGGTTTTATCCCCGGAAAAACTACGTGCTACAAAGGTGGCGTTCAATTCCAAAGCCAATCCTACCAGATCAATACCCGGATATTTGGTTTCCGAACCTGATTTGGTGAGGGAGCCCTTATCGGCAGTGGCGCTTTCCTGGCCTTTGGTTAGGCCATAACACCCATTGTTCATGACAATGTACATCATGTTCAGGTTACGGCGGATGGCATGTACAAATTGTCCCATTCCAATGGAAGCGGTATCTCCATCACCTGATATGCCAATGTATTTCAGATCCCGATTGGCCATATAGGCACCAGTGGTTACCGAAGGCATGCGACCATGAACAGAGTTAAAACCGTGGCTGTTTCCTAAAAAATAAGTTGGTGTTTTGGAGGAACATCCGATTCCGGAAACCTTGGCAATTTTGTGTGGTTCTATTGACATTTCATAACAGGCCTGTACAATGGCACCGCTTATTGAATCATGACCGCAACCAGCACAAAGCGTGGAAATGGCACCTTCATAATCTTTACGAGAATAACCGATGGCATTTTTGGCCAATTCTGGATGACGAAATACTGGTCTTATATAGGACATAATTTATATGTTTTCACGTGATCACGACTTTACGATTTCACGTTGTTTTTTTAATATTTAATTAAAATGAAAATCTAGATTCCTGTGAACATCTACCTGTCGGCAGACAGGCGTAAACACGTGAACACTTGAACCCATTTATACACTCACTGGTATTAACTGACTAATCTGGTTAAAAATATTATTAGCGGTGATGGGCATTCCATCGTAGTTCAAAATGGGCACTAATTTTTGAGGATTGGTATCCAGTTCATTCATAAAAACTGCCCTCATCTGTGCATCCCTATTTTGTTCAATGACAAATAGACGTTCATGTTGGTTAATAAAATCTTCCACTTCCTGGTTAAAAGGGAAGGCTTTTATCCGCATAGCATCTACTTTAATACCTTTTGCTTCTAACAGCTCAACGGCTTCCATTGCTGCATAATTGGTGGTACCAAAGTATATTATTCCATTGGGGTGATCATTTTTGGAACTGAACTCTGGTCCTGGGACCAAATCTTTTGCTGTATCCCATTTTTTTAGAATCCGGTTAACCACTCGTACATAGGTATCCCCATCTTCGGTATATTTGGCATCCTCATCTCTGGAGGTACCCCGGGTAAAAAATGATCCTTTTTTGGGGTGCGTGCCAGGAACGGTTCGATATCCAATACCATCATTATCCACATCTCGGTAGCGGCCAAAATGTTCCAATTCATCAAGTTCTTGCCTATTCAGTACCTTTCCCAGATCATATTTTCGATTGTCATCCCATTTGAGTGGCGGTGACATGTGTACATTCATTCCAAGGTCAAGGTCTGACATGACGATGATGGGGGTCTGTAAGCGGTCCGCCAGATCAAAAGCATCAGCTGTCAACTCGAAACACTCGGCTGGAGTACTTGGGAAAAGTAAAACATGCTTGGTGTCACCATGAGAAGCATAGGCTGAAGATAATACGTCGGCTTGCTGAGTACGGGTTGGCATTCCAGTAGAAGGACCTCCTCTTTGTACATTAATCAAAACCACGGGAATTTCCGCATAATAGGCTAAGCCAATAAATTCATTCATTAAGGAAACTCCTGGTCCGCTGGTGGAGGTAAATGCTCGAGCCCCATTCCAGCTGGCCCCGATGACCATTCCAATAGCTGCCAATTCATCTTCAGCCTGAACGATGGCAAATTTTTTCTTATTGGTATCTGAATCCATGCGCAGTTGATGGGCAAATTTGTCAAACGACAAGGCCACAGAAGTAGAAGGAGTGATGGGATACCATGCAGCTACCGTAGCGCCACCATAAACACAACCTAGTGCGGTGGCAGCATTACCTTCTATTAAAATATGATCACCTACCATATCTCTTCTTTCCAATCGATAGGGGAGGAGTTCATAATGTTCTTTGACGTAATTTATTCCTAATTCCAAGGCCTGGATATTGGAGGGAATCAGTTTTTGTTTGTTCTTAAACTGCTCTTTGATCATATTTTCAATCACCTCTATTTCCATGTCTAGAAGGGTGGCAAGTGCCCCTACGTACACGATGTTTTTGAACAGTTGTTGTTGACGAGGATTTTGATAGTGCTCCATACACAACCTCATCATTGGAATTCCAATATAATTGATGTCCTCGCGTATTTGCTCAGCGTGAAGTTTTTTGGTACTGTCATAAACCAAATATCCCCCGCTCCTTACCGACTTAACATCTTTATCGAAACTTTGGGGATTGACTGCCACTAATAAATCAATACCATCTCTTCTTCCCAAATATCCTTTATCATTTATTCTGATTTCAAACCAGGTAGGTAAGCCTTGTATGTTAGAAGGAAAAATGTTCTTAGGTGAAACGGGAATCCCCATTCTAAATACAGCTTTTGCAAACAAGTTATTAGCGCTGGCAGAGCCGGTACCATTTACATTGGCAAAACGCACTACCATATCATTGACTATGTGGTTCATAAGATCTTACTAGCTTTAGTAACGTTGTACAAATATTTTTGCATATCCCATGCGGCGGTAGGGCATCTTTCGGCACATAAACCACAGTGCAGGCATACATCTTCATCCTTAATCATAACTCTCTTTGTAGGTAAAGTATCTGATACATATAAATCCTGAGTAAGGTTAGAGGCAGGAGCATTTAATCGCTGCCGCAAATCCTCTTCCTCTCCATTCATGGTAAAGGTAATACAGCTGGTAGGGCAAATATCTACGCAAGCATCGCATTCAATACATAAAGAATCAGTGAAGACCGTTTGTACATCACAGTTTAAACACCTTTGTGCTTCCTTAAAAGCAGTAGAAACACTAAATCCGAGTTCTACTTCTATTTTTCGGTTGGTTAAAGTGATAACCTTGTCTTCGTGAGGAACCTTATATCTTAAATCAGCTGCAATGTCATTGTCATACATCCACTCATGGATTCCCATTTTTTGTCTTACCAGATTTGCCCCAGGAGCAGGACGATCCATTAGATCTAATCCCTGGCAAAAATGATGGATTGAAATGGCGGCCTGATGGCCATGGGCTGCAGCTGTAATAATGTTCTCTGGTCCAAATGCTGCGTCACCACCAAAAAACACTTTGGGATTGGTAGATTGGAAGGTAGTTTCATTTAAAACAGGGATATCCCATTTTCCGAATTCTATACCCAGATCTCTTTCTATCCAGGGAAATGCATTATCCTGTCCAATGGCAATGATTACATCATCTGCCTCGATGAACTCGTCGGGTTCACCAGTAGGAATGAGTTTACGGCGACCATTTTCATCGTATTCCGCCCTTACTTTTCCAAAAATAACGCCCTTCAGTTTTCCATCTTCCACTACAAATTCCTTAGGAGGCATATTGTTGAGGATGGGAATGTCTTCTGCCATGGCATCTTCAATTTCCCAGGGAGAAGCTTTCATATCTTTAAAAGGTGAACGAACCACCACTTTTACATCATCACCACCAAGTCTGCGGGAAGTTCTGCAGCAATCCATTGCCGTATTACCTCCACCTAAAATGATAACTTTCCTACCAATTTTATCTCTGTGTTCGAAGGCTACATTAGCAAGAAATTCTATTCCGATATGGATGTTTTTTGCGGCTTCCTCTCTTCCAGTGATTTTAAGATCTCTCCCACGTGGAGCACCGGTCCCTACAAAGATGGCATCATAGTCCTGATCAAGGACTTCTTTCATACTGGATACATAGTGATTAAAATGGGTGATGACCCCCATGTCTAATACATAATTAACCTCTTCATCCAATACTTCTTCAGGTAAGCGAAAGGCAGGGATTTGGGTACGCATCATGCCTCCCCCTTTATGCCATTCATCAAAAAGATGTAACTCATAACCCAGTGGTGCCAAATCTCTGGCAACAGTCAAAGAGGCAGGCCCACCACCTATCAAGGCAATTTTTTTGCCATTTTTTTCTTTAGGCGCCCTGGGCATTAAACTTTTGACTTCTCCCTTATTATCTGCGGCCACTCTCTTCAGGCGACAAATCGCAACAGGTTTTTCTTCTACTCTGCCTCGTCGGCAGGCAGGTTCGCAGGGCCGGTCACATGTACGTCCCAGGATTCCAGGAAAAACATTGGATTCCCAGTTAATCATGTAGGCTTCTGTGTATTTCTCTTCAGCAATTAACCGGATATACTCTGGAACTGGCGTATGGGCAGGACAAGCGTATTGGCAATCGACCACTTTATGGAAATACTCCGGATCTTTAATGTTCGTAGGTTTCAAAATGCTTCTGCTTATTGTGTTTGTAAATATTGCTTTTTGCTGAAAAACCGGTAAGCAATGTTGAAAATTGCTAACCGGTTTTTTTGATCGACTTTACAGTCTATTAAGGCTTCGGAATTAAGTTGCTTATAAAAATATAAAAGGAAAGTATAAATTCTAATTTTTTTACAAAAAACACAATATAATTTTTCTTAAAATATTTTTGGCAGGAAAATCAAGCATCCGATCACCACTGCCATAATTGCTGCTATTAGGACTGCACCGGCTGCCACGTCTTTTGTTTTTCCTGCTAAGGGATGATGGTCGGGGGAGACCAGATCTGTTAAATATTCAATGGCTGTATTGAATCCTTCCGCAATCAAAACCAGACCAAAAGTAAGGATTAGTACAAGCCATTCTCCTACAGAAAGCTCATACCATAGGCCAGCAGCAATTACTAAAATCATTATTCCCAAATGGATCTTGGCATTTGGTTGAGTAGAAAACAAATCCCAAATTCCATTTCCGGCATATTTGAAGCTTAGAAGACGTTTTTTTAACATAGCACTTTGTTTAGTATAAGGTAGAAAGTAAAAAGTATAAGGTAGAAAGTAGAAAGACGAGTCCTTTTACTTTCTACTTTTTACCTTATACTATATTAAAGCTTTCCTGCTACTACGATGGTTTTTTTCTCTCTGATAACCGTTCCATCTGGCCTGAATAATTCTACCCATACTACGTAAGGGCCAATTCTAGCTTTGCTATTTTCATTGTTCAAGCCATCCCACTTGAAAAGCTCGGAATTACCCAATAGCGTGTTTTTGACTAAATCTTTTACCAGCCGCCCCTGAGCATCGAATATTTTGACGTTGGCAACATAGCCAGATTGATCTGGCATAACTTCGATGAGTAAGACGTCTTCAAAACCATCATTATCTGGGGAAAAACGAGGATTATTGATGGCAATTAAAGCTTGTGTATTGGAATTTTGTGGTATTATCTGACTATTGGGAGCGGTAGGACTTGCAAATCCGACCGACTCGGCGGCACTATGCCAGTTACCTCTACTCTGGGTAGCCTGATTTACACTTAGTCGTTCTAAAGAAACTCCTCTTAAATTTTCTAATAAAGAAAAATGAAGATCATCATCATAATCAAAGGCATCGATTAATAAACTATCGGGCCTTCTCAGACTGAAGTTTCCTTCTCTGCTTTCTAAAGTAGGCAGGTCATTTTGTACCAAATTACCTGGATTCAATACCTGATAATTGGACGAGATATCCCCAGGATCGGAAGTAATCACAACATAAGTATCCGGAAAAACAAGAAAATTGTTTTCAAAAACCTGAAGATTGTTCCCTTTCTCTAATAAAGTGTTTTGCAGAAGCCATCCATTTAATTCAATAACCTTAGTTGAAGAATTATAAATCTCTACAAAATCTTTTCCTCCGGTAAATGGATTAAATAGAATCTCATTGATTAATAAATCTCCGGGCTCGGCCTCTTCGGGAAGGCCGATATTAAATGCCAGACCCTCTCCAATGGAATTGCCTATACAATCTGTTATTGTGTTTTCCAGATTTAAAAGATAGGATTGACCTGTTTGAATGGGCGTACTTAAAAGAAGGATAACCTCATTTTCTGAACCTGTTATTATTTCCGAAATTACCAAAGCAGGGGTAAAATTATAGGCATTTGTAGATAAAGCACTCGCAAGATTCATGGCCTCATTATAGCGGATCCGAATTTCAAACTCACTTTCAATGAAAAAACTCGATATCTGTGGGGCAATATTCTCAAGACTTAAATTAGCAGCTGAATTTGGCTTGCCTGGTGTACCTCCGGCTTGATCCCTGGAGGCGGCCCAATTGCCTGGGCAATCTGGCAGACCATCTAAATCAATTAACTCTAGAGAAACTCCTCCCATGGACAAAGAATCAACATCATACCAATCATCTTCATAGTTGATGGAAAAAATGAGTTCTTCAGCCGAATTGCTTATCTCTATAACATCACTATTGGATAGGGCAGGGAAACTTCTGACGGAAACAGTAGGGCCAAAGGCCTGGAATGCTAATAGGTCGTCATCATCACATATGGTAATATAATCCCCTGGCAATAATATTTGATCAGGCAATGACTGGGGCGTTCCACCTGAGCTAATCAATAGTTCGTTTAATTGAATAACTTTATTAGATCGGTTGTAAATCTCAAAAAACTCTGCTTCAGGTAAGCCCTTGCTTGGGGTGGGGTCGGCAAAAATTTCGGTAATTATCAAATCCCCAGGCTCCGCATTTTGGACATCAAAATAAGTGAAATTGATGATACCATTATTTAATATGTTTTGATTTAAGTCACTTACACCATTAATGGTAAGAGTATATTCAATTGTTGATTCGAGTGGAATCGGAAGCCCTAGGGTAACGCTATTGGGGTTTTCAGGGTCAAAGGTGGCCGAAATAGGTGAACCAATGCCCTTATTTATTTGATAATTGGAAAATTCAGTTGCAGAAAAAGATTCGATGGGCTCATTGAATTTTACTATAATTTCCTGATTGTTATTCACCAGCACTTCAGTGACAGAAGGCGGAATCCGGTCAACAAACAATGGATCGACAAAGAAATTATCAAAGAAAAAAGCATCTGATCGGGTAGCAGTATATCTACACCAAACTCCGATATAGGCGGCATTAGAATAGGTAGAATCTATTATAGAAAATTCTTCATTAAAATTATTTCCTCCTGTATAATCTGCAGACAAGGTCCATTCTCCCTCTGCAGATCTTGTTACTTCTACTGAAGCCAAAACGGGTTGACTGGCGATTGCTCCTGGAGTAGCTGTTCCCAAAAATGTGGTTTGCTTACCATCCTGTCGGAATAATTTCAAGGCATCATCAGGGCCACTTTCGCCAACCTGGATAAAATAACCATTTAGTTCCCCACTTAAATCTTGCTGATTAGATGCCAGGTAAATTCTGGCAAAATTGCTGCTGGAGGGGTTAAAATCAAGCTGAACCCAAAAGCGCCAGGTGGTCAAAAAGTCGGTAGAAGTGGCAGCCTTTACAGATAAATAGGAGGTATTGCCACTTCCGGATGCATTAGGAGCATTCAGTTGTAAAATTCCATTAATGACTTTGAATTCAGAGATATTGCCAAGCCATTCCGGATTAGAATTAAAATTACCATCGTCAAATGAATCAGAGAATTGGGCAATTATTGGGCAACAGCAACAGATAATGAATAGAAAAATGGCAATAGTTTTCATCATTATTGGGAAATAACTCGATTAAAGGAACAAATTTCGAACCGTATTCAATGACTGGACATCCGTTTGCCTATTAGGATTTAAAACCATTACTGTTCTCTAATGGAATAGGCTAAAAATCTAAATGCCTGCCATTGGTAAAGTTACTTAATCGTACTCTTTTAAACCTAAAGTTGATTATAGTTATTTTGACTCATTAATTGGAAATGAAAATCTTAACACTCAAAAGGGACGACCTTTGCTGCAGGGGTAGGCTAGCCAATATTATTTCTTTGACTGGCACCAGAAAACAATTTAACTTATATTGCAATCCCAAATGAAATGATGTATTAAGAAGTGGATTATTTAATAATTACCGCTTTCTAAAACACTGACCACTAGGTCTTAAACTATTATCATTTAATTGTTCAAGCAAAACAAAACTTTAAACAAGATGAGAGTAGCAGTTGTAGGTGTAACCGGGCTTGTCGGCAATGTTATGTGCCGCCTTTTGGAAGAACGCGGCTTTCCGGTTTCAGAATTTATACCTGTGGCCTCTGCCAGATCGGTAGGAAAGGAGGTACAGTTCAAGGGTGAAAGCTATAAGGTTATCGGAATGGAGGATGCCATTAGTAAGGCACCTGATATCGCTCTGTTTTCAGCGGGAGGAGGAACCTCAAAAGAATGGGCCCCTAAATTTGCCGAAGTAGGAACCATTGTAATAGATAATTCCTCAGCGTGGCGGATGGACCCGGAAAAAAAGTTAATCGTTCCGGAAGTTAATGCCCATGAATTGACAAAGACCGATCAAATTATTGCTAATCCCAACTGTTCTACCATCCAAATGGTAGTGGCTTTGGCACCATTGCATAAAAAGTATGGGATTAAAAGGTTGGTAATTTCAACCTACCAATCCTTTACAGGTACGGGAATGCAAGCTGTTAAGCAATATAATTTAGAAAAGAAAGGATTTAAGGCTAAGTCAGCAGAAATGGCTTATCATTATCCTATATTTGAAAATTGTATCCCCCATTGTGATATTTTTCTGGAAAATGATTATACCAAGGAGGAAATGAAATTGGTTCATGAAACCAGAAAAATTCTAAATGCACCTGATATCGCAATTACGGCTACTGCTGTTCGAGTGCCTGTTCACGGAGGTCACTCGGAATCTGTCAATATTGAATTTGAAAACTCCTTTGAAGTGGAAGAAGTAAAAAAAATACTTAAGGAAACCGAGGGTTTGATTGTTCAGGATAATATTGAGCAGAATAAGTATCCAATGCCAATGTATGCAAAAGATCAGGATGAGGTTTTTGTTGGTCGAATTCGCAGAGATGAATCTATCGATAATGGATTAAATATATGGGTAGTAGCAGATAATTTGAGAAAGGGAGCTGCTACAAATGCTATCCAGATTGCTGAATATATTAGGCGTAAAGAACTTATTGGTCCAAGAAAAATGGCTGTTTGAGCAGAAATCTGCTCACAGATTATTGATTATTAATTTGAAAGCCTATATTATATTAACAAACAGACTTAAAAATTACAGTATTCAATCCCATTTTTATAATTTTGATTGATATTGTTTAGGAAAAGGTATCTGCAGTTTAGTAAATGGACTTTTATTTGCTTAGTAGATAATTCGCTTACAAATTGTAAAGATTACTGTAATAAAATACTGCTGGATTCATTTTTTGTCATTGAAAATCTTTACCTGGATTATGAAGACCAAACTCGTACTATGGGGTACTAATGCAAAGGAAGAGCGTATCCTTATTGCCTTAGAGCTTTTAACTGATGAAAACTTTGTTAATGTTTACACCTTTCCTGAAGCGGTAGCAACAGAAGAGTTTAGCCAAAGAATGCTGGATGAATGGAGAGATGGGGGTGATGTTGAATTTCCTGAAGGCTATACTACTGATAAAAATGAATTATCTATTTCTGAAAACCTGTTGCCGGAAGGTATTAAGGCAGAACGGGATGATATTGTTCAGCGTGCCAAAACTGAATGGAATTTTATGGTTTTATCCACCAAGTTGAATGAAGCCTATAACGCTGAATTGGGAGGTTTAAAAGAAAGGGTAGAAAAATTGGAGCGCTACGATACTGGCGTTTGGGAATCCTTGAAGGGGTTTTGGCAAAAAGTACAAGTTCAGGTTCGTGACAGAAATCTCCTTAAAGATCATGCCAATAACTTGAGGGATAACACCAATGAGTTATTTGCGCAAATGAAAAAATTGAGATCTAAGCTGGATGATGAATTTCAAAAGCTTTCAAAAAATAATCACGATAAGTTCCATGAAATCCTGGAAGAGGTTGAACGAAAGATTCAAGAAGGATTGCGCTTACAGCCTATTTTTGAAGAACTAAAAGACCTCCAGCGAAAATTCCGGGACTCTAAACTCACCAGAGACCACCGATCAAAAGTTTGGGAAAGATTGGATGCTGCATTCAAAACCGTTAAAGAAAAACGTTTTGGCCCTGGTGCTAATGAAGATCGTTCTCCTATTGATCGACTGAAAAGACGTTATGATGGATTATTAGCTGCTATCGATAAAATGCAAAGGTCTATTCAAAGAGATCGTGATGATTTAGATTTCCAGAATAAAAGAATAGAAAACTCTGATGGTCAGCTAGAGGCTCAAATTCGACAGGCTAAAATTAAAATGATAGAAGAGCGAATTAGGTCTAAAGAAGAAAAACTCGGAGAAATGCGCAATACCCAACATGAGTTGGAGGATCGCATTGAAAAACAAAAAGATAAAGACGAAAAAAGAAAAGAACAGGAACGACTTGAAGAAGCCAAGAGGGAAGCAGAAGCCAGGATAGCCAAACAAATAAAAGCAGCTGAAGAGGCTCGTAAAGATGAGGAGGGTAAATTGGAAAAAGCTGCTGAATCCATTTTAGAAAAGGAGGAAGCAAAGCCTGACACAGAAAATGCTCCTGAAGCAGAAGCGAAAACGGAAGCAGAAGAAGTTGAGCCAAATGAAGAGCAAACTGCAGAGCCTGCCGAAGAAACGAAAAAAGAGGATGATCAGGTAGAACAGAATATCGAGGCTTCAGCCGAAGAGGAACCTCCTGCTGTTGACGAAAATGCAGAAGAGACTTCCGAGGAACCTAATCCTGAAGTAGAGGATGCTGATAAAACTACCAAAGAAGAAGAAGAATAGGACAAAATAAATACAATATTAAACAGCCCAAATAGGCCATTTAGCTTATTTGGGCTGTTTTTTTTCTTTTTGCAAGTGGAAATAGCAAGTTTTTTTAGAAAATTATTTTACTAAAAAAATATATTTTTTTCACAAAAATGGACTGAAATGTATTTATATATGGATTTTCATAAAAAAAATATTTCACAAAAGCCATTTTTTGTTTTTGTCTTAGGCAAAAAGTATGTTCATATTTGTATTGTGATTGATAGATAAGTGGAGCGAGAGATACTTACAAAAGTGTAAGAAGTAAATTTGAATATGTTCATGGGATTATAATATTTCAGTGATAGTCGTCCCGCTAAAGTCGGGACGATTGACACTTTTTATCCCTAAAAGATAAAAAAAGACGAGTGAAGGTCAGGTCACTCGCCTCAAAATTGGATTTGTTCACGGGATTATGTAAATGTTATCACGAAAGGCCAGAAAATTAGCTTTCGATCAAATGCATCGCTAAGATAGGTTAATTGTCTGGCAAATTCAAAGAAAGACCCCCTAATTAGGTTAAAAAAATATTAATTTTGGATATGTTCATGGGATTATAACTAAGAAGTCACACTAAGAAGTGTGACTTTTTTTTTTGATTGAATGCTTATTTTCTTGATAAACAATCCCTTATATTTTCTGCTGCTGTTTCCTTCCTTAGTCCTTTCTTTTTACAAAATCTTTAAAAAAAAATTTCTTTTGCTACTCTAAAAGTATTGGCGTGTGCTTCAATAATGTGTGTCAGCCGTTCAGAATATCCTCCACCCATACTTACAGCAACAGGAACTCTATTTTTTTTACAATGCTCAAAAACCAATCGATCTCTTTGTTTAGCACCAGAAATACTTAAATTTAATCGCCCCAGTTTGTCTGTTTTCAATACATCTGCTCCTGCTAAATAAAAAATCATGTCTGGTTCTACCTGATTCATTAAGGCTGGAATTTGATTGGCTAAGATTTTTAAATAATCTTTATCTTCTATTTTGTCAGGCAAGCCAATATCCAAATCCGATTTTTCTTTTCTCAGGGGATAATTCTTTTCTCCGTGCATGCTAAAAGTAAAAACTCGATTTTCATTTCTGAATATTTGAGCTGTTCCATTCCCTTGATGTACGTCCAGATCAATAATTAGAATTTTTTTTGCCAGATTTTTTTCCAGAAGAAAATTTGAAGCTATAGCAATATCATTAAGCAGACAAAATCCTTCTCCCCGATCGCTAAAGGAATGATGGGTACCTCCAGCAACATTTAAGGCAACCCCATTTTGCTGGGCAAACAAAGCACATTGAAGTGTTCCATTTGCAATATGGGTGCCTCTTCTTACCAGTAGTTCAGACATAGGAAAACCTATGGCTCTAATTTCCTTCTTAGAAAGTTGCAGGTTTTTTAATTTTTCCCAATAAGCCTTTTCGTGAGTAAGCAAAATGGTCTCTTCCTCCAAAGGTTCAGGATGGAAAAAATGGTCCTGCCCAACAGTACCTTCATATAGTAATTGTTCAGGCAAGAGCTCATACTTTACCATCGGAAACCGATGTTTATTCGGCAATTCGTATTTATAGATAGGAGAAAAGGCAATTTTTAGCATTAGTAAATACTCTTTTCGGTAATTTTTCCTGAGCCGCAAAATTAGTTTGAAAATATCAAAATTTTATACTCTGGAGAATTAATGATTGATAACATGGAAACTCTTTTTGTGTTGTAGCAGTTAAGAAAAAATAAAAAAGTATTTTTGCGCATCTTCATTATAAAATAAGTAAAAATGCAACTGACTGAACAAGAAATTGTAAGAAGAGACAACCTACAAAAAATCCGCGATCTGGGAATTGACCCCTTCCCTCCCGAAGCATTTCCTGTGAATGCTTTGGCTATGGACGTCAAGAATAATTTTAATGCTGAAGAAGGCAATTATCAAGAAGTTTCTTTGGCTGGAAGGATTATGATGAAACGCATTATGGGGAAAGCCTCTTTTGCAGAGATTCAGGATTCCAGTGGCCGCATCCAGGTTTATGTATCTCGCGATGAGATTTGCCCAGGTGAGGATAAGGCCCTCTATAATACCTTGTTCAAAAAATTGTTGGACATAGGCGATTTTGTTGGCATCAAAGGATTTACATTTTTGACCCGAACTGGTGAAACAACCATCCACGTTAAAGAGTTTGTGTTCCTAAGTAAATCTTTACGCCCACTCCCTATCGTAAAAACTAAAGTTAATGAAGAAACTGGTGAAACCGAAGTATATGATGCTTTTACAGATCCAGAACTGAGATATCGCCAGCGGTATGTAGACTTAACGGTTAACCCCCAGGTCAAAGAAATTTTTCTGACTCGCTCTAAGATTATTTCGTCAATGCGTCGATATTTTGATGAGCAGGGCTGGCTGGAAGTGGAAACTCCTATTCTCCAACCTATTCATGGAGGGGCAGCAGCACGTCCTTTTAAAACTCATCACAATACTCTGGATATGCCCTTGTATATGCGCATCGCCAATGAACTGTATTTAAAAAAGTTGATCGTTGGTGGTTTTGATGGAGTATATGAGATTGGAAAAATGTTTCGAAATGAAGGAATGGACCGGACCCATAATCCGGAATTTACGTCCATGGAAATTTATGTAGCCTATAAAGACTATAACTGGATGATGGAAATGGTGGAAGAATGCCTGGAAAGGATTTGTCGCGAGGTCACAGGAGATACAAAAGTTAAACTTGGTGAAGAGCTAATTGATTTTGCAGGACCTTATCGTCGGATAAGCATGCTTGATGCTATTGAAGAGTATACAGGGATAGATATATCTAAAATGGATGAAGAAGGCTTGCGTGCTGTTTGTAAAGAATTGCATATAGAGGTCGATCCATCTATGGGTAAAGGTAAATTAATAGATGAAATTTTTGGTGAAAAAGTAGAGGACCTGCTTATTCAACCAACCTATATTACAGATTATCCTATAGAAATGACCCCACTGGCCAAAAAGCATCGGAAAAAGAATGGACTGGTGGAACGTTTCGAACTTTTCGTTAATGGTAAAGAGATTGCCAATGCCTACACCGAATTAAATGATCCTATAGATCAAAGACAGCGATTTGAAGATCAATTAAAATTGGCCGCTCGTGGAGATGATGAAGCCATGGCTTTGGATGAAGATTTTCTTCGTGCCTTAGAATATGGTATGCCTCCAACTTCAGGCCTTGGCATTGGAATGGACCGACTTACTATGATGTTGACCAATCAACAGTCTATACAGGAGGTTTTATTCTTTCCTCAAATGAGAGCTGAAAAAGCAGAAGAATAAAATGAGGAATAGGGCTGCCTAGGCAGCCCTATTCCTCATTTTATTCTTCTGTGAAACTTTAATAGATGTTGGGGGTCGGCTTCATTATAAAGGCATAGGATCAATGTTTTTTTCTTCCTTCGATCAACAGGAAATAATATCCTAATGGGATTATGGACGTAACCATTATCTTCAAACATTAAGATTTGCTTATTTCTAGTGGGAAGTCTAAACAGTTGCAATTCCTTAAAGTCTTTAGGTATAGGAACATCTTTGTAGCCCTCTTCTCTTAAAAATTGTCGTACCATCTCATAACTTTGCTCCGGGCTACTCCCTGCAAAAATGGTTTTGTATTCATATCCGTCACTTTGACCGCCTAAGTATTCGGAATCAGATGATGGGAAATTATCACGCAAAGCCATGAGTATGCATTTAATTTAATAAGCCTGCAAATTTATCAAAGGAATACAAATTTTGCCATTTATCAATCTACTTTCTACAATCTACTAGACAAAGTACTACATTTGCATTCTACTTTTTTGATTGAACATGAAAGAATCACTATTTAAAATTAGAGAAAGGGGGAAATTTGGTTTTATCAACCGGGAAGGAGAGATTGTCATTGAACCACAATATGTGGAAGCCGAAGATTTTTATAATGGCTTTTCACGAGTTCGCCTAAATGACAAACTGGTGCAGATGGATGATATGGGAAGGCTCCTGATTAAGTATTTTTTCAATTTTGTAGGTCATTTTGAGGAAGATCTGGCCCGATCGCAGCTTGTTAACCGATGGGGATATATGGATCGAAGGGGCAATTTGTTGATTCCCATTCAGTTTGAACATGCAAGAGATTTTAGCGAGGACCTGGCAGCAGTTCGGCAAGATAAAATGTATGGTTTTATTGATAAAAAGGGGGAGTGGCAAATAAAACCTCACTATGACAATGCAGGGGAATTTAAGGAGAACCTCGCCCCTGTTGAAATAGACTGGAAGTGGGGATACATTGATTATTCTGGTCAAACTCAAATAGCTCTTAAATATGATATGTGTTATCCCTTTCAGAAGGGAGTAGGTGTAATTGTCCAAAATGGAAAATGGGGACTCGTGGATCATTCCGGGGAGGAGCTCTTAAAACCCCAATTTGAGCTTATAGAAAATATTACAAATGGCGAATTTTTTGACGGAATGGCTATGGTCAGAAAGGAAGGACTATGGGGATTTATTAACCAAACCGGACAACTCCTTATTCCTCTGTCTTTTGAAGCGGTTGGAGATTTTGTGGAAGGATTGGCTTTGGCAAAGCAAGAAAATAAATTTGGATACATTGACTATTCTGGAACCCCTGTAATCCCCTTTGAATTTGAAAATGCTGGACTGTTTTCTCAGGGAATGGCTCAGGTTATGAAAAATGGGAAGTGGGGGTATATTGATGAATTAGGTGATTGGTTGATCCAACCCATCTTCGATTATGCCTGGCCTTTTAAAGATGGACTTGCTCTCATTGAGTATAAAAATAGATGGGCCTACATTAATTCAGAGGGCAAAGTTATTTGGAAGGAGCATTAGGGTAAAAGTGTTCACGTGATAACGTTAACACATAAATACATTAGCCCCATTCCGCAATAACATCAATATTTGCTTTCACTTTTTGCCCTAATTTTACCTTTATATTGGCATCTAGTGGTAAAAAAAGATCAACTCTTGAACCGAACTTGATAAAACCTAATTCCTGTCCTTGTACAACAAGCTCTCCTGATTTTAGGTAAGATTTTATTCTTCTGGCCATTGCTCCGGCAATTTGTCTGACGAGAACTTCCTGTTGGTTATTGGACTCCAAGACTATGGTATTTCTTTCATTTTCGCTTGAAGATTTTGGATGCCAGGCCACCAAGTATTTTCCGGGATGATATTTAGTGTATTTAACCCGTCCTGAAATGGGAACGCGATTACAATGAACGTTGGTGGGAGACATGAATATCGAAATCATTAATCTCTTTTCCTTTAAAATCTCGTCCTCAAATTTTTCCTCTACCACTACTATTTTGCCATCTGCTGGTGAAAAAATAAGCTGATCGTTTTTTTGTGTGATTTTCCTTTTGGGGTGTCTGAAAAATTGTAAAATGAAGAGGAGAAGTCCCAATATAATGAGGCCAATTAATGGAAGCAATGAAGCAAGATAAAAATAGGTCAATATCAATAGTGAAGCCAAAACAATAAGCGAAATGATAATAATTAAGTATCCTTCGCGATGAAATCTCATTGTAACTTTTTTTACGGATTAAAATAATACTTGAATGGTTCCAGATAAATACAAGTATAGGACTGCAAATGGAATGATAAAAATTAATGCGTCAAAACGATCCAGGACTCCTCCATGGCCTGGAAGAATTTGACTGGTATCTTTAATTTTTACACTTCGTTTTAGCATGGATTCTACCAGGTCCCCCAGGTTGCTCATAACACCAACAATAATAGAGAGGACCAGCCATTGAAAAAATGGTAAAATTGGAAATAAAAAGCTCATGGGTATGCTTATCAGGACAGTGATTAATATTCCCCCCAGAGTACCTTCCCAGGTTTTTTTGGGAGAAATTCTGGGTAATAAGAGATTTTTCCCCAACCTAGACCCTATAAAAAATGCTGATGTATCATGGGCCCAATTGTATAAAATGATCCCGAGAACTATGTCAAACTGGTAATTTTGTTGTGGAAAGGCCAGGCTTATTAACAAGCAATAAGGTAAACCTATGTAAAAGAAGCCCATTACCAAATAGGCTAGAAATAAAAAGGGTTGGTCACCACCCGTAAACAGTTCAAATAAAAAAAGAAGGAAAAAGGAAGGCAAAACCAAAATAAGAATATCCAAAAACTGCATATCCTGTGTGTCAATCATTCCAAGGTAAAGCCCTGCACTAATAAAATAAGGAACACTGCCAATCAAAAGACCAATAATAAACCTGACAATGGATGCTCCTCCTTTGGTAGGAAGCAGAAGTCCATAAAATTCACTTAAGCATATTAAATTGATCAAGGCAAAAATTAACAGAAAGGAATATGGGCCTGCAAGAATACTGATCAGCATCACAAGGACAAAAAACACAGAAGTAATCACACGAGCTTTTATTCGATCCATAAAGTGCTTAGACTTTTCTTTAGCTTTGATTAAGGAGCAGTGATTTGATTTTCATCCGGAGGCTCCACTTTGTTTTTATTATAATTATAAATCATATAGCCAACAGCAAGCAAAGCAAAAGTAGAAATCAATCCACTAGCCCAGGGTATACCCTCTACTTCACTCAAGGAATTTGCTTCAATTTCTCCTTTATAAAAATATTGAGCCATTACCTGGGCAGCATTAAAGATAAAGTGAGCGATAATAGGAATCCAAAGATTTCGGGTCCAGACCAATAAATAACCTAAAACAGCTCCCAATATCATTCTGGGAATAAATCCCTGGAACTGCAAATGGAAGGCACTGAATAATAAAGCTGTAATCCAAAGAGCTAATATGGCATTGCCAAAGCTTTTTTCCAATTTTTGTTGGATGATGCCACGAAATAATAGTTCTTCACCAATAGCAGGTAAAACGGCCACTACAAATAAATTAAAAAATAGCTCCATCGGGCTTTGCATATTTAAAACACTCTTCAACATCCCTTCTGCTGAATTTTCCATTTCAATTGCCCATTGAGGAAGGGGGAGCTGCTGGTTAAGCCAAAAGGTAAACTGGGCCATTGGAAAAGATACCAAAATAAAGAGAATGCTATAAAAAATATTACGCCCAAGAGGAGATCTATTAAGTTTTAAAAATTCAAGGGCTTTCCTGCGGTACAAAAATAATACCACTGCGATGGAAGGGATACTAAAAGTCATAATATGGCTAACCATATTTACGGTCCTCAAGAAATTGCGAACGGACAGAGGACTATTTTCATTGGTTTCAGAAAGCAGAACTTGAAGATCAACTCCCCAGGCCTGGCTGATTCCCAAAACCAAAAGGTTTCCCAAGAGGCTTCCGATTAACAGTGCTACAATTAATAATAGAAAGGTGAAAAAGGGAGAATGAGAAATTTTTTCCTCCTTTGTCGTTTCTATGTCAACTTTATCAATTAGATTATCCATCAACCTATTTTTCGTAAATTTACCAGAAAATATTTAGATATGACAAGACTAAGCGTCAACATAAATAAAGTTGCTTTGGTTCGAAATTCTAGGGGAGGAAATCTGCCAAACCTGATACAGGTAGCTAAGGATTGTGAATCATTTGGCGCTCAGGGTATTACTGTCCATCCAAGGCCTGATGAAAGGCATATTCGCTATAGTGATATCCCTCTTTTAAAAGAGGTCGTGAAAACGGAATTTAATATTGAAGGGAATCCATCTGACAAATTTATGAACTTACTTTTGGATCATAAACCTACTCAGGCCACTCTTGTTCCGGATTCTCCTGAAGCCTTAACTTCTGATCAGGGCTGGGATACCATCAAACATCATGATTTTTTATCTGAAATAATCCAATCCCTACACGATGCAGGCATAAGGGTTTCCATCTTTGTTGATCCTATTGAAAAATTTATCGAAGGAGCTAAAAAAGTAGGGGCAGATAGGATTGAATTTTATACTGGGGATTATGCCAAGAATTATCTCAATGACCCTCAAGAAGCAGTAGCTGCTCATGCTCGATCTGCCCGTTTGGCAAATGAATTGGATCTTGGAATTAACGCAGGGCACGATTTAAATTTAGATAACTTAAAATATTATAAGGATCACATAGAAAATCTCCTCGAAGTATCCATTGGCCATGCTCTCATTTGTGATGCCATGTATTATGGATTACAAAATACCATTCAAATGTACCTTCGACAACTTATTTAGTATTGGGTAGTGGGTATTGGGTAGTGAGTATTGGGTAATGGGACCAACCTGTATTTTATTCTTGTTTAAGCCGATTATTAAGAAGTAGAAAAAGGTAGAAAGAAAGGGAATTGGCCGAATGTTCTCTCTAATTGTCCAGAATTCAGCTTATTAAAAAGAATAACCCTATATAACTTCCTTTCTCAGATTTTGTTTTCCAAAATGGCTTTTTTTTTAAAATTTTTCGACTTTTCGATATTTTTTTTCGACGAAAGTTGTTTTAACAACTAATTGATTTACAAATATTTATGGTTTTTTCAAATCAAAATCAATTTTTTAAGAAAAGTTAATTTGTCAAATTGTTAACAAAACGTTATTTCATTTTTATAAATTTGATGTGGGATTAATTAATTCTTTAAATCATAATTAGTATGAAAAAACTCTCACTAGTTTTGATGCTATGTTTATTTGTAGCAGGGACTGTCCTTGCTCAAAACATGGTGTCGGGGACTGTAACAGATCAGGACAATGAACCTCTTATCGGAGCTAGTATCCTGGTTAAAGGAACTTCGCAAGGTACAGTTACAGATTTCGATGGAAAATTCGAATTAGAAGTACCTGCCAACGCAACAACACTTGTAGTAAGCTACACAGGTTTCACTTCTCAGGAAGTAGAAATCGGAAACCAAACCACCTTCAACATCTCGCTCGCCGAAGGTGTATTATTAACAGAAGCTGTCGTAACGGGTCTTGGTATCGAGAGAGAAAAGAAATCTCTTGGATATGCCGTACAGGAAGTTAGCGGTGAAGCCGTAAGTTCTGTAGGTGACCAAAACGTTGTTAGTGCACTTACTGGTAAAGTAGCCGGTGTACAAGTACTTTCTGCTTCTGGCGCTCAATTGGGTGGTTCAGCAAACATCCGTATTCGTGGTGCCAATTCACTAACCGGAGGTCAGCCATTATTCGTAGTGGATGGTACTCCTATTTCAAATGCCAACTTCTCTGGTCAACACACAGGTCGTGACTGGGGTAACTTTGCCTCTGACATCAACCCTGATGACATTGAGTCTATCTCTGTATTGAAGGGACCTGCAGCTACCGCTATCTACGGAAACCGTGGTGCCGGGGGTGTTGTATTGATTACCACCAAAAAAGGTAATAAAGGTAAAGGTATTGGTGTTACCTACACTGGATCTGTCACCGCCGATCGAGTTTATATCCTGCCTGAGTACCAAAACGAGTACGGTGGAGGATATACTCAGGATTTCATTCCTGTAACTGACCCTGTTGATGGTCAAACTTACAACACTTTGAACTATGCTGCTGACGAAAGCTGGGGTCCTAGAATGGATGGAACCCTTTATCGTCCTTGGTGGTCATGGTTCCCTGGTGATGATTATGGAACTCAAATTCCAATGTCAGCTCAGCCGGACAATGTCCGAGACTTTTTTGACACGGGAATTACCTTCAACAACAACATCGCTCTTAGTGGAGGAAACGAGACTACTACTTTCCGTTTGTCCTTTACTCACATCAATCAGAATGGTGTATTGCCAAATAGTGAGTTGAAGCGTACCAATATTGGTATCAATGCTTCTACTAAGCTAACTGACAAGCTGACTCTTGGAACCAGCGTTAACTTTGTTGATATCGCTGGTTTAGGACGCCCTACATTCGGTTATTCCGGACATGCAGTGAACTCGTTCAACCAATGGTTCCAGCGTCAGTTGGACATTGACAGATTACGCGATTACAGAAACCCAGACGGAACCTTCAGGTCCTGGAATATTCGTAGCGCAACTAATTTGCGGCCATTATATTGGGATAGCCCATTCTTCACAAGGTATGAAGATGCTTCTACCGATAGCCGCGATCGCTATTTCGGAAACATCTCTTTGACTTATGAAATTAATGAGAATCTATCTATCGCAGGTTTCTTGAGAAGAGATGATTATACTTTCCGTAATGAAACCAGAAATGGTACCGGCGGACTTGCTCTGGACGATTACAACGAATTCGTTGCCAATGGCCGTGAAGATAACTACGAATTCCTGGGTAACTTCAACAAAAACTTCGGTGACATTTCTGTAGATGCCAACGTTGGTGCTAACATTCGTAGAAACAATTTCCATTCTAACACTCTTGGTGTTGTTGGTGGATTGAATGCGCCAAACCTTTATAACCTGAAAGCTTCTACTGACCGTCCAGTAGCTCAAAACCGTATTACAAATCAAACGGTGCGCTCAGTTTATGGTGGAGCTAACTTTGGCTTCAAATCTATGTTGTACTTAGGTTTTACAATACGTAATGACTGGTCTTCAACACTTCCTGTTGAAAACAACTCTTATCTGTATCCTTCTGTTACAGGTAGTTTTGTATTCTCTGAGTTGTTGAATTCTACCTTCCTATCCTTTGGTAAGATCCGCGGATCTTTTGCTCAGGTTGGATCTGACATTGGACCTTATCAGACACAGTTTACGTATAATGCAGGTACTCCTTATGGATCTACCGGTGCATTTACATTGCCTAATACTTTGATCAACGAAAATTTAAGACCTGCTCTTTCATCTTCTTATGAGTTTGGTGTTGAACTTCGTTTCTTGAACGACCGTATCGGATTAGATGCGACGTATTATAATAATGATGCTGAGGATCAAATCCTTACTTTGACAGTACCTGGATCTTCAGGATTCTCTGCTGCCATTATCAATGCTGGTAACATCAACTCTAAAGGATTTGAATTAGCATTAAACGTTGCTCCAGTTAGAACAAGCAAAGTTAACTGGGACATCTATTTTAATGCAGCGACTAACGAATCTACCGTAGTTGAATTAGCAGAAGGATTGGAAAACAGACAGCTTGATTCTTGGGCTTGGGGTGGATTATCTGTTAATGCACCTGTAGGTCAAGAATGGGGACAATTTACTGGTAGAGGATTTACTTACCTGGATTCTGCTCCTGGTGTTCCTGTAATCAACGAAGATGGTTCTTATGTAAGAACAAATAACAAAGACTTAGGTGGACTACTTCCTGATTGGACAGGTGGTATCCGTAACGTATTGGACGTTGGAAACTTCTCTGTATCTGCATTTATTGAATTCCAGGCTGGAGGACAATTCCACTCTGTAACCAGAATGTTTACTGCTTATTCTGGTTTGAGTGCCGAAACAGTTGGTAATAATGATAAAGGAAACCCAATCCGTGATCCAGTTGATCAAGGTGGTGGGGTACGCGTTGATGGTGTTTTAGCTGATGGAACTCCTCATACAGTGTATGTTGATCCTCAAACACACTACTCTGGTCACTTATTCGCAATGAATGAAAGATGGATGTATGATGCTTCTTACATCAAATTCAGAGAATTGAGTGTTGGATACAACTTCCCAAGTAAATTATTGTCCAGTACACCAATTAGAAGTTTGAAACTTTCTGTTATTGCCAGAAACCTTTGGTTGATTCATTCCAATGTAGACGGTATTGATCCTTCTGAAATTTCTCCAGGAGCTAATAATTACGTTTACGAAGAGAATGGAATTTTACCAGGTGTACGTTCATTAGGTCTTAACCTACGTGTAGGATTCTAGTGAAAATAGTTTAGCTAAATATTAGCTGAATTTAATAATTAACTAATTTTTAGATGCCCACATAACTAGGAGAGCAAGAAAGGTAAGTAGGTTGGCAAAGTCAGCATACTTACTTTTCTCAAACTCCTGGGTATCCTAAGCTATAAAAAGCAGAAAATGAAAAATATTTTTAAAGTTGGTTTACTGTCCCTTATCATGATAGCTAGTGTAAGCTGTAGTGATTTTGGGGACCTTAACAACGATCCAAATAACACAACTTCAGTAGCACCTGAGGTTTTACTTACTAACAGTTTACGTTCTATTAATGGCGTTTTAAATGATGTTGAAGGGATATACTATGTACAATATATGTCTCAAACACAGTATACTGATGGAACCAGGTACTCCAATGTTAACTTTAATTTCAATCCTTGGTATACAGGCCCATTGGCAGATTTGAATCATATTATTGATTTGAATACCAATCCTGAAACGGCTCTCGATGCTCTTCAATCTGGTTCTAATGCAAATCAGATAGCTGTTGCTAGAATTATGAAGGCTTACTACTATCAGTATATGACTGATCAGTGGGGACCACTTCCATATACTCAAGCTCTTCAGGGTAGAGAAAATCTAAAGCCTGCCTATGATACTCAGGAAACAATTTACCGTGACCTGTTGAAAGAATTGAGAGAGGCTGCTGCTCAAATGGATGGTGGTGATCCAGTAGATGGAGATTTTCTTCTAAATGGAGATATGGATCATTGGAGAATTTTTGCTAATTCTCTACGTGCAATTGCTGCAATGCGTTTGTCTGAAGTAGATGAAGCTACTGCCAGAACTGAATTTGCAGATGCAATTTCCGGTGGTGTTATTTCATCTAATGATGAAAATGTAATGTACCCATACTTAGGGGAGGCTAATAACCAAAACCCTTGGTTTGGTCGTTTTGTAACTCGTACGGATTTTGCCATTGCTTCCACTTTAGTTGATTACATGAAGCCTCTAGGAGATCCACGATTGGATGTTTATGCTGATCCAGCTCCTAATTTTGGAGATGTTCGCGGTATGCCATATGGTATTGAAGATGCAGGTGATATTCCTAATGCAGATATTTCTTTCCCTGGATTCCCAGCGGTAAGAGGTCAGAATTCTCCAATTGCTGTTGTTACTTATGCACAAATGTTATTCTCTATGGCTGAGGCAGTACAAAGAGGATGGATTAGTGGTGATGCTAAGCAATTGTATGAAGATGGTATCCGTGCTTCTATGGAGCAGTGGGGAGTATACGATGATGCTGCTTTTGCAACTTTCATTGCACAGCCCGATGTAGCCTATGATGCGAATAACTTCATGGAAATCATTCACAACCAAAAGTGGGTAGCTATGTACCTACAAGGTAATGAGGCATGGGCAGAGTGGAGAAGAACTGGATTCCCAACACTATCTCCTGCACCAGTACCTTTAAGTGATTTACCAGAAATTCCTGTACGTCACGGATATCCTACTACTGAAAGAGATATAAATATAGATAATTATGCTGCCGGAGTAGGCTTACTCGGTGGAGAAGACAATCTTCACACGCCACTTTGGTGGGATAAATAAAAGAAACGGATTAAGCGCCTATACGTATTAATCAAACTATAATTTTATTTGAGATTATTCTGATAGGATAACTCAAAAATTGAGGGTGTTTCAAAGGCTTAATAGCTGTTTGGAACACCCTCCTTGATTTTATAATGGTTCCTTGTTCAATGTCGCCCTTGATGATCAGAGACTTAGGGGTTTCAAATTCTAATAAAAATGTAGAATCTCTTGATTTTTAAGTCAATTTCAGGACAGTTCTTTCCTTATCTCCTTCCTATCTTTGTAAAAACTTTATAATTCATGCAAGCTTCGCTAGAGTCGTGCATTGATTAGTTATAGTTCTAATCATTTTTTTTGACACTGGCTAAAGCACACAGACTGTTACTGACTTACACTGTTTTAGTAAATGTTAAATAAAGCTTAGCCTACAAATTATA
>JANQPA010000085.1 GCA_028285545.1 Saprospiraceae bacterium | reverse complement strand
ACAATATCAGTCAAATACATAAAGTAAGAGGGGATTACGATAGGGCCTTGTCGTACCTGGAACAATCGCTGAAAATACAGCAGGAAATCGGCGACCGACAGGGTGAGGGGGTCACGCTGAACAATATCAGTCAAATATATAATGCTAAAGGGGATTACGATAGGGCCTTGTCGTACCTGGAACAATCTCTGAAAATAAGGCAGGAAATCGGCGACCGAAAGGGTGAGAGTACTACTTTAGGTAATATCGCAAGTATCTACAAAGACAAAGGAGACTTGGATACCGCCTTAGAATATTTTTATAAAGATCTAGATATCTGTAAATCCATTGGAGACCTTCATGGAATGGGCATTACCCTACTTAATTTAGGTGGCTTGTTTTTTGATCAGAATAAAATAGAAGAAGCCATTCCTTATTTAATACAATCCTATCAGATATTTAATCAGATTGGTTCCCCTATTAAATCTAATGTTGAAGGGCTTCTTGGTGCTATAATTGAAAAAATAGGCGAGGCCGAATTCCAAAAAATCCTCCAAAACCTAAATCAATAAATCATGGCTAAACCTACCAATACAAAAGGCATGCCCCCAAGCGAAGCTGAGGAATCCTGGATCAAACATGCGCAGACCGAAATACAAAAAGAACCGGCTCGTTTGGAAGAGGTGGCTAAGTTTTTGGTGGGGGTGGTGAGTATTTCTTTGACCATTTTTATTTCCAAGCGCCCGGAAGGATTAGCGGATTGGACAGGTGCTTGGTTTGTCACAGCCACTGTATTATGGATGTTGTCTGTTTTACTAAGTTTTTTTGTGCTGTATCCTTTGCGCTATCGATTTAATGAAGACTCTCCGGATAGTATTAGAAAGGCTTATCAAAAGATTACCAATCATAAGCGCATGGTACTGGTTTTAAGTCTGTTGAGTTTTTTTGTGGCTTTGGGTTTGGCCGCTTACGCTTTTTTAGCAGGATAGGTGAGCTGTTTGATGTAGAAAGACACTGATTACACTGTTTTAGTCCCCTTATACTTAAGCAGTGATAGTCAGTAAAAGTCAGTTACAGTCTGTGTCAAAAAAAAGGCAACAAATTAACCTCCTTTATTAGCCATCCGCTAAAAACTTCCTCGTCATCTTCTCCGCCATCCTCGGTGCCCTGCCAGGTGTCGACCAGGGACAAACCGCTATACAAATCCCACAGCCATAGGTCTCCGCAAAGTAAGGGAAGCAGCGATCAAAATCGACATACCATTTTTCCTTTCCCCTGACAATGACTTTATGATCCAATATGGCTTCCACGGGACAAGCTTTGGTGCAAATCTGACATTGGGCACAGAATTCATCTGCACCGAAAGCATCTGCTGTATCTGCTTGTAAAGGCAAGTCGGTAAACACTGCCGAAATGCGAAAAGAAGAGCCATATTCCCGATTAATAATGGAGCCATGTTTGCCTAATTCGCCAAAACCAGCTTCCAGGGCAGGAGGAATGATGTTAACTGGACCTGCCATGGGGCCACCGCTTGCCTTAGCCCGCCAACCTTGAGACAATATCCAGTCTGCTACTGGTCGGGCTGCTACCCAACCCTGAATGTATTTATCCACCACCTCATAAGCAGCGGTTACTTCGGGCGCCGTGGAGAGTTGTTCGTGATCCATGACCACACCCAAGACAATGATCCAGGGATAATCAAATTCATAGCCTTCAAAAATCCATTCTGCTTGGGTGGGGACAATCCCTACCAACTGCGCGCCTGATTGCAAGGCTATTTGTTTAATTTTTTGGGAAGCCTCTTCAGGACTAATCGTTCTTTGAATTGAAGCCTGAGGTGCTGAAGCCTGGTCGATTACCTTCTGTCTTCTTCCTCGCATGGCCATTAATTCCGGTTCTTTGCTGCCTTGTCCCCAGAACCAATTTTGAACAGCACCATGCTCAAGGGTGTCTGAATCATGCCAAAGGATGGGGCTGGGGCGACGATCCTTTTCTTCACCTAGACCATTGATGGTATTGCCGGAAATCTCAGGCCAGAGGGCCATTTGTTCGGGATTGGGAGTAAAAGGGTGGGAAATTTTTTCTTGATTTTTCATGGAAAAAAATTGACTTCAAGGAGAAGGATATGAAAAGCGATTCTTAATAAGCTTAATTTAATTATTTTTATTGGAACCAGTATCATGAGTTTTCTAAGCTTCTTTTTTTGCCAAATAAAATCTATAACAATGAAAAAATTAATCCTTCTTTTTGTCTCCCTTTGCATCTTTATCCATGGACAAGCTGAAATCAATGAATCCAACAGAACATTAAAAGAAATAAGCTTATCGGGAAGTGGTTTCGAATTGGGTATGCAGCATGGGCAGCAGCTTAAAACGGAAATAGCCAATATCGTGGCCGCTTGGAAAGAAAACACCTCTCGAGCACTGGGAAAGGATGCAGATATTGTTCTTAAAGATTTTTTCGAATACGCTGATTTTACCGATGCCATAAAAAAGTGGACGCCTGATCTGTATGAAGAGGTCACAGGAATTGCAGAAGGATCTGGCCAAAAATTCAATGATATTTTTGTGTTAAATCTATTGGATGAATTCTGGGTCTACATCAATAACCTTAGCAATCATCACTGTAGCGGTCTGGGTGTGCCAGCAAGGAATGGCAATCCGGCCTATATTTCTCAAAATATGGACCTTGAAAATTATACGGATGGTTTTCAAGTCCTCATGCGACTGGAAAGAACTAAAGACCGACCTGAACAGCTCATCCTTACTCATCCTGGATTGATCGCTTTGAATGGACTAAATGAAAAGGGGATTGGGGTTTGTGTGAATACCTTGATGCAATTAAAAGCTTCCTCAGCTGGTTTGCCCGTCGCTTTTGTGATTAGACGAATTATCAATTCAACAGATAAAAAAGACTTGTTGAATTTTATTCAGTCTGTCAATCATGCATCTGGTCAAAACTACATCATCGGTATCAAAGATGAGGTGTTTGATTTTGAAGCATCGGCCACCAAAGTGGTTCGCTATAAACCCAAAAACAAAAACGGAACGGTATATCATACCAATCATCCTTTAGTAAATGATGATGTAAAGCCATGGTTTAAAAAGTTTGATCCTACCTTGGCGGAAGCCTCCAAACCCAGGAATTCAAATAGCCAACTTCGCTTGCAGGCGGTGGAAAAAAGAATGACTTCGGAGGTTGAGATCAATGACGAATTGATCAAAGAGACCTTGCGGTCGCGGGATAGTGACCAACATCCTGTTTGTAGAACCAATAATAGGAACGGTTATGGATTTACTTTTGCTTCTACGATTATGACACTTTCGGATAAGCCTTATCTTCAAATCCTTGCGGGTCCACCGGATGAGTCTGAATATAAAAGGGTTGATTTTAGTAAGAAATAGGAATTTAAGACACGGGTTTACACGGGTTTACACGGATTTTCACGGCCAAAACCGTCTAAACCCGTGTCTTAAAAATATCATATAAAAAGCAATACTTTCCATTGATTTTACCTCTGACAAATTTCTTACCTTCGCAAATATTAATTGCCAGACCTATCACTTAGAACTTATATTTTTTATTAAAAACACGCCTTATGAAATTCACTGCCAGGCAGATCGCCGAAATTTTAAAAGGAACCATCGAAGGAAATGAAAATGCTGAAGTGCACACCGTTTCAAAAATTGAAGGAGGAGAACCCGGAGGTATTTCCTTTTTAGCCAACCCCAAATACACTCAATATATTTATACAACCGAGGCCAGTATCGTTATTGTAAATGAAGATTTCGAGGCCACTGCTCCCATCAAAGCTACGCTGATACGGGTGGCCAGTGCTGAAAATGCCTTTGCTAAATTGTTGGAGATGTACAGCCAGATAAAACTGGCTAAGCCGGGAATTTCTGATCAGTCTTATGTCGCTGAGTCCGCTTCTTTGGGTGAGAATGCTTACGTGGGCGAGTTTGCAGTCATTGCGGAGAATGCCAAAATTGGCAATAATGTCAGAATCTATCCTCAGGCTTATGTTGGTGAAAACGTAGTTATCGGAGATAATACCACTCTTTTTGCCGGAGTGAAAATTTATTCAGACTGCCAAGTCGGTAAAGATTGTATCATTCATTCAGGTACGGTTATTGGAAGTGATGGTTTTCGTTTTGCTTTACAAGATGGTGGGAAGAAAATCCCTCAGATTGGCAATGTAATTTTGGGGGATAATGTAGAGTTAGGCTCCAATTGTTCTATTGATAGAGCCACCCTTGGGTCTACTATTCTGGGGAATGGGGTCAAGCTGGATAATTTGGTGCACATTGCCCATAATGTAGAGATTAAGGAAAATAGCTATCTGGCTGCTCATAATGTAGTGGCAGGCTCTACAGTGATTGGTAAAAACTGTATGTTCAGTGGACAGGTGGGGGTGATAGATCATCTTGAAATTGCTGATAATACCATCCTGGCGGCACAATCGGGCGTGTCGAAGAGTATCCGAAAACCGGGTTCTATTCAAATGGGAAGCCCTTCTATGGATGTAATGAAATACCGCAAGAATTATATTCATTTTAGAAATCTGGAGAGCCTGGTAGCCCGGGTATCGGAATTAGAGAAAAAATTAAAGGAACTGAATTCTTCAACTCAGACATAAATATTATTATTTTAGGACAAATGAATTGCTGTGATTTTAGTCCGCAAAAACCGGACACAATTCAAGGCCAACTAATTCACTAAGTCTTAATGCCTGTATTTTTTTGGCTTAAAAGAGAATACAGATAAATAAGGCCTATTTCAACTTCATAAGATTCATGAAAAAGTTCCAACTTTTTATCCTCCCTCTTTTTCTTATGTTTCTAGGATGGAATAATTCTTTGATCAGTCAAAATGGGAGTTCAGATTTAAAGAATGGGCTTCCTTCTATTCATCTTAAGAGAACAACCTCCAATATCAAAATTGATGGTGCCCTCGATGATTCGAGTTGGGAGGCCGCTGGAAAAGCAGATAATTTCTGGCAATATTTTCCTACAGACTCAGCCCAGGCCATTGGCCCAACAGAAGTATGGATGACCTACGATGATAATTTCCTTTATGTAGGAGTCAAGTGTTATACCAACGGTAAAAACTATGTTATTCCCTCTATGAGAAGGGATTTTGATTTTTTTGGAAATGATAACTTAACCCTTCTCTTTGATACCTTTAATGATAAAACAAATGCCTTTGTTTTTGGCATTAATCCTTACGGAGTAAGAAGAGAATTCCTGGTAGCTAATGGCGGTCGTCAGCCAGGTAGTCAGAATGATTCCTGGGATAATAAATGGTTTGGAGAATCCAAAATTTATGAAGATTATTGGACGACGGAGCTTGCTATTCCTTTTAACACACTTCGATTTCAAGAAGGAGGTACCAAATGGAGATTTAACTGTTATCGCAATGATACACAGATTAATGAAATTTCTACACTTGTACGAATTCCTCAAAACTACATCATCATGGACCTCTCATTTATGGGAGATATGATCTGGGATGAGCCCCTTAAAAAAAGTGGTTCCAATGTTTCTATTATTCCTTATTTGACAGGAGGGGTAAGTCGCGATTTTGAAGACCCTAGCCAAGAAAAATCTGATTGGACGGGTAATTTTGGAGGAGATGCTAAAATAGCCATTACCTCCGGCCTTAACCTGGACCTTACCGTCAATCCGGATTTTTCACAGGTGGAGGTGGATGCACAAGTAACCAATATCAGCCGCTTTGAAATCTTCTTGCCAGAAAGAAGACAGTTTTTTTTGGAAAATGCAGATTTGTTTAGTGATTTCGGGTTGGTACGCATTAACCCATTTTTTTCCAGAAGAATTGGAATTGCTATTGACACTTCTACCGGTCAAAATATCCAAAACTCTATCCTTTATGGGGCCCGCTTAAGTGGAAAGCTGAATGAAGATTTTCGGATAGGCCTTTTGAACATGCAAACCGCTAAACAAGAAGATGCGGGCTTGCCTGCCTTCAACTTTACGGTAGCTACCGCTCAGCAAAAAGTATTCAATCGATCCAATATATCCTTCATTTTTGTCAATAAACAAGCCGTCAATCCTGGTGAAAATAATGGAATTTTTAATAACTACAATCGGGTAGCGGGTTTGGAATATCGCCTGGCCTCCGCCGATAACATATGGACTGGAAAGGCTTTCTATCATCAGGTATTCAGTCCTTTAGACCGGAAAAATAAGTTTGCTCAAGGATTTCAATTGGAATATTTGAAAAGAAAAATAAGGCTGGAATGGGCCCATTTAATGGTAGGCTTTGGTTATGATGCAGAGGTAGGTTTTGTGCCTAGAAAGGATTATTTTTTAATGAGTCCGGAACTACAAGTGTTCTTTTATCCAAAAAATGGGATCATCACCCAGCATAGTTTTAATCTGGATAACCGGATATTTTATGAGTTGGGAAATGATCCGGAGAATTTGATCACTGGTAATTGGGAAAGTTCGGAGCGCCAGCATGAGTTTACCTGGAATTTTCAGTTCAGAAATAATACCCGCGGCTCTATCCAGGTGGTGGATAATAATCTTACCCTACTCAGGGATTTTGATCCTACCCGTTTACAGGCCGATGGCATTTTCTTGCCAGCAGGGACTAGATACAATTTTACCACCTTCGAATTAAGTTATACTACTGATCAAAGGAAGCTGTTTTTTATAGATATCAACCCTTCAATCGGTTCCTTTTTTAACGGCTTTCGGGCCGGCTTGTCTACTGATTTGACCTATCGGATTCAGCCCTATGGATCAATAGGCTTAAGTGTGGATTATAATTACATTGATCTGGCGGATCCCTTTGAGTCTACTGATATCTGGTTGGTCGGCCCTCGTTTTGACTTTACTTTTTCAAAAACCCTCTTTTTTACCACCTTTATCCAGTATAATAACCAGTTGGATAATTTAAACATCAATTCTCGCCTCCAATGGCGTTTTCAACCGGTATCGGATTTCTTCCTGGTCTACACGGATAATTACATGACGGATAATTTTAGTCAGTTTATGGGGAGGAACAGGTCGTTGGTGGCGAAGATTACGTATTGGTTAAATTTGTAAAGAAGTAAATTGAATAATGCTGGCCTCAGGCCAGCATTATTCATTTTTTTTATAGGTTCTCCTTAAAAAAATCAATCGTCCGTTTCCAAGCCAATTTCGCCATTTCCTCATCATACCTTGAAGTAGTGTCATTATGGAAACCGTGATTGGCATTTTTATACATATGGGCGGTATACTTTTTCTTGTTGGCTTTTAAGGCAGCCTCATAATCTGGCCAGCCGGCATTCACTCTTTTATCCAGTTCACCGAAATGTAAAAGCAGGGGAGCTTTGATATTGGGTACCTCTTCAGCTGAAGGTTGCCCGCCATAAAAGGGAACGGCTGCTTTTAGCTTTTTCACCCGTACCGCCATCATATTAGAAATCCAGCCTCCGAAGCAAAATCCAACTACTCCCACTTTGCCATTGCACTCCTTGTGTTTTCTTAGGTATTCAAAAGCAGCGATGAAATCTTCCAGCATTTCTTGCCGGTCCCGTTTGCGTTGCATGGTTCTTCCTTCATCATCAGTGCCAGGATAACCTCCAAGAGGAGAAAGGGCATCAGGAGAAAGAGAAATGAAACCCGCTAAAGCGGCCCGTCTGCCCACATCTGCAATATGCGGATTAAGGCCACGATTTTCATGGACTACGATAATGCCTGGAAGTTTTTTCTTATGATCAACAGGTCGAGATAGCTGTCCGCTGATTTTTCCACCTCCTTTGGGCGAATCATATTCAATGGTTTCAGTTTTAAGTCGATCGTCATTGGCCCATATTTGTTGTTTTTCCTCATAATTGGGCATTAAATGTTCCAGTATTGCTGGAAGGGTAAGGCCACCCACTGCAAATACCGAGGCTTTTTCAACGAAGGTGCGGCGGTCAATTTTGTTATGGGCATAGCTGTCATATAAATCAAATAGCTCCTGATTAAGATCTTCTTTTTTTATTTTTTTCATAATTGTGAGAAGTTTTCAAGTTTTTACGGTTCCACGGTTCCACGGTTCCACGGTTTGTGGTATGGTTGCACTTTTAGTAAAATAAAGAGAAAAGCAAAAGCGGCAAAAAATTATTAAATTTATTATGGGGAAAATTGAAAAGTTTGGATTAAAATGGAATTTAGAACTTACAAACCTGCCAAGCTCAACAATCTTATCATATCCATATATGAACGGAAAGTAACTTTGCCCCTTCGGATGCAAATGCTTCCAGAAGGCTGTGTAACCCTAATTTTTAACCTAAATACCAACATAAAAAGTGTGAAGGGTGAAAAGGTGGATTCTAGAATGTTCAATCCCGGAAATACTTTTTGTTTTTTATCTGGCCTTCATACTCATCCACTTTATTTTGATCTGGAAGGGCTTCATGTAGTTGGCTTAATTATGCATCCTGCTGCTATTAAAACTTTTTTTGACATGCCTACCGCGGAGGTAAAAGACCAAGTCATGGAAGGTGTTTTTATCAAGGAATTAAATTATATCGAAGATCGGCTCAAAGAACTGAATTCTTTTCCTGAGAGGGCTTGTTGGCTGGAAAACCATTTCTACAATAAACTAAACCAGAAAACCAATTTAAACCTGGCTTTCAAATTAAGTAAAACGGTTCAACAAATGAAGTGGGATGTCATGCAAGGAAGAAGATTAAAGATTGAATCCTATTCTGGTTATAGTAAAATGCATACCCATCGAATTTTTAAAGACTGGCTAGGCCTTACCCCCGGGAAGCTTATCCGAATGGAGCAATTTCAAAAGGCTGTCGATCTGATCCACCGTACGGATCTAAGTTTGACACAGGTTGGTCTTGAGTGTGGTTTTTTCGATCAGGCTCATTTCATCAGAGTGTTTAATGAGTTCGCCAAAATTACCCCTGGACAATATAAAAAGAAGATGACTCACCTTCCAGGTATATTGTTTGTATAGCTATGTTACTTTTGTACAATTTTTCATGATGCCTTCCGGCTACTTTTGTCCATAGATAATTTTTATAAAAAAAATAGGCAGAAGTATTATGAAAAGGAAATGGTTAAGAATCTTGCTCTACCTGGTAGGGGTGGTAATATTATGCATTATTACTTTATTGACTTATGTAAAGACAGCTCTTCCCAATGTAGGCCCGGCACCAGACCTTTATATCGAAAACACAGCAGGTCAAATTGCACGAGGCAAATATTTGGCAAACAATGTCATGGTTTGTATAGAATGTCATTCTCAACGCGATTGGAGCCTGCTTAATGCACCTAGTAAGCCAGGAACCCGAGGGATGGGAGGAGAGGTTCATGGTCAAAGACTGGGGTTTCCTGGTAAATATGTATCAACTAATCTTACACCTGCTGCTCTATCGGATTGGACAGATGGCGAGTTATTTAGAGCAATTACAACTGGAGTTAACAGAAGAGGGAAGGCCTTATTTCCCATTATGCCACACCACAATTTTGGCCAATTAGATGAAGAGGATATTAAGGCAGTAATTGCCTATTTACGTACCCTTACTCCCATTGAATATACTCCAGATCCCTCCAAATCGGATTTTCCGATGAATTTCATCATCAATACCATCCCTCAAAAAGCTCAATTGAAGCCAATCCCATCGAGAGAGAATACCCTTGAATATGGCAAGTATTTGGTTACTGCTGCCACTTGTTATGATTGCCATACTCAGCAAAAGAATGGAGCATATATCGGTGAAGATTTTGCCGGAGGATCAGAATTTCCCCTAGAAGACGGCTCTGTTGTGCGCTCAGCGAATCTTACTCCACATATAACTGGCCTAGGAAGTTGGACAGAGGATGCTTTCGTAAGTAGATTTAAGATGTATAGTGACTCAAATTATGTTGCTCATAAAGTACAAGCTGGCGATTTCCAAACCGTCATGCCCTGGAGTACTTATTCAGGGATGAAAGAGGACGATCTAAAAGCCATTTATCAATACTTAAAAACCATAGAACCAGTAGAAAATGTAGTAACAAAATTTTCAAGTTCAAAATTATAAAACCTAAATAAAATGGAAGCTCAAGCCATTAAAAATATTGCCAAAACCGGAGCTTATGCCGCATTGATTGGCTCTTTATGTATGCTATCAGGAGCTGCAATGCTTGCCATTTCGGGAGCGGATATGGATCTTGCACTAGAAACGAATGATATATCTGGATACCTGACTGCTGTGGGAAATAATAGGATACTTCTGATCATAAATCTAAGTTTATGGATCTTTGGAGTCATTATATTGGGAGCTGCCGCAACCATGATGATTAGTTTGGGCAGACAAAGAATAGTTCTATCAAAACTTGCTCAATACAATTATCAAGTAGCTATTCCTATAGTAGTGATTTCCTATGTGGCCTGGATGACCGTAATCCTGCCTGTTTCTGGAAATACTTCAGAAGAAGTGGCCTTTTTAACAGAAAGTATTGGGTGGTTTGCAACCAGAGCAGATTGGGTGGCTACCATCTTGGTTTTGGGGATTGGTCCGGTACTGATATCACTAGCTGGTAGGAATATATGGGTTCCTAAATGGTTACTAAAGTGGAGTTATACGGCTTTAGTATCAGGTATATTGACCATTTTGGCTTTATACATTGGAGGGATGACCACTTTTGGATTTACCATTATTCCGGTTGGGATGGGATGGATGGTGGCTTCTTCTGTTGTTTTATTTAGGATAAAAAAGTGAAATAAGTGGGGCCTCAGGCACCATTTATTTCTTAACTTCCTCTAGCCTGAATCTTCTTCGCAACCCCCACAACTTCATCTAATACACGAAGCAGATTGCCACCCCACAATTTGCTAATTTCTTCTTCGGTATAGCCTCTTCTAAGCAGTTCAAGGGTTACATTAAAAGTTTCGCTGGCATCCTTCCAACCCTCAATTCCACCGCCGCCATCGAAGTCAGAGCTGATTCCAACGTGCTCCAAACCTATTTTTTTAACCATATAATCGATGTGATCTACAAAATCAGGAACGTCTACCGGTGGAATTTCAGAGCTAAGTACTTCCATTTTAGGCTCAACCAATTTTGCAAATTCCTGATATTTGTCAAAATATGCCTGTCGGGTTTCGTAGTCCATTCTAATGATTTCACTTCGAGGAATTGCTTCAAAACCTTGCTCTGCGCCAATCTCGTTAACCAATTCATTTTTCTTATCAGTATAAGCATTGGCTTTTTCTGAATTCAGAAAGAAGGAAAGTGCCACCGCTTGTACCACTCCTCCATTTTCCTTCATCCACATTAATTGCTCATCATCAAGGTTTCTGGAATCATCGCATAAAGCACGAGAAGAGGAGTGAGAAGCAATTATGGGAGCTTCAGACAAGTCAATCAAATCTTGCATGGATTTTTTAGAAAGGTGAGAAACATCAATCATCATTCCCCACTTGTTCATTTCTTTTACTACCTCCTTGCCCAGATCGCTGACCCCATTATGAAGCCATTGGTTATCGCGCTCGCCAGTATGAGAATCACATAATTGGTTGTGGCCATTATGAGATAGGGACATATATCTTCCTCCCATGTCGTAGAATTTTTTCACCTGGGAAATATCTTTACCAAACGGATATCCATTTTCAATTCCAATCATGGCCACCTTTTTACCTTCTGAGGTGATTCGTCTTACATCATTTGAATTCAAGGCTAAGGCTATCCGGTCAGGCGCAAATTTTTCACAAAGCCGATGAATGGCATTGAATTTAGCCAATGCATTTTCGTAAGCAGTGGCATATCCTTCCTCTGTAAGTTCTCCTTGTTCAGTATAGACTATAAACCAAGGGACATCCAAGCCTCCTTCTTCCATTTTGGGAAGGGTCACTTGTGTATCAAGATCTTGAGTGTAATTTTTTTCTGCCGTGAAATTTGAGGTGTTAATATCACAATGGGTATCAATCGTGATGACTCTTTTATGAATTCCTTTAGCTAATTCGACTAATTCTTCTTCAGACATTTTGGTATGGTCGGTTGATTCAGAGTTATTGGAATAGGAAATAAAAGTTAAGCTTTAAAAGCCGTAGGTGCTTAAGTATAAGATAAATATACTTTGCTTAGAGATTAGGTGCTATTATGATTCATTGATAATAAATTCATTCCAAGATAGGGAATTTGGGGATGAGGCCGGTTTATGGGAACCAATTTTAATAGAATAGGCTTATTGATTTTGCTTGTAAGTTGGGGATAAAGTATAAGTTACCTATCTCTGGCAATAAGGAAAGGTTGAATTGCTGATTAATGAACTTATACTCATTTGATTTGATAAGAGTCCCGGAGGGACGGAATGTTGCTAGCCGATGGCCTCAGCCATCGGTAAATTGATAAAGATTATTGAGCTACAGAGTAGCGACATAAAGGACCTTTGATTAATATGGTTTCTTTTTTTTTGAGAACAAAAATTTCAATAACCTTAAAAGAAATAATTCATATCAAATAATTAAATGGACACATTTTTTAGAATAGCAAGGCAAGGTGATATTTCAGCCATATTAGCAATGATGCAAGATTTTTACGCCATCGATGACTATCCATTTGATGAAAAGAATAGTCTAAACAATCTGGAATTATTTATCATGAATGAACACCTGGGAAGATTTTGGCTTATTAAAAAGGATAAAAAAATCATCGGTTATCTCATTCTCACTTTTGGCTTCAGTTTTGAATTTGGAGGCCGAGACGCCTTTGTTGATGAATTATTTATTAAAAAAGAATTCAGAGGAAAAGGAGTTGGTCAGCAGTGTATGAATTTTCTGGAAAAAGAAGCAATTGATTTAGATATAAAAGCCATCCATCTTGAAGTAGAATCCCATAATGAAAATGCAAATCGGCTTTACTTGAAAAATGGATTTAAGGGGAATAATAGATTTTTATTAACCAAGAGATTAGAGTAGTTTTGAAAAAAGATTTGCCTAAGATGAAAAACTTACTCACCTTTTTTCTACTCTCTCTACTCATTTTTTCCTGTCAAAAAGAAGAAGTTCACGATATCATTATTATAGGTGGAGGACTCATGGGAAGTTCCGCCGGATGGCATTTGTCCAATGCTGACCAAAAGGTGTTATTGATTGAACAGCAAGATTCTGTCTATACTTATGGCTCAAGCCAGGGAGAAGCCCGGATCGCTCGCAGTCTGGGCCCTAAAAATGATAAATGGTCCTATCTGCACAATAGATCAGTTGCAGAGACTGAAAAGTTGATTGACTTTTTGAATGAAGGAGCAAGTATTCCCAATTATAGCATGGAGCAAATCTATACTACTTCTCCTGTTTCTTACGTACGCCATTTGAAGCAATTGGGCCGGATTGAAAATATCATGGATGGTCAAACCGATAAATATGAATTTGCTGAAACTCCGGAAGAGGCTGCTCGCTTATTTGATGTAGATATGCCAGATACAACCATCATGCTTAGAGAGTACAAAAAACATTCTGGAACCGTAAATCCCAAAAACTTGATTGGGCATTTGCATATTGCCATCCGAAGACATGGAAACACTGTGAAATACAATCACAAAGTAACTCAGTTAGTAGAAAATAATGGCCTTTTTGAACTTAGCGTGAAGAATGTAAAAACAGGCGAAATTAAAACTCTAACAAGCAGAAAAGTGGTTAGTGCTGCCGGTCCCTACACCGGAGGCCTTTTAAAGGAAGTAGCTCCTGTTTTTGGAGAATTAATTCATCCTGAACGCGTTTTTTTAGCCTTTTTTAAAATAGATAAAGATGTTTATGACTCTTTTTCTCAGGATGAAAAGAATCAGCTTATGAATTCCTACCCCCTCATTAACTCTTCCAAGGGAACTCGAGATGGTAGTAACTTTTCCATGATTGAAAAAATAGATCAAGATGGTATTCCTATCATTAAAATTGGGGGACATTTTCAACGCTCAGCAATTGATGATTTGGATAACATCTGGCAAAAAGAATTGTCAGAACAAGAAATTTCCTGGAGTAAAGACCATGTCATGCGTTATCTCAAAATGCTTAAACTGCCCCTTGATGGATCTCAACTGAATTATGAAAATGGTTATTCATGTGTTTATTCCCTGACTGAAACAGAGGTGCCTTATGTAACCTTTGGACTTAATAAGAAGATGGTAGTCAATGAAAATCTACTGGTTCTTGGTGGTATGTCCGGTGTTGGTGCTAAAGGGGCAATGACTTACGGATTGATTGGGACGAATATGCTATTGAATGAAACTGAAGAAGGAGATATGTACGAACTTTTAGTAGATGAATTAGGAATAAGCAGGCTATTAGCCGATTTGGAAGTTCCCACTGAACAAAAGGAATAAAAGAGAAACATTAATTATCATTGCCATTGATATTGTAATTGATATTGAAATTACTATAATGGACCCAGCCCTACAATTGATCCAAGAGGTAGAACAAACCTTGGTTGCCAAAGCTAAATTATTGGTATTTGAAAGGAATGATTTCATTCTTCAGGCGGGAGCAGTGGAACATAATTTTTATTGGATAGAGAGTGGAGCTATTCGGGCTTTTTATCTAACGGAATTGGAAGAACATACCATTCGATTAGGATATAAAGGTTCTTTAATTACCTCTTTGACTTCTTTTTTGAATGGCACTCCTTCTGAGTATTATCTTCAGGCAATTCGGAAAACTCATCTAAGGCCGATACCTAAAACCACCTTTCAAAACTTCATTCAGGAAAAACCTGTTCGATTACAACAATATAATCGCTTGCTTGAAACCATCGTAGTTCAGCAATTAGAAAGAGAGATCGACCTCCTTACCTATTCACCCGTAGAAAGATTGCAGCGGGTTTTGACTCGTAGCCCCCATCTTTTTCAGGAAATTCCAGCTAAATACATCGCCTCCTATCTACGGATGTCACCAGAAACTTTAAGCAGGATTCAAAAATCTTGATTTGAATCAATGTTTTCGCAGTTAATCGCCAAGATATTTGTAATAAAAAAGAAATCATGGCACTAGAAAAATTGAGAATGATTAAAGATTTAGAAGAAATTACCAAAGGATTAATCAGCCGAGCGGAATATTTTCGAAGCCTAACAAATGAAGAGCTGAATTTTAGGGAAGAAGCCGAAAGCTGGAGTATCCTCGAGTGCTTGGAGCACCTGAACCGTTATGGCGAATTTTATCTGGTCGAGATAGAAAAAAGAATGTTATACAATACCACCGATGAAGGCTCTGATTCTTTTAAGCCTGGTTGGCTAGGTAATTATTTCGTAGGGTTAATAAAGATTAAGGATGGTCAGGTTAAAAAAATAAAAACCTTAAAGGATATGAATCCACTGCATTCTGAATTAAATCATACGGTCATCGACAAATTTATCAAGCAACAGAAACAGATGATTCGGCTTTTAGATCGTGCTAACAATTTTGATCTGACTAGTATCAAAACCAATATTTCTATTAATAAATGGATTAAAATAAGATTAGGAGATACCTTTCGATTTGTAATTTATCACAATCAGCGGCATGTCATGCAGGCGGATAGAGTGTTAGCGGCTTTGGAAAAGAGAAAAGGAGAGGTGGTGTGAGAGGAGAAGAGGGAGAAATATTTTTTGTATTTTAATTGGACAGTTGATAATTGGAAAATCATTAGGAATGAAAATGATCTTTTTTAAGTATTCTAGCTCTTTACTCTCTTTCATTTTTCTTATTCTGTTCTCTTGCCAACAACAATCAGATCTTCAAACCCTTGAAAAAAGCATCGTTGCTGAATTTGAGGAGGAAGAGGGTACTTTCGCTCTGGCTTTCAAAAATGTAGAAAATGGGGAGGAGTTATTGATTAATGCACAGGATTCATTCCATGCAGCCAGTACTATGAAAACGCCTGTTTTGATGGAGTTATATAAGCAGGCAGCAGCCGGGAAATTCTCTTTAACTGACTCTATGCTGGTAAAAAATGAATTTTACAGCATTGTAGATAGTAGTCTTTATAGCCTAAGTGTTGATGATGACAGTGAGCCAGAATTATATTCCATGATTGGAAGCAAAAGAACCATTGCCGATTTGGCTTATGATATGATCATTGTTAGCAGCAACCTGGCCACTAATATTTTAATTGGCTTGCTGGATGCAAAGAAGGTCACTCAAAGCATGCGAGACCTGGGGGCACCTGACATTCAGGTTTTGAGAGGAGTAGAGGACATTAAAGCTTTTGAAAAAGGACTAAGTAACAGCACTACGGCTTATGACCTCATGGCCATTTATGAAAAATTAGCTACAGGGCAGGTGGTTGATGAAAGAGCTTCTGAGGAGATGATCAATATCCTTTTTGATCAGAAATTTAATGAAATTATTCCTGCCCACTTACCAGATGGGGTTAAAGTAGCCCACAAAACAGGAGTTATCACAGCCGTACATCACGATTCTGGCATCGTTTTTCTCCCGGATGGCCAAAAATATGTTCTGGTCCTCCTCTCAAAAGAATTAGGGGATTTTGAAAAGGGAACAGAACGAATGGCTAAGGTGTCTAGAATGGTTTATGATTATGTGATGGAACAGTAAGACCTTACTATAATGAGCAAATGTGTAGATGGGGAAATGGGCAGATTATTTGATACTATAATTTTTGGATGGTTTGATTTTTTGATGAATAAATTGATTTGCAGAATCTGCGAAATCAGCGTGCAAAAAAAGATTCAATAAACATCAAAACTATTAATTCAACTACCCCTAACCGGACACCTGAATACAGGAATATGAAAAAAGCTACAGTAAACAACTATACCTTAATAAAACCAATCCCTGAATATTGATCTGATTTATTCTGAATTAAGTTGCCCCTAATTCGAAACGATTTGCCACATTTTTTTCTGTAAATACTAAAAATTAGCTACTCTTTTAAATAGAAAATATGGCATCTTTTATCTGCACATAAATTGGTAATAATTAATTTAGAATTAATCCTATCAAATTGAATCATTATAGATGAAGCTCGACGTAAAAAAACTATTTGGAGGATCCAATCGACTCTTATGGCCGATCACTTTAATAATAGCTACTATTTTAGGAACAATCAATTATATCCAAGGATATTTTCATTTTCAGCAAAGCAACGTGGAGTTTCCATTTTTTCAGATGTTCCTATCTTCTTTTTTGGGCTTCTATTTGTTTTTAGCTTTTATACCCGTTATTCAATGGGGGAGGAGACATTATGACCCTTTTCTTAAGATTAAATTTTTATTATGGCATATCATCATTGCTTTGATTATTGCAACTCTCCACTTAGTCTTGGTTACTTTTCTAAACCAGGTTATCATTGTTTATAGACCGGGAGCTTTCTATTCCAGCCTTATTTTTACTCTAAAACAAAAGCTGATCCTAGGGCTGATGGCCTACTCCATTTTATTAATATTGGACTATTTTCTTGAATATCGCCAAAGGCTGATAAAACAAGAAGAAGTGATTTTTTATCAAAGAAAACAGTCCTCAAAAATATTGGTGAAGGACAAGGGGAAACTGATCAAACTGCTAACTTCTGAAATCATCTTTTGTGAAGCATTTGATAATTATGTCAAAATTCACATGCCTGACCAAGTTCATACCATTCGGAAAACCCTAAAACAATTATTAGTCGAGCTTGAACATACAGGCTTTGTTCAAATTCATCGATCTTTTATTCTCAATACACGGCAAGTAAAAACCATCAAACCCTTGAAGAGTGGCGATTCAGAAATCGAACTAAACGATGGACGAAGGTTAAAAATGAGCCGGACCTATCGAAAAAACATGCCTGCCCTATTAGCTTCTTCTGGATAAAAATCAGGTAAAAATTCTCAGTTGCCCTTCCGACCACATATTGAATACTACTGACCACAATTTCTTTTTTAGGATGGCTAATTGCTCCATCTTTGTGGTTATCACAAAATTGTTATTATGAAAATTCAATATGTATCCAGCGTATTCTTCATCGTATTCTTTTTTGCTTGTTCTAAAGCACAACCTGATTACCAAAGTATTCCCGGGATAGAGGTAAAACCAGGTTCTTCCTATGTGAATACCGGATTTTTTACACCCTTCAAAACCATGGGAAAGGTCTTATTAGAAAAAGGGAGTGGCAAGGAATCTGTTTTTCGTTATTTCGAAAAAGAAATGGATTTTTTCGATTGGGAAGGAAAAAAGGTAATTCGGCAGATCTTGAAATATTCAGACGACAAAAAAAAGCCCACCGGCATTCATACTACCTATTATGATCCTGAAAGCCTTGCAGTGCTATTCTGGGAATATCAAAATCAAAAAAATAAGAAAGCTTCATTTGCTTTTCAAATGAATGGAACAGAAGTGGCTGGCACAATGGATCTATCGATTCCTAAGGACCAATGGCAAAGGGCAGATATAGGTGTTCAGTTATTCCAGAATGAAAGCAGAGAACTTTTTTTTAGATCATTAAACATGGAAAAGGGAAGCACTATAAAGTTCCCGGTTGTGGGTATGCAGCCTCCCTATCATGGCTGGATTTCCTACACCTTTGATCGAGAAGAAGAGCTTGATTTTTCTGGTAAGAAACATCTGGCCCGGATCTGGGTATCTTCATCACAACAAGGTACTTATTATGCTGTGATAGATGAAGCTCCATATGTCATTAAAAGAGTGGTTCAGGCCGGGAAGGAGAATCATGTATTTCAGTATGAAACCTTAGAAGAGCATTAATAGCAATGTCAATGGCAATGACAATATCAATTTCAATGGCAATACTTAATATTGACATTGTTATTGCAATTGACATTGCCATTGAAAAAGGCTCTTAACTTAAATATTTGGATAAGAAGGCATAGGCATTTGTTCGCATCTCTGGTGTAAATACATGCCCGCCTTCGTACTTCTTTAAGGCTAAGAATCCCTTTTTAAAATAGGGTTTAGCATAGTCATATACCTCATCGTGGCCTGCAGCCCATACATCATTATTAGTGGCAGAAATTAGCAGGGAACAAGGCTCAATCAAAGCAACAATATTTTCAATATCAAAATGTTGGGTGATATTTGGAATACAAAACTCCATTTGGTAGCCACAATCTTTTCTAATGGGATGGCGGTAAGGTAAACAACCACAATTAGAAACCGAAGCACTAATACGATCATCGTAAAAAGGAGCCCAGATGGCCATTTTTCCACCATATGAATGTCCTATAAAACCTATTTTAAATTCCTGGAATTTCGGAAAAGAGTGAATTGCATCAATACCAACTGAAACATCATGTAAGGCTTTGGCCAAAAGATTGGTTCCTTTTACAATCCTACCTGCCAGTTCAAAATAATGCTGGACCCAATCGGCATCGCCTGTACTTCTTTCTTCAAAAGCAATAGCATCCGGACAAAAAGTGACAAAGCCCAATTCGGTCAACTCTTTGGCATAATGTTGGTTGGGATCACCTGCCAGACCCACAACTTCGCTTTTTCCTAAACGATGATTACCTGCATGTTGATGATGACAAAAGACCACGGCATCAAACTTTATTTCTTTTGGGATCAAAAGATATGCAGTAACCAAATCCTCCTCCTCTACATAATAGGCTAACTTTGTTTGAAGGTAAGAGCCTTGATCAGTTTCTTCTACTATTTTAAGGTCCAGGGCTACTTTTTGAGGGAAGGGTGCGAGAAAATTAAGGATGGATTCTTTTGAAATGTATGACACGATCTTAATTCTTTTGTTAATTTGTTCTTTGAGCATTTTCTGTATTGAAAGCAAATTCCAATCATGCTCTAGATTTTAACCCAAAATTTATGACAATAATTCATAATAAATGAAAAATCAATTATTATTAATTTGCCTTGCCCTGATCTTTTATTCCTCCTGTAATTCTGTTGAAAAAGGAAATGAACCCATCCAGGAGGAACCTGAGTCCAATGAAGCAAAGGTATTCCCCTTTGGAGTGATCGAAGAAATTGATTCCAAAGAAATGTCTGAAAATCGGGTTTTGAATATTTACCTTCCCCAGGGATACCATCCGGATTCGGCTGCTACTTATCCAGTTGTTTATGTTTTGGATGGCTCTGCCCATGAAGATTTTCCTCATATAGCCGGACTGGTCCAATTTTTGAATATGTATGCCATCATGCCTCATTCGATAGTTGTGGGCATTGCTAATGTAGATAGATATCGAGATTTTTCCCATCCAACTACTGTGAAAGAAGACTTGGAAAGCCTGCCCACTGGAGGGGGCTCTGAACCTTTTATCAATTTTATCGAAAAAGAACTCCAACCCATGATTGCAGAAAAGTTTAAAACCAACGGACATAAAACCATCGTTGGTCAATCAATGGGCGGCTTATTAGCCACTGAAGTGTTGCTGAAAAAACCAGCATTATTTGATGATTATATTATCGTTAGCCCTTCTTTATGGTGGGACAACCAATCTTTAGTCAACAGTGCAGATTCTATTTTTAAGTCCAATCAAGATTTGAATAAGAGGATCTTCTTGTCCTTAGGTAAAGAGCATCCCGTCATGCATGAGGTAGCAGATAAATTAGATACAGCTATAAGGGAATCCGGAAACGAAAACCTGACCATTTTCTATGAAACATTATTGGAAGAGGATCATGCTACTATTCTGCACCGGGCGGCTTATAGAGGGTTTGAGTTGCTTGGGTTATAAACCGCTCGAAACTGCTTACAAAATATCTGTTTTCGTAACTAACGCAACTGAAAAACATAGCGGAGGCCATCACTGAAAGCACGAGGAAAAACAGTATTATGTGTTTCATTATCAAGGATACTTGTTTTTAAGGTCAAACCTTCAGGCTTAGCTTCCTTTAATTTTTTGGAAAAATCATTCAGGTCACGAACCATGCTGCGTCTGCTGTTTACTTCATGGGAACCGACGGTCAAAAATACCCTTTCTTTTAATGGCTGATTGGATTGCTGGAGTTTTTCAATTCGATTAAAAATGAGCCGATTATCATACCACAAAGAGGGACTTACGGCAATATACTGGTCAAATAATTGAGGTTGGTGCAGGAGGGTCCAGCAGGTGAAAAGACCACCAAATGAATGTCCAACCAGGGTCTTATTTTTTATTGAAGCATACTGTTTTTCGATAAAAGGAAACAATTCTTTTTCCATAAAGTCTAGAAAGGCCTGGGCTCCACCAGAGTGCTTTTGCAATTCACGGCTATAACCTCCTTCTAAGGTGTAAGAAGGAGTGTAATCACGAGTACGGTTCAATCGATAATTATCGACTTCATAACCAATGCCAATTACTAATACATCCTCCAAATCATTTCGCTCGCTAAGGTGATCAGTAATGTTTTTGGCAATAGCAAAAGAATATTCTGGATCTAATAAGAAGATAGCTGGATATGATTTTTCAGAACTGAAGTTATTGGGAAGACTTAGGTATAATCTATAGGTGACACCTACTTGTTCCGATGCCAGATATCTAACTTCTGTGCGCGCAAGATGCATGGAGAGAGTTCCCTGATTGGCTGCTTCAGTATTATTTTGGGCCTTGCAATAGTTGCTTGAAAATAGGAGAACAATTAAAAGATACTTTTTCATTAACAGTGGATATTTCTTGAGTCAAAATTAAGCCTCCAAAAAACCTTTCAAAAATAGAATGCAAAGTATTATTTACATTTTACCAAGGCAATCGAAATCTGTAACAGTCTATAAAAACTAGAAGACTCCATTTGCATAAGCCTTTTGAAAGGTTTTGAAGGTATAAAAAATATTTTTGCAACCATTTAGTTGCGCATAAGTGTTTTAGATTTTATATTTGCAACCATAAAGTTGCATTTAAATATAAAACCTAAAAAAATGATAGAACAAAACACAAAAGTAAAAGCAGAACTATTTGCTACCTTTTTTCAGTATCAGGCAGGAATTTTTCAAAATGCCCTAATGGAATTGACGGAAGAGAATGTTCTTAAAAGACCCTCTGATCGTTCAAATCACATCAATTGGATTTTAGGCCATATTCTTCATTGCCGGTATATGCTTGCTGGCAGGTTAGGTCTGGACGTGGAAAGCCCTTTCGGTGATACTTATTGGAAAGCAATAGAAGATAAAAAATATCCAAAAATGGAAGAGGTAGTGAATGACTTTCCCAAAATAAGTGAAAAACTTATTCAACAGATTAAGTCAAAAAGTGATGAAGAATTGGATCATAGAGCTGCTCAGGATCAACCTTCCCTGGCAGATATGCTTTCCTTTTTTTCCTATCATGAAGCTTATCATCTTGGACAGATTGGCTATGCCCGGAAGATCATTGGATTGGAAGCTATGAAATCACATTAAGGACTATTAGGCCGCCGAAAAACGCTGATCAGACTGATTAAGGCTGTATTCAATTAGGTGAAAAAACAGTAAAATCAGCGTTTTTCAGTGGCATTAAAACATAATTTTTTTTTATCCTTCCGATAAAAAATCGTCTAGTTTCTTCAATTTATCCTCCCAGAATTTTTCATATACGGCTATCCAGTTTTTTATTTCCTTCAATGGAGTTGGATTAGCCTCACAAAACCGTTCTCTACCCTGGGTTTTAATCCTAATCAATTCGGCATCCTCCAGGATTTTTACATGCTTGGTCACACCTTGCCTACTAATGTCAAAATGCTCCGATATCTGGGTCAGGGACATGGCCGCAGTTGCCATTACCAACATATGAAAAATCTCACGGCGTGTGGGGTCAGCAACAGCTTTAAACAAGAGATTAATTTTTTTCTTATTGGTCATGATTCGCAGTGCTTAAATAGGTTTGCAAATTATTCAAACAACTGGTCCAGCCTCCATCAAAATTTTCAAACATAACTACGGCTGTTTCACCAGGATATTGACTCAAACCTGAATGCTCAAGTGTCAAAAGCGTTCCTTCAGTATTTTCTTCAAGTACCCAGCTTACTGTTGTTTCTACACCAGTACCTGAAACGATCCAGGTATAAACTAGTTCAAAAACGGGATTTGCTTTTAGCACTTTTCCTCTGATTTTGGTTTGCTCATGAATGAAAGTGTATTCGAAACCGACTTCTGCTTTGAAATTGGCCTGAATAAACCATTGGGAAATTTTTTCTTCCTGGCTTATCGCCTCCCACACTTTTTGGATGGGATGCTGATATTGATGCTGTTTAGAGATTTTATCCTTCATTGAATTGCAACTGTTTGGTTGCAAAATACAGCTTAATTTTTATTTTCACAATTTACTCTTCAACTTCATCCACCATTGATTTTATATTAAATTGCCATTGCCATTGCCATTGCCATTGCTATTGTACAGCCATTATATTCTCTCATTCCCAAAAACTGATTAATGAAAAGATCAGCCTTTATTCCATCTCTCTTATTCTTTTTGCTCATTCTAAATGTGATGGGGAAGACCCAAGATTGTCAACAGTTTGATTTTAAAGAACAATCAAATATTCCTTCTTTTTGTGGCGAGATTATGATGACTATGATCCATGATCAGTTAAACAGACCCTATTTGTATATTGCCAATAAAGAAGCCGGTCTTACTATTTATGATATCGAAGAACCTCGTGAACCCAAATTTGTTGCCGATGTCCCGATTCAGCTTTTTGATTCTCTGCATGTAATGAACCTTAGTCAGGAAGGTGATTTTTTGTATCTGGCCCTTGGCAATCATTTCACAAACCCTCAGCAAGGCGGAATGGCCATTATTGATATGCATATTCCTGATCAACCATCCCTGTTAGACTTTTTTATAGTTCCTGAATCAAACAGTGGTGCTGGAATTGTAAAAGTAAATGGGGATTATGCTTATTTAGGAGCTATGAAGAGTGGTCTGGTGATTTTGGATGTACAGGATAAATCTGACATACAGCTTGTTTCTCAATTTATTCCAGATATAAATTTTCCGGTGGCTGACCCGAATCCGGATTTGTATAATGCAAGAGGTATGGTGGTCCTAAATGATATTGTATACCTGTGTTACGATGCTGGAGGCTTACGAATCATTAATTGTGAGAACAAAAGCAAACCTAGAGAAACAGGCCGGTTTGCGAATCCAGCCCTGTTTAGTCCAATTAATCTGCCGAGAGCTTACAATAATTTAGTGCTTGATGATAGCTTGATTTACATAGCTGTAGATTATTGTGGCTTGGAAGTACTGAATGTTTCAGATACCAGCAATATTGAAATGATGGGCTGGTGGAATCCGTTTGATTGTCCGAGAAATAATTGGTTTTCAAGCCCGGTCCACGCTAATGAACTATATTTCGACCAAAGTTGTACAAAACTGTTCGTTTCCACAGGCAAAAGTGATTTGATGGTTTTGGATATGACTGATCCCAGTCAACCAGAATGGTGTCAAACCTTTGGTGGTGTTTCCAATAATGTTGGTACCTGGGGAGTAAGCGGATATAAAAATGAAATTTATCTTTCCTACATCTGTGCCATCATTCCTTTTACCTCTAGTCAATCTAGTGTGAAAATACTGACTTATTCTTCTTGTCAGACTACCAATTCCAATGAAAAACCATTGGATTTTTTCAAGTTATATCCCAATCCTGCTAATCATGAAATCACCTTGGAAGGGAATGGTGGATTTAATCAAACTCAGTTTAGACTATATAATTCATTGGGCAAGGAAATCAGGCTTTCGATGGAGTTAAGTGATACAAAAGTCATCGTTGATACTTCTCAATTACCTGTTGGCTTGTATTATCTGTTTGTGCGAAGTGGCAAAGTTGAGAAAAGCTGGAAGTTTGTGGTGAAGAGGTAGGAGATTAGTAGGTTGAAATTTGAAGGGCTTCTGTTATTTGTGACTTATTTTCTCACGCAGATTTCGCGAATTTCGCAGATAAGAATTAGCAGAATCTGTGAAATCTGCGTGAAAAAAAAGCTCTAATAAGTAACCATACCTTCAGTAAAGCAATCCCTAACGGAACTCGGAACTCAATTAATATCCACTTGGTTTTTTAGCTTTTCAATATTTTTCTTGATTCTATTTTTACTGGCATCGCTTGTTGCTTGCTTTAATGATTTATGGGCATATTCTAGCGCTTTCTTAAAATCTCCATTTGCCGAATGAGCAGAGGTTAAACTATTATTCAGGGCATAAATATCTCCGAATTTATTTCTAGCTCTTTCTATCAATTCTATTGCTCTTGTGCTGCGTTTTTGACGAATCAGCCCCCTGCAATAATTTATATACTCGCCTAGATTAGCGATTTGTAAACCTTCATCCATGGTAGCATCGGCTTCAGCTCTGCGATTTACTTTTTCATAACCAGTGGCCAGGTTTTCATAAGCACTGAAACCCGTTTGACCATAAGGTTTACCGGTAATTGCCATTTTTGCCCAGGCCAGAGCCTCTTCCATGTTCTCATTTTTTTCAAAATAGTACATTGAGGCGTGAATCCGGTTGGCACTAATAAATCCTTTCAGCCCTTTAAATTCTTTTCTTACGGACTCCAATACAATTTTATCTACATCCACATCTACTTTAAAGGGTATGGATAAATTTTCCCATTGTAAAGCGATGACACAAGATTTTTCCTGGTGTTCAATAAATTCATACTTCAACCATTCTACACTTTTTTCCAATCTGACTGGACTTACATCTACCCTCAATACATCATCCTCTACCTGATAATTAAAACTGCCCCATGCTCCCAGCTGATTTGAAAAAATCAGGGTTGCCTTATTTTCCTCAAGGGCTATAAAAAGGGCGTATGAACCTGCCTTAATGTCTTGCCCCTCAATTTTCACATCGTGTTCAAAGGAAATTAGAGTAGCCTCATTGGCACCTGCACGCCAGGGACTGGCAGGCCCTGCGGTTAAAAAATTATAATTATTGAAGCCATAAGCAACGACTTTACCCCATATATTCCCTTCTCTGCCTTTGACGCCAGGCCTAGAATACTTAATAGTGATACTGGTAATCCCTACCTCTTCAGAAATACTGGCTCTGGGGTTGAATCCGTTAGGGGGGATGTCCATCTGCGCATTCATAGATAAAGCAAAAAATACGATCACAATCAAAAGAAAAAAATGTCTCATAAGTCTTGTTTTTTGAGTTAATTTTCCACAAGATTATGGATTAAAAAAAAGCCTTCAAAGGCTCTTTCAACAGACAACCGATCATGGTCTACGAATAACTTGTTTTGGTCAATAAGCCTTAGGAATAGGATTTTTGAAGCCTTAAAATCCCCTCAAAATACTGGTGATATGGACTCTCCAGGATTTGAAAGAGCTGGTTTTTACTTAATTTTATTCCAGCAATAAAAAATTTATGAAGGTTGCTTTGGAAAAAAAACGGGTAAGACTTTTTCTAGCTCTGGGTGCTGCCTATTTGGCCATTTTTGGCCTGGGAGAAGCCATCAGCAATTCGGATACTTTTTTTATTCGACTTTTCAATAACATCTGGTTACTTACCTTCCTGGTGGTGATTAATTACATTCTTTTTGAAGGTTTAGGGGCTTATGTCAAACTAAACTGGAAAAGAATTCTGATCTCTTTATTCCTACTTTGGATTATCATGTTATTCTATTCCTTTGGATTGGAGGGCTGGCGGTTTTTAGGAGTCCAGATAGGAATTTATCATCCAGTACGTTCATTTACCAGTGAATATGGGCTTACTGAATTTATGATGACCTATAGTATGGGTACGGTAGTCTTTTTCGGGGTGCTTAGACATATTTACGATTATCGAAATTTAAAAATTTCCACTCAGCAGTTACAGATTGAAAAACAGTTGGCAGAGTTGAACTACCTAAAATCACAAACCAATCCTCATTTTTTGTTTAATACACTGAATAATATCTATTCCTTAGCAAGGGATAAATCTGATTTGGCGCCTGAGTCTATTATGCGCTTGTCAAAAATTTTACGCTTTATGCTCTATGAAACAAGTGGAAATTACATCAGTGTAGAGCAGGAAATCAAAATAATTAGTGATTATATCGCTTTGGAAAAATTGCGTTATGATGAATCCCTAAGTATAAATTATAACCACAACATTGAGGATATGAAGCAGGCTTTGCCACCTCTTCTTTTGATCCCTCTTGTGGAAAATGCTTTTAAACACGGTGTTTCAGAAACCCGCGCAAAGCCTTTTGTGGATATCAACCTATCCATCAACAACAGACAGCTGAATTTTATCGTAAAAAATTCTGTTGAATCACCGGAAGAAGAATCTCCAGTAATTGAAAATATAGGACTTTCCAATCTTCGGCGTCAATTGGAACTATTATATCGAGATTATAGTCTGGAAGTCAAGCAAAAAGCATCTGTATTTACAGCTCATTTAAAAATCAATTTACTCAGTCATGCATAAGTTAAAATGTATCATTGTTGAAGATGAGCCACTTGCCGTAAAAGTATTAGAAGATTACATTTCGGAATTATCATTTTTGAAATTAGAGGGAACTTTTAAAGATGCCATTCTGGCTACTGAATTTTTGAGAAATAATACAGTAGATCTGATATTTTTGGATATTCATTTGCCCAAATTGAAGGGGATGGCTTTTCTGAAAACATTAAAAGATCCTCCTGCAGTGATCATTACAACTGCCTACCATCAATATGCCATTGAAGGATATGAACTAAACGTAACAGATTATTTGTTGAAACCTATTGAATTTGAAAGATTTTTGGCAGCAGTTAATAAAGTGAAAACTACAGGTGTTGAAAATTCCAAATCACAGGCTGATAAGGAATTCATGTTCTTAAGCGTTCAAAAGAGAAAGGTGAAAATCCTTTTTTCTGAAATAGTTTATGTCGAAAGCCAACGAGAATATATCAAGGTAGTAACAATAGATCAAGTTTATATTTCTAAAATGAGTACCCATGAGATTGAAGCTATCCTTCCAGAAAATCAATTTAGGCGAATCCATCGATCTTTTATTATTTCGATAGATAAAATTAATTCTTACTCTTCTGACACGGTAGAAGTCAATGGAACTACAATAAATATAGGTAGGACGTATAAGGATGTGATCAATGATTTGTACTCTTAGTCAGAAGAAAAAATAAAGTAAACTTATGAGCGATTTCATTCAGGGAAAACAATTGGCCAGGCTATTCTTTGAAGAAATTGTTCAGCCAATTCTCAATAAGTATTTCCCCTCCTTATCTTATGCGGCTGGACTTCTGGGAGCTGGATCAGAGGTATTAGATTTTGATTCCCCCAGATCTACTGATCATGATTGGGGCCCCAGGCTAATGATTTTTTTGCAAGAAAAAGACATTCAACTTGCAGAAGTCATTTCTACCCTTTTAAGTCGGGAACTACCAATAACTTTTAAAGGTTATTCTACTCATTTTTCTTCTGGAGATCCAAATGGTGTTCAGGTTTTACAAAAAGCAGAAGAAGGAAGCCCACTTAACCATAGGGTAGCCTTATTGACCATTAAGTCCTTTTTTCAAGATTATTTAGGAATAAATATGGTTAAGAAACCGTCTTTAATAGACTGGCTTTGTTTTTCAGAACATAAACTAAAAACAATTGCAGAAGGGGCAGTCTTTTATGATCAGATAGGTTTAGAAAGCGTGCAGCAAAGATTTTCTTATTATCCTGATGATATTTGGCTGTTTATGATGGCTTCAGAATGGAAAAAGATAGGAGAAGAGGAAGCTTTTCTGGGAAGGGCAGGCGAAGTAGGGGATGAGCTGGGATCCAGGATCATTGCCAGCCGCCTGATTCATTCCATTATGCGACTTTGTTTTTTGATGGAACGAATATATGTTCCATATAGCAAATGGTTTGGGACGGCTTTTTCCAAGCTTAGTCCGGCATCAGTTTTAATTCCTGTTTTTCATAAAGTATTATCAGCAAATAGCTGGCAGGAGCGGGAACAAGGGATGACAGAAGCCTATGAATATTTAGCGTTCCGGCATAATAAACTTATGATCACCAAACCAATCCCAGCCAAGGTTTCAGCTTTCCATGACAGGCCTTTTCTAGTTATTCAAGGAGCAGATTTTGCCGATGCTTTAAAAAAAGAAATTAAGGATAAGTTCATTTCAAACATAAATTTAATTGGTTCAGTAAACCAGTTGACCCATACAGTGGATTTATTGGAAAATAATGATCTGTTAGAGAAAATGAATCTTTTGTACAAATAAAATGAAGTAAAAGAACAGCTGAACATTTGTAAAATAGGTGGAAGAATTTAAAAATTAATTAATTCTATTTTTTAACGAAAAGTTTAGCTTTAGCTGATAGAGTCTTTTTCAAAATACAATGATTTTTCATGCTTAGCGACAGGAAAAGTGATTTAAATATGGTAAGCGAAGAGCTTTCCAGGATTTTTCATCAATTAGGAGATCCAATATGGTCAGAAGGAAAAAAAGCTGAATTAAATCGCCTGATGGACAATCCTGACCATGATACTTTTTATTTTCTTCTGGACTTGCGCTACCGCAAAATTTTAAGACATTCTAATGTAATGTCTATTTTAGGATATTCAACGTTTAGTCATGAATTATGGATGGAAAGTATTCATGAAGATTATTTGAAATTTTATCTTGAATTTGGTTATATAGCCTATAAACTAAGTAGAAAATACGCCGATGAAATCAGGCGGTATGAGGCTTATTATTCTATTCAAATACCTGTTAAAAAGGCCAACGGAGAGTCCATTTGGGTAATGCAGCATTCCAAACCTTTATTATTTGATTCTAATGGACAAATGGTGGTTCATTTTAATACCTACAGAGTCCTGGACCCATTCAACGGTGAACCTAGAAAACTCAAGCCATTTGTCAAGTTTGGCAGGAACCCAAAGTTTGATATTGAAGAAGAAATTATTAAACGTTCGAGGTATCAAATTATTAAGTACCTAATGAGGGATATGCCCCTTCATTTAAGGAAAGTAGTATGCGCTTATTGGGCTCTTTATCAGCAAAATAATAGAAAGCAAAAAACTTCCAACCAAGATGTTGCCAAATTTTTAGAATTAACCCAGAATTCGGTAAGACACTATAATAAAGAGATAAAAAGAATTGCCAACGCATCCTTTATGGTTTCTAAATTTACAGAAGCCAGTCAATTTGCAGTTTTTCTATATGAACTTTTTGGAGAATTAGATGATAATTTGCAGGAATTATTATGTTCCGTCCAGGCCACCTACTAGCCTAGTATATGATCGAAAATATGGAAGTGATAAATTGGAGGAATTTTCACCTGTAATTTATTTCTATGGCAATCAAATATCTTCCTGTTTATATTTTACTGCATTTTTCTTTCTTATCAGCTCAGACTTCAATTTCTGAAAAAGAATTAGATCAAAGCATTGAAACCCTGATGAATCCCGTCTCGGAAAAAAACCTGTTTAGTGGAGTGATAATGGTGAGCCAGGGCAAAAAAATTATATTTCAAAAGGCTTATGGATATGCCCATAAATCCAAAATACCCAATTCTTTGAATACCCGATTTGGCATAGGTTCTATCACAAAGTTGATGACTGGTATTCTAGTTGAACAAATGGTAGAAGAAGGCAAACTAGAATTAGATTGGCCAGTTAGTCAATTTATCCCTGGTTTTCCGAATGGACCGAAGGGAAAAGAGCCAACCATTGGGCACCTGCTCAATCATAGATCTGGCGTCCCTCATCGAGTAACAAATGTAGTTGAAGAGACCCAATTTTTTAGTCTTGAACAAATGGTAGATAAGGTTAAAGAAAAAGGTTTATTATTTAGTCCGGGCAAAAAAAGGTTATACAGTAGTGCAGGGTATACCGTTCTTGCCAGAATTATAGAGATAATAGAGGGTAAACCCTTCCAAAAAATATTAGCTGCCAAGGTATTTGAACCGGCAAATATGAAATTTGCCCAGGATGAATCCAGAAATTCTTTGAATGAAAATGTAGCCGCTCCCTATTTTTTAGGAATGGTTGATCAAAAAATAACAGCTGTAGAGGGGTCTGGTAAAAACCTAAGTTTTCTTAAGGGAGCAGGGTCTGTTTATGCAAGTGCTGAAGATTTATTCAATTTTTTGAAAACAGCAAAGAGTGGAGAACTTGGGAAAAACTCTTTTTATAATCGAGTAAATGGAAAGAATTCCAGCTGGAGAGGTTGGGCTGGCCGAACAAGCGGATATGAAGCTTATATGGATGTGTTGCCCTCCCAAAATATTGCTCTTATTATTCTTTCAAATGTAAGGTCCTCTGCTACCTGGCAAATCAGATCTCAGCTGAGAAATTTATTACAAAACGGGAGTTACCAACCGGTAATCCTACCTCCTGCATTGGTGCAAAATAAGACATCACCCAAATCCCTGGTTGGTAATTATGATAACAATGGATTTGAGGTGAAAATAAGCCTGAAGAAGGGAAAACTATTTAGAGGCGACAATGAATTTTACCCCATTGATGAAGAACGGTATTACATTTTGGCCAGCGGCACAATAATGAAGTTTAGATTTAATAAATCGGGAGAAGCAGTGGCCCTTATCCAAATTAGAGGTGAAAGGGAAATTGTGATGCCACGTATACCCTAAAATTAACCGAGCCATCGTTCTTTAAGCCCCTTATATCTGGTTCGACCAATAGGTAGTACTTCTTCATTTTTTAAAACCAAAGCATATTTGGAGCCGGTTTGGATAATAATTTCCCTGCCCGCTCTCATATCCACCAGGTAGGACTTGTGGATCCGTTCGAAAGTATAAGGCAAAATTTGGGCTAATTTTTCCAGAGATTTGTCATGAAATTCTCGATTTCCGTTCTTGAGGATTAGTTCTGAATAAATACCTGCTCCTTTTATGTATAACAGGTCTTCTATATTGATAAAATGCAGGCGGCCTTTCTTTTTTATGGACAGAAATTTAAGATTAGAAGAAGCCCCTGTTCTATTTTCGCCTAACATTTTAGCAAAGGCTTTTTCTAATCTTTGCTTGTTAAAAGGTTTGGGGATAAAATCCAATACGCCGTATTCAAAAGCAGTAATTGCCCGTTCTTTATAGGCCGAAATAATAATGGTATGGAAGGATCTGGCAATAAAGTTTTGAAGAACCCTAAAGCCATCTTCACCATTAAGGTTTAAATCGAGGATTAACAAATCTACTGGATGTGTTTCAAGATAATATTCTCCTTCAAAAATGGTAGAGCAGTGCTTGAGAAGTGAAAGTTCCTTGCCCAAAATTTCTTTGCAAAGTCGTTCTATTCTCTTTGCAATTCGTCCTTCATCTTCAATAACTAAAATTCTCATTGCTGCTGTTTTGCATGAATTTAAAATAATTTGATCTTTCTACTTTCTACTTTCTACTTTCTACTTTCTACTTTCTACTTTCTACTTAATGATAATCGTAGTTTGCCAGCCATTATCAATAGCTCTTGAATGAAATTCCCAATCCATACCATAACTTTCATTAAGCCTGGCTTTAATGTATTGGTGGCCAGTTCCTTCCTGGCCGTTTGCGGTTTTAGAAATTGGCTTCCCAAAAGTGCTGAGTATGTATTTTTTTATGCCAGACTTTTTTATCAATTTTAATTTAAATACAATGCTGCCATCTTTTCGAGGAGCATTATGCTTTATCCCGTTTTCCAAAGCGGTATGAATGAGAGCAGGTGGTATTTTTTCCTTTAGATCAATACCTTCATCAATCCATTGATAGTCAATTTCCTTTCGGTACTTCATTACATTAAGGTGGGTTTTACAAAGCTCTATTTCTTGTTCAATCGGAATAAGTGTTTTATTGGCAATCTGACCCAATAATTCAAACTCTCGGGCCAGTGCTTCAATGAAATGGATGCCATTTTGTGGCGATTCTTCTACCCAGTCAATTAGTGATGTTAAGGTGTTCATTAAGAAGTGAGGTTGAATATTTTTTTTGAGCAGCTCCGCCTCTAATCTTGCCGATTGTAATTTTGAAAATTCCAGTGTCTTTCTCTGCTCTTGCATCCTGATGGCCAATAGGTAAAGCATAAGAAGTGCGATGACTCCGAAGCTGAGAAATAAACTGATATCATAGAAGAGGAAAAAAACAAATAGGATACAGAGTAGTAGACCTCCCAAGACAATACTTGCTCCCTTTTTTTTAGTATAAGAAGCAATGCCTACAATAATTACAGATGAAATTAGCATTAATAAGCTGGCTGTTTGAGCCAGTTCATCATAATGACCATACAAACTAGCGATAATTATCGCCAGTAAGGCTAAGTGAAAACCCAAATAAATCTTAAAACCTCTAAACGGAAATTGGAGACTGAAAAAGTAAGGCACCAGGATGACTAAAATGATCGTCATCCATCTAATTAGATCCATTCTAGGATAATGATATTGGTAGGGATAGAGAATATAAAACTTGAGAAATTCTAAAATGATTAAGGCAAAAAACAAATAACATATTAAGCTAAAGACAAAAAATATGAATTCGCGCTTGTATTTGATATATATAAAGGAATAATAGACTGCTGCAATAAGAAAAACACCTGCTAAAATGTACATAAATGCCGTAAAGATCAGTGGCGCTCTTACCATCTGGAAATAGTTTGATACCAGAAATTGGAAAGAGGTGACTTTTCCTTCGGCGTAATAATTAGAGATGCGAAGTGCAAAGATATGCTCCCCTTTATCGGCTAAGGAATCAGGGATCTGAAAGTAACTAATGGTACTTCCCGGAATCTCCTCACTTTTATTATTGCCGATCTTCCCACTGCTTCCTATATATTGTCCATCTAAATAGCAGTCATAAGAACCTACTGCAGCGATAAAAACCCCCAAAGGTTTGGAAGGGTTGGGCACACTGTCAAAACGGATTTTGGCTCTCACCCACAAGCGGCCCATTTTCATGGTTTTGTGGCTTGTTTTCCAATTTGAGTCATCAAAATTTTTGGCTTTCCAGGCCAGGTCATCTCCAATTTTTAACTTGATTTGATTTGGGACGTATCCTGCTGGCATCACACAAGAGGAAAGTAAGAAAGAGATAAAAAATAAAATAAAATACCTCATACCAATAGCCAAATTTTAAAGCAAGATAATTGTAATTACTATCTAAATCATGTCTTTCAAAAGGAAATAGAGTCGTTGACAAATAATCTCATCTTTCATTTCCCATCATCTAATAAAATGGGTGCTAAATCACCAAAATGTTGGAAAATGAAAAGAATTAAACTGCTGCTCTTACTACCATTTTTTTTTACGTCTTTGACGATTTATTCCCAAAGTGTAAAACCTGATTCAAAGGCCAAAATGGAAATGGCCATCCAAAATTTGACCTTGAACGATGGGACCATTAGATCGGTTGAAAAGGCTATGGCTGAGGAGGGCCTTCCTAGCCTTAGTGTTGTTGTATTTGAAAATTATAAAATAGCATGGAGCAAAACTTGGGGAGTGAAGGATTTAATAAGCAAAGAACCCATTGATGAAAACACGGCCTTTTCCACAGCATCTATTAGCAAGGCTATTACGGCTACTCTCTTTGCCATCCTGGAGGAAAAAGAACTGATAGACTTAGGGGCTCCTGTGTCTAACTATCTCAAAAGATGGCAATTCCCTGATAATGAATTTACCGAAGCTGTTGACATCACTTTTAATCATTTGCTAAGTCATACGGCCGGTACTACCCAGCATGGTTTTAAAGATTTTTATGAGGGGGATGAGATCCCAACTTTAGTGCAGGTTCTGGAAGGAGGCAGTCTGCCCGGAACCTCTAAAATGGATGTTGACTTTCTGCCAGGTTCCTGGTGGAGATATAGTGGAGGAGGCTATGTAATTGCCCAAATGGCTCTTGAAGATCATTTAGGGGCACCACTGGCAGACATAGCAGAGAAACACTTGTTTGGGCCTCTCCAACTTCAAAATACTACCATGAAGCAAGATGGTGAAAAGGGATTTTTAAAAAATGTAGCTAAAGCGCATAATGAAAATGGGGAAGTTTATGGGATTCCTATTTGTCCGCAGCTGGCCCCTTCCGGTTTATGGAGTAACCCTACCGATATGGCCATTTTTATGATTGAAATGCAGAAGGCTTTAAAAGGATTAAAAACCGAAGTAATCTCTACGGAGGTGGCTAAAAAGGTGACCGGAATTATGACCACCAAGGTGATGGGAGGATGGAGTTTAGGATGGGAAAGACGATTTAGCTTTGGTAACCGCGACTGGTTTTCACATGGTGGTGCCAATACTGGAACAGGTGGGCATATCTACGCTACTATGAAGGGAGGTAATGGGATTGCTTTTTTTGGTAATGGCCCTAATGGAATTCGGATTCCTATTTTGGATCAGTTGCGGAATAGTATTATTAAATCACATGGATGGGAAGCCCCCCTCAAGGATAAAGACAAAGCCAAACCTATTCCAGCAAAAATTACTTCCAAAGTAGTGGGGCGGTATATGTCAGTTTTTGGAGAAATTATAAAAGTAGAAGAAGAAAATGGGAAGTTAATGATTAAAAACATGACCGGAATTCCTTCCCGAGAGTTAGTTTTTATTGGCAATAATAGATTTGTTGTAGAGGAAATGATCGGGCAAATTCGATTTTTGACCCATCCCCAAAATGGAGAATTGTACATAGCTAGAACTCGGAAAGATGTGAAGGAAATAGATTATGCCTTTTCCAAATTAGCAAAAGGGGAGAAGCTGCCCAATGAATATCTACAGGAAAATAACTATGAAAAAGCTTTGCAATCTTTTCAAAAATGGAAAAGAATAAGTCCTCGGAGTATGATAGTAGATGAAGGAATGATTAATAGCATGGGTTATCAGGAACTAAGAAGGAAAAACTATGAATTGGCCATCAATATCTTCAAAATAAATATTTCTCTTTACCCAACAAGTGCCAATGCACATGATAGCTTAGGAGAGGCCTATATGTTAAGTGGAGAAAAAGAATTGTCTATCCATCATTATCGCAAATCCCTGGAATTAAATCCTGCTAATGATAATGCTAAAAAGATGCTGGACAAAATGAAAAAGTGATAGATACCTGAATATGCATTTTTTTAAGGGAAAATTTCATTTTTCCTTAAAAAAATGCTCTCAAAGAAATAATATTGGCTGGCGAATCCGCCTTAGGCGGGTGAGACAGCCTCATCACAAACTCTAATATTCCTGCCATTTTCCAATATAATTACTCCAACTATTATTGACGAGGAAAAGCATCAATTACTTAATCATTAGTTGGATGAAAACTTCCCACTACTATATCCAAGCCTGAAAACTAGTAAACAAGCCCTCTTAACTACTCATATGGCCCTGTTATTCCTGAATGAACATTGATTTGCTTAGAAAACTGTATTTTGAATAAATCTTAGTCTGAAATCCTAATAACAAATAAGATGAGGTTTATTCACTTTCCTAATGGACATTTGGTCGACATAAAAAATTATTTGCTTCTTAATTTGACCTTCTTCCTGTTTTTGGGACTTGGTCTTTGTCAATGTTCTTCACAAGACTCAGAGGAAGCTACATCCCCTCCCAATATCCTCTTGATTGTTGCCGATGATTTAGGTTATGCCGATCTGGGCTGTTATGGAGGAGATATTGAAACCCCCAATATTGATGCCCTGGCTGCCAATGGCCTTCGTTTTAGTCGATTTTATGCTTCTCCTTACTGTGCGCCAACCAGAGCTATGCTTCTTTCTGGGAATGATAATCATATTGCAGGAATGGGAATACAAAGCTATGCAAGTGATAGTTTTGGTTATGAGGGAAAGCTTAGTGGTCGAATTGCTACTATACCACAAGTATTAAAACAGGTAGGATATCATACCTACATGGCCGGAAAATGGCATTTGGGAAGTGATTCTTTATCCAATCCATATTTTAAAGGGTTTGATGAATCCTGGATTAATGCTTATTGGGGTGGTAATCATTATAATAATATTGGATTGACACGAAATAGTCCTAAATCAATTTATACCGAAAACGGGCAAAAAAGGAAATGGCCAGAAGGTGCTTACTCAACTGATTTTTTTACCGACAAATTGATCGAATATATTGGGAAAAATAAGGATGATGAAAAGCCTTTTTTTGCCTATGCAGCCTATACCTCTCCTCACTGGCCTCTTCAGGTGGATGAGAAATACTGGAAAAAATACCAAGGAAGATATGATCAAGGTTATGAAAAACTAAAGGAAGAGAGGTTGGAAAGCCTTAAAAAAGCAGGTATGATTCCCGAAGATGCCATACTTCCACCCAACCATGAACGAGTGATTCCCTGGGATTCTCTTACCGATATGGAAAAAAAGATGGAAGCCAGAAAAATGGAACTTTATGCGGGAATGTTAGATAATTTAGATGTAAATATCGGTCGACTCATCCAATATCTGAAAGAGATTGGTAAATATGAAAATACCCTTATCCTTTTCATGTCAGATAATGGGGCAGCAGCAGAAGATTTTTATCATCATCCCCGTTATGGCCCCTTTCTTCAGGAAAATTATTCTAATGAATACGAAAATATGGGCCAAGCCAGCTCTTTTATTTCCTATGGACCTCAGTGGGCAGAAGCAGGCTCGTCCCCATTTCGTTATTTCAAAGGTCAGTTAACCGATGGTGGTAATGCCGCTCCCATGATTATTTCCGGCCCTGGAGTAAATTGGAAGAACGAAATTTTTCATGGACTGACAACCTTAATGGATATTGCACCTACCTTTTATGAATTGGCGCAGGCCTCTTATCCTGATTCTCTTAATGGCAAAAAAATATATCCTCTTCGAGGAAATTCTATGACTAAGCTTTTAAAAAAATCAGCAGAACAAATACATGCACAGGATTATATATTTGCTTTGGAATATGCTACGAGAACCATGTTAAGGAAGGGAGATTGGAAAATACTGAATAATACCCGACCCTATAATGAAGAAAATTTTAAACTGTATAACATCTCTGAAGACCTTGCGGAGATGAATGATTTAAAAGAGCAAGAACCCCAAAAATTCGAAGAGCTACTTACGGAATGGAAAAAATTTATTGAAGAAATTCAAGCACAATTTCCGCCACCTCCAAGAAATTAAACTAATACTCACTACCTAAATACTCCATCATTATGCCATCAGGATATTCCGGAACCCCTTTAGCACGCAAACTAGGCATCAAAGAAGGTTTTACCATCTTTTTGCATTCGCCGCCTGAACATTATTGGTCCTTATTTTCTGATCTGCCCAATGGACTCCAAATATTGGATGAGCTTCCTAAGGATGGTGATGTCCATTTTATTCATTTATTTGTTACGACTTGGGAAGAGTTGATCAGTATTTCTGAAAAATATAAATCAGCATTAAAAAAAGATGGTTTGATGTGGGTTTCCTGGCCCAAGGGAAAATCTAGTATTCCTACTGATTTAAAAAGAGATCCTATACGCGAGCACTTGCTCGATATTGGGCTTGTAGATGTTAAGGTGGCCGCCGTCGATGAGGACTGGAGTGGGCTTAAGTTTGTATATCGTAAAAAAGACCGCTAAGTATTCAAATAACTTTTCTGAAAATTAGGTGATTTTTTTCTAATGGAATTGTTTGGAAAGTCGAGTTATAGTTAATAAATGGTCCGCTTAACATCAAATTTAGTTTAATTCGTACCAAAAGTCCCTATCTTTTGGGCGAGCCCCTGAATGTTTATTAACTTTAAGACAGGATCTATAAAGAAAAGAAACCATGAAATTACCGTTGATTGTTTCCAAATACTGGGGACGAATTACCCTATTATACGTCTTTTTTTCTTTCCTTGCTTTTGACTGTGGTGTAATTGCTCAGAATAGTAGTGATGCCTATTCTCAAATTAATCAAACACTCGGTCACATACAATATCATCAAGATTCTCTGGAAGATTATCTTACCCGCCTTACCTACCAATTGAACCTTAAGAATGAAAACCGCAAATTATACCTTAATCCAAATTGGCAAAACAGCTTCCTCGTTTCTATGACGGGCAAGGTTTATTATTTCAGCGGCCGTTTAAATGCCCTCACCAATATTGTAGAAATTAAAATGAAGGATAAGATTCGTGCCATTTATCCCGAAAGAATTAAAGCTGTGGTGATTGGAGATCGAACATTTTTACCCTTGCGTGGCTCAGAAGTTGAAAACCTAAATAAACCGATTGCTTATTTTGAAGTACTTTCTTCAGGACGCTTTCATTTATTATCGCGTTTTGGAATATTGTCAAGGATTGAAGGGGGAGATAGTTTGTCTCCGGAATTGACGGGCGAAAGAGTTTATAAGGTAGATGAGGTTTTATATTACACTCAAAACTTTGGTAGAGTAAGCCGCTTGCGCTCCTCAAAAAAAAAGCTCCTGGAATTATTTGGAGAGAAGAGCCCGGAGGTTGAAAATTTTGTAAAAAATAAAAAACTCAGATTTGCAGGAAAGGAAAACTTGACCCTTATTTTCGATTACTACAACAGACTAACTGAAAAATAATAATAACTGTCCGAAACCACAGATAGCCTTTTTAAATGCTTAAACAATGAAATCCATCTCGACATTTTTTTTGAAGATCTCCTCCCAGCACCAATCTTTGAAGTTATTTATTGTTCTTGGTTTTATTCTGTATTCATACTCCACACCTGTGAAGGGGCAAATGGGTGCAAATATTCGAAATGAGGTTAACAAAACCCTTGTTCAGGTATCAGAATTGCGCGATTCGGTATACAAGGATATTGCCAAAATATCCTATAAAATGGCCAGCTCCAGGCGCAATCAGGGCTTCTATTTAGATCCAACCTGGCAAAACAGTTTTATTATCACTAAGAATGAAAAAGTATATCATTTTAGTGGCCGTTTAAACGCACTTAACAGCGCCATTGAAGTCAACCTGGATGGTGATATTCGAAATATTTATGCCGGACAGGTAAAGGTTGCAGTGATTGGTAACCGCACCTTCCTTCCTTTTAAAGGAACCAATATTAGTCAGGTTAGAAAAATGTACGCCTATATGGAAGTGTTGTCTTTTGGGAGCACTCATCTGTTGGTTTATTATTTATTCAGATCTCAAACAGGAGACACCAGCCAACTCTCACCTTCTATGAGTAATAATACCAAGTTTAAAATCATTCCTCTATATTACTCTATTGGAATAAATGGAAAATTGGCGCGGCTAAAATCTTCGAAAAGAAAAGTTCTTGCCTTATTTGGTCCAAAACGAGAAGAAATGGAGACTTACGTCAAAGCCAATAAACTGCGCTTCTCAGATAAAGAGGATCTTACTCAGATTTTTGATTATTTCAATGGCTTGGAAATGAAATAAATTTCCATTTGCTTATTTGGGGAGGTAAAATTTAACGGGTTTCATTCTGGAAAGAGAAGAAGTGGAAGGTTAATTTATTTGTCTGGAATTCAAACTTTGTCCCTCCGAGAACTTTGAATATGGCGATAGTTTTTTTATTTTTAGTATGACAGAAGCCAATGATAATTTTGTAACCCCATTATATCAGATTGTCAATGAAAAATAGATTCACCTCTAAAAGCACGTCTTTTGTAAGATTACTTCTTCCTTTCGCAATTATCCTATCTTATATACTTCTTTATTGCAGGCAGCAATTTTTGGCATTATTGCTAAATAAGACCTTTCAAAATAAAAAGAATATCAGGGTTATTTTCAATAAGTCCTAAGGGTTTATTGAGCTATTACTGGGTGCAAAAATTATCAAATCATTTTTTTTAAATCCTTCAGTATGCCAACAATTAAAGAATTACTAATAGATATGGTAGACGATATTGGGAGCATTGAAATCGCAATTATTAAGGAGAATGGAAAAGATAAGGACGATAAAAAAATAATGACCTATAGCCGCCTGGCTATTGAAGGAGATGCCGTCCATTTTCTGAACACCGACCCCGAATTAAAAGAACAATTATTAGCAGAATTGCAAACGGAATTGCTGAAAAGTTCCATCCGATCTCGTAATGCAATGGTATCTGTTTTGAGCACAGCACTAAAAGGAATAAAATTATTTAATTAATAAAATTTTTCTCAAATGGATTTTAAAGAATGGATTACAACCGCAGTAGATGATCTTGTTTCCCTTGAAGTTACTACCCTGACAAAAAAGGGAGCTCTTGATTTGTCTTTAAAAAAATTAGAAGGAAGTGATAAAACAGCATTTGATAATGCCTATAAGGAAGTAGAAGATGCCCGGAAAAAATTGTTAACTATCCTCAAAACCCCTCCAACTGATAGTGATACTGACGGATCAGCTAAAAAAGGGAAAATCAGAGCCCAAAAGAAAGTCCTTAGAGAAGCGGAGCGGCAATTTGATGCTACTAAAAAGGCATTGGGTATTTATGATCCCAAAGATATTTTTTCTCAGGTAAGAAGCAAGTTAATGGGAGCTGATCTTGTGGCATATTCAAGATTTGAATTAGAAGGGGATTCTGTTAGCTTCATTAATAGTGACCCTGAAGTTCAAGATCTTGTAGCAAAACACAATGAATTAGTAACTGCTTCACAGGCAGGCAGGAAAACACTTTTCGAAACTGCTTTAAGAATTATTGATAAAGATAAATAGTCAATCAACTTATAAATTGGAAAACAAAATTCGTTTTTTTTATCAGTCCCTGAAAATTGACTTGAGTAAGAAGGATATTTCTTTATCTCTTATCAGGAAAAAACTTGCTGATTCAGGTCTTTTAGAAAAAGAGCCTTCTCAAATTATAGAAGTAAAGGAGGGAGATCAAATTGATGAATATTCAATTCCAGTACGAAATACCATTAAACAGCTATTTAACTTTATAAACATTACCCTAAAATTCAGACAGGCTCTCAAAAAATGGAGATAACAGATCTAAATATAGAAGAATCCCAGTGGAGTATTCCCGAAGATTATGCTAATAATATCAGCAAAATGGAACTCGAGGAGAACCTGGATAATTTGGGATACATCTTTTTAGACAGGAATAACCAAGGGGATGAAGTGAGTATTCAGGAAATAGCTAATGGTATTAAACGGTTCCGTTGTGAATATCGAAAATGCTTCTCCTTTTTTGAAGATAAGAAGGAACTTTTTGATCACCTTTTTTCTCCTGAGATTTTAAAACTGGCATCTCCCATTGAATTAACAGAGGAGGAATTGAATTTTTTTGATCAGGTCACTTCACTTGAAGGACAATTTTTATTGCACAAATTTAAAAAAGATGAAATCCTGAGTCATTTAATTTTAAAACGGGTCTTAAAATATCGACTTTCCATATTAGACCAATTAAAATTAGAAGAGCCAGATGATAATAAAACGAAAGAGGAGCAAGAAGAGCAAGAACGCCAACAAATTGAACTGGCATTAAAAAAAATCGGGAAGTGGACACAAATAAGTAATTACAGTAAAAAGATAGAACTAACAGGGGCCCTTAATCTTTTGATTGACAAATTGGTTAATCAAGAACAATATGACCAACATAAATATCGCCATGTTGCTTATTTTTTTGATAATAGCGGTAAATTAGGAAGGATTGATATGAGGGGAAAAGCTCGGGAAAGATTTTTGTGGCGCTTCAAGATAATACCAGGAGGAGATAGTACTAAAGCTTATTTCCAAGACATTTTTAATGATAAAGATAAAATTAAGGAAGTCATTGACGATGAGTTGAATTCCTTTATGTGTAGGATTGTCCAGATAAAGCTATGGTTGCTGGGGACGTATGAGGGTAAATTGGATACAGATATCGGTCCTGTAACAGTTGATGCCATTAGAGATTTTATAGCTTATCTTCATGAAATTCAAGGTAAAAGACAAGGGCCCCAGCAAACTGCCAATAATAAATCCGGGATTTCTTTTTATGATATTCTCTTAAAAGTGCAACGAAAAGGATATTATGCTTTAAATGTTACCTTCCTGTTGAAATATATTTTTCCAATCCTTATTGAAAAAGAAAATTTAACCACCCAGCTTAAAACCCAGAATGATGTTGAAGAGAAAAAAGTCAGCAATGCCACCATAGCTGAGGAAATAGCAGTACTTAGCGAAAAATTTGATGAGAATAAGAAAAAAGAATTTTATGAAAAACTTGAAAAACTTATCGATTCCGATCAGGATGTAAACGCTCCACCCAAAAGTAAAAAACGGAAAACCCGCGGCGGCAGAGAGTTTTTTAAGTCAGTAAAATTGTTTTTTCAAAAAGTTGTCAGATTTATTAAAAAGGGGGTCGAGAAGATCATTGACTTTTTTAAAAGATTGTTTCAAAAAATTAAAAACGGGATAAAAATCCTATTGAGAGAGATCAAAAAAGTTTTTCAATTATTAAAAAATGGATTTCAATTCATGTTCGGAAAAAGAAAAGTCAAGACTCCCACTGATTCCCAACAAACTGCCATCCTAACTGATTATGATTCTGATTTTGACAGTATAACCAACTACACCAATGTCAATTCAGAAGTAATAAAAATTCACATCCAAAAAATTCAGGAAATCACCAAAGCCCTTGAATCTGCCGCTTCCTTTTTAGGCCATGCCCTATACCTCATTATTCAGGTAATCCAACCAGGAGGGTGGCTAAGGATGGGAGTCCAACTCCTTAAATTTTTAGCTTCAAAATTATTCAATTTCCAAAGATTCTCTTTCCCATTTTAATTTGCCAGGAAACACAGATCCCATTTCTATTATTCCTAAATAAAATTTATTGACTGCCTCAAGCTACCACCATAAGAATTATTTCTTGGGTCCCTGTAACAATTCATAATATTATGGATAGTTATTTATAAAAGATCTTCAATGACAGATGAAATGGCAATGGAAAGAGTTGTCCAGGGGAAACTAGAGTGGGCAGCCTTTCTATTTGAGCGCCACCATAAACGTGTGTTTAACTATTTCTATAAAATGACTTTGAATAAGTCTGAAAGTGAGGACATGACTCAGGATGTCTTTTATAGAATGCTTAAATATCGCCATTCTTATCGTCTTGGAGCATCTTTTAAACCATGGCTTTTTACTATGGCTCGAAATGTTTGGCTGAAACAAATTCAACATAAAAAGCAAACCATTCTATTGCCATTAATAGATATAGAGCCAGATCGGGATTTAATATTAGAAAACCAACTGGATTTACTGGAAAGAGCTCTTAAACTATTACCTGAAGAGGATCGTGAAATTATAGTACTCGTCAAAATTGAAAAGATAGCTTATCAAGACCTGGCAGTTATGATGAATGCAAGCGAAGGTGCTTTGCGAGTAAAAGCTCATCGGAGCTTACGACAACTAAAAGGCATCTATCATCAATTATTAAATAAATGAGGCCAAAAGATGGAAAATGAAATCATTCAAAAAGAGGTGGCTTTATATTTTTCAGGCAATATGAATAGCCAGCAAAGAAGAGAGTTTGAAGGGAAAATAAAGGAAAATCCTCTTTATAAGGCAGAATTTGAGGCTTATAGTCTATTAGATCAAGCTTTCGAGGATGGTTCAACTGAAACGCCTTCTGGAAAACTGAGGTCTAGATTTTATCACAACCTGGAAGCCTTTCAATTGGAAAATGATGCCAATCAAAAATCATTTTTCCCCAAGCCTTATAGAACTCATCTGAAGTGGGCAGCTGGGATAGCCCTTTTTATTTTAGGTTATGGCCTAAACCATATCCTGCCATCACAACAACCTGGTTTATCAAGGGAAGTTGCTTTGTTGAGGGAGGAAGTTCAGGAAGTCAAGACTGATCTCCTTTTTTCTCAGTTAAAAAACCCTTTAACAAGTGATCGACTTAAAGCAGTACAGATTAGCTATGACCTTAAAGATATCAATGAGCCCATCATGGATGAACTGATTCATTTAATAAAAAATGATGCCAGCACTAATGTTCGATTGGCTGCTGCAAATGCCCTGTTTCAGCATCGGGAAGAACTAAAAATTCAAAATGCTTTATGGGAAGCGCTAAACTACCAGGAAGATGTGACCATGAAAATAACATTGATTAATATGCTCGGCACTTTTGATATTAATCGTGCAAGATCAGAACTGGATTCCCTAATTAGGCAAGAAGATTTTCCCCTTGAATTAAAAAATGAACTAAAAGATAATCTGTTAAAATTATGAGCCCGATAAGATTAAAAATGAAAGGCCTGGGAATTATAATAATTATCTTTTTGGGGCATCTTTCAGCACCTGGCCAGCTGGCATTTGAAAAGGAAATTAAAGAAAACACGGATATTCTATTATTAAATGAAATTAGTGGAAATGTAATCTTAAAAAATCATTCCAAAAACGCCATCCATATTGTAGTTGATGATTTTAAACCTGCGCCCAAAGAGGCGGCCGGTTTGGAGGCTACTTTCGGGAAAAATGATAATACAAAAATGGGTTTGGAGCTAACTGACCAGAATAACTTGCTGGTAATAAATGGAGCAAGCAGACAATCTGAACAAACCTATACCATTTTTATCCCCGAAAAATTGAGACTTAGAATTAAGATGAATTCCTGGAATGATTCTAGTTGGGGCAAAAAAAGTGAATACCGTAATAAATGGGGTCACGATGGAATCATTAAATGTGTTCACCTCAATAACGAAACAGAAATTAATAGCAAATACCATAACATCTCTGTGCTGGAACCCAGATCTCCGGTAGTCATTAATGGAATGATGGGAAAGATAAAATTACATTTGAGTGAATATAAAAATGTCGATATCATTCATATTTCCACTATCTCCGGCCAGATTGAATTGACTTTGGATGCCACTGTTTCAACAGGGATTTCTATAAAATCCTATCAGGGAGAAATATTCAAACCCGCTCATTTTAAGCTGGAAGATATTACCAAAGCAATGGGTTCTAGTAAATTGGGCTGGCAATATTTTCAAGGAAATTTTAATAATGGAAAAGGAAAAATACTGCTTGAATCGACCTATGGAAACATCATTTTAAGAACACCAACTAAGGACGAATAGGCTCTTGATTTTTTAAAATTACGATAAGCCTAACACTGGATTTTTTTAAGATTTTATTTTCAAACTAATTATCAAATTAATATTGTTGCTATGAAGATCAATCTTCTTTGCCTGATCATCCTGTGTCTAGTCAATACTCAAGGATGGGCACAAAATTCGACTTCTCCACTATGGGGTACTCTTAAGCCTGGAAAATATGAAGTGGGGTTTCAGACCCAATGGTTTGTTGATGAATCCAGAGTTTATCAGCAGGAGGATCAACTCAGTTTAGCTAGTAAAGGAAGACCTTTTCGATTGATGGTTTGGTATCCGGCAAAAGCAAATTACAATCAGATAAAACTCACTTTCGGTGATTACTTAAATCTGCAAGCCTCAGAACAACGCTTTGCAGCTTGGGCAGAGCTTATGAGACAGAAAGATTTGGGGACTGCCCAAAGGCAATTTGCAGAGGAAGAATTTAGAGATTCTCTCTTGAATATCATAAGTGCTATGCCCACCATGGCTACTTTAAATGCAGCCTATTTTGACGATCAATTTCCACTTATCATACATTCTTTAGGGCTCAATAACTACCAGGAAGAAAGCACTGCAATGTGGGAATACCTAGCCAGTAATGGTTTTGTAGTGGTCGTATTACCACAAATCGGAGCCCATATTGACCAGATTCGATCTGATTTTTCCATTCAAACAATCCAGAGAGAAAGCATGGATATTGGGGTGTCTATAAAGTTTTTGAGAAAATCAAACCTAGGAAAGATTATTGATTTTGAAAAGATAGGCCTCCTGGGGCATAGCCTTGGAGGGGCAGTAGCTCTGCATTATGCTCAAAAGAATCGCATAAAAGGACTGGCACTTTTAGATGGTGCCATAAGTGATGAGGACTCTGAGAGGGTTTGGAAAGGATTGAACTTAGATTTTTCAGCAATGCATTCACAAATTTTGAATCTTTTCCCCATTTATAAAAAAGATATTCTAGAATCTCCAGTATTGAAAGCTATTCCTGGAGAGCAATATCCTATTTCATACGAAAAGGCTACCCACTTTGATTTTCAACAATGGCCAATATATTCCCAGTTGACAGGAGTTGAAGATCCAAGAGGAGCTGCCTATCGAACAGTTGAAATTGGAGTCAATAATTACCTGACCACCTGCCAAATGGTATATCACTTTTTCAACTATTCCTTAAAAGGTAAAAAGAAATCCAAGGCCATTCTGAACGGAGAATTAGCCATTAGTGAAAGCCAGGAATGCGGATTGAAATTTTGGTGATTTCATTCATTTTTTTCTTAAAACTTCTAATGCTTTTTCGAGTACCAAATCCCTGCCTTCCCGCAGGGCTTTGATGCTTTGATAAACTTCGATGTCTGGTGCTACCCCCTTGCCGACGATGTCCTGCCCATTGGGTAGTTGATCTCTTTTTGAGATAATAGCAGCCCATGCTCCCCCTGGAAGCTCAAGGATTAGAGGCTGGCCCGTACTACCTGAACTAGGACCTCCAATCAGGGTAGCCCCGGGGTGACTGCTCATTAAAGCCAGAAAATCCTCGGTAGCGGAGTAGGAATCACTGCCTCCCAGAACAACTACTGGCATACCGAGATGATTTTTTTCAGAAGGAAATACCGTAAGAGAATCATTATCGGTCCAGGCATCTCCTTCAAAATACTTCCGATATTCAGGGTTACTTCGATATCGCCCCCATGCCTTGTACACACTGGTGTGTTTTCGAGCGCGCCAGGTACCTATAAAAGTTGGTTCTTTTAAAATGTAACTTCCTATTTTCCAGCCGTTTGCTGAGTTTCCACCTCCATTTTTTCGGACATCAAAAATAAGGCCTTTTGCTTTTTGCAATTCTGGTAAGGCTCGTTCAAATTCTGTAACTACCTTATCCGAATGGAAGCCGTTTAAATGAACATGTGCAATTTCACCAGGAAGCCATTCCAGTTGGAAAATTGGTCGTGATTCTGGAGAATGTTTTAACCACTCCACCTTTGCATCAGGTGCCATACGAGTGAATTCCTGGGTTTGAATTTCTCCATTAGGCTTTTCGAAAGTAACATATATTTGGCTGCCTACTTCTCCAACCAATAAACCATAGGCGGGTTCTCCTCTCCCCTGGATGGCTTTCCGTAATCGATCATGATGAGTTGCTGCACTAACATAGGGTAAAACCTGTTGGTCAAGATATTTAGCGGTGGGAATTCCATCAACTGCAAGGATAACAGAGCCTACAGGAATAATTGATTGCAATTCAGGAGTAACATTAACAACAGCTGCCTTACCTTCAATAGCATCTAATTCTATGGGCGGGAATGCGGCATATTTTTGCCTTAAATTCCGTGGAGGAACTACATTAGTATGCCCTTCTTTAAGCAAAGCAATAAATTGTTGTAAGACTCGAATATGTTCTATCCGAGAATTAGTGGTCATGACCTTTGAGATATAAGCCTGAAAGGTGGCATCCCAGTCTAAGTCAGGGACTTTGTCAAAAAAAACAAAATTGTAATTGACTTCCTGCCATAAAAGTGCCAGATCAGCAATTTTTTGTTCCACAGTAAGAGGACTTTCATCCTCTTGAGCTTTTAAGAAAGGACTAATTATACAAAACAACATTAAGACGATCGCTTTAATATTGAAGAGTGAAGACTGGTATCTCATAATCTTAGTTTACAGGTTAAGGTTTGAAAGTATGTCTGTACTACTTTACCCGTAAAGATCCCTTAAAGAAGAATATTAAAATTGTATAAAATTGACAAAATACCCCATTAGGATTGACTAAATTGTCCTCGTATCCCTCGCCAAAATGAATATCTTACCCAATACCCCAATACCCCAATACCCCAATACCCCAATACCCCAATACCCCAATACCCCAATACCCCAATACCCCAATACCCCAATACCCCAAT
>JANQPA010000078.1 GCA_028285545.1 Saprospiraceae bacterium | reverse complement strand
TGGAACCCTGGAACCCTGGAACCCTGGAACCCTGGAACCCTGGAACCCTGGAACCCTGGAACCCTGGAACCCTGGAACCCTGGAACCCTGGAACTACTGAATACTTACCTTACAATCATAGGCATTAATCTTAACCAGAGGACTGGAGCTCTCTGCACCTTTCATAGCACCTTTAAGTTCAAGCTCACTACTCTTTTCTTTGTAGATATTTGCTTCGAAGCGATCTTCGTCAACATTTATCCTACCATATTTAGAATAGTAATCTAATCGGAATAGAACGGAAGGTTCCAAACTGAGATTGATATCAGTATATTTACCCTGGAATGTTAAGCCTGAAAAAGTGCCAGTTACCAAATCTACATTTAATTTGTCATTATGAGAATTTAGCTTTATTGATTTGTTTAATTTCTGGAAATCATATTCCGTATATTTCGACTCAATAGCCGAAAACCCATTTAATTCTTTAACTCTTACTTTATCATCATAGGAAAGTTCGAAGTCAAGATTGTCAACAGCGCCTAACCGAAAAGTGGTATACTTGCTTTTGACCTGAAAATTCTTGCCACTTCCAATTTCAAATTCTGCGTCATACAGGTTTAAGAAAACGTTGGCTGCTCCAAGTATTTCGAATTCGGTGTATTTGTCTTCTATCCTTAAATCGCCCTTAATGTTTTTTACTTTCATTTTATCATCATAAGTATTGGCAGAAAGGGATTGGAGGTTTCCCAACTCTATATCTGAATACTTTGATTCCAGCTCAACCTGGGCACCGTCACCCAGAATGATATCACTATCGTAAATTTTAATTTTCCCATTTTGGAAGTTCCCCACAAGTGCTTTGCTGTACTTCATAGAAAGGTTAAGGTCTTTATTGACTTGTTGAACCTTTAAACGGCCGCTGTATAAGTCTACTGATAATTCGGCGTTAAGAGCCTGTTCAATGACTATATTATCATACTTGTTTTTTAATTCAAGGAAATCCAAGGCAGGAACATATAATAGCATTTTAACTTTTACGTCCTTGATATCAGAAGCGCGATCCCCATCAGAAAATTTGATCCTTACATTTCCATTTCTGCTATTCCACTCTCTAATATTAAGATCGGAACTAATATTGAGTCGACTTCCTGATTGGTCAGCATCTATTTGAAAATGGCTGATCAGAGTTTGAGCATCCTCCTCAGCTCTGGCCTTAAAAGTTAGCTCAACTTTATAGGACACTTGTCCATTTGATGATGGAAATACTTCTATCGGGCCTCTTCTGTGATTAACTTCAATGGTTTTGATTCCAGAAAAAGACTTTTCAAATACTTTGTTATATTCTTGTTGGGCAATAACACAGGTATTTAGGAAAAGTAAGCTTATGATGAACAGCCCGTATTTACAGACTTCTTTCACGATTTTTTTCCTCATGATATTCTTGTTTTGAAACTTCTTTAGATAAACGTTCTAGAATTCGGATTTTTTGTTCATAATATCTAATGAGGGTACGTACCAATTGCTCATTATCAATGTATTTGGGGACATCCTCCAAGGTTTCCTGGTGGATGTTATCCAACATTTCCAATTCTTTAAATATGTCAATAAAATTATTTCGATTGATCTGATTAATATTAACTTCTGCTTCTTTCTGTTTTATTAATTGTACATATTGCTCCTTTTGTTGAGCAAGTTCTGGGTAATAGCTTGCCAGATCTATGGAAGCATCTGTTTTGTCCAAAGAAGGCCTCAGTAAAAAGAATGCTCCCACTATCAGACAAATGGAGGCTGCAATGGTCCAGCGCCAATATTTTCCAATCGATATATCCCATCCAGCCGATGGACTCTGGTTTTCTAATTCCATTCCTCTTTGGATCTTCTCCCAGATGCGCCCAGTTTCCGGCATCTCAATATGATCCAGTTCAAAACGATTTTCTCTGATATTTTTTTCTAGTTCGCTCATGTTTAATTAGTTCCATGTTCCTAGTTCCATGTTCCCTGTAAAACTACAGGTCTGAACCCAGGACCAAGTATTATTATTCTTTATTTAATAAAAAAATAACTTCCAATTTTTTAATACAGTACTCATAATAAACCACTTACCCAATACCCCAATACCCCAATACCCCAATACCCCAATACCCCATTTACCTTCCAGCTCTATTTATATTTTTTTTTAGCTTTTGCCGTAACAAACGTTTTGCTCGGTGATATTGCGTTTTAGAGGTTGATTCTGAAATGTCTAAAATTTTTGCTATTTCCTTATGTTGATATCCTTCCAAAAGGTGTAAGGAAAAAATGACACGACAGCCCTCTGGCAATTGTTTAACAGCATGGTGTATGGTTGCCATATCCACACGAGCTTCTTTTAAGACTTCTTCTTCGATGAAATCTGTTCCAGGTTCAATTTGGATGAAACTTAGCCGTTTATTTTTCCGTAAAAAATTAAGGCATGTGTTAATCACAATCCTTTTAATCCAGGCGCCAAGGGTGGCATCTCCACTAAAAGTAGAAAGGCTCCGAAAAACTTTAACAAAACTGTCCTGTAGGATATCCTCAGCATCCATCGGATTAGGATGCATACGGATAACTATGTTGTACATAGCCTGCACATACTTATTATATAATTTAAGCTGTGCATTTTGGTCCCCCTTCAGGCATCTTTTGATAAGAGTCCATTCTTCAGCATTGGGCGCGGTTCTCAAGGTTTCAAGCTTTTTTTCTTAAAGATTTAAGAGAATTTAAAAGGTTGGAACATTATTTAAAATTTATTTAAAGTAAAAACTCTTTCATTAATCCTTAATAATTATCATTTTTGTAGGGAATTCATGAAAATCTTTGTAAATTATCCAACATCGATAGCTATTGAATACAATATATGCCGTAAATCTACGGTTTATTTGATATGATCTTTTTTAGCGTCGGCTTAAGTTTCATAAACTAGTGAGTGTAAAATCGAGGACCTCTTCAATCCAGAAGAGGTCTTTTTTGTTTATTTTGTATGTTAATTACAGAAAATGACTAAAATTCTATTTCTGAATTGTACAAAAGGACTTTATCTGAAACTCAAACAGCATACATGAAAAAGATTAATGCCATTCTTATTACCCTTGTTTTTTTAATGCTAAACGCCTGCGCTAATTATAAACTGCAACTTTCTAAAGATGTTGAAAATTGGTCGGCTAATGCTTTGCCGACACAAAATATCAGCCATAAAATATTTCTTGTTGGGGATGCCGGTGGTGCCGAATATGATAAAGACTTACCTGTCATAAAACTATTGAAAAAGAAATTGGCTGCCTCATCAGATCCAGAAAATGTCACCGTAGTCTATCTGGGGGATAATATTTATGATAATGGAATGCCTTCTGACAAAGATCAATCAAAAGCTGATGAGCGAAAACTGGATGAATTTAAACTAGAGGCTCAGTTAGATGCGGTTAAAGATTTTAAGGGCAGGGTACACATGATAGCTGGTAATCACGACTGGTATGGCTATGGTTTGGATGGCCTAAAAGAACAGGAGGACTTTGTAGAAGATTTACTGGATCGGAAAAATGTGCTGGGACCTAAACCTGGCTGTGGAGATCCAAAAGAAATTGACCTTACTAAAGATCTGGTTTTAATTTTACTGGATTCACAATGGTTTTTGGAAAACTGGGAAGGGGAACCAGGAGTTAATGAGGGCTGTGATGTAAAAAGCCGTTCCGTTTTTGCACTTTCTTTTGAGGAAACCTTAAAAGGGAATAGAAATAAAAATGTGGTGGTAGCCATGCATCACCCAATTTATACTTTTGGACCTCATGGAGGTAGCTACCGGTTTAAAGATCATGTATTTCCCCTCACGGCTATCAGCGATGATCTATGGATTCCACTACCTTTGATTGGTTCAATTTATCCTTTTTTAAGATCAGCAGTAGGTAGTGTACAAGATGTAGCTCACCCTAAATACCGCGAATTCAAAAATATCATTCTGAATGCCGCCAGAAAAAATGGTAGTTTCATTTTTGCTTCCGGCCATGAGCATAGCCTTCAGTTTATTAATCGTAGTGATCAGGCATTCATTGTAAGTGGCTCCGGTTCTAAAAAAACGGCTACCAAATTAGGTGAAGGTGGAGAGTTTTCCTATGGTGCACCTGGTTTTTCTGAATTAATAGTATATGAAGATGGTTCTGTTTGGGTTCAGTTCTGGACAACAGACGACCAAAATGTTGATGGACGCGTGGTTTTTCGCAAAAAAATTAAAGATGCCCTGACTAAAAGTGGAAGTGCTGGTGGACAGGATGTTACAGCTATTAATAACCTAGATCCTAATAAAGATTCTTATACTTTGCCCATTTCTGAAAGAGATTATTCCAAAAAAGGTCTTGGAAAGGCAGTTTGGGGAGCCCATTATAGAGAATCTTATGCAGAAGAAGTGACAGTTCCTCAATTAGATTTGGAAAAATTTAAAGGAGGGGTTTCTCCTGTTAAAAGAGGAGGAGGGTATCAGACCAATTCCTTAAGGCTAGAAACAAAGGAAGAAAGGCAGTATACCATGCGCTCGGTCAAAAAGGATCCTACACGGACGGTGCCCTATCCACTGAATCAAACTTTTGTTTTAGATATTGTGAGTGATAATTTTAGTGCTGCTCACCCCTTAGCAGCTAATGTTATTCCTCCAATGGCTGATGCCGTTGGGGTATATCATTCTAATCCACAATTATTTTATGTACCCAAACAACCAGCACTTAATATTTATAATGATGAATATGGCGATGCCTTATACCTGGTTGAAGAAAGGCCCAGTGATGATTTGTGGAAAGATGCGGATTTCTTTGGAAATCCGGATGATATTGTAGGCACACCTGATGTGCTGGAAGCCATTACAGAAGATCAGGATCATCGTATTGATTATCAATTCGTAGTCCGCAATCGTTTATTTGATAATTTGGTCGGAGATTGGGATCGACATGATGATCAGTGGAGATGGTCTGAGTTCAAAGATGGGAAAAAGAGCCTTTATCGCCCCATCCCGCGTGATAGGGATCAGGCTTTTAGCAGATATGATGGCTGGCTTGTATCTACCTTAAGACCCTTTTCACCAGCCCTACAACCTTTAAGACCATATGATAAAACCATCAAAAAAGAACAATGGTCTAATTATGGTGCCCGATATTTTGATCCTACCTTCCTATCTGGTGCCGACTGGGAAGCCTGGCGTACCGAGGCCGAACAAATGAAGGCTAAGTTAACCGATGAGATTATTGATAAAGCTTTTGCTGATAATTGGCCGGAAAACTTTTATGCTCTTGATGGAAAATATGTAGTCGAACGATTAAAGAGCAGAAGAGATAATCTGATGGATATTGCCGAAAGATTATATAAACTATATGCCAAAAATGTAGAAATCATCGGAACAGAACAAAGAGAGCTATTTGAGATTGAAAGAAAAGCTAATAATCAAACGGTTGTCAAAATGTATGACACCAATAAAGAGGGGGATCGGCAAGAATTACTCTATGAGCGTACTTTCAATGCCGGAGAAACAAAGGAAATCCGGATTTATGCCCTTGGGAATGATGATATTTTCAGAATAACTGGAACTTCGGGCCGCGGACCTTTGGTTCGTCTGATAGGTGGAGAAGGAGAAGATGAATTTTATGATCAATCCAAAGTCGGAGGCGGTAAAAAAACAATTGTATATGATATAACGAGTGAAGATCGCAAAATAGAAGGAAATGGAGAGACCAAACAGATTTTAACGGATAGTCCATTCTTGAACTCCTATAATCGAAAAGAAAAGCATTATGAGTTTAATTATGGCTTTGTTTTCCCGTCTATAAGTTTCAACCCAGATGATGGTTTGCTGTTGGGAGGCTTGGCTTCTTTTACGAATTATAGTTTTAAAAAAGAACCCTATTCAACCAATCATAATTTTGGTGTACAATTTTCAGGAGCCACCAACGGATTTCAGTTCACTTACCAGGGTAATTATATTGATGTGATGGGGCCCTGGGATTTGCAAATTGATGGATTAATCAGGACCCCACTTTACACTTCTAACTTTTATGGCCTGGGGAATGAGACGGTGAATTTGGAAGATGAGATTGATGTAGATTATCATCGACTTCGCCAAAGTAATTACAGCTTGTTTGTAGCCTTAATGAAGCGTCAATACAGCTCCTATTTTGCATTTGGCCCTGAGTTTGAATCTACTGAGGTAGATCTAACCAGCGATCGATTTATTGCTACGGTAGCTGAAGATCTAAACCCCGCAATCTTTGACGGAGTTAATTATTTAGGCTTGAAAATGGTATTTGACTATCAGAATATTGATAATGCGGCTTATCCCAACCGAGGTCTTGGTCTGGTAGTCAATGGGGGCTGGAAAATGGAGCTGAGTGATAATAGCCGGAATTTCCCATACATCAGTGCTGCCTTATCTATTTATCAGAAAATAGATAAAGATGGAGTCTTAGTCTTTGCTACCCGTATTGGTGGAGAGCAAATATTTAATGATAAATATGAATTTTTCCAGGCAGCAAAATTGGGAGGTTTAGGCCCCGAAAGTAACATCCGTGGATTTCGTAGAGATCGTTTTATGGGACAATCGTCCTTTTATCATAATACAGATTTGAGATTGCAGGTTTTGGCTTCCCGTAATCGGGCCATACCTTTTGTCTTAGGAGTCTTTGGTGGCTTTGATTATGGAAGGGTTTGGCAAGATGGTGATGGATCAGACCTTTGGCATACTAGTATTGGAGGTGGTGTATTTATTAGTCCCTTTAATGTATCTACCATTAGTATTGGAGTTTTTAGAGGAGATGATGCTAAATCTAGAATCACCATTGGAGGAGGATTTTTCTTTTAGAAAGAATTAAATAGAAGTAAGTCCGCCAAAGGCAGACGAAGTAAAGTAGAAGTAGATGGTCTAATTTATTTAGACCATCTACTTCTATTTTACTTCTAATCTACTTCCATTTACTTCAAAAAGGAAAGGGCATTAAGAATTAATTATATCAGCTACTTTTTCTCTTAAAACCGGTATCACCTCTTTCTCATACCATTGATTTCTTCGTAACCATCGCCCATTGAGTGGAGAGGGGTGGGGCATGGGGAAATAATGCGGTAAAAACTCCTCAAAAGATTCAACATTAGCAGTCAGCGTTTTTTTTCCATTTTTTCCCAAATAATGTTTCTGGGCATAAGAACCAATTACTAAATTTAATTGGATATTTGGCATTAAATCCCAAGCTATTTTGTGCCATTGAGGAGCACATTCTTTTCGAGGAGGCAAATCACCTGTTTTTCCTTTTCCCGGATAGCAAAAAGCCATGGGGATTATAGCAAATATTGAAGGATCGTAAAAGGTTTCTTTATCGATATTCAACCATTGTCGTAATCGATCCCCGCTAGGATCATTCCAGGGAATACCACTTTCATGAGCCAAGCGACCAGGAGCCTGTCCGATAATACTTATTTTAGCAGAGGGATGAATACTAAAGATTGGCTTAGGACCTAGTGGCAGGTAATCCGCACAAATAGTACAGGAATTTATGTCTTGTATAGTCTGGTTTAACATCTTATTTTAGGAGTCAATTATTTATGACTTTCATAACAAACGATGGACGTCATTAGTTGTTTTATTTTAGGATTTGGAAATTGGGTGTAGACTTGCCATAGGTTCTAATGACAGAAGGACTGATAATTTAAATGCAAAAAAACAGTGTAAATCTGTGTCAAAAAAAGATTTGTAATTGCCTCTACTGAGGTGAGCACCATGCTTCCAATCAAATAAAACGAAATAAAACCAAAAAAAATGAAATTCAACAAGCTGACACCGGAAGAAGAAAGAATCATTGTCCACAAAGGCACCGAAATGCCTTTCACAGGAGAGTACAATAATAATAAAGCTTCGGGAATATACATCTGTCGCCGTTGCGATCAACCACTATATCGATCAGAAGATAAATTTGATTCCCGATGTGGATGGCCCAGCTTTGATGATGAGATACCAGGCGCTGTGAGAAGAGAAACGGATGCAGATGGTCGCCGAACAGAAATACTATGTAATAATTGTGGAGGGCATTTAGGCCATGTATTTATCGGCGAGCGGTTTACCCAAAAAAATACACGCCACTGTGTGAATTCTCTTTCAATGAAATTTATCCCTCAGGAAGAATGGGAACAGATAGAAAAAAAAAGTTAAATCTTAGCAAAGCCATCTTTGCAAGTGGCTGCTTTTGGAGTAAAGAATACTTTTTCAGTAAGGCCGAAGGAGTAGTATCTACTCGTGTGGGCTATACCGGCGGCCATACTGAAAATCCTAGTTACAAGGAAGTCTGTACAAAAACGACAGGCCATGCGGAAGCTGTAGAAGTGACTTTTGATGCTGATCAAACCAGTTTCGAAAAGCTGGCTCGCTTATTTTTTGAAATCCATGATCCTACGCTGGATCGCACCGATCGTGGAGGCCAGTATCGCTCTTCTATTTTCTATTTAGATGATGAACAGAAAAAGATAGCAGAAGATTTGATGCTTCAGCTCCGAGATATGAATTATGAGGTCAAAACTTTACTCGAACCAGCCAGCATGTTTTGGCCGGCTGAAACGCGCCATCAAAAGTATTGCGATAGTAGGGGAATGACGCCAAAGGATTATCGGAAGAGTAGGTTTGAGGTGGCGGGGAAGTAGGGTTCTGCTCACCTATTGTTTGGACCACGGATTTTGACGGATTAGTGGATTACGCAGATTTTGTATTTTCTATAATATAAAATCTGTGTAATTTATTTATGGTCTACCGAACTAGTTACGAATAGAAAAATGAAATATTACCATAAAACAGCAGGACGTATATCCATTCTATTTTTATTCCTTTTCCTTACTGCGGCGATATTAGGAGCTCCTTTTCTTGTTACTTGGGAGACAAGCAACGTTTATAAGGAAATTATGATGTTTTTTTACTCCTTTCCTTTTGATTGGACTAGTTTAATGTCGAAACATATAGGATATATTTTTTTAGTTGCAATATTTTGGTCTGCAATAGTCTATGTTGGAGTGCTGACAATATTAAAATTGAGTAGGAAAATAATTAGAAAGTAATGCTGAAATAATAAAACCGTTTGCTAAATAAATGCTTGAACCACGAATTTTATATGGATTAAGGGATTCCACGGATTATTTATTACTGATTGGGCTGAGTATTAAATAGTTTAAATATTTAGGATAGATTTTATTCAGCATCAGCTAAAACTGTTTAAGTCAGTAACAGTCAGTGTACGAAGTCCGTGTCAAAAAAATATCTAATCAATCCACTTCTCTAAAAAAGACAACAACCAAAATCCGCGTAATCCCATAATCTGCCCAAATCAGTGGTCCAGACACCTAATTCACCACACAACTTTCTCCCATCCCCTCTGCACCTCCTTCCGAAACCGTTCCACCCATTCCTCTGTCAAATCATCCGCTAATTTTTTATAATAAGGAGTTGCAATAGAGGGCATTTCCTCTCTTATTCCAAGAAATCCGATAACAGACTTAATGGTTTCCTCATAATTTTGCACAAAATCTTCGTAAACGATCGTTAATGGAGTCGCTTTAGCCTGACTCAGGAGATCTTGTATTTTAGCCTCTCTCAGACTACATTCTATTAAAAGATGCTTCAAAGCATCAAAATTATATTTATCCTTAATGCTTTGAATAGTATAAGGCTGAGAAGTTCCATTTTTCCGATGCCATTCCTGGCTAACGATGGCCTTCCACCAGCTAACAGCCTGCCTTACTTTATTTCTTCGGGTCAAAAAAATATGGCGGTGATTAGGAAATGCATATTCCCATACCTGAGCGTGGGATTGTTTAATTAAGTTAAGACCTTGGATTAATTTTAGCTGTTCTATACGCCAATCATTTTCTTTTCTTGGCGCATTGGCCTTTACACCAAAAACACCATTGGAGGTGCTCCCTTTTTCCCATAACAATTCCTGCAAGTGGCTGTGGTTTTTTGGCTTATAATGATCCAAAAACTCTTTTTCTGAAGGAAAATTAAAGAGTTCCTCTGGCCGGCCGGCAATGCCAGTGGACTTTAATCCTTCACATAATAAACTACTGCCATTGCGTTGGCTGAACCAGATGGTATAGGAGATTTTGGGTTGCATTTTAGCTAAATAACTTGAAAAAGAAGGTAGTAGTTCCGTTGACATGTAGTGGGTAATTAAGACATGTCATATCTAAAAATGACATGTCCGAAATATCAAGACATGACATGTCTTAAACATGCCATGTAAGTGTACTGGGTAGTGTTGCTTATAAATATTTGATAATCAGTTACCTTAAGTAGAGATGTGCGCCGTGTAATATCCTGAGGGTGACATGTCATGTCTAGACATGACATGTCCCTTTAAAACCCACATGTCATATGAACATTTTTTCATAAATTGCCATCCAACCAAATATCCACCTCCAGCTTTATGAAATTAAAGCAATTCCTACCCATCCTCGAATGGATTCCTCAATATAATAAGAGGTACTTCAGGGGAGATCTGCTGGCTGGCTTAACTGTAGCCGTCATGCTGGTTCCACAGGGTATGGCCTATGGATTGCTGGCAGGATTACCTCCAATCTATGGTTTGTATGCCGGGATTGTCCCTTTATTACTGTATGCCTTTTTTGGAACCTCCAGACAATTATCGGTAGGACCGGTTGCCTTAGTTTCCTTGTTGATTTTAACTGGGGTAGGGGAGTTCGCTGAACCTGGAACACCTTTATTCATAAGCCTGGCCATTTCTACCGCTTTGATAGCTGGGATCATTCAAATTATACTAGGAGGCTTTCGACTAGGTTTTTTAATCAACTTTTTATCTCATCCTGTAATATCTGGATTTACTTCTGCGGCTGCCTTTATCATAGGTCTGAGTCAGTTGAAAAACTTATTTGGTATTGATATTCCCAGAAGTAATCGCATCCATGAAGTGATAGGCAATTTAATACAACATATAAGTGAGATTCATTACCCAACCCTTTGGGTTGGCCTGGGAGGGATTGTCTTTATTTTTATTTTGAAAAAAATTAGCAAAGCTTTACCAGGTGCCTTATTGGCAGTAATATTGGGAATATTAATTGTTTGGCAGTTTCAATTACACAATAAGGGCGTAGCCATCGTTGGGACAGTACCAAGTGGTTTGCCTGCTTTTGAAAGCCCACAGTTGAATTGGGAAATTGTCCAGCAAATGTTGCCTTTAGCCCTTACCATATGTTTAATCAGTTTTATCGAATCCCTTGCCATTGCCAAAACGATCGAGGCAAAACACAAATCTTATCGTGTTATTCCCAATCAGGAGTTAATTGCTTTGGGTATCACAAAAATTGGAGGAGCCTTCTTCCAATCATATCCTACCACTGGTAGTTTTACTCGATCTGCTATTAATAATGAGTCTGGTGCCAAAACAGGGATTTCATCAATAATTGCAGCAATTATTATCTCTTTGACCTTGTTATTTTTAACTCCTCTATTTTTTTACTTGCCAAATGCTATTCTGGCTTCTATCATTGTAGTTGCAGTATTAGGCCTAATTGATTACAAAGAGGCCATTTCTTTGTGGCAAAAAGACCGAAAGGACTTTCTTACCTTAATAGTAACTTTTATCGCTACGCTTACTTTAGGTATTCAAACAGGGGTGTTCATAGGTATTATTCTATCTATTGCTCAGATTATTTACCAATCCTCCAGACCTCATGTGGCTGTTCTTGGAAAATTACCCGATACCAATACTTACCGTAATATTACCCGATTTGAAGAAGCTTCCCAGGATGACGAAATTCTCATTTATCGTTTTGACTCTCAGGTTTATTTCGGCAATGCTGCTTTTTTTAGAGAGGGTATTGAAAGGTTAGTTGGAAATAGAGGCAAAGAATTAAAATTGTTTATCCTGGATACCAGCAGTATCACAGATATCGACTCCAGCGGCATACACGAATTGGAAGACATCATGTCTTTTTTAGAAACCAGAAAGATATTGTTGTATGTGACTGGTACCCGAGGACCTGTTCGGGATACCCTTCAAAAATATGGAATAGTTGATAAGATTGGAACCAAAAACTTCTTTCTTGGCATTCATGCAGCTGTAGAATGTTACAAGGCCAGCGAAGATCAATTTGATGGACTCTGGTCGAAGAAAGCCCTTCAAACAAACTTGAAAGGCGGTTACAAACCGCCCCAAACGGAAGGCGGAAGAGGGAAATCGGAAGAGGGAAAGTGGAAGGCGGAAAAAAAGAAATAATTTTTATACTGCTGCTTTTTTTTAAAAGCACAAATAATATTTTCCCAATAACCCAATAACCCAATAACCCAATAACCCAATAACCCAATAACCCAATAACCCAATAACCCAATAACCCAATAACCCAATAACTTTCTACTCACCCGACCAGGATATATGAAAAAATGAAAGAATATTCATATTTTTAATGCCTGTGTAAAAAACTTCCTAAAATTAGACATCAATGAAATACGGATTTATTATCGACAACCGTAAATGTATTGGATGTCACGCATGTACTACTGCCTGCAAATCAGAGCATAACGTTCCGGTTGGGGTTAACAGAACCTGGGTGAAACAGGTTGAAAAAGGTGAGTTCCCAAATACTCGCCGACTGTTTTCAGTAATGCGTTGCAATCACTGTACGGACGCTCCTTGTGTTGAAATTTGCCCAGTTGAAGCTTTATATGTACGAGAAGATGGAATTGTTGACTTTGACAAAAATCGATGTATTGGATGTAAATCTTGTATGCAGGCCTGCCCTTATGACGCCTTATACATCGATCCCAATAACCATACTGCTGCAAAGTGTAATTACTGTGCACACCGCATTGATATTGGTCTGGAACCAGCTTGTGTTAATGTATGCCCTGAACATGCCATTATTTCAGGTGATATGGAAGATCCCAATTCTGAAATTGCAACTTTGCTGGCTCGGGAGCAGGTATCTGTAAGGAAATCAGCTAAAGGAACCGTTCCCAACTTGTTCTATATTGATGGTGATGAATCTTCCTTAAATCCAATGGCCACTGAAAAATCCGATAGTTATTTCTGGAGTGCCCAGGCACGAGGCGTTGGGCATTTTGCCAAAGCAGCAGAAAAAATGGCTTTTTCAAACGGTGATGTCGTAGAAGCTTTAATGGAGGTGAACAAACAAGCGATTGAAGCAGGAGAGGTGGCTGAAAATGGAAGTACCCGTTCTATTGATTTATTATTAGGAAAAGCTCGTCGGATTTATGATGCTCCAGACAAGGGGGTTCTATGGGGCTGGGAAGTATCGGCATATGTTTTAACGAAAGCCATTTCTGCGGGGGCTTTTCTTCTTATGTTTTTGGCCTGGGCAGGAGGATGGGCAGAACTGAATGCTGCTACCCAATGGTGGGGATTCGGAATAGGATTAGCCTTTTTGGCTGCAACAGGCTTGCTCCTAATAAAAGACCTTGATCGTCCTGATCGATTTTTATATGTTTTGCTTAGACCGCAGTGGAACTCCTGGCTTGTGAAGGGAGGCTACACCATTACCATTTATGGTGCTTTATTGACCTTGGCAGGCGTATTGCTTTATGCCCAAGTTGAAACCGGAAAACCAGTGATTTGGAGCCTGACTGCGCTTTTTGCAGTTATAACTGCCATTTATACTGCCTTTTTATTTGCTCAGGCAAAAGGACGCGATTTTTGGCAATCTCCTTCTTTAGCTATGCACATGCTGATTCATGCTTTTATGGCGGGGGCTGCCATTTTTGCAATAGTAGCCTTGTTTGTTGCTCCGGTAGAAGGATGGACTGGTTTATTGAAAAATGTGTTGATTGTTTCTATTGCTTTTAATCTGCTTACCATTTTATTTGAATTAACAACTACCCATCCAACAGTAGAGGCAAAACGTACCGTAAAAATGATCACCAAAGGAAGGTATAAGAATCAATTCTATTTTGGAGCACTTTTATTTGGGAATATCCTGCCATTGGCATTGGTGCTGTTAAGGGGAGAGGATGGAATATTATTAGCCTTGGCAGGGGCCCTAATTTTAGCAGGTATTTATGTAACAGAACACATTTGGGTAGAAGCACCCCAAAAAATCCAACTTAGTTAAGGAAAAACAAGACAATGAATCAAAAAAAGAGATCCATCATAGAACGAATGGCCGAAAAATTAAGGCTCATTCCAAATCTGAATCAAGAAGAAATACAAGCAGAGCCTCGCCTCATGGAAGAAGGGAAATTAGCCAAATTTCCTCCTCCAGAAAAATGGAATGATTGGGTAGAATATGAAGCACAGGATTGGCCCAAGATTAAGAAAAAGCATTATCAAATTGTACCAACAACTTGTTTCAACTGCGAATCCGCCTGTGGCCTTACAGCCTATGTAGATAAAGAAACCAATGAAATTCGAAAATTCGAAGGCAATCCCTATCATCCGGGGAGCCGTGGTCGTAATTGTGCCAAGGGCCCTGCTACCATCAACCAAATTACAGATCCCGATCGGATTCTATATCCATTAAAGCGAGTAGGAAAAAGAGGTGAAGGTAAATGGGAGCGAGTAAGCTGGAACGAAGTCCTTGATGATATTGCCGGACGAATTCGAAAAGCCATCCAGGAAAAAAGACATAATGAAGTGGCTTACCATGTAGGCCGCCCGGGTCATGAAGGTTATGCAAACAGAGTTTTGCAAGCTTGGGGAATTGATGGTCACAATAGCCACACCAATATCTGCTCTTCAGGAGCACGATTTGGATACAATATCTGGTATGGATATGATCGACCTTCTCCAGATCATGCCAATGCCAAATTTATTTTGCTGATCAGTGCCCATTTGGAGAGCGGACATTATTTTAATCCTCATGCACAACGCATCATTGAAGCAAAAATGAAGGGAGCTAAACTGGCTGTTATGGATCCTCGGTTATCTAACACTGCCAGTATGTCTGACTACTGGATGCCTACCTATCCTGGGTCGGAAGCAGCTGTGATGCTGGCCATGGCCAAGATTATCTTAGACGAAGGCTTGTATAACCGCGAATTCCTTGAAAATTGGGTCAACTGGCAGGAGTATCTGGAAAAACGACATCCAGGAACAGAAATCAATTTCCAGAATTATATAGAAAAAATGAAGGAGGAATATGCCGAGTATACTCCTGAATTTGCGGAGCAGGAGAGTGGAGCCAAAGCCGAAATGATTATTGAGGTGGCTCGAAAAATAGGTGAAGCAGGTTCTCAGTTTGCTACTCATAATTGGCGCAGTGCTGCTAGTGGAAACCTGGGAGGCTGGTGTGTATCACGTTGCCTTCATTTTCTGAATGTTTTAACAGGAAGTGTAGGCACAAAGGGTGGTACCTCTCCTAACAGCTGGAATAAGTTTAAACCTACTTTCTTTGATGTGCCACCTGCCCAAAAATTCTGGAATGAACTTCATTTTCCCAATGAGTATCCTCTGGCATTCTTTGAAATGAGCTTCCTGCTGCCTCACTTTCTCAAAGAAAATAGAGGGCGCATGGATGTATACTTTACTCGGGTTTTTAACCCGGTATGGACCTATCCTGATGGCTTTTCCTGGATCGAGGCTTTAAGTGATGAAGCAATGGTTGGGCTCCACATTGCAATGACCCCAACATGGAACGAAACGGCTTATTATGCCGATTATGTCTTGCCCATGGGACATTCTGCTGAACGCCACGACATTAACAGCTATGCTACCCATTCTGGTATGTGGATTGCTTTTAGGCAGCCAGTACTTCGGGAAGCAGCTCGACGGAATGGCCAAAAAGTTGAATTTACTTATGAAGTAAATCCTGGGGAAGTATGGGAAGAAGACGAATTTTGGATCGAACTGTCCTGGCGAATGGATCCTGATGGAAGCCTGGGGATCAGAAAACACTTTATTTCTCCCTATCGGAAAGGAGAAAAGATAACCATCGATGAGTATTATCAATTCATTTTTGAGCATACTCCTGGCCTCCCTGAAGCTGCCCAAAAAGAAGGTTTGACGGAACTCCAATTCATGCAAAAATATGGCGCCTTTGAAGTTGAAAAGCACACTTACAAAAAACACGAACAACTCTTATCTGCAGATCAAATGGAGGGCGCTTCCATTGACGAAAATACAGGCACCATTTCCAAAAATGGTAAGAATATAGGAGTGATGGTGGATGGAAAAGCAATGACCGGCTTTCCAACTCCTTCCAGGAAAAATGAGTTTTTCTCCCAAACTATGGTAGACTGGAAATGGCCAGAATACGCCATCCCAACCTACATCAAAAGTCACATTCATCCTGAAGAATTAGACCATGAAAAAGGAGAGTATTGTCTCGTTCCTACTTTTCGTTTACCTACATTGATCCACTCCCGTTCGGCGAATGCTAAATGGTTAAATGAAATATCCAACCGTAATCCCATCTGGATGCATACCTCTGATGCCAAAAGGTTTGGCCTTAAAACGGGAGATCTGGTCAAACTGAATACCGATATCGGATATTTTGTGGATAAAGTCTGGGTTACTGAAGGGATGAAACCTGGAGTAGTAGCTTGTTCTCATCACCTGGGCAGATGGCGTCGGCCGCAGGATAAAATCGGCAATCGATGGGCCACCAACACGGTACAAATCGAAAATGACGGTGATGGTGGCTGGAAAATGCAAACAGTGGCAGGCGTCCGCCCTTTCGAAAGTACAGATCCGGATTCCAAACGTATTTTCTGGAGCGATGGAGGAGTACATCAAAATATTACCCATGCGGTTCACCCAGATCCAATCAGCGGTATGCATTGCTGGCATCAACGAGTTAGGATAGAAAGGGCAGGACCCAATGATAAGTATGGAGATATTTTCGTAGACACCAAAAAGTCATTTGAGAATTATAAAGAGTGGCTGGCCAAAACTCGCCCAGCACCTGGTCCTGATGGCTTAAGAAGACCTCTGTGGTTTAAGCGGCCCATCAAACCGGCTTTGGAGACTTATTACTTGAAAGAATAAAATGGGTATTAGGGTATTGGGATTGTTTTAATTTGCAGATTTGTAAATGGGCAAATGTGCAGTTTCTCTGATATTACGATTCTGAGATACTATGATATTTTGATGAATAAATTTGCGGAATCTGCGAGATTTGCGTGAGGAAAAAAGCTCAAATAAGCAACTATACCTACAATAAAGCAATCCCCTAACCGTGAAACCATGGAACTCAAAAATGCAACTTCATCCCTTCATGAGAAGCAACAAAGCCCATTTTTTCATAAAAGCGAAGCGCTTCAGGTCTCTTTTTATCGGTTGTTAATTGAAGCAGATGGGCGCCTTTTTCTTGTGATCTGGCAATGGCCCATTCAAACATTTTTTGTCCAAGGCCTTTTCCTCTGTAATCCTTACGAATTCGGACTCCCTCAATCTGGGCTCGGATCCCTCCCTGGTAAGTTAGGTATGGAATGAAGGTCAATTGGAATACGCCAATCACTTCCTTATTTTCTTCCACCACCATTAGTTCTTGATGAGGATCTTGATCTATGGTTTCAAAGGCTTGATAATATACTTGTGGCAGGGGGTCTTCAAATTGTTCTCTTTTTTTTCCTAGCTCATCATCAGCCAGCATTTTTACAATAAAGAAAACATCAGATTTCTTAGCTTTTCTAATGGTCATAAGAATAATCAAAACTTAAATAATCCTTCCAATCCTATTGAAATTTCACGGAAGAAAATAGTTGGATAGGAATCTTTACTACTAATATCCCTATTATATTGAGTCTTGAGAAGAAATTCTGTGTTTTTTTGAGTTCGGAATCCAATCCCTCCTCCAATCTGATAAGCCCAAAAGTTGAACCTATTAAAAGATAACATCTGACTCCAGTAGACATCTCCCGAAATAAAAGGAAAGAACTTGGATTTATTATTGATATTGTATCGTAGGCTTAAAGGAACCTCCAGGGTTTCAAGGTTTAATTTGCTTGTCTCAGAATAGAATATATCACAAACATGGCAATAGGGGAGGGCTTCATCCACTCTTTTAGTATATCTTAAACCAGTGGAGATAAACCACCGATCATTAATTTGCCATCCACCTTGGACACCAAAGCTATAAATAAATGGAGTTACGTCAAATGAAGTGATTTGAGGTGAGTAAGGCTCCTTCTGTGTAAATATTCCTGTTACGGGACTTAATTCGATGATTAGATTTTCAAGTGGTGCTCCACCATTAGTATTAACCTTAAGAAAAAAACTGCTGTTTTTCTGGGCATAACATTCTGTGAGTCCTAAAATTGCACAGGTGATTAGCAAAAAATTTAGTCTTTTCATGCTGCTTTTTCTAAAAAAGACAGAGAGGGAAAGCTAAATCGTTGGGTGGAAGTCACTCCTGCCTTTTCCCCATGGTAGATCGATTTCCTTTCAAACCAAGACCTATGACATTGCCCATATCATCTTTAAAAAATTCCCATTCCAGATCTTGGTTCCCAAAATAAAAGGTGGTTTCAGAGCTGGGAATGAGTTCTTCCCTGCCAGGAATGGGATCAGGTCGAAGAAAGAGTTTGCCATTTTCGAGTGTGATGTGCAATAAGCCAAATTGAGATTCATAACTGCCTATATATTTACGAAGCAGCTCCTCCTTTAAAGAGATGATTTTTCTTTTTTGAGGCAAGGAGTACTCCTTCCCATCCATGATGTTTTCGATCAAATCAAAAACTTTTTTAAAATAAATATTACTATAGGGATGGATGACAACTAACATTTTTCCCGAATGCGGATAATACTTGATGGCTGAACTTACTTTGTGCCCTTCACCGGAGTGGGAAATGATAAATTCCGGTTCTGACTCCAAGAACCATCCAAATCCATAACTACTTTCCTGGTCATTTATAGTTCGAGGAGGCGTAAAGGATTCTTGAGTGAGTTGCCTTGTCCATTTTTTACCTGAATAAAACCGGAGAGTATACTGAAATAAGTCCTTTACTGTAGATAATACATTACTGCTTCCCTTATCAAACTGAGTAAAATTATCTGGGGTAGCAGGCATAACTTTTGAGGTAATCTTGGAGCGATGAGCGGTATGACGCATTTTAAAAGGACGAAAAACTTTTTTTTCCATAAAATCTTCAAAGCTCATCTTACTTATCCGCTCAATAACAGAAGCAAGAATGGTATAATTGGCATTATTATAATGAAAAGATTGGCCAGGAGGATGAGCAAGGGGCGGGTAAAAACGGATGATTTTAAGGATATCTTCATTGTCAATATATCTATCCGTATCCCAGGTTTTTAATAACAAAGGTAGAAAACGTTCCATTCCGCTGGTATGGTTTAACAGATGTCGGATACGGATTTTTGGGAATGGAAATTCGGGTATGTGTTTTTTTACCGGATCATCTATATCTAATTTCCCTTTTGAAGCCAAAATTAGAATGCCACTTGCAGTAAGGGGTTTGCTAATGGAGGCAATATCTAAGGCTTGGTCTAACGTTATGGCTTGTTGATTTGAGGGATTTTTTCCAAATGAGCGGTGATATTGGATTTCATTATTTTCAGCTAATAGCACAGCTCCGTGAAAAAACTGGTCCTCGGACAACTGATTTAGTACTCGATCTAGCTCTTCCCATTTATTCTCCTGAGCCATCCCAAAACTACAGCTGAAAAGCAGTAAAAAGGCTGTGAGGTTAAATTGCGACATTGGGTAGTTTTTCTTAATGAAGATGTCTTTCAACTACTTTTTGGTGCGCAATTTAAGGGGGGCTTCCCACTAAACTTAATATAGTGAGATGGTACATGGTCGGTCAACCATACCTTGTTTTTTGAACAATAGAAATCAAAGCCATCTTTATACATTTGTGCGCTGTCAATATGTAAAATAATGGGCTTGCCGTATCGCTGCCCAACCTTTGTTGCCGTAGCTTTATCCGTGGATAGGTGGACATACTGCCTGCTTCCTTTAATCAATCCTTTCTCCGAAATTGAAGGCAGGTTTTTGGTTGCTGTACCATGGAACAGAACCTTTGGAGGCTCTTGGGCTTTGAGATCTAGGTTTATGGATATAGAATGACCCTGGTTTGCCCTGATTTTTTCGGAATTTTTATCAAAGGTAAATCTTTGTTTATCATTATTTTGAACTACTTTTTGTAGCAAATCCAGGTCAACCTCCATTCCTTTAGCTTGCATTTTACCAATCAGCTCATCCACATCGGTCCATCCATTTTCATCCAATTGAATCCCTAGTACTTCTGGTTTGTGACGTAGTAACAGACTTAGATATTTACTAATTTTCTTCTCTTTCATGGGTGTTTTTCTGCAATAACCAATGAAAAGGAAAAAAAAGTTCCTACTTGGCTGCTTGGAGTCCTTGTGAAAATGCTTTTACTATTTCATCATTAGATTGATTCAAAATGGTTTCGGTGAGCCTTAAGGTAATATGGCCTTGAGGTTCAGCCACCCCGTATATTTTTATAGAAGTATTTTTAGACAAAAAATTACTTAGCTTTCGTTTGTTAATATTCTTATCTAAATGAAGATGATGGATATAGGTACCATTGGGGACAGATTTTACTTCGATCCCAGGTAGTTGATTTAGTTGAGTAAATAAGTCCTCAGCTTTTTTTACACTTTTCTGAAAACGCTCTTCAAAACCTTCCAAATAGTGTAGAGCAACAGCTGCATAGGGCCAGGCACCAAAGACTGTTCCGCCAAAAATTTTCATCAGTCGAGGCATTTGATCAATCACTTCTTGGTCGCCGCAAAGGATAGCACCACCAGTGGCACCCAAATATTTGTATAATGAAATGTATACGGTATCAAAATAAGAGCTGTATTCTTCAACACTTACCCCTGAATAAGCGGATGCCAAATGAAGACGGGCACCATCCAAATGCATTTTGATGTCATTAGCTTTGGCATATTCACTGATCTTTTCAATTTCTTTGATATCTACTAGTTTGGCATCACATCGCCTTACAGGCACCTCAATGGAAATAACTCCAATACCACTTTTAAATACTTCACCCTTATTATGGTAGCTGACGGCTTGTTTTAATTCTTCAAGGGTCAACTCAGCTTTACCTTTGGCAACTGGTACCAGCCGTTTATTGTGAACAGATTGAGCAGCATCACCTTCATCACGATAGATATGACTTGTTTCCTGTACAAAAACTTTGGCTTTATGCCCACTTAGAACCCGCAAGGAAAATTCATTAGCCATGGTACCTGAAGGCATAAAAATGGCCTTTTCTTTACCTGTTATGGCAGCCATTTTTTCTTCCAATTTTCTGACAATACCTCCATTGCCATAAAAATCCCTACCCATTTTATTTTTCTGGCAAATATCCAGAAGCTTTTGTGAGTATTCTTCAGGGTTTAGAAATACTCCGTCGAAGGTAAAATCAACTAGCCTCTCGGATTCATAATTAGTAAGCTTGTTTTGGATTGGATCTTTAATTTGAAATGGAGCTAAAAAAGGAACAGCCGCTAAACTTCCTGATTGGATAAATTTTCTTCTGTTAAAGGATGCCATGATAGGAGTTTTAAAGAGATTGGGTGATTAAATTTTCTGGTAAAATGAGATCATAAAATAAAAATTATTTCTCAGAATCTAAGAATAATTGTGTTCACTCTTATGATTTAATAGAATGCAAAATGATTATCCTTATTGCTGTTTTTTGACCTGGAAATTATTTAAATTGTATAACTCTGGATACAAAACTTGTTTTTATTGTCGCCTTGGCGGTGAATTTAAATTAGGGTTGAGAATTTCAATTCTTTTCTAATATGGGAATGCTGATAATTGAAGGTCATCAAATTAAAAACTATTCTGAGCATATGACAGACGATATGTTGTATGACTTCTGTTTGCAGAATAAAGACCTCAGGATAGAGCGGGATAAGGATAACAATATTATCATCATGTCACCAGTTGGAGGGGAGTCAGGTTTTTTTGAAAAAATTATAATTGTCGAATTGGAATTATGGACAAGAGTCCAAAAAAGCGGAGTTACCTTTAGTTCCTCCACTGGGTTTCTGCTGCCTAATGGAGCTATGCGTTCGCCGGACGCCTGTTGGATAAGTCCTGAAAGATGGAGTCAGGTGCCCGAAGATCAGAAAAAGAAATTTTTACCCCTTGTGCCTGATTTTATTGTTGAGATTAAATCTCCAAATGACAAGCTAAAAGATTTGGATTTAAAAATGAAAGAGTGGGTGGCGAATGGCACATTGCTAGCCTGGTTGATCGACCCAGACCATAAAAAAGTTAGCATCTACAGAAAAAATAATTCGGTAGATACTATTTTAAACTTTGAGCAAAAATTAAATGGAGAACAAATACTACCTGGTTTCGAATTTGATCTTTCCTTATTAAAGATGCCGTGATTCTACAATTTCAGGAATAAGCTCCTCGATGATATAATCTTCTTCATCAAAATAACCAAAAATATTGGCCAGATGGAAATAAAAAAGTCAGGTAATTGTGAAACATGGCGAAAGATTTTCACTACTAGACGATGTTCTCCCAAATCTGGTTACATAAGCACAACTTCTCCCTTTGGGGTTTTTAACCTGGCCATGAGTCTTTTTTCATTTCCTGGAAATACCTTCATTGGAAGTTGAAATGCGTCCAAATAAGCTTGCATTTTTTTTGCTTCGGGGTGCACTCCCTCCAAATGAATTAAGGAGCATCCACCAGGAAGGCTATAGGAAGGATGATCACTGCTACCCCAGTTGATAAAAAATGGAATCATCCCATCTGCCAGAAAGGTGTTAAAATCAGTTAGTGACCAGGATAAAATAGCACCATCATTTTTTTCCCTGCTTCCTGATTTTATTTCTCCAAGATCCAGGCCTAGCTTTTGAGCAGTTTGAACCCTTTCTTGCAAGTCACCTCCTTTAGCACACCATCTTACCAGTCTGTTTTTAGGCATTTTTTCTATGGTATGTTTCCAACTTGGGTCGCTTACATTATCTTGTTCTGGATCTGGTGCAATTACCTCAAAATAGATATTGGGTCCGAAGCTCATGAGCGCATTCCAGGTTCCTTGTCCTTGATGACGACCAGCTATAGCTGGCCTGACTCCAGTTAATGATTCAATGTCTTCAATCCCCTGATGTAAGTCCTGAACCACATAAACCAGGTGGTCTATTTTTGAGATTAAATTCGGCTGCTCTCGCATAAGATTTACACGGTTTTTATATGAGTAGAATATTTGATTTCAGTCATAATAAAGGAACTTTGCACATTTCCAATATTATCTAGTTTGGCTAATTTGTTTACAATAAAATTCTGGTACGTTCCCATATCTCTGGCCAAAACTTTGAGCAGGTAGTCGAACAATCCTGCAATATGATAGCATTCAATTACTTCGTCTATAGAATGTATTTCACGTTCAAAAACGGAAAGGTATTTACTTGAGTGCTCCTTGAGTGAAACGTTACAAAAAGCCACTAGGTGGTACCCTAATTTTTCTCGATCCACTAATGCAACATATTTACTAATGTATCCATTTTCCTCCAATTTTTTGATGCGTTCATACACAGGAGTTATCGTCATTCCCAATTTGAAAGCGATTTCTTTATTGGTGAGTTTGGCGTCTTTTTGTAATAGATCGAGTATGCGAAGATCCGTAGGGTCCAAAAGCTTCATCAGTCTAACTTAAATTCTTAGAATTATTTTCTAATTAGAAATAAAAATAGGAGGTGAAATAGATTTATTTTTTAAAATTAAAGATAATATAGAATAATTTTCTCTATTAATAAAAAATATTGGATGTTTTTTCTATAACAAATAATTTTGAATAGAAAAATAATTAAGTTATGAAAAAGAAACATCCACAAAGTTTGATGATGTCATTTGGACATCGCCCTAATGCGCATAATGGTGCTATTAAATGCCCGATTTATCAAAGCTCTACTTTTGTTTTTCCCAGCGCAGAGATTGGTAAACGCCAGTTTGAGCTGGCATATGGTCTTGATGAATCAAGGGAGAACGATGAATCTTTATTTATATACAGCAGGTTGAATAATCCAACATTAGAGGTCTGCGAAAAACGCCTAGCCTTGTGGGACAAAGCGGAGGATTGTGCTTTATTTTCTAGTGGAATGGCAGCCATTACCACCGCTTTTTTCAGTTTTCTAAAGCCAGGAGATCTACTCCTGCATAGTCATACTCTTTATGGAGGTACCTCACATTTTATCGCCGAAATATTACCAAAACTGGGTGTCAAGACACTTTCATTTTCACCAAATGAAAGTAAAGAACAAATTCTTCATCGATTGGCTAAAAGTGGAGAAGAAGCCAATCTAAAAATGATCTATGCAGAAACACCCTGTAATCCCACCCTGGAGCTTGTAGATATTTCCATGTTGAGAGATCTTGCTGATGAATCCATTTCATCCCAGGAGATTATTGTAGCTATTGACAACACCAATTTAGGTCCAGTTTGGCAAGAGCCCCTTTCACATGGAGCTGACCTGGTACTTTATTCGGCTACTAAGTATATTGCCGGGCATAGTGATGTTGTTGCAGGAGCTTGTTTAGGAAAAGCCTCTCTAATGCAAACCATCCGTACAATGCGGACCTTTCTAGGGAATATGACTGATCCAAATACCGCCTGGTTAGTTAGTAGAAGTCTGGAAACCCTTAAAGTCAGGATGGATCAACAAGCTAAAAATGCCCAAAAAGTGGCGGAATATCTGCAGGACCATCCTTTGGTAGAAAAGCTTTATTTCCCTGGTTTGCTAAGACCTGCCGATGGGGAGCAATATGAAATTTTGAAAAGGCAGTGCCTTTCTGGTGGGGCTATGATTTCCTTTGATATAAAAGGTGGAGAAAACGAAGCATTTGAGTTTTTAAATGGTTTGAAACTGATTAAGCTTGCGGTAAGCCTGGGGAGTACTGAATCCTTAGCCGAACATCCCGCCTCCATGACTCATGCTGGGGTGCCTAAGGAAGAACGTCAGGCTCACGGAATTACCGATAAAATGATTCGTTTGTCCATAGGTTTAGAACACTACGAAGACATTATCAATGATGTTAAACTTGGTTTTTCAAATATTCGAAATGTAGAGAAAGAAGAATTGGAGTTTGCTTATGATGTTTTTTCGATTGAAATGTGATTTCTGTTACATATTTGTTGAAGTAAAAGTCTTTTATTGCAGTATGGTTCAGTGTTCAGTGTTTTGAGTTCAGGTACTCAAAACACTGAACGCTGAACCTTGATTCATACTTAATAGTTACGGCAACAAATATCATTCTTTTCAATAAAATAAAGGGAGAACTTTGTTTTTTCCAAAATAAAACCAAACCATTGAACAAAGTACCTGTTTTGAAATGTTCCCTTAAAAAACAAGAAGTAGTTGTATGGAAAATAATGAGTGTAAAATAAGTCGTTGGCAATTGATCAAACAAGAACTTAGCAATCTAGGGCCTGAAGATTTTTTGGAATCCTTTCAACGACACCCGAATGCCATGTTGATTGATGTTCGGACTCCTGTTGAATTTCAGAGCACTCATTTAGATGGAGCTGTTAATATTGACTATTTTTCTAAAGATTTTTGGGATCGGATTGAGCAGTTGGACCCTCATAAAACCTATTTCGTTTATTGTCGATCTGAGCGTAGAAGCCTTCGAACCTGCCGACTAATGGAAAATGGAGGTTTCAGAAATGTAATAAACCTGAATGGAGGCCTCAAGGCAATGAATTTAGTCAGCTAGAAGGCTGATTTAAGTGTTTTTATTGCTATCCAATTTTTTCATCAAAAAGGTAAAAACAAAAACAATCAAGGTAATAGTCAGGATTACAAAATAGATAGTGGTAAGCCCACTTTTTAATAGGGTAAATGTGCTGGTAGTTTTGACCAATGAGGAAGATACAGGAGGGTAGTTTCGAAGCATAATAATAATACCTATATTTTCTAAATAGTCAAATAGACCTGCCAAAAGAGGAATATAAGCCAGGTAGAATATGGGTTTATTTAACTTATTGAGTTGCTTAAATAAAAATGCCAAGAGTAGGCAATAACAGATACCAAAAAGTAGTGGATAAATCATGTCAATGGGTATCTGGCTCCACAAATAAGCAGCCCGCCCTTGTTCTCCTAAATTATCAAATAGCATTTCCACCAAAAAGGTAGCATAGCCTATAGGCCTCATATCCAAAATATCCATCCCCTGTGAATAACTCATCACTTTAGGAATAGAGATAAAAAGCATATAAACATATACCAGGTTGGTCAATAGAAATAAAAAAAGGATCTTTTTTCCTTGCAGATGCTTTTTAATTAGTTTTTTCATTTTATAATTCAGGTAATTTGAACAGCAATTTTTTAGTTAATAATTTTTCGATCAGGGTCTTAAAATCTTCCAATGAAATAAAGGCATGCATTAAAATTATTTCATTGGATTTTTGATCGTTTAATCCTCTTCCATTTTCTGGGACCATTTCGTCCATTCTGCCTAAAATAGTTGGTAAATCATGGTAAGAATACTTCTGCTCACCTTCTAACAAGCACCAATCAAAGGTATCAAATGTACAGTCAACATTTAGGCATTTATCAAATCCAGCATTTACATACCATTCATAATTGATGCCCTCAAAAACAGGTTGAATATAACCTAATTCTTTAAGGATCTTTTGGAGGGCCCTTACATTAGTGTTCTCCCAATTGCATTTCAGGTAGTCCTCCCCACTTCCATTATCCAGAAAAGGAAAGCGAAATACCTTGATTGGTCTTTTAATACCTGCTTGCAAATAAATTTCATTAATGAGATGATCAGTATGATCAATTTGATAGCGGGCTTCTTCAAGGCTTATTTCAGAAAAATAAGGATGGTCATAACTATGATTCCCAATGATATGCCCTTTTTGGATGGCATAGATGGCTTGTTTTGGAAATCGCTCCAGGGCTTCCCCTCTACAAAACCAAATGGCCTTAATGCCACGGCTTTCCAGATAGTCTACTTTTTCTCTAAAATCTTCGCTGGGGCCATCATCAATGGTGAGGTAAGCAATTTTTTTCATGTTTGAAAAATAGGAAACATTTTGGAGAGAAGGGCAAGACATGGGGTTTTATAAAAAGTGTGGGTGGCGATCCGCCACCCACACTTTTTATAAAACCCCTTAATTTTACCACTTATCTTTGTAAAATCACCTTCTGATTAATCAGCGCCTTTCCTGCTCTTAGGCGGATCAGATAAATACCATCTGGCATGGGCTGTCCATTTTGATCTTTTCCATCCCATTGGACACGATGCTCTCCTTTGGGTGCTATTTCTGACAATAGGGTGTGAACCTTTTGTCCCTGGATGTTGAAGATTTCAACTGTAGTTCTTTCTTCCTGATTTAGACTGAAACTCAAATTGACTTCTTCCTGGAATGGATTAGGATAAGCCCTCAATTCAGTGATGATATTTTCCTGATCACTGTCTTGCTTTTTCAAACTCCAGTCTCCCCAGCCACCAGGGTTTGGATCAGGATTAGTTGATTCTTCACAGGCATCTCCGGTTCCATTATTATTACCGTCCTTCTGGTCGGAGTTGTAGGTATCCGGACAGTTATCGCATTGGTCTAAAATGCCGTCATTATCGCTGTCGGTTCCCTCAAGGAAAACAGTGGCCTGGCAATAGGCAGTATTTCCTTTTTCATTAGTCACGGAA
>JANQPA010000054.1 GCA_028285545.1 Saprospiraceae bacterium | reverse complement strand
CAAGGCTTATGCTTGACACCGCTACGCGGTTTTATTTTGCTGATATTAAGCCGCATGGCGGCGATAAACATCAACCTTGGGTGCTAACCCAAGGTTTTTAGTCAATAACTCATCCAGCGGCGTAGCTGCGACACCCACAGCGTTTTGTAAATACAATATGTCCATAACTTAAGGTCACTTTTTGTATAGAACTCTAAGTCATCCGACATATCCCAATATCCCAATACCCAATACCTAATATCCTAAAAGTAAACCAAAGCGGCTTAAGACTGTTATTCCAAAAAAAGAGAATGGCAGAATTTTGGGAATACATAATGAAACTTTTTAAGAGTTCGGAGAATAGTTCTCCAACCCAACCTGCCAAGCATCATTTAATTATCAGGACGGAAGAGGAAAAGAAAGATTATGAGTATTGGAAAAAAACCTTGATCCGTCGCCGTTTGCAAGATTGGGTCAATGACCAATATGCCATTTTTAGAATACGGCCTAATGATACGGACGAAGCTTTAGACTTTCTCAATATGACCTCAAGCAAGGGCTTTGTTATTCATTTCCACAAAACAAATTATAGCCAAAGAGATATTACTCATTTTTTTGACTTTTTGAAAGAAAAGGTCTTAGAGTTAGATTACCGTTCTCAGATTTCTGATACCCGGACTTACAATCGCGCTTCCTGGGTGGAAACCATTCAGCGACATTACCTTAAACCCAGGCCTTTTGTAAAAAAAGATGGTAAACTGCGCCAACTCTTTGGTAACATTATGATCGTCCTTGAACTACATAATGACCAGGTTTATAATCTGAAATTCAGTGCCACCTCTTACCATGACCATCAATTTCTGGAAGCAGATGATTTTAAAGATCTAATTTTTCAAATTGTAAGTTGAAGCTTGATGAGTAGATGTGCAAATTAGTAGATGTGCAAATTAGTAGATTGGTAATCTGTGGTACAGACTGAAAAATACAGCATGCCACCTGTAATAAATATCTTGACTCCTTCCTCGCTTATTTTTCCAAAATAGATTTGCTAAATTGAATATCTTACATGGATGTATATTAATTGTATACTTTCCAGTTCTGTTAAAACCTTATAGCAATATGATATCCCAAAGGCCAATTAAGCTAGCATTATTCTTTTTTATACTTTTTATTGTTGCCTGTCAGAAAATTACAGACAATCCATCAGAAGTATCTACTCTTGACAATGACATTGTTCAACAACTAGATTCTATCGGCCAATACTTCATTGAAGAGGGTAAGACGATGGGGCTATCCATAGCTGTAGCCAAAAAGGATCAAATTGTTTACAACAAAGGATTCGGATTCACAGATGAAGGTAAATCTAATCCCGTTCAAAATGATCACATCTTTTTGTTGGCCTCCGTTTCAAAGTTAATAGGAGCAGCTATGACCATGAAATTAATTGATGAGGGAAAATTATCACTAGAAGATACTTTATCAAACCTACTCCCTGATTTTCCCAACCAGGAGCAAGCGGAAAAGATCCAATTAAAACATCTTCTTGCCCATACTTCAGGCCTTAAAGATTATGCCAGTGTTATCGATAGTATCTATTTAACCACTCGGATTGATCCAACTGAAGCCGATTATTATCAGTTTTTTGAAAATGCAGGATTGGACTTTGAGCCCGGCACCCATTTTAACTATTCCAACTCTGGGTTCATCCTTATGGCCATGATTATTGAAAGAGTGACAGGCCATTCTTTTGAAGAAGAATTGGATAGAATCATTAATCAACCTGCAGGCTTAAATTTAAAATTGATAGGACAAAGGATAGGCCACCCTAAATTGTCAAATTATTTTGAATTGGAGGATGCTGAATTGGTCCAACGCCCCCACTGGCCCTGGATAAAAGGAGATGGAGGTTTAACCACCACTGCTCAAGATCTGGTTTTGTTCCCTTATCACTGGGCTAATGGTACCATTATTTCCAAAGATTCTTATGAAAAAATGATAAAGCCTTTCAAGTTGAAGGATGGCCTTTCCACAGGATATGGATTAGGTGTGCGCACAGGCCTTTTCGAAGGAGTAAAAGCGATTGGACATACTGGAGGTAACAAATCCGGATATGCCGTTATGAAATATCTTCCGGAGGAAGAAACCAGTATTGTGGTATTTTTAAATACAGATAATACCCCTTCAGATGCCCTCTATATTGAAGGATATATTGCCCTGGCACTCTTAGGGAAGAAAGTGCCTGATTTGGAGCGATTAGAAATTAAGGCGGAAGACTTAAGCCGATTTACAGGAGAATATCAGGCTATTAATAATTTCTATTATGGTTCCGGCACCCTGTCCATTGTACAACATGAAGACGATTTTCATTTGTATCGAAAAAGAACCGGAAGTAGTTCTAGAGGACAAAAACTCTTTTACCTTGGTAACAACACTTTTGGATACGAGCCTTATGCGATGGATCGGGTTGTTTTTTCAACAAATGAAAATGGCGAAGTTATTGCCTTTAAAACTTATTGGAATGGATTAAAGAAAGGGGGATTTTACCGAAAGATTATTCCAGTTGAACAATGATGATTTATGAAGTTTAAGTTACAATCTTTAGCAATTGACATTCAGGAAGGAAACCCTGATCAAAGGCCTTTTATCTTTCTTCATGGTAATACTCAAAATGATACTTGTGGCAAGGGAATTAAAGAATATTTCAAGGAAAGGGGGCACCTCACCCTTTCATATGATATGCCAGGCCATGGCAATTCTCAGTTAGATACTTCAGATTACAAATTCGAAGATCTAATTGACCTTAATTTTCAAATACTAAAACACTTCAAAATTCAGCAACCCATTCTTTGTGGCCATTCCCTTGGAGGAATGATTCAAGCAGGGACGATTGCAAAATTTCAGGTCAGTGATGCCAGCCTTATCCTTTGCGGGAGCTTTGACAGCAATCCGGTATTAGAATCTAGAAAACAGGATAATGATCAAAGTCAAATTGCTCAATTATTAGAAGAGTATATGGCCGAGGGTAGGATGCTTTTTAAAAAACAATTTAAATACGACTATTTTGCCAATTTAGAAGTTCCTGATGAAGAACTTAGGATTGTCAATAGGCAATTTACAATTCCAGATGCCAATGAATCAAACTTGAAATACTTGGGTGATTTTAGTGCCAGGAAAAATCTAATTCATATGAACATACCCGTCTTGGTTTTGCATGGAGAAGAGGAAACTGTGATCCCTAAACCACTAGTTGAAACCATGGCATCACAATATAAAAATATAGAAATTGGGTGGTATAGTGGTAAAGGTCATTATGCATTCTATCAGGATTCAGAATTGACCAATAAATTTTTAAGCCAATACTATTCTTTTTTGATAAGAGAGGAAAATTAGTTTGGAATGCCCAATCAAGACCAGATTCCTGGATTGGCCCGATTAACTGCTAGTCACAAAGCACCTATAAAGTGTCCTAAAAAACCAATAGAAAATCCTACGGTATGACAACAACCAACTATTTTAACACCTTTATTGAAATTGCTGAAGATTGCCCAATTCTAAATGGCGAAATACCACCCTTGAAAGGTGATAAGCAGACAATTGCCAATTTGCAGTTTGAAATGATTTATAAAAATCCTTATAAATTTACTTCAGATGACGTCATTTTCGCGGTTTATGCTATTCGGAAAGATATTGCAGAAAGTGAATTAGAAGAGCAAAGACGTATCTTCTTTTCAAAGGGACAGCCATGCTTTCGGTCTTCTCCATTGACAAAAAGATATGGCTGGGGAATACACAGTGATAATGAAGGGAAAATCGCTATGTTTGGCGCGGAAACGGAGGCCTATGAGCAATTTGTCCAAAACCAGGCTATAAAGAAAACCAAGGCTATGCGTTCCAAAAGAGTCAAAAAATAAATTATGAACAGAAAAGAATTCCTTTACAATTCCAGCATTTTGTTTGGGGCTACCTTACTAGGATGTAATCCCTCTGCCAAGAAGAACGGAACGGATGAAATTCAAAGCTTCAATTTTGACCTGCATACTCACCCGGGAACCTTTTTTAATAAAGGATCTGAAGATTACGCAGGAGATGAGGCCTTTATCCAGCGCGTTCGAGAAATGAAAGTTAAAGGAATTAGTGGTGCCTTCTTCTGTTTGGTAGCTGATTGGCCTTTATTAGAACTTACGGATAAAGGAGTCATAACCAATGGCTCCTTTTCCGGCGAAGAAGGATGGAAAGTATTTCAGGATCAGCTTACTATTTTAAAAGATTTAATTTCCAGGTCAGAGGCAAAACTGGCATTCACTGGTGATGAGCTTCATCAAGGAGACCAGGTCAAGGCCTACCTAGCTTGCGAGGGGGGCGATTTTTTGGTGGGGAATTTGGAAAGGGTAGAAGTCGCTTACCAGGAGGGATTGCGATCAATCCAATTGGTACATTATGCTCCTAATGATTTGGGAGATTTACAAACCTGGGAGTCACAACATGGAGGTCTTTCTGATTTTGGGAAAAAGGTGGTCCGGAAAATGAATGAGCTGGGAATGATCATTGATTTGGCTCATGCCTCTGCTGAAACTGTTAAACATGCAGCGGATATTACCGATTCTCCTATTCTCCTTTCTCACAGTATACTAAATGTTGGTAAGGATAGCCCTGTATCGGCAAGAACAATAAGTATAGAACATGCCAAAATGATTGCCAATACTGGAGGACTTATAGGCTTATGGCCATCAGGATATTCCGATTCTCTGGATGAATTTGTAGAGCAAACCCTCAGGCTTGTAGATGTGGTAGGGGTGGATCATGTAGGAATTGGAACGGATATGGATGCCAATTATAAACCTGTGATCAGTAATTATGAAGAATTTATCGACTGCAGGAAAGCCTTGGCTTCAAAAGGCTTATCTCCAGAGGATATCCACAAAATTGCGGGTGGAAATGCACAGCGAATTTTAAAAGAAGTCTTGTAATCATTATTTAGTTAGACAACTTATTTGAGGAGATCCACCCTTATACTTTCTACCTTTTACCCTAATCAAATTTATTTTCTCAATTCTTCCATATCCGAGATCAATTCTTCCAGTTTATTCATGGTAGGGCCATAAACCGCTTTTAAATCTACTTTATAAATTGATCCGCCTAGAAAAGATAATAAAGCCAATAACAGAACAATGGGAATGACCCAATAAATAGGCAATCCAAATAAAATTTTGGTATCAGGGTTGCTCATTATTTTATTGATCAGTGTATCACCAATGAATAATTCAAAGAAGTTGGTGTAGAGAATACCTAGAATGAGTCCAAGAAAATATAGAGGGTAAAAGAATCTATAAATCTTAGTTAATCCCACCGTAGTTTCCTTTAACCAATTGTCGAAGGTTTTTAAATACTCAAAACTGCTAAGACTCTTATCAATTTTTTCCATTTTCTGACGATAATTTTTGCTATATAAAATGAGTGGTATGAATAGCAAAAACTGGAAGATTCCGATTAGAGGCACGCCTGCTATCCAACCGATGATGAGGTGAAGGAATGCCAAGCCGATTACATAGGTATAATTTATTCTAAACATCCGCTTGAACCGGTCTATAATGTGTATGGACTTTTGATTGTATAAATCATTTAATTTGGGAGCTACTAAGGCATCATTTTTCAAAAAACCTTCTTTCCAAATTGATTCAATTGAATTTTTCATTTAATATCTTTTTTAGTCGTTCCTTAATTCTATTAATTCGAACACCAATATTATTAGAGTTGGTACCCAGGATTTCAGCGATTTCCTGGTAAGATTTTTCTTCCAGATAAAGCATAATTACCCCTCTGTCTACTTCTGATAATTGTTTGATGGCACTATAGAGTTGATTGAGGTTTTCATCTTTAAAAGCGAGGCTGTCCACCACTAGGTTTTCCGGTGTTTTTTCTGAATCCAAATGACGACGAAGCTTCTTTTTTTTCTTCAATAGGGTCAAACATACATTCAGGCTTAGTCGATATATCCAGGTAGACCATTCACATTGACCGCGATAATTGTCCTTGCTTCTCCAAATTTGGAGACATACCTCCTGGTAATAATCTTCGAAATCCTCCTGTGTGTCAGTATATGCCCGACAAAGTTTTATAATGATGGAGGCAAAAGGCAAAATTGATGAAGTATAAAAGTCGCTGCTCACTAGTTTTTTCTTGTTTAGTGGCTAAAATCAAAATTTATTACACCCCATTTAATATTTTTTTAAAAAGAAAATTAGGAGTGCAATAATTATTCCCAGAATTACTTGCTTGAAAAGCTTTTGAAGGAACTTTTTTTAAGACCGATTAGTTTGATAAATTTGATATCTTTTTCAACCACACTACTCTATAACTACCATGCAGACAGACAAAGAGTCCTTTCTTTTTATCGCCACTTCCGATGCCGCATCTTTAAGCCACTTGAAAGAGAACTGGAAAAAAAGCCTAAGTGCCCCTCAGGATGGCATGTGGGAAGCCTTAACGGGATACGCACAACATTGGGAAATTCAATATAAAAATCAAAGTGTTGGTTATGCCTGTGTCAAGGATCAGAATTGGCTGCTTCAATTTTTTGTTTTGCCCGAATGGCTTCATCAAGGAGAGGTTATTTTTCAGGAATTTATTCAGCAACAAAAAATTGAAAAAGCTTTAATAGGCACCAATAATCCACTTTGTCTGTCGATAGCCATGCATCACCAAAAATCCACCCAGATCCATACTTATTTATTTTCTGATTTTATAAAGACCAGATCAATAGAAAGAGAAGGGCGTCTAAAAAAAGCAGAAAGCTCAGATCTTGAGAGGCTTGTTGAATTTTGTTATCAAAGTATGGGAGCTCCAAAAGAATGGCTCACTGGATATGTCAATGGCCTGATACAAAAGGGAGAGATTTTCGCCTTCGAAAAAGGCAATGAAATCTTAGGTACTTGTGAAGTGCGAAAAAGCGAAAGTGACCACCAAATCGCAGATATCGGAATGGTCGTTTCCCCGTTTCACAGACGGCAAGGATTAGGTACATTTTTATTGGGAAAGGCAAAAGAAATTGCCCTGGAATGGAATAGAAGCCCTATATGCTCTTGTGAGAAAGATAATATTGGGTCACTCAAGTCAATCCAAAAAAATGGCTTCCGAAGTATTCATCAGATGTTGTTGCTGGAATTTTGAATACCCAAATATTAGCAAAATGAATACCTCCGATATACCCATTTTTGAAATACAAGTCCCCAACTATAACATTATTGAGCCCATTCATTTTTCCGGAGAATGTGCCTACACGGAATTTGGAAATCCTGTGCCAGTAGAATATTGGGATGCCATGCCAGATTTTTCGGCCATCAGTATTCCAATCATACAGTTTTTAAGGGAGCGACATGCTCTTCAAAGGATAGGCTTACGGATGTTGGGTTCTATGAAGCATCCTGGCAAAAAAAAAGAGGAAGTTATTGAACTCATTAAAAAATTGGGGCATGATCGATATGATCCCCAGCGAGAAGATAATAAATATGGCAAAATTGATACTCCCAGAACAGAATTGTTTATGTTGGAAATTCAGGTCGGTAAAGAATTAGGTCTGGATGGGGAAGAACAAATCCATCATGCCCTTCATTCTTTTTATTGTTATCCGGAAAGCCCTGTTAGGGTGGATATAGGTATTATTTATGACCTGAGCGCATTTGTGAAAGAGAAAATTGTTTTTGATGGGAAAGAAGAATTGGCTCACCTCTTTAAAAGTGCAGATAATAAATCTGCCGCTATTTTAGGAATATTGAATATTATTTAATGAACCACAAGTGTCTATACAAATGATTATTCTGGGAATTATTTTTAGGGCTCAGGCATTCTTAATATTTGGCTTGATGTCAATTTTTTCGAATAGTTTTGTTAAATAGGTGAATAACAATAAGTTTTGGAAAATTACCAAGTGGAGTGAGTTTGGGGTTTTACTAATATTAGGAATTTCATTAGCTTTTTCAAAAAAAGCATAAGTATTTAAACCAACAACAACGTGCTAAACGAACAAATACAAAATCATTATCATAAACCTAATCTGTATCAAGCCATTCTTGAGCGCCTCAAAAATCAAGGTACGGATCTAACACAGGTTACAAGAAAAGACATATCTGGCGTTGATGAATTTCATGTTCGGGGGGCAGCCGTTTCAAAAGAATTAGCCAATACCATCGATTTAAAAGGAAAGAAGGTCTTAGATGTTGGTTGTGGCATAGGTGGGCCCTGTCGAATGCTGGCAGAAGAGTTTGAATGTCAATGTGTTGGCATAGATATCAGTGAAGAATTTATCAAGACTGCAAAAAAATTATCAGAACTAGTAGGTTTAAGTATTCAAACTACTTTCCTACAGGCTGATGCCAACAATTTGCCTTTTGAAAAGGGAACCTTTGATGTTGTCTGGACTCAGCATGTTCAAATGAATATTCCAAATAAAGTAAGCTTTTATTCAGAAATAGCTCGTGTCCTTAAACCAGGGGGCTTTTTTCTATACTATGATATTTTTCAAAATGAAAATGGGGTGCTGACATTTCCAGTTCCCTGGGCAAGCACTCCATCCCTCAGTTTTTTGGAAAGACCAGAAGTAATGGATCAAATTCTATTAAAAGCTAAATTTCTAAAAACCCAATCCACTGATCAAACAAAAGCTGGCATTGATTTTTTTGAAAATTTGATGCCCAAACTTAAGGCTCAAGCTCCCAATAAGCCCAGGTTGGATCTGCTAATGGGCGATTCTATAAAAATCAAACTCTCCAATTTACTTAAGGGCCTTAAAAATGGTAATTTAATGCTTCAAAGTGGCGTCTATAAAAAGCATTCAATATGATCAATACAAGAATTCTATCACTATCGATTATTACTCTTTTAAGTTTTGCCTGTAATCCTCCCGCTACCAATTCATCCAACGATTCAGAGATTCTTTTTGGAGAAAATTCAGACAGCTGGATTAATCAAGGCGATGCTAATTGGACTTTTGAAAATGATGAACTGACTGGAAGTCTACAAGAAGGAGCTGGATTTTTAATCACTAAGAACACATACCAGGATTTTTTACTGGAGCTGGAATTCAATCCGGATAGTACCATTAATTCTGGTGTTTTTATTCGCTGTAATACGGATACCCTTAATCCTATTGATTGTTATGAGATCAATATTTGGGATTTGCACCCCAATCAGGATTTTAGGACGGGAGCTATCGTTACCAGGTTGAAACCAATTGCCAAAGTGGAAACAATAGGAAAATGGAATAACTACAAAATTAAGTGCCAGGATAATCAAATTCAGGTCTGGGTCAATGATATCTTAACCGCAGAGCTGGAAGACGATACCCTTGAAAAAGGAACAATTGGCTTACAAGCTGCTGGTAATGGGCAAGTGAAATTTCGAAATGTAAGACTCGAATCCTTGGAATAATGAAGCTTGAATAAAGCCATTAAAAAGAAGCTTTCCTGGTTTAGAAAGATAAGCCTTAAACAAGATATAATTTTTTAAATGTGTTCAAATTCAATAATTAACGTTGATATTTTCTTAATTTTCAGAATAAATCGACCTATTTTTTAACAAATACGAATTAGTATGAACGCAAACAAAATTTTATTAGCTGGCCTCATAGGAGGAGTCGTTTTTCTTGTAATTGGTTATTTATTATGGGGAATGGCCCTGACCAGTTTTTTTGACTCACATAGAGGTTCTGCTTCAGGAGTAATGAGAGCAGATGAGGATATGCAATGGGTGCCATTGATTCTTGGAAATATTACCTGGGGTTTATTAATCGCTATTATTTTTGGTCGCTGGGCTGGTATCAGCACCTTTGCTACTGGGGCTAAAGCAGGAGCACTTATAGGATTTTTGATGTCTTTCAGTTATGATATGATCAATTTTGCAACGGCAAATTTGATGGATTTTACCGGAGCTATTGTCAATACTATTACGATGGCCGTTGTTACTGCTCTAGTTGGTGGAGTAATTGGATGGTTTTTAGGCCGAGGGAATTAATATTAAAAAGGATTCTTGCGCCTCAGGCGCAAGAATCCTTTTATCCTACCTATTAGATAGCATTTGGGCTGATAAATCTGATCGAACTTTGGGGCTTGCAAAAAATCATAAATCAGTTTGTAACCTTTTTCTCCATCTAAGATTTTATCTTATTAGATCGATCAATTTTATTAAAATAAGCCCGACACAATGAAATTAGTACTTGTTAACCTCTTATTATTATTGGTTCCATCATTTCAACTATTAAATACTGAAAGGACTTCGGCAAACAATGAATTATACTCTTCAAAAAGTGAATTGGATTCTTTTGTTGTTCAACAAATGAGAGCCTCTTCAATCCCTGGTTTGTCTATTGCGGTGATTAAAAATTCCACGATTTCATATACCAATGCATTAGGCATTAAGAATATTGATGATAAAGACCAGGTGAATGCTGGGACCATCTTTGAGGCAGCCTCCCTGAGTAAACCTGTTTTTGCTTACACCGTATTTCAATTAGAAAAAGAAGGACTCATTGACCTAGATAAGCCTCTTTTTGAATATCTGCCTTATCCGGATATCGAAAATGATGAGAGATATAAGCTGATTACTGCCAGGATGGTATTAAGTCATAGGTCCGGATTCCCCAACTGGCGTAGAAAGAACCCCCTAATTATTATGTTTACGCCAGGCAGCCGCTTTTCTTATTCCGGAGAAGGATATATGTACCTACAGAAAGTAATTGAAAAAATAAGTCAGAAGCCCTTGGCTGAACTTGTAAAAGAAAGGGTATTTGAGCCTTTAAAGATGGCAAACAGTTATTTTGCCTGGGAGGAGGCTATAGAAAATAATATGGCCAGTGGATATTCCAGAAAAGGAAGCCCCAAAAGAAAGTTTAAGCCAGAAAGAGCATGGGCAGCGGGTTCCTTGCATACCACAGCTTCTGATTATGCAAAGTTTGTAATAGCATTAATGGATAATGACTACATTTTGAGCAAAATGACTCAATCCGAATCTGAAATCAAAGGATACGATGAACAATTATCCTGGGGTAATGGCCTGGGCTTACAAAATTCTTCCACTAATCTTTCCTTTTGGCACTGGGGCAGCAATGATGGTTACAAGTCTTTTGTTATTGGATATCCCAAGCAAAAAAAGGCCTTGATCTATTTTACCAATAGCGATAACGGATTGGATATTCTGGATGATTTAGCTTGTGAAATTTTAGGAAAGGACAATCGACATGCTTTTGATTGGTTAAAAGAAAAGTATAAATATCCTTTGGTGGGGCAATGTCCGTAACAATGGCAATAGCAATAGCAATGTCAATAGCAGTGTCAATTAAGATTATTTCTCGAAATATGGCCGAATAGCTTCTTCTGGTGGTGGTGATGTCATCAAACTCACCACTACCAATAAAATCCCTGAACAAATAAAGCCTGGCAAAACCGGATCAATACTGTTACTTCCAAAGAGTTTCCAGCCCCCCGTCATAACCAAGCCTCCTATCATGGCAGCAATAGCTCCTTCTTTAGTAGCTCTTTTCCAATACAGTCCTCCAATGACTGGCATAAAAAAACTGGAGGCCATTAAAGCAGTGAAAAGTAAGACAATAAACTGAACCAATTCTCCTTTACCCACTCCACTTAGGACAAGAATCAAAGGGATGACACCAACGATGAAAATGCCACTACGAGCAATAGCCAGTCTTTTTTTTCTGGACGAGTCGGGACTGAAAAAGGTTTGGTATATGTCCTCCGATAAGGCGGAGCCTGCCACTAATAATAAAGAATCCACTGTGGACATCATTGCGGAGGTAATGGCAGCAAGCATTAAAGTGCCAATAAATGAAGGAAGCATGGCCTTGGCTACCAGCGGCATTGCCAGATCACCTGTAGGCAATAATGGAAATAAACTTATGCTGGCTATCCCCAATAAAAAAACCAATAAATTGATGACACTTACCAGGATAATGGTTAGGAATATTCCTTTGCGGATGGTTCTCATATCTTTCATCGCATACAAACGGGTAAGTTTTTCTGGTGTGGAAACGCCTCCCAGGAAAAAAGCCAGCCCCATAGTGAATAGTAAAGTCCCTGGCAGCCCCTCCCAGGTAAATGTGATGGGATTAACCGAACGCGCAAAATCAAGTAGCTGATAAAATCCATCAAATTGTCGGATAGCGAGGGGGACAGATATCAATACTCCGATAACCATAATGATCAGCTGAAGGAAGTCCGTATAAGCTACTGCGATCATTCCTCCAATCATGGTATATAAAAGAAGAATAATGGTGAAAATGACCATTCCACTTACAGGCGAAATGCCAAATACCACATTGGCAACCAAACCTCCAGCCACAATTTGTGCCTGTATATAAACTACGGTTGCAATTAAAATGATTACGGCCGCTACCCCCCTGGGTGCCTTGCTATAATAACGGGTTTGCATATAAGCAGGTAGGGTTAACTGTTTTACCTTGGTAAATCGGGGTGCCAATACAGCCGCCATGAACCAATAGGCAAATACAATTGATAGTATTAACCATCCAAAAGACCAACCTGCTGTATAAATGACTCCGATTGTACCAATAAAAGTGCCCGCACTTGTATGAGTAGCTGATAAGGTAGCCCCTCCAACAAGCCAGCCTAAATTACCTCCAGCAATCCAATAATCAGATTCATCTTGCGTGTTCCGCAAACTGATAAAGCCAATTGCAAAAACAACCAGAAAATAAAGAATAAAAACAATGAGTTGAATAGTCATTTACCTTTCTTTTGAATGGTCTTTTTTTTCCTGTGCTCTCATCCAAATAAAATACAATACCACAATGATACCGAACACCATAAATAAACCCCAAAAAACAAAGCCTGGATAGTCATTCATATTTATGCCAAATATTTTTTCCAGCCAAAGAACATTAAAGAGAGTAGAACAAAAATTACCCCCAAGTCTACTAGTAATTCTAGGGAGATCAATGGTAATTTACCTTCATAAAGTTTAAATTTCACCCATGAAGGAATTACCTGTAAATCAAAAGAATAAACATTTAGATTTTCTTCTGACTCTTTTTTCCATTTCATTGCAGGAAATCTTGACTTCAAAGCAAAACGTGTGTCTGCTTTTATCGATGCAACAAATGCCTTCGCTTTAGCGGACTCGGGTTTCCAGTCGACAAAGAGAATAGGGATGCTTACAACTTTTTGTTTTCCATCAAATGTCGATGCATTTAGCTCATAACTGATTTCTAGTTTAATCTGACCGCTTTGAACCCTTGCTGCGGGTAGGTAAATCTCACCTTGCGACATTTTGAAATTTATAGGGTTTAAATTTAGGGCGTATTCCTGGCCCTCCAAGCGGACCTTTACTTTTTGAATGTGAGCAATACTTTTTCCAATGACTCTAAGGGGAATTTTCTGCTCATTAGAGTCAATATGAATAGTGTGGGATATCGAAACTGAAATTGGTTCAGAAGTGTTGAATATCATTACCTCCATCTTTGTGTGCTCAAGATGGTTGGCCAAAAGTAAATTTGGAAAAATAAGAAACAGGCTTAAAAAAAGTATTCCTAAAAACCTCATCATTTTGTTTTTTATCAACCTTCCCCCTTCCAATTTCCTCCTTCCAATTTCTCTTAATACCAAACCTCATTTAAGACTCTCAATACATTCCCTCCAATAATCTTAGCAATGTCTGCCTCAGAATAACCAGCTTTCACCAGCCAACGGACAAGGTTTTTAGATCCTTCGGTTGGGTTTTCCAGTCCCTTTACATATTCGACAGGCTCATATTCCATTCCAGGTTTGTTAGCAGCTTTAGATGCTTTCAGAGAAAGTGCACTGACATAAGCATGATGTAGCCCAACGTGATCACCATAGACGGTATCCGGTCCAAAGCTTACATGATCAATCCCTACTAAATCTTTTATATATTCAAAATGATCCATGACAGATTCCAGGCTGTGGCTACGATGCTCAGGTGAAAGTGTAGTGTGAGGAGCTGCTTCAATTCCTATGACCCCACCTTTATCAGCACAGGCTTTCAAGACATCATCCGGGGCCATTCGATTGGTGTTCCACAAAGCTTTAGCTCCAATATGACTCAAAACTATTGGCTTAGTGCTACATTCAATAGTATCTAAAGCGGTGAGGTCTCCTGTGTGAGAACAATCAATTAATATCCCCAATTTATTCATGCGCTCAACAGCTTTTTTACCAAAAGCAGTCAGCCCTCCATCTCTTTTTTCTTTGAGCCCATTGCCAAGGGCATTAGATTCGCTATAGGTGATCCCAAGTGATCTTAGACCAAAACCATATAAAATATCCAGACGGTCGAGTTCATTTTCTATCATAGCTGCCCCTTCCTGAGTAGCAATCCAGGCCACTTTCCCTTCTTTGTGAGCCTTGTGGATGTCTTCTACTCCTTTACAATGAATGACAAAATCCTGGTGAGCAATATCACACATGCGCATACCTAAATCATGAAGTATTTCCGTCCATTTCCAACCACTTTTAGAATGAATGCGACAGAGTCCGTTCATTAAATTATCAAATACAGCATCCCAGTGTGAATGGGCCAAGCCTTTAAAACCTGTAGCCATACGTCCTTCCCTTATATAATCTGGGGTTTCAAAAACATCTGAAGGAAAGACCCCTAAATGTTCATGCATCGAAATCATTATATGATTGCTTACAATATGTTCAACGAAGGACTCTTGCTCTGTAGTTAATGAAACGAGATTTTCGGGTACCCGATTTAACTCATCGGCCAATTCAAAATGTTTGTAATCTTTCCCTTTTTCAAGATATTGAAAAGAAGTGTAGCCATTATAATTTTTTGACAAACTCATATATAGCGAGATTTTTGTGTAAGGAGTATAGGGCTGCAAAGTGCCTTCTAAGGTAATATATTCTTAATTGCCAGAGGATAATTCCTTCAAAGCTTCTTCACGGTTAGAAAAAATGGGAAAAAGATTGCTAAAACCGACGAGGTCAAATATTTCTCTAACTTTTGGTTTTAGGGTACAAAGGGCTAATTTCCCTTTTACTTGATTAATATATTTTACAGCTGTTAATAATACCCTAAGCCCTGAGCTTGCAATAAAATCTACCTCCGAGAAATCTATAAGGATTTGATGGTTTTCATTTTTTAATATTTTAGAAATGGCGCGGTCCAATTCCTTTGAAGAAAAGGTATCTACTCTTCCCTTTAAGTTTAAAATTATTGTGCTTCCAGTTGCCTGTTGAGTAATTTGCATGCTGACTTTATTTAAGTTAGATTTTTTTTAATGATTAAGTGGTTAAAGTTACCCTTACGGAAATAGTTTAGGTTGTCTGCCATTTTTTTTATCAAAAATACACCCAGGCCCCCAACAGATCTTTCCTCTATAGTTTTTGTTGGATCCGGGTCTTTGTGATTGATAGGATTGAACGCCTTTCCATCATCTTTTATGATCAGAAGGAGTTCCTTATTTGTAATTTCAAGGCTTACTAAGATCTCATGTTTTTCCTTTGATGGATATCCATAGGAAATGATGTTTTTTAGGGATTCTTCTAATATTAACTCTATAGAAAATATGACATCTTTGGAAAGATGATTTGAGCGAAAGAAAATATTAAGGGGAGACTGAATTCTTTTCAGTTCTAACAGATCATTTTCAAGTGTAAAGTTTATTTTTTTGCTCATCTGAAAATTGTCTATTTCCTTATCCCTACTCCAAGCATAGCAATGTCATCAAACTGAGGCATGTCCTTGGAAAAGGATTGTACTCTTTCAATGGTCTGATTAATTATTTCTTTCGGAGATCTTGTTGCATTTTCCTTCAAGGCCAGTTCTAGTCTTTTTTCTGCAAAGAAATCATGATTCTTATTGATAGCCTCTGTAATCCCATCGGTATATAAAATCAATGTAGAATTGGGTTTTAAGGAAATATTCTGTGAACGATATTTAAAATTTTCTATAACTCCTAATGCTACATTTTGGAAATTATTTAAACATATGGTTTGACCATCAGATTGTATAATCCAGGGAGGATTATGCCCGCCATTGCAATATTGTAATTGGCCGGTATTTAGATTTAAAATACCATAAAAAATAGTCACAAACATGGAAGTAGAATTATCCTGACACAATATCTCGTTAACTCTAGATAGGCATTCACTCACCGACGTTCCTTTTAGTCCAGTTGCTCTCAAAAGAGTATGACTCACGGCCATAAATAAGGCTGCAGGCATTCCTTTACCAGAAACATCACCGATAACAATTCCTATGTGTTCTTCATCAATGGGAAAGAAATCGTAAAAATCACCTCCCACTTCCTTAGCCGGGATCATCTCAGCGTGCAATTCTATAGGTAGGTTGTCGGTAAGAGTGGAAAAATTAGTAGGTAAAATAGACTTTTGAATCTCGCTGGATACGGCCAATTCTTGTTTTAAATGGTTTAGTTGCTCTTGTGCAAGTTCAGCAATCCGGATTTTTTCAATTTCCTTGGTCGCTCTGGAGATGGTGATGGTCAGGTCTTCAAAATTGATGGGTTTGGTAACAAAATCATAAGCACCAAGATTCATTGCAGTGCGGATATTTTTCATGTCACCATATGCGGAGATGATAATTGCTTTAACGGAGGTTTCCAATTCTTTCATTTTAGATAGAAAGGTCAGCCCATCCATTTGGGGCATATTGATATCGGTAAGGACAATATCAAAATCTGTGATTTCTCCTAGCTTTTGTAATCCCTCCAGGCCGTTTTGTGCAAATTCAAAGGTATATTCCTCAGATCGAATTTGACTTCTAAATCGTTGTCGAATCAGGCGCTCAAATTGGGATTCGTCATCAACAACAAGAATTTTTACCGACATAATTTTACTTATCTACTTTTTGATCTTATTAAAATTATTTATTGCCCTTAAAATCTCATCTCTTCTTTCGGTCACTGCCATCCTACCAAGTTCGACTAATTCTTCGATATTTGAAGGATCTGAATAGGAAAAATATTTCTCAAAATTGACATTTATAATAATAAGCTCATAATGATGAAGGTCTATGGCAAGGCTTAATTGAGACCTAATCAGAGATTGGGAATAGGCTCTGTTCATATTATAAAAACTATCAATAAACTTTTTCGGTTTAGAAGCCATTTTTTCGTTAAAAATCATGGCAATTATGATATCAGCTCCTCTTTTTACTGCCTCTGTAATGGGAAGAGGAGCCGTAAAAGCTCCATCAGCCAGCCATTTTCCTTCCATAAAAATAGGAGGAAGTAATGGATACATGGCAGCAGAAGCATAAACTGCTTCCGCCAATTTTCCACTTTCCAATACTACTCCTTTACCCAATTGGATGTCAGTAGCCTGAAGGATGGTCTTGATTGGGAGGGTTTCAAGATATTGATCTTTAAAAACATTTTGACACATTTCTAAGGGTGCCTCATCTTTCAAAAGCCCCTTGCTCAAATCAAATCTGCCGCCCGCTAATTTGCCTATGCTAAGTAAGGTTCGGTAATCAATGGCAGAAAAGCCAGTTCCTTCAAGAAACTTTCTGGTAATGTTTATCATTTCAGAGCTTGAATATCCCATGCTAAACATGCCTGCATAGATTCCACCTCCACTACAGCCAACCAATAAATCAACAGGGATTTTTTCTTCCTTCAGAAAATCAAATAATGCAATGGATGCGATTGGCTTGAGCCCTCCGCTGCTCAAAACCAAACTGATCTCCGGAGAGGTTTTATGATCGATCGGATCCATTACTTTGTATAAAATGAGGGTGCATTTTTCTCAAATTTATAAAAAAACACGTTTTTAATGGAAGAGGAGACTTTAGTAAAGCTTTATTAATTTTGGAAAAACATTATAGATTAGTCTAAAACCAAATTGTATGGCTCCCAAAATAGCTGTAATTGGCTCCGGCCCTGCGGGGATTACCGCTGCCTTGGAACTCAAGGATAGGGGTTTCGAAGATGTAACTATTTTTGGATCTTTTGAAGAGGCTCAACTAAAAACAAAACAGGTTGACGGTATTGTTTTTGATGTAGCCGCTTGTTTGCTGCATTTGGGATATAGAAATACTGTAATTCCACTTACTCGTCGTTTTGGGCTGGAAGTTAATTACATTAAGGCACCAGCGGATATAGTAACCAGTAGATTAGAGAAAATAAAAAAAAGACCAGGAGAGATAATTGATGTTTATTTAACCATTCTTTATTACTTGTTCTTTTTCTTTGGTTGGCTCTTTCTTCATAAAACTCCCTTCCGAAAAAGGTATAGTAGTTCCATGGAGACCTTCCTGGTGCAAAGACGTCTGGAAGGATTAAGTAAATCTTTTGCAATGGGGCCTGGAGGAATCGCTCAGGGATATGGCTTCTTAGATGAAGTAACAGCATATCATGCCTTTCGATGGTTTCGCCCCAGGTTATTTCTTACTCCTTTAGTTTCTCGATTTAAATTTGGAGTTGCAACCATAAAACAGGGTTATGAGGTTTTGTTTAAAAACATCCTCTCGGAACTCAATCATGTTGAAAGCAAAATTAAATTGGTCAGACCCTCCTTTGAAAAAGTAGAGGTAAGCACGCAAGAAGGCGAAATATTGCTCTTTGATGAAGTAATTATTGCCTGTCCCTTAGATCAAATTAATTTCCCACATGCCTATTTAATTGATGAAAATACAATAGAGGAATCTTATTTGTTTTCTTATTTATTTACTTCGCCTACCATTCCTCCCTTTGAAGATAGAGCTTACTTGTCAGCTTACATTGAATGCAAAATGAAAAACAAAGCACTGGTTATTCGCACAGGCGGACAAACCAAGACTGGGGATTACCTCTATTGGGCAGTAGGTTATAAATCTAGCGAGATCAGCAAGCAAGATTTAAAATCACAAATTGAAAGACAACTAAGCAAAGAATGTAACCTGATCATTAAAAAGCTTCACTATTTTGATGTTTTTAGATATAATCTTCGTTTTTCCAGCCAGGCAGTAAGGGATGGGGTAGTGGACAAATTTCACAACCTTCAGGGATATAAACACATCTGGTACTCGGGTGGATTACTCTCCCATTGGGATATCAGTTCCATTTACGAACACAATCGATGGTTGGTTAACAAAATGAGGTACCGCCTTGGCAATAAGAACCTATTTTCCTATCTAAAATATAAATTCAAAACAATAGTAAGCTGGCTAAGATTAATCTGAAATTTGAACATCACCTAAACTAATTATATGCAATTTTTAAAGCTGTTGGAGACCCTTTCCCCAAAATTGGTGGCAAAGATTGCTTTCTGGAGTTTTTCAAATCCACAAACTCGAAAACTCCGACCCTTTGAAATAAAGATTACTGAGGAGGCTAAAAAAGATCAATTTTTTTTTCAAAAGAAAAGAATAATGACTTACCAATGGGGGACAGGTTTGCGTAAAGCCTTATTGGTACACGGATGGGAGGGAAGGGCCTCCAATTTTGGGCACCTTATTCCCGTCCTGTTGGCTAATGATTTTCAGGTGTTCAGCTTTGATGCACCAGCCCACGGGCAATCTCAAAAAACCAAGAATCCTTTTTTGGATTATATCGAAATAATTTCGCAATACCTGAAAAAGCAGGAATATGACTTGATTTTGACCCATTCCGCAGGTAGTATTCTAACATTATGGGCTTTATATACAGAAGAAGTCCCTATTAATCAAATGATAATATGTACTACTCCCGATCGATTTGAAGATCGATTTGATTTGACCATCAAGGATTTGGGATTAAGCCAAAAAACTAAAATTGCTTTGATGAATCTGATGCATGAAAAAACGGGTATAGATCCTTTAAGTATTAATGCAAGTGAATTTGTGAAGTCTATAAAAATTAAGGAAGCCATTTTTATTCAAGATAAAAATGATCGGATTCTACCGTTTGAATGGACCGAAAGTGTACAAAAAGCGACCTCAAATTCAGAATTAATAAGCATTGAAGGTACTGGTCATTTTCGAATGCTTTGGTCAGCTGAATTAGAAAAAATTATTGGTGAAAAAATAAAATATAAAGGAGAATAAAATGGGGCAAGGAAATTCCATTGCTATTATTGGTGCTGGACTGGCAGGTGTAACGGCAGCAATCCGACTATTAGAGAAAGGATATAAGGTGAAGGTTTTTGAACGTCAGGAAGAGATTGGAGGAAAATGTCTGACCAAAAAAATTACTATAGATGGCAAATTGCATTCTGTAGACATGGGGGCCACTGTTGCAGCTTTTCATTTTCATAACCTGATTAAATATGCTCGGATATTAGAAGAACCTTTGATCCATACAACACCTTATAATTTCATTCAGGATACTGGAAAAATAACACCTCTTAGACCTCATTATTGGCGAAAGGGTGCCAGGCTGAGAATGATACCCCAGCTAAAAGAGTACTTGAAGCGTGTCAATGAATTCCAAAGCAGATATCTTACTAAAACAGGGTATAAAGAGAACCTTCCTGAAGTTTATCATCTTCCTTTTGCCCGTTATTGTCTGGAAAATGGCATGGAAGACCTGGTACATTGGTTTGACCTTCCTGTTGCTGCCTGGGGATACAAAACGCAAACTGAACTTCCAGCCTGGTATATTTTGGGTGAGGTAGATATTTTGGGATTTTTTGGACTTGTGGTTACCATTATGTTTGGGAAGTCGATTTTCGTTAAAGGCTTGCTTAATGGCTATGGAGAATTGGTGAAAAAAATGGCTAAAAATTATGACCTAGATATATTAACTGGTGCTGAAGTACATACTATTATTCGAAATGGTGATAATGTAGTTGTAGAATCCAATTTAGGTAGCGAAACTTTTGATCATGTAGTTATTTCAAGTCCACATCTTGTAGAAGCTCTTTCCAATCCAAGTAAAGCTGAATCTCATTTTTTAAAAGAACTTAGGTATGCCCCTTATGCCACTGTTTTGTGTTCATTGACCACTCAAAGAAATACCAAACTAATTATCAAATCTAATTTAGCTAAGAAAATTGGGGTAAAAATGATTGCAGTGCCGTATAGAAATTGTGCTCTTGCGGTTTGTTATGTAAGGATTGATAATAATTTTACTGTTCCACAAGTAAAAAAATTGGTTCGCCATAATCTGGATTCTTTGAACATTGGGATAGAGCAAATTCACGAGGTAAAAATATGGAAAGACTTTTTTCCACATTTCGCCAGTTTTAAAGGATATCAATCTTTATTATCTGCACAGGGACAAAACCGTACGGTGTATATAGGAAGTATTAATCAATTTGAATTTAGTGAAGTGGTTATGTCAACTTCAATTCATCTGATGAATCGATATTTCCCAGATCTCATACCATTAAAAAAAGAAAAATTATCGTGGCTAAAAAATACCCTATACTGGATCAAAACCTGAGATCAAAACGAATATTCCGCCAGGTAAGTAGGCGGACAAGTTTAAGTTTAGAATAGGGGAGGCGGCCGCCTCCCCCTATTCTAAACTTAACATAAGCCAGTGCCGCGGGCTTAGGTTAAGTAAATTCTACCAAAATACTTATTATTCAACAAAAGGGTGAATCAAATTAACCACTCGTCCCAGTTCATCGGGAAGCTGGGTGCCAATTAAAATCCGCTTGCCATTTTTTAATACCAACTGTAAGCCCATATTCCCTGAAACATTATATGCTTTCCCTTTGGGACCGAAACGAATTCCCCAACCTCCGTATTCAGCTAATGGTTTATATCGGCGGATATAAGCTTTTTCAATATCTTCCCATTGATATCTTCTAGAAATAAAAGGAAAAAAAGCAATCCGGATTTCTTCATTGGTGACCTCCGTTTTGAGTGACATGAACCCAAATAAAAAAATCAAGCTAATGGGTATAAGTGTAGACAAAATTACTACAGTATCTGAACCAGGATTATTTCCCCAGGGAATTCCTAAGACAACCTGTTGTATAAAACCCCACAAGGTAAGTAAGAGAATACCTATTAAAACCACCCATATCCAAGGTTGACGAAAGCGTTGATTTTCAATAAAAAGTATATTTTCCATAATATTGGGTCTCGAGACTTAGGGAATTTATCTTCAAAAATATTTAGCCCTCCTAATTTAAGAATACTTTGAAATATCTACAATGACAAACATCATAATTCCAAACCATCCATATCCTCTAATGGCTTTTGTCTATAAAAGGATTTGGTGAATACTCTCTGCTTTTGCCTTTCTAATACAAGCTTGGCAATCCCAATATTAGGAGGGTCAGGAGCAAATGGGGAGAGTGCAAAATTTACTTTGTTTTCGTCAATATCCAGGCGATACATCAAACTCATCAGCATCTCCAGTTGATGTTCAATCATATAAGCAATTTGATTGGCGAGAAGATTGAAAAGTTCCTCTTCACTCAGTTTCTCTTCAACGCTTTCCAATTCAAAGTCTTTTACTATAAGAGCCTGTATTTGTTCCTGATTTTTATGATTCATAAATGCTTTAATGATTTACAGCAGTATCTCCTGCGACAAGGATTCCATTAGCTATAAAGCCCCATCCAGAAGGGATGCCTGATAAAGTATAGGTATCGATTGATTTTTCAATAATTTGAAAGGATTTTAAAGAAGTGATTTTAAACTTCCCCTCTTGAGGATCTCTCCATAAGATTTTGTCCCCGGGTGTTAATGTATTAATATTTGAAAAATGATGGTATCGGTTGGCAGCTATAGGATCTATTGCTACCCACCCTTCAGTACAACTGTAAAGAGGATGATCTCTGGTTATTTGTAGTCGTTCTCCATTTTCAAATTCCAGAACAACAATAGAAGAATGACTTACCTGGTAAATTTGTTCTACCTTAAATTTATCTTCTTTTTGAGTATTAATTTGACGAATCAATATTTCATCTCCTTTCTGCAATGCTTGGATTTGTTTAGCAGAATTGTTTGCCAGGGTAATCAAGCTTTCTCCAGCCAGGCAATGGACATCGATTCCATCAAAGTATATTTCAGAAATGGCTACATCTTCATATTTTGATCCTGGGTAAACTTCCATGATTTCAAATCTGATATACAGGTCTCTTCCATCTTGTCGTCGACCCAGGGGTTCAAATTTAAAATGCTGCGCGGCTTTAGTATCCTTAAGATCTAATAGGGCATAAGGTTTTCCGTTCATGATCATCTTCATCTTTTTCACTCGACCATTTTCTTTCCAGGCTTTATCAGTTTTGACATACCCATTGTGGATGATAATTTCGGTTACCCTGGGATGAGTATTATCAAAGCGGTATTCTAAGTATTCTCCTATGCCATTACCTTTGACTCCTTCCACCCATGCTGTTTTAAAATTTAGATCATGGGCATTTAAAGGGACATAATTGTAAGCCTTATTATTGCTAGATAAAAAGGAGGAACTGCTCACCCCAATGGAATCACCTCCACAATACCAGCTACAACCTGCACCAATAACCTCATAAGGTGACTCCTTTGTGTCATCAAAATTTTGTACAATCCATTGGTCTTCTTCACTTAATTCACTAAATGGAGTTGCTTTATTATTGAGTTCAATGAATCGTCTTTCCATTTGTTTTAACTTTTCAAGGCCTTTGGCAGAAAAATCTGGTAGATAGCCTAATTCAGGTTGTAGAATAGGAAGTGGATTCTGGGCTTGCAGGAAACCTATACAAAAGACGAAAAGGAAAAAGGTAAAATGTTTCATTTGGGGAAATTATTGGTTTAATTAAAATGTGTGGTGCTAAGTAATAGTTTATTTAAGGTATTGCTAATTATTTGAGCTCTTTTGAGCACGCAGATTTCGCAAATTACGCGAATAATTATCTGCGAAATTAGCGGAATCTGCGTGAGAAAAAAGCTACAATAAACAACTTCACCTCAAATTTCGCAATCCAAAAACACTAACACTAACACTTGAACACTTGAAAACGTCCTCACTCAAACCATCCCGCATACATCACATAATTATTCGAAATACGCTCGATGGTATCCTTGAAACGTTCTTCACTAATTGCTTTAATTTTTTTGGCAGGCACCCCTGCATAAATATATCCAGATTCGAGTAGACTATTTTCCAGGACTACGGCACCAGCTGCTATCAATACATTATCCTCAACAATGGCATGGTCCATAATGATGGCTCCCATACCTACCAGGATATTATTCCTTAAAGTGCAACCATGAACGATGGCTCGATGACCAATGGATACATTATCACCAATGTGGGTAGGGGCGGTTTGGTAGGTGCAATGTATGATGGCTCCATCTTGTACATTGACCTTATTTCCCATTCGGATGGAGTTAACATCACCTCTTACGACTGACTGGAACCAAATGCTGCAATTATCTCCCATTATTACGTCGCCGATGATGGTTGCATTTTCTGATAGATAGCAATTTTGACCAAATTGAGGGCTGAAACCTCTCACTTCTTTTATGAGTGCCATAATCCGTTATCAACTTTTTACAAAGGTAGGATAAATTGGTAATTAAGATTCCTGAGAAGAGGGGACATTATAATTATTTGGCAAGCATATCCTCAATTTCCAGGATTATTTTTTTAGCCATATTTAAGGTATCGCTGTAGGTATCAATAATTATCATTGCTCTAAGCATGCTGGCCAGCATCAGGTTCTCGAATTTTTTTTCCGTTAGGATATCAAACCACTCTTCATTACTAACCAAAGGATTGTTTTTAGGATAGAAATTAACAAAAGGATTTAGCCTGCGGAGCGGAATATTTTCATAAAGATAAACTTCGATGACATCTCGGATGAACCGGTTGTCTGCAGCTTCTGAGGTTAAAAGAGTGGTACAAGTTTTTTGGTATTCGAAGAGAAGGTTAACCAATGAATCATTTTGGATGAGTTCGAAATTACCAGTTTCTCGCAGGGCTTCAATCGTTTGGGTTTGGAAAGATATATGATTCTCGAGTCCAATAAATTGTATATGAGGATTAAGGAATGGCTCAATAGGAGCTTCTGGGATATGTCCACTTGCCAAAGTATCCAGAACGAGTTTAAGGTTATTAACCTTTGTTTGAGCAAAATCAATAGATCGTACTAATTCAGCAGTATCCTTAACAATATCCGCATGAAGATTCTCTAGGTAAGTATTGGCTGTAGTTCTTTTTTTTAAGTTAGAAGCATAATCATCAATACCTACAGCTATTAAAACTCCAACCACAACAATAATCAGCTCGATAGCGAGATTTTTCATATCGAGTGACAATAGCGATTTTACTATTCTAGAGGATCTAGACATAAGCAAATCTTTCTATGATAGTAATTTTATTAGAATAACTTACCTTGGTTATCATCCAAATCGAATTCAATGGAATCTCCTGCTCTAAGAACATCTTTCTCATTTGTATTCTCTTTTTCAGTTTTGGTCTCGGCCATAATTTCTTTGACTCCGGTAATTTTTTGATCGCTTAATTTATTCCCCAAAGCCTTCCAGCCTTTGACATCGATAAATTCATCCAGGTTGATTGTTTGTTGTTTTTTTGCTCCTCCTCCATTTTTTTCAGTATACTCAATATTTACATTGGATTTGGTACTAACAAAAAGTAAGCGACTGCTTCTATGCTCAGGAATAAATGGGAAATTTTGGTTGATGGAACTGGTTTCTATATTAAACCTCTTGACCATGGTCCATTTTTTGCTTCCTTCATAATAAACTGCACTTACAACAACTTTTTCATCGAATTTTCCAATATACAAAAGGTCTTTAATTTCAAAACGCCGATTCATGTCCATGTCTACAATTTCATAGGAACCATTTTTATAAATGGTTATTAAGTGGTCGCCCGTATCGTATTCTCCCAAATACTTTCCTCTTTCTTCTGTGTTTAATTTGCCACTTACTTCATCCATCCAAACTTTGAGTGCACCGAGAGTGGACTTTCCTACCTCTAGCTGTGTAATCTTGCGAATGGGATATTTGGTAACAATGTTTCCTTGGGAAGCTCTTCCTTTTATAGCCAGCTCGCCGAAATCAAAATCAAAGATTTTATTTCTGGCAGAACAACCCTGAGTAAGTTGAATATTAACAGTTTCAGCCTCTCCATTTGGATTTGCTGTAAAATATAAAGCTTTAGAGCCTTTGGCTCCTTTGGTCAAATCGTATTCTCTGTCTCGGGTAATAGCTGTTACATGAAAACGTTTAGCCATGCTCCTTCCTGACTTGGCATCTACATAAATCATATTATAGGTGGTCCGGTCGTCACCCTTTTTCCAAACATCCACATGAAGAATGTTTTTACCCACAAAAACTTTCTCTGCTATTCGGGTAACTACAAATTTTCCGTCTGCCCTAAATACAATGATATCATCAATATCGGAGCAATCCGTAACAAAATCATCCTTTTTCAGCCCAGTACCGATAAATCCTTCTTTTCGATTTACATAAAGTTTTGCATTATTAGCTACGACTTCTGCTCTTGCAATTTGTTCGAAAGTAGTAATGCTTGTACGTCTTTCTTTTCCTTTACCAAATTTATCAAGGAGCCGCTCAAAATAGGCAATGGCAAAATCTGTTAAATGCTCCAGGTCGAATCTTACTTGTTTGAGTTCTTCTTCCAGTTTGGCAATTTGCTCATCGGCCTTAAAGGAGTTGTACTTGGAGATTCTTTTAATCTTAATCTCTGTCAGTTTAATAATATCTTCCTGAGTGATATCCCGCTTTAGAAGGAGTCGTTGATCTTTAGGAAGTTTCTCATCGCCAGGGGTACGGACATATTTCCTTAATTCACGATCGATGGTTTCTATGACCTCTTCAAAGCTTTCGCACTCTTCGATTTCGCGATAAATTCTATTTTCGATAAATATTTTTTCGAGGCTGGCCATATGCCATTTTTCCTCTAATTCGGCTTGCTTTATCAGCAATTCTAGTTTGAGCAATTCTTTAGTTTGCTCGGTAGAGGTTCGGAGAATTTCTTCAACCGTCAAAAAATGGGGCTTATCATCAATAATAACGCAGGCATTTGGGGATATTGAAATCTCACAATTGGTAAATGCATAAAGGGCATCAATAGCCACATCCGGCGATTCCCCTGATGGCAGTTCTATCAAAACCTCCACCTCTTTAGCGGTATTATCTGACACCTTTTTGACCTTAATCTTACCTTTATCATTGGCTTTGATAATGCTGTCGATCAAATTGCTAGTAGTGACACCGTAGGGTAATTCCTTAACAGCCAGCGTACTCTTATCGATTTTAATAATCTTGGCCCTGACTTTTACCTTGCCTCCTCGTTTACCCCCATTATAATCACTCACATCTATTTGACCTCCGGTAAGGAAATCAGGATAGATTTTTACTCTTTTATCCTGTAATATTTTGATAGAGGCCTTAAGTAGTTCAATAAAGTTATGGGGGAGTATCTTAGTTGATAAACCCACTGCAATCCCTTCCGCACCATGAGCCAGCAAGAGGGGAAATTTCATGGGTAGGGCGATAGGTTCATTTTTTCGCCCATCATAAGACAATTGCCAATCTGTTGTTTGTTTGTTGAAAGCCACTTCTAAGGCGAACTTAGTAAGGCGGGCTTCGATATATCTTGAAGCGGCAGCGCTATCACCTGTGCGAACATCTCCCCAATTCCCCTGGCAGTCAATCAAAAGATCCTTTTGACCCATATTAACAAGCGCTGCACCAATAGCAGCATCACCATGAGGATGATATTGCATGGTTTGGCCTATAATATTGGCTACCTTATGAAATCGGCCATCATCCATTTCTTTCATGGAATGAAGAATTCTTCTTTGTACAGGTTTCAGTCCGTCATTGATCCCGGGAACGGCGCGCTCGAGTATGACATAAGAGGCATAATCAAGAAAATAATCTTTGTACATGCCATTAAGGCTAATGATATTATCTGATCCGTTTTCGGTCCCGTTGTTCGAGATGTTATTGCTCATGTTTTGAAATTTTCGGTAAGATCTGCCAATTTCAGAAAGGCAAAACTAACTACAAATATAAAAACAATTTGTTTTAAAATAAAATTTATAGATGTTTTAAGTTTAAGGGCAGCGAAATTGATTTCTTAATCGTTGTCAAACAGGAGTCATTTAGGTTAAAAAAGGAAGGTAGGCTTGTGATTTTTCCGTTAACGGATTATATTTGATAAACTTCATTTTTCATGGATGTTGCCTTTCCTTATGCTGAAGACGATCTGATACAAGCCTGTATACGTAGAGAGAGATGGGCGCAGAAGGTATTGTATGAAGAATATTACTCCCAAATGATGGGGGTTTGTTTGAGGTATTCCAATAATCAGGATGATGCTTTAGACATTCTTCATGAAGGCTTTATCAAGGTTTTCAAGTATATAGACAAATATCAATCAGGAACTTCTCTTTCTGCCTGGATTCGCAGAGTGATGATCAATACCAGTATTGATTTTTACAGAAAGAATATTCGCAGGCGTACAGAGGATATTGAAGAAGCATTTCATCTGAGCACTTCAGATGCAGATGCCATTAGTAGATGTAGTGAACAAGAAATACTTGATGCTGTTCAACATTTGACACCTGCTTACCGAGCGGTGTTTAACTTATATGTATTGGAAGGATATTCTCACAAGGATATTGCTGAATTTTTAGGAATTTCTGAGAGTACTTCCCGTTCGAATTTAGTTAAAGCAAGATCAAAACTTAAAGATATATTGACCTCCAGACGTTGATTAAGAGATGAGTAAAAAATTTGACGATATCATTTCAAAAAAGCTGGCGAATCTTAATCCCAAGCCAACACCCAATAGCTGGGAGCTATTTGAGGGGAAATTGGATGCTGCCATGTCTGCTGGTGAAGGCCCTTCACTGACGGACCATTCTTTTGATGAACTGATCGCCAATAAACTTTCTCACCTAAAAACAGAAGATAATCCACAAGCCTGGTCTCTGTTTGAACAAAAATTGGATCAATTGCCTTCTGACCAAACCATCCCTGTTACTTCTTTTGATCAAATTATCGCAACTCAGCTCAGACGTCAGCAACCTGCTTATAACCACAATCATTGGCTTATCCTTAAAAAACGCCTTGATTGGATTAGTTTTATTACCAATCGCTTGGCCTTATACAAGCTTAGCGAACTAACCTTACTATTAGTATTTCTATTTTATCTTGGAGAATTGGCCACTTTTAACAATAATGAGCCTATCCATCTTAATAAAACTCCAGTTGCAGAACAATCAACTGAAACTCCAGAGCAACTTGATAATTTGCCAATTGCTACACAGGATAACCGAAACTTCCCAAGTCCACTAGCACAAATTGAGTCTGCTCCCACTAAGAATGAGTTGGTTTCCATTAGCTCTTCAGCCCAAGCGGAAGCTATTAAGAGCATATCTTTTCCTACTTTACAAATGGCTACTATTGAAGCAAATCCTACTCCTTTTGCTGAGTTGGAGCAGAATAGAGCTTTCCGCAATTCTCAGTTGATTAGCGATTTACTGCCCTTGGACGGAGTTGGCTTTAAGGTCTTGCCTGAAAGTGAAAAGGCTGTATCGGAAAGATTTGCCCTTGGTTTAAAAGAAAATGATATTCCTCAAACCCTTGAGGACTTTAGAATGGAAGATATTGAAAGCCTGGCTGCTAATCCTTTAGTTCCAGAAAGGATTATTTCACTGGCCGAGCTTATCAAACCTGTCAATAAAAAGCCCATTATTAATTTCTCTATGATGGGGGCTTTTGATTATAATCGAATTATTACACCGGAAAATAAAGAATTTAGACTTACCTCATTTGATCGTTATGAAATTGGATATGGAGGTGGATTCCTATTCGGCATAGAAAAAGGGAGGTTTGGCCTTCAAACGGGTGGACTGTATTCTTATAAGCATGTTAGGCCGATAAGAGTTGCCTATCTGGAAGGTAATTTCGATCAAGGGTATTTGGGCGAGGTCCTTAAAGAGTATGATTACAGTACGATAAGTATACCCGTAAATATTACTTACGATGTGATCAGACAAAATGGCTGGCGCATTTATGCCATTGCCGGAGCCAGCCTGAATGTAGTCTATGAGGCGAATTATTATGTGGTTCTAAATCGCGGGAAAAATGTGGGAGGATATGGATTCGCCGGATCTGGACTGGGTTCTGCCAGCACTGCCACCACCCGAACTCAGCTAGATGAAGTTAAGTTCCCTCGCGGATGGTTCCAGGGAGGGTCCTTTACAGAGAACAGTTATATTACTACCAATATAGGGGTCGGTGTTGAAAGATTTCTTCAGGATCGCTGGAGTGTTTTTGCCCAACCCACCTACCAACATGGCCTGATTTTTATGAATCAAGGATTAGGACCTTTCAAAGATCAGCTTAGAACCATGTCCTTCTTTACAGGGATAAGGGTTCGGTTGATTAGATAAATTTAAATTACCTCTTAATTTTTTTGGAAGAAATGATTTATCCTCTTTTGTTTGTCAAAATTGGTTGAACTCTTGGTTCCTTGTTCAGCGTTCCATGTCAGGTTTTCGAAACTTTAGGGGCCTCTTACTTGAAACTTTCTTCACACCCTAATAACACTAAATTGGCAGGTAACAATTATCAAAATTTGCGCAAGAAAAAAGTTCAAATAAGCAACTGCACCCTTAGTAAAGCAATCCCTTATCCTCGGAACAAGGAACAAGGAACAAGGAACAAGGAACAAGGAACAAATCCCATAAAAGACGATCTCAACTAAAATAATTTCCATTTGGATATTTAGAATGTTAAGAGCTTATCTTATCAATGGAACGATACTTCCATCAATCAAAAAATGAGATTTATTTAATAAGTGTAATTGAGTATTGGGAAGACCTCTCACCAGGTTTTTTACAGCACTCAGTGTAATGATGGAATCTCGTTTACCAACGATAACTGATAGTTGTATCCTGTTTTTGGAAATAATTTCTTTGACTTGCTTTTTATCTACCCTAAAATATTTAATTGACCTCCAGGTCTGAAATAAGCGGTTCCTGAGGGCAATTGTACTTAAATGGTGTAACACAAAACGGTGCGCAAATCTATTAATGAGGCGTAGTTTGCGCAAACGATTCGCAAATTTGTATAATCGCTCAGGTTTATTACTCATCCTGCTAAGTATGGAAATTAAAAAACGGGGACTTCTTTCCGCTATTCCCAACCATTGAGTTTTAAGGCCATCGGGTGCCAGCAAATATAGATGAGATAGTTTTTCTTCGATAAAAGGAAGAGATGACATCCAAAGGCGTGCTCCATAACTAAAGCCAATGGCCGAAAATTGGTCTTTTTGCTCTTCTTTCAAAATATGGTGAACCAACCTTTCCACTAATTTGTGATCATAGTGTTTGTCTTTCCACTGGCTGCGGCCGTGGTAGGGGAGGTCGATGGAATAGACCGTAAAATGATAAGCCAGGCCTTTTTGTAAGACATTAAACATTTTGTGATCGTGGGCAAAGCCATGCAAGGCTATTAAAAGGCGTGCTCCATGCCCAAATTTTTTGTAAAACAACTTATTCTTTCCGATATGGATATATCCTTCCTGCAAAGGCTCGATTTTTTCTGGTCAAAAAGAATTGATATTCCTTTAATAAGCTTGATTCTTAAATAAAATAATTGAAATCTGGTATTTTATTTGTAGGGAAAGATACAAAATGTTGCTTAATTTAAAACAAAAAATTTTAATTACTTCAATATTTTAAGCTCTTTTTGATTCGAGCCATATCTCTTTTTTGATCCTTTTGCTTGATAGAATCTCGTTTATCATAAGATTTTTTCCCCTGAGCAAGGGCAATTTCTATTTTAGCAATCCCTCTTTCATTCAGGTATAATCGGTAGGGAACTATGGTAAAGCCCCTTTCTTTTACCCGCTTTTCCAGTTTCTTTAGTTCCTGACGTTTTAAGAGTAATTTTCTTGTTCGTCTTGGGTCATGGTTAAAATAATTCCCAAATTCATATTCTTTTATATAGAGGCTTTTAATATATAATTCTCCTTTTTTGAAAAAGCAATAGGCGTCACGTAGATTCACCTGATGTTTTCGTATAGATTTTATTTCTGTACCGCGAAGCACAATACCTGCTTCAAATACAGCTAAAAAATGGTATTCGTGTTTCGCCTTTCGATTAAGTATTTCTACTGGTTTTTTCGTTGCCATATGTAATGTTATTCCTATATCACGAACAATCAAACGGTACTAAGTAGTTCAAAATATTATAAAATAAATAGATTGGCGCTATTGCGCCAATCTATTTATTTTAACTTCACTGCCGTCCCATATGCCAAAATCTCCGAAGCTCCTTGCATTACCTGAGCAGTTGTAAAGCGAACATTAATAATTGCATCAGCGCCTAGAACTTCTGCGTCCGCTACCATCCGATCAATTGATTGTTCACGAGCCTGGGCCATTAATTTGGTGTATTCTTCAATTTCACCTCCTACAATACTCTTTAGTCCTGCAAATATATCTCTGCCAATATTTCTGGCTCTGACTGTACTTCCTCTGGCAATATCTAAAACTTCAGAAACTTCTCTTCCTGGGATGAAATCAGTGGTGGAAATGATCATTTTCAAGGTGTTTTATGAGTTAATTATTTTGTTAGCAAGTTAAGCCTATTTTGCATTTGTTGTATCCTGACTTTTTTATTTGTTATATGAGGTTGTTCAGCTCTTTCCTGACAATCTTTTAGAGCACAACGCTCACAAGTGGTATTTACTACTCGGGTTGGAATTGAAGGATCGGATAAAAAGTTAATGCTTTTCTCCAACTGGCTATTGATCAAAAGACCTATCGTTACACTTACATTTTTGTTGGGGGCAGGATAAGAAGGGCGGGCAATGGTAAAACAAAGATACTCATCTTCTGTGCCCAGGTACTTTGATCTTTGAGCTCTGGCAATTAAATCTACATATTTACCTTCTTTTTGAAGTTGATAAAGATCTTGAGCCAGGGAAATGGCTCCCCAACGCCGGCAATAATGCTCAGAAAGTCCATTACCGTGAGGATGATGTCGTTTGTTGAGATGTAATTCTTTATCCATGGTAAAAGAATCTTCCTCTAATTCATGAACGAAACGGAGGAAAAAAAGCTTGTTCATTTCAAAATATTCTGGCAAAATGTTGGTGAGCCGATGATAAAACATTTCCGGGCTAGCCTCATACTGCTTCATAATTCCTAAAAAAGCCTCCCCATCCCACTTTGGCTTTTGAAAGAACTCCTGCAGCTGTTGAATAAAAGGATCCCGAGGGATATGTAATGCCACAGAAAAATAAATGGCCTTGGAGTGATTTAAAACCTCCTCAAATGCCCTGGCCTTTAGTATGGAAGAGGAAAAAGCTCTTTCCTTTAACTTCAGATAATTAAAGGCAATTTCTTTACCCATTTCAAATACTCGCTGATAAGAGTGTAGCTGACCATTGAGAAGCAGCTGTTTTTTCTGAGGTAAAAAAACCGATCTGAGTCCTTTCAGGTCAGGATAGGCTTCTAATCCATCATCAATTATCTCATAATCATATTCCCTGAGCAAAATAGCAGCCAATTGAGATTCTTCAATAGGGCGACTTTTCTCGATTTGGTGCTCTTCACAAAATGCTTCTACAGCATTTTCCAACTCTTCAAAATAGTTGTTGTGCATCTCCAAATAAGACCTGAGGGCACCAAAATAAAAATGTTCTTCTGCTAATGAATAATTTCTTGATAACTCTAATAAGGTTGAAATAAATGCCCCGACCCTCTTTGGCGCATTAGCGATGATCTCGACCACTTTTGATAATTCAATCCCAAATAGATCTAATGGCAATTCATTAAGAAAATTGGATCTTATCAGAGCAGCAACAGGAGCCAGGTTTTCGTGTAATTCTAAATTGGTAAGTTCTTCATAAGAAATACTTAGCGCTTGGGCTAATGCTCGAATCTTATCCTCCTTAGGATACTTTTTCCCTTTTTCTATCTCATTAAGGTAGGAAACGGATAAGCTGGCTTTTTCTGAAAGCTCAGAGAAAGAAAGTTGCTTTTTTTGTCGTAGCTGCTTTACCTTTAGTCCAAATATTATCTTTTCGCTTGTCGTCTTTGCTTTCATCAAAAAATAAGTTTATAAATTCCCCCCTAAAACATAAAATTAATCATAACAGCGAATATTCGCAGTTTAATGACCAAAAAATGCAAAACACTTTAGATGAATCTTCGTCAGAAGAGAATTATGAGGAATTGAGAAGACAATATCTTGAAAAAGCCGATAGATGTTTAAAACTGGCAGATGGCCTAAGTGAAAAATACAACCGCTATTCTCTGGTTCGCTTATTCGCCTTTTTGGGAAGTGTTGTTGCTATTGCTCTTTTATGGGTACAATGGTGGCCTCTGGGAATTTTTTCGATGATTATTTTCTTACTTTCCTTTTATCGCTTTGTTATCTGGCATCAGGAAATAAAAAATAGAGAAGTTCACAATCGATATTTGCACGAAATTAATCTCAATGAGGAAAAGGCTTTGGATTATGATTTTTCATCTTTTAAAAAAGGGGAAGACTATGTTCATCCTCTTCATCCTTACTCCATTGATTTAGATATTTTCGATACCCACTCTATTTACCAGGCATGTGATAGAACCGTAAGTATAATGGGGAGCAAGCAGCTTGCACATTTTTTTCTTGAGCCAGCTACTCCTGAAAAAATTAAATTAAGACAAGAAACTATCAAAGAATTGGCCAGGAAAAGAGATTGGAGGCAGGATTTCCAGGCTCTTGGCATGGGAACTACTGATGACGAACTGCATTACAATCTGCTTCGTGATTGGTTAAATGATCCTCTTTTTTTTAAAGGAAAAAGCTGGCTGAAATGGATGTTATGGTTTGTCCCTGTCTGGATGATTGCCGGAACAATTTTATCTTTTACCCTACTGCCTTTAGAAGCTGTTATCTTCTTTTTATTATTGCCTGCTATCATTTTGCGAAATACTCTCAAAAAAATTAATGATCTACACAATCGTACTTCTAAGGCGGTTGATATTTTGGAAAAATATGCCGGCTTAATCCATCATATTGAAAAGGTGGAGTTTAATAGCCAGATATTGCAGGATTTGTATCAGCACTTTTCAAAAGATGGAGCCGTTGCTTCAAAGAGTATTCGCAGACTTGCCTATATTATTAATCAATTGAATGTACGTTTTAATCCTTTTGCTATTCTCCTTAATCTATATGCTTTGTGGGATTTGCAATGGATGAATCAATTAGATCGATGGAAGGTAAACAATGGCGATTTATTACTCACCTGGTTTGATGGCCTCAAGTATATTGATGCCTACAACAGTTTATCCACCTTATCTGCTAATAATCCAGATTGGATTTTTCCGCAAATTACCTCTGCTGATCTGCTTATAGCAAAAGATTTGGGCCACCCCCTTCTTCATGCAAAAAAAAGAGTTGTCAATGACATTCAATTACCTACTGATGGGCATATCAAATTAATTACCGGCTCTAATATGGGCGGTAAAACGACTTTTCTCCGTACCCTGGGACTTAATGTAGTTTTAGCAATGACCGGCCTCCCTGTTTGCGCACGGGAGTTTTCTTTGCCTCCACTATGGGTGTATAGCAGTATGCGTACACAGGATTCTCTTCATGAAAGCACTTCTTCATTTTTTGCAGAATTGAAAAGACTAAAAACTATAATTGAGGCAGTAGAAAGCCATAAGGATACACAGCCTCCCCAGCCGAAAATATTATTCCTTCTGGACGAAATCTTGAAAGGAACTAATTCTGCCGACAGGCATAAGGGATCAAAGGCTTTATTGCTTCAGTTAATTCAATCGAAAGGCTCCGGCCTTGTTGCCACCCATGACCTGGAATTAGGATATTTAGAAAAAGAATATCCCAAGTCAATTGAAAACTGGTGCTTCGAAGTAGATATAGAAGAAGGTAAGTTGTCTTTTGATTATAAACTAAAAAAAGGAGTCAGCAAAAGTTTTAATGCTACTATTCTAATGAAAGAGATGGGAATTAAAATGTAAAAATTTAATTTATTTTTAATCATAAAACTAAATATGAAGCGATATCCTTCTCTGCCTCCTCTACAATCTGGTTCCACTTGTTGGTATGGTCCTGAAATGGCGCTTAGAAAAAATGATTGGCTCATAGAACTGTCTAAGTCTGAAATAGAAGAGTTGGAACGAGCAGCTGAGCCTTTGATGAGTAGAGAAATGAATATTGGCAGCATTCAGCAATCTCACTTTCCCTTAGCTTCCTTAGGACCTAAATTGCTTCGTTTAAGGAAAGAGCTGATTAATGGCAAAGGTTTTGCTTTACTTCGAGGCCTACCTGTTAAAAACTATTCTGAGCAGGAGGCCATGACCATTTTTTATGGCCTTGGGACCTATTTAGGAAATGCCAGGTCACAAAACGCTAAAGGGCATGTCCTTGGACACGTCATTAACCTGGGCCTGGATAGTACGGATCCTAAAGTTAGAATCTATCAAACAAGGGAACGACAAACGTTCCATACCGATTCCTGTGATGTGGTGGGTTTATTATGTATGCAGCCAGCCAAAAAAGGAGGTTTGTCCTTACTCGTCAGCGCAGATACCCTCTTTAATGAGTTTCACCAACGAAGACCGGATTTATTAGAATTATTACTTCAGCCCATTGCTACGGACAGGAGAGGAGAAGTGCCGGAAGGGATGTTGCCTTACCTGCTCATTCCGGTATTCAGCTATTTTCAGCATAAAATCACCCCCTTTTATCAAAGACAATATATTGAATCTGCCCAGCGATTTGCTGAGGCTCCAAGATTAACAAAACGGCATTTTGAGGCACTGGATCTTTTTGACGAACTGTGTAATGATCCCCAATTACATCTAAGTATGATGCTCCAACAAGGGGATATGCAATTCGTATATAATCATGCCATGCTTCATGACCGAACTGGTTTTGAAGATTGGAAAGAACTGAACAAACGGAGGCATTTACTACGTTTATGGTTATCTGTTCCTGGTGACCGTCCCTTACCAGATATTTTTGCCAGCCGCTTTGGATCTGTTGAAATTGGTAATCGAGGAGGTATTGTGGTGCCTGGAACTCAGTTCTGTGTACCATGGAGAACAGATCTGGGGGTTAATTGATGCCATATGTGCTACTAATAAGGTTCATGGATCAGTTGAATTAAGTATTTGGAAGAAAAGGGCTACTTTTGAAAGAATTGGACTATTTATTCCTAATGAAATCCCTGAATTTTACTGAAAAAAGAAATGGTTCTTATTCCTCAAAGATTATTTACAGACCCTCAAGTGCGGATTATCCTTCAGGATGGTAATACCTGCATTTTATCAAAAGAATTGAGTAAGCCTAAAATTAACAAGCAAGGATATATTTCAAATCATGCCATTTCGATTGTTTTATCCGGTGAACAACATATTCGTACCTATGAAGATCAGCTGATAAAAGTAAAAGCTGGAGAAGCATTATTTGTTCCAAGAGGAATGTATTATGTTTCTGATTTGTTGCCTTCAGGAGATAATTTTAAAAGCGTCTTATTTTACTTCGATGATGCTTTGATACAAGAATTTTTATCTACTTCAAGAGTATCGGCCTTTAGCAGGGAAGAAGTGCCTGATCATATCAAGTTTCAACAAGTTCCAGCCATTAAACTATTTACAGAGTCTCTGCTCCATATTTATCAAGACTACAGGATAAGAAATAAAAATTTCCTTAACCTGAAAATATTAGAATTACTTCATCTGATTAATGGACAGGTAAAAGAACAAAAACTTGCTGATTTTCTATTTCGGCTAACCTTGCCGAAAAAGCGAAATATTAAATCCTTCATGGAGAAAAATTATGATAAACCCCTGAAGATTGAAGATTATGCCTACCTGACCGGAAGGAGTTTGAGTTCTTTTCGCCGTGATTTTAAAGCTTTTTATGACATTACTCCTCAACAATGGATAAAGGAAAAGCGATTGACCAAAGCAGTAACTCTTTTTCAAAATAAAAACTTGAGCGTCGCAGATGTATCCTACCAAGTAGGTTATGAAAACACTTCTTATTTCATCAAAGAATTCAAAAGGAAAGTAGGGCTTTCTCCCAAGCAATATCAACTTTCATTGCACCGCAATAACCTGGATAATTAGAAGTTAGCAAGTGTTCAAGTTGTTTCCTAGACAAAGGTTTTGATAGTTGATGATTATCTGCTATCAATCACCAATTCTTCACAATACACCAATAACGAATAACGATTCACAAATAACTAATAACCAATATCAAAATGAAAATCACATTCATTGGACTAGGCATTATGGGCAGTCGAATGGCTGCTAATCTATTAAAAAATGGACTTGAGGTAACTGTTTACAACCGCAGTATGGAGGCGACCAAATTATTGGAAAAGGAAGGGGCTAAAGTAGCAAAAACTCCTGTTGAGGCAGTTGTTGATTCGGACATTGTATTTAGCATGCTTTCAACACCAGAGGTAGTAACCTCCATTTTTTTCGGAAAAGAAGGTGTCTTGGCAGGCATGAAAAAAGAGGCCATTTGGGCTGATTGCACCACCGTTAACCCTTCCTTTAGCCTGAAAGCAGCAGAGGAGGCTAAAAAACAGGGGATTCGATTTTTAGATACTCCAGTAGCAGGAACCAAGCCTCAAGCTCAAAACGCAGAATTGGTCTTTTTTGTAGGGGCAGACAAAGAACTATTGGCAGAGGTAGAGCCCTATTTGAAATTTATGGGGCAGAAAATTTTAAATATTGGAGAAACTGGCAAAGGTGCCTCGTTTAAAATGTTGGTCAACATAATGCTTGCGCAGTCTATGCTGATTTTTTCTGAATCTGTTTTACTTGGAGAAAAAATGGGAATTGACAAAGACTTTTTATTGAATATGTTACCCAATTTGGTGGTTTCCGCACCCTTTACCAAATTTAAGGCGGAGATGGTAAGGAACAATAATTATGAAGTGCAATTTCCCTTGGAATGGATGCAAAAAGATCTGCATTTAGCGGCTGTAACAGCCTACGAACTAAATCAACCTCTTTATTTGACCAACCTTACAAAAGAGTTATATGCGGCAGCTAATAATAATGGTATGGGGCGTTTGGATTTTGCGGCCATCCATCAATATTTAGAAAATAAATAAGCAATTATGTTTTTCGTCACTACAATGAGGGAATTTGATGAAATCACCTTTTTGGGTGAGGTATGACCTGCTTTTTTCAACTAAATTGCCTTTAAAACCAAAATTTAGAAAAATGAAAACGTATTTAATCTTAACATTAGCTTTGATATTTTCTGTTTCAATTTCTGCTCAATCCGGAGGGATTATACCTGGGACATATAGTTTTAAAGCAGGTGCTGATCTTAGTAAAACTATAGTAAAACCTACCCCTAAGGGAGGTGTTGTATTTGAAGTAGAGACAACCGTTATGCGTGCTCGCGGACTAATAACAGATAGAGATACTGGAAGACCACTGCTAAAATTCAAAAACTCCGATGGCATCTTACATCTTCAGCAGCTAGCTAGTGAAAGCCAGTTTAGAAATAAAAAGGGATATCTCCGATTTGTAACTGGAAAGGGAACTACTTCTTTCAAATATGTAAAAGGCAACCTTACTTTACCTGGCTGGGATGAAGGGGTAGCTGCAGTAGTGATTAATCATGAAGAACAGTATTCAAGAGGCAAAAAAAATAGAAAGTAGGTCCCTCAAGCAATACCTCAGGAAGGTGAGCAATAGGCTGTGATTTTAAAAAATATAGAAAATAGGTTCTGGTGAAATATGTATCAAGCTAAGTACATTTTACCAGAGCCTATTTTATATTTAAATTGGTATTATTCATAGTGGAAAAATAAATAGGTTTGATAAGTGTAGCGATAATTATAAATGAAACCGCTTATTTCAGGCAACTTTATGGTATCTGAAGAAGTCATTAATAGTAGCGTAACTTTCTTGTACGCTCCAAAGTATTTATTGTATATTCATTTTACTAACCTCGGAATCGTCCAAAAATCCTAATTCATTGAACCTAATTTATTTTCAGAGACATCATGGCTACTACTGAAGATTTTCGTTTACAACACAAAAAAGCTAAGCTGGAAGGCCTTGTTTGGCTGGCAGAAAATGCAAAAGCAAATGTTTGCCTTATTCATGGTTTCGGGGAACACATCAACCGATACCACCACGTTGCAGAGGTTTTTAATGCCAATGGATTAAACCTCTTTGCCATCGACCTAATCGGTCATGGCAAATCTGAGGGAAGAAGAGGAAATATTAAATCCTTCGATACCTATTTGGAAGAAACGGATATGCTGATTGAATATGCCAGCTCACACTCTCCCCGGCTCCCCATCTTTCTTTATGGCCATAGTATGGGAGGTTGTATTGTAAGTAAATATCTTTTAGCGGGAGAGGTAGATAAACTAAATGGAGCCTTAATTACTTCCCCATGGCTTAAACTGGAAACACCAGCACCTAAAATAAAGGTAGTGATGGGAAAGTTTCTATTAAAGTTAGGAATAAATATTACAGAAAAAGCGGATCTGGAACCTGATAATCTTTCTCGTGATCTGGACATCGGAAAAGCTTATGTTGAAGATCCCTTAGTTCATGACAAAATTAGTGCTAAAGCATTTATTCAGATAACAGAAGCTGGTGAATGGATTTTAACCCATACTTCACGCAGTAAATTACCACTATTGATCGCTCATGGGGAAGCCGATAAAATCACCAGTTACCAGACAACTAAGTCCTTTGCAGAGAAAGCAGGATCAATGGCCACATTTAAATCCTGGCCTGAACTCAGGCATGAAACCCATAATGAAACCAATAAAAAGGAGGTGATTGAATTTTACACCAATTGGCTTACTGCCCAACTTTCTTAGAATGAAACCGGATGAAAATCAACTTAAAATAATCCAGGCTCGTTCTAAAGAAGAATATCGGCAAGCTGGGCTGTTATTCAAGAAATATGCAGAAGAATTAGGACTTGATCTAAGCTTTCAGGGGTTTGAAACAGAATTACAAAATATCCAAAAACAATACGGTCCTCCTCAGGGAGGGCTTTTGCTTATCAAAACCCCTGACGATCGGTTTATTGGTTGTGCAGGAGTGAGAAAATTAGAAGGACCAATAGGAGAGCTTAAAAGAATGTATATTAATAAGGAGGGCAGAGGGCAGGGCTTAGGAGGTCGTTTGCTTAAAAAATCTATAGAATTGGCCAGAACACTTTCCTACCAAAAACTTCGGCTAGATACCCTGCCTTCCATGAAAAGTGCCATTGGCCTTTATGAGAAAGAAGGTTTTTATCTAATTGAAGCCTATCGTTTTAACCCAATTGATGGAACTAAATTTTATCAAAAAGACTTATAAAATTAAATAGAGATTTGTGAGATACATCCTTACCATGAATCCCCTAAATTTTAAGAGGATTATCTCCATCACTATTAGTCGCTTTTATTTTTGTTCTGCCTTCAAATTACTTATTCAAATGCCAAGACTTTCCATTCGTTTTTTACAGAAAAAAGATGCACCTATTATTCATCAAAGCTTTAAAAATCAGGAATGGAACAAACCTGTATCTCAGTATGAGAAATATTTCCAAGAACAAGTCGAGGGTGTTAGAACTGTTTTAATAGCCGAAATTGAGGGTGTACTTGCTGGGTACTTAACCATTATGTGGAGATCAAATTACGAGCCCTTCCAGGCAAAAAATATACCTGAAATTGTAGATTTTAATGTGTTCATAAAATTTCAACGTCAAGGGATAGGGAATGCTTTGATGGACGCGGCAGAAATACAAATTAAGCAAATATCCTCTACAGCTGGGATTGGGGTTGGGTTGATTAAAGATTACGGAGCAGCACAGGTACTCTATGTTAAACGGGGTTATGTTCCAGATGGCAGGGGCATCATCTTGGATAACCATCCCTTAAGCTATGGTGATTTAGTTACCCTAGGTGATGACCCCATCCTATATTTTACAAAGGAACTTTAAACCCGATTTCTCTTATTTTTTTTCGACACGGTAATCTAAAGGTGGTTTTCTATCCCCAAGCAGGGCCTCATAAACAAAATCCTCTCCTCTTCTTTCTTTTAATTCAGCTTCAGCCTTGATTAATTTTTCAGGCTGCTTAAACAAATCTATTGCAGACAAGGTCATGGTTTTAGCAGCTACCATCATGCCTTTATGACCAATACTGGTGCCGCCAGCAGCTACTGCTTGTCAACTATGAGCTACTGTTCCCGGTGCCCAGGTGGCGGTACGTATACCTGTGGTTGGGCGCACCCAGCTAATATCTCCTACATCAGTTGATCCGCCCATGCCCTTAGTAATTACTTTAAGAGGTTTTACTACTTGGGCCGACTCGGGAGTTAAATCATCTGAAGGATATGATTCCATAATGCTGGCGGCAAATTGACGTTCTTCCTCCGTATATTGAACACCTCCTACTAGCTCCAGATTGGCGTGCATAACTTCGGCCAGTGTTTTATTAGGCAGTTTATTAAAATAGCCGGTGATGATCTCATGACTGACTTCCGTTTCTGAACCCATAGCAGCAGCCTTGGAGCGGAGAATGACCCTTTCTAGCATGTCCTTACATTCATTCATATCTGGATGACGGATAATATAAGCGACCTCCGCAAAAGCAGGCACAATGTTGGGGGCTTTGGATCCATCTAGAATAGCATAATGAATTCTGGAATCGGGAGTGACATGTTCCCTCATTAAGTTGACCATATAATTTAGTGTTTCTACTCCATCCAAAGCACTTTTACCTCTCCAGGGAGCTCCGGCTGCATGTGCAGAAACACCTTTAAATCTAAATCTAACTGAAACAGCTGCTAAGGAAGAACCCGCATCTGCATTGTTTTCATCCCCGGGATGCCAGGATAACACCGCATCTGCATCATCGAAAAGTCCTGCACGTACCATGTATACCTTTCCACCACCTCCTTCTTCGGCAGGAGTACCATAGAGACGAATCGTGCCGGAAGTACCTGTCTTTTCCAACCAATTTTTTATGTGAACAGCTGCAGCCAGGGAACCTGTACCAAAAAGATGATGGCCGCAAGCATGTCCTGCTGATTGGCCCTCTCTGGCCTTTTGATTGGGAACGGCCTCCTGTGACATCCCTGGTAATGCATCATATTCTGCCAAGAGGCCAATAATAGGTTTACCACTACCAAATTCTGCTACGAAAGCTGTTGGCATTCCTGCTACGCCAGCACTAACCTTAAAACCTTCTTTTTTAAGATGATTTTGTAAAATTTCGGTACTCTTGGATTCGAGATAACCAAGCTCGGCTAAGCCCCAAATCTCATGAGCTATCTTTCCATATTTTTCCGTTTCCTTATCCATTTGTTGGATAATAGCTTGTTTTTCGCCGTTTTCTTCCTGCGCATTTGAAGTAAAAATGAAAAAAGTGAACAAGAAACATAATGAGAAGATATAAGCAGATTTGTGTTGCATGTTTGAGTGTTTTTATCAAAATTTAATGCTGAATAAAAATGCTATAAAAGCTAAGAAGTTAATTTCGATTTTAAATTAAGGTTAATTTAACTGGATTTGACCATTTTTATGGATTATTGATGTAACATTAGTCACCCCGAAAATTTTAGTGATTATTATTTTGATGATTTTTAAGAAAATGAATGAAGTAAGATAGAAGTAATTCGCCTGAGGCTCAGGAAGTATTGTTGAAATAATTTGTTGTAAGCTACTAGCATGAATTTCTACACTTACTTCTACTTTATTTCTAATTATTTCAATTTGTTTCCAATACTTCGATAATAGAATTCCAGAATTGGGAATAACTCCTATATTTTGTCAAGGCCATCTTAATATTTGACTATGAAAAAAATACTTGCAACTTTTATCATTTTAGCAGCTGTTGCTGTAACGATTTTAAGTTTTACTAATAAAAAATCTATGGCTTCTGCCAGTGAGAATTATAAAAAATATTGCGCTAGTTGTCATGGTGAACGCCTGGAAAGTTTTGTCAACCGGAAATGGCTGTATGGGAATTCCTGGAAAGAAGTCCAGGTATCAATTAAAGAGGGAATTCCTGAGGATGGAATGCCACCCTATGATACCACATTTTCGGATAGGGAAATCGATGAATTGACGAGCTATATAATGCGAGGCTTAGAAAACTTTACCAGCAATGATTTTGATGAAAGGATGAACTGGTCGCAAACCTTCGAAACGCAAGAACAAAAGTTTCGACTCGAAAAAGTAATCACAGGAATGAATAGTCCCTGGGGAATGGCTTTTTTACCAAGTGGAGATATCCTGGTAACAGATAAAACGGGAACCTTATATAGATACAATGATTATAAAGGGCTTCAACGAGTAAATGGTGCCCCTCCAGTCATTTCAAGAGGACAGGGAGGTTTGATGGATGTAGAACTCCATCCTGATTTTGAAAAAAATAATTGGATTTATTTGTCTTATTCTAAACCAGGCAACAGAAACACGGCTACCACTGCAATCATGCGGGCTAAATTAGAAGACAATGAATTAAAAAATAAAGAAATCATTTTTGAAGCACAGCCTTATCTGCCTACCCGCCATCATTATGGCTCTAAATTAGAGTTTGACAAAGAAGGATATTTATACTTTTCAGTAGGAGACCGTGGCAGGAGAAATGACAATCCACAATATCTCAATAACCATTGCGGGAAAATCCATCGAATTAATGATGATGGAAGTATTCCTAAAGACAATCCTTTTGTGAAAGATAAAAATGCAAAGACTTCGATCTATTCCTACGGGCATCGCAATCCGCAGGGAGTGGCTATGCACCCGGAAACAGGACGCATTTGGACCCACGAGCATGGCCCTAGGGGAGGGGACGAAGTGAATATGATTCAAAAAGGGCAAAATTACGGCTGGCCTGTCATTTCCTATGGCATCAATTATAATGGTACCCGCTTTACGGATATCACCCAAAATGAGGGGATGCTACAGCCCCAAAAATATTGGGTGCCCTCCATCGCTCCTTGCGGAATGACTTTTGTAAAAGGAGATCGCTATCCCAATTGGAAAAACAACATCCTGGCAGGCTCCCTTCGATTTGAATACATCGCCCGCCTGACCTTAGATGGAGATCGAATTATCAAGGAGGAGCCTCTCTTGAAAAATATTGGCCGACTGAGAGATATTGAAGTGGACAGAGATGGATATATTCATTTTTCTGTGGAAAACCCGGGTATTGTATATAAAATAATCCCTGTGGAATAGTTTTTGGTAGTCTGGGTAGAATAGCAAAATGTGGGATTGGGAATTTAAAATATAAAATGCAAGCGATGGCAAAATCTGCAGATCAAAAAGTTCAGGAATTCATTGATGGTGTAATGATGCTTGACGATACTAAGTATCAGATTTTAAAACAATTACGAGCCATCGTTTTCGATAATTTTCCAGAAACAAAGGAAAAAATGATGTACGGTGGAATTATCTTTTCACATAATGAGGATTTTGGAGGTGTCTTTGTTTATAAAAAACATGTCTCTTTTGAATTTAGTAATGGCTACCTGTTTGAAGACCCAGAAAAGGTGTTAGAAGGTGGTGGAAAATATCGCCGGCATATAAAATTGAAATCTTTGGAGGATATTGAAGCAAAGAAGGTAGATTTTTATGTAAAACAGGCATTAGTCGAATAACTCTTTCTGTATTAATAAACTAATTATATAATAATATGCCTGTTACCCCAGATGCCTCCCAAGATGAATTTTCTTCTCCTTTTTTCTTGAAAAACAAAGAAATTTGTGAAGAATTTGACGCCATTATGATTCAACTTGGTGGAAATACAAAAGGCTCCTATAATGCGTGGTCTTATAATGCTTCGGGTAAAGTTCCTCATCCTTACAAGTGGGAGTTCAGAATAAAAAAGGCCACATTTAGCTCAGGAAGTTTAATGTTTTCTCCAAAAAAACAAAATCAACTATTGAAGACTAAATGGATCGCCAGATCATTTTATTCAGATTGCCATCCATTTCTGATTCGAAGAAAAAGAAACTTTGATTTTCTAAGGATTCAATTAAGTGATTTATGGTCACGACATCAAAAATTTCCGAGTTATTTTATTAGATCAAGCTCACCAAGTCATACCTTAATTTATCAATTGAGTGAGATTTTGGATAAATTGTATGATTCAAAGGAATTGCAACTGGTTTCTTATCAAAACAACACTCTTAAGATTGAACTGCAAACAGAGAAGATATATCCTGAATTGATATCACAATTAATGAACATAAAGCCATAGAATGGCGGCATATCAAAGCCGATGGCGAAAGCCTTCGGTAATAAACATGCATAAATAGAGCTACAGAGTAGCGACATATAAGATTTGCTGAAGATGAGGATACCAATTCATAAGAAACCAAAAACGACAAATCTATAGAAATGAAAAGAATTATTAGGGCGAAATTATCAGTTTTAGGATTTTTCATTTTAACCTCCTGCAATACCCAAAAACAATCCTTCAACAATATGGAAGTCAACAGCAGCCCAACAAAAGTACTTGAAACCATTTTTCAAGCCGCCAAATCTGGCGATTTCAGTCAAATGAAAAACCTTTGCGACCCTCAAAACCAAGGAGATGGGGACACCAAAGACCTTTGCAAAATAGCCGAAGCCAGCCAAAGCCACCAACAGGAGTTTATCAAGTATTTCAAGCCAGCTAAAATTACTGGGGAGCCTCAGATTGATGGAGACCGAGCCAGTATTGATTTTTTATTTGGGCCAAACGGCCAGCGAGAGGAGACCATGAACCTGGTCCGTCGAGGTGAAAAATGGTATTTATTGAGTTTTTAGTAAAATATAAATTATGGGGAACGAATCCCCATTTTGTTTGGTTTTAGGCTGGTAACCTTACAATAAAAAACATGCGAAAAACCCTCACCAAAACCATCGAGCTTTATAAGGAAGCTTATTCCGGTCATCCTAAAGAAATTTGGGTGCTGGCCATATTGACCATCATTAACCGATTTGGGACGATGGTATTCCCTTTCCTTACTGTTTACTTAACCACTATTCTGGGGTTTTCTTTAGAACAAGCAGGTATCATTGCCAGTGCTTTTGGGATAGGATCACTGATAGGATCTTATTTCGGAGGCCGATATTCCGATAAATATGGCCCTAATCCAGTCATTTTTGTAAGTTTTGCAGTTAGTGGAGTTCTCTTTATTATGCTACAATGGGCCACCACCTTTTGGCCTTTATTCTTATTAGTTTTAGTTGCTTCTCTCTTCGGGGAGGCCTATCGTCCGGCGGTTACTACTGCTATTGGACAATACGTTCCGAAAAGTGAAACGGGGCGCTCTGTTGCTTTAATTCGTTTGGCCATCAACTTGGGGATGACTGCCGCTCCTGCAGTGGGAGGCTTTGTGGCCGTATCGATTGGCTATGGAAGCTTATTTTGGATTGATGGTATTACCTGCCTGGTAGCCGCCTCTTTCTTGGCCTGGGTGTCTTTGAATTGGAAGCAAAGAGAAATTTCGAAACCAGTTGTAGTGGAAAGCCCTGAACCTGGCCATGAAATTGCTCCCTTTAGAAACAAAAAATACATGTTATATCTGCTGGCCACTTTCCTAATGAGCTTCGCCTTCGTACAGTGGTTTTATTCGGTTCCCGTTTTTATTAAAAGTGAGTGGGGCTTTGATGAGCGGTATATTGGATTATTAATGGCCATGAATTGTGTGCTGGTGGTGATCATTGAAATGCCGGCCATACATGCTATAGAAAAGGGGAATAGGATCAAACCCTATGTTATATTAGGCCTAGCTCTGTTGGCTGTTTCTTATATTCCCTTTTTATTTTCAGGAGCACTTATTTGGTGTGTAATAGCTGCTCTCTTGTTCACCTTTGGAGAAATTTTTTACCTTCCATTTAATAATTCTATTGCTCTCAATATGAGTCCTCCAAATCGAAGGGGCGATTATATGGCTTGGTACTGGATGACCTGGTCTTTAACCAAAGTGGTTGCACCTACATTAGGATTAAGTTTTATCGCCATTTTTGGCTATGATGCCTTTTGGATTGTGGTTACCTTAATTACTGGTGTCAGTTTATGGATGCATTTTGGGGTAAAAGGGTAGTTTTTGATTTTTTTATAAACTCATTTGAAATGAATTGTTTTTAAAATAGAAGTATAATAGAAGTAAGTAGATTATCTTAAATTAATCTAAATACAACAAATTACTTCTATTTACTTCACCCGCAACAGGCGGGTATACTTCTACATACTTCCTATAAGTAGAAAAAAAACTTTTAAGCATACAACCACAAGCTTGACAACCATTATCAAATAATTTGTAGAAATAATAATGAAAATAGACGGCATCATATTCGATTTAGATGGTACTTTAGTAAACTCAGAACCTTTACACATGGAAGCCTGGTTGGAGGTACTGGCGAGGCAGGGACTGCATTTTGATCACCAATGGTTTGATCAATGGATAGGAAAATCAGATCGTTTTTTGGCTGAATCAGTAGTTAAAAATCATAATCTTGCGGTGGAGTATAAAACACTACAAATAGAAAAGGCCCAATCTTATCATCAATTAGCTTCCGAGCGAGCCCAATTTTTTCCCAAAGTAGAAGAGTATATTCTCCAGTTGAGTAAATATTTGAAACTAGGGATTGCCACCAATAGCTCCCGAAAAGATGCCGACGCTGTTTTTTCTCGTTTACCATTACCGGATTATGTTTCTACGGTGGTCACTGCTGATGATGTTCCTAATTTGAAACCTGCACCCGATATGTATTTACTGGCTGCTGAAAGAATTAATCTTAATATTGAAAATGGGATAGCCATTGAAGACTCTCCAGCTGGACTTCAGGCCGCAAAAAGTGCAGGTCTGTTCACCCTCGCCGTTAGCAACTCCCAGTCAGCCGAAAAATTAAAAGAAGCTGATATGGTATTTCCAACTTCAGGGGAAGCAATTGAGTGGGTTATGGCTAATTTGTAGTCTGGTGTTATAGTAGTCTAGTAGTCTGGTAGTCTAGTATGTATCTATTAATTTGACATCTTACCAGACTACCAGACTACCAGACTACCAGACTACCAGACTACTGTATTACCAAACTATGGCTCCCACTTTTTACCCTTGCCGTTTTATCCGTTCGTTCCACATTCGTTTTCTTTTTTACTGTTTCAACTACTTGGAATTTTGCAACAGCTTCCTCTGCATTTAAAGTAAGCAAAATATACCCATGATCCCTTTGGTTATTGTACTTCATATGTGGGTTGAATTGAGGATCCATTGATCTTTTTTCAATTAATAATACGGTGTCGACAGGGACTCTTTCATCTGTATTGGCTGAGGAAATACTGGTTGCCCCAAACTCTACAGCCACAGTTGCACTTGGATCATTTTTGTAGGCTTCGATGGATTCAGGTACTTCAAAAGCCCAGGCACGGTGAGTATCTCCAGAAACAAAAATTACATTGCCAATTTGATTGTTTATTAGATGACGGGTAATGTCGTCTTGTTCAGCAGGATAGCCATCCCAGGCATCTGTATTGATAACACCCCGCCACCCTAGGGCAGAAATATCCAATTTTGAAAAAATCACCTGATTCCCAATTACCTTCCATTGGGCTTTGGAATTGCTTAATTGTTCTTTAAACCAAGCCAGTTGTTCTTTTCCCAGCATTGATCTTTCAGGGCTGGAAAAACCTTCTTGTGTAATGCTATCTACTTGAGCAGATCGGCCTGCCAAACGCTCATCCAGCATAATCAAGTCTACTAAAGATCCATAATTCAGTATCCGATAAAGGTGCTGATCTTCCGTTTCTCGAACAGGGAGCCATTCATAATAAGCCTGACTTGCCACCGCTTTTCTTAAATTATAATCCCCTTCATCAGGCTGATGGTTTTGTGCTCCTGTTTGGTAGGCATTATTGGTAATTTCATGATCATCCCAAATGGCAATAAATGGATGCATTTGATGAGCCTTTTGAAAATCTTCATCCAGTCGGTACTGAGAATAACGGGTCCGATAATCTTGGAGATCAATGATTTCTTTATCAGGTAAATGTAGCCTCCCCAAGGTAGTATCACCATAACCTCCAACTGCATATTCGTAAATATAATCACCGAGATGTAATACTGCATCTAAATTCTCTAGTTCTGCTATTCTGCCTAATGCATTAAAATAGCCTGCCTCAAAATTTGAACAGCTTACTATTGCAAAACGAACTTCCTCATTTGCACCACTTGCTGCTGTTTTGGTCCTACCGATGGGAGATTTTTTGTTTAGGGCTTGAAATTGATAATAATAATAGGTGTCTGCTTCCAATCCATCTATATCAATTTTGACGGTATAATCCTTTTCAACATTGGTCATAAATTCTCCTGATTTAATCACATTTTGTATATTTTCATCAGATGCGATTGACCAGGTACCTTTAATTTCACTTTCATATTCAGGAGTTATACGTGTCCAGATGATTACAGCATCAGCCAGAGGGTCCCCAGATGCTACGCTGTGATAAAAAGGAGCCTGATCATCATTCCAATATTGAGAAGTGCCATCATCAAATATCGGATTCCGGTCTTGTTTTTGGCAGCCTAAAACCAAAACTAATAAAACAAATAAGAGGATATTGTTTTTCATTTTTTTTAAGATTAAAAATCCAGATTTTGATTTGAATGTGAATTCAAATGAGATTAAATTTTGGTTAATTAATTCAAGATAATATGAAAAAAGATATTGTTTTTCACTTGAAGTGTTCTGATTTCCCGGGAAAAAATTGCCTGGGAAGAGAGGATATTTATTTAGCGCAACAAAAAAATCAGGAACTAATTGAAGATACTCCTGGTAATGCTTCCTATAAGACTTTTGAATTTGTAGCACATTATAACATGGGAAAAGACGGAAGTCCAAATTTCCTGGGGCCTTTTATCTTTGGAAAAACAGGGGATAAATTTCTATACCTGGTTTGGTATAATCTCGTAGATGGGCAAAAAGATATGTTTCGAAGAGCCAAAATTAAACTCAACCACCTTAGTTGGGAAGAAGTTAATCAGGCCTCCGAAAATAAGCGGCCCTTAGTAGCTGAGATAAAATTAATGGATAAGTTTGGAGATCCGGTTTGTGCTTCATTAAAGGAATCGCATATTCAGTGGAAAGTTAAGTAGTGATGAGTGATGAGTGCTTGAAAACAGGATTTAAAGTGCTTCTGTTATTTGAGGTTTATTGGGCAAATAATTGCATTCCATATTCAAACGTTCCTCTTATTTCACAATATGAAAATTCGCGTGATTTGCGAAATCTGCGTGAGAAAAAAGCACAAATAAGTAACTATACTTCCATTTAATCAACTGCTTAAACTCGTCACTCGTCACCCCTCACTCATCACAAAAATATAAAACCTATGAACCACCAATTCTACGGCTCCGCACCTTTATTTTTAGTAACTGACCTTCTAAAGTCTGTTGATTACTATGTTGAGGTTTTGGGATTTGATAAACCACCTTTATGGGGTGAACCCCCATTTTTCGCCATGCCGAAGCGTGAAAATATCATTATTATGCTTCAAGTTGCCGGAGAGAAGGGGCTGAGACATAATGAAGGCTTATGGGATGCTTATTTCTGGGTTAGAAATGCCCTACAATTATTCGATTCTTTTAAAACAAAAGGGGCAATTATTGCTTATGAACCGGAGCTTCGTTCAGCTTATGGTAATTTTGAATTTGCCATTCAAGATCCTGATGGCTATACTCTTGCTTTTGGTCAGGAGGTAGAAGGCGATCCATTTTTTGAATTAAATCCTTTATAACTTTAATGACAAATGACAAATGACAAATGATGAAAAATATATCAAGCAAGTAATTCAATTGGCTCGGTCGGCTGCAGAAAAAAATATTGATCCATTTGCTTCCTTATTGGTAAAAGATGATCAAATAGTAGCTTCTGCAACCAATCAGTGTATGGCCTATTCTGATCCTACTGCTCATGCTGAATTAACTGTAATTAGTGAGTATTGCCGTTCTCATAACCTTATCAGCTTGGAAGGATATACCTTGTATTCTAGTGCAGAACCCTGCGTGATGTGTAGCGGGGCGATTCATTGGTCGCGTATTTCCAGAGTTGTATTTTGTATGAGTCAGGAACATCTACAGCAGTTCAGTGGGGGTAAGCCCAAACCCTCTTGCAATGAAATCATCAATATAGGAGGTAAAAAAATCGAAATCAGAGGTCCGGTTTTACCTGAATTGGGTATTCAACTTTTTAAAGACTTTCCGTTCAAATCCAAGAAGGCAAGGTATGAGGAGAATAAATTAAAAAATGAGAACTGATTCAGCTTTATGCCTTATTTGCCTTAATTTTGAGGCATGAATACTAAGTTAGATCCACAAATAAACGAGGAAAGAGCCTATCATGGGCATAAATTTACCTATACCAGCCCTCATGACTCTCAATTTAAGCGTTGGATTATCGGGACAGTGGAGAGATTGACTGGGAGGGAATATCTTCAGAATATTTATAACGAATTACATGATGAAACGCCTAACCCTTTCGATGTTTGGGAAAATGCCCTAAACAAGCTGAACATCAAAATGAACTTTGACGCCAGTCAATTGGAAAAAGTGCCCAAAACAGGCCCTGTCATTTTTGTGGCCAATCATCCTTTTGGAGTAGTTGATGGGGCCATTTTATGTCATTTGGTTACCAGAGTACGACGTGATTATTTCCTCCTGGTAAATGAAGTCTTATCTCGTGAACCCATTATGAAGGGCCATTTGCTGCCAGTTGATTTTCGGGGCAATGAAGAAGCCTTAGCCATTAATTTAAAAACCAAAGAATTAACCACAGAACGTTTAAGAAAGGGAGAGGCATTGGCAATTTTTCCTTCAGGAGGTGTTGCTACCTCAATGAAATTTTTTGGAAAAATAGAAGAGTTTCCATGGCGAAGGTTTATTTGTACTCGGATTCATGAAACTCAATGCACTGTAGTTCCTATATTTTTTTATGGGAAAAATAGCCGGCTCTTTCAATTTGTCAGCAAGTTTAGCATGAACTTGCGTTTGGGTTTATTACTTCATGAAATCATGAATAAGAGAGGTAAAACAATAGATATGGAAATTGGCGATCCCATATTTTATGATGAAATGGAACCCTACCAGGATCGACAAAAATTAATAGAATTTCTTTACGATCGAACGATGTCTCTTAAAAAAGAAAAATGAAGAAAATAGCCATCCAAGGCATACCCTACGATTTGAAATCTTCATTTCTGCGTGGACCTGCCTTAGCCCCGCCTTTAATTCGACAATCTTTTCACTCGGAAGCTTATAATTCATATGCTGAAAATGGAATGAATATTGCTAGCGAATTGATTGAAGATAAAGGTGATTTTTCCATAAAAAAATATGAAGAAATTGAAGAAATAGCACTTCGTCATTTGAATCAGGGATATAGACTGCTTACGTTAGGCGGAGATCATTCCATTTCTTTTCCTTTGTTAAAAGCCTATGCAAAGCATTATGACGGAATTCATATTTTGCATATTGATGCTCATGGTGATTTGTATGATGAGTTTGAGGGAGATCCTTACTCCCATGCCTGTCCCTTTGCGCGTATTATGGAAAATGAATTAGCTAGCCGACTGGTACAGATTGGCATCCGGGCGCTCAACCCACACCAGTGGGAACAAATTGAAAGGTTTGGGGTGGAGACCATTGAAATGAATAATCTGGATATGAACAGGCTACCTGAATTTGATCAACCAGTTTATATTTCCATGGATATTGATGCTTTGGACCCTGCTTTTGCTCCGGGTGTTTCACATCAGGAAGCTGGAGGCTTGAGTTCAAGGGAGGTCCTTCATATTATTCAATCTCTTAAAGTTCCGGTTATTGGTGCCGATATTGTTGAGTTTAATCCACCCAGGGATGTAAGTGGTATTACAGCTGCAGTTTGTGGGAAGCTAATGAAAGAGATTTTGTCAAAAATGATAGAACAATAAGATGTCAGATAACAATAAATTTTCAACCAGCCTTAATAAATTCATCAGTGATACAGGGCTTTGTTCAAGACGTAAAGCTGATGAAATCATTAAAGATGGCAGAGTTACCATAAATGGAGTGGTGGCTCGGCCAGGAAATAGGGTAGAAGAAGGGGATAAGGTACTATTAGACGGTAAGCCTTTAAAGAAAAAGGATAAAACGGTATATCTGGCTTTTAATAAGCCAAAAGGAATCATTTGCACAACAGATCAAAAAGCAAAGGACAATATCATTTCCTATATCAATTATCCACAAAGAATATTTCCCATCGGACGCCTGGATGTGGCTTCTGAAGGATTGATTCTTTTAACCAATGATGGGGATGTGGTTAATAAGATCTTACGGGCTAATAATAACCATGAAAAAGAATATATCGTCAGTGTAGATAAGGCCGTTACTACTAGTTTTATTCAAAAAATGAGCAGTGGAGTGCCGATCCTGGATACGGTAACTAAGAAATGTGAGGTCGAAAAAATCAATACCAATGTCTTTAAAATTGTGCTTACCCAAGGGCTCAACCGACAAATCAGGCGTATGTGTGAACATCTGGGTTACGAGGTTAAAAAACTGAAACGTGTTCGCATAATGAACATAAAACTCAGCCGTCTGGAATTGGGAAAATGGAGAGAACTAACTCCTGAAGAAGTAAAGGAAATAAAAAGACGAGTGAGGTATTCGGCTAAGTGATTTCAAAAGTAACAATGTTCAAACTCCTGATGAAAAAAGATCTCCACAGCAATGGATCAAACCTGATCCATCTTAAATGACAATTGCAAACAACTATTAGTAGAAAATAAGCATCATCCTTATGAGATTGTTTTTTTCCAATAAAAATCAAGCTAAAAGAACTCAGATTCGTATGGTAAATAGAATAGTCGCCTTATTGATGATGGTCCTGATGGGAATAGGCCAAGAAGGAAATGCACAGTCAAAATTCCTGATTGAAATTGGAATTACAGATAGTCTTTACTCAGATATTTTAGATGAGTCACGAAACATTTATGTTCAATTCCCCGAAAGTTATGATCCTGATGGCAAAAGAAAATATCCGGTCCTCTATGTATTAGATGGAGAGATGCTATTTGATGCCGTTTCAACTGTCCATTCTTATTATTGGGGAGGCTTTATGCCAGAAATGATCATCATAGGGATTGATAATAGTAAACACCGAACAAGAGATTTAACGACCTCCAAAATAACGATGAAGTATGGCTTTGAATTTACTGAGGAGAATGGCGAGGCCGATAATTTTCTCAAATACATTCAAGAGGAACTAATTCCATTTGTAGAAAAAAAATATCTAGTAACGGATTATAGAACTTTAATTGGCCACTCCTATGGTGGTTTGTTTGCTATCAATACTTTAGTTCATCATGCTGATTTATTTGATAATTACCTGGCTATTGATCCTAGCTTATATTGGGATGATCAGAAGTTACTTCAGGAATCAAAAAAAGTATTCGCCAGTAAATCTTTTGCAGGCAAGTCCTTATTTCTTTCCTTAGGAGGACCACTCCATATGCAAGATAAGGCCATTACGATAAAAAATGTGATGCAAGACACCTCTGATTATACCTTATCTGCTCGTTCCAATATTGAATTTTCAGAAATTGCTAAGAGGTATAAGCAAAATGGCCTCGGCATTCAATGGAAATTTTATGAGCATGATATTCATGGGACCATTCCTCTACCTTCTATTTTAGATGGCCTAATCCACTTATTTGAGTGGTACCAGATGGAGGATGTCTTAAAATTCAATAATCCTGAGACTCCTCTTGAGGAATTACTCGAAATTATTAGGCACAGAGAAGAAAAACTGAAAGATAATTTTGGTTATTTTGTCCCACCCTATGAGGAAGACTTATTTGATATGCTTGGCAATATGTATCTGGCCATGGGAGTAGAACAAAAATCCAAAGCTGTTTTCCAATTAAATATCGAATACAATCCTCAAAGTGCAAACGCTCATTATTCTTTAGCAGAATATTACGCAGCTCAGAATGATTTCGCTAATGCCGCCAAATATATGGCCAAAGCATATGAATTAAGTGGTGAGGAGAGTCATAAGAAAAAGATGGAGGAGTTCAATGCTAAGAAAAACTGAAAAATGAAAAAAACTTCCTGGAAAAAATACGCCTTTGAGTTTCTATCCATTTTTATTGCTGTGATCTCCGCCTTTGCTTTAAGCAACTGGAACGACAACAGAAACAGCCGTCTTTCTGAAGAAAAAATATTGCGGGAAATAAATAACGGGATTAGCATCGATATCCAGGATTTTGATGGGAATATGGGAGGCCATCAACTAAGCTTAAGAGCCAATGCAGTATTCAGGGATTTAATAAACAATAAGACCGTTACCCAGGATTCTATCCAGCTTTTTTATATTGCCTTGTTTCGAGATTATACCCCCATCATTAATCGGTCGGGATATGAATCCCTCAAGGCTAGTGGCATGAAAACCATTAAAAATGATTCATTGCGCTTTAAAATAATTGCCCTGTACGATTATTATTATAACCTAATTGAAAAGGTAGAGGATGGAATTGATGAAATGAAAACTTTTCCAAATTACTTCTCACTTATTAATGACAGGTTGCATGCTCATATGATCTTTGATCAGAGAGGCAATTTCCTTCGTTTTGACCTTCCGATGAACTTAACGGAACAAACCAAAAAAGAACTCTTAAGTTATTTGTGGCGATTGGAAATTAACCGCAGGTTTAAGTTAAGTCGATATGAAACGGTAAAGCAAGCGATCCAAAATGTGAAAAAAAGTATTGAAGAAGAACTTGATTAGATTGATTTGCAAATGTGAAAATGGGTAAATGTGCAGATTAATTTATATTATGATCCTACGATTGTATAATGTTTTGATAACTTAATTTGCCGTATTTGCAAAATCAGGGAAATTTGCGTGAGAAAAAAGCTTTGATAAGCAATCACATTTAATTCTCCAAAAAATAAAATCCATTACTTATTTTCCATTATAAATAACTAGGGTATATTAATTACCTTCAGTTATAATTATGATTAATGTCAAAATAATTCGATTATGGAAAATAGGTCGTCAATTCATTCAAAACAAGAAATTATTGAGGGATTGAAATTAAAATATGATCAATTACTTTCTTGGCTTGATCAACAGGACGAAGCGGATTTAAATCTCCAAAAGATAAAAGATAAATGGACAGCAGCAGGGCATTTAGATCATTTATTAAAAAGTACCAGGCCACTGAACTTAGCTTTGCGGTTACCCCTTTTAGTACTCGATTCCAGATTTGGCAAAAAGAATGAAAGAAAAGAAAGAACTTATGAAGAATTAGTAGAAAAATATAGGAAAAAACTAGCAGAAGGAGGGAGTGCTACCGGCCCCTATATTCCAAAAGGAAATGGTCATTCCAAAAAAGCATTAAAAACTCAATTGCAAAAGGAAGTAGAGAAATTATCTAAGGTAATCAATCGCTGGAATGAAGATAAAATGGGCATCTATGTTCTGCCGCATCCTCTTCTTGGTAAGCTTACCATCCGCGAAATGCTCATGTTTACGATTTACCACACCCAGCATCACCTTAATATTTTAGAGAAAGATTATTCAAATTGACCATTAAAAAAGTCAATTGTTTAATTTTGACAAGTGCTACATTTTGTGTAGCTTTGCTACAATAAATGTAGCAAAGATGAAATCACCAACACCTGGGAAACCTGTAAGAGGTTCTAAATCTGGCGTTCCCATTATGGCCTTATTAGATCTGCTTGGAAGAAACTGGTCGATGGGGATCATATGGCATTTATATTCTGGCCCTAGTACTTTTCGAAAGCTTCAGGAATATTGTGAATCCATTTCTCCTACTACCTTGAATAAGAGGCTTAAAGAATTAAAAGGTGCATTTTTAATAGAGCGTACCATTGAAGGATATACTTTGACTGATCAAGGAAAGGAGCTGTATGAGCTAATAGAACCTTTAGGAGCCTGGGCAAAGACCTGGGCTAAAAATTTTAAATAAACTCCAAAGCCATATGAAAAAGATCAATAAGCCAATCCCTGGTGAGTATCCTAAATATTCAAAAATCTACCTGGATTTGTTAGTTGATGATGGGAAAATACTGGAACATCTATGGACTAACTTTCTGACTATAAAAGACTATGTGTACAATCTTCCAGAAGATACCTTATTATACAGATACGAAAAAGATAAATGGACCATTAAAGAAATATTGGTGCATTTAATTGATGATGAGCGAATTTTTGCCTACAGGGCTCTCAGGTTTGCCCGAAATGATCAGACACCCTTGCATGGTTTTGATCAGGATAATTATGCCAAATATTCGAAAGCTAATGAAAGGAGCTTAGATAGCATCTTTTATGAATATGAATGGGTTCGGAGGTCGACCATTGCCTTATTTGAAAATTTACCCGATGACTGTTTTATGAGAGGTGGTTTTGGAATAGATCTGGATGGAAGTATCGTTAACAAGAGAACAGTAAGAGGCTTAGCTTACCACATTGCAGGACATGAATTAAGGCATTTTAATATTATTAAGGAAAGATATGTAAATTAACAGGGAGGAACCTTTAAAATTAGGTCTTAATTACTGAGTAGACAAAACTTTCGGAAATGAAAAAATTTCAAAAACGGGGAATAGATTATCCCATCATCGATGGTCAGAGAACCCTACCCGGCAAATATTATCATGACGAGAAAATATATCAGGAAGAAATAGAAAAAATATTTTATAAATTTTGGATATACGCCTGTAGAGCTGAAGAAATTCCTGCTGTAGGAGACTTCAAATTGATTCAAGTTGAAGATGAGAGCATTATTCTGGTAAGGGATAAATCCAATGAGATTAAAGCTCATTTTAATGTATGTCGGCATCGAGGTACCCAATTGTGCACTGAAGAAAAAGGACATTTTGAATCTAAAACCATACAGTGTCCATACCATGCCTGGACTTATCAATTGGATGGAAATTTAATCTCGGCACCTTTAATGAAAGAAGGAAATGGATTTCTTAAATCGGAATGCTCCTTATTTAAAGCTCATGTGACCAATTGGGAAGGATTTTTATTTATCTCTCTGGCTGAAGATCCGGTTCCTTTCGAAGATCAGATGGAAGCCTTAATGGGGAAATTTTCAGATTGGAATATGGCGGATTTGAGAATAGCTCATCATATTAAATATGAATTAAACTGCAACTGGAAACTTATTCTACATAATTATCAAGAATGTTATCACTGCCCTGGAGTTCATCCTTTACTTTCAGAGCTGACTCCTTTTCAATCTGCTCAGCATGATTTTAGTAAAGGGGCTGTTATCGGAGGCTTCATGGAAATAAGTAAAAAACGAGGAAGTATGACCATGGATGGAGAAGCTGCCGGACCTCCGGTATGTAAGGTATCAGGGGACGACTTGCAAAGGGTTTATTATTATTCTGTATTTCCAAACATGTTGCTGACTCCACACCCCGATTTTGTTTTATTCCATCATATCATTCCGAAAGGCCCGGGAAAAATAATCAATGATTGCTATTGGCTTTTTCATCCGGATGTAATTGAGGATAAAAATGCCCAGGCTAGAATTCAGTCGGCTGTCGACTTTTGGGATCTAACCAATCGACAAGACTGGCAAGTATGTGAACAAATGCAGGTAGGGACTAAATCAAAAAGGTTTACCAGGGGATATTATTCTGGACGAGAAGATATTTTGTTGAGCCTGGATAAGGAACTATTGAAAGCTTTGGGGCATTCGAAGATTGATGATTAAGAGATTATTGCATATTAAAGAATTTCGTTGGAAACGAAATTCTTTAATATGCAATAATCCATTGTTAATTAATTTTTTCTCCTTTTTTAAGCTTATCAACCATTGATTGAATTCTATTCTTATTGGGTGGATTTGGAGCATTTTCAAGGGCCAACTCCCCATGTTTAAGAGCTTTTTTCAATTCTCCATTGGCAGAATAAGACAGCATAAGCCCTGTTTCGGTAGGCCAGGCTCCCTTGAACCGTTCATGATTGTAACTAGCAACTTCTAAAGCTTTTTCGTTAGCACCGGCATTTATTAATCGTTGGGTATGCTGAAATATCCCGAAAGACGTTGCAGTAGGTTCACGGATGGCTTCATCCATCACGGCAGTGGCTTCATCCGTTTTACCCATAGCTGAAAGAACATTAGCTTTGGCAGATAAAGTATTATAATTTTTGATGCTGACAAAAGAGCCACTGATAGCAGTATTAGCCCAGGATAAGGCTTCTTCCAGGTTATACTTGTTCCTGGCACAATAATTTGCAGCTGCAATCCAGGCCTGGTGAGTAAACCCCTTACTGTTTTGCAATTCTTTTCTCATATTGTCAACATATACTTCCTTCATATTTTCCACTTCAATTTTGAAGGGGAGGGCTATTTTTTCCCATTTCATGGCCAGGGTAGTTGACTCAGGCTGGCGATCAATAAACTCATAAGTTAACCATTCTGTAAACTCCGTCTCTTCAGGAGTAGCTTCTACTCTCAAAGCATCATCCTTTTCTTCATAAAAGTAACTTCCCCAGGCTGTGCTATTATTAGTAAATATAAGAGTCCAGGGGCCTTCTTCTTCAACAATGATATGGAAACCATATGTACCTGCTTCTATAGGCTTTCCATTTACTTTCACATCATGCGAAAAACTTATTATTGTATTCTCATTGGCTCCGGCTCTCCAGGGAGCAGGCTGGCGTAGCCCAAATCCAAGATCATTTAAACCATAAGGAACGAGTTGTCCCCAAATTTTCCCTGTTCGATCTTGTCCTTGCGGAGAAGTCACATCCGGGCTATTGTATTCAACCGAAACCGAAACTAAACTACCAATGTATTGTTTGACAATACTTTTCTGGTTACCACCATTGGGAGGCAAAGTAATTTGTGCTGTTGCAAAAACTCCTAGAAAGAATAGCACTAATGAAGTGAGTATAAATTTTTTCATAATACAAATTTGGGTGATTATTAAGTGAGTATAGAATGGAAAATTATAGTTGGCAGTCGACCAGCCCTAAAATTCCATTCTATTCAGGACACAATGCTACTTTCTAAGATAAGAAATTCTAATCAAATGTCATTAGGCATTATTATAATAGAAGCGTTCATGAACGATGTGATCACCTTCCCATTTTTGTACGGCTACCTGCTCAAATACTGCCCGATTACCATCCTTAAAAGTAACATCCATACTGCTTTCTACAGTGGTTACTCCGTTGTCTTCATCTGAAGTGATGCTTTTAACATCCAGGCCATTAAATTGCTCTACCATGTTGAGAAAATTAACCTCATATTCACGACAGGCTGTTTTCCCTTCACGTGTACCTCTTGGTTCTGTCATTACTACGTTATCGGCATAATACTGATCAAATGCTTCCAAAACTTTTCCTTGTCCAACTTGATTGTAAATGTCTTGGGCTCTTTCTTTGTAAGTCATAGGAGAATGCGTTTTTAGGTTAAGAATTAAAATTAGTGTTTATACATTGATGTTATAACACTAAAATAAATCCTATGTTCTGTTTATTAGAAATTTATTTAAAAGAAATAGATCTAAGGGAATCTAAAGGCGAGGTAACTTTTTGATAAAGAGTTGTATATGGAAATAATGCTAGCCCATTAATTCGAAATAATTTATCCTCCGACAAGCCCTAACACATACAATTGCTCAAGAGTAGGGCTCTCACTACCTCCTTCAGGCTCAAGGGTAATGGCAAAGGCAACGGAGGTTCCGGAAATGGTTTTATTGAATATTTTTTCCTCATTTTCCATAAAGCCATCCAGTAATCCGGCATCATGAGGGGTGATGGGGTTTAAAGAAGATAAACGCCATAGTTGATATGTTTTTCCCTGTGGTGGCGGCGGTAAATTTAAAGCATCGATATAAGCCAATTGCCTATCTTCATTCCAGTAAACCCTTACTTGTTGATCGGCACTAAAATTAACTCCATTGCCATTCAAAATGACCGTTTCGGTTTGTGGATCACGAATATCCGCCAAAAACTGTTGGTTTTGTCTGTATTTGGCTTGGAGGCTATTCAGGTTATTGGATAAAATTTCATCTTGGTTTTTTAAGATAGCCAGTTCCTGATCTTTTTGCTGTAAAGCCAGGTCTTTTTGCTGTAAATCTTGATACTGCAAAAAGTTAAAAGCCATACTAAGCAATAATAAAATAACAGAAGCTACAGCCACTAACCTCCATCTTTTACTTCTGATGGGAATGACTTTTGCTTCAGGTGTAGGTTCCACAAAAGAAGATTTGGGAGAGGTAGTAGAAGCCGTCTTTCCGATATTTAAAAGAGCGGCTTTCCTAGATTGAGAAATTTTTGGAGCCATTGTTTCTGCAAAAGCAATAAAAGAAGCTTCAATTCGCTCTACTTCGGCTTTAAGTTCTGGAGACTTACTGATTTGTTGGGATATCTCTTCCATTTGTTCGGGTGGCAATGCACCAGAAACATACAACTCTAATATCCCACTTGTTAAATCAATTTTCTCCATAATCAATTAAGCAAATTCTTTAAAGTTTGGATTGCTGTACGTGCTCTTGTTTTTACAGTTCCAAGAGGAAGTGCCAAATATTCGGCCGCTTCAGATTGACTATATCCTTGAAAATACAACAAATCTATGATCTTGGCGTATTTGCTATTCAACTTAGCAATGACCTCTTTTATCCCTATATGGTCAACATTTAGGTCAACTCGGTTGGCCTTTTCTATAATAGTTACGTGACTTTCTAATGTATCGGTTTTTTCATTGACTCTAAAGGACTTTTTCCTCATGGCGTCAATAGCGGTATTTCTGGCGATCATTAACATCCATGTGAATAATCTTCCTTTTGAGGAATCATAGGATTCAATATTATTCCAAATTTTCAAAAAACACTCCTGGAGTTGCTCCTCTGCCAACTCCTGATCACCCAATAGCCTAAAGATGACTCCAAAAAGGGCCAGGCTGTAGTTCTCGTACAATAATGACAAGGCACTTTGATCTCTGTTTTTGAGTAAAGTGACAAGTTCTTCCTGGCTTATGTTGAGCGCTTTTTTTGTCATGATCGCTTAGAAAAGCTGATATGGGTCAATAGTTAGCTTTGGTTTTTATTTCTGCAATATATCACTTTTTTTAAAATTATTAAACTTTTTAATGTATTGAAATTCAGTTCATTATGATATCCTTGTTCTTTTTTTTGAAAAAAGTGAAGTTGCTTCTAAATCCGAGTCGAAGATATTGCGCGTACCTAAAGAAAATTACAATTACCCAAAAAAACATAGCTTATGCGTTCAAGAATACTTCTTATGTTCTATTTCATGTTGCTTTCAACTTCTTCTGTCTGGTCTCAATTTTTGGAAGGTCAGGTATACAATCATCTTAATGAGGGGCTTCAAGATGTTGCTGTTATTAATCTTTCCAGATCTAGCCATAGCCACTCTCTTCATAATGGATATTTTAAATTACAGCCTGTTCTTACTGGAGATACTTTGGCTTTTAGCCATTTGGGATTTGAAACCTGCAAGTACATTGTTCAAGCAAAGGACTTTAAAAATCCTATTCAGGTCAAACTAAGAGAAAAGAAGATCGATCTTGGACAGATAGTGATTTCTAATAAACTCAAGTCCCTAAAAATGATGACCAATATTGATTTGAGTCTTAATCCAGTTAACAATGCCCAGGAACTAATGCGGCATATGCCAGGATTGTTTATCGGACAACATGCCGGAGGAGGGAAAGCCGAGCAGATATTCCTTCGTGGTTTTGATATTGATCACGGCACAGATATCAATATTAGTATGGATGGCCTTCCGGTTAATATGGTTTCTCATGCGCATGGACAAGGTTATGCAGATCTGCACTTCATAATTCCCGAAACCATTAAGCAAATTGATTTTGATAAAGGACCTTATTCCGCAATGAAAGGCAATTTTGCCACCGCCGGATACATTGACTTTCAGCTAAAAGATAGGTTAGAAAACAGTAGTATCAGCATGGAAATAGGTCAGTTTAATCACCAAAGGACAACGGCTTTAATCGATTTAACAGGAGCAAATGAACGGCATTGGGCCTACCTGGCCGGATCTTATACAACTACGGATGGGGCTTTCGAATCACCTCAGAATTTTAGCCGGTTGAATCTACTTGGGAAATATACTATGAACATCAATAATAATGACAAAATTTCCATTTTACTATCTCATTTTACCAGCCGCTGGGATGCATCAGGTCAGATTCCGGATCGGGCGGTCAAAGCAGGACTCATTAATCGCTTTGGAGCCATCGATGATACTGAAGGGGGGCAAACAAAAAGAACCAATGTATTAATTGAGCATCAAAAATTTTTGAACAGCAAAACAAGCCTGAACAGTCGCTTCTTTTTTACAAATTACCAGTTTGAACTATACAGTAATTTTACTTTTTTCCTGCAAAACCCAACTTTAGGAGACCAGATTCGCCAGTTTGAAAATAGAAACCTCTTTGGCATGGAGAGTGCTTTAAAAAAAGAATTCCAGTTGAATAATTTCGATTTGTTTCTTAGATCTGGTCTTGGTTTTCGCCTGGATCAGGTAATGGATAATGAACTTTCACGTACTCAAAACCGAAAAAATACCCTGCAATATTTATCCCTGGGTGATGTCCTTGAAGCCAATATGTATGGATTCATTAGCGCAGATCTGGATTTTGGAAAACTTCTTTTTCAACCAGGTTTAAGGCTGGATTATTTTGATTTTTCATATGAAGATGCTTTGGACAGCTTGTACAATTTTCAATCCGTTAATAAAGCCATTTTTAGCCCAAAAGCCAACCTTGTTTTTAGCCCAAATGCTAAATGGCAACTATTTGCAAAAACGGGGCTAGGTTTTCACAGTAATGACAGTAGGGTAGTGGTAGTACAAAATGGAAGAGAGGTCCTTCCGTCTGCATTTGGTATTGATGTAGGAGGGATATGGAAGCCCTCTAAAAAATTGATGCTTACCAGCACCGCCTGGTACTTATTTTTGGAACAAGAATTTGTGTATGTAGGTGATGAGGCCATCATAGAACCCAGTGGTCGTACCCGAAGAATGGGCCTTGATCTGGGTATTAGATATCAAGTAGGGCCTTCCCTAATGTTTAATGGAGACCTTACCTATACTTATGCACGTAGCATCGATGATGCCGAAGGAAATAATTTGATTCCCCTGGCACCAGACTTTACAGCTACTGGAGGCATTAACTATTCTGATAAATCTTTTTCAGGGGCTCTTCAATTTCGTTACCTGGATAACCGCCCTGCTAATGAGGATAACAGCATCATTGCCAAAGGGTATTTTGTAACCGATTTTAACTTTAACTACAGCTACAAAAAAATTCAGCTAGGAATCGAAATTCAAAACCTTTTTAACACGGAATGGAATGAAACACAGTTTGCTACCGAATCAAGACTTCGGGATGAATTAGAGTCGGTTGAGGAGATTCATTTTACTCCCGGGACACCGTTTTTCACAAAATTTAAAATTGGAATTAAGTTTTAATAATTGATGGGCGGCACGGCCGCCCATCAATTATTAAAACTTAATTCTTTATCCCCGGCAAATTGTCGGGCATTTCTTCCAACCAAGGTGTCGGGATTGCCTCTTGCTGGTCCGGTGCAATCTGAGCCAGATTATCTGCATCATAAAGACGGCCATTGATCATGACCTGATCGATGGCTGTAGTATTTTTCAAATCCTCTAAAGGATCCTCATCCAAAATTAACAAATCAGCTAATTTACCTACTTCCAGCGTTCCTAGGTCCCGCTCCAGGCCAATGGCCATGGCACCATGAATGGTAGCTACTTTTAAAGCTTCATGATTGGTCAAACCTCCAGAAGCCACTGCCCATAATTCCCAGTGGTAACCCAAACCTTGTAACTGACCATGAGAGCCTACTCCTGCAATACCACCTGCATCATAGACATCTTTAACCACCTTTGCAAGCTTTTTAAATACATGCTCCTTATCATGGAACCAGCCTCCAGGCCCAGGGCCAGCTCCCTGTCCTCGACGTAATGTTTTTCTAGCCAGATCTGCATACGGAGTGAAATGCCTGAGTTTTTCATCCTCATAAGGGTTTTCTCGAGTATAAAAGTAGTTTTCAGCCCAGGGACCGCCATAAGCCACCAGTAAGGTAGTAGTATAAGCTGTTTGAGATTCTGCAACTAATTTTACCACATCGTGATATAATGGAAACACGGGAAAAGAGTGCTCATGTCCTGGATATCCATCAATAATCTGGGTGAGGTTCTGCTTAAAGTTTAGAGAGCCTTCAGTAGTTGGCATTATCTCTTTCTCTTTACAAGCCATGATAATCCATTGCCTTTGCTGTCGATAGCCAGCCACATACATCTTTATGGTCTTGGTATCATAATAATCTGCATATCTGCCAACTAATTTGCGTGCATGCTCCAAACTTTTGACCTGCTCCTGCCAGAACATTCCAGGACCGGTAGAGTAAATTCTGGGTCCTAAAATATCTCCTGTTCGCACCCGATCTTCATAGGAAAGGACATCTGTTGTGCCTGTTTGAGGATCACGAGTGGTCGTCACACCATAGGCCAGATTGGCTGCATAGGCCCAAACATCTTCCTTATGAATATTGAAGGTTGGCCTTAAATGGGCATGGGTGTCTACAAAACCCGGTATAATAACCTTTCCTCGGGCATCGATTCGGGTGGCACCATCAGGAATATCTACCTTATTGTATTGACCAATGGCTTCAATTCGATTATTTCGAATAACTATGTCGGAGCGAGCTATTATTTCATCCCCATTCATGGTAATGGCCTTTGCTCCTCTAATCACAATCACCCCCTGTGGGATATCACGCCTTGCCATGATTTGTATTCTGTTTTCAACAGGCTCATACGTTTTTTTTGCCTTTTTGTCTTCTTCACTTAGATTTTGTTCAAAATTTTCAGCTGCATCTAAGTCATATACTACATGAGCATTACCGATAGACCAGTGAATTTTTCGAGCATCCCAACCCCAGGCAGGAAATTCTCCACCAATATCACTCAATTTCTTTACTGGAAAGGTAGCATTGGCTGGATTGGCTACATTGATGGTAGGTGCTTTATCACTGATTTGTGGAACGGTTACCAGGTAAACGTCTTTATAAACAAAAGCCAACGCTTGATCTCCTTTTGGAGCCATGATGATGGCTCCTGCATTCAAAGGTTGGTTAAATCCAGGAGGTTTTGGACCTGTAACTTTCAAATGAAAGCGCTCATCTGTTCCATCCCAGCGTATGGAGGAAAGACCGTTGCTGCCATGATATAAATAAATGCGATCAGGGTCTTCGGTAAAATGAGGAAGCCTTCTTCCTAAAGCGCGATCAATTAAATTAGCAGGGCCGCCACTTTGAATGACCCAAATTAATTCAGCAGAAGTCCCTGGACCACCTTGGGTAATGACATTTCTGAAATTTTGAGCAGGGCCTTTTAGAGCAACTACCCGTCTGCCATCTGGTGACCAGACGGGTTGCTGATAAATTCCTGATTCAGTTGTTAATTTAGTAGCTTGCCCTCCATTGGAGCGGACCTTGTATAGATGTCCTCCATCTGCTTCAGACCAGGTTGTAAAGGCAATCCAATTGCCATCGGCTGACCAGGCAGGCTGGGCTTCATTGATATCCAAATCCGTTAATTTGGTGGGGGTACCATCCGGATAATCCATGACATACAGCCTATCCAAAGAAGCAAAAGCTAGTTTGCTGCCATCGGGAGAGGGGACCGCATCACGGATCTGCTTGACAACAAACTCAGGAGTTTCTTCGATTGGGTATTCAAAATCCAATTCTGGGCCTAGTTCTACTTCGGTATCAATTTGGAAAGGTATTTCAACAGCATCTCCTCCATTTACTGGTACTCTCCATATTTTTCCACCATAAGAAGCCACTAGTTCGTTACCATCGGGCGTAAAAGACATACCAGGCAAAACATCACGAGTACCTCGGCTTTCCTGATCATCATGCTGCACCGGGTAAGCCAACCAGCGATCATCCCCAGAATCCAGATCACGGATTCTTAAACCTGTTTCACCATCATATCGGGTTCCATAGACCAATTTTTTCCCATCAGGAGAAAGAGTAGGACGGATGCCTGAGCCATATTCGAAGGTCATGGTTTCTCTTTTGCCGGTTTCTCTATCATATCTGGCTATTTGATATTGAGGAAAAATGGCATTGTATTGCCAGTCACCGGTTCTTTGGGCAAACCAGATGTATCTGCTGTCATCACCAAAGGCGGCGCCCGTCATTTTTAAATTACCAGGCTGATCCATTAATTTAACCCCACTGCCTCCCTTAACATGATACATCCACATTTTTAGGGTGCCGGATCGCATTCCTGTTTTAGAAGCAATAATGTATTTCCCATCAGGGGTCCATTCCGGAGATTGATATCGATCCGTTTTTCCTTTGGATATTTGTTTTTTTTCCTTGCTGTCAATTTCGATGGTCCAGACACCTTCCCCACCTCCTTCATCAGAAGTGTACACCAGTTTTTTGCCATCCGGACTAAAGCGAGGTTGTGCATCAAACTGTAAACCTGAAGTGAGCTGAGTGGCCGTTCCCCCTTCAAAAGGCATGGTATATAAATCTCCTAAAAAATCAAAAGCAATGGTCTGACCATCGGGGCTGATATCAAGACTCAACCAGGAGGCTTCATTAGTAGATATGCTGACCGTTCTACCTACTTCCAGGGGTAGATTCTTCTCCTCTTGTTTTGTGGAATCGGTTTTCTCCTCCGTCTCCTCCTGCGCCATTAGAGGCATCGAAAAGACCAAGGCAACCATAAAAAGTAGCAGGGTATATTTATTGTACATTAGCATAGGATTAAGTTAGCAATAGAGAAATTGCTAGGAAAATACGGAATTAATGGAAGATGGTAGAAAGTAAAAGGTAAAAAGTAGAAGGATCAGCGGCAGCAAGACCAACTACTCCTACAATTTTTCAACTGCTTCATATACCTTATTTAAATGGCCAAACTCAGCTATGTTTCCTTTCGGATCGGTCAAAATATAGGTGGGAATAGCAATAATCTGGAAAAATTTGGCAAAATCACTCTTAAAGCCACCCTCGGCCCATAAATGTGCATTACCAGGAACTTCTAATTTTTGTAAGGCTTTTAAATGATCTTCTGGATCATTATCAAGTGACACGGAAATTACCTTAAGTTTACCTTGATATTTTTCTTCTAACTCCTTTACGTGAGGAAAATTCTTGATGCAAGGCCCACACCAGCTGGCCCAAATATCATAAAGTACGGGGATATTATCTTCCTGGCTGGTTTTTACCTCTTCTCCTTTATCATTTAACAGGGTAAGAACTGGAAAAGGCTTACCTTTTTCATAAGCAATACTTTTTTGAATACGATTTCTAAGATTGTTTTCCAATTCCTGTTTTTTCATCTCTCCTAATAAGTTGCCATATTTATTGAGTAAAAAAGGAATAGAAGGGTATTTACTGGAGTAATAATCTACCATTTGAGTTAACGCAAATAATCGATTTTCAATAATTTTTTGTTTGAGGGAGGAAGGATATTGTTCTTCAGCAATTTCCAGAGCGAGCGTATAATGCCCTCTTTTTGTCTTTTGGGCCTGCCATTCATTCCCGTATTTTTGAATTCCCCAATAATCAATCATGGATCGATTATAGAGATATAAAACATAATCATTTCCCAGGTATGGGATCATTTTTTCATAATCAAGAAAATCTTTATCTATATTTTGAATAAACACTTCATTGAATTCTTCTCCTTTAAATTTACCATTTATAAAACTGAGGAGGCCATAATTTTTAAAGGCTTTTAGTTCTATTAATCGGAGATCGTAAAATTGATTTTCCTGGTCACTCGGGCTTGGAAAAAAGCTATCCAATAGCTCTTTTTTTACCGAAAAATATTGGTCTAATTTAGTTTTAAAGCTATCCAGACTGACTTTGTCTCCAGAATTCCAGCCATACCTTTTCAAACGTTTGTTATTTCTAATTTCTTCCAGGTAAGTATTTTCTTTGGCATAATGGCCCTTATACACTAAAGTTTGTTTACTGGTATCGACCCTTACCGTCAGCCCTCCTTCCGGACCTATAAAAATAGATCTGTAAATATCCCCGGTTTCCATTTGGATATACTGAGGATAGTCGATTTCTAAAGAAGAACTGCCCTTTCCTTCTTCATCTAAAATAATGGTATCAATAGGAGGACTGATAAGATCTCCTGATATTTGGGTCAATATGACTTGATCGCTCAAAGAATCAGGGATTTCAAAATTGAGCGTCATATTGCTTGGATCTTCCTGAATTGACTGATCATTAGTAGAGCAACTGATGGCAAAAAGAAGTACAATAAAGAGGTATGGTCTCATGATTCAGGGTTTAGCAAGAATTATTAAAGTAAGATAAGGCTTTTGCTGCTTTTATTTTGGGTTTTTAAATCTATTTAAGGAGTGAGAATAGTAATGGCTCTGGAAGAGCCAACTATTGTAAGCTAGATGGATAAAAAAAGAATAAAAGCTCCAGAGGTGCGGAATGTGATAAAGCACGTCTCTTACATTCCGCACCTCTGGAGCTCCTATTTAATTCGATTTGTTTTCTAAGAATATTAAGCTTCTCCGAAGCATTTTGGCCTAGAGAATATGGGTCCCTGCCAGTTAGAAGCGCTGTAAAACCATTGATTGATGTATCTCCTTCCAACCAAATTAAAATAATCTCGTAGTAAAAAGAGTACTATCGTTTTAACCGAACAATAATTACCTTTACCTAGGTAAGTAAGTGAGTAAATGTAAGTTAATATATAATGCCAGCCGCCGGCCGGCATTATATATTATATTAATATTTCTCTTGCGACACTCGATAAGATTAATATTATTTTGTTTCATTACTTACCTATTAACTGACTTTGACTCAAAAAGCTTCATATGTCCATGGATATACCCTCAATTAAAAAAGAACTAAAAGGAAGAATGGCCCTGGGGTTAAATTATGGAATCCAAGCCATTGAAGAGATAGTAATGCAGGAATCTTTGCTTTCCAATGAGGTCATCAACTATAAAAGTCAGTATAATGATTTAAACCGAATTGCCAGTCAAAACATCCTTGATTATGCACAGATCGAAATGGGCTTCAATAAAATCAGGGTAGGCCTGTTGGATTTGATTGATCGTATTGGGGCGGATGATTTAATGGAAGAACAGGAATTGCCAAATGTTCAAAATAGAGACCTTCAGTATAGGAAGAATAATTTTTTTCAATTAATCGATATTCATTTCACCAATCTTAACAGTGTTTCGCTCAATATCCGCTATACATCGGGTAGTCAGGTTACCAATGAGTTGTTAAAAGGCAGAGATGCTATCGGCTATATCTTTAAGCAATATTTTATCTTTCCGATTAATGATCGAAAAATAAATATAAAAGGAGAAGAGGGGGAAATATATGCACAGGACTTCTTTGGTAAATACACTAAATTAGAAGTCTACATGAAGACCGTAGGCTTTATTATTGAATACATCCAGGAAGATCAAGTTGAGCAAGACTTTTTTAAGGGCGTTTTTAAATCTATACTTTCTACCTCAGAGCTAATACTTATTTTTTACTTTGCCATTAGTGAGACTCTCCCTGGCTTCAAACAAACCATTCGAGACTCTGGATTGATAGAAGAAAGCCTTAGTAAGCACCTTCTGGACTCCGACCATCTTCCTTTGCTGTTTGAAAAAGAATAATTTCACCCCAGGTTGCTAAGCCATTTAAATTCCGTATATTTTCGATATATTGATATCTTAATTTTATACTCCGGGATAATGGAAATCCAATAATTTCAGGGAATATTCCATTAAAACCCATTCTACACCAAAACATAAATAACATGGTATTTCTGATTCCACTGGCTATTATTGTCCTTCTTGGCATTTATGGCATCAATATTTATAATAAACTGGTCAAGCTTAAGAATCAGGTACCCGAGGCCTGGAGTGGAATAGACGTACAACTCAAAAGGCGCTATGATCTCATCCCTAATCTTATCAATACGGTTAAGGGATATGCGAAACATGAGAAAGAAACCCTGGAAAACGTGATCAGCCTTAGAAATTCAGCACTTGAAGTGCCCAATGGCAAAATTGCTGATCAAGCACAGGCAGAAAATGCTTTAAGTGGAGCTCTTAAGTCTATCTTTGCCCTGGCAGAAAACTACCCTGATTTAAAAGCAAACCAGAATTTTGCAGAATTACAGAAAGCGCTGTTCGAAGTAGAAGAAAATATAGAGCGATCCCGCCGATATTATAATGCTGTTGTTCGAGATAATAACACCGCAGTGGAAACCTTTCCTTCCATGATTATTGCCAATATGGCCAATTTTGAAAAGTATCCATTTTTTGAGATTGAATTGGAAGAGCGAAAAAATATTGAAGTTCAATTCTAAAGAAAACGCCCAAAACGCCTATGAAACTCAATGTGTTCCATCAAACTTTGGCAGTAGCTATTTTATTGCTGGCCCTTCCTAATGTACTGAAAGCTGAATATTTTATTATTAACAATTACCATATCCTTGTCAAGCTTTCTTCTGATCAGACCTTTCAAGTTACTGAAACCATTACTGTTACATTTAGCCAGGAACGACATGGAATATATCGAGATATCCCCCTTTGTTATTATACTCAGTTTAATAATGAGCGAAAAAGAATCCTTTTATCCAATGTAAAAGTAGATGGCTTTAAACAAAAGTTAAGTAAATCTGATTGCAACCTCAATATTAGAATCGGAGACCCTGACTTTTATGTTGGCGGTCAACAAACCTACATTATCCATTATACTGTTGATCATGGATACTTGTATGAGGAAAATCATACTGAATTTTATTGGAACTTGATTGGAGAACGCTGGACAGTTCCCATCCTAAAATCTAGTTTTGAAATTCAGCTCCCTGAAAACGTATTCTTAAATGAAGAGGATATTAAGGGATTTGCTGGGTTATTTGGTACACAAGAGCAAAAATTAGACTTTCAATATAATCAAACCCGCTCCAATATCACTGGCAAGACCAATTCTACTCTTGAACCGGGAGATGCCTTAACCATGGCTGTTCGACTTCCCAAAGAGCTGATTGACCGTCCTGGAAAATATGAGTATACCATGAAACGCTTTGGCCTTTTAGGTATTCCTATTGTTTTATTAATAATGGCGGTTGGGATATTTGCTAAATTTGGTTGGGATAAGCCTGTTATAAAAGTGGTTGAATTTTATCCTCCTGAAGAATTGAGTCCTTCTGAAGCAGGAGCATTTATTGATGATCGTTCTGACAACCGGGACCTGATTGCTCTAATTCCTTATTGGGGAGCACAGGGTTATATTAAGATGAGTGAAGAGGAGAAAAAGTCATGGGCTAAAGGAACTGAATCTACCTTGATAAAACTAAAAGATATTCCTTCGGATAGCCCCGATTATGCCAATACTATTTTCAAAGGCCTCTTTGTTTCTCGGGACATAGTGAGTATGGAAGAGTTGAAGAATAAATTTTATACTACCATGGCATTGGCTAAAAACCAACTGCGAAAAAATATTATGGGTAAAAACCTATATACTTCTAAATCGGTTAAATGGAGTAAGTTATATCCACTCATAATATTTGGAGCCTTTGTTGGAATGATTGTCGCTATTGTTATTAATAAAGCATTTTTGATAATTGGCTTTTTACCTTTATTTATCCTAACTGTAATATTTCAACAATATATTCTCAGGAAAAATCCAGAAGGCCGACAATTGTATCAAAAAGTATATGGCTTTAAAATGTTTATAGAGAGAGCAGAGGAGGATCGCTTGAAATATTTGTTGGAAGAGGATCCTGAATATTTTGACAAGACACTTCCTTATGCTGTTGCCTTCGGTTTAACAAAAAAATGGACTCGCAAATTTGATGACCTCTTTAAAGAACCTCCCAAATGGTATGCTCACCATAACCCAACTCATCATAATTCCTTTCAATCGTTTTCATCTGGTTTCAATTCCAACATCAATACGGTGAAATCCGCCTTTAGTAGTGCTCCATCCAGTTCAGGAGGGGGATCTTCAGGCGGCGGTGGGGGAGGTGGAGGTGGTGGTAGTTGGTAAAAAACCAAATATCTTTCCTCTTTTTCCGAAAAAGCATAAAAAATACCATAATTAAGCAAAAAAGTACCCTGTTTTTTCTGCCTGGGGACAAACTAATAACTAGTCTTAATTGTTTGATTTACAGTTGTTTGACATACGAAACGTGCTGAATCGGACCAGTGGGTTTTATCCCTTTTGAGGGCTAACTCGTCGTTTAATTGCAGTAATTGAACGGATCATGGAGTAACATTCGTCGAGCCGATCCATTTCTTAGTTGATTTGGATGTGACTTTAACCGAAATTTGAATTGTAAGCATTTGGAAAATCAATAAATACTAATCATGAAAAACTTAAAATCTTTAATCGTTGTTTTGTGCTCCTTTATAGCTTTAGGTTTACAAGCACAGCAAGGTCCTAACCCTAGTGCTACAACTGTTAGCGATAAAGTTGAAATCAGCTATCAAGATTATTTAAAAATGCAGGAGGCTTATCTTAAGGGAAAAATCAGCAAAGAAAAATTGTTGAAAGCATTTAACCAAGTAGCTGATCAATTGGATGATACCTGCCACCCTCAGCCCAAACCTGTTGTACGAAAAACAGCTAGTTTAGATAATGCACAAGGTAAAATAGATTTGACCTTGATTTTAGCTAAGAATAATGATTTGAAGAAAAGAGGCATCGCTAAAAACTAGTAAATGTAGATTTTCAAAATCCACACCAAATCAAAGCCAGAGAATGAAAATTTATGATTCTTCTTTCTCCTTGACCCTTGAACGCCTATTTACAAAATACCAAATGATAAAAACTAATCCAGCTATAACCAGGAAAATATACAGCAAATTTGCTTGTATCCACTCCAAATGCTTAATAACCACCTCCGAAAAGAAATATCCCAGGGTAGCATAAAACCCAACCCAAAGGATGTTTCCTAAAATACTATAGAAAACAAATTGGCGAATGCTGACACTACTCAATCCGAATAAGATTGGTAGAACGATTCGAAAGCCATACATGAATCGGTAGCTAAGCAGTAAAACCTGCTTTCTCCGATTCATTAACTGATCCATTCGACTAAACCTTCCCTGGAGTTTGGGGTGATTTAAAATATATTGACGCCCCTTTTTTCTGCCCATAAAAAAGCAAAACCAATCTGTAAGGAAGGTGGCTAAGGAAAATAAAAAAATTACGATTGACAGTTTCAAATAACCCAGTTGGGCCAATTGGATAAACGAAATGATTACAATTTCGCCCTCCATTATGGCACCAATAACGACCCCTAAGTACCCAAGTGATTCAAGCCACTCCAATTGAATTGGTATTTTTGTGATGAATAAAAATGCCATTCAATGGAGAATGGCCGCTCTAACCTTGCTATTTTTTTCGGCAAGATGTCAGAATTCCGGTAAGCTAGGGCTTTTTTCCGTAATGTGAAACAGACTTTCGACTAAATGAAATTGAATTCGCGCCGAATTATGCACATCATCGATTTCTTAAATCATTTAATATTTTGAAAGCCTGATTTAAATCTTCCTGAATAACAATAATGGTAAATTCGTTAGATGTAGAGATAAGTTCTATTAAATTGATGCCGTGATAAGCTAATTCCTTGAGGATATAATAATAAATACCATAAAGACTTCTATTTTCAACAGGTAAAATTAGTGTTATCGCAGAAAGTTTGACTTTCTTATCTAGTAGCTTTTCTTTGTTGAATAAGGATTCCATTATTTGCTCAAACTGCTCACCTATGATTATTGTGGTTTCAGAAACTCCTTGAGAAAAAGTGCAAAATCCTTTTGGAAATTTTCTGATATGATCTAGTAAACGGGCCTGACTCTCCATCAAACCAGATGAATTTTGAAAATTATAGGCATTTAAATTAGACCGAACACTAATGTCATTTAATTTTTTGAAAAATGACTGAATAGATTTTTCTGTCTGTAATAAATTGCCGAAAGGCATGCGTTTTATTGCCATTATTATCGCCCCTTCCTTGATGTTCCGTCCCAACTGTTGACTGATCTCAGGCTGTAACTTTCTTGCCAAAGCAGAAATATTAATCATGCCTTCAGATAAAGCTTCTGATAAAAAAGGAGAACGATTTACCATTTGCTCAACAAGAGAAGAAATCTTAATCATTTTGTTTAAAATTTAACATTTTGTGTAAAACTTGTTCAATTTACTTAAAAAATTACACAACTCTTGAAAAGCATCTACCTTTGTTTTGAATCAAAACGAAAAGTTTTTTATGCAGGTTTTAAAATTTGGAGGAACTTCAGTAGGAACACCTGGCCGTATGCGGCAGGTGTCCCAAATTATCGATGATGGACAGGGAAAAATTGTCGTTCTTTCAGCCGTATCTGGAACAACGAATCAATTGTTGGCTCTTTCAACAGAGCTTCGAAATAATAATTTATCAGGAGCAGAAAATCTTCTGGAAAACTTAAAGGTTGAATATCAAACCTTTATCAGAGAACTCCTGAAAGATGAGGGTTTACGTCAGAAGGCCCTTGCCATTGTAAATCGTTCGTGGACCGTAATTTCCAATTTATTCCATACTCCGGTTTTTGATGTTGAAGAAAAAACGATATTAGCTCAGGGAGAATTAATGTCTACACAGCTATTTCAACTGTTTTTGAGCCAACAAGGCATTCCATCAATATTGCTGCCTGCCTTAGATTTTATGCGGATTGATGAGTTCGGAGAACCTTCATTATCCCTTATTCGTGAACAATTATCCCTGCTCCTGGATCTTTATCCGACAGACACTTATTTTATCACACAAGGATACATTTGCAAAAATGTTTTCAACCAGGTAGACAACCTGAAGCGAGGAGGTAGCGATTATAGTGCTACCCTAATAGGAGCAGCTATCCAGGCTGAAGAGATTCAGATCTGGACTGATATTGATGGTCTGCATAATAACGATCCAAGAGTAGTTACCAATACATTTCCAATTAGAAAGGTATCGTACCGGGAAGCGGCTGAATTGGCTTATTTTGGTGCGAAAATCCTGCATCCGACTTGTGTAATTCCAGCAGAACAAAATAAAACTCCCATCCGACTAAAAAATACCTTTCGACCAACCGCTCCTGGCACCTTGATTTCCTCAGAAAGTTCAGGCCGCAGAATTACTGCTATTGCTGCCAAAAATGGCATTACAGCCATACGCATACGGTCGGGAAGAATGTTAAACGCTTATGGGTTTTTAAGAAAAGTATTTGAAGTATTTGAGTCTTACGCTACACCTATTGATATGATTACTACCTCAGAGGTTTCTGTATCTCTAACGATAGATGATAGCACCCATTTGCCAAATATTATTCGAGAATTAGAAGACTTTGGTGAAGTAAATATAGATCCTGGGCATACCATTATCTGTATTGTAGGAGATGAGTTAAATGCCCAGAGTGGCCATACCAAATCCATCTTTGCAGCCCTGGAAAACATTCCCCTAAGGATGGTTTCCTACGGTGGAAGCAGAAATAATATTTCTATTCTTCTAGAAGAGGAACATAAAGAAAATGCCTTAAGGTTATTGCACCAGCATTTGTTTAGTCCTGTTAAGGAGTATGTTTAAGAAGAAATATAATGAAATAAATAGAGCGGCTAAGGCCGCTCTATTTATTTTTGGTCATTCCTCTGCTTCCAGTACAGAAGGTTCTAAACCAGGGCCAAAATTCATATCAAAACCAATGCGCTTAGTCGGTTCATCATCATCATAATCTTCCCACTTAGTGATTTCAGTAACAAACTCTTCTACATGGCGTAGGCAGAAGGGATCGGTTAATTCTTCAGGTCGGTATATGGCCACAGTTTTTGGAGGATTGGGGCGGCCATAATTTTCTATGAAAGGATAATTTATCAATACAATTACCTTTCCATTAAATAGTTGCTGGTAGACTAAAGAACCATTGTGTTTGATAAGGTGTCGTTTTATCTCATCTCCAACTTCAGTGTACATCCCACTTTTACTGTCACCTAAGGATAATACGATGGCATTAAGGTTTTCCATCTCCTCTCGAACTTCAATTTTGGCACCCAATCCACTCTCATTATTAAAGTGTTCCAGGGTTTTTACGATTTGGTCTTTAAGAGTTTCTTTCCAGGTCTGCCGGTAAGCATCGGTATTTTTTAGGACTTCTTTATACTGACTTACCTTTCTTTTTAAATTAAACAACTGTGTTTCCATAAACATTTTTACCTTTCTACGATTAAAAAATAAACCCCGTTGCCATCACTTTGTTCTGTATTATCTACGATATATTTTGAACGGATGTCATTCCATCCGGTAATATCCTGATTATCCATTTTACTTAACCAATTGGGATCACTTACCTTAACATTTAATAAAATAGTTTCGGTAAAGTTGGCATTGGCCAGGTCATTTACCCCTCTTAGGTCTGCTCCGGTGAGGTCTGCTGCTGAAAAATTTGCGTTTTTCAAACTAGAGGCATTAAATAATGTGCCTTTAGCACTTACATTGCTCAAGTTTGTGGTAAATAAATCAGCATTAGTTATTGGAGCTTTATCTAAAATAGCCTGGTTGAGTTGTGCATTTTCAAGATTGACCCCTCTAAGATTGGCCTCAGTCAAATTGGCCTCATTTAGAATAGCTCCCCTTAGGTTGGCATCAACCAGAATTGCCTTTTCAAGATCCGCCTGATAAAAGGGCGCTTCGCCATAAACCAAATGAGCATATTGCTCCAATCGAGGCACCCTTTTGGTAGCTGCAATAAAGGCTTCTAAGAGTTCTCCACGTTCTGGACTTAAGCTTCCCACACCGCTGGGTGAAAGTTCATAGGCCGAAATTTTTCTGGAAGCTTCTCCTAGCCGTTTACCAACATCCTGGGCATATTCTTCATCAACATTTCTGTTTTGAATGGTACGTAGGAAGCCCTTTATGTTATTTACTTCACCTGCATATAAACTCTTTTGGGTATTTACATCATCTTGCTTGAGCTGGAGGCCAATAAGTTGATTTTGTTGATTAACAAGATCATTTTGCAAGCTCATAATATCACTTTGCCTTTGGATCATTCTGTTTTGGCTACGCATGAGGATCGTTTGAAAAATAAGTATGGCAGCAGGAATAACAGCAATAAATAATCCAAAAAGCGTAATTCTAGTAAACCGCCAAAGTGCATGAGCGGTAACATCGGCTAATGTTTCTCTACTTACACTTCTCTGTGGTATTTCTGAAATGAGCTGGACCAGGCTTCTTTTAAAACGTTTCCCCAGGAATATTCCGGCACCAAACCAACCAATACCTTTTTTAACGCCTTTTTTACCTTTACTTCTTAATCTATAGGCTTCTAATTCGGTTCTAAGCAGTAAATTTTCTTCAGATAATTTTTGGTAATCTGCCCTCAGTTGCTGGAACTGTTCATTGGAGTAGAACTGATCTGACATGATGAAATTAGGATTAAGAATGAGTATTTTTGAGTGACAGCTCTAAGGTAGGAATAAGTAAGCAGGATTTTTAGTGTTGTGGGGGATTAGGGTATTGGGGTATTGGGGTATTGGGGTATGTCGGATGACATAGAGTTCTATACATAATGTGACATTAAGTTATGGGCACATTGTATTTACAAAACTCCGTGGGTGTCGCAGCTATGCCGCTGGATGGGTTATTTTCTAAAAAACCTTGGGTGCTAACCCAAGGTTGATGTTTATCGCCGCCATGCGGCTTAATATCAGCAAAATAAAACCGCGTAGCGGTGTCAAGCATAAGCCTTGGGTGCTAACCCAAGGCAGGAAAATAGGCAAAAATGAGCGGCGTAGCTGCGACACAAAGACCT
>JANQPA010000039.1 GCA_028285545.1 Saprospiraceae bacterium | reverse complement strand
CGGAATCCCTGGCGGCCGGAGGTGGCTGCGTGCCCTAAATAAAATTCAAATGCCTGCAGCTCCTCAAATTTTGTAAAACTTTACACAGAACTCTGAACGCGGAACATTGAACCAGACTTCAATCAAATATCAAGACATTAAATATTTATCTAAAGCAAAAGAGGTAACCTTCCCTTAATTCTCACTTCTTAATCATCATTTTCAACCAAAAAACTGGTTTCACAATTTTTTCTCTCAAATTGAAATCCGTATACATACCTGTAATTACATTGATTACTTTCTGATTACCAGCAATAATATTGGAAATAATATTTACGAAGAACGGAAAACTAGCCAATCTTTGCATTTTATAACTCAACTTCATTTCAGAGCCCAGTACTCTTTGAACACGGACATCAAAAGCTTTCATAAACTCAGCAGAAAAATTATTTTCTAACAAACATTTTTCAGCCTGCTCAGCCGCTATAAATCCGCTATAAAAGGCATTACCGATGCCCTCTCCGGTGAGTGGGTCAATCAGGTGTGCAGCATCCCCTACCAACATAAAATGATCTCCTGAGATCGATCTTGTTTTAGACCCTAGAGGTAAACCATATCCAACCATTTTTCCCAGGCGTTGAGCTTCAGAAAATCGATCTTTAAATTTTGGATGCTCCTCAATAATATAATCCAGCATTTGGCGAAGGTTGGCCTTGCGTTTTTTGATGATATCACTTCGCATACCCACACCAACATTGGCTTCACCATTTGGTAAGGGGAAAATCCAAAAATAGCCAGGAGTAAGTTCTTTGATAAAGTGCAGTTCAATAAAATTATCTTTGTGTAATCCTTTTACTCCCTTATAATAAGTTCTCACTGCTCCAGCATGGTGTTTTAGATCCTTTTCTAATCCAGCATATTTTCTACTGAATCCAGAGTGTGCTCCGCTGGCTCCAATTAATATTTTACAATGGATCAACTCCTCCCCTTCCTTGTCCTTAAGGATAAACCCCTGGTCCGTTCGGGTGTAATCTTGAATTGGGGTGTTTAGGATTAGCTGAATATTTTCTCTGGTTTTCACTTCTTCAATCAAAAAATTATCAAAGGCTAATCTCTTGGATACATAGCCGGGAGCAGGATGTTTTTGTTTGTCAAAATTTTGCTTAAAAGGCAATTCAATAGCTTTACCATTAGGTGAAACGAACATCAGGCCCCATACATCCACCTGCTCAGCTTTAGCCTGAAACCGCCTTAAAATTTGTGGGTCCAAACGGTTCAAAAGAGTAGTAACCTTGCCGCTAATCGCATCGCCGCATATTTTATCTCTGGGAAAATCTGACTTGTCAACGAGGACTGAAGGAATCCCCATATAACTTAGCTTCAGTGCTGTAGCCGCTCCTCCCGGGCCAGCTCCCACCACACAAACATCCGTTTTTATCATAAAAATCGATTTCTGGCAAAATAAGAAAATTAGACATGAGTCGATCCAAAAAGTAAGCGGTTAAAACAAACGTTTTAACCGCCTTACTTATTATCCCTATTCGAGTTATCAGCTGTATCGATTCTTTAGCCAGTAAAACTGGTTTATATCTTATAGAAAACTTTTCTTTCTGTTTACAAATACTTAACACAAATATAAAATAATCCTCCTGTGAACGAAATTTTTTCCAAAAAAAAATTGAAGCCCAAAAGGTATTGCCAAATAATGATCTAATTAAGTAAACGGAAATCAAATTTTTTATGGTTTTGTTATCCATGAATCATCTTAATCAACAAAGAATTTTTGCAGCACTTTTTTGTAATTTACAAGCAAAACTATGGTATGAAAAAACTCTTAAATATCCTTCCTTTAATATTTCTATGTTTTACCTTCCTAAAAGCCCAGGACAAATGGGACATCACAAAATCAAAAGCTTCGGCAACTAATGCTTTACAAACCACCCTAACTGAGGGAACATGGATTAGTGTTGATGTAAGTCCCGATGGACAAAACATACTTTTTGATTTGTTGGGTCATATTTATGAAATGCCAATTTCAGGAGGTGATGCCAAAGTATTAACAGAAGGACGTTCCTGGAATGTATTTCCACGATACAGTCCGGACGGGTCCACAATCGCTTTTACCTCGGATCGATCTGGGAGTTGGGATCTTTGGATTCTGGACTCAAAAAATGATAGCCTAAGAAATGTCTCCAAAATGAATACCCCTATTGTACAGGCCACCTGGAGTACTAATGGTCAATCACTTTATGGAACGACATTGGAGCAATCCGCAAAAAGTGCCGCCTATAGATTTAGTCTCATTGGAGGCAAACAAAAATTATATGAAGGAGGAGTTTTTCAGTCTATGAATCATTTCGAAGAACATCTTGGAAAGGGACTGATCTTTTTTGAACATAATGATCAAAATTTGTTTCAAAGTGGTTCTCGAATTAAAACTTATGATTTGGAGAGTGGAGAAATAAAAGTATACCTGCAACGTCCTGGAGGAGCATTTAATCCTACCCTTTCTCCAGATGGGAAGTTCATGGCCTACGGACATCGTTCTGAAAATGGCACCCAAATGTTGCTTCATAATTTGGAGACAAAAGAAGAAAAAATTTTAGTAACGGGGCTGGATCGAGATCACCAGGATTATAAACCCTATTATCAGGGAGTCCAACATAATTTTTCCTGGCATCCAAATAATAAGGAAGTATTTTTTAGTAAGGGAGGTAAAATATATTCTGTCAATATTGATTCTGGTGAAGAAAGCAATATCCCTTTTTCTGCAAAAGTCGAAAGAGAAATGGATTCTACTATCCGCTTTGAGGTGCCAGTCCCTCAGGGTGAATTAAACACCCTTTCCCACCGATGGGCCCACAAAACACCACTAGGAATTTTATTCGAAAGCCTTGGAGATATTTACTTAAAAAACAGTGACAACCTCCGTCAACTTACAAATACCGAAATGCATGAAACAAGCCCCATTTACAGCCCCACTAATCAAAAGTTATATTACGCTGGCTGGACTGATGAAGAACAGGGAGGTATTTATGAGCAATCACTTGATGGCGATCCTGTTAAAATCACCAAGATACCCGCACAATATGGTGGCTTGGCAATTTCAGCAAATGCCCAACAACTCGCTTTTTTTAGAAGTACTGAAGACCTGTATATCCAAACCTCTTTGGAAGGTCAGGTACAATTTGAGTTAATCTTAATGTCAGAGGGTCAAGAAAAAAAGTTGGCTGACGTCTCAGGGTCGCCTAATTTTTCATCCCGAATGCCTTTAACTGTCACCATTAGCCCGGATGGTCAATATATTTACTATACGGAATTTGTCCAGGACAAACTGACTATACAAAGAATTCGAATTGATGGCTTTGATAAAAAAACACTTTATGAGTTCCCTCATGCTGTTTATGCCAAAATATCTGAAGATTTGGAATGGATTACTTTTAGAGAATATCATAGAAGTTTTATTTCTCCTATGGACTTTATGGGAAAAAAGATAACGGTTTCCGCCTGGGATGGGCAAGGCTATTCTGAGCGTATCGACACCTTGGATGGGCCTTACATGAGTTTTACTGAGGATAATAAAATTGGATGGCTAAGAGGAAGCAGTTATTATGAAAAATCGATTCAAAATATTTTGAAAAAAGAAGGGAATTCAGATAAAACTCTCCTAAGTTTTGCATACACGGCTGCAGCCCCCTCAAGTACCATTGCTTTAACCAATGCCAAAATCCTGACCATGAATGAAGGCCAGGAAATATTAGAAAAATCTACCGTTCTGATAGAAAACAACAAAATTTCTGCTATTGGAAGACGCATTAAAATACCTGATGGGGCAAAGGTTTATGATTTAAAAGGTCATACGATAATGCCGGGCATGGTGGATGCTCATGCTCATTATGGCTCCCTGTTATCCCAGTTCAATGTAATCGAAAAAAGAATACCAGGATTAGAAAGCGCTCTCGCACATGGAGTAACTACTATGTATGAACTTTATGGAACTGCCGAGAAGGACGCCTGGATAATGGACATGTTGAGGGCAGGTAAAATTGACGGACCTCGACTCTTTACGGTTGCTTCTCCTATTTTTGGGATGCGTTTCTTCAGGCCTAAACTATATCGGCCAATGACAAATTACAAAGATGCCAGAGAAACGGTCCGATATAATATTGAAATGGGAGCAACTGCTCTAAAAGATTATGCCCAATTTAAGAGGTCAGAACGCCATATGTTGGCTGCTGCTGCTCGAGAGATGGGTATTAATGTAGTTTGTGAAACTGCCGGGAATTCATTAATGAACTGGACACAAATGGTAGACGGTATGACCGGGCTGGAACATACCATGGGAATCACCCCTATATATGATGACATCATTCAGATGTTCAAAGCCACGGATATTGGAGTTACTCCTACTTTATTGGTGGTTTACAATGGTCCTTCTGGTCAGAGCTACTTCAATCAAAGAGAAAGAGTCTGGGAAGATAAAAAACTGCTAAACTTTGCTACCAAAGAATTCCTACTTACTTATCGGCGGACCAATTTTTTCTGGCCCGAAGATCATTATGCTCCTGAAATGGCTACTGCCATGAAAAAATTATTCGATGCCGGAGTTCTCATCAATATGGGAGGACATGGCCAGATGCTTGGACTTGATGCTCACTGGGAAATGGAATTATTGGTTCAAGGGGGCTTTTCTCCTTTAGAAGCTATTCAATGTGCAACCATCAATAGTGCTAAGTACCATGGCCTGGACAAGGGACTGGGTTCCATAGAAGTTGGCAAATTTGCCGACTTGGTCATCTTAACAAAAGATCCCAGCATAGATATAAAGAACAGCCGAAGTATTAAATATGTGATGAAGAATGGCATTTTATACAATGGAGAGGATGCTTCACAGGTTTACCCTGAGACACAAAAGAAGGGAAAATTTTACTTTAGGCCTTAAATAATTAGATATGAAATTCAAGGCTCTATATAGGGGATTTCTAATAATAATGGTAATCTTCTCCTTCTATCCAGCACAAGGACAATCCAAAGCTGACTTAAAAGCGGCTTTAAGGCATCCAAATCACGAATTATGGTCAAAGACGGCTCCAGAAAAATATCATACTAAATTCTGGACTACTAAAGGTACCTTTACCATAGAAGTGCAAAGATCCTGGGCACCGATTGGAGCAGATCGTTTTTACCATCTTGTGCAAACAGGCTTTTTTGACAAATCTCGCTTGTACCGTATTAGAGCTGGTTTTATTGCCCAATTTGGTATTCCTGGAAAATCCAAAATTGCTAAAACCTGGCGCTACCAAAAATTAAAAGATGATCCAGTAGTGGCCTCCAATTTAAAGGGATATGTCGCCTTTGCTATGACCGGTGTAGATGAACGTACCACTCAGATTTATATTAACCTGGCTGACAATGTGCGGCTCGATAGCGGTGGTTTTGCTCCTTTCGGAAAAGTCATTGAAGGAATGGAAGTGATAGAATCCTTTTATGCTGAATATGGAGAAAATTCTGGAGGTGGCATGCGTACCAACAAGCAGGATCAAATGTTTGAACAGGGGAATAAATGGCTGGATGAAAATTTTCCAAAATTGGATCGGATAAAAAAAGCAAGGATAGTAAAAAGTAAATAATAATATACAATGATTAACAAGCTAGAGGAGTGGTGGTCCCTACCAAAAAATCAAAATATTTTAACAAATAGCGTTAAGGAGTTGGAATCACGTATGGAAAAAGATCCCCTTAAAATATCAGATACAATCAGTATAGACCACTTAGACTTACCAAATACCATCAACACCCTCCGTATTTTTGCTTTACGACCCGACAGTAAGTATCCGCTTGAACGCCATTTGAATAGTGATCAATGGATCAAAACGCTTGTAGGAAGTGGCCACATAGAAGTCCACTCCGATTCAAATCAAGTTATTTTTCATCAATTAAATGAAAGACAAACTGGCTCAGACGCCTGGTCCTATGTAGCTGCAAAAATTTGGCATCGTCCCGCAAATACTGCTGGAGATTTATGGATTACAGCTGCTTTTCATACGGCTGCGAAGGTTATAGATGAATTTGAATGAATTAAGCTAGGTCAATTCAGCTGGAATTACCCGAACTCTTTCTTTCCTTCTATTCCTCAGCACTTTTAATTCCACCTTTTTTCCAATGGTCTCCTCATTTAATTTCTTGTGGAGATCATCAATAGAATTGATCGGTTGGCCATTAAAATTAATAATCAAGTCGCCGGATCTTAACTCTGAATTATAAGCGGGGCCATCTGGTTCAATTTGATGAACCAAAACACCTGAGATGTTATCAATCCCTAAATAATTTCGCAATCTGGAATTTATTCTGACTACCTGACCAGAAATTCCTATGTATCCCCGTCTTACCTTTCCTTCGATGATAAGTTTGCCTACTACATATTGAACCAGGTTGGAAGCAACTGCAAAACAAATACCTTGAGCGGGTAAAATAACAGCAGTATTAACCCCAATTACTTCTCCTTGGGAGTTCACAAGGGGGCCACCTGAGTTGCCAGGATTTAATGCGGCATCCGTTTGGATTACATCATCGATTAATCTTCCGGATTCTGATCGCAAGGTACGCCCTAAAGCGCTTACTACCCCAGCTGTTAAGGAATATTGAAAACCATAAGGGTTGCCAATAGCCACAGCAAGCTGACCAACCTGAAGGCGGTCGGAGTCAGCAAAACTTACCGTAGATAAATTTTCGCCATTAATTTGTAAAACGGCAACATCTGTGGCAGGATCATTTCCAACCAAAACACCGGAAAATTGCCGGCCATCCTGAAGATTGACCTCTATGGATTTAGCGCCACTAACAACGTGACTATTAGTAACTACATAACCATCACTGGAAATAATAAAGCCCGATCCTGTTCCATGGGGTCGATTGTTAGATGGGCGTCGACCACGAGGCCCTGGTTTATTGACCTTTATCTGAACTACGGCATCGCTTACTTTTTGGGCTACACTAACAACAGTTCGGGAATAAGCATCTAGTATCTCTTCATCAGAGTGTCCTGGATTGTGGCCATTCTGATCAAAATCTTTCTTATTTGACAAAAATTCTAACATAATCAATTATTGTTTTCTGATTATGTAAACAACATGAGCATCCATTTAGATGTGTTAAAAATCAGATGGAAGCATAATAGAAGTAGGTAGAAGTAGGTAGAAATAAATAGAAGTATATTGTTTCAAAGAGACAATATACTTCTACAGATACTTCTATTTACTTCAGGAGTCTGTAAAGACGACTCTACTTATAGTTATTTCTAGTTATTTCCTAAAATCAGAGGCAAACCATCAGATCCACCACCACCTACAACAATCACCTTAGAGTTAGAAGAGTTCGCCAATTCGAGAGTAGCTTCAATTCCTTTATCTCTCAAAATATTTTCGGATAAACTGGCATTCAGGATGCGGTTGGCTTCAGCTTTTGCATTGGCTTCAATGATTTTACGCTCGGCCTCTTTACGCTCCTGATCCAGGATATATTCATATTTTAGGGCCAACTGCTCCGCTTCAATTTTACTTTCGATGGCAGTCTTTACCTTTTCTGGCAGCTCAATATCTCTAATTAGAGAGGCCTTTAGTTCAATATAGTTTTCTGCTAGCGTTGCAGACAGGTTTTCCTGTATCAAAGTTTGAACTTCATCTCTTTTTGTAGAATAGAGTTCTTCCGGTGTGAATCGGCCAATGATTTTACGAACAGAAGACCTTACCTCAGGACGTACTAAAGAGGTTAGATAGTCTAAGCCGAATTGTTCATGCAGTTCTCCAATATCACTATGAACTGGATTTACACGCACAGTAACATCTACTTTAATATTCAATCCATTACTGGAGAGTACTTCCATTTCTTCTTCTAACTGGACTTCACGCACAGAATACAAATGCATGTTATTCCATGGTGCAATCACATGGAAACCGGCATTATAAATTTTGTCTTTATCCAATCCGCCTGCGAATCGACGGAATAAAACCCCTTTATATCCTGGTTCGATTGTTAGGAAGGTAGCGCTGGAAAACATAATAACAACTATCAGGATAAAGAAACCGATAATACCGGTGGTAATCAATCTCCCCTGTTTCGGATTACGATTATTTGTTTCACTCATGTTTTATATTAATTTTTTTATTTAACAAATTATGGGGTGAGTTTTGATTAATACCACCCGCCACATTTTTAATTATTTAGATTAAAAATAACTATAGTATCGCTAAAAACCTTATTTATTTCGACAACTTTGCTCTAATATAGGTTGTGAAAAGGCTAAAACTGCAAAATCTTGTAAGACATTTAGTTTAATTAAGCTATTTAATCCTTTCTTTTCAAATAAACATTCCGAAACCCGCTCCTGTTTTTTTTGTTACATTTGCGAATATTGATTTTTATTACTTCACTATATTAAAATTAGATTGCAGTTTATGAAAAAACTGATCATCGCTATTGGAATTGTTGGTTTAATATGGGCATGCAGTAATGCAGAATCTGGAAACTCCTCTACCTCTACTACTGCTTCTTCTTCTACTGCCAGTGAAACACCCAAGCAAGAGGATGGCGAAAAAATCTATCGTCAATATTGTGTTACTTGTCATGGCTTATATGGTGATATGGGAGCCAGTGGAGCGGCTAATTTAAATGAAACTAAATTAAGTTTAGAGGAAAAGATCGAGGTTATCACCAATGGGCGAAATACCATGACTGGGTTTAAATCACTTCTTAGTGAGGCAAAAATCAAAGCAGTAGCAGAGTATACTAAAGAGCTTAAAAAATAGTCTCTTGTCAAAAGATCAAAACATATTAGTTACTGGAGGAACTGGTTTTGTAGGTTCTTATCTTTTGCGTTACCTTTTAGATCAAGGGTATCAAAATATCCGTGCCTTAAAACGAAAATCCAGTTCCTTAGATTTAGTTCAAACCATAGATGGTAAGGTGGAGTGGATAGACTGTGATATTTTAGACGTTATTGGAATGGAAGATGCCATGAAAGGTGTTGACCAGGTCTATCATAGCGCGGCTTTAGTTTCTTTTTTGCCCTCGGAAAGAGATTTGATGAAATTGGTTAATGTAGAGGGAACAGCAAATGTGGTGGATATGGCCCTATTTAGTGGGGTAAAAAAGTTGATACATGTAAGCTCTATTGCTGCCATCGGACGAATCAAACAAGGGCTTACTATATCTGAATCTTCAAAATGGGAACGCAGCCCTTTCAACTCCAAATACGCCATTACCAAGCAGATGGCCGAACGGGAGATCCAAAGAGGGATCGCTGAAGGATTATCAGCCAATATTATTAACCCTTCTATGATTCTTGGCGCTGGAAGATGGGATGATGGTCCTCAAAAATTTTTCAAATTGATTTGGAACAAATTGTCCTATTATCCCACCGGAGCAAATGGCTTTGTTGATGTAAGAGATGTTGTCCGAATGATGGTCCTTCTCATGGAAAAAAATATTAGTGGAGAACGATTTATTGCCAGCGGCACCAGTTTCTCTTACCGTGAATTATTAAACTTAATTGCTGGCTTTCTTGACAAAAAACCACCTCAGAAGCCTCTCAAAAGGATAATTTTAGAATGTCTTTGGAGGTATGAGCAATTAAAATCAAAAATTAGTAAAGCTTCCCCAACTGTTACAAAGGAGACAGCCCTGCATACTTCCAGAACTTTTTTCTATGACAATAGTAAATCAATAGAAAAGTTAGCCTTTGAATATACCCCTATTGAAAAAACGATTTCAGATATTGCCCCCTTCTTTTTGGATGCAGCCAAACATGATTTTGAGAGTCGCATTTTTCAGTTTGCTTAAAGGTTTTTCTAAGTTTTTATCAAATTTCATCCCACATATTAATCCAATTGTAAGCCTCAAGTGTTATTTTAAAACATTGAATAACAGTTGAAGTGGGTTTTTATCCGAGCTGAGCTGAGCACCCAAAATAGTCTTAGCCATTTATTCCTTATAAAAAGAAATGAAATGACTGCAACTAATAGTCTGATAAAAGAAGCACAGTTGGTAGAAAACATGTATGACAATATGAGCATACATCAGGTTCCCTACAAAACTTTGCTAAGTTTTCGACCCCTCATAAGGTTATTGGAAGAAAAGGCAAATAACTCAGAGTCTGTTGACTCTGTATTGGCGAAGTTAATCCTCGAAAAGATTGAGGGTCACCCGTTTTTATCCAAACCTATACCTGATCAAAATATAATTGAAGAAGATTGTGAGGTGTTTGAGCTATTGATTAGTGGGGTTTTGCCTCCAGTTTTGCGACAAACGGAGCTAGCCAAGATGTCTGCGCCCTTTAATTTTAATGCTTTTTACATTACGCCTTCTTTAAAACAATTACTATCCTCCAACCAAATAAAAATATTTAATAAGGGGATTTCTGAAGGGGAAGTGGCATGCACGCTTATTGTCAGTGCCTGTAGCATGATATTAAATAAATATTATGGCCAGAAATTACAGTTGGCTCCCCAAATTAGTTTCTATTTCCAAAATCCGGAAACTGGCATATTGAGTCATTATAAATTCAATATGAACTTTCAGTTTATTGACATCAAAAAACTAAAGCCACTGCTTCCTCTTTCCCAGGAGCAAATACACGAGCTATTAAGTAATATTTATGATACTGATCTTTGGTTAAAATATTTGCCGCCCTCTCACTTTGCTTTTGAAGGTTTTGTAATTGGCCACCTTACCAATATAACACAAGAGCAATCTCTTTCCATGCTTAATTATCAATTACTTCAAAAAAGTGCTGTTCTATATCGTGAAAACATCACTGAGTTGGAAGGCTTAGTTCGCACTTACTTTGATATTCCTGATTTGAGATTAGGTTTAACGGCTATTGATTATCCTCTGGAAAATACAGTAGCTCACCGGTATAAAATACGATTTGATTTTTTGGCAGATAAATATCCGGTTTTATTAGCTGAAAAAAACAAAAATTCCATTTACGAAAAGGTTTGTAAATATCGGGAGATATTGCTTATCGAAGATCTAAAAGAAGTCAATCAAAAAACTCCTATCGAAAGAGATTTATTGAAAGCCGGAATTAGGAGTATAATTGTTGCCCCTTTATTTAACAAGGATGAAAGGGTCATTGGTCTTTTGGAGATTGCTTCCCCCCGCCCTTTTGAGCTCAATAGTTTTGTGGAAATGAAATTCAGAGAATTGACGAGTTTGTTTTCCATGGCTGTTGAAAGGAGCAGGGATGAGATGGATAATCAAATTGAAGCGGTTATTAGAGAGCAATTTACAGCTGTGCATCCTAGCGTGGAATGGCGATTTATTGAGGCCTCCTATAATTTATTAGAGGAACGAGAAAAGGATAGCAAAAAAGCAGCCATGGAGCCCATAATTTTTGATGATGTATTTCCTTTGTATGGTCAGGCAGATATTGTTAGTTCTTCTACTAAGCGAAATTATGCCATTCAAACTGACTTAATTGACAACCTTCAAAGGGCTCGGGATCTACTCAAAATGAGTCTTGAGCATATCCAATTCCCACTGGCCAGTCAGGGCATCATGAAGGTAGAAAGAGGTCTGCAGGATATCGAAAAAGAGTTCAGCTCGAGTGATGAGTCTCGTTTAGTAGATCTTCTATTAAATGAAATTCATCCAATTATTCAATACCTCCAAGATCACTTTCCGGATTTAGCACCAGCTGTGTCCAGCTACTTCGATTATCTGGATTCAGGTCTAGGAATTGTTTACAACAAACGAAAGGATTATGAAGATAGTGTTGCCTTGCTCAATAACACCATCTCTAATTATATAGAAGGTCAGGAAAAGGAGGCCCAAAAAATTCTTCCTCACTATTTCGAGAAATATAAAACAGATGGGGTAGAATACGATATTTATGTTGGGCAGTCTTTACTTAATAAAGACAAGTATTCCAACATGCACCTTCAGAATCTGAGACTTTGGCAATTGATTAACATGTGTGAGATCACTCGCATTGTGGAAGGGATGCAGGATGAACTGGCGGTACCTCTAACTACTGCTCAACTTATTTTTGCTTACAATACTCCACTATCGATCCGCTTTAGAATGGATGAGAAAAAATTTGACGTGGATGGTGCTTATAATGTGCGATATGAAATCCTCAAAAAAAGAATTGACAAAGCAGTCATCGAGGGTACCAATGATCGGCTTACTGTAGCTAAAAAAATTGCCATCGTTTATTTACAGGATAAAGACAAACAGGAATATCTTCAGTATTTCGATTATCTCCAGCATGAGGGCTATATCACCTCTGAAATAGAAGATCTGACGCTAGGGAAATTGCAAGGAGTACAGGGTTTGCGAGCCTTGAGAATTACTGTTAAAGTCTAATATTGTTTTTGGGCGGCTTTGGGCGGTTTGAAACCGCCCAGAGCCGCCCAAAGCTTAGCCAAAATTTATATCATATATATCCAAGAATAATTACAAATAGAATAACAGATATTACCACTCCAACCATAAACACATTATAGCATATCCGCAATTGCGCGTATTTGCGTCCTAGTGATTTTCCAAGAAAAAAGAGGTCTCTTTGAATAGAATTGTCCAGGTTTTCCTCATCACTAATTATATAATCCATTCCTTCCTGATATTGGCTGAAGCTCATCTTATAAAAATTTCCAAAAAAGAACAGGTTTGAAGTTCCTTTTTTAATATTTTCCATCGGAGTAAATCCATTCATCTTGATGGGCCTGGTGGCAAGGGTAGCATATATCATAGAAACCAAACAAGTAATTAAAAGGGAGCCAACCGGAATACCCAGAATCAGATCATCACTGATATAAGAAGCAGCCATCGGAACGGCTACCGTAACAATCAAAGCATTCACACTAAGCATAATATTGGCTTTATTATCAGCCAGATTACTAAGATCTATATGATTTCGCAAGGAAGTTTTGAACATCATCTGTGCACTCTTGCTTCCTATAATTTTACCGTTATTGGCTGCCTCATTCTTGCCTTTACCTTTCCTTTCTTTTTTTGCCGTTTTCTTCAAAAATTTTTGGTTTTGGCTTTTTTTCTCATCATACAAATCCTTAGCAACTTGGGTATGGTATTCATGAGCGCCTAAAAACTGATCATTCATTTCAAACCACTCTACATCTGTGAAAGATTTATTTAGAAAAACCTGCCATTCGTGACGCAAAGCTGCTAAGGTTACTGGGTAGTTTTCCGTTCCCAGGCCCATTAAATCTGCGTCCTGAATAACTTCTTCTAATTTATTTTCCGGTTGTTTACTCGGCAAGGTAGCTGTAATACAATCCAGCACTTGAATGGTTTTTTCCGGATCATATTTTTTACCCTCCAAAAATTCCAATGCTAACTTCTTACTTACATTCTCATGCCCTTCATAGGCTTCTACAAATCCAGTATCATGGAAAAGAGCAGCCAACTCCAAAACTTCCATTTCCTCTTCCGTAAATGCTAGTTTATGGCCAATGTCTAAGGCGGCGCTTCGAACAGCCAATGCGTGTTGCAAATTATGAAATATGTGATCTTTAGAAAGGCCTTTCTTCAAAAGATCCATTACGTATTCTTCAGCCGAACCAACAATGGAGTTATTACTCATGCAGTACCATTTTTTTAATCCAAACAGTGTATTATCCCCTAACTTAAACCTATTCATCGCTAAGGAGACGTAATAAAGATAAGTTTTAGCTCTTGAACAACAAACAGTTATTGTATCGAATATGTAAATCCGGAGGTTTCAAGGGCCTGAAAACCTAAGCAAAAGCCTTTTTTGCCAAAAACAAAGCCTTGAACCCTCCTCAACTATGAATAACAATACAATATTCGATAATCTATGTATGTAAATAGGGGTCATGCGAATCACGAGCTAAATTAGAATAGTCTAATAATAATTCATTTGCCTGAAAGGCAAACATAACATTTGCCCTGTGCTAATAGCCCAGGGCATAGATTCATGTATTATTATCTGCCCCGGAGGGGCTTAACAGGATAAACTTTGATCTTGTTAAGCCCTTCCAGGGCATTTTTTAGTCTTATCTCTTACCAAGGGCTTCTCCCTTTGTTAAGTTGTCAAACCCTTCCAAGGTTTTTTAGAAACTATTTAGCTCGTGATTTGTACGACTTATGTTTTACAACAAAATAGCCTATTCTTTTAATATCGGATCTTCCCTAATTTCAAGGGTTTGACTATAGGATTTACCACCTACTTTTAGAACGACCTTATAAACCCCAGGTCCTGCTTTAGGTAAACGGTATTCCTCGGGAATATCTAATTTAAAAAAGCCAGTGGTTAAACCTTGCACAATTCTTCTTTTATCGTATACATTATCAGCACTCTGAAATGATCCGTAGGACCTTCTTAAGGAATTGGAACCTAGTTCGGCTATAAAATCCCGAAACATCTGATCCATCTTAGAGGCTTGCTCTGGAGTATATGGTTTTACGTCATATTCCATATTCCAAAGATATCGGTGAACTCCAGGTTCAGCATTCTCCAATTTTATGGTTCTTTGTTTTGAGCCACTTAAATTACTGATCACCAATTCTGCGGATGGATCAGCCTTTCCAATATAAAAACTTATCCGGGCTAAATTAGAAAACTCAGCTCTAGGCACTGATGTAGTATTGACAATGGTTTCCGGGTTGTCTCCAGCAAACCAAAAATGACCGCGCTGACCACCACGGCTTACATTTTCCCAAAGAGTAGCTGTTTTTTGTTCAAACAAATAACCGTCTGAATTTAGCATTTCTGGTGTTAACTGTTGGAGAGGGCTAATATCATCTATAATCCAAATACTACGACCATGGGTGCCAATAATCAAATCATTATCCCTGGGATGTATTTTAATGTCATAAACTGAAACGGTTGGCAAATTATTTTTCAATCGTTCCCAACGCTGGCCTCCAGTCATGGTGAACCAAACCCCGGTCTCGGTTCCAATAAAGAGCAAGGAAGGATTTTTATGATCTTCACGAATAACACGAACGACCTCTCCCTCTGGTAGATTAGATTTTAAACTGGTCCAGCTTTTCCCAAAATCTGTTGTTTTAAAGACCCAAGTTTCAAAATTATCACTGCGATGCCCATCAAAAGTGACATAAGCAGTTGCCTGATCAAAATGAGAAGCCTCTACCCTACTTACCCAAAGACTATCTGGCACCCCGGGAATCGCTGATCTCACATTTTCCCAGGATCGTCCTCCATTTCTGGTGACTTGGACATTGCCATCATCCGTACCTACCCATAAAACTTCTTCATTAATAGGAGAAATCGATAAGCTGGAGGCTGCACAGTGCGTTTCTGCTCCCGAATTATCTGGAGTCAAACCGCCACTTACTCCTTCCTTTCTTTTTCGAGGATGATTGGTACTCAAATCTGGACTGATAATCTTCCAGCTAAGTCCTTTGTCAGTTGATTTAAATACAAAATTACCCGCTGAATAAAGAACATTGGGGTTATGAGGAGATATACGGAATGGAGCTTCCCAGTTATAGCGGATGGTTAGATCCTCCCCTCCTGATAAATTTGATTTCACCTCATCATAATTAACGATGGTCTGTGTTGTTGGGCTTATTCTATTTTGTCGATGTGTTACGGGATTATATTGAAAGAAACTGCCATTTTCAGCAGAAGTATACACCTCCTTCCAATTGTTAGGGTTGGTCATCACGTATTGTCCATCCCCCCAATGAAGCTTCCAGTTGTGATCATTCAAAATACCTCTGGCATCCCGGGAAAAACTAGCAATGCCATACATTCCATTGTCCTGCAAGCCGCCATAAACGTAATAGGGTTCTCGCATATCGTATCCAATTCTGTAAAACTGACCGATTGCAATATTGTCCAATAAAAAGAAATGCTCACCATGATCATGAGTAATTGAAATCCCTTTATCAGCTCCCAAATAGTATCTGTCTTTATTATTGGGGTCCAACCACATGGCGTGAAAATCGCCGTGAACTTCTTGATCCTCACTTCCATTGCGAAGTGTTTTTCCAGCATCTTCAGATACTCTAAAACTGGTGGTTAAAAGATATACTCTTTGATCATCAATTGGGTTAATGCGGATCTGACTATAATAAAATGGGCGATTATTATAAGTATTCACATATTTCCAGGTCTTTCCAGCATCTTCAGATCGATACACCCCAGAGCCTGGTTTAGAAAGATCATCTGTTTGTTCAGCTTCCACCAGTGCCATTACAACCTTAGGATTAGATCGAGAAATCGCCAAACCTATCCTTCCAGTGGGTCCTGCGGGCAAGCCATCGCTTAGTTTTTTCCAACTTTTACCACCATCAGTGCTTTTAAAAATACCGCCATTCTCTCCTCCACTATGGAAATGCCAAGGCTTGCGAATTCGGTGGTACATGGCCACATACATTATTTTAGGGTTTTTAGAATCACGGATAAGATCGGTACAGCCAGTTTTTCCATCATTAGGCAGGCCAGCGGTTATTTTATCCCAGCTCTTGCCGCCATCTTTTGTCATAAATAAGCCCCGATCTCCCGAGTAGCCCCATAAATGTCCTGTAGCACATACACAGGCCTCCTCTTCATCCTTGGGATTGGTGAGTACTCTGGCAATGGCATGCGTATTTTCTAAACCAACATTTACAAAACTTTCGCCTCCGTCTGTAGACTTATATACCCCATTACCCCAGGATACAGAGTTTCGATTATTGGCTTCTCCAGTACCCACCCAGATGATATTGGGATTCTGTTGGTTAACGGCTATATCACCAATGGAAGCGGTCTCATAATCATCAAAAATGGGCGTCCAGGAATTACCGGAATTAACGGATTTGAAAATACCTCCTGAGCCGGTAGCGATATACACTTTGGCAAAATCATTTTCTATGGCTTCAATATCTACAATACGCCCACCTTGGTTAGCAGGGCCTATGTTTCGCCACTTAAAATTGGCTTTTATGGCTTCAAGGTTGGCCTGGCCGTCGAGTGTTAGGCCCAAGGCCAAGGATAAGAGGAAGAGGATTGTTTTTTTCATGGTGTTGACTTTTTTTTTATGTGTTCACGGGTATACGGGTTCACGGATTCAGGTTAATGGCTTACTAGGCTAAAAGGATAATTACTTGTTGTAGCTTCTTTTTTACGCAAATTTCGCCGATTATACAGAAAAGGATTTCCAAAACTATCAAATAACAAGAGGACTTTAAATATACTAATCCTTTCCCGTGAATACGTGAATCCGTATACCCGTGATCACGTATTAAAAAAACTGCTGGCAACCCCAACAGGACTACCAACAGTTTGATTTATTTAATTCTAATAGACATACTTGTTATCGAATGATGAACAAGTGACTATTGATTAACGGCTGTTTTAGCAAAAATACCAGGCTCAGCAGGAGCATTGGCATTGGTATTTACCTCATCCGCTGAATAAGGTAATCTTTCCGGATGTGCAGTAGCAGAAGCTACATTTAATGGAAATGGAACAGAAAGATCTGCATCATCTTTGCGTAGACGACGAGCATCATCAAATGGCATATACATTCCAAATCCTTCCACGTATCTTTCTTCAACAATCTCGCGCAACAAAGCACGGGTAGCATCAATACCATCAGCATTTTCCATACCTCCATTTTCGAAATCTGCTGCTACATAATCCTCATACATAAACGTTTCACCAATATAACTAGCATTCAAGCGTCCACCTGCTCTCAAGTAAGCACGATGCTCATTTAAGTGTCCTAAGCCGGTATCAAAACCTGCGGTTCTGGCACCTGCTTCCGCTAGGATAAGTGTATTCTCACCAAAGGAAACCAAAGGCTGCGGCTCAAATTGTTCAATAATACCGTCATTAGCGGCGCCACCACTTTCATCAACAGTGTAGTATCCAAAACGTGCAGTTTCATCGGTTTTTGCATTACCACGATAAACACCACTACCTGAATCTAATAATTGCATCAAATAGCTATCTCCGGTACCAATATCTCCCGTCCTTGAGCCTTCAAGGATGGTCCAGAACAAGTTTTTGTCACCTTCCGCACGGTTGGCATCTCCTCTAGGAATATAGGACATAGTTCCATCAGAAGAAGAGATTCCATTTTGAGCTGCTGCATAAGCATTGGCATAATCCTTTAAATGCATGTAGTAACGTGCCTTTAAGGTATTTGCTACACCTAACCACTTATCTTTATTTCCACCAAAATGGATGTCTTCAGTAACAGAGCGCGAAGTTGAGTTATTAAGGTCAGCAATACCTTGATCTAAAAGACCAATTGCTGCATTCAAAACGGAAACCTGATCATCAAAAGCTGGATCTGGAATGTCAGGATTTACAGCTTGTGAGTATGGAACATCCCCAAATAATGAAGCTGCAGTACCTATAGCATGTGCTTCAACAACTTTTGCAATTCCAGAAAGTAAATTGTCTCCATTAGACACGTCTACAATCTTTCTCACGTTCGGGATTGTCCCCACATAAATGCGGCTCCAGGCACCGATAGATTCAGCAGAAGACAGGGAATATCCATAAATATTAGAATACAAGGAGGTAAATCCAATCAATTGACCGCTATACATTGCGGAAATTCTATTCAAATGTCCTCCCTGAGCTACCGTATTGGCTAATAAAGCCCCAGTTAAAAATAATCGGCCCTCTAAAGTTTCAGGGTCAAGTTTATTTGGACTGTCATTGATCCCATCAACAATGCTCTCACAAGAAACAAAGCCAACACAAAGGATCAGAATTAAAGATTTTATATAATTACGCATATCTATTTTTTACCTTTTAGATTAATAATTAATGGAGATAGAGAAGATGAATGAACGGGTGGTTGGGTTGGTAAAGTAATCCAATCCAAATCCATTGGTCACCCCACTCTGATTGATTTCAGGATCAATACCTTCTATTTCATTAATCAAGAACAAATTACGACCAGTAGCTGAGAATGTAATCGAACTCAATTTGGTTTTATCTTTCAACCAATTTGAATTAAGGGTATAAGCTAAGGTCAATTCACGTAATCTTGTAAAGGTGGCATCCTTCAATGAGAAATTATAAGCCTGGTTATCACCAAATCCTCCACCAATTCCGGTACGGTACCAAGTTTCATCTAGAAGAACTGGTCCACCTCCAAAATCTTCAATGTTTCCTCTAACTCTTGTGCCAGCAGGAATTACATTACCCGCATAGTTTTTCAAATCCTGTGGAGTGGATTCGATTAGGTTAGCAGTCTCCTGAGTGGTTCCAAAACGACGCAATACCCAAAGCGTTCTTGGGGAGAATAAACCTCCTTGCGAGTGCTCTAACAGAGCATTCAAAGAAAAGCCCTTATAACTAACTCTCAATCCAAGACCACCTCTCCAATCTGGATTAGGATCACCTAATACTCCAGGATTAGCCGTAATGGTAGGGAATCCATCTTCATTTAAGATGAAATTACCATTGGCATCTGTTTGTGCACCAGATCCCCATAGGGTACCTAAAGATTCACCTTTTACAGCTCTGGAACTCACCGAACCACCAGCAAGAACCAAAGATTCCGTTCCGCTAAGATCAGTTACGGTGTTCTCATTGGCATTAAAGTTGGCAAAGAAGCCTAGATTGAAATCGCCATCACTGATAGCTGACCAGTCTATTTCTGCCTCAAAACCTTTATTTTCCATAGATCCGGCATTGGCATATCTAGTATCAAAACCGAAAGACGGAGTTAGATCTAAGTCTAATAAAATGTCTTTAATTTCATTTTGGTAATAAGTAGCAGCAAGAGATAATTTGTCTCTAAACAAGCGTAAATCAAAACCAAGTTCCCACTCCGTTTTGATCTCTGGTGTCAAATTGGGATTTCCTTGATCATCATCCAAGCGGAATCCACCACCAAACAAAGCAATATCAAGAGGATCACTATAAGTACTATAGGAGAAAGTACCTTCTGCCAAAGTCTGGAAACGGTGAGGAAGAGGTTGTACCCCCACTTGACCGTAAGAAGCTCTCAATTTACCAAAAGATAAAAAGTCAGTTGTTGGGACTACAGTCTTCGTAAACTGCCAGGCAACATCAGCTGCTGGATAGAAGAAGGTACCATTTACACTGGAAGCAGCTTCCAATCCACCAGAAATATTAACAAATATTTCATCATTAATACCAAAGTTCAAAACACCATATCCTCTGTTGGAGCGGATAAACCTTTCCGTATTGTCGATAGAAGAGGCCCCTGCTGCAGAGTTTAGCTCAGTTGTTGCCAGTCTCGAATTTGCCAAAAAGCCCGTAAGCTGTGAAGAGTTGATTCTTCTTTGACGATCATTAATATTCCAACCTATTGTAGCATTTAAATCAATCCCATCTGATAATTTGAAGTTTGCTCTGGCGATGGCATCGAAGTTAATTTCCTGCTCATTGATTACGTCTTCAGCATAAATACCTACTACACGATCTCCACCAGAACCAACTGGGAAGAAATAGTCTCGCTTATCTTCATAAGAATCTACACCTCCACGTAAAGTGATTTGTAACCAGGAAGTAGGAATAATATTTCCTTCAACACTCATCAAGAAACGGCTCACATCCGTCAAAGCATCCTGCTCAAATACCGTCCATCCCGCATTATTATAAATTGGGTTGGCACTATTCCCTAGATAACGGCGGTAAGATCTGTGACGATTTGGAAATGGAGTTCCATTATCATCAAAATAAGTACCTATATAATCCACGCCATCAAAATCAGGTGGCGTACGCAATAAACCTAATAGTAGTCCAGCAGTATTAGAACTCTGTTGTATTCTATTAGAAGAACTTCTGGTATATCCGGCTTTAGAACTAACGGTTAACCAATCTGCTAAGAAGAATTTGTTATTTAAACGAAGGTTGGTCCGATTATAATCAGATTCTTTAATGATACCTTCCTGGTCCATTCGTCCTAAACTGAAGAAATAGGTAGCTCTTTCACCACCTCCACTTATCGTAAGGTCATTTTGGAAAAATCCACCTGTTTGGAAAGCTTCATCCCAATTGGCATCTACAAAAGTTTCTGTTGAATTCTTTTCATCAATTGGATAATACCTTGTTCCGGTTATGGCCCCCTCGAAATACCGACCAGATTGATCCACAATATCAGCTCCTCCTGAACGGTCTGGAATATAATCTCCCCAAGATTCTGCTCTTGTTGGTGAGTAAGAACCACTACGTCCTTGTCCCCAGGTATTTTGCATAGGAATGCGCTCAGAAACCTCATCAAATGATAAAGCAGATCTGAAAGAAATTTTTGGTCTACCTGATTTACCACTCTTGGTGGTAATTACTAATACTCCATTGGCAGCACGAGATCCCCAAAGGGCTGCTGCAGAAGCACCTTTCAAAATCTGAACAGACTCAATATCCGCAGGATTAATATCATTCAAACGAGATTGTTGGGTAGTACCACCAGTACGTCCACCCGTAACATCATTACCTCCACCATAAATGGTAGAGTTACTAATAGGAATACCATCCACAATAATCAAAGGATTACTAGATCCCAAAATAGTGTTGGCACCACGAATACGGATAGTAGATCCAGCTCCTGGATCCCCATTAGAACGGTTAATTTGTACCCCTGCTGCTCTACCTCCCAAAGCATTTAAGAAGGTATTTTCACCATTACGGGTAATATCATCTGCTCTCACTGAGGAAGCAGTAGCACCAGTTTCGTCTTTTCTTTGGGTAAAACCAAGTGCACTTACTACGACCTCATCAAGGATAGCCACATCTTCTTCCATTACCAAATCAATGGTTGTTTGGCTTCCAACGGTAACCGTTACATCTTTAAATCCAGTGTATGTAAATACCAAAACGGCATCATCACCGGGTACACTCAAAGAATAGGTTCCATCAAAACCAGTTGCCGTACCAGTAGTAGTACCTTGAATAATAACAGTAGCTCCAATCACCGGCTCTCCTCCAGAGTCAGTAATGGTGCCCGTAATAGTCTTCTGTGCAGTGGCCATGAATCCCATTGCCATAAAACACAATAATAAAGTCCATTTAAGCTTCATAAACTTATGGTTTTGTTGATTACAATCAATTTTGCATATACAGTTTTAGAATCCTATTTTCACAGAGCACTTTTGCTCATAGTGGAAATTTTTTATATAAGATTATACACTGTCCATTGTAAAAATTCGGGTTCTATTTTACAATCGAAGTGTTTTTCTTGAAATCAAACTTGACAAAGGCTACATTCTTAGAGTTCAGTCTTTTAGTTAGACTATTGTTGGTATCTATTTGACTTTGAGGGATCCTTTAGGTACTTGTGAATTAATTGAAATTTTCTGTATGTCCCTACAATTAATTCTATTTAGTATCTAAATTAGGATATGTTCTTTGAAGGATTATGATGTAAAACGTATGAAAACTATAATTCGCTTTCCTTATTTTTAAATTTTTAATAATAAAATTCTTCTGAAAGCGAAATATACATATTTTTTAGTTTTTTGTTAATCTAGCTAACTAGACTTTTTAAATTATTTTTTCTGTCCAAATTTTATTTCAAAAAAAAGAATTTCCCCTCCTTAATATTTCCATTGGGAAAGAATTTCATCTGCTACTTTTTGGCAGAACAATGCATTCTCCTCCGACTGAAGGTTGATATATAATTTCTGTCCATTAACATCTTTTGAAATTAATCGATGACTTAGGCCGACTGGCGATTTTCCCGTAAACACTTTGTAAAAAATACAAGCGGTTAAGTAGGTACCTAAGGGAGACGGGTGGCTTTTATCCTCATCATATAGAGGGAACCCTGGTCTTAATTCCCGTGCTCTTTGCCAGGCTAAACCAACTGGAACAACAATAGCATTGATCTTTTCCCCCAATTCCATATACTTTTTGGTAATCACATCTTGCATATAAGGGTTCCACTCCCGGGCCCAGGTCATATATAAGTAGACTTTTGCATTATTCTTTTTGGCTGCCTCATTTAATATATTGCCAAAATACATCATACTATCGGGGCGGTCCAGAGTGCTCATGCTGTGATTTTGAAGAACTATGGCATCAAAATTTCCAGATTCAATCAAGGACATGGTTTGCAATTCTTTATCTCCCCGTACATGCTGCCCCCAGTGTGAACCACCGATTGTTGATTGCTGAGTTTCCAATTCTACTTTTCCATCTTCTGCTAATAAAGCTACATTTTGAGGCAGGTTCCAAAAATAGGTATAACTATTTCCAACAAATAATACTCGTTTGGGTAATTCTTGTTGGGCCAAGATAATCCCATTAAATAAAAGGCAGTAGATTAGTAGACAGTATTTCCAGAAACCTAGAGCACCTTCCTTAGTCTTCAAACCCATATTAGTCAATTTTTCGATTTATAAACTTCTCCACCTTTCATCACAAAAACGACCTTTTTCAAAGTCGAAATATCTTTTTCAGGCTGGCCTTCCACTGCAATAATATCTGCATAAAATCCAGCTTTGATTTGTCCAAAACCTTCCAAATTAAATATTTCACTGTTTACAGCAGTTACCGATTTTAAAACATCCATAGTGGACATACCATATTGAACCATCATTTCTAACTCTCTGGCATTATCTCCGTGAGAAAACACTCCTACATCTCCTCCTGCCACGATGGTTACCCCAGCTTCCAGCGCCTGCTTAAAACTTTTCTTTTTCTGTACAATGCGTGGAGGATCTGCTTCCTCTCCCTTTTTCCAGCCTCGGTATTGAAGAATGGCATCTCCTGCAGCAAGAGTAGGACACAGAGCGACTCCTCTTTGGGCCATCAACTTAAATACCTCCAAGGTGCCTGCATCACCATGTTCGATTGTTTTAACCCCGGCCATAGTGGCACGCCGCATTCCCTCAGCTGTAGCAGCATGCGCCACTACCTGACGTCCGCTGCTTGCTGCTGCTTCTACAATAAGATCTAATTCTTGTTGAGTAAAGGAAGGCATGGCCTGTCCATAAGGTCCCCAGCGATAATCCACATATACTTTAATTATATCGGCTCCACCGCCAATCTGTCGACGTACTTCTTTTATCAAATCGTCAATCCCATCTGCCTCATGGGCACCAAGAGGAACTTTCACATGAGGAGCAAACCCTTTGGGGCCATAGCTACCCGTTGTAACAATTGCAGGGCCAGCAACAAGCATCCTGGGGCCAGGAATAATCCCTTTTTGAATGGATTGTTTAATTCCAACATCCGCATAGCCTGCCCCTTCACTTCCTAAATCGCGTATGGTTGTAAATCCAGCCATCAAATTGGCTTTAACATGATTGGCAGCTCTAATGACTCTCTCAGCATGTGATTCTTTAAGCACCTGATCATTCCAGGAAACTTCATCATAGGGATGTAATAATACATGAGAGTGTCCTTCTATCATACCGGGCATTAAGGTAGTGCCGGGGAGGTCAATTGGAATCCCTCTGTATCTTTGAGTAATCTCTTTGGCCGGTCCAACCTCCGTAATCTTATCATTTTCTACTCGGACTGCCCAGCCTTCATGGATTTGCTCGCCATCAAAAATACGGTCGGGGACGAGTACTTTGACTTGTTGAGCATTTAAGGAGAGGGTGATTAAAAGTGGGAATAATATAGGTAGTATTTTTTTAATCATGGTATCGGTAATTTAATGCTTTTTAGGCACGCAACTGCCCTTCGGCAGTCTGGGATCTCGCAGATCTTACAAATTTTATTTTCGATTAAAATATATTCCAAAACTCGTCACTCGTCACTCGTCACTCGTCACTAACTTAATTTTTCTTCATCAATTCAGGATTCGTAACCACTTTCCCAGCAACCACGCCAGTGAATTCGCCCTCACTTATGGCTATCTGACCATTTACAATTACATATTCCATTCCTTCTGATAATTCTGCAGGAGATTCGAAAGTTGCATTGTCTTTTACTTCTTCAGGTTTGAAAACCACCACATCAGCTTTGTAACCAGGTTTAAGGAAGCCCCTAGCAGGAATATTTAAGGTCGTGGCTGAAAATCCGGTGCTCCTGTGGATCATATCTTTAAGACTTATGGCCTTATCTTCTAAGACATATTTCCTAATTTTTCTGGGAAAACTCCCATATAACCGAGGATGCCCTTCTCCTCCGTCAGAACTGGTCATTACCCAGGGCTGAGCCATTAAGTTGCGAATATCCGATTCCTGCATATTAAATGACACTATGGAAGAGCCTCCTTTTTTAAATATTTCTACGGCAGCATCCAAAGGCTCCGTTTCCCATTCTTCTGATACTTCTTTTAAGGTCTTACCGCGTATATCTATCAAAGGGCCTCCACCACGAAGCGATAAAAGGATAGAAGAATCACCTCCTCTTTTTCGCAAATTTTCTGCCATTTCTTCTTTAATCCGTGGCATTAGGAGTGGATTGTTAAATTTTCGGGTCCATTCTCTATCATTAGCGCGCACCCATCTTGGAACAAGTGCTGCTGATAAACCTGTACTAGATGCATTATAAGGGTACTGATCCGCAGAAATGGAAAGACCAGCAGTACGGGCAGAATCTACGATGCGAATAATCTCATCACTTTGTCCCCATACATCTACTCCCAGGGCTTTAACGTGAGCAATGTTGGCATGGATATTAGCTTTTTCGGCTATTTCTATTGTTTCCCTAACTGCATTTAAGAGGCCGATATTATAGGTGCTTTCATCACGCATATGAACATCATAAATCCCTCCATATTCGGCCACCACCTTAGCTAATTCAATGACTTCTTGTGTTTCAGCAAAAAAAGAGGGAAAATAATAAAGTCCTGCAGATAAACCCAGGGCACCTTCTTCCATCCCTTGTGCAACCATAGCTTTCATAACTTCCAATTCTTCCTCAGTTGGCGCACGATCCTCAGGCCCTAAGAGAGCCTCTCGAATGCTTTGATGCCCAATAAAGGCAGCAATATTTGTGCCGATTCCTCTTTGGCGGTATCTGTCCAAGCTATCTTTCATTTTAATCGGACCTCTACCATCGCTACCTATAAAAATGGTGGTTACACCCTGAAACAAATATTGAAGGTTAGCTCTTTGGCTAATATCTCTAAGATGGCGATCGGCATGAGTATGGGGATCAATAAACCCTGGGGCTACCGTATAACCCGACACGTCAATGATCTCTGAAGCTGTCCAGTTATTCTCTTCGGCTGAACCTGTGAAAACAATGGAATCTCCTAAAATCACCAGATCTCCTATAAAAGGTTCTCCATTTGCTCCATCGTAAATGGTTCCTCCAGAAAGTATAATATCAGCTTGAGGTTTATCTTCGCAGGCCATTACGGCCAAAATCAACAAGAAAAGTAGGCTCATTTTTTTCATGCCAAAAGATTAAATTATTTGGAAAAGATAATTTCTGGGGCTAAATGATATTTCATGGGGCATCCAGAAAAAGCATGATTCTAAAAAATTTCAATATTTTCTGAAGAAAACTAGAGATATTTGGAGACAAATGCATAATAAATAGAGATATATTGTATTCCACTTTGTAAATGATCCAAATAGAAATAGGTATATAATTAAGGCATAATAAGATTAGGTCTACTTGACAATTTGTTTCTATTTATTTCTATTTATCTCTATCTATTTCTGTTTTATAAAAAATTAGACATTCAGATTAAGGTATCGCTTATCCGGGTTTTATTCCCTTAAAACTAACAATTTCATCATTTCATAAGCAGAAACTCGTCCTTTTATCAGAATAAAATCTCTGGGTGTTTCATCACCAATTTCATAGGTGACTGCATCTGCTTCATATTGAATAGCAAACCAATTTTTTGACGTAGGTGTTAGCGGCCCGCTTGGAGCATCTCTAGCAGGAGTGTATCCAGGAAAGGCATCTTGAATACCTTGGAGCCAATAATCTTTAAAGCCCTTAATTTTAGAAGGAGTTTCATCTGTCATGGTATAAAATACATCTCGAGCTGTAGAATGAAAATCCAGACCAAGGATAACTGAATTTTTATTTTTCTTTAAAGTTTGAGCAAAATAATCGGCTACCTGTTTTACTTCTGCCTGATTATAAAATGCCCAATCTCTGTTAAGGTCTACTCCACCAGAATTATGACGCCAATGCCCAAGGTCTACTCCATCTGGATTCATTAGGGGAAATACCAGGATGCGGAATTTTTCTCGAAAAGCGTTTGCAATAGGCGTATCCTCCAATATTCCATTGATAAATGCCTGCATAGCTAAATAGCCCGTTACTTCAGGAGGATGTTGTCTGCTTAAAATTATTATGGCTTCTTTTTTATATGGGTCTCCTTTGCCAATTTCAAAATATATTAAATCACGGCCTAGCTTACTCTTTCCTTTTATCGAAAAATTAACGTCGGGATGCTGAGCTTTTTCCAGACACCATTTTTTTACATCTTCGCTGGTATTTAACTCTTGGGCTGCAACCCATAAAGTATCTGAAGTCAAGTTTAATCTTAGATAAGCATTAATGGTGTCAGTAGCCATCCAAAAATTGGCAGAATTGATTTGGCTCCATACTTTTCCGTCTTTACTAAGCTTAGGATAATAGCGATGACGGCCGTGCAAATAGTTTAATTCTACTACTATTTCCTGGGGGTCATCAGACCAAATTTTAAAAGCATAATAAGCACTTGGATTAATGGGCGTATTTTCTGGCTTAATATCTACCCGAACTCCTCCATCTTCTGTTTTGGAAAAGCCATTTAGTCGTGCCCCATCAAAACGATTGTCAGCATGAAGTCCCAGTTGCGGAATGGAATAGATCTTTTTGGATTGGTATTCAATCGTTTTATTAGTTGTATCCACCCCTCTGGGAAAATCATAGGGCTTAGCTTTATTGGAGGCACATTGAGATAATAAGCATGCCAATATTAATGGCAGGAAAAAGAAGCGTAATATTTTTGTCATATGTTTTGAGATAAGATGGTCATTGGGTTGTGTAAAAACTAAAATTTTTAAAAATTTTAGTTTTTACTTTAATATGTATCTGCTTATAAAAAAGCAAAAAATATATTTTTTAAAAGTCAATTT
>JANQPA010000038.1 GCA_028285545.1 Saprospiraceae bacterium | reverse complement strand
CTTGTAAACTTGTAAACTTGTAAACTTGTAAACTTGTAAACTTGTAAACTTGTAAACTTGTAAACTTGTAAACTTGTAAACTTGTAAACTTGTAAACTTGTTAATTCCGCCAATTATCATACTGCCATTTACCTTCCTTGCGATCAACTGCTTCCACTTCACCCAATCTTATTTTTACAGGAAAACGAGTAGCTTTTTCTATTTTAACCTCAAATTTGCAGAACATTCCCAATTCATCAAAACTATATACATTGGGTATCTTACTAGAAGTTAGCTGGAAGAATTCAGACTTTTGAGAGGAGACATTTTGTATGGGTCCTAATAGATGATTTGTTGGAAGGGATGGGACATTAAAACTAACCTTTTCTTGTTTTAATTCATGAATGGTTTTTCCCGAAATGCGATATTGGGCTTGCACTTTCTGTAGAGAAAAAAAGCTGCCAAGAAAGAGTATGTTGAAAAGTATCCATTTTGACTTCATAACTACAATATTGCAATTTATTCTCAAAGCTTATAACAATAACAATAACAATAACAATTTCAATAGCAATAACAATCTTTAGGTGAATATTGTCATTGCTATTGATATTGAAATTGATATTGCTATTGAAATTGTCACGCTTTGGCTGCTTTTTTACTACCAGTGTACATTTCATATTTCTGAAACTTACATTCCAGTGGTCCATTGTACAATTTGATTCTTTTAGAAGGCCTTAAACCAACTTGCTTAAATGCCTGCATATTGGAAGAGATGATCCAGGCTTCATAACCAGCGTATTGCTGTTTTAGTTGATCACCCATCATTTTGTATAATGCTCCAATATCTTCAACGCCCAATCGTTCGTCATAGGGGGGATTCATAATGATAATTCCTGGCCCTTCAGGTGGTACAAGTTTTTCAAATTTTTTGCGTTGAATTTCTATTTTATCCGACATCCCGGCAGCATCAATATTTTGCTGAGCTATTTTGATGGACTTAAAATCTTTGTCTGAGCCCAGAATTTGAGGCCCAGATGTTTTCCTGTTTTTTTGGGCTTTTGCTTTGACCTCTTCCCATAATTTTTCATCAAAATTAGCCCATTTCATAAAGCCAAAATTGGATCTGTTAATTTGCGGAGGTATATTCCAGGCATAACTGGCCGCTTCAATACACAGGGTGCCAGTGCCGCACATCGGATCGAGAAAAAGCGAATCTCCCTTCCACCCTGAAAGTAAAATGAGGCCAGCAGCCAGCACTTCGTTCATAGGTGCAGGTCCGGTTTGAGTTCTGTAATTTCTTTTATGGAGTGAATCTCCGGAGCTGTCAATGGCCACACTAGCCTGCCCTTGGTTGATATGTAAATTGACTCTGAGGTCAGGCCGGTCTACACTAACATTAGGGCGTCGTCCCGTGTTGGCCCTGAATTGATCAACGATGGCATCTTTTGCTTTGAGGGCAGCATATTTAGTATGTCGAAAGGCAGGAGTGTTCACCACCACTGAGTCGATGGCCAGTGTTTGGTGATTGGTCATATATTCCGACCAGTCTATTTTACGGATATTCCGATAAAGTTCATCTTCATGCCTAGCCTTGAAAGATTGAATGGGTATTAAAACCCTTACTGCCGAACGCAATTCATAATTGGCTCGGTAAACCTGTTTCAGGCTTCCCTCAAAACTGACAATCCGTTTGCCGATTTCAATATCTGTCCCTCCGATTTCTGCGATTTCCTGGGCCAACACTTCTTCGAGTCGAGCCAGTGTTTTTACATGTATTTTCACCTCGAACGTTTTTGAAATTTAAGCGCATCATTCCTTATAAGCGTGGTAATTCAAACGTTCGCAAATTTATTATATTTTTTCTAACCTCATTAACAGATCATTATTATTGGGCCGCCAGAGCCAATCCTCTTTTTTGAAGGTGGCAGGGTAGTCAACGAATTGATAAAGATTTCGGTTTAATCCTTGTTCTTTAAAAGCATTTGTAAGTTCTCGAACTCTTTTAGTAACGGATTTTTGAGTTTTTCCAGAAACGGCAACTATTAATTTATATCCTGGCATACTTTTTAAGATAGCCGCAATAGCATTGATATGGACATTTTGATAAGTAGTCTGACGGCTACCATTGCGGTAATTCCTAAACAGCTTATCATCCTCAAAAACCAGTTTTTTTCCATGATTTTTAATAATTTGTTTTTTTCTTTCTAACCTTTCTAAATCGATATTTAAAGTGGTTGAATTCATTTCATCTCTATCAGCAGTATAAATTCCTGCTGATATTTTTGAATAATATTCCTGATTATCAGAAATGGGCACATTATCAAACTCCTGTTTATAATTTTTGAATACTTCTGCAGCTGCAGACGCTAATATGATATTTGAAGCATCGTCCAAAAGTATATTACCAACTGTGTTTGGAGCATCTGCGTAAAATATTTCCAAGATTAGAAATTTATAATCGTTTTTTTTCGGACTTAGCTTAAATTGATACATTTTCCAGTCACTATGATCAATAGGCACCGATGCGGCCAATAACTCCTGACCTCTGCAGCCCTCATTAGAACCCCAAATACGTAAAACAGAAGGGTTGATATAATTTAACTCCATATTTGTTACAGCTCGACTAAAACTGACGTATAGTTCTGAACGGGCTAATTGAATTTGAAATACATAATCATTTCCTAGTTTTAAGGGCTTAGATAACTGCTGAGCAATTAGCTCCCAGGTGTCATTATCTCTGGCAACCATTCCCAGGTATGAATTCCCATGAAATGGCTTTGTTGATACGCCAAATTCTCCAGTAGGGTGCACGTCTACCGGACTTTCTGCTTCAAATCCGCAAACCAGCCAACCTCGGGGAGTTTTACTATGCCCTGGAATATCTTCAAAAGATGGATTTTCGAGTAAAATAATTTCTTCGGCTTGAGAATTAAGTATAAAAGGGGGGATTAGCAATAAGATTATTAGAAAAATTATTCTCATCTTAAAGGGTTTGAGTTAGGGGAGAAGTCTGATATACCTATAATTTTGCAGCCGAACGAGAGCAAAACAATAGGTATATTCATTTTGGTAAAAGGATATTTAATTTTCAGGTATAATATTATTGTCAAATTCCTCTTTATAATTGGTAAACACTTCATAGAGCAAGGTTTAACGGGAGTTCTAAGGAATCTTATAACCGAATTTAGAAAGAAAATAGGGTTTTATACCAAATGGCAAGTATAAGTTAATTAAAATTTATGGAAAAAAGTGAATTAACTTCCACCTTCCACCTTCCACCTTCCACCTTCCACCTTCCGGTCATTCCTCTACCCTGATTAATAAGTCATTAATGTTGGCTGGCCAAATCCAGTCTTTGGCAAGGATGCGATCGGGCCATTCTACAAATATGTATCGATTTGAATAAAGGCCTAATTCCTCAAAGGCTTTTTTTAGTTGTTTGGTTTTCTTTTTAACATCACTACTGGTTTTTCCAAAAACCGCAATGGAAAGTCGATAATCAGGCATTTCTTTTAGAGCAGAGATGATATTATGAACATAGACATTCTGATAAAAAGTACGGTCATAATATTTATAGAAGCCCTTTTCCAATTTGCCTTTAACAAAACTTATTTTTTGACCGTTCTCCTTCAACACCCACTTCAAGTCCTCAAAGGTTTCCAGCACATCATCTTCCTCTTCCTCTTCTATTTCTTTATTTTTCTCTTTTTCTTCAGCGGGTGGAGCTACAGGCGGAACTATACTAGTGGATAGTCGACTTGTTTCCTTTTTGGCATAAAATCGTTCCTTGCCTTCCGGCAGTTCATAATTATCAAATTCATCTTTATAATTGGTAAATAATTTTTTTGCTGATGAAGCGATAATGATATTTGAAGCATCATCAATAAGCAGATTACCGATTAGAGGATATTGACCACTATAATAAGCTTCTAAAATAAGATGACTATATTCTCCTTCTTGTGGGCTTAACATAAATTGATAACGTTGCCAATCCTCATGAGTAATGGGTTTGGAAATGGCCAACAATTCGTCTCTTGTACAACCATCCTGACTTGCCCATATTCTCAAAATGGTAGGAGTATTATAATTGATCTGCATATTGGCATTAGATGGCTTGCGGCTAAAACTCATATAGGTCTCAGAACGAGACAACATAATTTGAAAGGCATATTCTTTTCCGACTTTAAGGGCTTGATGGAGTTCCTGGCCAATAGATTCCCAGGTATTATTATCTCTGACTACCAGTCCAATGTAAGTGTTGCCATGAAATGCCTTGGCTGTAACACCAAAATTGTCATTAGGATGAAGATCTGCGGGACTTTCCCCCGAAAAGCCACAATCAGACCAACCTTCGGGCAATGTACTATGCTTTGGTATCCCTTCAAAGGAAGGATTTTTGAGAAAAATAATTTTTTCATTTTGCCCAAGGGCAAGGTTAAAAAAAATGGACAGTAAAGCGGTAATACAAAGATATCTCATTGGGTAATGATTAATTTCAGCCACAGGAATATCTGAAAAACTGAATTTAGAATAAATGCAAAGATGATTCTTTTGATACTTTATTTATAAAAAAAGTTGCATTTCTTTCTAAAAGAGTGGAAGAGAGGGGTATAAGGTTGGGTATTAGATTATAAAATAAAGAATTTGTAGTTATGTGAATACAATTCCCATTACCAGAAAAGGTCTTTGGAGGAATTGGTTTGTTGCAGCTGTAAAAAATGAAAAACCTTGGAGTTCGAGACATCTACACATTTCCTAATCTGCAAATCTATCCATCTGCTTATTGAAGTTTTCTCCAAAAACTATCCAGGTTTTTCTTAATCCCTTCAGCCTGACCAACATAATAGCCTTCGTCCTGAATCATTTTATCTAATAATTGCTGAAAATCCGAATTGATTTGATTGGCCTTTAAATAAGAGAGTAAAAGATAAAATTCAGCTTTTTCACTATACTCAATATTATCTCTAGCCACTAAATCTTGAAAAGTGTTGATGGCGCTGTCAAAATCTTCAATTTGGAAATAAGATAAACCGAGTCCATATAAGGCTTTATCATTATCGGGGTAGCGCTGAAAACCAGGGATAGCTCCGGAATAATTGGCTTGTTCGTAATTTTCAAAAGCTTGCCGCAGAATATCCGCATCATTATTTCCTCTTATTAAGCCCAGGTCAGTTTCTGGCTCATAATATCTGGAGGCAATGCCCTCATTTGAAAATTGAGGTGCTACCACACCAAACAAAGTTGCTACTATAATAATTAATATGCTTGCTGCTGCTGCCAGTTGAATCCTCAATTTTTTCATGTTAAATTTTGAGCCGCTTTGCTTATTTTCAGCTTTCCATTTACGGATATTCGCTCTCATATTTTCTTTGTAACCTTCCTGAGCTACTTCGCGGAGCAGAAGGTTTTGCCTTACTTCTTCTTCTAAACTAGGATCATTGTTCATGGATTGCTCAAAGGAAGCCATTTCTTCAGATTCCAATTCTCCATCCAGATATTGATCTATTTTTTCATTGTAATTTTTATTTGCCATGAGTCGTTGTCTTTTTAAAATGAAAATCCACAGAGTTCAATAAATTCTGATAATCGTTGCGCTGCATAATACATTTGAGCGCATTTTTTTTACATCTGGTCAATTTTTCCTTAGAACTATTGGCATTCGCCAGTCCCAGTTGTTCTGCAATTTTATCATGCCGAAACCCTTCGATAAACTTCATTTGCATAAGTTTGAGGCAGGCATCATCAAGACAGTTACTCAAAATTTCTTGCAAGGCGGCTGTTTTTTCCTTTGCGGCCAAGAGACTTTCCGGGGTCTCCTGGTCGGCAGAGTCCATGCTGCTTATATCGTCGGTCAGATTAAGTTGCTCATCCTTTTTTCGACGCATATTCAGCCATGTATTTTTACAGATTTGAATGGCAAATGCTTCTATTTTTCCTCCCTGATATTGCTGCTTGCGCAATAATTCACTAAGCTTAATGAGGCCATCTTCAAAGACTTCCTCTGCTTTGGTGCGGGTACCACCGTTATCCAAAACAAATTTGAATACAGTATTTTCAAAAAACTTGCATTTGCATAAATCTTCAATAACAGCATTAATGGCCCTATGGCGCATAACACCTCCAGATGTAATAGCAGAAATAAGATCTTCCGCGGAATAACGTAATCTACATTTGCTGCTTTTAACGATTCTCATAGAGAAGGGTTTTCATTTCTAAGAATGTAAGGTCTTGGCCCAATTAATGAAGTGAAAATAGAAAAAAAGGGCTGATTAGAGGAAAAATTGACAGATAAGTGCAATAAGTTGGTTTACTTAGCATCCAATTTGATATAAGAAAAAAAGAAATGCACGAAAAGGAGAAACTTAGAAAGCAGATGAAGTTAAAAAGAGAAGCCTTAAGCCTTGAAGAAAAATCTCAAATGGATATTTCTTTATCCAATAGATTGTTCCAACTGATACAAGGTGCTGATCTGCATACACTTCATACTTATCTTCCAATGGGAGTGGAAGTTAATATCTTTCCTTTGATTGAAAAATTACTGGTGTTAAAGAAAAAAATCGTATGCCCCCAGGCATTGCCCAGCCGAAAAATGCTTAATTGGACCTTACAATCATTGGATCAACTCGAAGATGGAATTTATGGTACTCAATATCCAGCAAATGGCCAAATCTATAATGGATCATATGATTTGATTATTATTCCAGGACTTGCCTTTGATATACAAGGAAATCGACTAGGTTATGGGGCTGGATATTATGATACTTTTTTAAAAGAACATCCCGAAGCAATAAAAGTAGGAATCTGCTATCCCTTTCAAATTATAGACCGGGTACCTGTTGAAGCTCATGATGAGTGCTTGGATCAAATCTTATTTTAATTGATGATATTGTTTTAATAATACCTTCCATCTTTTTGCATTTTCAATAGACGGTATGATCCTGCCTTCAGGATAAAGGTCTTTTATTTCCAGGGAATCATAGGTCATTGCCCATTCTACAATCGGCTTCAGATAATGGGCAGTGTTTTTATTCTCTTCTGGTATCCAGTAAATGAGTAATTCATCAATTTTGTCTTGATCATTCAGCCAATAAGTACGAAGCGTTTTATTGGCGGGCTTCCCTATAAGGTGGTAAAAATCATTGTTTTCATTAAAATATCCTTGAATAGCATGTTCAGATTTATTATACCAGAGGGTATCATAATAGGTGACTGAATTCATAATACTATCCCAATCCTTCCAGGGACCACTAGAAATCTTTCCTTTGATTTGAAGACGGGGAGTACTAAGAGTGTCCTCCATCCATATTTTTAATGTGTCAAGGGTGAAATCCCATTTTTGAGGACTTTTAATTTTAACGGCCTCATAGTAGGAAATGAAATTGGAGAGTAATTTTTGAGGCTTCTCATTATTAGGATTGCAAGCAGATACAAGAGCTAAGAAGCCAATTATTTTAAAGATTGATTTCATGATTCTATATGTCTGGTTAGGGAATACTTTTTTATTCCTAACGCAGGAGTCATAGAATTCCACTGGATAAGTAGTGACTTAACAAATCATTTGAATTTTATTTAGAAAAGGAAGAAAGTGGACCATAAGAGGACTTAAGATTTATCTCCACTGAGTAAAAGTGGTAGAGCATCCTTGACACTATTGTTTTTTACAAAAACTGTTATTGGAGAGACTTTAGCCATGACTTCCAGCTTATCTACATGCTTGGGTTCTTCACCAGCTGCTGTGAGTTTTAATCCCAAAAAGACAATATCTGCCTCACTGCTTTCCTGGTGGAGCAGAGCAGTAAACCCCTTTCCATTTTTTAAAACTATGTTTACTTTTGCCGGTATTCTGGCCTCAGCAAGGGATGATTCAATCCCTTGTCGGAGTAACTGCCTTTCCTCTTCTGTTTCTACTGCTGATCGGATATGGATTTTAGAATTTTCCCAGACTCTATTTAATTTGAGCATGAAAGCTAAAATGAGCATTAAATCCCCATTGTTTTGGCGGCCACCCCACCAGATGTCAATGTTTTTTTGTTTGCCTGTACTTCTTGTCAAATCATGATTGAACTTAACCAGTAATATATTTTTTCCATTGATGGACAAATCCCGGATGACTTTTAATTGGTTAATATTGCTTTGGTGATCTCCAGACCAACCGAACATAACAGTGTTGGTTTTTAATCCGGCCATGCCGTGACCTTTTGATACATTTAAAATTCCAGAATGAAGGGATTCCACAACATTAACTTCACAGAAAGCTTCTAATCCGTGTTTTTTTAAGCTTTTTACCATTTTTTGCTGCCGCTCCAATCTGTTTTCTATTGCCAATTGATCATTTTTGAAAACCAATTCAGAAATGTTCAAGACCCCTTTATTTTGCCCAAAAGCAGCGGCGAGTTTAACCAATTCAATACGCTGATCAATGTCTTTTACAAAAACCAGAATTAAAGGTCGCCAGTTTCGGGCACTAATAACTTTTCGGTTGAGTCGCAATAAGGCAAATCGGGCCATGCGCATCCAAAATCCGGCATTGACATCTCCCCACTGTTGCTCCAGGGTTTTTTTACGAAAATATATAAATACAGAAAGCTCCAGACCAACAGCCAGTAATAAGGCCAGAGGGCTTATGAGATACATTACAAAAAGAGCACCCACAGCACCAAACATAGATACATACCAGGGAATATTAATTTTAGGGCGATAAGAGGGTTCGGACACTAATTTTTCGATGGCAGCCACTAAATTGATAACCACATAAAGGGTCAAAAACAAGACCGTTACAAATTTGGCTACAGTATTTAATTCTCCTAAGGCAACTGCCAATAGGGCGATCGCCCCAGTAATCCAGGTGGCAACTGTAGGCTGCCCGGTCTTAGAAAGTTTTGACAAAAATTTAGGTGCTAGTCCATCCAAGGAAAGTGATTGCAAAACTCTTGGGCCGCTCATTACACTTCCTAATGCGGAAGATAGGATGGCACCCCATGCTGCCGGATAGATTAATAAACCTCCCAAAAAGGCTACTTCTGTCCATGATTTAAGGCCAAATTCGGGGTCAGCCATTTGTTCTACTGATACCAGCACTGTGACGGATAATAAAATAGGAATAATCATATAGATCAAAGTACCCGTCAATACGGAACTAATGGTCCCTCTGGGAATGGATTTGCCAGGTTCTTTTAAATCGCCACTCATAGCTATGCCTGCTAAAAAGCCTGTAACCCCTGGAAAGAAAACTGCGAAAATGACCCAAAAACCACCAGACTCTGTTCTATAAGTTGGTCCCCATTCCGGGGCGTGCAGACCATTACTTAGTACACCGATGATCAAGGCAAAAATAGAAAGGCTTACCAGGATGAGCATGGGAATTTGAAATTTTAGGACCAGCTCCGCACTTTTTCCTGCCAAAAAGGTTATTAAAATAATAATGGCGGCCGTTAATAGGGGAGTAGCATAGGATGGCATGGGCCCCCAGCTAGCTTCCGGCCAGAATATTAGTATAGATTCTGCCAGACCAAAACAATAGAAGGTAATACTCAGTGTACGACTGATGTAAAAGGCCACGCCTATTGCCCCTCCCGTTTCAAGTCCAAGACTTCTTGATACCAGATAATAAACCCCACCTACTCCCACTTTAATATTTGTGGCAATGGCAGAAGCACTTAAGCCGGTGATGAAGGTGATGATATTAGCTAAAATTACCACTACTAAAGTAAGGCCTAGACCTAGATTACCGACTACCCAGCCAAAACGCAAATACATGATCAAGCCTAAGACGGTGAGAATACTGGGTAAAAAGACACCCAGAAAAGTTCCAAATTTTTTAGCGGAGAGGTTTTGGGTTTCGCTCATTTTGTCTTGTATTAACTACCCGAGAAATTTGCTTTTCTCTTTTCAATAAAGGCTGTGGCTCCTTCACGAAAATCATCGGTATTTGTCGTTTCGCCAAATCTTTTAACTTCCGCCTCAAAACCATCTACTCCTTCTTCAAAATAAGCATTAATGGCTTCGATGGCTTTTTGGATGGCTATTGGCCCTTTAGTAGCTGTTTTTTTGATGATTTCTTTTGCTTTTGAAACCTCTTCACCTGGAGAAACCACATAATTCACCAGTCCTAATCGATAGGCCTCTTGAGCATCAAATAAATCTCCGGTGAGGGTATACTCCGTGGCTTTGGTTTTTCCAATATATTGAATAAGTCGTTGTGTACCACCATAACCAGGAATCAGTCCAAGATTTACTTCAGGCTGGCCAAATTTGGCATGCTCACCCGCGATACGCATATGGCATGCCATAGCTAATTCACAGCCTCCCCCCAGGGCAAAACCGTTCACTGCGGCAATGACTGGCACATAAAATCTTTCTATTGAAAAGAAGATATCCTGTCCTCTTTTTGCTAGAACGGCACCGTCTTTAGCCTTGAGGTCTAAAAATTCTTTGATGTCAGCACCAGCGATAAAAGCACGATCTCCTGATCCAGTAATAATTACTCCTTTAATTCCTTTTCGGCTGGGGCCATCTTCGGCAAAAAAATATTTAATTTCTTCTAAGGTATCCCAACTAAGGGCATTTAAAGATTTTGGGCGGTTAATAGTCAAAATAATAATTCCATCTTGATCTTCAATCAAAATATTATGGTAAGTCATAGGAAGGTTTTTGTTGTAAAGATAAAATAAGAAGAAAAAATGCGGCTAACAGCCGCATTTTTTCTTCTTATTTTATCTTTTCTTCAGATTTCGCATTCATAATTCTAACCTGATGATTAATTGACTCTTGATGTATGGCCATCCATATCACATTCATAAAATCCTCTGATAGATTCTGGGCCTTTCCTTTTGCAACAGAACGCTCCAGGATTTCACTCCAGCGGTTGGTTTGAAGAATAGCAATATTATTTTCTTTTTTGTATTCTCCGATGGCTTCAGAGATTTTCATTCTTTGGCTAAGAATATTAATTAATTCATCATCAATTTCATCTATTTCATGCCTAAGATGCTCCAGTTTATTGACAAACATAGGATCATCGAAACTCTCTTTACGAAGCACCAATTCTGTAAGCATATCTGAAAATACTTTTGGGACAATCTGTTGTTTGGCATCACTCCAGGCATTATCGGGATCTGGATGAACTTCCGTCATCATCCCATCAAAGTTTAAATCCAATGCTTTTTGAGCTACCTGCTGAAGAATATCTCTTCTGCCGCAAATATGACTGTTATCACAAATGATGGGAAGGTCAGGATACAATCTTTTTAGCTCGATTGGAATTTCCCAGCGTGGTACATTGCGGTATTTGGTTTGCCCATGGTGAGAAAATCCTCGGTGAATTACAGCAATACGCTTAATCCCTGCTTTATAAATTCTTTCAATAGCACCTATCCACAATTTAAGATCAGGATTAATAGGATTTTTGATGATTACCGGAATATCTACACCTTCTAATGCATCAGCCACTTCCTGAACAGAAAAAGGATTGACAGTAGTTCGTGCACCTAGCCATAAAACATCAACATTGTATTTTAGAGCTTCAAAAACATGATCTCTTTTTGCTACTTCAGTGGTTGTTTTTAGGCCGGTTTCTTCTTTGACTCTTTTAAGCCATTTTAAACCAATAACCCCTACTCCCTCAAAAGAATTGGGACGAGTACGTGGCTTCCAGATGCCTGCTCGAAATAAATCTACCCGATCATCCTTAGCCAATTCCTTTGCTGTAGAGAGTACTTGTTCTTCCGATTCAGCACTGCAAGGCCCTGCAATGACAATGGGATTATTATTAGATTTTTCCAAAATGGGTTGAAATGTCATTTCCATGGTTTTCAATTTTGTGATGGATTAAGAGGATGTTTAAAAACTAAAATTTTAAAAGAAATAGCTTTAAACAACCTCGCCCCTCCGTTAGGATATTATTTTTTTAATTTGATTTGATTCTTCAATGAGTTGATAAAAGGTTTTAAAATCTTGTTTGATCAATAAAGATCTAAAACGTGCCAGCTGGTTAATATGCTCATCCAAAACATCCAAAACATTATCTCGATTTTGTCGGAAAATAGGAACCCACATGTCTGGAGAACTTTTGGCCAAACGAACGGTAGAACTGAATCCACTACTGGCTAATTCAAAAATGCGATCCTCATCTTTTTCCTTTGCCAGCACAGTCAATGCCAATGCGAATGAACTAATGTGAGAAATATGGGAAACATATGCTGTATGGATATCATGAGAAAGGGTATCCAGCTCAAGTATCTTCATTGGTATCGATCGATACATTTGTTTAACCAGATTAACGGCATTGGGATTACTATCCTCCACATCGCAAAAAACAGTATACTTATTATCATATAAGTTAGGAATTGCCGCTTCCGGGCCAGAATATTCTGTTCCAGCCATTGGATGGGTAGATACATAATTCCCTCGTTTGGGGTGATTTTTGACCAATTCCATCAATCGTTTTTTGGTGGATCCTACATCTATGACTATCTGTTGGTCTACCAGATCCAGGATCTTAGGTAGTAACTTTAACATAGCATCCACTGGAGTAGAAAGGATAATTAGGTCTGCTTTTGCAATAGCCTCTTCCATCGGTAAATCTTCATCTATTAACCTTCTTCGTATCGCTTTGTCCAAATTTTCCTGCTGAATATCTGAGCCTATTATATGACTCGCAAAGCCATTTTCTTTAAGCGTTATGGCCAGAGAACCACCAATAAGCCCAATACCGATAATTGAAATAATCATTTTAATAATTAATTGTCTTAAATTTCTACATTAATTTTTATTCCCAATACCCCAATACCCCAATACCCCAATACTCCAATACCCCAATACCCCAATACCCCAAACAATCCTCAACCCACAAACCCTCTCCTGCCAGTTAATGGCGCTATCCTCCGAATAGCTTCATCGAATAATTGGCCATCACTACATAAGGAGATCCTGATATATTGCTCTCCTGCCGGGCCAAATATACCTCCTGGAGTAATAAAAACATTAGAATTATGAAGCACCTCATCAGACAGCTGGAATCCTGATGTATAATTGCCAGGTATTTTTGCCCACACAAACATGCCTACCTGCTCTTTAGTATATTGACAGTCCAGCAGGTCCAGCATTTCAAAAACCTTATTTCTACGTTCTTTATATACTGAGTTTAGATTTTTATACCATTCAGGAGGGTTTTGTAGAGCCTTTGCAGCTGCCAGCTGGATGGGGCGATACATCCCAGAATCCATATTGCTCTTAAATCGAAGTATGGTTTGGAGGTGCTCGCTTGCCCCAGCCATCATTCCTACTCTCCAACCTGCCATATTGTGGGATTTGCTCATCGAATTCAGTTCAATAGCTACTTCCCTGGCACCTGGCACTGCTAATAGACTTAGTGGAGTGTCATTTAAAATGAAGGCGTAAGGGTTATCATTACAAATTAAAATCTGATGTCGATTAGCAAATTGAATCAGCTTTTCAAAAAATGAAATGTTTGCTTTGGCACCTGTAGGCATATTGGGGTAATTGGTCCACATGATCTTTACTTTTGATAGATCTTTTTTCTCCAATTGTTTAAGATCGGGCAACCACCCCAGGTCTGCTTCTAAATCATACTCTATGATATTCGCACCTGTTAGCAGAGTAACCGCCCGATAAGCCGGATAGCCTGGGTTTGGAACCAACACTTCATCCCCTGCTTCCAAAAAACTCATTGAAATATGCATGATCCCTTCTTTGGATCCAATTAAAGGAAGGATTTCGCTGTCAGGATCCAAACTTACATTAAACCATTCTTGGTACCAACTGGCAAATGCTTGCCGCAACTCCGGAATACCTTTATAACTCTGATAAGCATGATTGGATCGGTGTTTGGACTGCTGCGTTAACTCATCAATAGCTACCTGGGAAGGAGGCAGATCCGGACTCCCAATACCCAAATTTATAACCTCTTTTCCACGGGCATTCATCTCTGCTATTTCTCTAAGTTTTATAGAAAAATAATATTCCTTAACCTCTCCTAATCGTTTTGCTGGCGAAATAAACATGATTCCTAGAAATTATATAGAATTGACGGCCCCCGGCCGTCAATTTATCGATTAATATTCATAATGATTTCCTTGCTTGTAAATACCTAGTTTTTTCAATTCATTGGTCAATGGCTGGATGGCTTCGATAGCCTGCTCATGTGTTACTTTCCCTTCTGCTATGAAATCAACAAAAAACTGGTATTCCCACGGTTTACCTATAATAGGGGTGGACTGGATTTTGGTTAGATTGATGTTATAGGCTGCCAAAACCGCTAATACTTTATAGAGACTTCCGGATGAGTGATCCACCGAAAAGCAAATAGATACTTTCTCGGGGCCTTCGATGTCTTTTAATGAGTCGGGATGGTCCAAAATCAGGAAGCGAGTATGATTTTTCTTATTGGTTTCAATGCTGTGAGCTAAAATTTCCAAATCATACATTTCTGCTGCTAAGGTGCTGGCAATTGCTCCGATGTGTTTAAGCTCCTTCTCTTTGATTAGTTTAGCGCTCAAGGCGGTATCTTCCATCTCCACCAACCGGATATGTGGATATTGCCTGAAAAATGGGCGGCATTGAGCGATGGCCATAGGGTGGGAATGAACCTCTGTCAAATCATGAATAGATGTGCCAGGCCAGGCCATTAAGTTCTGTTTTATTCGGAGAAAAACCTCCCCAACGATCTGTAAAGATGATTGTTTTAGTAATCCATAATTATACATTAAACTACCGGCTAAAGTATTTTCGATGGCCATAATGCCTAAATTTACCTGCTTTCTTGCTTCGGTTGCTTGGATCAACTCATCGAAAGTATGTGCAGGCACTACTTCAATAGCCTTATCTTCAAAGTAGTAACGAGCTGCAATCTCATGAAAAGCTCCTGCGTATCCTTGGATGCTGACCCTCAGCGGGGCCTCTGTTTGACCTGGCTCGGAACCAGTTTGTGTTTCAGTATTTAACATAGGTCGACATTTTATTGCGTTTAATTCACGTTTTTTCAATAAAAAAAGCCCCGTTTGAGCGGGACTTCCTGTTTTTGAGAAAATTAATTCTTTCCTATATCAGTTAGTCCCTTATGGCTGTGCATAAAAGAAATAAAAAAAGTAAAAAGAAAAATAGGTCTTTAGATCTTGGTTAGGGTATTGCATCTTTAATGATAATATTCAGTTTTTGACAAAAAAAAAGTCCCGACCTGCGGGACTACTTTGATTTTTTAGAATGATGGATTATTACAGTAGCCCCTTTATGGTTGACCATAAAAGAAAAAGCTAAAAAAGTAATAATATTTATTCATTCTACTTGTCATCATCAATATTTGATAATCATTGATACAAACGTAAATAAATATTCTGGAGGACACAAGCTTACATAGAAAAATATAGAAAATTAAAATTGATGTATATTACGATATCTAAGTGATCGTTATATTCCTTAGTTATTGGATTTTTGTAAAGACTCCATTTTTACACTTAAGATTTTATCTTTGCTCAAATACAATTGACCATTTTTTTATCTCAATTACATAACATGATTCGTTTCTGTTTTTTGACCTTAGGATTTGTATTTTTTATGTCCAGTCTTATGGGCCAGTCCTCCAACGTATATTTATTTGATCTGAATCATCCAGCGGATTCCGTATTTGATTTTCGCAACCCCCGTTTTTTGACTTCTTTCAATTCAAATGGTTATAACAATCACCCCTGGTTTTTTGAAGAGGATGTATTATACCTTTCTTCTCAAAGGCCCAACGAATTACAGCCGGAAGTTTATCGATTAAATTTAAGGGACAGCACTGTGGCCAGGGTGACTGCCACATCAGAAGGAGAATATTCCCCTATGAGAATGCCCGATTATTATAATTTTTCGGCAGTCAGAATGGAGTTTCAGGGTAGAGATACACTTATTCGTTTATGGCAGTTCCCAATGGATCGGGTAACCAATGGCCGACCCATTTTTAAATACATGCCCAATATTGGGTATTACTGCTGGGTCAATAGTCAGCAAGTGGCCTGTTTTCTCATAGGTGACATCCCCAAATTGGCAATTGCTGATGTGCGAACGGATCAGTTTACTGAAATAGACCAAAACGTAGGGCGTTGTATCCGTCAACTGCCTAGTGGAAATTTGATGTATGTTCAGAAGACTCCTTTTGGTTTGTGGCAATTGGTAGAATACAATCCCTATAATCAGCAAAAAGATATTGTTACGAATACTTTGCCTAATGTAGAAGATTTTGGCGTTTTATCAGATGGCACCATTATTATGGGTACTGGAAGTAAATTGTATAAATTTAATCGTCTTAAAGATACAGAGTGGCGTGAGATAGCCGATTTTAGATTTTATAACATTAATAATATTAGCCGCATCGCGGTTAGTAGGATGAATAAAATTGCTATTGTGGCGGATTAATTTTGAGTCATTAATTTTGAATGACAAATGACAAATGACAAATGACAAATGTTGAATGGGCTAGTGATTTGGTTGAGCCTGGAAAATGGTAGGAAATGCTTAAGGGAAAAAAAGAAATATTATTAATGGCAATACTATGGGTTGGTACTATTAGTATTGGATCAAGCCAAAATGCATCTGGCACTTATAAAAAGGAGATTAAAAAACATCGTAAGGAATACAAGCAAGGATTTTTAAATGGAGGGCAATCGCCACTAGATAAAAAGGGAGTTAGAAAGCTGGACTATTTTAGAGCGGATGAAACTTATAGAGTCCAGGCTGAGATTGAATTAACAAGGGGTGAAAAACCCTTTGATATGCCTACCTATAGTGGTATTACCAAGTCTTTTATCAAATATGCTGTGGCTCATTTTCAATTGAATGGAAAAAAATATGAGCTTACTATTTATAAAAACTTAACGCTCATTCGCCTTCCTCAATATCGAGATAAATTGTTTCTTCCTTTCAAAGACCTTAGTAATGGAGAAGAAACCTATGGGGGAGGGCGTTACCTCGATTTTCGTATAAGTGATATCTCAAACAATCAACTAATTATTGATTTTAATAAAGCCTATAATCCTTTTTGTGCTTACAGTGATGGTTATATTTGCCCGGTTCCTCCCATTGAAAATCATTTAGCAGTTAAAATATATGCAGGGGAAAGAAATTTCGAAGCCCTAAAATAATAAAGCCTGATTTGGATTAGACTTTTTCTGCTTTTTCCTTCCTTCCCAATTCCGAATAGGCTCTCCATATAATTTCAAGGTCTTTTGTTGGTTCATAATCCTTGGCATAGAGAAGGTTTAAACGATTAATGGTCTCCTCATTGACTAATTGTTTCACAGCCACTCCATCCAATGGATTGAGGATTCCCATTTTGATTTTTGGAAGTGCCAGTGGATTGGAAGAACTCGGATGATAAGCAACCCAGCTTTTTTTCCCTATTAAACATAAAAAGGCATTACTGATCAGGCCAGTTTTTCTTTTGACAAAAAGTAGATGAACCGGCAGACTAATAAAAATAATTAATGAAAAAATAAAGTCCAGCCATCGTTTATTCCTCTTGGTAAGTGGATCGGAAATATTGAATTGCAAATCAATGGTATAGAGCTCACCACCCCTGTTTTTCGACTGACTGCCAATAATACTCCAACTTTCTTCAGCAACAATCCTGTATGTTAACTTTGGGCCCAATACAGACATCCAGTGAATAATTTCCTGGGCTGGGATATCTTTGGAGCAGAAAATAATTTCTTCAATATCATAAATCCGAACCACCTCATCTAATTGTGATAAATGACTAAGGAATGAGGAAGAATCCTCTGATTTATCCGGAGCAACAGTGCCAATAAAATTTTTATGCACCTGAGCCTTTTGTAAAAGCCCCATAACTCTTTGACTTTCCTGTTCTTTTCCAATAATAATCAATCTGTTGTTTTTATCTCTGCCCAAATTGAAATTCCGAAATCTGATGAAATGCAGAACCATGCGAATGGAAATAGTAGAAAGCAGAGTCCAAAAAGCTCCCAGGACAATAATTGCTCTAGAGGACCGGTATTCTAAATCTAAAAATCCATATACAGCTGCCAGGGTGATACTACTTATAAATATCCCTCTGAATAATAATCGGAGTTTACCGACATTCTGATAGGCTCCGGTAAAGTATATTCCTGCTACCCAAATCAGGGTATACAAAGGAGCATTGAAATAAAGAAAGCTTTCATTATAATAATCTGGATCTTTAAAATGGTAGGTAGCCCAGAAATCTTTAATGAGGATTAAGCCACCATAAATGGCGAGGGTTTCGAGGATAGGCAGGTATAATTTTTTTAATAGGTTGTTAAACAAGGTCAGTCCTGCACGGAAATATATAGCCGCTTTTAACATGGCTACAAAAAGCTTTGCCTTTTCTCCCTGAAAATGTTTTTTGGCAAAAATGATCATAGCATTATAAAACACCTTTACATAATTGAGGCTTCCCTTTTTGGTGCTTTCTCCCTTATAATGAATAATGGTGGTATCTGCCAGGTAATAATTTTTGTAACCAGCCTGAAGAATTCGATAGGAGAGGTCTATGTCTTCACCATACATAAAAAACTGTTCGTCCAGGGCTCCAATTTTATCTAAAACACTTTTCCGTATCCACATGAATGCCCCTGAAAGAATTTCAACCGGGTGATTTTCATTTTTATCTAAATACCCCAGGTGATAATGGTTGAATAATTTAGATTTTGGAAAAAGCTTTGACAAAGCAAAGGTTTTACAAAATGCCACAAATGGAGAAGGGAAGCCTCTTTTTGATTCTGGCAAAAACTTTCCGGATCCATCAATCATTTTTACTCCCAGTCCACCAACCTTTGGATGAGAATCCATAAAGGACAGACATTTTTCGAAAGTATCTTCCTCAACTACGGTATCTGGGTTAAGAAGTAAAATGTATTTACCGGTGGCTTTTTGGATGGCCTGGTTATTGGCTTTTGAAAAACCAACATTCTCCTGATTGGCAATTAATTTAATATTTGGAAAAAGACTGGATAACATTTCCAGGGAGTCATCAACTGAATTATTGTCTACTACAAAAACTTCAACCCTAAGGTTTTCTGAAGCTTTCTGCACAGCCCTTAAAGCCTGTTCCAGAAAATGCCGCACATTATAGTTGACAATTATAACAGATAGCTGGATGGAAGATGGAGAGGCCATCCTATTCTTCCTTTAATTTATAAGGCATTCTTGCTATAATGGAACGGCCAAGAGTGATGCCATCTGCATATTCCAATTCTCCACCAAAAGAAACACCACGGGCAATGGTGCTGATTTTCACATCTAGATCAGACAATTTTTTTGAAATATAAAAAATAGTAGTATCTCCTTCAATTGTAGGACTTATGGCCATGATTACTTCCTTGACCTCAGTGGCATTAATTCTTGATATCAGATCATCAATGGTCAGGTCTGTAGGACCTATTCCTTCAATAGGAGAAATTATACCTCCCAAAATATGATAAAGTCCCCTAAATTGTCCTGTTTCTTCAATGGCCATAACATCTCTCAAGCTTTCTACAATACATAAGGTACTGTGGTCTCTACGAGGATCCGAACAAATATTACAGACAGGCTCATCCGATAAATTAAAGCACTTACTGCATTGTTTGATATCCGTTCGCATTTTTAAAATGGCCTCTGAAAACTGTTCACTTACTTCCTTTGGTTGATTGAGAAGGTGTAGAACCAGCCTTAGAGCGGTCTTTTTTCCGATACCGGGTAAACTGGAAAAGGCATTAACTCCCTCCTCAATCAATTTGGATGAAAAATTCATGCTAAATGGGTTATAGCAAAGCTATTTAATCAATAATTATTATGAAGTTTGGTTAAAACTGTTCTGCCAGCCAATTTAAAAAATAAATTTTAAGCAAACTCCTCAACATAACCAAGAACATCCTGGACCTTTTAGATGTTGAATTTAATCAAAAAGAATCTTAATGGAATATTCATGTGGATATTACAGTAAGATTGGATAAATTTGCCAAAATTTTTTGATTTTGAAAGCAGGATATTATCTTGCTCACAATCCTTTACAGATCACCAAGATGCTCAGAGCGAATTGAAAGGATCTAAGTAAAGATAATTTGATTAAACTCTATTTGAAAAATAATAAAATAACATCATAATATGGCAGAGGTAATTCGCATGCCCAGGATGAGTGATACCATGGAAGAGGGCAATATTATTGGCTGGATGAAAGAAGTAGGAGAAGAAGTGGAAGCTGGTGATACACTTGCAGAAGTCGAAACGGATAAAGCCACCATGGAATTAGATAGTTACTTTGATGGAGTTCTACTACATATTGCAATAAAAGAAGGCCCAGTGCCAATTGATGGGGTCATAGCTGTCATTGGAGAAAAAGGAGAAGATTGGCAGGCGGCTATAGATGCAGCAAATGCTTCAAGTAATGGAAGTAGTGATGCTCCTGCAGTTGAGGAAGCTGTCAAGGAAACACAAGTAGTCGAATCCGCACCTAGTCCTGCACCTTCCAATGATAACCAACGCATTAAAGCCTCTCCTTTAGCAAAAAGTATGGCTAAAGAGTCAGGTATTCAACTGGCAGAGGTTAGTGGTTCGGGGGATGGCGGACGGATCGTTAAAAGAGACATCGAAGCATTTCTCGATAATAGAAAAGAAACTCCCGCACCAGCTGCACCAGCACCAGCACCGGCTCCGGAATCAGCGAAAAGTGTTGAATCCCAGGCAGAGGCTCCTGCTGTTGTGCCTTTTAATTTTACCGGTTCCGGAGATAACTTCGAAGATAAGTCTCTCAGCCAAATGCGAAAGGTGATTGCCCGGCGTTTAAGTGAGAGTAAATTTACGGCCCCTCATTTCTATTTGACAGTAGAAATCAATATGGATAAGGCCATTAAAATTCGCAAACGCGTCAATGAAGTGGCTCCAACTAAGATTTCATTTAATGACTTTATAGTTAAAGCTGCGGCTGCTTCCCTTCGCCTTCATCCTGCCATCAATTCGAGCTGGATGGATGATAAAATTCGGTATAATAAAGATGTTAACATCGGAGTTGCTGTAGCCATTGATGAAGGTTTGATGGTTCCGGTGGTTCGTTATGCTGATATGAAAACCCTTTCTCAAATAAATACTGAGGTGAAAACTTTGGCAGGAAAGGCCAAGAATCGCAAATTACAGCCAGAAGAAATGCAGGGGAATACCTTTACCATCTCCAACCTGGGGATGTTTGGCATTGAAGAATTCACAGCTATTATTAATCCTCCTGATGCTTGTATTTTGGCAGTAGGCGGAATTATTCCAAAAGCCATTGTGAAAAATGGAGAAATTGTTCCTGGGAATATGATGAAAGTGACCCTTTCTTGTGATCACAGAGTTGTTGATGGAGCTACAGGAGCACAGTTTTTAAATTCATTTAAAGAAATCCTGGAAGATCCCATCCGATTGATGGTTTAAATTTCTAGCAGGATTGTGAAGATGAAAAAAACAGTTGTATTGGGTGCTTCGCCCAGCCCAAACAGGGTATCGTATAGTGCCATCATTAAATTGTTGAATAAAGGAATTGAAGTTATCCCTATTGGTATTAGAGAAGGAGAAGTGGGAGAAGTGGAGATAATAAGGGATAGGCCTGAGATTGAAGATGTCCATACCATTACCCTATATTTGAATCCACAACTACAAAAGCAATATTACGACTATATATTAAGTCTAAAACCGAAACGAATTATTTTCAATCCTGGAACGGAAAATTCAGAGTTGTTTAAACTGGCTAAGGAGTCAGGTATTGAAACTGAATATGCCTGCACCTTAGTACTATTGGCTTTGGATGATTATTAATTGAGCTGAGGCTGTCTCAAAAGACCTTCGGCCTTTTTCGCCAGCCAATTATATTCTTTTAGGAGCAGTTTTCCTGAAAAAAACTTTGTTTTTTTCAGGAAAACTGCTCCTAAATAAAATATTCTTGGGCGTTGAATAACGACGAAGGAGTTATGAGACGCCCTCAGCTCAATTATTATTTTACTTCCGGCATTTTACACAATTCATCACCTTTTTTGCCACAGACCTCACAATCACCAATTTGATTTTTTAGCATTGGATTATTAGTAGCACAGGTGCCTCTGAATTCATTCCCGGTAACGATATACCGAATGTTTATCATTACAAAAGAAATACCGAAGACAGCGAAAATAATAACTAACACATATAAAAATTCCATGGATTTATTTTTTTGATTGTCCTTTTATATTTAACACTGAGTTCTTAAAATCAGTTTATTTTTGTGCTGACATTTTAAAAACCGGATTTTTAAAGTTTTCAGACTGCAAAAATCACATTTTTTTTGAAAAGTAATAGTAATGGAAGAAAAGCTTTTAGCCTTTAAGCGGCTTTTAACAATCATGGATGAGCTTAGGGAACAATGTCCCTGGGATCGTAAACAAACTTTTCAAACCCTTAGAACCTTAACTATTGAAGAAACCTACGAATTGGCAGATGCAATATTGGAGGAAGATTTGGAGGGAATTAAAGAGGAAATTGGGGATCTGATGCTTCATATGGTTTTTTATTCCAAAATAGCAGACGAACAAAAGGCCTGGAATATTGCTGATGCTCTTAATGAAGTATGCGAGAAATTAATAAAAAGACATCCTCATATTTATGGGGACCTGAAAGTAGACAATGAAGAACAGGTAAAGCAGAATTGGGAGAAATTAAAACTTAAAGAAGGTAAAAAATCCGTTCTTCAGGGAGTCCCTAAATCCTTACCTGCAATGGTAAAAGCCTATCGCATGCAGGAAAAAACCAAGCAGGTAGGTTTTGAATGGGAAAATAGTGAGCAGGTTTGGGAAAAGGTAGAAGAGGAAATGACTGAATTAAAATTGGCATTTGATCAAAATCTTTCTGATCCCGAAAAGGAAGATGAATTTGGAGATGTATTGTTTTCATTGATTAATTATGCTCGTTTTCAAGGGATTGACCCAGAAAAAGCTTTAGAAAAAGTAAATCAAAAGTTTAAAAGACGATTTGAATATATAGAAGCCAATGCGGAGCGTTCCCTAGAAGAAATGAGTCTGAAAGAAATGGATGCATTATGGGATAAAGCTAAAGAAGAATTACATTAAATTTATTACCTTTGCAGCCTGATTTTAAATCTTGAGAATATTGATATAAAATCGTAAATTTCTTAGGTGTATAATCAGAAGTTTTAACTCCTCCGTATCCTTGATTTTTTATTTAGAAATAGCTTGGCAGAGGAAGTGTAGATTACGTACTCGAAGTAGAAACGAAAAGAAGAATTATATTTATTCAGAGATATTTTGAATATCAATGAGGAAAATAGAGCTTGATATAGTTGCTTTATCCCACAGTGTTACCCAATCGCATAATTATGCAGTCGTTTTGGGTGAACGGGACGGAAGTAGAAGGTTACCCATCGTAATAGGCAGTTTTGAGGCTCAGGCCATTGCTGTGGCTATGGAAAGAATGACCCCCAATAGACCTCTCACACACGATTTGTTTAAAAATACACTCGAAACTTTTAATATAGAGCTTAAAGAAGTGGTCATTAATAATCTGATCGACGGAATTTTTTATGCCCGTCTAATTTGCATGAAAGCGGGAGAAACCTTTGAAATCGATTCTCGTACTTCTGATGCTCTAGCCCTTGCCGTTCGGTTTGCTTGTCCTGTTTATACCTACGAATTTATTCTCGATGCCGCAGGTATTGTTCTGGAGGAAGCCGATGAAGAGTATGATCACGATCATGCTGTTGCTGTCGGAAATGCCGGAGAGGAAACCTTGTCCTCTTATCCCCTGGATAAACTGAATAAGATGCTGGAAGATGTCTTGGCCCAGGAAGATTATGAGCGTGCTGCTGAAATTCGAGATGAGCTCAATCGCCGAAAAAAAGAACAATAAATAGTTTTTTATTCAAGTCAATGGGGCAGGATACCCCATTGACTTGATTTTTATTCCTTAGGCCAAATGTTATCTCCAGGATTTTTGTCAGGAAATCGTGCATTAGGATCTAAAGTTATTTTCTTGATATCCTTTATGCTCATATCCAGCTCTGCTTGAAAAGTCCGATTACCATTAAACCAAACATCCGCAGGCCAGGTCAGCTCCATGGTGTTTTCATCAATGCTTTTAGCCTCGAAATTGTTGCTGGCTTTTATTGCTTTGGCACCTTTATTCAACTCAACTTTTAAAACCACAGGAGAGGGCATTTGTCCGGCTTGATGGACAGTAACAATGGTTTTATTGCCTCTCTTTTCTACTTGTTGAATAGATGCATCTACAGATTCAGTGGTCCATAGCCAATAATACCAAAACCATTCTAAATCCTGACCGAGAGCATTATTCATAAAGAAAATGTAATCCCATGGAGATGGATGTTTAAAACTCCATACTTTGGTGTATTCCTTCATAGCCTTTTGTACTGCCTCATCACCAACTATCCCTCCCAGCATAGACAGCATCAGAGGAGTTTTGCTATAGGTTTGAAAACCATAACCAGGTCCAGCATAATTGGCATTCCACATGAGTGGAGCTTCATCCTCATTCCCGCTTCTGGAACCATACCTTTGTCCATACCCATTTAGGTTAGGCTCTTTTCCCTGGCGATGGGCTCTGGAAAGAATATTCATATATTGATTAAAACCTTCATCCATCCAACCATATCGCGTTTCATTAGTGCCCAACATCATAGGCCACCATTGATGTGCTGTTTCGTGATCAGCAGCACCTTGGTTTGAATTGATGACCATGGGGTATTCCATTCCAGCACTTGGACCATCCTGTAGGGTTAGTTGAGGGAAGGGATAAGGTGTCCACAAGTCTGAATAAAACTCTATGGCATGTCTGGTAAGCTCACCAGCTCGGACAAACCTATTGGCTCGGGAAGGAAGGAATACCATATGTATAGGTATGGGACCTTTTTCGGGTACAGTAGCTCTAGTAGCTTTCCATATGAAATCCTTAGAAGTAGCCCAGGCAAAATCATTGACATTATCTGCAACATAATGCCAAATAAGTTCGCCCCCTGTGGACGTGGCCTGTCCAGCTCCTCTTTCCTCTTCACCTACTATGGTTATTTCTTCATTGGATTCCAGGATTTTGCCTAGCCTTTCCTGTACCATTTCTGAAAGGACTTCCTCAGGGTTTTGGAGTAAGCCAGTAGCACTTACAATCCAACCTGCTGGCACATTAATTTTTACATCAAATCTGCCAAAATTATTGAAAAATTCGGCTGGACCAAGATAGGGGTCTGAATACCACCCTCTTAGGTCATCGTATTTAGCTACTCTGGGAAACCATTGGGTAGGTTGAAATAGCGTATTATCCCAGCGTTGTGTCATCCGGTGACCACGTCCATTTGGACCACCAGGGAGCTTGGTATGCCACTCAATCTCCAAGGTTGCAGTACTTTTTGCTTTGATGGGTTTTGCCAACCTTATACTGGCTACTGTTTGGTCCAATCCAAAAACGGAAGTTTTTGGATCTGAGGAGGTGTTCCTTCTGAAAGGACCGACCCTGGCTTTAAGGTTTACATTTTCTCCGTTAACTACTAATCGAGTAATGACCATTCCCTCAGTATTCTCAGCAGGTACTGAGAAACCTCTTGGGACCAGACCTCGAAAAATGTTATGATCCAATCGCAAGACGATAGAATTCAGTTCATCATTACTATTATTGTGAAGAAGAATGGTTTCAGAACCGGAGATTTCCTGGGTTCTTGGATCCAAACTGGCCTCAATAGTATAATCAGTCTTGAGCTGCCAATAATTAGGGCCTGGTTTTCCGGTAAAATCTCGGGTGCCTGCCTCAAAGGCTCTGCGAATGGTGTTGGTCATCGGTACGTCTCTTCGTATGGCTCGGCTATTGGTTTCAATAGATTTTCTAATGGGCGTCTGAGCAAAAATAAATGCCGGAAATAATAGGAGAAATACAATACGTTTCATCATTGGATAGACAATTTCATGATTTATACAGGCGGATTTCAAAAAAGCAATAGACTGCTATTTTAAAGATACAAAAACTAGATGTTTAGTGCTTAATGACTCATAGCCTCCAACTTACTTAATACTTCCTGGTGCTTATCTTCGGAATAATCAAGGTGGGTCACCATTCGAACGGTTTGTGGACCAAATGAACTAGCAAGAATCCCTTGCTGCTCTAATTTTTCTCTGAAGGTGGCAGCAGTTTCAGGAGCACGCACATCAAAAAGGACGATGTTGCTTTTGACGGGCCTAACCATTTCGACATAAGGCATCTTTATCAGTAAATTACCCAACTCTTTGGCCTTTATATTATCTTCTTTCAAGCGATCTATGTTATTGTCCAGGGCATATATACAGGCAGCTGCCAGAATACCAGCCTGACGCATTCCTCCCCCCATCACTTTGCGTACTCTTCTGGCCTGGTTGATGAAATCGCTATCTCCAATCAAAACAGAACCAACTGGGGCTCCCAGTCCTTTAGATAAACATATGGAAACACTATCAAAAAGAGCTCCTACATCGATTGTGGATTCACTAGTTTCTACCAAAGCATTAAACAAACGAGCTCCATCTAGGTGTAATTTTAGATTTTTTTCCCTACACAATTGATGGATAGGGCGAATCTCATCCAGGGTATAATAACTCCCTCCTCCTTTGTTGCAAGTATTTTCAAGGACCACTAGTTTGGTAATGGGCAGCCAATCAAAAACAGGTTTAATGGCAGCTTCTACCTGCGAAACTGTGATTTTGCCATTAGTTCCTTCAATTAAGTTGATACCTACCCCCGCATTATAGGCATAACCTGCAGTTTCGTATTGATAAATATGAGAGAGGTGATCACAGATAACTTCATCAAGGGGTTGGGTATGCACCTTAATAGCAATTTGGTTGGTCATGGTTCCGGAAGGGCAAAAAACGGCTGCTTCTTTTCCAAACATATTGGCCATTTTGGCTTCCAAAGCATTAATGGAAGGATCTTGACCAAAAACATCGTCACCCACTTCTGCATTCATCATATACTCGCGCATCGTTTTGCCAGGTTGGGTGACCGTATCACTCATTAGGTTGATCATTAGAAATATCTCATTTAATGGTGGAAAAAATGCCAATATAATTAATCCTATTTTCTTACTCAGACAAAATTGGGAGTCATAATTCATAAATCTATCCAAACCTTTAGTATTTTTTTGTGCCTTTAGCCTATTCTTAATTAAAACAGATAATTTTTAGATTATGGTGAAATGTAAATTTGTATTCTTTTTTGTACTAATCCTTTCCATTCAAAATTGTACCCAAGAAAATAAGACTACTAAAATTGCTTGGGATGAATGGGGGGTTCCTCATATTTATAGTGACTCGGAAGAAGATCTTTTTTATGCACAAGGATGGGCCCAAATGCAATTGCATGCTAACCTTATCCTGGATCTCTATGGAAGCGCCCGAGGTCGAGCTGCAGAATATTGGGGTGCAGATCGATTGGAAAATGATGTAATTATTCACACATTAGGGATTCCTGAATTGGCTCAGTCCTGGCGCGAACAACAAGATCCCCGACTCAAAAATATCCTCCAGGCTTTTATTAATGGAATGAATGATTTTGCCGAAAAAAATCCTGATAAAATCCAAGAGGAAAACAAGGTAGTCCTACCTCTTTCTGTTGATGATGTTAATCAGCATGCCATGTTTGTGGTCTATACCAGATTTGTTGGTGCTAATGAATTGGGCATGGCCCAAAGATGGTCAGACAAAGGCTCTAATACTTATGCTATTGGCCCTAATCGTTCAGCTTCCGGTAATGCCATGCTGGTTCAGAATCCTCATCTACCCTGGTGGAGAGAGTTTACTTTTTGGGAATCTCATCTTAACTATGGAGATAACAGTATTTATGGATCTAATTTGGTGGGACTGCCGGGCATTGCTATCGGTTTTAACAATAATTTAGGTTGGAGCCATACAGATAATACCATTGATAATGCGGATACCTATGAATTAACTTTGTCTGAAGGAGGGTATCTGTTAGATGGAGAAAAGAAGGAGTTTGATAAAATCTCCAAGATCTTAAAAATTAAAGGTGAGGATGGAAAGGTCCAAGAACAAAATTTTGATTTTTACACCTCTGTTCATGGACCGGTAGTCAAAATGGGAGAAAGCAAGGCTCTGGCTGTCCGAATGGTAGGCAGGGATACCCCCAATGCCTCTTTGCAATGGTGGGAAATGGCCAATAGCAGTAATCTGGAAGAATTTGAAGCAGCCCTTAAAATGGCTCAAATACCATTTTGGAATGTCATGTATGCAGACAAACATGGTGACATCTTTTATATATTCAATGGACGGGTTCCTAAAAGAGCCAAAGGTGGCTGGGGTTTTTGGTCGAGGATTATTCCGGGTGATGATTCCGAAAACATCTGGACTGAAGTCCATCCCTATGAAGATTTGCCAAAGGTCAAAAACCCTACAAATGGCTGGCTCCAAAATGCCAACGATCCGCCTTGGACCAGCACCATCCCTCCTAGTTTAGATCCTGAAGATTTTCCTGACTACATGGCTCCTAATTATATGAACTTTCGACCTCAACGTTCGGCCAGAATGTTGATAGAAGATGAGTCGATTACCTTTGAAGAACTGGTAGATTACAAACATTCCACCCGACTTGAATTTGCCGATCGTATTCTGGATGATCTCTTCGAAGCCATTGATGCTTCAGAGTCTGAATTAGCCAAAGAGGCTAAAGTGGTTTTAGAAAATTGGGATCGCTGTGCCAATAAAGATAGCAAGGGGATGGTTTTATTCTATAATTGGGCCAATAAGTTTCAGGTTTGGAATAACCGTAATTATGAAGTAGCTTGGTCATGGGATGCTCCAAATACTACTCCTGATGGACTTGCAGATCCTCAAAGGGCAGTAAGCCTTCTGGAAGCTGCCGCCGAGGAAGTCAAAGCTGGATTTGGGAACCTGGAAGTAGAGTGGGGAGAGGTTTATCGAATAGAGCACAATAACAAAGAATTATCAGGTAATGGAGTTGATGGATCTCTGGGGGTATTTAGAGTATTATGGCCTTCCAGAAGAGATGGAACAAAGGTTTATGCCAGTGGCGGAGATTCCTGGGTAGGAGTTATCGAATTTGGAGAAAAAATAAAGGCAAAAGTTTTATTAAGTTATGGTAATTCTTCAGAAGAAGATTCTCCTCATAATGGAGATCAGTTGGAACATTTTTCTAATCAAAAATTGAGGGACGCCTGGTTTTATTCTGAAGATTTAAAAGATCATATCGTTAAAACAGAAGTAAGGACGGACGAAGGTTTTACTGCAGAGAATAAATAGGAATTTCAATACAGGGTAATGGGATTAATGATGAATGACAAATTTTGAATTTTGAATAAGAAGAGTAATAATATTCAAAATTCAAAATTTGTCATTCAAAATTCACACCCACTACTCACTACCCAATACCAATAAAGTATGTATCACAAAGGGCTTCACGAAATCTGGTTAAATAAAATACCTAATGTCGGTAAGGGGACTACTTTGGCAGTTCCAATGGATTTAGCTCCTATTTTGGAAACATGTTATGAGCTTAAAAATCCTGCTGGTCGGCCTACTTCTACCATCATTTTACCAGATTCGTGTGGACACATAGTTGTATATCGACACAGACGAAATAAGAGCTTGCAATTTAGCCTTATTGGGCCTCGAAGTAAGGCAATACAGCTTAATCGAAAAAACCGAGCCCATACATTAATCTTTAGGTTTAATGCTGTGGGGCTTTCCTTTTTGACAAAAAAAAGCGTGCAGGAGCTTAGTGATTTGAGTCTTCCACTAAATGAATGGCTACCTGATTTTTACTTTGAACCAGGAGGAGCAGATGATTTTCAAAGTATCCAGGAGTTCATTTTAAAAGAACTGAGGAAAAGACTGGAAAGTAGTTTATCTGAATTTGGGGTCAAGCAACAGTTGAGTTGGCGATTTTTTCAACTGGTTAAATTACAACAGGGAAAAATAAAGGTAAAAGAAGCTGCCAAGGCATTGGGGTGTTCAGAGCGATATCTCAGAAAAGTCATTTTACACACTACAGGACTTTCTCCAAATTACATCATCAGAATTGAGCGGATGACTCAATCATTTTTGTTAAGAAAAAAATACTCAAATTACACCTGGTCTGACATTGCACATATGGCTGGATTTTTTGATCATTCTCATATGATTGAGGATTATCAAGCTCTTCTTGGGCGATCGCCTGGCAATATCTTTAGGAAATAGATCTTTCTTTTACATCTGATGGCTTGCCCTATTTCTTGTTCCGTTTTTTCCAATGAAGACCCTTAAAAATGACAGATATTGAGAGCAAGAAAAAACCCAACTATGAAAAATCTAATGATCTTTTTCAGTTTTTTAATTTTTCCCGCTCTTTTGAAAAGTCAAGATTATGTTCATCCACAAAAAACGGATGATGGATACATAGGCGAGAGTACCTATTTCATGTTTTACAATCATTTTTGGCTGAACATGAACCACTATCTTTTTGGTACGGCTATGAGAGAAGATGAAACCAGCTTGGAAAAATTAGTGGATGCCAAAATTGTGAATCGATTAAGCTCTGATGAGAAAGCGGAAGTAGAAAAAATGCTAGATTTTTATCGTAAAAATATGGTCCATGAAGATTTGAGGACTGGCGATTATCAATATGCTTTTAAGCGATGGGTGGTTCAGCACTCTGCAAAAAAGCCCTTGCCTTCCTTTGATCAATCACCAGAGCATATTAGCTTACTCAATCAATTTGCTCCTTTGTTTAGAAAAAAATTCTGGAAAGAGTTAAAAAAAGCAAATAAGAGAGTTTATAAATCTAATATTAAACTGGTCAAAAAATTAGAAGGGGAAGCGGTAAGTCGCTTAGTTCATCTTAGTCAGACGGAATGGCAAAAAGAAAAAATCAGAGTAGATCTCAGCTATTTATCAAAACGAGGTAGACCGTATACCACTACCCGTCCTACTACACATATCCTAATGGAAACAGAGCTGAACCATAAGCCTGTAGGAAACTGGTTCGAATTGCTTTTTCATGAGGCCAGTCACCACATCATTTATCCTTCCAGAAATTTCGTAGGGGAAATCATCTTAACGGTAGCCAAGGAATTAAATATCGAGCCTCGTTATGTCAGAGAACTATGGCATATCTATTTATTTTATTTTACCGGTAGGGTTTCTGAAGCCTTATTAGAAAAGGAGCTCGGTATTGATTACGAATTATATATGGTCAGGAATCAGGTCTATAACCGATCTTATCCAAAAGTAGACAAATTTATGCCTGCTTATTTAGAGGGAAAGGAGAGTTTGGTGGAGGTGACGAAGAAGATTCTGAGGAAGTGAAAATCATATTTTTGTACACATTTCACTACAAGTTTTTTAGTTACTTATCATTTGGACTTATAAATTCTTCGAAAGGGGGATAACCATGCAATGGTAGAAATTCGACATCGAACAAGTATCTTGCCCCAAAAAATAGATTGCCGGCATCGTAGGCTTAAGTTATTAAATCCATTGCTTTGCTCTTTTCGCCCATTCCGGCATAAACCATAGCCATGTGGTATTTAATATTACCACGGTTTTGAGGCGTATCCAACATTTTTAGTTCATTAATTACATTAATAGCTTTTTCATTGAGACCCAGTTTCCCATAACAGTAACCAACACGCATTAGGTTAAAAATTTTACCCTTGGATTCTGCTAGCAAATCACGGTAATAGTTGAGGGCTTGGTCATATTGGTAATTTAGAAAAAATAACTCGGCCATATTTGCACTTTTTGAAGAATTCGATGTGGGTGCAGAATTAAAATAGGATAATGTATGATCAGCCCATTTCTGCAGATTGGTTGTATCCTGTATCAATGCGAATTGTTTTAAAGCCTCTAAATAGAGGGATGCAATACGATCAGGCTTGAAACCTGCATTTTCAGTACTTCTAATTAAAGCCATTACACTGTCTGGCTGGTTTTGCATAGCATAGATTCTCATTTTTAAAGTCCAAGCACCAATTGTTATACGTTCTTCTATGGGTGCTTGATTTAGGATTTTAATAGCTCTTTCTAAACTGTCATTCCTAAGTAAGGCAAAAGCCATACGATATTCTGAAATTCCTGAATTTTTAAATCCGGTTAAATTGATGTGGTTAAAGATTTCTAAAGCTTCCCTGGGTCGGTTAAGGTACATGGCAAGTAGTCCAGTATCGAAATTATAGATTGGATGCTTAGGATCTTTTTTAAGGAATCCTTTTCCAAGGATATACATTTGCCTGTAATCTTGTTTGTAAAGGGCTTTCATCCAGTCGAGAGCCAATAATTCATCAGGCATCAAGTTGTTAAATCTTTTGTCAATCAATTGCAATACGGAATCGGCCTGGGAGACTTTACGATTGTTCATATAGTTGAAAAACATAACATAATAAGCTCTGAAAAAGGAACTGTCGAGTTCAATGGCCTGTTCAAGCGATTCCTTGCATTGTTCAAAGTCTTTTCGAAAAACTTTGAATCCTTCATTAAATTTCTTGTAAGATTCGTAATTAGGAGGGCGGTTATTGAAAAAATATTCCATTTCTGTTTGATCCCCACTAAAATAGGTAAGAATCCTGGACCTAAGATCATAAATAGTGCCTTCTAAATTCTGGCGATTCCCCTTGACCTTGGGAAAGACGAACTCCACTTCTCCGGTTTGGAGATCGATTATTTGGGTATTGAATATTAGGTCATTTTTATTCTGATAAAACGAACCAAAAATAATTTTTTTTGCACCAGTCTGCCTTTGAAAATCAAGTCTTTGATTTTCTTTGCCTGTCCAGGAATTATTTTGTAAGTGTTCCTTGGTAGTTGGAGAGCTTACTATTTTTATATCCTTGAGGCTCATTAATCCCTGAATAATATATTCAGCAGCCATATCACTCAGCATATCTAGATTTGAATCATTGGAATTATTTTTGAAAGGGATGACTGCGAGCTGTTGTTCTTTTATGGAATCTGGAAATATCCTTGCCTTTCGAGAGTTGATTAACAAAACACCTGAAACAATAAGAAAAAGTATTATTAAAGATATGAATGCCAAATTAGTCTTAAAAGAGAATGCCTTTTTTTTCAGTTTGCCAAGCATTTCTCGGCGCTTGGGAATGGGGAGCTCCTCATTAGTAAGAGCGAATATTTCCATGGGGTCCCGAACGTTCTTAAAGTGGAATTTTCCTAGTGGGTAAAATTGAAATTCAGACTGATTTTGTATTTTTTCCATTACTTCTTTGGAAAATAATACTGTTCCAGCAAGTCCTAAAGATTCTATTCGAGAAGCGATATTGATGCCATTTCCGAAAAGTTTGCCCTTCTCTATTAACACCTCACCTATATGAATACCAATTCTAAGAGGTACATAAGGGGCTTGTCTAAATTGTCGCTGCAATTCCAATGCCGCTCGAAGGCAATCAGAAACACTTCCAAATATATTTAGACTTCCATCGCCATAATATTGTCTAACTTCTCCATGATAAAACGCAACAGTTTTTTCCAATACTGCCTCATGGCGTTTGACACATTCTATTGCCTGCTTCTCATTCTGTTGCATCATCGCTGTATATCCAACGATATCGGTAAACATAATTACTGCAAGGCGTCTAGAAGCTGGCATAAAATGAAAAGTTAGCTTAGATGAACCCACTCTATTTTGAAACTCCACTTTTCACAGCTTCAAAATAGACTCCTTTAAAGATAATATTTTCTCAAGAGTTCGATTATTGGCCGGGGTTTTGGAGACTTTTGAATTGACTGTAATCAGGATTTTTTGCTATTCTTACTACATTCTAAGCACTTACCTCAAGTGTGTACTGGGATTTTTAAATACCATCTTTGAATTTTAATTTCTAATTTAGAAATAAAACACTAATGCCTGAGCTAGCCAATAGCATTGCCGTATTACCTTTTCAAAGTTTTGATCCAGCCAATGAATATCTCTTTTAATGCTGACCTGTTGCTTGTGCTTAAGCTTCTTTTTTGCCTGTTCTAAAACGAATGACGAAATGCCCGAAATCCGACCTTGTAAGATGGATCTTCAAATCATTGAACCTGGCAATCAAATTCCCTTGAATAGCAAAGTGAAGATTACTCAAAGTGGGACTTACGAGACACCCAATGGGGCTACCTTATTAACAACTCGCTGTTGTGGAAGTGTGACAGTAGCATACACACCGCCAGGAGAGGATAAACAGTCCAATTCCTGTCAAAGCGCAGAAGGCAGTTCCAGTCAGACAAATGTAATTACCGGAGTTGAAAAAGTGGATTTTACATTGACACCAGGATCTCATGTTGAGGTGACTTTAAAATAGAAATTGGAGAGTCTTATGGTCAGTTGAATTTAATTTATGGATTTCAACTGGCTATAAGTTTTTTTCAAATAAGAATTATAAACCAGTCTTCCCCTCGACATTGATATCAAAATATAGTTCTTTCATACTTATTTCAACATTCAAGGATTGTATAATAATATTTTCATCAAGTCCTTCATATCTTGATATGCTCCACAAATCGGTCTCCCCTTTTTTGAAATATACTTCAACAACATATCTATTTTGCTCAATTAAAATGTATTCTTTTAGGGAGGGAATTTGACGATAAAAATAAAATTTATCTCCTCTTTTCTTCTTTCGGATTAATAACAACAAAATCCCTAAAATTTGCTCGAGTTACAATTTTTCCCTTTGCACTATATTTCTCAATGAATGTTTTTGGTAACTTAGGAGACTTTTTTATGTTCCACTTGAATTCATATCCAGATAATTGTTGGCCTTGATCTTCTACGTAATCTATTTCTTGTTGCTGAGTAGTTCTCCAAAAATAGGATCGAGCAAGGGTTAGTTTGTATCTATTTTGTTTAATTCGCTCTGATACCAGAAAATTTTCCCATAAAGCACCTTTATCAGTCCTCAATTTTAGGTCTTGAAAATTACCAATTATTGTATTCCTGATTCCATTATCATAGAAATAAATTTTTCTACCCTTTTTTATCTCATTTCTGACATTTCTACTATAACTTTTTAGCCTAAATATAACATATCCTTTCTCTAGAATATCGATGTATTTTATCACTGTATTTCTATCTATACCTATCAGTTGACTTAATTCATTATAATTTACTTCACTTCCTATTTGTAATGCAAGAGCCAGGACGAGGTTGTCTAGTATTTCAGGTTTCCTAATATCTCCAAGGGCTAAAATATCTCGATACAGATAACTATTTACCAAATTTTGCAAGACTTCAATTTCATCACCTGGATTATTTATTACATCCGGATAAAAACCATATAGCAACCTGGATTCTAATTGTTGTTCTCCTTTTAAATATCCAACATGGTTTTCATACTCTTCCCATGATATTGGATATAATTGATATTCCCATTTTCTACCGGTTAATGGCTCATTTAACTCATCAAATAATAGAAAGGAGGATGACCCACTAACCCATAGCTGAACCTCTTTGATTTGGTCAACAATTATTTTCAATGTCAAGCCTATCCCTTTTATTCTTTGTCCTTCATCAATAAAAACAACCTTCCTATTGCCAATTAAGCGTCTTATTTCCTCTGTATTAGGATTTGCAAGGATGCTTCGGATGGCTGGATCATCACCATCAAAGAATCCATAATCTATCCCATTTAGTAAATTTTTTATTAGTGTGGTTTTACCCACTTGCCGAGGACCAACAATAATAATGGCTTTTCCTCTCCCGATTTTGGATTTGACTCTTGTTGCAATTATTCTATTAATCATAGAATAAACATAATAATATGTATTTTAATTCACAAATTATTATGTTTTTTTATGATTGAAATCCACTTTTCTATTCTAACTTCAAAAATTGATAAGTCATTTCATCCAGATCAAATACAATGTTATATTGCCCGGAGTCGACTTTTATATTGGGGTCATTTATGACTAAGCTTCCATTTGGGAAGTCATTCCCTCTCCAGTTGTTTTCCCAGTTATTATTAGCTCGAAACTTCACTTCTCCACTTTGTAATTGAGCTTTTAACTCCCATTTATTCTTGCCTTTTTTAGTCAAATTCATGGGTACAGATACTAAAAAAATCTCACCAAAAGCGTATATGATGTATTTTGAAAACCTATCTTAAATTAAATATGACCTTTAAAAACCAACTCTGCCGGACCATTCAACCAAACTTCCTTAAAATGCCCATTTGAAGATTCAAATTCTACACTTAATTCACCTCCCTTGGCTTGCACTGAAATGGGGCCTGAAGATTGGACTCCTTCTTGAATGTAATAAGCAATGGCAGCAGCTGTGACTCCGGTACCACAAGCCAATGTTTCATTCTCTACACCTCGTTCGTAGGTGGCAATTTTAATGCCATCAGCCTGCTTTTCAATGAAGTTTACATTGGTGCCCTCTGCTTTGAATCGATCATTGTATCGGATTTTTCTGCCTTCTGTGACAATATCCAGGCCTTCTAATTGATCTACGAATGCCACATAGTGTGGAGAACCGGTATCCAAAAAATAATAATCATCCCCTTTTTCGACATCTCTTACCTCTTTTATTTGTAAGCGAATCCACTCCGGATTCACTACTTCTGCTTTATGAGGCCCATCAGTAGCTAGAAATTCGCAAGTTTTGTCAATAATTTTTATATGATGAGCAAAAGCAACGACACAGCGCCCACCGTTTCCGCACATACTGCCCAAATGGCCATCTGCATTATAGTAAACCATTTCAAAATCATATCCTTCCTTATTTTCTAATAAGATCAAACCATCTGCTCCAATACCAAAGCGACGATCACAAAGCTTTTCGATCATTTGATGCTCATTTTTATAAGGAAAAGAAAGGTCTCGATTGTCAATTATGATAAAATCATTCCCTGCGCCATGATATTTAAAAAAGGATATGTTATTCATCTGTCGATTTGTTTTGAATGACTTCTTCTTGTTGATCTTCTTCCGGAAATCCTATGGGAACTCCTAAAGTATAATGGCGGTATATCATCAAACCAAGTAGTAAAATGATTAGAGCTAATCCAATAAATGAAAATTTCCATCCCCAGATGTTTCCAACGTAATCTCCATCCATGGGATCCTTCCTATCGTCGTTTTTTTGAAACATTATCAATTTTTTTGGGTATTTTTATAAAATCACTTTACCTCTAAAAAAGAATATTTGATATTTTTTACAAAAACAAAATAAGGAGTGCTAAAGTTACACTATGTTTCAGAATAAGGTGGCATCAGAATTGAGGATGTACGAAAATTAATTATAAAATCAAATATTTTATTTTGTTAGCAGTACGTTAATGTCATTATATTGATTGAATTACAATTACACATACACTATATTAAGCTTTTCTTTGTTTTGACGATTTAATTCTTACATCAGATGCGCATGAGAAATTTTGGAATCATTATAGGTTCGTCCCTATTAAGTGCCTTTTTAGCAGTTCTTATTTATCGTCAAGTGGCACCTCCCGAAAAAGTAATCATTAGAGAAACTGTTTCTCCACAATATGCCAATTTCAGTGATCCACTGGATGGGGCTTTACAAAGAACATTTTTGTCCTCAGCTCCAACTAATTTTATTGCTGCTGCAGAATCTGTTACTCCGGCTGTGGTAAACATCAAAACCTATCAGACTGGAGGGACCCTTGATTTTTGGCGTGCCAACAGCTATGGCAATGCATCAGGATCTGGGGTTATCGTTTCCTCGGATGGCTATGTGGTCACCAATAATCATGTAGTGGAAGAAGGAGATGAAATTGAAATCACCTTAAATGATAAAAGAGAATATAAGGCCAAACTCATTGGTACGGACCCTTCAACGGATTTAGCCCTTTTAAAATTAGAAGCTTCCAATCTTCCTTATATGCGTTTTGGCAATTCTGATTCTTTGAGAGTAGGGGAGTGGGTTTTAGCAGTAGGAAATCCTTTTAACCTGGAATCGACGGTTACCGCCGGAATTGTAAGTGCTAAAGGTAGAAGTATTGATATCTTGGAAGGTCAAGACCGGATAGAGTCCTTTATTCAAACCGATGCAGCGGTTAACCCTGGTAACAGTGGAGGGGCGCTAGTGAATACCAATGGAGAATTAATCGGTATCAATACCGCTATTATTACCCGTTCCGGCAGATATGAAGGATACTCTTTTGCCGTTCCGGCTAATTTAGTGCGCAAGGTTATTAAAGATCTTAGAGATTATGGTGCTGTTCAGCGTGGTCTGTTAGGGGTTTTTATTGATGAGATGACCAATGAAAGAGCTAAAAGCTTGGGTCTTGAAACTGCTGAAGGGGTATACATTACCAGAGTTTCCCCTGGAAGTGGTGCTGATGATGCTGGATTACGCGCCGGTGATGTAATCATAAAAATCAATGGAGCCAAAACAAAAACGCTTCCTGAGATGCAAGAGCAGGTAGGTAGGTACCGCCCTGGTAATGCCATTACCATTGAATATTTCCGTAAAGGAAAGCGTAAGAAAGCAAAGGTAATGCTTAAGAATAAAAGTAATAGTACAGAAATTATTACTGCATCCTCTTCTAGTATGCTTGAAGATCTTGGTTTTGATCTTCGGGAATTGACCAGGGAGGAAGAAAAAAGATTGGATGTTAAAGGGGTAAAAGTGATAAGAATTTATAGAGGAAGTCGTATTGAACGTACCAATATGGACCCTGGTTTTATCATTACCAAAATGGATAACCAAGAGATTACCACCATAGATGAATTAACTGAATTATTGGATAAGGCAGAAGGAAAAGTTATGTTCGAAGGAGTATATGAAAACTATCCTGGAGAATACTATTATGCCTTTCCTGTAGACTAAGAAATAGGAGAACAAAAAAAGCCTCTAACTGTTAAGCAGCTAGAGGCTTTTTTTATTGAAGTTGTTTAAAGTTTTCTAGCTTACCTGCGCGGAAAGCATTGTGTTCACTGGACTTCGGCTATTTCTCGTTCCGTACGTAGTTTTGGCTACGAAACTCAAAATGAGCCTCGCCAGTAACCACAAGCCTGCCCGCTCGGTTCCAGTAGAAAACTTTAAGCAACTTCATTTCTATACCTTTACATTTTACGTACCTTTGTGTACATTTTTTAAACCAATTGACAGCCCAACCACATGCCCAAAATAGATCTCGAAGCAAGTAAGAATCAGGATGAAATGCAATTATTAATTGCTCGCCTGCAACATCGACTCAATAAAATTTATTTAGGAGGAGGAGAGAAAAAAATAGAAAAACAGCACCAGAAAGGAAAGATGACAGCCCGCGAGCGGATTGCTGCTTTAATTGATGAAGGGAGCCAATTTCTTGAAATAGGAGCTTTTGCCGGCTATGAAATGTATGAAGAACATGGTGGTTGCCCGGCTGCAGGTGTTGTTGTTGGGATAGGCTATATAAAAAATCGCCAATGTGTAATTGTCGCTAATGATGCCACGGTAAAAGCTGGAGCATGGTTTCCCATAACAGGCAAAAAAAATCTGAGAGCTCAGGAGATAGCCATGGAAAATCGACTACCTATCATTTACTTGGTAGATAGTGCCGGGGTATTTTTACCCATGCAAGATGAAATTTTCCCTGATAAAGAACATTTTGGCAGAATCTTTCGAAATAATGCCCGTATGTCAAGCATGGGGATACCACAAATTGCTGCTATTATGGGCAGCTGTGTAGCAGGAGGAGCCTATCTGCCAATTATGTCTGATGAGGCACTCATAGTGGAAGGAACAGGTTCTATTTTTTTGGCAGGCCCTTATCTTGTTAAAGCTGCCATTGGTGAAGATGTTGATAAGGAAACATTAGGAGGGGCTACTACCCAATCTGATATCTCTGGGGTTACAGATTATAAGATGCCTGACGATAAAACCTGTTTAGAAACAATAAGAGATCTCGTAGATAAAATAGGCCATTTTCAAAAAGCAGGATTCGATAGGATTGAACCTAAAGAACCTAAATTTGAAGCTAAAGAAATTTATTCCATATTCCCCTCTCAGGCTACCAAACCTTATAAAACTGTCGAAATTTTAAAGCGACTGGTTGATGATTCTAAATTGACCTTTTATAAAAAAGATTATGGCAAGACCATAACCTGTGCCTATGCCAGAATCGATGGCTGGTCTGTAGGAATTGTTGTCAATAATAGAGAGGTAGTCAAAACTAAAACAGGAGAAATGCAATTCGGAGGAGTCATCTACTCCGATTCTGCTGATAAAGCGGCTCGCTTTATTATGAATTGCAATCAAAAAAAGATCCCCTTGGTATTTTTGCATGACGTAACTGGATTCATGGTAGGGAAAAGGTCAGAACATGGAGGCATCATTAAGGATGGTGCTAAAATGGTCAATGTGGTTTCCAATTCCACCGTCCCTAAATTTAGTATCATTATGGGGAATTCCTACGGAGCAGGAAATTATGCCATGTGTGGAAAAGCATATGACCCTCGTCTGATCGTTGCCTGGCCAACAGCTAAGGTAGCCGTTATGGGGGGATCGCAGGCCGCTAAAGTATTGATGCAAATCCAAATGTCTTCCTTTAAAGCCAAAGGCCAAGAGCCTTCTGAAGAAGAAGCACAAGAACTATTTGACAAGATCAAAAAACGCTACGACGATCAAACCACTCCTTATTATGCGGCTTCTAGATTGTGGGTGGATGCCATCATAGATCCTGTTGAAACTCGCAAAGTGATTTCCATGGGAATTGAAGCTGCCAATAATGCTGAAGTTGAACGATTTAATGTGGGCGTTTTACAAACCTGACTTTTAAATGAGTAGATGGGTAAATGTGTAAATTGGCAGATGGGAAAATATGTAGATGATAAATTTGCAAAATCTGCGGTATTTGCGTGCAAAAAAAAAGCGCTAATAAACAACTACACTATCAATAATGCAATTCTTAACGTGAACACGTAGACACGTGAACACGTAAACACGTCAATAAAACTGCTTAAGCCCTACACTTTTACATTTCCCTTCAATTGGCCGTTTACTATCTTTTGTGATATGCCAGGATTCACCCATGATAGAACTATAGCAAATATTAAAATTTAGTTTAGGTATATATTCCTCCACAAATACTCTTGTTTCTTCATTCCAGGGCACATGAAATAAAAGTACCTGCTCGTCTGGAGAGAGAATTTCATTATTAATAACTCCAAATTTGCAAATAGAATAGTTGATTTGATGTCCCTTGGGCAAAAAATAATCAGCTGTTTCTATCCAGTTTTGAAAATATTTGTCATCCGCCCACACTTCCATATTATCCACAAAAGCCAAACCTTGTCCCTTGTTTTCCACCAAGAGAGAAAAACCTTCTTGATTATAATTGAAATCTATATCAAGATGAGGGTAAACGGCTACCTTTTGTTGTTGCCGCATCAACCTATTTTCTGAGATCGAAATTACCAATGCACATAAGCTAATAAATACCGCGCTGGAAGCTATAACCGTATCTGTTTTAATTCGAAATTTTCTTTTGGGCAATGAAAATTTGTTGGACATGGAAAATGCTGTTATTGAAACAGCAAAATATTAAATATTGGATTGGAATTAAATGATGGCTGTGGTTATTAGGTATGGAAGTGCGCAGAATTAGTATTTTAAAATAAAGGTACTCCTGTAGAATTTTTAAATGGAAGTAATTTAGCGAAAGCTTACTCTTGTAAGTTTATAGTTCAGTCTACCTACGGTAGATAAATGTTTTGAGTTCCGTGTTCCACGTTCAGAGTTCTGTGTAAAGTTTTACAAAATTTGAGGAGCTGCAGGCATTTGAATTTTATTTAGGGCACGCAGCCACCTCCGGCCGCCAGGGATTCCG
>JANQPA010000032.1 GCA_028285545.1 Saprospiraceae bacterium | reverse complement strand
TGTACACTGGTCTAACTGATTTTCGCTGTTATTTATCGTGTAGTAAACAGTGAGGATCAGCTTAATCAGCGTTTATCAGTGGCCAAATGTTTTCTAAATTAATCATATAACTAATCAATGTACGGCTCTAAAGGCAGTTATTTGTCTCCAAATATCTCTCATTTTTTGGTACTTAAGATTGGAATCGTGATTAATCTTAAAATTTATGGGATGACTAATGTTCCATATATAATCAATGATTTAGAGTCATAAAGGAAGGTAATTTTCTTTTAGCTTCTAGTTTTAAGAACCGCAAAAATTTATGGTAAACGATTTGAAGAATTCCTCTCACACAGCCCCTTTTCCTAGCTGTGAAAATGAAGGTTTTCTTGTTTTTAATCAAATCTGAATGCAAAAAAATAGATCTTGGAGTAGTGCTGTAAAGTGCAGCCAGGCGGCGTGAATTTGTTCCAAAAATAATGTTCTCTGTTCCATACCTTTTCAATGCATAAGCCATCGATACCCAAATAAAATAATTGATCCCGGTCTTTTTTCGAAATGCCCTATCTATCCAAAAACAACAGATTTCTGTATAGGTATTTTTAGGAGACATCTTTTGGAATAAGCTCTCATGTTTATCTTTTGCCGCAAAAAATTCAATTGTGCGAAGATCTTCTCCTGAACAAAGTATGAAGCCTCCAATCATTTTTGATTTGATGTAGATTCCATACACCTTATTGTTTTTCAAATAACTGGCAGGCACTGCTAGTCCGGAACACTTTTCGTATGTCACTGCAAAATAATCAAGGTCTTTATCGTTTTGTAGTTTTTTAAATTTTGGAAAAGATTTCATAGTCACTGGTTTTTTGGATTTTTAATTGATTTCTCCTCAAAAGTGACTGGAAATCCATCAAAATGGAATGGACTAATGGTACTTGGCAGACCAACTCAGGTAAGTGGCAAGGAATCCGGAATAAATGGCAATATACTAGAGTACTGGGTAATGGGTAGTGAGTATTGAGTAGTAAGATTGATCTTGAAAGTGGAAATTGTAGTAAGAAAAGGAAAGAAGAGATTTACAAACTTGAACACTTGCTAACTTAGAAGCTTACTGATGATTATGAATAATAGCGGAGATGTACCAACTTTTTCTGCCTTCTGGTTTTTCGAAGACTAAAATCAAACTTTTACCGGATTTATTGTATTCTGTGAAGATACATGTGGGGTATTTTTCTTCGATTTGAGAAAAGGATAGGCCTGATTTTCCGGAGGCATAAAGTTCATTATAATTAATTTGACTTCCATCTGTAAAATCCTCGTCAAAGATGTATTTATCATAATAATTACTGAAACTTAAAACGGTATGATTACCCTCTATTTCTCCCCAGTGAAACTCATCTTGATTATCCATGACACTTTCCATTTCTTGATTTGTAAAGCTGTAACCTTTGGCTCTTAGACCAAATGGATAAAAATGAATTCCTTTTTCAGGGTGAAAATACTTTAATGCCAATCTGCTAAATGATTTTCTTTGCAGATAGGTAACGGCATAATTAGCTCTGGCAGAAATAATTCTTTTGGCATCTTCCGGCAGAGGCATACCCTCAATAGGTTCTTCCTCTTTTTCTTCTTCAGATTCTGATGGGGGAACGGAAGCTGTTTCAGGAGGGCTACCAGAATCTTCTGGGGGTGGGTCAACATTTTCGGTACTATTATCTAATATGGGAGGGGATTCAAGCGTTTCGGCAGGGCTTGGCTCCAAGTTTTTGGGAAGCATGCTTAATTCTTCAGGATCTTCCTTATTCTCGGCTTTTTCTTCTTCATTATCTGGCAATCCAAGCTTAGATCTCAATTCACTGGTATCATCCACCTGGCTGGCTGCGGCTCTGTTACCATCTCCTTTAAACAGCAAAATCAGAGAAAAAAGTAAAATAACGGCTACTCCACCTACTAAACCCCAAAGCAATTTAGTATTCAGACTGGTAGATTTAGCGTAGTTCTCTTTTAACTGCTCAATATCACGGTTAAATTTAATTTGGTTGTCATTTAGGGTCATGACGTCGTTATGGATTGTTTTATTGACGCCATCGATCGCCTCATTAAATTCCTTGGTTCTTTCCGTAAAGGAGTTTCGAAATAAAGACAATTCTGCAGGAAGGTTTTCTCCCTGCTCATAGAGAGAATTAAGAACGACAACAACACTTTTGAGGTCAGATACCAATTCCTGATTCTTGTCCTGTTGTTGTTGAAAATATTCCTGTTGAAAGGAAAGCAAATTTTCTTCTAACTGTGATTTGACTTCATCGAGCTGTGCGTCCTGAATCTGATTCAGGAGCTCTAAGTTTTGTTGTAGCAAATCTTCAAACAGTAGATTCTTTTCTTGTGTATGTTCCACTATTCCCTCCAGTTTTTCTCGAAGAGAATCTGTTGTGGTCACCGCTTCTTGAATCAACTGCTGAGCACTCGCCATTTCTTCCAAATCATTTTGTAGTTGATTTGGGAAATTAGTAGTATGGTTCTCAGACATGTTCCCCCTTATTTAAATATATAACTTACTTTGTTGTAAACTGAAGGAAGGTTAAATGCATTTAGCTAATTACATCTTACCTTCTGCTTGCCTCATAGTGTATAAAAATGTCATTTATGCATTCATTCTGGTCAAACAACACAAAATATATTAACATTTTTTTTAATCCCCAAAGCAATATACAAATTTTGTATATAAAAATAAACTCTTTATTTCAAACTGATTGTCAGCGGAAGAGTTTGTCCTAACAGGATATTTAAAGATATGATTTGTTATTAAAGCAGGTTATATACCTTATTTACGGTATATTTTTTGATTTGTTTGATTTCTATATATGATTTCTGCCAAATTAATGTCTGCACCGCGGATTTGACGGATTCCCTGATTTCACAGATCAATACCATGTCACTTTACCAAATACCCTACTACCCCAATACCCCAATACCCCAATACCCTATCTGGTAAGTCTATAAATCAAAATGGCTGCTCTTTTTATTGCAATTGGCAAAGAACTCATATCAACCATTTCCTGAGGAGTATGTGCTCCTTTACCGAATACTCCAAGGCCATCCATTCCAGTGATGAAAGGAACAAAAGAAATGTCGGCTGCTCCTCTTGATCCTGGATCATAGGCTTCAATCCCTTCATATCCGAGATCACGACTTACTTTTGTGAATTGCTGTAAAAGATCAATGTTTTCATCGGTTGGGGACATAGGAGGATAGCCTTCCTGAAAATGAATAGTGGCGGAGGTTCCTGGAAGGTTACCGTTCATTGCGATGGCCTTCATTTTATCTTGGGCACGCTTTTCCTGTTCATTGGAGATGGTTCTAAGTCCTCCTTCTACAATGAGTGTTTGGGAGACCACATTGGTTTTTCCGAAAGCTGTTCCTTTGCTATTCTCACCATCAAAATCTATTTGAGTGCCTCCTATGATGAGTCCTGGATTAAAGGTTAAATATTTTTCTCCTTTTACTTCTTCGTGAAAAGCATTTAGTATACGAGCTGCTTCAAAAATGGCACCGCTACCTACCTCTTCACTAAAAATCCTTGAAGAATGGGATCGGGTACCTTTTACCTCCAATTTCCATTCTGTAGAACTGCGTCTGGCAATCACCCCAAAACCAGGAGCACCGCCTTCAAAACCCAAGGCGATGTCACTTCTTTTCCCAGCATCAATAAGTGCCTTTCGACTTACACTTAAAGGAATTCCAGGTTTTTCCTCATCACCAGTCAAAGCTACAATAATACTGGTGTTTTCAAGTGCTCCAATGGATTGTAGGGCCTTCAAAGCAAAAAGGATAACCACGTCTCCTCCTTTCATATCCTGCCCACCGGGTGCTGCTGCCATATTACCACCTCTTCTCTCAAATTTCTGAAAAGGGCTATCTTTTTCAAATACCGTATCCAGATGCCCAATTAATAAAAGTTTTTTGCCCTTTGATCCTTTTCGTTCCGCAAAAAGGTGCCCTGCTCTATTTACAGAGTCCGGCAAATTGATCCATTCGCTTTGTAATCCTATTTTATCAAAAGCTTTGGCAAAGACCTTCCCGACGGCCTTAACCCCTTTATGGTTCATGGTTCCGCTGTTGATGTTGACAACTTTAATGAGGAAATCTTCAGCTTCGCTAGTGTGTTGATCGATGTAGGAAATTATTTTTTGTTCTTCTAAGTTGAGGTTTTGAGCAAAAAAGAATGTTGGTAAGAACAGCCCAAATAAGCTGAGGCAAATAAGTCGCTTCATGTTTGTGTAATTGTATTTATAAGTTTGGCATTTTTCTATGCAATTTTGGAGGGGATGGAAAGATAGAGGAAAATTAGGAAGGGTTCAAGTGATTACGTATCCACGTGTTCACGTTTTAGGATTGCAAAAGCTGAGGTAAAGTTGTTTATGTCAGCTTTTTTCTCACGCAAATTACGCGAATAAATTATCTGTGGAATTTGCGTGACATAATAAAGTTCAATTAATTAGCAATAGTTTCATTTGAGCGATACTATACTAATCACCACTTACAAGCCCATTCCTTCCTCCCACTCCAAAAAACCAGCCGGGTACCCGCTCTCCATTTATAATCCTCTCCTATTCCAGCAATTTTGAAGTGTAATCATTTTAAAACACTCCAAAATCAAGCCATGAAAAACTTACAGCCAATTAATGACAACAGTTACCCCTATCAGAGTATCATGAATGTTATTTTCATCACTGCTTTTATGTTTTTTTTATTGTACCTGGGCCATTGTTTGGGGCAATACTTTAGTTGGATGGAGGTGAACGTTCGATACCTCCACAATCTACAAGATCTTATCGGGATAAAATAAATCTTCCAATTTTCGCATCACTAAACGCTGAACTCATGACTCTGAACGCTGAACTATTTCACCTCACAGTTCTATTTTTATTTCTGGTTTTATTACACCATATTCTCCTGCTTCAAATTGAAGAACTTGATGACTATCCTCCATAACAAATCGATGTTTTCCGGCAGGGATTAAATAAAAATCTCCACGTCCCTCACTGTATGCTTTCAAACGGCCATTCACTTTGGTAATTTGATAGGTCCTCCCGCCAGCTTTAAATTGCCCCAGGTATTTGTCTAATTGATTCGCCAAAGGAATGATTCTGGGAGAAGAACTTATCTCCCCAGTCTTTGCTGCAAAGATCATCTTAGTTAGTTTTCGTAAATTATTACCACTTACTCGGTCTCCCACAAAGGTATTGGTCCGATTAATGATCACAATATTATCTTCTGGATAAACAATGATGGCCTGGTTTCCAACTCCCTGGGCGGAATAATTAAGGTGTTCTTTTCCATACAAATGCATCCACCACATGTAGGAATATCCCTGCCCCTCTCTGCGTACATTTTCCGAGTAAGAGGTCATGGCACTTTCTCTTATCCAGGATTCTGAAATAATCTGACGGCCGTTCCACTGTCCTTTTTGGAGGAAAAATTGGCCAAAGCGAGCCATATCCCGGGCAGAAAGACGAAATGGATAGGCCGGGAACTGAGAGTTTTCCGCTTCCAAATGATAATAACAATCCTCTAGCCGAAAGTCCTCCATACCAATAGGATCAGCAATATGATCTTTAAAGTCTCGAAAAAAATCTTTCCCACTATGCTTCATTAGAATATGACAAGAAGTATTAAAATCCCAGTTGTTATAATACCAGAAAGTTCCTGGAGGGTGAGAGCCCCTGGCTGGACGGGCCCTTTTCATAGCTTCCGTTTCATAGGCAGCAGGATGATATACACCGGAGCGTGCCTGAAGCAGATTTCGAATACTTGCCTGTTTTTCGATCTCAGTCAATTGATGAGTATCTTCTATGCCCAATTCTGATAATGACTTATCTAAATCAATTATCCCCTTATCCACATAAACACCATATAAAGCACTCAATAAGCTCTTTCTAACAGAATGACACATAAACCTACGCTCTATCTCACCCCAAGACACTACTACTTTCCCATCATAAATGACCATAAATGCCGCTGATCCGATAGAATCAGCAAATAGTCTTGCTTTTTCCAGTTTTTCGGAAGACCAGCCTGCTTCTTCAGGAATAGCGTATTGCATCCAGGATTCACCTGGGTTTTGAGCATTGAGAATACCAGTGAATAACAACAAACATAAGGCCCAATAAAAATGATTTTTTTTCAACATAAATAGATCAGGTTTTTGATAAATATAATAGAAATTGATCTATTCATTTTTGAAAGTCATACAACAAAAAACCACTTTTATTTGGTATTGCCCTTTTGTTCGAATAAATTAGATGTAATAAAATTTAGAACTTTGAGAGGTTCGAACAAAACAAATCAAATCTTACAAGTCGCCTTATCTAACCTCCAAAAATTTTCTTCATGGGAAGCTTCCTGGATGGATTCCGACTGTGAAAAAGTTGATGGAATACTTCAATTAAAGCGAGGAAAAAAGGTGATCAAGCTGGATGCCGATGTCAAAAATGTGGCACAGGAAGGTCAGTTGTCCAGGCTTATCCAAAAGCAAAAAACCAATAATTCTTACATCATTATTGCGGGTAGAATTAGTAAACCCCTTCAGGAAAAGTTGAAAAGCAGGGGCATAAATTTTTTGGACAGTGGGGGAAATGCCTTTATCGATTCCAAAAAATTATTCTTGCTCATTGATGGAAAAAAAAGCAGGGCCGCCCAAGAACGCAAACACTTATTTACGAATGCCTCCATTCAACTTCTTTTTCATCTTTTTATCAAACCAGAACTCTTAAAGGGAACTTACCGCGATATTGCCAATGCAACGGGAGCCAGCCTCGATAATATTTCCAAGACCTTTAGAATTTTAAGAGATCACGATTTTATCGAAACCCGATCTCCCGTTGGCTATATTTTTAAGAACCAGGGAAAACTACTTGAAAAATGGATTCCTGAATATGGCCAGCGTTTAAAACCCCAATTGCTCATTGGTCGTTTTAGTTTTTTAAAAGATGTTCAATGGGGTTTCATTCAACTGGATTATTCTAAAACACGCTGGAGCGGTGAGCCAGCAGCAGATAAACTTTTGGGTATTCTTCCACCAATCAAATTCACCCTATATACTAGTGAAAGCCAGGCTGAACTAATCCGAAATTATCGTCTTATTCCCGATCCAGAAGGTCCATTAATGGTTTACAAAAGTTTTTGGGATTTACAAACTCGTCCCAATCGAATTACCGTCCCGGAATTATTAGTATATGCCGATTTAGTTAGCAGTGGGAAGCCTCGAAATATTGAGGTAGCTAAAAAATTATTGATAAACTGACGGGCATCATCCCAAACGTCAAGCTTGTTATCATTTATTTAAAATTTTCTTATCCTTTTGTGTCCATACAAAATCTCCTCATATTAGGTTTCTCACATAAATAATACAATGGACAAGAAGGAACATTCACTTCAATTTAAAACCTGGAATCATTCCTCCGATTCAGATTTAAACTTTTGTGAAGGTCGATACATAGATTTTAAATTCCCTCCTCATTTCCACGAACACTATGTTATCCAAATTGTCGAATACGGCATCATTGAATGGTCTTGTCAAAGAAGAAATATTAAAACTGAACCTGGGATAATATCGATTATCAATCCTGGTGAAATTCATACAGGGAGTTCATATGAGGAAAAACCATTATATTACAAAAGTATCCGCCCTGAGCTCCGGCATTTACAAGACATACTTGCCATTTTGGATTTGCCAAATAATAAAACACCAGAGTTTACTTCTATTCATATAAGTCACCCTTCTTTGTTACAAAAGATTAAAGAGCTCACCACCTTCAGCACCCAAGAGCATGATATCCTTCAATTTGATTCCTTGCTTATCGAATTTTTCCTACAACTTTTTGAGCAGCACTCTAATATTAAATGCCCCTCAAATTCAATGAGATATCAAGACAATCAAAAGATTAGTCGAGCCATCTCATTTATTAAAGAAAACTTTGACAGGCAGTTTACTTTAGAAGAGTTAAGTCTATTTTGTCAGGCAGAAGCCTGTTATCTTATTAAATTATTTAAAAAAAGAGTGGGACTTACTCCCTATCAATACCTACGCAATTACCGAATCGAGATCGCCAAAAAGAAATTGCAACAAAACATAGCCCTCAGCCAGGTAGCTTTAGAGGTAGGCTTTTTTGATCAAAGTCATTTCCACCGGAACTTCAAACCTTTAACAGGCATGACTCCTTTCCAGTATAAAAGACAATTCTGTACAAGATTTGGAGCTTAAAAGAATCCAATTTATAGGCTAAAATCACTAGTCTATGAAAAATGGAGCCCTCCTATTTATTTTTGCCCTATTATTATCTGCTGCCTGTTCTGCTCAATCTGAAAAGGAAGTAAAAAATGTAGCCATCTTTGTTCATGAAGAGGTGGAGTTATTTGATTTTGCCGGCCCCGGAGAAGTTTTTGAGGTTGCCAGTCGCTATGGATCATCCATTAAATTTAATGTATACACGGTGGCTGCTACGGAGGATCAAATTACAAGCCAAACATTCCTAAAAATAATTCCTAATTACAGCATTGAGAATTGTCCACCGCCTGACATCCTTGTCCTTCCTGGTGGAATGACCAGCATTCCCCTAAGAAATCCTAAAGTAATTGACTGGATAAAAAAGGTAAATGAAGATACGGATATTACCCTTTCTGTTTGTTCAGGTGTTCATCTTTTAGGAAAAGCAGGTTTATTAGAAGGCATTAAGGCAACTTCGCACTGGGGCGCCATTCCGATATTACGGAAAAAATATCCCAATACGGAAGTTTTGGAAAATACCAAGTTTGTAGATAATGGCAAGATCATCACCTCTGGAGGCGTTTCTTCCGGCATCGAAGGTTCCCTACATGTGGTAAGTAGACTGGCTGGAAAAGAAACGGCCGAAAAAGTGGCTCGCTATATGGAGTATAATAATTGGGATAATAGAGTTGGTTTGGTAGTACAGGAAAACCCCTTTATCAGTCTTGTAAAAAAACAAGGGTTTAAAAAAGCTTACCCTAAACTTGGAGAAAGTAAGGTTTTCCACGGCGAATTACTCAATTTGTGTATCGACTATCTTGAAAACAATAAAGTGGGTGAGGCTCTGCCCATTCTGGAATACCTGACCAAAGAATATCCAGACTCCTATAATGCATGGAACAGCCTGGCAGAATGCCATATGAAATCAGGTAATAAGGATCTTGCTCGTAAATGCTTAAAAAAATCACTCCTTCTCAACCCGAAGAATGAAAAAGTCAAAAAAATGTTGGCATCACTGAATTAAAATATGTCATGTTTAGACATGTCATGTCTAAAAAAAAGGGACATATCCCCATGGAGGGAATGCTAAAAACCTCTATGAATTAAGGGTTTTAGCTTATTTCCTGGGGACATGTCATGTCTAGACATGACATGTCTTATTTCAAACTACATATTCCTATACTTATGAAATCACCACTTTTATTTTTAATTGCACTTTTTCTAAGCATTCATTTACAAGCCCAAGTTTGGTCACCGGATGGCAAAAAAATAGCTTTCTTTTATATTCATGCCATCGAAGACATCTATCTGGTAAATCCAGATGGCAGTCAATTTGAAGTGATTGAGAAACATCCGGAAAGAGATTTCGCCCCCCAATGGTCGCCGGATGGTCAGAATTTGGTTTTTACCTCTGTACGAGATGGGCACCATGAGGTATACCTATTTAACCTGGAAGGAAAATGTACCACCAAGTTAACGGAATCAGAATTTAATAGTGAAGACGGCAGCTATTCTCCCGATGGCAATAAAATCATTTTTTCCAGTGACAGAACAGGAAATGTAGAACTATATTCCATGGATAAATGTGGAGGTAATATTCAGCAAATCACCTTCACTCCAGATTTTGATGAGCGTACCCCGAGGTGGTCTACAGATGGCAATAAAATTCTTTTCGTCGGTAATCCAAAGGGGGAAAAATTCGATGTTTGGAGTATGGATGCAGATGGCAAAAACAGAATAAACCTAACCAATACTCCAGATTCAGAGTTTCACCACTCCATTTCTCCTGATGGTAAATGGCTTAGTTATATTAAAGTGTTTGATGGTGCTTTCGAAATTCATGTAATGGATTTGAACGGTGAAAATGATCGGGTACTTCTAAGAAAAAAAGGATATCAAGCCTTTTTTCCACATTGGTCTCCTGATGGAAAACAAATTGCCTTTACCAGAGATGTCATGGAAGGAACAGCTCCCGGTTTACCAGCTCTTTATGTAGTCGATCTTGAGGGAAATGAACGACTGGTTTCTGATAAAAATAGCTTCAAGAAATAAGAATGTTCAATAATTTGGAGAAGGCTCGGTTTAGCTCTTTTTTAATTTTCCCAACATAAATGAAACTATTTATTATAGGATTTCTAATAGTCATGTGGAGTCTGGGGCAAATTGTCCCACTCCACTCTCAGGCAACACAAAACAAGGTGGAATTCATTCGACCAGCCTGGTCGCCAAAAGGAAAGTTTTTTGCTTATTTATCTAACCAATCTGGCACTTATCAAGTCTACAAAATCGACCATAAACTTCAACGGCCAGTCCAAATAAGCAATGCTCCTGAAGGTGTATCTGTCTTCAAATGGTCGCCCAATGGAAAACAGATTGCTTTTCTATCCAAAGATCAATTATATACCATTCATTCTGATGGAACTAAAAAACAGTTAATCATTGCCAGTGGAGCAAGCCCTCTTTTCAATTGGACTCCTGATGGAAAGAGTATTTGTTATTCGAAAAGAACAGAAGGTAAGAAAACAGATATTATCCAAGTTGGCCTGACAAGTGGAAAAGTGACACCTCTGGTAACACATCCTGCTACAGAACGTAATTTTTCTTTGGCTCCAAATTCAAAACAAATGGTTTTTGGCTCTAATCGAGCAGGCAGCTTTGATATTTTTCTTCTGGATCTGATCTCTCAAAAAGTTAAGCAGCTTACTAATTTTCCTCAAAATGCTATAGATCCCCTTTTTTCCCCAAATGGGAAGTCTGTTGTATTCATTGTGGATAGAGATGAGGATAATAAAAATTTTGACACTTTTCTTCTCAGCTTAAAAGATCAAAATATTCAAAAAATTAGCAGTCAGGATGGATATAATCTGCCCCTTTGGTTTTCCAATAATAAAAAGCTTTTGATGAGCTCAAATGGAAATGGGAAGTGGGAGGTTTATCAGATGGATATAAAAAAAATGAAGTCGAAAAAGGTAACGGATGGCTTGGCTTTTTCCATCCATCCTAAGGAAAAGAAGGTATTATTACAATCCAGGCAAAGTGGAAAAAATGAGATTTACCTCTTCCATTTTGAAAGTGGAATGAAAACGCTATTAAGTCCTTTTTTACGTAAAAACTGAAAAGTATTTTGAAAAAATTAGCCACCCTTTATTACTGCGGTATATTCTTCTTATTACTAACAGGAAAAATTAACCTTAACGCACAACCCTTTCAGTCACTGAAGGATGAAGTCAGAAAGTATTGGTCAGAAGGAGAACAGCAAAAATCAATTTCTTTATTATTAGAAAATAAAGATAAGTATCCAGCTTCATTAGAACAGCACACCATTTTGTACTATTTAAGTTTATTATATCTAGAAACTGATCAGCCAGTTAAAAGCTTTACCTGCTTAAGGGAAGGGTTTCAAAAAAAATTCTTCTTCTCCTTTTGGCCAGCTCATTTAAAAAAGATTAAAAGTTATGAGAATGGCACTGAAATACTAAATAAAAATATTAGGCTCAGGCAATCTTACTTACAAAAATCTAAGGCAGTATACGAAGTTATTCTTCCCAAATCCTATCAAAATAAGCATCAATATCCTTTGCTCTATTTTTTTCATGGAAATAATAGCAATTTGGAATATTTGAAGGAACAATGGGCAAAAGTAGAGGATTTGGCAGATGTGGTTCTTGTCTTAGTCCAATCAAACTTTGCAAAGAGTAACTTCGCCTTCGATTGGCTAGATAAAGAATCAAGTATTGTTGAAATACAAAGAATTTATGAAGAAGTAATAATGAATATTTCAATAAACTCCAACAAGATAATAGTAGGAGGATTTTCAAATGGAGCTCGAATGGCCATTAATTTATTTTTGGAACAAACCTTTCCATTAGCTGGTTTTTTGGCATTGAACCCTTCCTTTCCTAAAAATTTCCACCAACTCATAGTCAAAGCTCCACCCAAAGGAAGGGGAGTTATCCTTAGTGCAGAAAAGGATTATCTAATATCCGATCAAATTGAGATGGCCCACATCTTTTTAAAACAAAAATTTCCGCTTCGTCTTGTTATCCAACCTGACCAAGGTCATGATTACCCCATGCAATTTGAGAAGGAAATCCTATCCTCTTTAAACTTTATCTTAAAATAATATTAAAGCCATTTTTTTAGACAGGAACCTGCCTTTTGAATGCTTATATTAGAAGAAAGCAGAGGATTTCACCAAATCAATTGAGTATGAAAAGAAGAGTTTTTCTCAAAGGCATGGGTATTATGGGTCTTGGTGTAATGAGCCCCAACTCTTTCCTGACTTCTAATACTACCCTACATTACAGGACAATACCTTCTTCTCAGGAAAAAATTCCGGTCATGGGAATGGGATCTTGGTTAACATTTGATGTAAGAGGAAACAGTTCCCGCATGGCCAATATGAAAAAAGTGCTTTCTACTTTTTATAAGGAAGGAGGTCGGGTCATCGATAGCTCTCCAATGTATGGGTCCTCTGAAAGAGTTCTCGGTCAGCTGGCCAGAGAGCTAAAAATCTTGAATCAACTATGGGTTTCCACCAAAGTTTGGACCGATGGCAAACAAAGTGGTCTTCGTCAGATGGATAATTCCAACTCATATTTTACTAATAGGGTCATGGTTAATCACATTCATAATACTAGAGACTTTAGCACCCATTATTCCTCACTTAAAAATGCAAAAGCAAAAGGAGAAATTAAATACATTGGCGTTACCCATTACCTTAATAGCGCCCATGGCAATCTGATAAACCTCATTAAAAAATACGATTTAGATTTTGTTCAATTCAATTTCAACATTGACAATCCCAATGCTGAAAAAAACCTAATCTCTGCTGCCATGGATCATGGGGTAGCTACGATTATTAATCGCCCTTTAAAAGCTGGAAGACTATTTAATATGGTTGGCAATAAACCTCTTCCCGCTTGGGCAAAAGAAATGGGCATCGAAACCTGGGCCGCTTATTTTCTAAAATTCATTGTTGCACATCCTGGAATAACCTGTGCCATCCCTGCTACTACCCAGGTAGCTCATGTGCTTGAAAACATGGAGGCAGGTCGAGGTTATATGCCCACTGCTTCTGAAAGAAAAAAGATGTACGATCACTTTAAAAGTATTAGCTAAAAAATGAAAAATTTAATCTGTCTTTCCCTGTGTTTATTCTTACTATCCTGTGAACAGAGCCAACCCACAAATTCCACAGTGGATAATGAAAGGTGGTGGACAGAAGAAGATCGACAATTTATTCTCTCCGAATTGGATCGAACCACTCAGGAATTAGATACAGAAATCAAGGCTTTAAGTGAGCAACAGTGGAATTTTAGAGAAGATTCTTCACGCTGGTCTATAGCGGAAATTATAGAACACCTGGAAATACAAAACCAGCTCCATTTCAGAGAAATATCAGTGACTGCCAATGGCCCCCAGTATATCAAATATAGGAGTATTACCAAGGGGCAAGATCAACATTTTATTAAATATGCTACGGATGCCACTCCAGGACAATCGCAATGGTTTATGGAACCTCTAGGACGGTTCCCTGACAAAGAAGATGCCTGGGAAGCTTTTTCAAGAGCCCGAGGAGGACTTAGAGGTTTTGTACAACAAACCCCCATTGACTTAAGGCGTCAATTTACTTTCCGAACTCCTATGGAAGGCAAAGCAGTTTCGGATATAAAAATTGGGCAGGTCAGAGACTTGCATCAGCTTTTACTGACAGGCATTGCACATACGGATCGCCATTTGAGCCAGATTCGTAAAATTAAGGAGCATGAAAATTATCCTGAATAAAATAGGTTCAACAACTATTATCTCTTAGTACAACTTTCTAATAAATCTTCTAAATCCAAAATATTCATGACCTTTTTATCCTGAAAAACATAAGTGATTTTTCGGGTATTTCTGATGTCCTCAATTGGATTAGCCGAAAGCATAACCATATTGGCAGTCTTCCTCGTTTTTATACTTCCAAACTCGGATTCTAAATCAAAATATTGAGCGGGGTAAAGAGTAGCGGTGCGTAGAACCTCGTAATTTGATAATCCGCTTTCCGATAATAAAACCAGTTCTTCATGCAGATCAAACCCCGCTAGCCAGGTATCCGTTCCAGACAAAATTTTAGCTCCTGCTTCACTAAGGGCTTTAACCAGTAATTGCTTCTTTTTCAAATTCTCAAATACCTGCTGGTAATCTTCATCTGTGAAATTACTTAACCAAGGTATGGTGGATCTATCAGATTTAAAAAAATCAACAGTCTCCTTCGGCAAATATTTATTTTCCTCTTTTTGGGCTAACTGATCCATCATTTCTTGTGGATACAGAATACGACTAACAACCAGTGTTGGGCAATTCCAGGTGCTACTTTTTGCTGTTTTCACAGCTAGTTCCCTGATTTTGTCCGGATCAATAAATTCCCAGGAAAGTTCTCTTGAGCGTAGATCAATACCTGGTTGTTGAGGAGCATCTTTTGGGACCAGATGCTGAATATATCCTCGAAGATGTTCGATGGATTTTTGTCCTTGCTTTAAGGCTTCCATCAAGCCTACTTCAAATGGAATATGGCCTGCCACCGCAACACCTTCTTTTTTGGCAGCCTTAATAATGGCCTGATAGGCGGGCTTTGGCAGATTATTATACACTTTAATAAAATCATAGCCTTCTTCTACCTGATCTGCAACAGCTGCGTATGCTTGCTTCTTTTTATCCACAATTCTTCTTCCTTCTACTGACACAACACGACTAAATGCCTTAGGAGGAGTTCCTTCAATAATGGGTCCCGCCATGTACATTTTAGGGCCTGTTCTTTCACCTTGTTTAATTTCCTCCCTCCAAGATAAATGAATGGGATTTCCCCACATAATTCGTATGCCTATGACTCCATTAGCGATATATAGTTTAAGATCCTCTTCCCGGTTGGGATGAACATGCATATCCCAAAGGCCAGGGATCAGATATTGTCCTGTACCATCGATATGATCTACCCGGTAGGCAGGATAAGTTCCATTATGATTCTTAATTAGGTGGATTTCACCGCCTCTGATCAAAACATCCTTTCCAGGCAGGATGGTATCATTTTCTACATCTACAATATTGACATTAGCAACGAGTACGTCTTGAGGAAAACAGAAGCTAAACGGAAAAAATAAGACGCCTATATAAAGGGCAGATTGAATAAGAAAAGAAGTTTTCATAATAAGAAACATTTTGGTTTCTAGAAGACATGTCATTTCTAAGATATGTCATGTCCTCTAAAAAAGGACATATCCCCTTTAAGAAAATACAGCGACACCCCATAAATCAAGGCCTTTGAGTAATTTTTCAGGTACATGTCATGTCTAGATATGACATATATATACCCACTTAACATGACATGTTTAAATATGACATATCTTTTCCTCCCCTCAAAGCCCCTCAGGTAACCTTTCTTTTGTTTCTGTCACTAACTTTTGTGTGTTGATTTTTTTCGAGCCAGTCATGGGTAAAGCATCTATAAAAAAGATTCTTCTGGGGTGGGCATAGGCCGGCCCGTTCTGCAAGCTGAATTCTTTCAACTCCTGTTCATTAATATTTTTCTCTTTATGCAAGACTACCCAGGCTACTGGAGCCTCCCCTTTTACTTTATGTTTTGCCGGAACCACTGCCACTTGCGCCACCCCTTCATGCATTAACAGCAGCGTTTCTACCTCTTTAGGATAAACATTCTCCCCACCACAATTAATCATATCATCTTTTCGGCCTTTGAAATATAAATATCCCTGTTCATCAGCATGTACCAGGTCTCCAGTTTTGAGCCAGCCATTATTCATTTTTTGGACATAAACATCAGGTTGCTTGAGGTAGCCTTTTAATAAAGCAGGGTTTTTGACCCACAATTCGCCAATCTGTCCTGTAGGACATTCTTTTTCTGTTTCGGTATCTATGATTTTAATCTCCCCTTCTTTAAAGGGTAAACCTATACTTCCCAGTTTTTTTACCCCCCATCTGGGAACACATGAAACAATACCCCCTTCAGTCAAACCATATCCTTCTAATAAATCACAATTCCAAACCTCCTGCATTTCCTTAAGCAACTCTTCACTCACAGGAGCAGAGCCTACACATAAGAATTGAATAGAAGTTTGATCTAGCACCTCCAACAGGTCTTTTTGAGCCAGCATTTTGCTAAACATAGCTGGAGTTCCGGAAGTATAGGTTGGACGATATTTATCGATAGCCTTCAGCGTTGCTCTTGCTTCAAAGCCTTTCATGATAACAATTGTTCCTCCCTCATACAACACTGGAAAAAAACAAGACCATAAAGCATTGGCATGATATAAAGGCCCTACAATCAAAGAAACATCCTTCTCATTTATCCAATATGACCTGGCAGTTGTTCGGATCATCCACCATTTACCACCATGACTTAACATACATCCTTTAGGCTTCCCCGTAGAACCAGAGGTATACATCAATACCCCAAAATCATCTGCTTTATTTTCATAAATAGGACTAAGAGGCTCCCCTGAATGAAGCCAGGTATGATAATTTTTCCTCTCATCCAGAACAACAGCTTTTGCAAGTTGAGGGCAGTCATGGATTAATTTCTGAGAGATTTCCTGAAAATCAGGGCTGCAAAAAATGATTTTAGCTTCGGAATGATCACAAATATATTGAAGAGTGGATTGGCCTAGTTTAATATTTAAAGGTAAGATGATTGCTCCGGCGAGCAAGGTTCCAAAAAAGCATTCTGCAAACCGGTAATCATTATCCATTAAGAGAACGACTTTATCTCCAGGAGTTATTCCTTCCGCTTTTAATTTACCTGCAAATAATAAAGCCCGCTCTTTTAGCACTGAATAAGTCAATTGATAATCATCTTGAATAACCGCAACTTTTTTGGGAAACAATTGTGCAGACCGAAAAAAAAGAGTGCCTAGATTCATAGTTTTAAGGAGTTACTATCAATTTACCAAATACTTTTCGATCTTCTAATTTTTGATGGGCTTTACCTACTTCCTCCAATGGAAAGATCTGATCAATAATGGGCTTAATAGATCCATCTTTTACCGCTTCAAGCAATTGAATAAGATCTTCTCTTTGCCAGCCATCAGAGCCCAGAATGTCTAACTCTCTTCGGAAAATATATCGAATATCTGTAGGAGGAAAATATCCGGCTGTTCCCCCACAGGTTAATAATCGACCATGATGATTGAGGGCTTTTAGGCTGCGCACCCAGGTATCTCCCCCTGTAAAATTGACAACTACATCTACTCCCTTTCCATTACGTCTGGATCTTATTTCTTTATGAAAATCAGGGTTTTTAGAATAATTGATCAATTCATCAGCCCCAAGTTCTTTTAATCTATTTAGTTTTTCTTCACTACTGGAAGCCACCCAAGTTCTTGCTCCTATCATTTTGGCTATTTGAAGGGCTCCTGTTCCCACACCTCCACTAGCCCCCAAAATTAAAATATCCTCTCCAGCCTTAAGATGACCTCTGGTAATTAGCATCCTCCAGGCAGTGCCATAAGCAATGGGTAAGGAGGCCGCATCTTCAAAGGAAACTTCATCCGGTAAGGGGATCGCATTACTTGCAGATACACTTATGTAATCCGCCAGGCCTCCAGTTGTATCTTCACCTAGGGCTCCGTGGTGTCCATTGGGCAAAGTAATGATGGGATCTAATAATACTCTTTGCCCCGGCTGTAAATGCTTCACTTCGTGGCCCGTTTCAGCGATAATGCCTGCGATGTCTCCTCCCCCAATATGAGGAAATTCAATCCGTAATCCAGGAGAGCCTTTTCGGACAAAAATATCAAGATAATTGAGTCCTACAGCTTTCACTTTAACGAGAATTTCATTTTTCCCGGGACTAGGAGTGGGGACCTCTTCCATTTTTAATTCTTCGATTCCTCCATGTTGATGTATAACTATAGCTCTCATTATTCTTCTTTTATTTTTTGGTTAGTGTCTTTCTTTCTGGTGCTGCTGTCGACAATAGGGATCGGCCCGCTGCAATTAATTTTCCATCTTGGTTTTTAACTTCCACATCAGCTATGCCAAGGGTTCTTCCTGCTTTAAGTGTCCTGGCAATGGCAATAAGCTCATCGCCAGCAGCAGCCATCCGGGTGTAATGAACTTCAAGATTCAGATTTGGAGTATCTCGTTTAGTAGCATTCATCATGGCAAAACAAGCAGCAATGTCAATTAAAGAAGAAATGATGCCTCCATGTATGTTTATTCCCTCATCACTACCCGCAAATTCTTGTCGGTAAGGCATTTTAATATGCACTTCATTTTCACCAACCAGTTCCATTTGAAGTCCTAACCATCGGTGATAGGGGGAGCTATTTAGCATTTTTTCCAAATCCATTATCTTTATTTTTGAGGGATAGCCAAGATTAAAATACAAGCTATGGTAATTATGATTCCTAATATCATCAAGCCAGGCCCCGTATTTCCTTTAAAAAATTGAGCCGCGCCATATAAAGCAACAAAATTGGCGATGAAATTCAATATCAGGCCCCAAATTCTTAAACTCAAAGGCCCTAATTTTTTATCAATATTCATAATAAAGATATTCCAAACATTAAAAATTTATCCTACAATTATTCAAATTTCCAAACCTTCAAAAACATTGAAATGGCCATTGCAATTGATATTGTCATTGAAATTGACATCGCCTCAAACCCACCATCCCAGGCGGTTTAAAATATATAAGATAGCCACTCCATTCAAAAGTGTGATTTGAATTAACACCCCCACATTCCACCAGTAAGACCTCGATCTTTTTTCTCCTAAAACTCTCTTATCATTTAGCAAAAGATACATTGACCAGCCTACAATGTTATTGGTCAGAGATAAAAAAGCGGCGATGATAATGACCAACCATACAGGATTAGGATACCAAACTCCCAAGAATCCGATTTGCGGCAATAAAACAGAAATTTTCCAGCGCCAGGAAGAGGTATCTGCCTTCCAACCAAATGCTTCATGGATTGCCAATCCACAGGCAATACTCATTCCTACTGTTGTTGAAATTGGAACGGCCAAAAAACCAAGGTAAAAAAGAATCTGAGACCATTTGCTTCCTAATAATGGTTGTAATGCTGCTGATAGTTCCTGGGCGCTTTCAGGTAATGATGCAGATCCAAAAAGAGTTTGAGCAAATACAATAACCACCAAGAAATTAATGAGAACAAAAGGTAAAAATAAACCCATAAAAAAATCTGATCGGGCCAGGCCTTCATGCTTTTTCCCCCAGCCTCGAGCCAAACCAGAATAATGGAAAAAGATCCAATCCATCACTCCGACTGCTGCAGCCGTGGAAGCAATAAACAAATCTACTCCTTCTCTTCCGGTGGGTAACCACGGTACAAATACCCCCTTTGTAAAAGCGCTCCAATCTATTCCTACCACCAACAAGGTAGCCCCAAAACAAAGAATCATTAAGCCAATACAAAACTTCATAAAGGTTTCGACCAAGCGTGTCCCTCTTTTACCTCGCCCATAATTTAAAATGAGCCAAACGGTAATTCCCATATATAAAATCCAGTTGTATGATCTTGGAAATTCAAAACCCAGCAGTGGGGTAAAGGACTCAATGATATTCGTGCCCAGACTATATTGTCCCGTATTAAAAATGACGGCCACAAAAGCAGTTCCAACAAGAGCAGTCATAAAAGAACCTACCAACCAGCCATGATATTTATTTTGGGATCGTATAATAGGCTCTTTGCCTTGGGTAGTAAATCGAGCCATGGCTGCCATCATAAACAAAGCCGAGCCCATAGCTACCCAATAAATCCAAAGTGTTTTGTATCCAAACTTGGCTCCTGACAGCATAGAGGCGGTAAGTGTGCCTGCCCCAAGAGTTAGGGCAGCTCCCATAAACCCGGGCCCTCCTAACTTCAAATAGCCCAATACTTTTGGGAAAAATGACTTTTGTTTAAGTGACTCCAGCTGAGCCACTTCCCTATCCAGTTCTTCCTGTGGAATGGCCTCTGCCAATGGGTATTTTTGAGTTTTTTCTTCCAATCCTATAGGTTTAAATTATTTCATTAGGTGTCTGATCAGAATAAAAATATCCTTTTTTGCCTATCTTAATTAAAGTTTTTTAAAAAAATAAAATTATGAAAAGCCCATTTCTCCTATTGCTTGTATTCCTTCTTTTGCAAAATTGTCAGCAGGCTAAAGAAAAAATTGATACTTCTTTACTTATCCAAAATGTAAGTATAGTAGATGTTAAGAATGGATCTTTGCAGGCCAATCGTCATGTTGTAATAGAAGATGATCAGATTATTGCCATTTACGAAAATGAAGTAGAAGCAGGAGACTCTACTCAGGTAGTTGACGGGACTGGTAAATATCTAATCCCTGGGCTATGGGATATGCACACTCATTACAACTGGAATTATACCTATGCAAGTCCTTTATTACTGGCACATGGAATAACCGGGGTTAGAGAAATGTGGGGCATCATGAATGTTATTAAAGATATTAGATCCCAAACGGATGCAGGATCCCTACTTGCTCCTGATGTATATTCTGCTGGTTCCATTATTGACGGGATTCCTGCTATTTGGCCTGGCTCATCTGGGGTAGGCACCAAGGAGGAAGCCATTGCCGAAGTAGACAAACAAATTGCTCAAGGTGTTGACTTTTTAAAAGTGTACAGCCTTTTGACCAAGGAAAACTATATGGCCATTGCTGAAAGAAGTGAGGAAAAGGGAGTGCCTTTTGCCGGGCACATTCCACCATCCATTACCATTTGGGAAGCCATGGAGGCTGGTCAACATAGCGCTGAACATTTATATGGATTATTAGAGGCTTGCACTTCGGACCCAGAAACCTATGCTGAATTTACCCGGGCTGATCGATTTGGTCCCAAACAAGCAATTTTTCTATCTGAAACTTTTAGCCGTCCACTTTTCGACTCTGTCGTGACTGCTCTGGCACAGAGTAATACCTGGTTATGCCCAACTTTAACCGTGCTTCAGTCCATTTCCAATTTGGATGACACTACCTTATTTACTGACCCACGATTAGAGTATCTACCTGCTTTTATGGCTCAAAATTGGGATCCTAGAAATGATTTTCGCTTTCAAAATAGAGGCAAAGACTATTATGATGCCAGCCGAAAAAAGTTTAACCTTCACTTATCTTTAATGGGCTCTATGGAAAAGGCAGGTGTCAAAATCATTGCCGGTACGGATTACCCTAACCCATACTGCTATCCTGGCTTTAGCTTACATGATGAATTACAATTGATGGTAGATGGCGGAATGAGTAATGCCGGAGCCCTCAGAACAGCAACTTACAATCCAGCATTATTTATGGAAAAAGAAGGGGAATTTGGTCAGGTTGCAGTTGGTCAATTGGCTAGCCTGGTGCTTTTAGATGCTAACCCTTTAGAAGACATTAAAAACACCAGAGGAATTAATGGTGTGGTACTTCGAGGTTCTTATATGGACAGAACAGATCTGGATAACTTATTAGAAGAGGCGAAAAAGATTTCTGCCAATACTAAGAATCCTTTTGGTAATTAAAACAATGCTCCTCAACCTTAACATAATTCAAGCTTAAATCGATGTAACCTCTCAAAAAACTAAGAGTTTATCTAGCTGCCTGGTATTATCAACTGATCTCCTGATGATTCCAGGCATTTTTTTAAATAACAGACATCGATGAAAAGCCTATTACTCTATTTAATCCTACCACTTTTTTTATTTAACTGCCAACAAAGAGCAAAGAAAATAAATCCAGATATCTTGATTCAGAATGTCAATATAATTGATGTCAAAAATGGCAGAGTACTTCATAATAAAGCGGTTGCTATCCTTGAAGATAAAATCAGCTCAATTTTCCACGAAAAAGTAAAAGCAGGTGGCAACACCAAAGTCATAGATGCCACTGGTAAATATCTAATCCCTGGCTTATGGGAAATGCATGGGCATTATTACTGGAACTATAAATTCTCCAGCCCATTACTAGTTGCCAATGGGATTACTGGCCTAAGAGAAATGTGGGGAGTGATGGATACCATCAATAGAATTAGATCTCTTTCAAGGGCTGGCAAAATTATGGCACCCGATATTTATACAGCAGGAGCCATTATTGATGGGGTGCCTCCCATCTGGCCTGGTTCTTCAAGTATTAGTACCAAGGAACTAGCTATAGCTGAAGTAGATCGGCAGGTAGGTCTGGGGGTAGATTTTTTGAAGGTGTATAGTCGCCTTTCCAAGGACAATTATTTAGCTATTGCCCAAAGATCTAATGAAAGGGGAATTCCTTTTGCAGGTCATATACCTGCTGATGTTAGTATTTGGGAAGCCATCGATGCAGGACAACAGAGTGCTGAGCACTTTTATGGATTATTAGCAGCTTGTACCAATGACCCCAAAACTTATGATGAATTATACAGAAATGATCGCTTTAGTGATGCACAGGCTAATTTTTTGGTAGAATCCTTCGATCGTACTCTTTTTAATTCTCTAGCAAAAAAGCTTGCTGAAAGTGATACCTGGTTATGCCCAACCCTAAGCGCCCAGTTTTCTTCAGCTAATTTAGATGACACTACTTTACTTGAAAATCCAAATTTAAGTTATCTGCCTAATTTTATGATTCAAATATGGACCCCGAGAAATCGAGGAAGAGGAACAGCCTTTTTTGATGCCAGAAGAAGAAAATTCCGTTTCCAACAATCCTTACTAGGAGATTTGGAAAAAGTTGGAGTTAAAATCCTGGCAGGTACTGATTTTTCCGTCCCCTTTTGTTATCCTGGATTTAGCTTACATGATGAGCTTCAATTAATGGTTGAGGGAGGGATGAGTATAGCTGGTGCTTTGAAATCAGCCACCTACCATCCAGCCCTATTTATGGGCAAGGAGAAAGAATTAGGTCAGGTAAAGCCAGGGCAGCTGGCTAGTATGGTATTATTGGGTGGAAATCCATTGGAGGACATCAATAATACTCGAAAAATTCAGGCTGTTTTTTTACGAGGAAAATATTTGAATCGCTCAGATTTAGATGCCTTATTGGATAATGCAAAGGCCATTTCGGCAAAAACAGAAAGTATGTTTGGCAATTAGTAGTTTTTATAATAAATTAAATTCCACCTCCCCTTTGGGAGTATTTAACACTAATCGAAGCAGCTGACTAATTGAATACTTGTCAGTTTGAATTATCGGAATATTCAGGTTTGATTTTTGCAGTAAATTCTGGATAGCTGGTTTTTCATTAAAAGCTATTTTTGCTGTTTTTAACGTACAACCATTCGGACTCGATATGGATGGATGAAGGCTTGTTTTATCCCAGGAAATAAAAAATGGATTCAGATTGATTTCATTTTTTTCTAATAAAAATGAGGTAGACCAATGTAGAATTTCCCCATCAGGTGTTTTTCGAGATCCTGGGTTTTCTCCAGAATTAGGAATATTATTTTCTTCCAGGTATTTCAGAACAGGCTGTAAATCTGGCGTGCCAATTGCCCAGGCAAAAAGACTGAGCCGATCCATTCTATTAAATGCTTCAAAAGGCCCACTCATAGTTTTGGAAGGATCTACCGGAGCAATTATTTCTAAATACATTCCCTTTCCTAAGGAAGCCAAGGCGTTTTGGGTGCCGGTATTGGGGTGAATACCACCAAAAACAGGGCGGACTCCAGTTAAATTTTCAAATTCTTTTGTCCCCTTTTTTAAATCTCTAATGCCTAATAGAAAGTGGTCGATGGCCAAGTCCATAACATCTATTATTTTTTAGCTTTACAGAATAGATAGGCGTTGTTGCATAGAAGAATATTAATTGGAAAAATTTATGTGAACAATAAAAAATTAGAATAAGCATAGGATTACTAAGCTTGGAAAGATTGGTAAGCCTTTGCGAACCAATAGCTTACCAATCCCTACATTTCATTTCGGGCTTAGTAATCTATTACCAGTCCAAATTTTATTTATCCATGCAACAACGTCGAATAGAAATATTCTATCTAAAAATAAAATAATGACTCATTTTATTGGAATAATAATCCTTATGGCAAGGAAAATATCCTTAAAAGTCTTTATTTCCTATGATTGAAGTCCTTGGCATCATAAAGTATGAAGAATTTCAGCTTGTTGAAATCATCCGTGTAAAACCACCTCTTGAGATGAGTGTCAAGTTTGACAATGAAGCCTGTATCACCTACTTTATGAATGCCGATATCCAAAGCTTTAGCCCACCCAAAACTCAACATAGAAACGGTGATTTTTATGTATATAACAAATGTGGCACGCATGTCACCAAGTTCTTTAATACACATTCCCGGAAAAATCAATGGACCACTGTTATTGCCATCCACCTTTATGCTGAAGTAGTCAATCATTTGTTTGAAAAATATCCTCATATGTTTCTTTCCGGGAAAAAAGAGACCTTGAGTCAAGATCAATTAGATGAGGCTATGAAAATATATTTCCATAACTTACTCTTTTTAGCCAATAATCCTACCATAATTGAAGACCGCCTTTTAGAAGTCAAATTACTGGAAATTCTGATACTTCTTTCAAAAGGGCAGTCTTTGCAATCTCAACAGGAAATTTTTAACTGGTATTTTGATACGGAAGAAATGGATTTTAAAAAATCAATTGAAGTATATCAATTTACGGATATGGGCTTAGAAGAGTTAGCTGGAGCCCTAAACTTCAGTCTTTCTACCTTTAAAAGAAAATTTCAATCGATTTATCATACCAATCCTTCGAGTTATTTGAAAGAACAAAAATTGATAAAGGCCAGCCATCTGTTATGCTCCACCAATCTCACCATTAAGGAGATTATGTTCCAGGTTGGGTATAATAACCCATCTCATTTCTCGAAAATCTTCAAAGCTCGCTTTCAAAGTTCCCCACATGAATTTAGGTTGAACTGTAAACGTCAATAATTGAGCCAAATTCGTCAAATCTCCATCTACATTAATAGTATGTTTATTGCTCACTTAAACCATCATTATGAATGTATCTATTTTATTGAGCAGCTTTATTTTTCTGTCTCCTTTTATTGGAACAAATTCTCATGATCTAACTGATCAATTCCCCACTCCAAATTCATCAATTATGAGCCTTAGCACCCAGGAAACTCATCTTAGTATTGCCAAGAAGTACTTTGAAGCCTTTCACGAAGGAAGAATTGAAGAGGTATTGACTTATTTCCATAAAGATGGTATTGTAAAATATGGTGCTCAGGCTCCCCAAAATGCCAAAGATTTTTTCCATCAAACAAAGGAGTTGATTGCAAGCATCAGCTTTAAAACTCATGGCATGTATAACTCAAAAGAAACGAATATCGTACTCATACATTTTTCCTTTACCATGCCAGGAGAAAAAAAACCTACGGAGGCTGTTGACATTATTGAGTTTGGTGAAAATAACCTAATTAAAGAAGTTAGGGTAATATCCAATAATTAATACCTAAATTAATATAAATCACCGTAGGAGGCGAGTGTGCTCGCTTCCTACGGTGATTTAAACTTTTATTCATTCTTATAATGTTCAATATCAATTCCATCCATTTCCATCATTTGGATACCAAAATTTCTTAAGGTCTCCACAATGGGGATGGCCAACTTTCCCTTTTCTGTAATACTATACTCCGTTTTTGGAGGAACCACAGGGTAAACTTCCCGGTGAATAAAGCCATCTTTTTTTAATTCTTTTAGCTGGCTGGTTAGCATTTTATCAGAGATATGTGGAATCGCTCTTTTCATTTCACTATAACGATAAACCTTGTCTTTCAACCTCCAAAGAATAGGCATTTTCCAGGTTCCTCCCAATCGATCCATAGCAAATTCTACTGGATTATAATAGACTTTTCCGTCGTAAATAAAATCTGGCATAACTTAATTATTTGATAATCAACATACTTTCCAAAAAGTAAGTACCTTCCAATTTGGTCAGTATATTTACAAAGGTAAGTAAGAAGATTAATTTTGACCCAACATTTAATCAAAAAAAAAATAAGAATAATGAATACGGTACAAGAAGTTCAATCATATGTTCACGCACATGGAATGCCACTAAAAGGAAAAATATTAATGGTAGCAAGTAGCCCTGCGGTATCCAAACAAACAGGCTGGCCAATTGGATTTTGGGCAGCAGAAATGACTCATCCCTTGCGTGTTTTTCAGGAAGCTGGTTATGAGGTAGAGGTTGTTTCTACGGAAGGAGGCAAACTAGAAATGGATGGCTACTCTAACCCTACCGATGAAAGTGGCTATTCTGCTCATGATGTAATTTCTCTTGGTTATATGCAGCAGGAGTGGTTCAACAAACTTTTAGAAAACACCAATAAACTTACTGAGGTCAAGGCCGATGATTATGATGCCATATTTCTGGTAGGTGGACAAGGACCAATGTATACCTTTAGAGGTAACAAGGACCTTGAAAAGCTATTCGCAGATTTTTATGAGCAAGGAAAACCAAGTGCAGCAGTCTGTCACTCTACTACTTTGCTTTTAGAAGCTAAAAAATCCAATGGGGAATTACTGGTTCAAGGAAAAACCTGGACAGGCTTCGCAGACGCAGAAGAAGAATATGCAGATCAGGCGGTAGGAATGAAAATTCAACCTTATAGAATTGAAGACTTGGCCAGGCAAATTGAAGGCACCACCTTTAAGGTAGCAGCACCATTTTCTTCCTACGCCATTGCAGATGGTAATTTAATTACCGGACAACAACAAAATTCAGGAGCAGCAGCTGCAGAATTGGTTGTTCAACAATTGAGTAAATAATCCAAGAATTATTCCTCAATGCATCATTTGCTCCTTATCCTATTTCTTTTCACCGCTGTTTTTGTAAAAATCAATGCTCAGAGTATAGAGCTTATGGTTGGTGATAAAAGAGTTTTCGGCGATGTCCAATGGCTAAAACCTTTGGATGACTCCTTCAAATGGTCCTTATTCAGTAGAACCCGAGCTACGGTTGACTATGAAAATAACACCAATTTATTTTCAGGGGCTTATCTGAATTATACCACTAGATCCGGACTGGGAGCAAGTATAGTTGGTAGAATTAGCAGCACAGCAAGTGGAATAGATGGAGGGTTTCATATTTTCAAATCAAAGGAAAACTGGATGCTATTTGGCCTGGCCTCCATTGGACTGAAGTCAGAATTAAATTACAGTTGGTTTTCCATATTCAGATATACTCCCTCCCTGAATGAAAAATGGAGGTTTTATTCCAGCCTGGAATTGTTTTCTTCCTTTAATCGATCGGGCCATGTTTTTAGTGTCCAAAGAATAAGAATAGGCTTGGATCGAGGAGGATTTCAGTTTGGGCTGGCCAATAATCTGTCGCATGCTGGAAAAGGGGGGATTAGAGATAATAATTTTGGAGGGTTTGTGAGGAAGGTTTTTTGAGGAAGGAGGAGACATGTCATGTTTAGACATGACATGTCGAAAAAATATGGACATATCCATTAGAATAAATACACTGGAAATACTTATAACCAATAGTTTAAGCACAAATCTTAGGGACATGTCATGTCTAGATATGACATGTCTTAATTTTAAATACATATCCTATCCAAATGATCATAAAAAGAAACTTCCATCCCTTAAGAATCTGGAAATACATCCACAAACAAGTACTCTTTACCTTAATTTGGGCCAGTATTGTATGGCTTCTATTCTATTTCACGGGTAGAAAAGAATTAGCCATTAATTTCACGCCCATTGGCGTCCTGGGATCAGCCCTGGCTATTTTTGTAGCTTTTCGCAATAATTCGGCCTATGGCCGCTGGTGGGAAGCACGAACCCTTTGGGGAGGAATTGTAAATTCAAGCAGGGTTCTGGCCCGCCTGATAATTACCTTTACAGATAGCCATGCCCATCAGGAAAATTATATACCAGAGCGAAGTGAAAGTTTTAAGAAGAGTATGATCTACAAACAAATTGCCTGGGTGCATGCTATGCGGTTGCACTTACGACAACAAGATCAATGGCAGGAATTACAAGCCTTTTTATCAGATTCTGAATTCCAGGATGTTATTTCAAAAGATCATAAGCCAAATGCCATTCACCTGCTAATGGGTCAGGAAATATATGAAGCAATGGGAAATGGCACATTAGGTGGATTTGACAGCTTCCAGATGGAAGGCCAATTATTGGCCCTAACCAATTACCAAGGCGGGGCCGAACGAATTAAAAATACGCCTTTACCAAGGCAATACGATTTTTTTACCAGGGTATTTGTTATTCTTTTTGCTCTGATGTTGCCCTTTGGTCTATTAACGTTTTTTGTGGCCGGGCAATTTTCTTATCTGTCATGGCTAATCATTCCTTTATCTGTTTTAATAGCCGGTGTTTTTATCATTATGGAACGAACAGGAGCAGCTAATGAAGATCCTTTTGAAAATCGCATTACAGATGTAGCCATGACCTCCATCTGTAATACGATCGAAAGAAATTTAAGAGAAATGCTGGGAGAAAAAGAGTTGCCCCCCAAATCAACACCAGTTAACGGATATCTATATTAAAACCAAAATACTACTGGGGCAACTCCTACCTGTTAGTCTGGATTAATTGAAAGCCTTTGCCTTCTATAATTTTCTGCAGCGCATTCAATTTATCCACTTTAAACAACTCCTTTTTGCCTGTCGGCCATATTATTTTTAGCTCTTTTATTGATGATGCATTGCCTAGTCCAAAGTGCTGAATTAAACTATTCATACCGAAGAAGGTATTAGCCCCGGAAACTTCCCTACGCTGAGTGACTTCTTTTCCGTCAATAATAGCTTTTAGCCAGATTTTTGCGCCTATGGCGCTTTTATTGGAGCTTGTCCCTACCAAATCAAGTTTTAGCCAATGATGGCCATTATCTAACTCATTTTTTAATAAAGAATTATTCATGCCTGGGCCAGGTATAAACAAATCCAGATCGCCATCATTATCATAATCACCGGTGCTTATCCCACTTTGGTGTTTCGTAATAGTATTTAAGACTCCCACGTTTTTATGAGAAAATTCACCCTTACCATTATTTTCATAATATCTCAGGGAATAGGTTGAATCAGAAACGACTACCAGGTCCAAATCTCCGTCATTATCATAATCTCCCCAGCTGGCTGTTGAGGATAAATCCAGGTCTTCTACAATTTCTCCTTTTGTTATTTTTTGATAAACTCCATTATTATTGAGGTATAGATTATTAGGGCGTGGTATGGCCTTATTGTCAACCATATTAGCCCAATTGGTTACAAAAGCATCAAGGTCTCCATCATTATCTATATCTTCAAAACACCATTGATTACCTTCTATGGGGTCATCAGATATTACCTTTCCTGTAATTGCCTTAAAATCCAAACTGCCTTTCTCTTTCATAAGATTTTGGAACATAACATCTGGTTTGGGAGCGCCACTTCCCATGCCGATGAAAATATCCAGATCGCCATCATCGTCATAATCAGAAAGTATGGGCTGCATATAGGTGTCTTTTTCCTTTGGACCTAGTTTTATTCCTTGCCATTGAGAAAAGGAGTAGCTAGGTGGCCCACTATTAATCATTAGTTTTGGAGATGCTGGCTGTCCCGAATTTGGTGGCCCTTGTATCCACTCCGGTCTGGTGAGGATAAAATCCAGGTGGCCATCCAGATTAAAATCTCCCCAGGCAACACATATTCCAGCAAAGGTTGGATCATCGAATACATTGCCTCGGATTTTTTCAAAATTCCCGTCTCCAAGATTTTTGTATAGTGCTCCTGGAAAACCCGCTACCAGCAAGTCTTTTAGTCCATCATTATTATAGTCCCCCCAGCTAAGGCCAAACCAATAACCCGGATCTTCCACCAGAATTCCTTTTGTGACGGGTTTAAATTTGCCGTTTTCATTTATAAATAGTTTATTTTTTCTTGGACTGATGCCTGGTTTTCGATTAGTCAGAAAAAGATCTTCATCTCCGTCATTGTCGATATCTATCCAGGATGCACCCGTCCAGTATTCTTCAAGTCCAGGATTAGATATGATCAAGTCTTTTATTTCAACAAAAGATTGGGATAACAAATTGGAAGGAGAAATATTTGCAAAAGCTAATAAAACAATAAAGCAAACATTTTTTAATGAATTCATAGTCGAGTATTAAGTTTACAAAAATTGAACCCAATACTAGCTATTGTCTATAGGTTTATGAAAAAAAGGGTCTTAAGCTTAGTCTCCTTTTATAAAATGAGAAAAAGTAGGGCAATAGATATGTCTTAAATAACCAGACAGGTTTCCAGCAACCCATACCCAAAAACATAGTCCTTTCTAACTATAATCTAAAAAACTTATGCGTTTCCAAATACAAATTATTGTTGCTTGTTATGCAGCTCTATTATTGATCTTTTTATTAAGCAAAAAGGATAAAAAGAAACACAATCAGGTTTTTTCTTTTTTCATTGGAGCTATTTTATTAAATCTGGGTTTTGAAATACTTAATGAGCTAAAAGTTTTAACCGACACCATCAGCTTTAATTCATTTATAGGATTCTTATATGGGCCGATTTTGTGGATCTATGTTCAATCTATAGTAAAAAAGAGCATTCCAAAAGCCACCAAATATTACCTCCACTTTATTCCCTCAATAATCATTTTAGTTTTGGAAAGCACTTTTTACTTAGGTTCTTTTCATCAGGCCTTTCCGCTGTGGAAAATAATCGCTTCGGTCATGGTTCTCCATGCTTTTATATATGCCATTCGGATAAGCAACTGGACAAAAAAAATGAAAGGGAATAAAAAGGCTCGTCCTGTGTTAAACTGGTTAAAGATATTGAGCAGAGGGTTTTTCATGCTTCTATTGCTTTATTCTCTGGAGGTAGGTGCTGTTTTGATGGATAATTTCGACTTGTTTTTTGTACTTAACATTATTAGTCTGATTCTTTTGGCCCTTATTATGAATGTGATGGTTTATTATGGACTCGCCAACCCGAAAATTTTCAATGATTCCATAAAGTACAGGTATTCCAAACTGAGTAACTCTTGTAAGGAAGAATTTATTCTTAAAATTGAAGCACATCTTAAAAATAAAGAGCCTTTTCTTGATCCAGAGTTAACTTTAAAATTATTGGCCAATCAGCTTGCCATAAGATCTTCACATTTATCTCAGATCATAAACGAGCATTATCAACAAAGTTTTAAGGATTTTATCAATTCTTATCGAATCACAAAAGCTAAAGCCTTACTTAAGGTGCATCCAGATATGTATACTAAAGAAGTCATGTATGAATCTGGGTTTCACTCCAAATCTACTTTCCATTATGTTTTTAAAAAACATACCGGCATGAGCCCCTCAGAATTCCGGGAATCTATTATTAAGAAGGAAAAAGAGTCCAGCAAGGTTTTTTAGGACTCTCCAGGCTTGATTTTCCCTTAGTATTGAGGAAATCAAACCGAATTATTATGAAAATGATATTTTTGCTTTTTCCACTTTACTTTATTTCTTCTTACCAGATTTTTCCTATAGCCAAGCCAGATAACGAAACACTAGTTGAGGTTTTAAACCAATTCAAGGAAGCCTCCAAAAGAGGTTATCACATTAGCTATTATGGCATCGGATCTATGAAAAGAGAATATTCATTTGAAGGACAGGTTAAATTAGAATGGAATCAATCTGAACAACTAATAATTGATGCTTACAGATTAAAAGGCACTTATCGCCTTCAGGATGTCCTGGGAAAAAGAACTGAGAAAGTGGAAATTTATCAGAACAAAGGTGAATTCTGGAAGATATTTCATGAACAAAAAATGTATTTATACACCCCCAACATTAAAAAAAGCTCACCAAGCACCTTTAAGCAAGCTCCTTTGATGGTAGTTAAAGCACTCCGTTTTATGCTGAAAAACAAACAACAATTGCAACAAAAAGAAGTAGTAGCCGATAACCAAAAATTTATCCTTCTTAAATGTTCATTTGAAGGGGTGACTTACTCCATATGGGCAGATCCAATCGAATTAAACATCCAAAAAGTGACTTGGAAGAATGAAAAATGGGGCAAAGGAGAAGTTATCGGCCAAATTGATACCGGGATAAAGGAGCAGGTGAAAGAAATGTCTTTTCAGGTTCCATTAAAAGACTATGATAAAAAGATGATTCCAACCATCGGTCATCCGGCACCAATTTGGCAAGCCAGTTATCATTTAGGCGAAAAGGTCAATTTGTCTCAGCTTAAAGGCAATGTGGTATTATTAGATTTTTGGGCCAGCTGGTGTTCTCCTTGTTTAAGAGCGATCCCTTCTCTTGAAAAATTTCATCTTGAATATAAAGATCAAGGCCTAATACTATTAGGAATGAATTATCATGAAAAACGAAATCCACAAAAAACCATGGATAAATTAAAGGCAACCTATCCAATAGTTACTGCCGAATCCATCGGCAAAGATTATGGTATTTTAAATTGGCCCAGCCTTTTTATTATTGATAAAAAAGGGGTTTTACGAGATATCCACATCGGCTACCACGATGAAAAAACGGATGCATTAATCAAGGAGTGGCTAGAAGAGCTTTTAAGGGAATAAACAAACCAAGTGAATCAAGAGGCTACATTAATTTAAAAAGACCTGAAAGGTACAGTCTGCGTCAATTTCACTCGGCTAACAATATTTTGGCCCTTCCAGGGCAAATAAGTTAAATCTGCATTATGAGTTTGAGGGCAGGATCATCATTGTAATTAATTCGGAGAAAAACGATTTCAAATGATTATTCCAATTTAGCTACTGAAACCCATTTAGGGGCGTCATTTATTTCCTGACGAAGCAGCAAATTTAGTTGTGCAGTGTGATGTTGCACATGCCGCATATTATAAAGCAAAATTTCCAAGACGGAATAGTTTTTATAATCATTTATCCAACGAGAGTTGGCAGTTTCTTCTGTCATGGTTGAAAGCAAATCATAACATTTTTTTCTACTGTATTGCAGGTAAGCAATTAGTTCTTCCTTGGTATACGTTCGGTCGGGCATGGCTCCAGAAGGATCGAATTCTGACAAAGTATAAGGCGCAGGTGGTTCAAAATTTATAGGATCAAGCGTGAGATAATAATCTAACCAAAAAAGGCAGTGATAAGTGATGTACCAAAACTTCTTTTCGGTATCCCAAAATTCAGGAGGACATAATTCAATGGCATTTTCAAGCATATCTATACTTGCCCCAAATTGTCGCCAAATTGTTTCATTAAAAGGATTATCCATTTATTCTCTTTTGCTTATTTAAATGACTCCTTAGTATGCGATTGGAATTTATAAAAAACATGAGTCACCCCGAAATTTTGGAGACTATTAAATAATACTAGATTAGTTAGAATGAAGGGAAATATATTGAAATAAATTCCGCCACGCGGGGTGAAGTAAGTTAGAAGTATATTGTTCTTATCCTTAAAACAATTTTATCTCTACTATATTTCTACTTTATCTCGCACTTTTTAGGCCGATGGCATAAAAAGTGCATACTTCCCTAAAATTTGGGATGACTTATGTTCAAGAAAATAATCACAAACTAGGATTTTCCCTTCCCCACAACCTATTAAACAATTCCGGTGAAGCTTTCAAATAGCGATCCGAGGAGGTTTCTTCTAACCACCTTTTAGAGATTTCTTCATTGGTTTGCAAACGGGCATCCACATCTTGAAAAGTAGGATTCTCAAACCACATAGGATGGGACTTCCAGTGGCAATTGATATAACTAACAGCCTTCACCACATCCGCATTATCATGAATGGTTTTGAAAAAGGGAGTAAACCATTTTTCCCAGGCCTCTTCTCCTTGCTCGGGATTGCCCAATATCGTTTCTATCGTTTTACCATTGGTACGGATGGTTTCTGAACCAATGGTAGGGCTGGCTTCCGCAATAAAAACGGGTTTGCCTCGCTTACGTGCAAACTCAATCATATTAGCTTCATCCCCTCTGGCAAAAAAGGAATAGCCACACCAATCCACATATTCATCCCCAGGATACCAGGATTCCAGTAAATCCATAGGTTCTTCCCAACCGTGAGATTGCCAGACATAGGCGACATTATTAACCCCTATGGAGTCATACATGGTTTTGATTCTCCTGAAAGCAGCGATGTAATCTTCTCGGTTATAATGATTCCATGCTCCACTAAACTCATAACCAATTCTAAGAAAAATGGGTCGCTGCCCCAAACTTTTTAGCCATTCGCCTAATACCAATACCAGGCTATCTTGTTCTCCCCGGGCAATTTCTCCTTCATGATTAACCATCTCTAAACCTATAGCCAGGGCCAGATGCTTAAAATCCGGATCTGCTAATTGCATGGACATATTACTTGGGCTATCCCCCCAATCATCAGTAGAAAAAATACCGGATAAGCCAGAATAGGTAAATCCAAATTGCTCATCACCTGGCCGAATCATGGTGTACATAGTAAAACCTCCCGGGGCTGGAAAATGATCTAAATAACCATCATTATATTCCTCCAAACCTCCTATAGCTTCTAGTTCCTGTCCTACAAAAAGAATGCATTTGCCCTCAGCAGGCTCAAATTTTGCTCTTTGGGTAACCTCAGTATTTGTTTCTGATTCAGGTTCTTTATTTTCCTGGCAACTCACTATATTTAAACATACGGCTAACAAGCCAATTAGGTAAATTGGTATCTTCATAATTGATAAAATTTGAATTGTTCTTTCCTATTATTGATTCTTTTATTCTAATTCCAGGTATTCAAACCAATCAAAGTCGGCATGGCCTTTATTTCCAGTCAAATCCTGGCAACAAAGGCCTACGAAAGCACCAGTAAAGGCGGGACGATATCGAACTTCATCATCCCTTACATAATCATCTGATAAAATACTTCCATCTAAAACAGGGCCTAGCTTTTGCCATTCATCAGGCTCTAGTGCATAATAAAACTGTAGCTTCTCATGATCAAAATCTACTTTCAAAAAAACAGGACCTTCATTTGGCAAAAGAATGGGATCTTCTAGTGGTTCAGTCACGAGGTATTTATCGCAGGTAATTATCTGCAAAAACCGTTGTCCATGATCCCCTCCCATGAGGTGTAAGTAATGCCAGTGGTAAGTATTATAATAACAAACCAAGCCGGCCATCTGCTGAAAATTTTCAGGTGAAAAATCGAGGCTTGTTGCAGCCTGAATATGAAAATGCTGAACTCTCCTGGCAACCAGGCTTTGTCGGTGTAAGGAACTTAATGATTCCTGGCCATATAATCTTAAATGAGAGGGCCGGGCCTTTAAACTTAGCCATTCTTCAGAAATTGGAATTCTTAAAGATTGAAAATGGATATCCAGTTCTGGTGATTCGAAATGATCTTTTTTATGAGATAATTTTGGGGTTTTTAATTCCCCTCCTTTTATCTCTAATTTATGTCGAGCCACTTTCTCTCCCGTTTTTAAGTAGGGCCATTGATCGTTTTTCCATTCCAATTCCTCAATGGCTGTTTCGCGCCCCAAAATGCATCGCCTGTTCTTTTTCAGTGGGCGACTGGCTAAAAATACAATCCACCAATCTCCATCCTGTGATTCGACTATATCCCCATGTCCTGTTCTCTGAAGTGCTGCTTCTGGATTCCAGCGAGAAGAAAGAATGGGGTTTTTAGGGTGCAGCTCATAGGGTCCAGTAATTGTTTTAGAGCGAGCAATTGATACAGCATGACCATATTCAGTACCTCCTTCAGCCAAGAGCAGGTAGTAATAATCTTTTATTTTATACAAATGAGGCCCCTCTGTCATTCCCAAATCACTACCCTCATAAAGGTAGTGAACTGGCCCTCTTAAAGCTCCTGCTTTTTCATCATATTCCTGCATGATAATTCCTCCAAAAAATTTCTCCTTACGATGGTCTACTATCATACTCAGGTACCACTTTCGGCCATCATTATCGTGGAACATAGAGCCATCAAATCCACTAGAGTTCAAGAACACAGGATCTGACCAATCACCACGTATATCTTTTGTTGTGACGAGGTAATTTGGGGTATCTTTCCAAACCCCTTGAAAAGAATGAACATTGGAATACACCAAATAAAAGGTACCATTATAATAGCTAAGGCATGGTGCCCAAACTCCTCCAGAGTCTGGAACGCCCCTCATATCCAATTGATTAATTCTATTAAGCGGACGAGTAATTAACTTCCAGTTCACTAAATCTTTGGAGTGATGGATTTGTACACCAGGATACCATTCAAAAGTGGAAGTGGCAATATAATAGTCATCTTCTACTCGAATGATAGAAGGGTCTGGGTTAAAGCCCCGCAAGATGGGATTTTCAATTATCATTTAAGCAATTCTTTTTCTAATTCTTCAAGGGATTTACCCTTCGTTTCTGGTAATACCTTCAGCATTAAAACGAAACCCACAATAGCGAATAAAGCATACAGAAAATAGGTAAACGCGTTGCCCCAATTGGTCAGTTCCCATGGAAATAGAAACTGTACCAGCCAGCTGGTAAAGGAATTAATAAATCCGATAGCCGAAATGGCCAGCCCACGAATATAATTCGGGAACATTTCTGACAACATCACCCACATGACAGGGCCAAGAGAAATGGCAAAAGAAGCCACAAAACCTAAGATGCCTATTAAAATGAGGATGGGATTCATATGTATTCCTGCCTTTACTAATTCACTTTCAAATTTGGAAAAAGCAGTTTCTCCTAAACTTGCTCGTAGTGCATTTTTAAATTGAACGTCATTAGCATATTCTTGTCCAATAATAGAGGCTATTGGGCTAGCATCAAATTCTTCTATTTTCGCTACAGATTCTGTACTCAAAGAATAAGTTGCCTGACGGAAGCCATAAGCCGTCAAACTCATACTAATGGCAATACCTGCTAATCCAACTAACACCAAAGGTTTACGCCCAATTTTATCAATAAATGCCATAGCAATTAAGGTAAACACCACATTGATGATTCCTACCCAAACAGCCTGGGCAAAAGCTGCATTAGTACCTACACCAGATTGTTCAAAAATAGTAGTAGCATAAAAATAGATGGCATTAACACCTGTAATTTGTTGTAAAATGCCCAATGCCAAAGCAATCAATAAAACAAAAGTCAAGCGGCTATCCAGTAGGCTGTTTAGACCCGCTTTAGGGATAGATTTTGAATCAGTAATATTTTGGGAAATGGCTTGTGCTTCTTCCTGAGCCAGGACAGAGCCATGCATTTGTTCCAATACCTTCATGGCTTCTTTATCTTTTCCTTTCATAAATAGCCACCTGGGGCTACGAGGCACAAAAAATAAGGCTAAGAAATAGATGACAGCAGGGAAGCATTCCATTCCAAACATCCATCGCCAAATATTTTCATTGCTTAGCCAGCTGGCGTTTTCTAATGAACCTTGCAGCCAATAATTACTGAAATAGGCAGCCGAAAAACCTAAAACAATATTTAACTGCTGGATAGAAACCATCCGACCTCTTAATGCTGCCGGAGATATTTCAGCTATATAAATAGGTGCCAAAATTAAAGCCGCTCCAAAGGCCAGGCCTCCAATCATCCGAGCCACCACCAGATCAGTATACCCTCCTGCATAAGCGGACCAAAAGGCGGATAAAATGTATAAAAAAGCGACAATAATCAAGACTCTTTTTCTTCCAATAAAATCACTGATGGTACCCGCAGCCAGCATGGCAAACATAGCTGAAAAAGTGGGTGCACTGACCACCCAACCCAATTGTAAATCGCTTAATCCAAATTCAGGTTTGATGTATTTGGTCACTCCAGATATCACAGAAGCATCAAAGCCAAACAAGAAGCCTCCTAAAGAGACCGCAACAGCAATTAATATGGTAGATTTATTCCCTCCTTGCATAGATTATTTTTTTTCTTCCAATTTCAATAGCAATATCAATGACAATATCAATATTAATCTCGACACCCTAATAAATATTAAAATCTTTCTACCTTCTACTTTAATCCTTATACTTTGCTTCTATCCCGTAAAATAAACCAGTATCCCAATAATCACTGCTACAATTAAAAGAGAAGCTACAATATCAATGGTGCTGTAACTATTTTTATTTATCGCCCTATCTTCTTCACTCAATGTACCAAATGTCAGGCCTGCCAACTTAGCTTCCGATGGTTTTTCTGTCATCAGGCTAACGACAATAATGATGATCACACAAACGACAAAAATGACAATGGCAAAATGAGAAAAAGGAATGGCTGCTATACTCCCCAAAAACCCAGTAAATTGTGTGCCCTGGAAGGTAGTAATGGTATCCAGCGTTAACCTGAATAAACCTATTAGTAATCCAATGTATAGGGTAGCCATTGCCCCTTTAGCATTAATTCTTTTGTAAAAAATTCCCAATAAGAAAATGACCGTAATAGGCGGCGCAATATAGGACTGAACAGATTGAAGGTAGTCATATAAAGTGCCTGGAGCATTTTTCATGACCGGTATCCAGGCAAAGCCTAATACTACAATAACGGCTGTAGCCAAACGTCCGGTTGACACCAGCCTTTTTTCCGTAGCTTCAGGCCTCCATTTTTTATAAATATCAATGGTAAAAAGAGTAGAACAGGAGTTGAACACAGAAGCCAAAGAACTCATCAAAGCGGCCAATAGTCCCGCAGCTACCAAACCCCGAAATCCTTCTGGCAATAAAGTACGAACCATCACAGGTAATACTTCATTAGGGCTATCATATTGCAATACTCCCTCCTTACTTAAGGCAAAAGCAACCATTCCAGGTACTAAAAACAAAAACACCGGAAGTATTTTCAAAAAACCTCCCCAAATAGCCCCTCGTCTTCCTTCTTTCAAGTTTTTGGCTGTCAAAACCCGCTGTACAATATATTGGTCGGTACACCAATACCAGATACCCACGATGGCTCCGCCAAAGACCATTCCGGTCCAAGGATATTGAGGATGATCAATGGGTTTCCACATATTAAAATGCTCACTACCCACAATGCTTCTAAGGCCACTCCACCCACCAATAGCTTCATGATTTAAGCCTATCAAAGTCACAGAAAGGGCTCCCGCAATTAGGATAATGGTTTGCAAAGCTTCCGTATAAACTACTGCTCGCATTCCTCCAGCCACCGTATAGATTCCGGTAATAATAAGTGTCAAAACCGCTCCAGTCCAAAAGTCTATGCCTAGCAAGGCCTGAAAAACGATCCCTCCAGCATAGATGGAAACAGATACTTTGGTGAGGATATAGCCAACTAAGGAAATCACAGATAAGAATCGCCGAGCCTTTTCATTATATCTTTTCTCCAAAAATTCAGGCATAGTAAAAACGCCGGAACGAGCATAAAAAGGAAGAAATACCCAACCTAAGAGTAGTACAATCCAGGCATGCAACTCATAGTGCGCCAGAGGCATGCCACTCTCTGCACCTGCACCAGCAAGTCCAACCAAATGTTCAGAGCCTATGTTAGAGGCGAAAATGGAAGCTCCCACAATAAACCAGCCAACATTACGTCCAGCTAAAAAGTAATCTTCACTATCTTTTTGTTTTTTGGACATTACCCAGGCCGCAATAGCTGCTAAAACAACAAAATAAAAGGCAATAACGATCCAATCTAATCCTGCCATAACTGCTTAGATGTATTGATTCAATATATTTTCAAATAATTCCTGTTTTCCACTGCGCTGTTGGGGTTCTCCATTTTCAGCAGCCAGTTTAGCCAGGTCCGTTAAACTAAGTTGGCCTTCTTCAAATGACTTACCTTGTCCTTCATCAAAGGAAGCATAACGATCTTTGCGTAGGGATAAATAGGAGGAATTTTCTAATATATCATTGGCTACCAGAAGTGCTCTGGCAAAGGTATCCATCCCTCCAATATGGGCATAAAAAATATCTTCAAGGTCTGTAGAGTTGCGTCTGGTTTTTGCATCAAAATTAATACCTCCCCCTTGCAGCCCGTCTGACTGTAGTAAAACCAACAAAGCCTCAACTGCTTCATAAAGATTAACCGGAAATTGATCAGTATCCCAGCCATTTTGATAATCCCCTCTGTTTGCATCAATACTCCCCAACATACCTGCATCTGCGGAAACCTGTAACTCATGCTCAAAAGTATGTTGAGCCAGGGTAGCATGATTCACTTCAATATTTAATTTAAAATCTTCATCAAGGCCATATTCTCTTAAGAATTTAATGGAAGTAGCGGCATCAAAATCATACTGATGTTTGCTGGGCTCCATCGGCTTTGGTTCAATAAAAAAGGTACCTTTAAACCCATTCGCTCGTGCATAATCTTTAGCCATGTGGAGGAAGCGAGCCATGTGATCCAATTCTCGCTTCATATCTGTATTGAGCAAAGACATATAGCCTTCGCGGCCACCCCAAAAAACATAATTTTCACCACCCAATTTAATAGTAGCATCCAAAGCATTTTTTACTTGCCCTCCGGCATAGGCTACAACTTTAAAATCTGGATTGGTCATCGCCCCATTCATATACCTCGGGTTGGAAAACAAATTGGCGGTACCCCATAATAGTCGAACACCCGATTCTTTTTGTTTTTCCAGAGCATAGTCTGTTATAGCTTGAAGTCTTTTTTCACTTTCCGCCAAACTACTTCCTTCCGCTACTAAATCATAATCGTGGAAACAGTAAAAAGGAATTCCCAATTTTGTGATAAACTCAAAACCAGCATCCATTTTATCTTTAGCCTCTTGGATCGGGTCTTCAGCTCCAAGCCAGGGAAAATGTTTGGTTCCTATTCCAAAGGGATCTCCACCAGTTCCACAAAGCGTATGCCACCAAGCCACTGCAAAACGGAAGTGCTCCTTCATGGTCTTTCCGGCTACTATTTTATCTTCCTGATACCAGCGAAAAGCCAATGGGTTATTGGTTTTTGGCCCTTCATAGGCAATGATTCCAATACCTTGAAAATATTCTCTGCTGCCAATTGTCAGCCTTACTTTATTAGACATGAATCTTATTTTTTGATAGAAATTTTAAGTTCTTTTGAGTGATCGTCAATTAGGTCAGATTTCTTATCCATTAAATTTTCTAAATCTAACTTCCATTGATGGTATGCTTTTTCATTGATCCCATTCATATTTAAGGGTTCATAAGTCTTTACTACTTCATTTTCCTGTACAGCCTCACGAATGGAGGAGTAATATCCATTGGCTACCCCTGCAGCTTTGGCAGCTCCAATGGCCCCTGTAGTTTCGATTACTTCTATTCGATTGCCCATTAAATTCGAAATAGTCCTGGAGAAAATAGCCGATTGAAAAAGGTTATCATTTCCAACTCTTAAAACCTCTACCTGAAGTCCCATTTGGTGGAGGATGTTCATCCCGTATACAAAAGAAAAGGCTATTCCTTCCAGGGCTGCTCTAAAGAAGTGAGCCTGGCTATGTCGATTAAATTGTAAATTATTGATCTGAGCCCCCAGATCTTTATTACCGAGCATTCTTTCTGCCCCATTTCCAAATGGAAGGATACGCAGGCCATCTGAACCAGAAGGAACAGAAGATGCAATTCTTTCCATATCTGCATAGCTCAAATCATTTTTTGCCATTTGATGTTTGATCCAGGAATATTGGATGCCAGCACCATTAATGCAAAGTAATATGCCCACTCTGGAACGCTCTTTACTATGATTCACATGCGCAAATCCATTAACTCGGGATTGAGTATCATATAAAAGTTCATCAACCACACCATAGACAACCCCAGAGGTTCCTCCAGTTGCTGCCACTTCACCAGGATCTAGAACATTCAATGAATAAGCATTATTTGGCTGATCCCCAGCACGATAGTTCACCTCAATTCCGGCTGCCAATCCAGTGGCCTGAGCAGCAGCATGACTTATCTGTCCCTGGAGTGAAAAAGTAGGTCTTATGTCAGGTAAAATAGAATTATCGAAACCGAAATAATCAAGGACCATCTCAGCGGGTTGATTATTTTTAAAATCCCATAAAATACCTTCCGATAGCCCGCTAATGGTAGTTGTTATCTCTCCGGTCAGCCGCATGGCGATGTAATCACCCGGAAGCATAATTTTATGAATGCGATCATAAATTTCTGGCTCATTATCTTTTACCCATTTAAGTTTGGAAGCCGTAAAATTACCAGGAGAGTTAAGTAAGTGGGAAAGACTTTTATGTTCTCCAATATTCGCAAAAGCGGATTCTCCAATTGATACAGCTCTACTATCACACCAAATAATAGCAGGCCGAAGTACTTTATTATTTTTATCAACCAATACCAGGCCATGCATCTGATAAGCAATGCCAATAGCTTTAATCAGAGAAGGCTGTATATTGGTTTGATGTAATAGTTTCTTGGTGGCCAGGCACAAATTATTCCACCATGTTTCTGGATGTTGCTCAGCCCATCCGGCTTGTTCTGCCAGCATGTCCATTTCAGTTTCAGGAGATTGCACTACCGATACCTGACAGCCTGTGTTTGCATCAACAAGTGCCGCCTTAATGGAAGAAGAGCCTATATCATAGCCAAGTAAATACATGTTTTTCAATTAATTTTGAAAAATAAGCGATGAAAACATTTTCATATTTCCATGCCCTAATATTGCAGTAGAATACCTTTACCGCTCCTCAATAACTTCGCTTGTAGAAAAGCGATACCGCATATTGCGGTAAACAGCAACGTCGGTGATGTCTTCTGGTGTCCCTGAAGGGATAGCTCTGGCATTAGCAGAAACTCTATATTCTCCGTTTATGGGTAAAACTCTATGCCAGGCGTGGCCATGTAATATGACTAAAGTACCCTTTTTAGGCGAAAGAACGACTTGATTTTCCAAGTCTTCATGAGGGTTTCCTGCAGGCAACTCTCCTTTTTTATGAGATCCAGGCATAACAATTGTCTTCCCTCCTGTTTTTTCATTAATATCATGAGTATAAAACAGTCTGTTTAGGTTAAATTTTTCAGAATCTTCGGGTGGGCTATCCTGATGCCAGGCTTGTCCTTTCGTTCCCATTTTAGAAAACATAACCATTAAGTATAGTGACTCCCAATGATCGCCCAGAATACTTTTGGTTAATTGCTTTAACCTTTCATCCTCCTCGATAACATTAAAGTGTTGATCTCCTTCTCGTATTGGGAACCAGGGAATCACCTCCGTAGCTGCTTTTTCAATAAATTCATTGGAGTGTTCCCAATCCGGATTCATCCCATAATGATGAAGAATCACCTGATTTAAATGATCCATTAGCTCATCCGAAAAAAAGTTTTCTATCACCAGATAACCATTTTCCCAAAACTCCTGGGCATATTTTTGGTAGTTCATAATTCCTTATTTACAGTTTAAAACTTTTTAATCTAAAATTGAGGAAGCTGCCTTCCATTTTTCAAAAAGCTCCTCAGAAGCATTTAAATATCGAGGATCGTTCATTTTTTCTATCCACCTTCCTTTTATCATTTCACTGGTTTCAATCCTGGCATCTACTTTTTGAAAGGTAGGATTCTCAAACCACATAGGCCTGGCTTTCCAATTGCAGTCGATATAATGAATTGCTTTTATCACATCTGCATTTTCTTCTATTGTTTGGAAAAAAGGTTCAAACCATTTTCTCCATGCTTCCTGAGCTTGCTCCGGATTAGACAGTATGGTTTCTTTGGTTCTACCGTCAAACTTGGCTGTAAAATCTGAAATGGTAGCAGAAGCTTCAGCGATGAATACGGGTTTGCCTTTTGCTCTGGCAAATTCTATCATCCTGTTTTCCCTCCATCTGTCAAAGAAGGAAAATCCACACCAATCTACATACTCATCCCCAGGGTACCAGGCTTCTAATTGATCCAGATCAGAGACCCAACCAACCGATTGCCAGACATATGCTGTATTGGTTACACCTTGGGCATCTAAGTGATCTTTAATTCGCTTATAGGCTACTAACCAATCCTCCCGTTCATAAAAATTCCATGGATATCCATCAAATTCATAACCAATCCGTAAGAAAACAGGACGTTGTCCCAGGCTTATTAAAAATTCGCCAAGACGCTTAATATTATGATCTAATAAGCCCTGTGCTACTTTGTCTTCATGATTAACCAATGATAAGCCGATGGCCAATGCAGAATGTTTAAAATTATCATCCGACATGATCAGACTCATATTGGAAGGGCCATTACCATGATCAACCGTTTCATAAACTCCTTGCAATCCACCTGAGTTTTCACCTCCAAAGGATCCATCATTTCCATCTAAGCCTGTATAAAGGGTCACTCCTGCCGGAATAGGAAAATGATTGGCATATCCTTGTTGATAGTCTGGCAGCCCGCCAATAGATTCCAAATCCTGGCCGGCAAAAACAAGGACATGGTCTTCTCCTGGTTCAAATTTGGCCAGTTGCCTTTCTTCTGTTGATGAGGAATTTTCTGTTGGCTCTGGCACTTCTGAGCAAGCGAGCATGAAAGTCCCCAAAAAAATAAATATTAAGAGTCTATTTTTCATTTGCTTTTTTTTATTCAAATGGATATTTTATTCCTATCTGCCTTCTTATTTCATCAGTGATCTTCATTAAATCCAGGCTATTTTGCCAGGTCCATTTTTCGCTTTCTTGTTTTCCTGCATTAATACATGCAGTACATTCTTCTATTTCATAGGTGAATCCTTTGCCATTAGTGGGTCTTTTAAAATTTGTTATTTCACCACTTTGATTTTCCAAAAAGGAATAAGATTGAGTTTCGTGCCAAATGGGCTCAATAAAAATACTGGCTTTGGTACCGCATATTCTGGCTCGCATATCAGACTGGGATTTAAAACCACTCATAATTTGTGCAACGGCATTGTTATACTTAAAAATAGCTGCTGTTTGCAAGTCAGCACCAGTACTGTGCAATTGCCCTACTGCTTGGATTTCAAGAGGAATCCCTAGCACCATGTAGGATAAAAAAACCGGGTATACTCCCATATCGAGTAGAGAACCACCGGCTAGGTCCATGTTTAACATCCGGCTGTCATCTGGGTCCTCTCTATAAAATGAAAAATCTGCATTGACATAATTGACCTCTCCAAGCTCTCCCCTTTTTACCCTTTGAAGCACTTCGCTAATACTAGGATTAAATCGAGACCAAAAGGCTTCCATTAAAAACACATTATTTGCTCTGGCAGCATGAATCATTTGTTCAACCTGCGAGCGACTTACGGACATGGGTTTTTCACATAAAACATGTTTACCGGACTGCATAGCATCAATAGCTAGTGATTTATGGGAGTCGTGTGGAGTAGCAATGTATAGGATATCTACCTCCTTATCATTCATTATTTCCTCATACGATCCGTAGGCACGTTTGGCTCCATATTGCTGGGCAAAAGCATTGGCCTTGGCTTGTGTTCTTGAGGCAACCGCAAGTAAATTTGCTGAATCAAGCAGTAACAAATCCTGCACAAATGCGTGGGCAATCCCTCCAAGTCCAATAATTCCCCAGTTTAATGCTTTTGGCTTTTCTTTCATTTCATTTAAGGTAATAGCTCCCAATGCATTTCCTTTTCGTTTGGAAAAGGAAAGCATTGGTTTGCCAAAATGTAATGTATGAAACTTTGTTCTTTATATTTTTTGCTCTAAAGCTTACTTTTGAAATATCCTTACATAGTCAATAATGACTGAAGATGGATAATCATCAATTATTGGCGGTGCAGGTAAATTTCCTCCAACTGACAAATTCATTATCAAAAAAAACTCATCGTTAAATGGATAAGGTTGGCCTCTGGCAGCTGTATCCGATGGGGTAATTTCATGATATACTTCATCATTAATTAGCCACTGAATCCTGTCTTTTTCCCAAATAATGGAAAAAACATAAAAGGACTTATCAAAAGGCTGGGTCTTTGTCTGATAATGCTTGGATATAAATCTGTGGTTAGCTGGAAAATCAGTTCCAAAATGGGCAGTACCCAAAATCTCAGTCGGATCTTCTCCTAGAAATTCCATAATGTCAATTTCTCCTCCACTTGGCCATTTCACTCCAGGTTGCTGAATAGAATAATTTTTATTCAAAAGCCATAGTGCTACCCAGGTACCAGTAGCAGAGGGCATCGCCGCTCTGATATCTATTCTCCCGTATTTAAATTCAAAAATATTATCTGTATGTATTCGGGAGGAGGAATAACTATAACCATTAATCGTCTCCTGAATAGCATTGATGGCTAAATATCCATTCTGTAAAAAAATGTTTTTAGGACTGTCAGTATAATACTGCAATTCATTATTCCCCCAAAAGCACAGATTAGGACAACCATCTCCTAAATGAAAAGTCCATTTAGATAAATCTAAACCCTTTCCATCAAATTCATCTGACCACACTAAAGAATATCCTTCATATGATTTAGGAGATTCATATCCTGTATCTGGTACTTCAATCTTGGTCAGACAAGGAGGGCAGGGCCCTCCACAGTCTATACCTTCTTCTTCTCCATTTTGTATGCCATCAATACAAGTGCTCAATTCCATTTCCGAATTGTCGGAACAGCTTCCGCATAGGATCATGCAAAAAATCAATAAATAAAACCCTGTAGAAAGCCTGATCATAGAAATACCTGTTTATTCTGTAACGGGTTTAAAATCTTTTATATAAAAAGTAGCTCCAGTCTGATGATTAAACCCACCAATTCTAATGGCTATCTGATTGTAAATAGTTGCTGCTTTCAGGTTATCACCTCCATCAAAAACAACTGTGACCCATTGATCATAATTTTCTGGAGCAACTTCTGACTCCATTACTGTCCAGGTAGTCCAAAACTGTGGATTGGTAGAATCCAGAAAAATAATTTCAGCTAAGGATCTAAAATTACCTTCATAAGTTTGATCAGAAGGAATATAAACCTCAAAAGAGAACTTGTTATTTGAGCTAAAATCAATAGGCTCATCAAAAGCAGCAAATTTGAAATCTGAAAAACCATCCGATACATTACCTTCTGGTCGGATATATTTTCCAACTCCATCTGTACTGCCGGCCGGATCACTCTCTCCATATGCCATGGTTACTGAATTTCCATTATCAGGCTCGGCAAGGTTTGCCCCTGACTCACTGCTTTCAAAAGTATGGAAGAATGGGAAACCCAGATTGGCATAACTATCATACCTAGGTGTTCCTTCCTGAACAAAAGATTTCTTGGGTACAAAATCTCTCATATAAAAAGTAGCTGCATTCTGATGATTGGAACCACCAATCCGAAGTGCGATCTGATCATAAATGGTGGCTGCAGCTAATACATCCCCACCATTAAACCTGGCGGTTACCCAGCTGTCAAAATCTCCTTCCTCAATGGTTACTGAGAGAACGGTCCAGGTATTCCAAAACTGAGGATTGCTGGAATCAAAGAAAATAATTTCAGCAGTAGGAGTAAAAGGTCCATCAAAGGCAGTTTCCTCCGGGATATAGACGCCCAGTTCAAATTTATTGTATTCACTGAAGTCGATAGGCTCATCAAATTTCTGGAATTTGAAATCTGAAAAACCATCGGCTACCAGGCCTTCTGGCCGGTTATAACGTGTCACCAAATCTTCACTTCCAGCAGGATCTGCAAAGGCATAATCGACAGTTACAGAGTTATTTTCAATTTCCATTAAATTTTTGAAGGATTCTTCCGTCTCAAAAGTGTGGTAGAAAGGTAGATCAGAATTCGCCAAAGCATCTGCTCTAGGTGTGGCCTTTGGGCACTCATTAGCGCAACTCCCTCCACAATCAACCCCTTCTTCATCCTGATTTTGTATACCATCAAAGCAAGAAGGGCAAGGTGTTCCACTTGAACCTCCACAATCCACTCCTTCTTCATCCAAATTTTGTATGCCATCTTTATGAGAAGGGACACTTGCCAGGTCAAACTCCGTATCCTTGGAGCAGGAATCCATTAGTATCATGCAGCTCATTAAAACAAAGCACATGAATATATATTTGATATTTATTTGATTATTCATCTATATTGAGTTTAATGGTTATTGGTTATTCGTTAATGGTTATTCGTTACTTTGCGAATAACGTATAACCATTAACTATTAACCAAATCATTTCAAAAATCCACTTATTGATTATCACTCCCTTTAGAGCAAAACTTTACGCTTATTTGCATAAGCTCCTCTATTAGTATCCAGGATTTTGTTGAAGAATGCTGGTCCCTACCAAATTGATTTCGACCTGAGGAATAGGTAGCAGTTCATCTCTACCTTCTACAAAATTTTTCCCAACCGCTTCCATAGCCGTTTTTAGGTCACCCCATCTTTTCAGGTCAGTGAATCGGTTCCAACCTTCCGTTGCCAGCTCTTTCCTTCTTTCTAACTTGATATTTTCAAGCGTATAAGGTAGAGTACCACCATAAGCCCTCATGGTAACTGCCTCGAAGGAGGATTGTCCGTCGCCACCACCTCCCATTAGGGAAGCCTCTGCATGCATCAGAAGTACATCTGAATACCTTAGGATTTTTTCATTGAGGGGACTTTGTTGAACATTCAACAGGACATCTAATTCTTCATAGCTGATGAAAAACTTTTTATTCATAGCCTGAGAGCCAATAGCAAAACCCGGATTCTTGATGGGATCCCATCCAATAGCTGCCAGGCCAGGAGAATTAACCACATCACCAGGTTGAAGGAAGGTAGCGGCTTTTCTTTGATCATTATCATCATAAAGAGTAATGAGTGATTGTCTTGGAATCATATTACCCCAGGAAAGCCATTTGCCAGCTGCCCACATAAACATAAACTGCCAGGAGCCGGAACCTTCCTGTGATTCATTGGTTTCAAATCCTCCACCTGCAAGCCCGTCAACATAATTGATTTCAAAAATAGATTCTAAACCAAATTCATTGGCCTGCTTAAAATTATTTTCAAATACATCCTCCAAGCCATAAATCCCACTATTCATAATTTGTTCGCAATACTGAACCGTCTCTGTATATTCTCCTTGATAAAGATGTGCTTTGGCCAAAATCCCTTGAGCAGCTCCTTTATTGGCCCTCCAGGCATCCGTTTCTCCTTTGGCTGGTAAGGCCGCTGCCGCATCCGATAGGTCTTTTTCTATTTGAGCATAAACTTCGGATTCTGAATTCCTAGGCAAAAAGATTTCGTCATCTGTACTTGTAATGGCCTGCGTAATTAAGGGCACTCCGCCAAAGTGACGTACCAATTCGAAGTAGGCAAAGCCTCTCAGGAATTTAGCCTCTGCTATAATTTGGTTTTGCAAGCCAGGAGTGGTGAAATCGAAACCTTCGGCAATCTTAATGGCAAAATTTGCTCTGGCAATCATCTTATACCATTTAGCCCAATATGCAGCTACATTTGTATTGTTAGGTAAAATGGGGAAATCATCAAATAATAAGCCGGCAGCCCAAAAAGAAGCCTGCTGTGAATGATGATCATCCCCACGGATGGACTGGAACATCTGCGGGAAGGAGTGCGCACTATTATTAAATTGCCATTGAAGTGGATCATAGGCCGCATTTAATGCTGACATGACACTAGCTTCCGTTTCAAAAGCCGTTTCGCTGGAAATGGTGGAAATGGGATCTTTTTCCAATAACTCATCTTTATCACAAGATGAAAAAAATAGCGCCCCTGTTCCACAAAAAATTAGAAAGTATATTATATTTTGAAATTTCATTTTCATGATATTGATATTTTTAATTGATCTTAAAACCCTAGTTGAAATCCAAACATCATGGTTCTTGGCTGAGGATAATAACCTCTGTCAATACCGATATCCAAATTGCTGTTTAGCACATTTTCTCCGATTTCAGGATCTGCACCAGTATACCTCGTCAAGGTGAAAAGGTTTTGGGCAGCTACAAATACTCTGATATTTTCCGCTTTAATTTTGCTGGAAATATTATTGGAGAAAGTATATCCCAGGGAAAGATTTTTCAATTTGATAAAAGATCCATCTTTTACATGAAAATCTGAAACCAATTGCTCTCCTCCAGCGCCGGCACTGAATAGGTTTTTGGGCGCATCATTTTCCGCATAACCAATTGGTCGGTTAGACCCGATGGCATCATATCGAATAGTGGCATCATAAAGATCATTCCCTTCTACGGCATAGAAATAAGCATTCAAATCAAAACCTTTATAGTTGGCTCCAAGATTAAGACCAAAAGTAAAGTCAGGGATGGGATTGCCGATAAATGTTTTGTCGCCAGAATTGGGTGCTGTTTTATCATTTCCGCTACCATCTAGGTCTGCAAACAAGAGGTTTCCTCTGGCATCCACACCTTCTACCACATAGCCATAGAAACTAGAAATAGGCTGGCCAATAGCAGTGAGGGTAATTGGGTCTGCAAATAACTGCCCGGTAATTCCTCCCTGAAGGGCCTGTCCATTTTCACCAAGGCTAGTCACTTCATTTTCATTATATCCCATTCCAAAGGAAATATTCCAGCGAAAATCTTTGCTTACTCTTTCCCGGTAAGATAATAATACCTCAAAACCAGTATTTTTTACACTTCCTACATTGACAAATGAAGGATTCAAACCTGTACTTAATGGAGTATTTGCCCTTAATAGGATATCAGAAGTTTCCTTATTATAATAATCAACGGTAATGCCCAGCTTATTATTCAACAAATTGATATCCAGTCCTATATTCGTCTGGGTTAATTCTTCCCATTTCAAATCTGGATTGGCCAGGCCGGTCAAGGTAATTCCTGTACTTCCAGAATATTGGGCACTGGTAGAAACTGTTGCGATATAAGAATAAGGAGTTGCAGCATCACTACCATTAATTCCCCAGCTTGCCCTGATTTTAAGCATATCAATCCAACTGACGTCAAAAAAGCCCTCTTCGGATAATAACCATCCTGCAGAAACAGCTGGAAAGACACCCGACCTGTTGTTCTCACCAAAATTGGAAGATTGGTCATTTCTCAATGATGCAGAAAGGAAGTATTTCCCGTCAAAATCATAATTTACTCTTCCAAAGAAGGACAATAATCCTACTTCTGCTTCCAGACCCGGAGAAACAATTGCATTAGATATATCTGCAGCCAATGCAAAATTGACATCTTCAAAATTATTCACTAAGAAATCTCCTGCATTGGAAACCTGTCCAAAAAGGTTAGTATAGGATTCAATAACCTCAAATCCGCCCAGAATTTTCAGGTTGTGATTGCCTCCCAGTTGGCCAAAGTCATATTCTGCCGTCAGATTGTATTGTGTATTTTCAACATCAGTAGGAGCTTCCGTATAGGAAACAAAACCATCCGTGTTAAAAGCCTGCTCCGGATAAGTAATCAATGGAGTAAATGACCGATTCAAAGCATGAAGATCATAATAAGAGTAGGATCCTCGGATATTCAGGTTTTTTACCGGCTGAAATGATAAAGATCCTGACAATAAAAGTACATCTTGAACAGCTTCCCTATTTGTAATTTCTATACTCCATAAAGGATTGGTAACCGCTCCCAATACATTTAGAGGAACGCCGTTAAAAATGGGATTTGGATTTTGTCTCCCCATATTAAATAGCTCTCCATTAGCGGCTCGGCTTGGATAAATTGCCGGGATAGCGGTAATATAATTCATAAGGGCCGTCCCGGTACCACCACTATTTTCAATTAAAAAGTTTCTGGAAATATTGGTATAATCCGCAGAAACAGATAATTGCAGGTTATCCGCCAAATCAGTATTAATAGTAGCTCTTACATTTCTTCTTTCATAATCAGATTTACCAGCATCTCCACCGACCATACCTTCCTGGTTGAAAATACCTGCGGCAATAGAATAATCTGTTCGTTCACTACCATCTGCAAAGGAAAGATGTACATTCCTCATTGGAGCGTTATCATCAAAAATTACATCGTACCAGTCAGTATTTGGAAGTGCATTCCTTTCCTGGTCAGTAAAAGCTCCTCTGAAGCCGGTAGGAGCCTCAAAATTGGTGACAGCGTTGTTATAATAATCAATGTATTGATCTTTGTCCATCAGTTCCGGCTTATACAATAAATTTTGGAAGCCATAAAATCCGCTCAGACTAATAGAGGGCTTTTCAGCAGTTCTGGTTCCCTTTTTGGTTTGTACTAATACCACACCATTTCCTCCTCTTGAGCCGTAGATGGCGGCAGAGGCAGCATCTTTTAATAAGGAAATATTCTGAATATCAGCAGAATTTAAGTATTCGAGGTTGGGTACCTGCACGCCGTTTACCAAATAGAGTGGAGCAGAAGCATTCGGAGATCCTACCCCTCTCATCCTTACAGTAAGTGGAGCTCCTGGAGATCCAGATGTTTGAGCTACAATCACCCCAGGGGCACTTCCCTGCAAAGCAGTTTCAGGCCTGGCTGTTCTCAATTCTGTTATTTGTGCGGAGGAAATGGATGAAATGGCTGTTGTCGTTGCTCGCTTATTTTGAGTTTGTCCATAACCCACTACCACAACCTCACCAAGTAATTCTGCATCTGTACTGAGGTTTACATTAATGGTGTTATTATCACCTACCACAAACTCCTGAGTAGAAAAGCCTGTATAAGAAAAAACAAGCGTCATTCCTTTATCAGCATTGATGGAATAATTTCCATCATAATCAGTTACAGTTCCTGTGCTCGTTCCCTTAATTACAATGTTTACCCCAGGAAGGCCTGAACCCGTTTCGTCTGTCACCTTTCCTGCGATACTTCCAGTTTGGGCCTGGATAGCTGAAGCCAAAAAAACGACCATGATAAAGCTTAATATGGTACTTCCAGACTTCTTTAACAATCTCGACCAGTGAATGTATTTGAAATTCATTTCGAAATAATTTGGTTGGTTATAATTTTATAATCGCAACCTTATACGATTAAAAATTTTGAAAAATCCTATTATTCGAAACAAATATCCGTATAACTAATTCCTTACAATAAAAATCAGGTACTGCAAAAATTCGTCAAAGGGAATAAAAAATTACGTCAATGGTACGTCAGGTGCTTAGTCGAATTGTTTGATGAAATCGAGGAGTTTGGTTCTTGACCCGGGGCCCAGCTTTTTTCCCAGGCGGTACCTTCGAGTTTCTATACCTCTAATGGAAAGGTTAAGTTTTTGGGCCATTTCTTTGTTTGATAGCCCCATTTTAAGGTAGGCGCACATTTTTAATTCTGGAATGCTCAATTTGGGGTAAGCTTCTTTGATTTTTTCGAAAAAATCATCGTGTAGGAGATTAAAATGCTCTTCAAAAGATTTCCAATCGTCCCCATCTTGAATTTGTTTCTCCAATTTGCGCTTTATTGCTTTTAGTTGCCCATTGATTTGCCCATCTTGGCTAGAAGCAATTAGGCTTTCCAAGTCCTGTTTAATTTCTGAAATAAAATCTTTGGTAGTCACCTGTTGCAGCGAAGTCGCAGCCAACTGCCTATTTTTTTGCTTTATTTGTTTTTCAAGATGTTGATTTCTCTTAGCCACCGTAACATTCGCTCTTTCACTACTCTTGGGCGTCCTAAGAGATTTCTCCAATGAAGAAAGCCAGTAGGAATAAGCCTGTTCGCAAAGCCCTCTATTATACAAGGGTTCATATACCAGAAAAGGTTGCTCATTAGCCAGTGCCTCCTCCAGGTTTCTATAAATTCCTACGGCAACTCCTGCCGCTCTGGCTGCTCCAATAGCACCAGTGGTTTCAACAACTTCAATATGGCTATCCAATAATGTAGCAAGAGTGGTCGAAAATATTTTAGACTGAAACATATTGTCGTTCCCAACCCTAATGACATCCACATTCAGGTTCATTTCTTTCAGGATATTGATGCCATGCACAAAGGAAAAAGCAACACCTTCCAAGGCTGCCCGGTATAAATGACCTCTTGTATGACGATTGAATTGGAGATTAAAAAAATGTGCATTGGGTTCTCTGTTATCCAGCATTCTTTCTGCACCATTTCCAAAGGGAAGAATACATAAGCCATCGGAACCAACTGGTACGGTGGAGGCCATCCGTTCCATATCCGAGTAGGTATGTGAGCCTCTGGCTACCTGATGTTTGATCCAGCTATATTGAATACCTGCCCCATTCAAACAAAGAAGAATCCCTATTCGATTATAAGCTTGTTCATAATTGACATGCGCAAATGCATTGACTCTGGATTGAGGATCAAAAGCAGGACGATCGACAATGCCATAAACAACTCCGGAAGTACCGCTGGTAGCCGCTACTTCACCTGGATGTAAAACATTCAATGAAAGTGCATTATTAGGTTGATCTCCGGCCCGATAGGTAATGGGAGTACCTGCTTCAAGTCCAGTTCTTTCCGCTGCTTTTTTAGTTACCCTTCCCTGAATGGAAAAAGTGGGTACAGTTGGGGCGATGAGATCTTCTCTTAATCCATAATGCTGCAGGATGGTATGATCTATTTTTTTCTCCTTAAAGTTCCAGAAAATACCTTCTGTCAAGCCAGAAATAGTAGTAACTGCCTCGCCAGTTAATTTCATGGCAATAAAATCCCCTGGCAACAAGAGTTTATACGCTTTTTCATAAACTTCAGGTTCATTGTCTTTTACCCATTTCAATTTGGAGGCTGTAAAATTACCAGGTGAGTTAAGCATTTTTTTTAGGCAATATTCTTCACCAATCTCTTTGAAGGCTTGCTGTCCGATAGCCACCGCCCGGCTATCACACCATATTATAGAAGGGCGCAGGACTTGTTGTTCTTCATCAATAAGAACCAGGCCATGCATCTGATAGGAAATTCCGATCCCCACAATATTTTTTGCTGAAACCCCGGTTTTATTCAATAGCCGTCTGGTCACTACACAGAAATCCTGCCACCACACTTCAGGTTGCTGTTCTGCCCAGCCTCTTTGCCTGGAAATCATGTCCATATCTTGGTCAGGGTACTGAAGCAAGCCCACGACTTCCTGAGTCTCTGTATGAACAAGAGAAGCCTTTATGGTTGAACTTCCTATGTCGTAGCCTAAAAGATACAATGGTAAAAGATTTAGATTACGTCAAAAGTACGTCAATAATTTTTGACAAACAACTAATCCTACAAATGGAGCTTACATCCAAAAGTATTTTCGACAAAGAAATTCTAAATAAGTTGATCCATCAAAAAATGATGATCATCTATGATTTAATCTTTTGACCCTGAATTAGTCTCCAGGATCATATTCAAAGGCACACGCAAAATATCCACATCAGCACTATCCAAGGTGTAACTACAGGCGTAAAACAGGTATTTTCCTTCGGGGCCTATTCGAACATTTAACTCACTGCCTGTTGTATTCACAGATTCCAAATGAACAGGTTCTTGCCAGTCCCCATTCTCATTTTTGTAGTAATAGAGGTCGCCATAACCAGATCTTCCTTCTGGGCGACCTGATGACTCAAGAATCAGCCATTTATTTTCAGGTTCAACAAATACGTTCCATTCTCCGTGTTCTGTACTTACATTTTCAATTAATTCTGGAGAGGAATACTCCCCATTGGACTGAATTTTTGCTACATAAATATCTCCCTGTCCTATGCCTTCCTTTCGGATGGCAGCAAAATACAGATCTCCTCGTTTATTGGTAACTGGGCTGTATTCCGTGTTGGGTGAGTTTATTAAACTATCTAGTGGATATGGGCTTCCCCATTGCCCATTATTTTTGTCTATTTTCCAGATATCTGCCCCTTTTCCCTTTTTGTCAGGATAATCCCTATTGCTGGTAAAAAACAAACTACTTCCATCTGGAGAGATAAAAACGTCACCATCATCGGTCTCTTCATTTGAAAAGGAGGCAAGCGTAGGTTCAGACCATTGGCCATTTTTTGAAGTGGTTAAATAAATACTAGAAGGAGGATTATTTCTTTTTCCCCATTGTCCATTATGGCGCACAAAAAAGCAGCTATCTCCGGAGGGACTAAAGGTGATTCCATACTCTACTGCTGAAGTGGAAAGGATATCCGGCAGAAATTTTTGTGGTTGTTCTGGTGCGCTTTGGTTGGAACAGGAGTTAATCAAGCAAATTAAAATTAGAAATTGGACAAATTTAGTCGAGTAATTCATTGCCTTAATTTTTGATTTTAAAGGTGATTTTGTGATAAAACATGTCATGTTTAGACATGACATGTCCGAAAATAATCTACATATCCCTTAGATTGAAATAACTGTAAGCCTTTATTTCCAAAAGAGTGGTGGAATTTTTGTGCTACATGTCATGTCTAGATATGACATGTCTTATCCCAACATAAATAACTGAACCTATTAATCAACTTTTTGAACTTTTCATCAAAGTCACTGTGCATGAATAATTGTACATTTAGCATAACAGAATTTTTGACCATATTTTTCTAAAAAAAACAGCTTGATCTTAGAACATCAAACAATTGATCTCTTCGGCCATATGCTTTTTGAAAAGGCAGTGATAAAAGCTCCTTTCAAAAAACCGCACCCCATGCCAGATGAGGCTTGCTTTCTGTATATTCTGGATGGGGAGTATAAATCTATTTCAGAAGATGAAGAATTAAGAATACTAAAGGAGGAATCTTTACTGATGAAATGTGGCCATTATCTTTCCCAGATGTTTCCTAATGGAACAAATGGCCAATATGAAGCCTTAGCTATTCACTTTTATCCGGAAATGCTAAAGAAGATCTATGATAATTCATTACCCTCTTTTTTAAAAAAATATAATTTTGCTTTTCATTCAAATATGGTAAAATTGGAAGCTTCCATTCTGATTAAAAAATATATTGAAAGTCTACTCTTTTATTTTGAAAATCCACAATTGGTTACAGAAGACATTCTAATTCTTAAATTGAAGGAAATCATTCTACTTTTACTACAAACAGAAAACTCTCCAAAAGTTATTGAAATTCTAAACAATCTTTTTTCTAAGAAAACCTTCAGTTTTAAAGAAATAATTGAAGCTCACATTTTTTCAAATGTCAGCATTACTGAATTGGCACAATTAACTCATCATAGTTTATCCTCTTTTAAAAGGGAGTTCAAAAAAATTTATCAGGACACTCCTGCCAATTACATCAAAAAGAAAAGAATCGAAAAAGCCGCAGAGCTTTTGCTTGTTTCTGATCAATCAATAAGTCACATCGCTTATGATTGCTGTTTTCAGGATATCGCTCATTTTTCTCGTTCCTTTAAGGCTGTCTATGGCCATTCCCCTTCCAAATATCGCCTGAGCTTTAAAGACAAATAATTGAACTTTTTGTAAAAAGCTTTACTGGAAATTTAATTCATCTTTGAGACAGAATAAAACTAAGATTAAGAGTTGCCTGCCAGTGCCTCTTAATCCTAACAATTTACCAAAATAAAAACCTAAAAGATGAAAAATTCAAATCACAGTATTGCACTTACTCTGGATGTTTCTCCGGAAGAGGCCTGGAAAATTATTGGCGCCGTAAAAGGAGTTGATCAATGGCTGGCACCAATTACTGCCTGCAGAGTAGAAGGAGATAAACGTTATTGTACCACTGAGGGAGGGGAATTTTCAGAGGATATTTTAAAAGTAGACCACAATAATAAGATATTCCAGTATGGTATTCCTTCTCAAAATATGATACCCGTCCAAAATATTTTAGGAGAGATGAAAGTATTGGATGCGGATGGTGGACGAGCAACAGTGGAGTGGAGCTGGGCTTTCGAAGTAGCAGAAGAAAATGAAACCCAGGCAAAAGAAACCTTGAGCATGGTGGGAAATATGGGCCTTAAAGGAATAGAATCCTTGATCAAGGAAGTACAGGTTTAGGCAATAGCAATTTCAATGGCAATATCAATAGCAATCTCAATTTTGGGTGAATATTGAGATTGCTATTGATATTGCCATTGTTATTGATATTGATATTCTTTTCTAGGGTCTTGGCCCTAAAACATACCACCCTAGGCACTATTCCCAAAATAGAGCCTCCTCCCTACCTTTGAAGAAGAGTATTCTTATTACTCATTAAGTTGAGCCTTCTGGCTTGACAATCCCTTTACCATCTTCTTTTTCCGTAAAAAAATCAATCCTTTCAAATAAACACATTATTTTGAACCTTATAATCTTGGGCGACTTCAGGGTTGCTCAAGCTTTTTTTCCAAAAATTTTGTCAAAACAAAAATATATCCTATATTTGGTTAACTGAAAATTGGTCGACCAATTTAAGGTTGACCAAAAACAAAATAATATATACCGCATGGCAAGCTCTGATTTACTAAATAATTTCCAGGAAATCACGATAGAAACACCTGTAGATAAGATTATACGGCAGATCCGCGAATTGATTACGTCCGGCCAACTCAAGCCCGGAGATCGTCTACCACCCGAGCGCAAGTTAGCAGAAAAACTAGGAGTTGGAAGAACTAATGTTAGGGATGCCATCAAGAAACTGGAGTTTTACGGGATTTTAAGAACCCTACCTCAAAGTGGTACCATCGTTGCAGGAATGGGAATAACTGCTTTAGAGGGATTAATTTCAGACGTTTTGAAAATTGAAAACAGTGATTTTGGCTCATTAATTGAAACCAGGGCTTTACTAGAAACCGCCTCTGCCAAACTAGCAGCTGAAAGAAGGACGGAGGAGGACATAGAAAACATGAAAAAAGCTCTGGTAGCCTATGAGGACCAGGTTAATCATGGCAAGCAGGGAGTTGAAGAAGATTTAATGTTCCACCTAAAAATTGCTGAAGCCAGTAAAAATAATGTACTTAAGTCTTTGATGTTAATTATTATTCCAGACATCATTAATAATTTTATACAATTGGACGTCTGTAAAGATGGTCGTTTCTATACGGCCCTGGATGAACACAAAGTAATTCTTGATCACATCATTGCACAGGATTCAGAGGCGGCAGCAAAAGCTATGCAGGATCACTTACAGGATACCATTGATTATAGCAAGACACTAAAGAAAACATAGAGTTTCCTGGACTGGAAACTCTGATCAATGCCAAGACATAAACTATTAACCAAATAAATCACACTCACATGAAACCTTTTCTTTCTTTCAACTCAAGCTAGTTGAATTAATTCCCTAAGCTTCAAGATTTCTATTCATTTTAAACTGCAGGTATTCTTAATCTGAAAGGTATTTGAACAAATTTGTCTTCAAATGCCCTTAGGATTTATTTGCCTGATTGGTACAAAGTCTTAAGTCGTACTGTCTTGAGCCGGAATTGTATTGCCAGGAAGTTAAAGAATGAAAGGTATTCAAAATAAAAAACTCACCCTTGAAGGTGAGCGAAATGATTAAAATTAAAACTAATATGTTATGCTTGTAAAATTAAAAAATTATTTCAACAAATCCATTCTACTTTGTAGTATAATGGCTTTGTTAATGTGCTTCCCGATATTCCTTTCCGGGAATACAGATATAAATGAGGGCGGACTTGATGACCAAATTAAGGCAAGGGTTACTGGAACGGTTACTTCAGCTGAAGACGGTGAGCCATTGATTGGAGCCACTGTTTATGTAAAAAGTAATCCAAGTTTAGGAACAGTGACTGATTTCGAGGGAAAATTCTCAATAGAAGTTGAAGAGAACTCCATTCTTGTAATCAGTTATACCGGATATCTGGATCAGGAACAATTGGTAAGTGGAGATGCAGACTTAACCATTGCTCTAGCAGTAAATGTTGAGCAATTGGAAGAAATCGTAGTGATTGGATACGGTACTCAGAAAAAATCACACTTAACAGGCTCTATATCCAAAGTTGAAAATGAAAAATTGGATCAGATTGCTGTAGCAAGAATAGATGATGCACTCATTGGCCAAGTATCTGGTGTAAACATCCAGGCCACTTCAGCCGAAGCAGGTGCCGCTCCTACCATTACAGTTAGAGGTTTTGGATCAATAAACGCTAATACAGGGCCTGCAGTAGTAGTGGATGGATTGGTCGTAGATGCTGATTTTCTAGGGAACTTGGATATGAATGATATACAATCATTTGAAATCTTAAAAGATGCCGCTTCAGCTGCTATTTATGGTAGTGAAGGATCAAATGGTGTAATCTTGATCACAACTAAGAGTGGCCAGGCCGGGAAAACCCAATTTAGCTATGAAACATACATAGGAAGGAAAGAGGCTTTTGGAAGTGACGAGTATAAGAAAAGTGTTGCGGATTGGGCCGATTTTGAATTAGCTCAAGCTGGCTTTCTCACTAATAATACACAATATGCACTAGAGTTAGTCAATCAAACGGGTGTTGATAGAGACTGGCAAGATGTCTTTTTTGATGGAGGATATATTTCAAGTCATTCTTTTTCAGCAAGAGGAGGTAGTGATGCAACAAAATTTAGTCTATCCTTAAGAACATTAGGTGATGAAGGAGTAGTTATTACCGATGATTACCGCTTGTATGCAGGAAATATAAAGATGGATACTAAAATAACTAATGACTTAAAATTTGGATTTAAGGTCACCCCCTCTTATTCAAAACGCAGAGCATTACCTACTTCTGTTCATAACCCTATCAGACAATCTCCCTGGTTACTCATATACCATACAGAAGAAACAATACAATATGTTGATAGAGATGAGTATCCGGACATTCAAGTAGGAGATTATTTTAACGAGGATCACCTAAGGAATATAGACATAGATCCTAATGATGATCAAGGGTCCAGCAGGCCACGTACTTCTGGAGATATGAATCCTTATGCGCAATATGTAGAAAGAGAACATTATGAATATAAAACCAACATTTTATCTTCTGCCTATTTAAGTTATAAAATTGCCGATGGGCTTACAGCAAAGACTTCCCTTGGTGTAACTTTAGAAAACCGTAAGAGAACGCGATATGATGGGGTGATGCATCATGCTTCTGGTGCAGGAAGAGCACAATATAATTTGCAAAATAGAGTGCGAAATAGAATAATTTCGGATAATACCATTTCTTATAATAAGGAATTTGGTAAGCATGGACTTAATGTATTGGTAGGTGCCACTTTTCAAAGAAGACAGGTAGAAAACAGTAACATTTCGGGTTCTGGATTTACCAATGATTTACTAAAAAACTTGCAGGGAGCTACAATAGTATCAGAATTTGAGGAAGTCGATTATGAGAAAAATAAGATAGGATATTTTGGAAGAATCAACTATGTTTTTGATAACAAGTATTTAGTAAATGCCTCTTTTAGAAGAGATGCAAGTTCCGTATTTGGGGTTAATTCTAAATGGGGTAACTTCCCTGCTGTTTCTTTAGGATGGAATGCACATAATGAAGAATTCTTTGGAGATGGTGATTTCGTAAGTAGATTAAAGTTCAGAGTGAGCTATGGTCTTACAGGTAATGAGAATTTTAGTGTAGGCGATGATATTGTTAATAATTACCCATATTTGGCATTATTGAGTACCTCCAGTGCAATTACAGGAGGGAGTATCACAGCAGGTGTTTCTCCCCTTAGTATTGTAAATCCTTTGTTACAATGGGAAGCTTCCGAGGAGTTCAACCCAGGAATTGATTTCGGATTTGCTAATAACAGAGTTCAAGGATCTATAGATTATTATGTCAGAACAAGTGATAAATTATTGTTAGAAAACCCTGTTTCTTACGTCACTGGTTTTGATGCTGGTATTGTGAACCTGGGTGAAGTAGAAAATAAAGGATGGGAGTTCGAATTAAGAACCACCAACATTACTGGTCGAAAACTAAGCTGGAGTACCACATTGATAGCTTCTACTAATGAGAATACCTTGTTAAGTTTTGGTGAATCTGACGGGCAATTAACAGTTGATGGATGGGGTAGAAATTCACAATGGATTAACTCTGTAGGTAACCCAATCTCTTCTTTTTATGGATATGTTGTAGATAGAGAGCTATCTACTCAATACTATGACTCCCCTTATATTCCTATTAATGGCTTATCAGAAGATGTCATCGTTAGAGATTTAAATGGTGATGGTTTAATTTCAGATGAAGATAAGACCATTCTTGGAGATCCCTACCCAGATTTGATTTGGAGTCTTACCAATGAGGTTGCAATTGGCAATTTTGATTTTTCTATTATGATTCAAGGCAGTCAAGGTGCTGAAGTGAAGAATGTGGGAGATCAATATTTTTATACGCATTGGCAAGGCAGTACTACTGATGTACAACAAGTGGTTGAAGATGGAATCATTCCAGACCCTTCTTTTCTACAACAAAGAGTACACACCAATGACATCGTTCAAAGTGCAGGTTATTTTTCATTGAGAAATGTAAACATAGGATATAACTTCACTCCACAACAATTAGGTAAAATTGGTATTAGAAGCCTTCGACTATATGTCTCTGGTCAGAATCTGATCTATAAGACTTCTGATGACTATAATGGTTTCAATCCTGAGTTTATTGACAATAATAATACGCCGATAAGCTATGGTTCTCAGAGGGCAGGTACTCCTTTATTTAGGACAGTCACTGCGGGGCTAAACGTTCGGTTTTAACATTAAGCAAAAAACAATACAATAATGAAATATTTTAAATATATAACTTTCGCAGTGCTAGGGCTTCTGTTCTATTCCTGTGATGATGAGTTTTTAAATCCATTACCTGATTCTGCTATTGTTGTTGATGCATTTTTTGATTCTGATGATGATGTCTTAGCAGGAATTATAGGTGTTTATGATGCCATACAAGGAGTCAATGTAAATACCGAATCTAACACAGCCCAGTTTAACCGCGGGATTCAATTTGAATTTATGGTGACTGAAATGCGTAGTGATAATACTAGAACAGCCACTTTAGAAGGATCAAGAGCCGATTTCCATAGATACAGAGTAGATGCAAATAATGTACAATCAGAAGATTATTACCAATCTATGTACGAGATAATTTTTAGAGCAAATAATGTTTTAAACTTTATCGATGTAGCTGATGCAAGCAATCAAGCTGCTTATCAAGCTGAAGCCAAGTTTTTAAGAGCTTTGGCCTATTTTAACCTGGTAAGATTGTATGGACCGGTTCCTTTAGTAACACAGGTAGCGGGCCCAACAGATAATGAATTACTTTTTACTAGAGCACCTGAAGATCAGGTTTATGCTCAAATAATTTCAGATTTACAAGAAGCGATTACCAATTTAGATAACAGCTATAAATCCAGAGCATCGAGTGCAGCGGCACAAGGCATTCTGGCAAAAGTTTACTTATCACAACCAAGTCCTAATTATTCAGGTGCTCAGCAAATGTGCGAAGCCATTATTAATAGCGGGCAATTCAGCTTAGAGCAAAATTTTCGCGATGTATTTTATGATGAATTGAATGATGAGATCCTTTTTGCTATCCAATATGAATTCGGAAATGTACAGGAAAGTCAAGGTTTTTCCGCTGAATTTACCGCTACGATCCGCCAAGGTAGGCAGGATGGCTTAAATATAGTCAATGATAATCTTGTAGCAGATTTCATTCAATATGGAGGAAATAGAACTGAAGTGTCTTATGTAACCTTTCCAAGCTTTGTTGAAGTTACCAAGTATTTACCTGAAGGTTCTGATGTATCCACCTTCCCCCCTACCTATGGCCAAAGTCCGGGGAATGCTGGTAATGATGTGATTATTTTGCGCTATGCAGATGTACTGTTAATGCATGCAGAGGCCATTATGGCTGGTGGAGCTCAAACTTCAGATGGTAGTGCCATTGACTCCTATATGAAAGTGCGAGAAAGAGCTGGTTTTGATCCGGTAGATGATCGTCCTTCTTCACTTAGCAAAGAAGCATTGCTAGTTGAAAGAAGAGTAGAATTGGCTTTTGAAAATCAACGTTTCTATGATTTATTGAGGTTTGGCGTTGCTGATGCCGTCCTAAGTGCTCATGCTAACGAAAATGGATATACTGATTATAATCCAAGAAAATTATTATTGCCCATTCCCTCAAGAGAAATAAACTTGAGCGGTGGTCTTTTAACTCAAAACGCCGGCTACTAAAACTAAAATTTCAAAAATGATGAAAGAAAAATATATATACCGCAAAGCAATGAGAATATTCCTTTGCTTCTCAATAATACTTTTGATTAGTAGCTGTGAGGACCTATTTGAGTTTGAATTACCTGAGTCGAACTCTATCCCTGATACGGTTTTCCCTACGGCTAACTTTTCTTATGCTTCTACTTTAGAAGATTTCAAAACCATTAAATTCACTAACCTTTCAGCTGAATCTACCATTTTCGCTTGGGATTTTGGAGGTGGAAATACTTCAGAGACAAAGGATCCCATTTTTACATTTGAACAAGGAGAAGGCACCTACCCAGTAACTCTAACGGCCAGTGATGCCAATGGAGTATCAAATTCCATAACAATAGACGTTAATGTGGTAGAAGGACCTTTCCAGCCTATTATTTTGGAAGCAGGTTTTGAAGACAACACTTTACCTGATGGCTCCGGAGATGGGCGAGATTCCTGGAGAAAATCTGAACTAGGTGGTGTAATTCAAATAACAGGTAGTCCAGTACAATTTGGGTCTCAAGGTGCCAAACTGCCAAATGACCAAACTCGTGTTGGTTACCAAGAAATTGCGGTAGAGGCCAATACTAATTATGACCTTAGATTCTGGTATACCATGTTAGACAATTCTTCTGACCCCTGGATTACTGTATCCATAGTAGGTGTAACACAATTTGGACCTATTGATAGTAGAGAAGTGGCTACTGATGGAACCATCGCCTCAGTAACTGTAAATGATACAGAGGATCCTTCTACCTATGTGGAACAAAAATTATCATTTAGCTCAGGAGACAATAATATTATTGCCATTTATTTCTTCAATGGACCGGTTGAGGCCAGATTAGATAATTTCACAATTGATGTTGGAGCCGAAGGTGCAGTACCTCCTTCAGCTGGATTTAATATAGCACAAAGTGAATCTAATTTTCTTGAATATTCTTTCTCCAATACTTCTACGAATGCATCAAGCTATGAGTGGGATTTTGGTGATGGAAACATGTCGACTGAAGAATCTCCAACCCATGTTTATGGCGCTGCAGGTGAATATAATGTTACCCTCACTGCTTCTAGTGAGTTTGGATTGACCGCTGAATTTACCAAGACCATAAATATCCTGGCACCTGTTACGGCCGATTTTACCTTTCAGGTAGATCCGGATGATTATCGCACCTATGACTTCATGGATGCCTCTGAAGGAGCAGTTATGTTATTATGGGAATTTGGTGATGGCTATCAATTTACTGGGATGAATCCATCTCATACCTATGAAGCTGACGGAGAGTACACGGTCACCTTGACTGCCTATAGTGAAACAGGAAATACCGATGTAGCCACCGAAAAACTAATAGTTTCTCAAGGCTTTGTGGTACAGGTACTCAATGGTACTTTTGACGAATTTACAGGAACCACGAGTGACAATGCGGATGCATGGGATATGACCCCCAACAATACCGTTAAAGACAATGACGGAAATGAAATTCCCAGTCCATATAGAGAACTGTGGTATAATTCTGACTTGAATAGTTACATTGATGCTACTTATTGTGGTAATGAGCAACCGAATTCTACTTCTGATGGTGCCTTCGAAAATGGTTCTAAAACAAGAGGAGCAAAATTTAGTCAAAATTGCCGTCGATTATATCAGCTTGTCCAGGTTGAGCAAGGTGTTGAATATACTTTTTCAATTGATACCCGTTCTGAAGCCGAAGGAGTAAATACAGAAGTATTTATTCTAAACACAGAAATTACAACGGAGGCAGGTATCGATGCTTCAAAATCTGATCCTGCCATAGACTCGTATTTTGACATAACCAATGACTTTAATACAGACAAGTCTATGTTTACAAACACTTCTTTCACATTCACAGCGTCGACCAATCAGGTTGTAATTTATGTGAGGGCTTTAAATGCTATCAGTAGCAGCACTGAAGTCTTTCTTGATAATGTAAAAATTGTGGAAAAAGAATAATGATGGAAAGATGCTCTTACAGGAGTAAAAACTACTCAGGGTTTAAAATTGCCCTGAGTGGTTTTATATCATTAGTCATGTCTTCCTTCTGTTTTGCTTGTAAGCTTTATAAAACTTCATATAATTTCCTGTAAATCAGATTTTTTCAAAAAAAAACTTTGTCAATTAAAAAATAAAGATTAAATTTGGTTAACCAAAAATTGGTCAACCAATTTACAAGAATCCAAAAAACGCGACTACAATACCTGAAATATTCTTAGTAATTATTAACCAAATAAATCACACTTACATGAAGCCTAATCTACCTTTCAATTCTAACTGATAGCGTTACTTACCCCGATCCATGTATTTTTCAAAATTCTTGGCTTACGATAAAGCGTGGTCAGGCATATGGTGTAAAACGACACTACTATGCACAGGTGATTACAGGTTTGATTTATGGATACTTAAAGAAATCTCTTTCCTTTTGAAAGGTTAACCATTATCTAAAATGGTAGAAAAGTAATGTATAGAAATAAAAAACTCACTTGGAGGTGAGCAAAATGATTAAATACTAATATGTTATGAATACAAAATTAAAAAACTATATCAACAAATCCGTTATCCTTCTTGGATTATCGGGTCTGTTACTAGGTTTCCCTCTACTTCTATCGGGGAATACTGATCTCAGAATAGATCATTTTTCTCAAGATGCGAAAATAACTGTTACGGGAACCATTACCGGTGCTGAAGATGGTTTACCTCTTATCGGTGCCACTGTATCTGTAAAAGAAACTCCAGGTGTAGGAACGATTACTGATTTCGAAGGAAAATTTTCTATTGAAGTGGAAGAAAGTTCCATTCTGGTGTTCAGTTATACCGGATATGTCGAGCAGGAAATGCTCGTTACGACCAATACAGATTTGAGTATTCAAATGCAATTGGATGTTGAGCAGTTAGAAGAAATCGTGGTAGTAGGATACGGAACTCGTAAAAAGTCGCACAATACAGGTGCAATCGCCCAGATAGGAGGGGCGGATGTTGCAGCCATACAGGCCAATCGTGTAGATGATGCACTAGGAGGGAAATTAGCAGGAGTTTTGATTCAAAATCAAGATGGTGCCCCTGGTGCAGATCCAAAGATTCAAATTAGAGCAGCTTCTTCTATTTCAGGTGATTCCAACCCACTAATTGTTGTGGATGGGTATCCGATTTCAGGAAGCTTGGCCACCATTAATCCAAATGACATTCAAAGTTTGGAGGTATTAAAGGATGCTGCTTCAGCCGCTATTTATGGTTCAAGGGGCGCAAATGGTGTTATTCTGGTTACTACCAAAAAAGGGACGGCCGGGAAAGCCAGCATTAGTTATAATGCGTATGCAAGTACTTCAAGTAGATATGTTAGAGATAACCTAAACCAAACCGCTGGAGAATGGGCCAATACAATAGAAGCAAGTATAGCCGATGGAACTTTTGATGTGGGTGAAATGGACCAAAATTTGTTGAATTATAGAATAAATGCCTATAGAAATTCTCCTGATGTCATAGCTGTTGAAGATTGGCTTTTCAGAAATGGCAATAGCATGAACCACGACTTGAGTATTAGCGGGGGTACTGGGGATGTAAACTACTATGCCTCGGTTGGATACCTAAACACTCAAGGCATTGTGCGTGATCAAGGTTTTGAGAGGTATAATGGCCGCATTAATATCGATGCTAAATTGGGAGACAGGTTCAAAACAGGAATAAATATCAATGGATTCGTAGGTGATCGAGAAATCGTAGGTCATGACATGAGAGATCTCTTAAGAGCGTATAGCGTTCACCCTGTTTACCATACCGAAGCCTCTATTGCATTTGTACAACAACTGGATCAACAAGCACAGGCATTGGGGCTCTCATCATTCGACTCTGGATTTAGAGGAGGGAGTAATGCACCTTGGAATAGCAGTATTTATACATTGGAACCTGGGATGACGGCTCAAGACTGGCATTACGGCAGAAGCGGTAATGGTATAGGAGGATCAGGAGATGCAGGTCCCGCAACCAAGCTTGACAACACTGAACGTTGGCAAAAAACATACTTTGGAAACTTTAGTTCCTACTTGCAATTCAACATTCTTGAAGGCTTGAATATAAAAACTGTTTTGGGTGCAGATATTAGAGATACCCGAGACTATTTCTGGAGAGGACTTGAATTTGATTCCAGGGCACGTACTACTCAAACAGCATTGGATCAAACGGATGTAAAAAGATCTTCTGTGCTCAGTGAAACTACTCTGAATTATACAAAAACCTTGGGTAAGCATGATATATCGGCAGTAGCTGGAGTTGAATTTCAAAATTTCTATATCCAGGGGATTGCTTTAGATGGCACAAATGTACCCTTTGGCCAACCCGAAAATTATGCCTTGTTAGATCCTGCTGATATATCCGTTTCGGAGAGAGATGAGACCATCGCAAGAAATAGCGTTTTTGGAAGAATTAACTATGCCTATGACAATCGTTATTTAGCATCCGTGTCCGTCAGAAGAGATGGTGATTCACGTTTCGGGGCTAATAATAGATATGAAATATTCCCGGCAGTTTCCTTAGGATGGAATGTGCACAATGAATCTTTTTACAACTCAGACTTTTTGACTGGCTTAAAACTAAGGTTCAGTACGGGTTCTTTAGGAACTACTGCTTTTCTAGGAGCTTACAATTCATTGAGTCTCTTGAATCCTCAGGCCACGGTTTTAGGGAATGGTTTTCTAATTCCTTCAGATGTAGCCAATCCAGATTTAACCTGGCAAACTAATACAGAGACCAACTATGGGATTAATCTAGGTTTCCTGGAAGATCGATTTACACTAGGTATAGATTATTACACTTCTGACATTGAAGATATATTAATTGAGCAGAGTGTTTCTGAAGTATTGGGTACTACTTCCATTGCACTTAATTCTGGAGATGTGCAGAGTTCCGGATTAGAACTTGAGTTAGGTGCAGTACTAGTTAATACAGGTGGTTTCCGTTGGAATATTAGCGCTAACATGTCCACTGTCAATACTGAAATTACGGACCTTGGTGGTTTGACTGAATTAGCACCAACTATTTACGGACAAAGCGGTAGAGGACCTGTATTTAGAAACTATGTAGGTGGTGAAATTGGAGAAATGTGGGGAATAGAAACTACTGGAGAAGTTGAAATGGTATATGTATCAGACCCTACAGAATATGTTGGTAAGATGAGTGGATACAGTTATGCAGTTGATCAAAATGGTGATGGTGTAATTGATAGAACACGTACGGTTGAAGAAGGAGGAGATTTAGTAAAAATTGGACAAAACACTCCTGACTTTTACTGGGGGCTGAATACTCAAATACTTTATAAAGACTTTGACATTGCCTTACAATTTCAAGGAGCTCAAGGAGGAGATGTTTACAATATTGATCCCTTGTATTATGGCTCTCAATGGGGTAGAGCGTTGATTGGTAGTTTCGATGCTAATGACGATGGTCTGGCTGATCATAATGGAATGCATTATGTACGGAACAGAGACCAAACCGACGCTATGATCCAAGATGCCTCTTATGTCGCTTTGAGAAACCTGACAATAGGTTATACGATTAATTCGGATTTGACTAGCAAAGTGGGCTTAGGTTCTTTGAGGCTATATCTTGCTGCTACCAATTTGTTGTATTTAATGAGTGATGATTACACTTCTTTTAACCCTGAAGGGGTAGAGATCACGAATGGTGGTTATTTAGGACCAACAACATACGGAGTGCAGGTAGGCGCAAGTCCGATAGTAAGAAGTTTAACCTTCGGTTTAAATGTTAATTTCTAAAAAAAAGAATAATGAAAAAACTATATATAATAATAGTGTCATTTTTGCTCATAACAGCATGTGAGGATTTGGAACAATTTCCGCCAAATATTGCTAGCTCAAATTCTTTGACAGATTATGAAGGAGTTTTGAATGCTGCTTATTTTTATCAGCATGGATCTGCTACACCTATGGCAGTGATGGGTGATTTTAGAGCAGATAATGCTTTTATGTTCGAAGCTCCCTATACTGAATTTGACCTGTTTGGTCCGGACTTAACCACTATGGAGGATCAATTTTTCGGACCTTTCTATACCGCCTTATACAAGTCAATATTAAGTGCGAATAATGTAATTGAAAATTCTTCAGATGCCACTGAAGTGGGTGAAGCAAAATTTTTGAGAGCTTTATCTTATTTCAAACTGGTACGCGTATTTGGTGATGTACCCTTGAATTTATCTGCTTCTCCAAGTACAACGGATGGTTCTATTTTAGCCAGACAACCAGCTGCTACTATTTATAATAATGTGATCATTCCTGATTTGTTGGACGCAATATCGGCTTTAGGTACAGAAATCGTAGATGGAAGAGCCTCTAAATATGCTGCTCAAGGTATACTTGGTAAAGTGTATGTACAATTGGGCGACTTTGGCAGTGCCGAATCACATCTTGCTGCTGTTGTAAATGGAGCTTCTGCTGCTGGAATAAGTTTACAAGACAACTTTGCTGACATTTTTGGGGTGAATAATGATTTAAATTCAGAAATCATATTTGCAACCCAAATATCAAGTTCTATAGTAGATGAATATGGCTTTTCTGAATTTTGGTCGTGGTCAGGTGGGTTAGACACAAAATCTTTGAATCCATTGGATGCAGATTTAGTGGCTGCTTTTGATGCTAGCCCTGGAGACTTGAGAAGAGCAATAACCATTGATGAGACCGTGATGGCCTCTCCAAAATTCCCTCAGGAGGGAGGCCCTGATCACGACTGGATAGAGCTAAGATTAGCAGATGTTATTTTGTTGTATGCAGAAACATTAAATGAAACTGGCTCTTCTGCTGAAGCCGTACTCGATCTATTAGATCCGATACGAAGCAGAGCTGGGGTGGATCCTTTGGATCATACCGTATTAAACACTCAGGCCATGGTTAGACAGGCCATTCAAGATGAGAGAAGACTTGAGTTAGCTTTTGAAGGCCAGAGGTGGTTTGACTTAGTTAGGACGGGTACCGTTGATGCTGAGATGGGAGAAACTGTTGATAGTAAATATCATTTGTTCCCGATTCCAGTTTCAGAAGTACTTTCTAGCTTTGGAGTAATCACACAAAATCCTGGATACTAATTATTATATTATGATGGCACATCCAGTAAAGTAAATACTATAATGATAAAGAGAATATTTCAGATGACTTTCATTTTGGTTTTGTTAATCAGTTGCAGTGTCAGTGAGACACCCCCAATAGAAATGGAGGAGGAGGAAAATAATAATGGCCCTGTAGAAGGCATAGATTATTTTTTACCCAATATTGATTTGAACAATTGGAAAGTGACCCTTCCAATTGGCAATCCTACAGAAGTTGAGCCTCCTGAGATTCTTAACTATGCCAAAATAGATATTCTGAAGGAGTTTATGTACAATGATTCCATAGATGGTTCACTGGTATTTTATACCTACCCTGGGGCCTCTACCAGAAACTCCAGTTATTCCAGAACGGAGTTGAGAGAACAAATGACTCCAGGAAGTAATTCTACAAACTGGACTTTTGCTCAGGGAGGCATAATGAAAGGTACTTTGAGTGTTCCAGAGATATCCAAAGATAAAGACGACAAGTTTCATCGGGTCATCATTATGCAGATCCACGGAAGACTCACCAATGCCCAAAGAGATCTGATTGGAGAGGATGATAACAATGCTCCTCCAGTCTTAAAAATATATTGGGTCAATGGCAGAGTGAGGGTCAAAACAAAGGAATTAAAGAATTTAAATGCATCAGCAATAGAAATATTGCATACTAATGCATGGACTGATGATGACGGATTTTACTTCACGGAAGAAGTGGGGCACGATAAATTCACACTTGAAGTAAAAGCTTCAGATGGAAGGCTGGAGGTAATCCTGAACGATTCCGAATCCATCGTATACGATGATATTCACATGGAGAAGTGGGGTGTTTTTGAGAACTATTTCAAAGCCGGGAACTACCTCGTCACCACAGATGAAGGAGCTTTTTCTAAGGTAAAATACTATGACTTAGAAGTGAGTCACTGATCTAAACAGTATGGAGGCAGCCATCGGTTGCCTCTATACAAAAACAGATTTTGTTTCATAAATTATTTGGTTAGGGCTGGGCAGGTGCTTTCCTGTTACACGCAAGGCGAGTGCCTGCCACTTTTATCCATTGATAAATAATTAGCTTTGAAAACTATCATAAATTTCGCTTTTTACTCGGGTATTATACTTTTACTGGCCATTTCTGTGCCAGTATTTAGTCAAGATCATCCCAACTTGATTTTGACCCGTCAAGGTGTAAAAAACATCAAAGCCTCTTTGGGTAAAGCCCCTTTATTCGATAAAGTATTGGCACAAACCATAGCAGAAGTTGATGCAGAAATAAGGACAATAGAAGTGCCAATTCCTAAAGATATGGCAGGTGGCTATACCCATGAACGCCATAAACGAAATTGGTTTATGATGCAAAAAGCTGGAGTTTTGTATCAAATTACGGACCAGGAAAAATACGCGGTTTACGTTCGGGATATGTTACTGAAATATGCAGAAATGTATCCCTCATTACCCCTACATCCAACTAATCGTTCTTATGCTACCGGCAAGATCTTTTGGCAATGTTTAAATGACGCAAATTGGCTGGTCTATACCAGTCAGGCCTATGATTGCATTTATAATTTTTTAACCGAAAAAGAACGAAAACATTTAGAAGAAGACCTCTTCCGTCCCTATGCTGATTTTTTATCCATCGAAAATCCCCGGTTTTTTAACCGAATCCACAATCATAGCACCTGGGGCAATGCCGCCGTAGGGATGATTGGCTTGGTTATGAATGACAAGAATTTGGTAAACAAAGCTTTATACGGATTAGACATAGAAAGCAATAATAAGAATGAAAGAGATAATGATGGCGGATTAATTCGGCAAGACGGGCAAAAAAATGCGGGCTTTTTAGCGCAGCTGGATGGTTCTTTTTCACCAGATGGTTATTTTACTGAAGGTCCCTATTATTTACGATATGCCATTTTTCCCTTTTTACAATTCGCAAAATCATTAGCGAATAATAAGCCCGAATTGGGCATTTTGGAATATCGGGACAGCATCTTAAAAAAGGCCGTTTATTCGCTTTTATATCAGACGGATGCCAATGGGCTATTTTATCCCATCAATGATGCTCAAAAAGGAATGTCCTGGAATGCCAGAGAAGTAGTGACCGCCGTTGATTTGGCCTACTTTCATTACGGTAAAGATCCCATGTTGTTATCTATTGCTGAAAAACAGGGAAAGGTGGTTTTAGATGAAGCCGGCTTTGCTGTAGCCAAAGGTTTGGCAGATGGATTAGCCCAAACTATGCGACAAAAATCCATTGCTTATACTGATGGCCCCATGGGGAAACAAGGGGGAATCGGCATTCTAAGAACCAGTACCGCCCCCGAAAATGAATTATGCCTGGTAATGAAATATTCCGCCCAGGGTATGGGACATGGACATTTTGATAAATTATCCTATTCCTTATATGATGAAACAGGCGAAATCATGCAAGATTACGGGGCAGCCCGTTGGGTTAATATTGATCAAAAAGGAGGTGGACGTTATTTAAAAGAAAACAATACCTGGGCCAAACAAAGCATTGCCCATAATACAATAGTAATCAATGAAACCTCTCATTATGAAGGCGACATTAGAATTGGCGAAAAACACCACCCAGATCTATTTTATTTTCACGGCTCTGGCCCCGTGCAGGTAGTAAGTGCCAAATCACAAAATGCTTATCCTAATGGTGAACTACATCGAACATTGGTTTTGGTAAAGGAGGATCATTTTCGCCACCCTCTTTTAATAGATGTCTTTAGAGCCACTACCCAAACCAATAGCCAATTTGATTTGCCGATTTGGTTTCAAGGGCATTTGCTATTAACTAACTTTGAATACGATCCTGAATTAACCACTCTCAATACGCTAGGTGACGGTCACGGTTATCAGCACCTATGGAAAGAGGCATCAGGAAAAACTGAAAGTGGAAATGCCCATATCAATTGGTTCTCCAATGGCAAGTTTTATTCTATGTTAAGTGTTGTGGATGCTAATGATGAATTGATTTTTGCCCGGCTGGGAGCTAATGATCCTGACTTTAATTTACGGCATGACCCAGCTTTTATCATCAGAAAGAAGGATAAGAAAGATGCTACTTTTATTTCTATCATTGAACCCCATGGAGCTTATAATCCCGTATCGGAATTAGCAGAACATCCTTTTACCAGCATTGAAAAGATAAGTTTATTACATGATGATACAGCCTATACGGTTGTCCAATTTCAAAATAAAGCAGGCAAAAAATGGACCTTGTTTTTAGCAAATGATGATGCCTCAAAGGAGGATACTCATAGCATTAAGGTTAATAAAAAAACTTATGAATGGCAGGGCCCTTTTAGTTTGATAAGTAATAATTAAGGCAATTTGCCAGTAGAAAGTAAAATGTAACTACCACCGGTAGTCAGGGAAGAAGAAAGAATTTTAGCTGTCAATAATGTAAAACTGCTATCTGGAAAGTGGTCTTTTTACCTTCTATGATCTACTTACGTTGCTTCGCAACAGCAAAAAAAAACAAAAAAATTATGTCAAAATCAATTAAGGCAAGTAAAGAATTCTTCTTTGATTCAGAAGAAAAATGGGAGCAAGTAGACCCAAAAATTCAGCGTCAAATTCATGGTACAGATGATAAAATTATGCTGGTGAAAGCAAAATTTGAAGAAGGAGGTGTAGGACAATTACATCAACACTACCATTCACAAGTAACTTATGTGGCTAGTGGTGAATTCGAAATGACAATCGGGGATGAAGTCAAAACGATCAAGGCAGGCGATTCATATTACATACCACCAAATGTTATGCATGGATGTACCTGCACCAAACCAGGGGTGTTAATTGACGTATTCAGCCCGGCCAGAGAGGACTTCCTGAAGTAGTACAGATTGCCCCTTCTTAGAAAACACATCAGTATCCAGCCTGTATTTGGCTAAAAAAAAATAAAATGAAGAAGTTAAAAGGTTTAAGATGGTGGATAGTAGGTTTGATCGCATTAGCAACTGTTATTAATTATATTGACAGACAATCGCTAAGTGTGTTATGGCCTGACATCGCTGTTGACCTTTATCCGGAAAACACGGATGATGAACGTAAAGAAATATATGCCTTAATATCAATTGTTTTTGTTTTTTCTTATGCCTTTGGCCAGGCCATTTTTGGAAAAATATTTGATTGGATAGGAACAAGACTAGGTTTTGTCCTTTCAATCGGAGTTTGGTCTATAGCTACAGCCTTACATGCTTTTGCCAAAGGATTATTAAGTTTCAGTATTTTCCGAGGCATTCTTGGTGTGGCAGAGGCCGGTAACTGGCCAGGTGCAACCAAAGCTAATGCTGAATGGTTTCCAACAAAAGAAAGAGCTTTTGCCCAGGGGCTATTTAACTCAGGTGCCGCTCTTGGTGGAATTATTTCCATTCCCTTAATTGCATTCCTAACCATTTATTTCAGCTGGCAATACATATTTATTTTGGTGGGTTTAGTAGGACTTTTATGGCTAATCCCCTGGATAATTTTTGTCAAGGCTCCCCCTAAATCACACCCTTGGATCACAGAAGAAGAACGCTCCTACATTTTAACTGGACAACAAAACCAGGATATAGATCAGGACGGAAGTTTTGATGAAGGATATAATCCTTCTACAGCCAAGATGCTTTCCCACAAAGAGAGTTGGGGAGTCATCATCGCCTCCGCTGTGATTGATCCTATATGGTGGTTGTTTGTATTCTGGATTCCTATTTACCTGTCTGAAGTTTATGGTATGGATGTAAAAACGATAGGCATATACGGATGGGTTCCTTATGTTGGAGCCATGGTTGGGGCCTGGTTTGGTGGCTTATTAGCCCAAAACAGAATCAAAAATGGCTGGAGCATCAACAGAACAAGAAAGTTTGTCATCACTCTTGGTTGTTGCATTATGCTTCCTTCCTTACTCGCAATGGCTAATCCTGGTGGTCCGGTGACGGCTGTTCTAATAATGGCTGTGATATTATTTGGTTTCCAGACCGCTATCGGAAATGTACAAACACTGCCTAGTGACCTGTTTGGTGGGAAAACCGTCGGAACCTTGGCAGGTTTTTCCGGTATGGCTGCAAAATTAGGAGCGGCAGGCCTTACTTATCTGGTTCCGTGGTTAACTTCGGGAGGTAATTATACACCAGCTTTCGTAATTGGAGCTACCCTGGCAGTAATTGCCATGGCTAGCATCTGGATTTTATGTCCGAAAATTGAACCCTTAAAACCGAAATAAAAGTATCTACAGAATTAAAAAGGAATTAAACGAATAAAAAACACAAAATAATGAACAATAAAAAAGTAGCTATTATTACTGGCGCAACAAGTGGTATTGGCTTCGAAGTAGCAAGAAGATTAGGTAAAGAAGGATTTACTGTAATCTTAAATGGGATCCGCGATGAAGAGGGAGCTAAAAGGGTTAAAGAACTTACAGAAGAAGGAATTGATGCGGAATATTGCGGGTTTGATGTTACCAAAGAAGAGCAGGTGAATGAATGCATTAACAAGATTGGTAAAAAATATGGTAAAATAGATGTCCTGGTAAATAATGCCGGTGGATTAGGTGGCAGGTCTCGTTTTGAAGATATGACTACAGATTTTTACAGATTTGTAATGGCATTAAATTTAGATTCTGTGTTTTTCGCTTCCAGAGCAGCCATCCCTTTTCTTAAAAGGGGAGATCATCCTACTATAATCAATTATGCTTCAAACGCGGCATGGAATGCAGGTGGGCCTGGAGCTGGAATTTATGGTACTTCTAAAGCTGGAGTTCATGCTATTACAAGAGCATTAGCAAAAGATTTGGCCGAATATGGTATTAGAGTAAATGCGGTATCCCCAGGTACCATTGACACTCCATTTCATAAGCAAATTAAATCTACAAAACCAGAAGTATTTGCATCCTGGGCTAATAATATTATGTTGGGAAGGTTGGGCCAACCTGAAGATGTTGCCGGTGTTGTTGCGTTTTTAGCAAGTAGTGACGCTTCTTTTATAACAGCAGAAACCATCCAAATTGGTGGTGGTCAGGCGCTAGGAATCTAATAAATTCTAATTTCAAAGCAATTTGAAGAATAAGGTAAAAGGAGGCTGTCTCATAACTTCTACCTGTCGGTAGACAAGCCTTCTTCGTTATTCGACGCCCAAGAATATTTTATTTAGGAGTAGTTTTTCAGAAAAAAACAAAGTTTTTTTCTGAAAAACTACTCCTAAAAGAATTTAATTGGCTGGCGAATCCGTACGGATGAGACAGCCTCCTTTTACTTTCTACACTCTCGTTGCGATACAACTAAAGTTAATGATATAACCTAATTAATAGAGAATTATGAGCAAACTTAAAGGAAAGGTAGCAGTAGTAACTGGCGGCTCAAGAGATATTGGCAGAGCCATATCTATAAGTTTAGCAAAAGAAGGAGCTAAGGTAGTTGTGAATTATTATAATTCTGAAACTGGAGCTCATGAAACGGTTAAGGAGATAGAGTCTTTTGGAGGAGAAGCTATTGCTGTTAAAGCTGATGTATCTAATTTAAATGATATTAAAAATTTAAAGGTAAAAACCATTGAGGCCTTTGGAGATAAAATTGACATTCTGGTAAATAATGCCGGTGGTCTTTTTGCACGAAAGACTTTACAAGAACTAGATGAATCTTTTTATGACCTGGTTATGAATGTCAACTTCAAGGCTACAGTTTTTATTATGCAGGCATTTGAGCCTTTAATGGAAAAAGGTGGCTCCATCATAAACATTTCCTCGCAAGCAGCAAGAGATGGTGGTGGTGGTGGTTCCTCCCTTTATGCTTCTTCTAAAGGAGCAGTAACTACATTCACTAGATCCATGGCAAAAGAATTGGGTCCTAAAGGAATAAGAGTTAATGCACTTTGTCCAGGATTAATTGCTACCAAATTTCATGATGATTTCACACAAGATGAAATCCGAAAAATGGTGGCAGGTAAAACTCCTTTAAGAAGAGAAGGATGTGCTGAAGAAGTTGCAGACTTAGTGGTCTATTTAGCTTCTGACAATAGCTCATTCATAAATGGAGCAAATTTTGACATTAATGGTGGTTTAGCCTTTTCATAGTATAGATAAATGGTACTGAGAATTTGTAGGACCAAATTCTACCAACGGTATTTATGATGGATGAAGAGGGTTGAGTTTGTTGATACCCTTATTTAATAACTATATTTTAAATCAACAAGGTCAATATTTACCATAGTCTGATATCACCTTTAATATTAGATTATTTACTTTTAAACACATTTTACATTTTTTCATATTTATGATAAGGAAGGTATATTCTAAAAGATAGAGTATAGCCCTCTTTGATCTTCCCTATTCAAAATTAAAACAAAATGAAAAAGGTAGTAACATTTGGAGAGATCATGCTCCGCCTGACACCTCCTGGTCATAAAAGATTTTCTCAGGCCAGTTCCTTTGACGTTGTTTATGGTGGAGGAGAAAGCAATGTAGCGGTATCCTTAGCCAATTATGGGGTGCCTGTAGACTTTGTAACTCGACTCCCGAATAATGATATTGGTGAATGTGCACTCATGGAAATGCGCAAACGAGGAGTAGGGGTTCAGCATATCATACGGGGAGGGGAACGCCTTGGAATTTATTTTTTGGAAATTGGAGCAGTCAGCCGTGGTAGCAAAGTCGTTTATGACCGAGCTCATTCAAGTATCTCTTCCATCGAAAAAGGAATGATTGATTGGGATGAAGTTTTTAAGGAAGCCCACTGGTTTCACTGGACAGGGATTACTCCAGCATTATCTCAAGGCGCAGCTGATGCTTGTCTCGAAGCCATACAGGCTGCCAACCGATTAGGAGTAACCGTATCCACAGATCTTAATTACCGAAAAAAATTGTGGAAGTATGGCAAAAAACCTGGAGAAATCATGCCTGATTTAGTAGCGGGCTGTGATGTTATTTTGGGAAATGAAGAAGATGCTGAAAAACATTTTGGGCTGCACCCGGAGTCCGTTGATGTTACTCATGGACACTCTGTAGATGCTTCAGCTTATCAATCAGTCATGAAGCAGCTTATGGAAAGGTTTCCAAGAGCCAAAAAGGTCATCACTACTCTAAGAGGGTCTATTAGTGCTTCCCACAATACCTGGTCAGGCGTTTTGTACGATGGTCAACAGTTTTTTGAAGCCCCCACCTATCAGATCACTCACATAGTAGATCGAGTGGGAGGAGGAGATAGTTTTATGGGCGGGCTTATTTACGGTCTTTTGAACTACCCTAATGATGACCAGCAAGCACTCAATTTTGCAGTGGCAGCTTCCTGCTTGAAACATACTATTTATGGTGATGCTAATTTGGCAACAGCTGATGAAGTTGAAAAATTAATGAGCGGCGATGCAAGCGGAAGAGTAAGTAGATAATTGATTAATATTTTATTATGGCAAGATTTACAAGAATTCAAGTAGCCCAAAAGATGAAAGAACAAGGAATGGTGCCCCTGTTCTTTCATCCCAAGATCGATATTTGTAAAAAAGTAGTGATGGCCTGCTATCAGGGAGGAGCCCGATTATTAGAATTTACCAACCGTGGAGATTATGCCCACGAAATATTCGGGGAATTGAACAAATTCTGTGAAACGGCTATGCCCGATATGATCCTTGGCGTAGGTTCTGTTACAGATTCGGGAACGACCTCTCTTTACCTCCAGTTAGGAGCCAACTTTGTAGTTACACCTGTTTTGAGAGAAGATATAGCTCTAACTTGTAATAGAAGAAAGGTGCTCTGGTCACCAGGTTGCGGTTCTCTAACTGAAATTTCCCGAGCTGAAGAGCTCGGTGCCGAAATTGTAAAATTATTCCCCGGTAGTATCTATGGCCCTGGATTTATTAAAGCCGTAAGGGGCCCTCAACCTTGGACCAATATCATGCCCACAGGTGGGGTATCTCCTGATCATGAAAACCTCAAGGCATGGCTGGAAGCAGGGGCCTACTGCGTAGGCATGGGTTCTAAATTGATGAAAAAGAAAGAGAATGGCGATTTTGATTTGGAGGGTATAGAAAATTTAACAAGGCAAGCCTTAGGATATATTCAAAAAATAAGAGCCTAAGATCTGGAGGTTGGGGTTGTATAAAAAATAAAGGTCTTCAAAATAGCAAAATGCTATTCTAAAGACCCCTGAAAATTCCCTCTTGCTTATGTTACACAAATTTAATTTGCCTGAAAAAACACTTAAAATGATGCCTTCTACCACTTAAATCCATCCATGATAGGATACCAAAAACACATAGTAAGTGTCCAATCGAAAGTGTTCGATTAATCGTGGGTGAGCAATTTCTTAAACAACTCCAATGTAGTACTTCAGGAATAAAAACAAGCTGATTACCATTGAAGTGATCGGATCATACTCACCTTAATTTTTTCAATAATTGAGAATCTGTTTGAAGGATATTTTTTGAAGCCTCTTAGCACTCAATTTTGCACCTTTGGAAAGGAAAAACAAATTAGGATTTTAGGTGCAGGTGTAAATATGGGATATATTTGTTATTTCCCGTATGACGAATGTTGCATAATTTGAGATAAACGTCTCTATTTTGCTTTCTCTTAAGGCTGACAAAAGCTCTTTGGGAAAGAAAAAATTGCAATATTTTGAGTAGAATAACTAAACGAAAAATGAAAGTTATCGTTTTTATAATTAGTCCATTTGGTTTTTCATGTTGCCACCGGCTTCATAGAAAATCTTTTTAATGCGTTTTATTCCCGCCTGAAAATCGATTTATCTAAGTGTTTTTGAATCGTAACAATTGATTAATAATCATAATTTATGATGCGTCAGTTCTGCATAGGATTCATTCCTTCTTTTCTTCTCCTGTTGTTTGTTTCATCTTCAGCAGCAGGGCAAGACTACAATATTTCTATCCAGAATTGGGGGGTAAAGGATGGACTCCTACATCGTGAAGTAAATGCCCTTCACCAGGATTCCAATGGGTTTATTTGGATAGGAACTCCTTTTGGTTTAAATCGTTTTGATGGTTATGAATTTAAGTGGTGGACCCCTGTTAAAGACCAGCTAAATGTTGAAAATATTTATCAGATTAAAGAAGACAAACATGGTTATCTATGGCTGTTTTCTTATTGGGCAAGCAATCCAAAAATTGATTTGTTCCATCCACTGACCAATGAAGTTATTTCTTTTGAAGAACAATTTGGCAGTCAAATGGACTTTCAAATGACTGAATTGTCACAGAATGCCCTTTTTCTCAATAATGGACATATGGTATTATCGACGGTTAAAGGCGGTAAGATCATTTTAGCAGAAAGAGAAAAAGGCTTATCCACTATCCAGCTGGAAAAGAAAGAAAGTATTCAGTTAATCACTTCTACCCCTCAGAATACCATATGGTTTTTACAGGGCGAAACAACAATTGCAGAAACTGATCTTGAAGGGAATATTTTACATTCATTCCAATATCCCAAAAAGATTTATTGTGACATAGAAAGAATATTAGAAGAAAGTCCTATTTTTTTATTTTATGAAGAAAATTCGGATAGGGAAAGGACATTTTATTCCATCGAAACTTCATCTGGACAGTTAGATAAAATATCCGGACAGTCCTATGAATTTGTGAACTGGGATATGAACCGGCAATTTACCGGAACTTTTTTTTCCAACCCTGTTAAAAAATGGGATTTGGTTAATTATGCCTGGGTATGTTCCAGAGAAAAAGAATTGTTATTTGATTTAAGCTCTTATCTTATGGAGCAAAAAATTACTTTCCGGGAAATACTTATTGATCATAAGGGTCGCATCTGGTTTGGCGGAAACTTTGGCTTACAGGTAATTGACATTAAGAAAAATAAGTTTCGTAATTTCCTAACACAAGATATACTCAATCATTCCAATAATCACCCCATTCGAGGTATCACCGAAGTAGGCAAAGAATTATATGTAAACGGAGAATACAGTCATACTTATAAAATTGACCTGAATTCATACTCCATCCAGAATTTTATTCAAGAAGAACCTTCTGTTCATTTTATTGCTGCTGAGTATAATGACCTGGGAGAAATCTGGATAGGAAACAGAAAAGCCGTTAACGTTTATAATCCAAAAGGTGAAAAAATCAGATCCATAGCGATCCCAAATGATCCCTGGTCTTTTTATTTTCTTGATAAAAACAGAGTTTTAATTGGAGCACAGGGGGGATTATTTATCTATTATGTTTCCGAGGATAAATTGGAAAAGTTTGAACAAGCTCTTGAGTACAAAAAACTTGATCATACTTTCATCTATTTTTTCAAAAAAGATCTCAATGGACAGTTGTGGATAGCTACTGGGAATGGCCTTTATACCCTAGATGTTGATAGTGGCCAAATGAGCAGATATGCCCAGGATGAAAAAGCACCACAATATTTACCAGCCAGAGATTTTCAACATTTTCATATAGACCACCAAGGCGTTTTTTGGATTGCTACCCGCGGAAATGGCCTGATCCGTTTTGATCCTCAGAATAATGCCTATCAACAATATACCAGAAGTGAAGGATTATCGCATAATGTTTTATATGCAGTATATGAGGACGAAAGTGGATTCCTATGGTTGCCTTCTGATTATGGTTTAATCCGATTTGAGAAATCAACGGGTAATAGCTGGACCTATACTACTCAAGATGGTATTGTCAATAATGAATTTAACCGGATTTCACACTATCAGTCTGACAATGGGCAACTATATTTTGGTTCAATAGATGGTATAAGCACCTTTGATCCCAAAGATTTTTGGGATACAGATACCTTAGTCTATTCTCCTTTGGTCATCACCAATTATGTGCGTTATAATAATGAAGATCAACGATTGGAAAATTTAACCAATGAAGTTATTACCAGCAAGTCTATCATTTTAAACCCGAAAAATGATTTTTGTGTTCTTGAATTTTCCTTACTCGAATTTGCAGATGTAGATAAAATAAATTACGCCTATAAAATTGATGGACTACAGGAAGATTGGGTAAGTTTATCAGGAGGCAGCCTTCGATTGAGTAACCTCCCTTATGGTTATTATAATTTAAAAATAAAAGGGCAATCCTCCGAGGGAAAGTGGTCTGATCAAATGATAGACCTACAATTAAATGTAGTAGTTCCTTTTTACCAAAAAGCATGGTTTATTCTTGCCTTGGTTTTTCTCGTTTTCGGATTATTGGGTCTCATTGCATATATCCGGATCCGAATGCAGAGGCGGCAAAGAATTAAACTCGAAAAAATCATTGAAGAACGAACCCAACAAATTAGCCAGGACAAGAAGATTATTGAACAACAGGCTAAGGATCTAAAAGAGTTGGACATCGCAAAAACTCGTTTTTTTAACAATATCTCTCATGAACTTCGCACCCCTCTCACCTTAATTATCGAACCCCTGCGACAATTAATGAAAGCGACCAATAGGCAATCCATTCGTCAACAATTACAAATTCCCTTAAATAATAGTCAGCGTTTATTGGATCTGGTAAATCAATTATTAGATCTCTCCAAATTGGAAAACAAAAAGATGACTTTGGATTTGCAACGAGCTCAAATAAGGGAACACCTGGCCCAGGTTTGCCATTCCTTTATGCCATTGGCTCAAAAGAAGAACATCCAACTCACTTATTGGGGAGACCCCAAAATACCTATTGCTCAATGGGATATTTCCAAAATGGAAAGGATAGTCTATAATTTGTTATCCAATGCCATAAAATTCACGGAGGCCGGTGGTTTAATAGAATTAAAATGTTTTTACTGGAAGAAAAAAAATCAAATTTCTATTGAATGTAAAGACACAGGAGTAGGAATTGAACATGAGCAATTAGAAAAAATATTTGATCGCTTCCATCAGGTTGATGACACCATTACTCGAAAAAATGAAGGTACAGGTATTGGTCTTTCCTTGATTAAAGAATTGTCTGATTTGATGAACGGTACAACAATAGTTGAAAGTGAGCCTGGAAAAGGCTCTGTTTTTAAATTATTTTTCCCCATTCAAGCAGTTTCTGAGGATATAGCCTTGCCTTCCAAGGCAACTCCATTAATAGCTAAACCAAAGAATGAACCTGGGGAACTTTCTGAACTTAAGCAAGCTAAAACCTTATTGTCTGCCACGCAAAACAAAGTGATAATCGTGGAAGACAATGAAGAATTGCGTCAATTCATAAAACGCTGCCTGCCCGAAAAATATGAAACTTCCGAGGCTGATAATGGTTTAACTGGATTAAAAAAAATACAGGAGGAGCTCCCTGATTTAGTCATTTGTGACATCATGATGCCTGGAATGGATGGTTATGAACTATGCCATCAGCTGAAAGCCAACACACTCACATCTCATATTCCGGTCATTATGCTTACTGCCAAAACCACTCTGGATCATAAGCTTCAAGGTTTAAAAATTGGAGCAGATGCCTACCTTACCAAACCTTTTCATACTGAAGAATTGATTATCAGGATTGATAAGCTGATAGAAGGCAGAAGACTCCTCCGCGAAAAATTCAGTGCCCCAGGATGGATAACCAGGAAAAAAGATGTAAACCACCTTTCTGATCTTGATAAGGAATTCCTGCAAAAGATCGATCGTCTGATCGAGTCTCACCTTAGCGATGAGTCTTTTAATGTTGAATTATTAGCCCAGCAGATCCATATGAGTCGATCCCAATTGTTCCGAAAATTCAAAGCTATTATCGGTAAATCTCCAAAGGTATATATTCGTGAATGCCGTCTTCATCATGCCATGAATTTAGTGCAAAAGCAAAAAATGAACTTGGTAGAACTTGCTGAACATGTAGGTTTCAAAGATGAGCGCTATTTTTCATCCAAGTTTAAAGAATATTTCGGCCTCAGTCCTTTAGAGGTTAGTGTTGAGTCGTAAAAGCCTTGGGATATAATGGTTTTTGGGGATATTCTCTAAACATGTCATATACTATCCTTCAATTGTAAAAAATAACAAAACAATAAGAGTATCCTTGTCTTATACTCTTTTTTCAATCCTTAATATTTACTACATTAAGCAAGTAAAATCAGTAATTTCGAAGCATGCTTAAGGTAGATATACTGACATTATTTGCCATACTAGGAACTGTACATGGGCTTTTTTTCAGCATTTTGCTACTTTCAAAAAGAAAAAGTAGCCTTTCTAACAAGATGCTGGCCCTGTTTTTAATAGCCACCAGTATCCGAATTGCCAAGAATATTGTAGTTCACACCACCTTAATTGATCCTGATCTTGAGTATCCCATTCCTTTGTGGAGGACAGCTGTTAATTTTGGCTTAGCTCATCAGTTTGCGATCGGGCCATTATTTTTGCTTTATTTCCAATCTTGTTTGAAAGAAAATTTCCGATTTAGATCTATTTATTATCTGCATTTTATTCCCTATTTCCTATTGATCCCTTTCAGTCCCTTTATCAAATGGGCCTTTTGGTATTATGGAGGTCTTTGGGCCTCTTATATTGCTGTGATGACCTATTTTTTACTCGCCTTTTACACTTATTACCAAGCCTATTTAGAGTATAGAAATAATCCAATCAGCCAAAAAGAATCTATCCTGAATTGGCTTAAATGGATCATTATAATCGTTGGTGTTTTATTGCTGATCTACTCCCCTGCATTATTTAAATATGTAGGCTATGTTGGAGGTTCTATTTTGTATACCATTGGCATTTATGTTATCAGCATGATTATTTTGAAAGAAAGAAAAAGTCGGCCCCTGGTTCAAAGAAAATATCAAACATCCAGCTTGAAAGAAGAACAGCTGTCTCCATTAAAACAAGCCTTGGAAAAGGCGATGCAGAATGAAAAAATGTATCTTGATCCTGAATTGACATTAACCAAATTGGCAAAACATCTTACTACTTCCCCCAACCACCTTTCGCAGTTAATCAATAGTATTTATCAAAAATCTTATTCCGATTACATTAATGACCTGCGAGTAGCCGAGGTAAGTCGCTTGCTAAAACAAGATCAAGCCAAAACAAAAAAAATTGTAAGTCTGGCTTTCGAAAGCGGCTTTAACTCCATTTCCAGCTTCTACACTGTTTTTAAAAAAAGAACGGGAATGACCCCCTCTGAATATCGGGATCAAATAACCACCTGATCTTTTGTACTGAGTACAGAGTATTGGGTATTGGGTATTGGGTATTGGGTACTAATTTACTCGGTAGCGAATACAAATTCGCGGATTTGTTATTCAGAATTACAATTTTGAATGCATTTATGTATAAAATCCTGTTCATTTATATCAAAAAAAGATACTTATGAAGAACAAAACTCGACTTACTTTTCTATTCAGTCTCTTCTGTTTGACATTCACTTTTGCACAGGATGCTGAAAAACTTCAGAAAGAAATTGATCAGGAGGTTTGGAAGCCCTTCACAGAAGCCTTTCAAAATATGGATGGAGAAGCATTTAATGCTTTACATTCCGACGATGTTTTAAGGGCCAATCCCTGGGGTATTCAAGTGGGAGAAGAATACAAGAAAAAAACTTTAGAGGGGTATAAAAGAAATAAAGAGAGAGGAGATAAAAGGACCATTCAGTTTTGGTTTGAGCATCGAAAGACGAAAGCCGATATCTCCTATGAAGTAGGTTATTACAAAATTACTTCCAAAAACAAGGATGGCGAACGCAATCATTATGCCCGATTTCATTGCGTCATTCAAAAAATTGACGGTCAGTGGAAAATAACTCAAGATTGGGATACCAATAATATTAATGGCCATAAGGTCACAGAGGACGACTGGCTAAAAGGTACACCTCTGGAGTTTTAATATATTCCATCCCTAATTAGGGTGATACCACCCCTCTTTCTCCCTGAATTGGAGCTTATTCAACTATTTTTATCCACAGAACAAGAGTTATTCCAAATTTCAAGGAAATAAGTTTGTAGGTGACCTGTGGTCACCTACAAACGAATAAATATAGAAATAAAGTAGAAGTATCTTGTCTTCAAGAATTTACATCTGCTTCTACTTTACTTCATCCCGCTCCTGCAGGATATATTTCAATTTACTTCCTTGAAGGTCATAATCAGACTAAATACGGGATGCCTTTTGTTTCATAAAATCAATAGTGATGAATGATCATAAGCATTTATCTAGGCGAAATTTTGTAAAAAATGCCTCCCTTGGAATGATGTTGATTGGATTGCATCCAGAAATAATTTTGCCAAAAAAACATCTGAAATCAAATCAATCAGGAAGTGATTTAATACAAAACATACGTTTATTAACCAGCACCTCTCTGGAGGAAATGAAAGCCTTTTATGTAGGAAGAATGGGCTTAAAAGTGGGGCAGGAAAACCATAAGGAGATCACCTTTGTAGTTGGCCCCTCTAGTGTAACTTTTATAAAAATAAATCAAACACAGGATCCACCCTGGTATCATTTTGCTTTTAATATCCCAGAGAATCAGGTATTGAAAGCAAGAGAATGGCACCTAAAACATACGCCATTAATCCCTACACCACCAAGAGCACAAGATCCCAAATTTCCGGAAGACGTCCGGCATTTTCCACATTGGAATGCTCATTCATTATTTTTCTGGGATCCTGCTGGCAATTTATTAGAATACATTGCCCGGCACGACTTGAAAAATGCAAAAGCAGGTTCATTCAGTTCAAAAAACCTTTTGAACATCAGCGAAATTGCTTTTGTGGTGGATGATCAACAGGATATGGCTAAGTCTATGAATAAGAAATTAGGCCTGGGCGTATACCCCAAAACCACCAATTTTTGGTGGGCCATGGGGGATGAGAATGGACTTATGCTGGCTATTCCAAAAAGAATATGGGGTGAAAATACCAATAAACCGAAGCAATTTGGAATTCATCCAACTGAAGCAACCATTTGGGGAAATCAAAACATTAAGTATGCGTATAAAGGCTTCCCCTATTCGATAACCATGAAAAAATAATACTTAAATGGATAGAAAGAAGTTCTTGCGTCAAAGTCTAATGGCTGGAGGAGTGGCCCTTCTTGGGGCGGGGGTTTTATACGCTGCTAATAATAAAGCCATCATCACAGCCGAAGAAATTACTGAATTTGTATTTGCTGCTCATAGTGATTTAGAAAAAACAAAAAGTATTGCGGATAAAAAACCCCTTATTCTTAATTGTACTAATCAATTTTCCAGAGGAGATTTTGAAACGGCTCTTGGTGGAGCCTGCCACATGGGCAGAAAAGACATCGCAGATATGCTCATCCAGCGCGGTGCCAGAATGGACCTATTCAATTTGACTTTTATGGGGCATACTGACTTGGTGAAAAAGATGATAGAAAGCTATCCTCAATACCTCAATGCACCCGGACCCCATGGTTTTACTTTCTTACATCATGCTAAAGTAGGGAAGCATACCGATTTTGCCAGCTGGCTGCAAGATAAAGGTTTAACCACTGACAGATTTAAGGATGCTTTTAGTGAATGAATACTAATGCTTTATTTATAAGTTGAATTTATGGAGCCTGCACTAGAATCTTAGTGACAGGCTTTTCTGTCCTTTGGCAGGTCTTTTGCTTCTAATCAGCCCTAAATGTCTCCAATTATCCAAATTCATTCCTATTATTTCTTTTCTTTTTAGCTAATTTAAGTGGCTATATATTAATAACTTAACCAAAACCACAATTGCGGGCTGTTGTTAAGTTTTATAAGATGGGAAGAAAAAAACAATTCGACGAACAAAAAGTGTTGGATAAAGCCATGCTCAGTTTTTGGAAGCATGGCTATGAAAACACGACCACCCGACAGCTAGAGCAGGACATGGGTATCAACCAGTTTTCCATCTATGCTACTTTTAAAAATAAGGGAGAGTTGTTTAAAAGGGTTTTAATCAATTATATGATGCGGCTTGACCAGCAATTCCTGCAAAATTTAAAAAAGGAAAAGGCAGATATCCATGATGTAGAGGAGTTTTTACTAAATTTTGCCCTAAGCATTAAAGAAAATAAAGTTCCAAATAGTTGTATGATGGTAAGCTCTGCAATGAGGATGGAGACCTTTGATATAGAAACTCGAGAGATAATGCTTAATTTTTTCCGCTTCATGAAACAACTTTTTCAAAAAGCACTGCGAAACAGCATCAAGTCCAATAACATTTCCCCCACCAACGATATTGATCAGGAATCTGAATATTTGCTAGGCATAGCCCAAAGTATCTCCATTTACAGTAAAGTGAAATCGAAAGATGAGATTGTGAATTATATTCAATTCTCAATTGCTAAAATAAAATAAAAAATAATGAGAGCGGCTCATATCCCGATAGCTATCGGGATCCTCGTTCTGAGCCGCCAAATAATTTTCTTTTTGAGGGGTGATTTTTACCCGTACGGGTTAAAAATCACCCCTCAAAGAAATATTATTGGCTGTCTCATCCGTACGGATGAGACAGCCTCGTTTTTTTACTTCTCAAACCAATTGGCCCATCTGCTAATCTTACCATTACCATCCATGATAAACAGAAATTCTTCATAGACCATAATTTCTCCGGCCACTAATCCAAGAGAAAAGTTTGGCTCGCCATACTCATCTGTAATCTCCTCTCTGGTCGTTTTGCCCACCTCATAATCATCAAAGGTGGTTTTGCCAGGATATCCCGGTTTGGTAATGTGAATATAGACATCATCTCCTGCACCACTTGGAGGTTTAAAAGCATAGATTTGAGAGTTTTTCAATTGCCCCATATTTTCCCAGCCTCTAAAATCTATTTCCCCGAACAACTCTTGTTCTTTGCGTTCCCTTTTATTGTTCCTAACAAAGGTATAAATATCGCCATGTTCTATTCCATCAATTTCTTCATCCTCCGGCCCATCTTCTTTTCTTCCTTTTTTGGGTGTTCCCCCATTCATAATGATTAGATTATAATCCGCAATAGAAGATTGGTCTTTGATCGCTTCCAGTCTTTTTTTGGCTGCTTCTTTAGTTTCGGAATTTTGCTCTTCAATTAGAGCCAATAATACCTCTACATCCAGCACTGTTTTTTTAAACTCATTGTCATTCTTTTTGAGATTGGCCTTCTGTTTTGCCTCTACACCTGCATAAAATTTTGCTCTTTCAATATTTTCCTCTCCTCCCATCAAAAAGTAGGCGCAAGCTTTATTCAAATATGCTGGAGCGTAATCTGAATCCATGCTGCTGGCATTATCAAAATAGCGGATAGCCTCCATTAGCAATGCCCTGCGTTTTCTTTCACGTTCACTAAAGCCATCTTTTGAACTCCCCCCAAAACTTAAATCCAATTCGAGAGGCATACGATATTTTCTTTCATTTTCTGCAAAGTGTTTGCCCAGCGCTTCCAGCACAGTTAGGACTCCAAGGTTATTGTAAATGGTTTTACTCTGATAATCGATCAGAATGTGTTTATAGAAGGCCCGGGCCCCGTCATATCTTCCAAGTGCCGTTAGCAGGTTAGCCATCTCAAAAACCTCAATAAGGTCATCCAGTTTCTTCAGGGATCGGGTAGCCAACGCCTTTCGATCGGAGCGATCTGCATAACCCTTCATCGTATCCTTTAGATTATATTCTTTATATACTTTATCGTAAAAATCAGGCAGCTTATCAAATACTGAAAACCCCGCTGAATAAGCTAAAAAGCCGCCCAGGTAATCCGATTGTGTTTCATTATTGACTTTATCAACCCCAACAATATCTTTTAGGGTTTTACCAATTTTCAGATCAGCATAGGTATCAGCAAAACCAGAGCGCCATTGATGTTTTTCATAAAAATGAGTCAATTCATGCCCTAGCAATGCAGCGATAGCACTTTCGCGTTGACCCTCCGGTAAAGACATACAAATATCAAAAGCCTTTTTTTCCAGGCCAATGCTTAAACCATCTCCTTCCAGGAAAGCGACCCACTGCTCACTATCGGATAAATAGAATTTTGGCGGCTCGTAACGCCGATCTCCCCTGGCCTCTACTAGTTTCTGATATATAGAGTCAGCAAGCTCGTAGTTCTTGCCGGAAGTAATGCGTTCTGCCTTACTTTCCGTGACAGATTTTGTGATAAACCGAAAAGAAGTTTGACCAAAAAGAAAAAATGGAGCTATTCCCAATAATAGAATCCAAAGGTTGATTAGGCGATTTTTCATTTTTTTTTCCAGTTTTTGATTTTATACAAAATAAAGATTTATCTTATTATTTGAAGCTACTAAATGAGAAAAATGAAAGTTTTCAGTACCACTCGACTATGTGTTTTAATTCCTCTCATTTTATTATTTGGGCTCTTTAACTCCTTGGAAGCTCAAATTAAACCCATCAAGCCCTTTGGCAAAATTCGTGCTCTTGTGGTTGGTATTTCCGACTATCAGAATGATAAGATCCCGGATTTGTCTTATGCTCACAAAGATGCTGAGGTATTCGCTCATTTTCTCGAAAATGAAACCGGCTGGAAGGTAGATTCTGAAGACATCGTTTTGCTTACCAATGAAAATGCTACCTATGGCAAATTTATTAGCGAACTAAAGGCCATCACAGAAACATGCCAGCCTAAAGACCGACTGATCATCTATTTTTCTGGTCATGGAGATATCGAAAAAGTAGAAAAAGATCCCATGGGCTACCTGCTTTTTTATGATGTTTCTCCAACTACTTATTCTGTAGCCGGAGCTTGTATGGTGACCACTCTTAATCAACATCTTCAAGATGTGGTTACTGAAAAACAAACTGAGGTTATCCTAATTACAGATGCTTGTAGGTCCGGCACCTTGGCAGGGAGTAGTATTGGGGGGCAGCAGGCTACCGCTGCTGCATTGCTTAACTTGTTTCAAAAGACCGTTAAAATCCTATCCTGTGAACCCGATCAGGTTTCTTTGGAAGGGGATTGGGGAGGAGGACGTGGTCTTTTTTCTTATCACCTGATAAATGGCCTCAAAGGATTAGCAGATGAAGATGAAAATCTTTTTGTCGACTTGTATGAGCTTAAATCTTATGTTCAGGATAGTGTTCGCAAACACTCGAATAGAAGACAAATACCTACCTCTCAGGGTGGCTCCAGTGGCATGAAGGTCTCCAAGGTCAACCCTAAGGTTTTAAGTCAGATCCAACCAGAAAATCCTGTTGAAAATAAATCCAATCGTGATCCAATATTAGCTAGTCAGTCCGATACCAGTTATCTTTCTCAATTGGCTAAATTCCAGGAGGCCCTAGCCAGAAAACAACTTCTTTTTCCGGAAAACGGTTCTGCTTATCAGATTTATCAGTCTTTGGGCGATCATCCGGCCGCGCAGCCCATCAAAAAGGTTATGAACATCAGCTTGTCAACAGCTCTACAGGATGAAGCTCAACAGGCACTCAATGAATATGTTACTTCCCCCGGCAAAGAATTGGTCAAGCGATGGAGCAATTCAAAAATCTATACCTACTATCCGGATTATTTGGGAAAGGCCGCTGAATTATTGGGTAAGGAATATTATTTCTATAATGATGTGAAATCCAGAGAGCATTATTTTCGTGGAGTCAACCTACGTTTAAAAGCAGACGCTGAAAAAAGCTCCGATAGCCTACTCCAGCTGGCATTAAAGGAACAACAAACAGCCCTTCAATTACAACCGATTGCTCCTCATATTTTTAATGAAATGGGACTGCTCCATCGCCGGATGGGGCAACATATGCAGGCTATTTCTTTTTTTCAAAGAGCGCTGGCTCTTTCTCCAAAATGGAGCTTAGTGCTGTCCAACCTGGGCTTAACTTATCAGGAACAGAAATTATATCCCCAAGCAGAGAAAATATTAAAAGATGCCATTAGTCTGGATACTACTCTTGCTATTTCACACTATAATCTGGCACTTCTTTACGAAGAGATGGAGAAAAATGAATCGGCAATTTCTGAGTTAAAAAAAACCATCCAGTATGATCCCACCTTTGATGATGCCTATTACAATTTGGCTTATTATTATATCGGTGATCCGAATAAATATTCAGAAGCAGCGGAGGCCCTAATAAAATACATCCAGCTCAAACCCAATGACCCGGATGGTTATAGTTTATTGGGCTACATCTATTTAAATTCCGATCAATTGGAAAAAGCCCGTCAGACTTATGAATCGGTTTCAGTAATAGATTCCTCCTCTTATACCATTAGCAGCCTGGCCAATGTCTATCAAAAACTTAAAGAGTTCGATTTGGCCACAGGTGTATGGGAGAAGTACATAAAACGTTTTCCTGATGATCATAATGCTTATCTACAGTTAGCCCGATCTTTAACAGGGAGCAAAAAATACGATTTAGCCTTAGAAAAAATTAAATTTATACTGACCAAAGGCTTTAAAGATTTTGAGGCTCTGAATAAATATGAAGACCTCAAACCCTTAAAAGACAGAAAAGACTATCAGGAATTAATAAAGCAATATTTTCCAGAAAAAAAATAAAGTTGTGGGTGTGTAGCGGTCCGCCGTCCACACTTTTTCCATACTCTCCAGTTTACTTAATCGCCCTTTTTATTTCTCTGACAATATACCTGACCAATCGTTTAGGATCGCCGGTAGATCGGATTTCTAAATCAATGGGCGATTTTTTGTCCTTGAATAATTTCACTTGGACCTTTATTTCTTCTTCGGTTTTTTCATACAAACCACTTACAGAATAGGCTCCGGGATAATTATGGACATCTACATAAATCAAATTGGCCTCGCTTCCTTTTTCGGTTTCTTCTTTTAATGCAGTTTCTAAAAGGGAAGCCAGGTTGAGGTCATCCAAAAAAGTGTTTTTATTAAAAAAATTGCTTCGAATGATCACAGGTTTACGATCACTCAAATTTTTGCGGATGTCTACTATTGCAGAATCACTCAAAATACCAATGGCTATGCTCCCCGACCTGCTCGGGAATCCTAATATAGGTTTTTGAATGCCATTGATGCTCTTAGCTAGCTCAGGAACCTGATTGCGGGCATATTGGAAAAGTCGCATAACATCTATAATCAACTTACCTTCTATATCTTTAAGTGTTCCATCATCACTAAGCATCCCCTGTAATAAGGCATAAGTCAATAAGCCCTGACCATATTCACTGGCCTCATAACTCACCTTATTAGAGGCACTACCTGAAAGAATAAACATACCTGTACGGTCTTTCATTCGATCCAAGGCTCTAATTTGGCTAGAGTTCATATTTTTTGCCTTTTGAGCTCCTCCCATTATGTTTTCAACCACCTGGCCAGAGTTGCAGGCATCGATGATCAGAACCTGTTTAAGGGCAGGAATATTATTAATCTGCTGAGTCAATTCTTCACTGGAAATGGTATAAGCCTTCAAGGTAGCCGGGTCACTTAGATCTTCTTCACTAGATACGGCATGGGTGAGGTAATAAAATTCAGTTTGATCCTTACTTCTTTGTGCCACCCCATGTCCGGAGAGGTATACAATAATCACATCCTCAGCCTTGGCTTTTTGTTTTATCCAATCAAGCCTGGCTTCAATGTTCTTTTTTTCAGCAAATGCCCACTGTATATCGGTATCTTCCAGACCAGTTGAATCAACATTTGCAGTAGAAAAACAGTACACCTCCAGGCTATCCGGATGAGGTACTAATGCCTTGCCCACGGCATATAGAGCCTTAGCCATTAAGGTGGCATCCTGATCAGCATATTTCAAATCAAGTTTATCTCCGGTATATTGAGAAGTACCAATGCTCAGAACATAAAATTTAGGATCATATTCTCCCTCAAACTCTGTTTCTCCTGAATCATCATTTTTATTGGAAGGAAGCACAGGCTTATATTTCAGTTCTATTGCCTGGCTTTTTAGCCATCCATCTTCATTATAAGCTCGAAGGCTGACTATATTGGTGCTATCAGGATGACGATACAGGTAATTTTTATGTTGTCCTAAATCATAGGTGAAAGAACTTTTTCTTTTTACATCCGATCCGCGAGGTAAGGGATTGGCTTCTTCAACAACTTCTTTTCCGTTGATAAAAATACTGACTTTGCCAAGCCCACCACTGCGTTGGGTGAGTTTAACATCAAGAACATTTTCCTTAATACTTGCCTGTATTTTTGGATAAAGTTTTACCTCATTAAAACTTTCAACTGGCCGAATGCGTTCATCGGAAAAGCCCAGTAATTTTTGCAAAAGACCTGGTTCGTAATAACGAGCTTTTAGTTGCTCAAGCTCAACAACCTCGTATTCCCCACCATAAAAAACAGAATAGTGCATTAAATTCATCGCATCGGGAGAGGCATCAAAAAGTCCAGAAGGTGTAGTAACAATCCAATTGTCTAAGTCTACTCCAATTAAAGTTGCAATCTCTTCACCACCATCACTTGCCCATATTTTAAGCCTTCGATCATTGCTTGTTGCTAATATCTTTTGACCATCGGGAGAAAAGGCCAGAGACCAAATCCAATTATTAAGACCTTCAAAAGATTGCAATTCCTTACCTTCTAAATCCCATAGTTTTACAGTGCCATCATAACTGCCCGTCAATATTTGATCTCCATTGGGAGAGAGGCTAACGGACATAATTCGATGGTCTGGATCTTCAATAGTTTTGAGTTCCTTCCCATTTAAATCCCACAATTTCACTTTATCATCATAGCTACCAGTCAATATTTGCTGGCCATCTGGGGTAAAGGCAATGGAGTAAACATCTTTTGAATGCCCTTTGAAAGACTGCAGTTTTTTACCTCTTAAATCCCAGGACTTCACTGTTCCATCTTCACTTCCAGTAATAAATTGTTGGCCATCCGGTGAAAAAGTGGCCACTAAAACGCCACTGGCATGTTTTTGAAAAGTTTGTAAATTCTGGCCTTCCAAATTCCATAATTTTACTGTTTTATCTAAGCTGGCTGTCAGTATTTGTTGGCCATCCGGTGAAAAAACCGCTGACATAATCCGATCAGAATGTCCTTCCAAGGACACCAATTCTTTTCCCTTTAGGTCCCATAATTTTGCCGTACCATCTTCACTAGCTGTTAAAATTTGCTGCCCATCATGAGAATATTTTACAGAAGTAATTTCACCAGAATGTCCTACCCATGGATAAATTTCTTTGCCTTCTAAATCCCACAAGCGCACAATCCCGTCCGAATTACCTGTTAGTAGCTGCTGCCCTGCATGGGAAAAAACGGATGATTTCACTTCAAAGGCATGCCCCATAAAAGCCTGAATTTGATGCCCGCTTATATTCCATAACCTGGCCGTGCCATCATCGCCTCCCGTCAATATTTGCTGACCATCGGAGGTAAAGATCATGGAAGTGACCCCTCCAATATGTCCGGTAAAAGTTTGAAGTTCCTGGCCTTGCAAGTCCCATAATTTCATTATCCCATCAAAATTTGCAGTAGCTATTTGTTGACCATCGGGCGAAAAGGCAGCGGAACTAATGTTGGTCGTATGCCCCTTAAAAGAGTGAAGCTCCTGCCCACTTAAATCATATACTTTTATGGTTCCATCAATACTCCCCGTAAGAATTCTTTGCCCATTCGATGAAAAAGTCATGTAATTCAGCCCCTCGGCCTCTTCAAAAAAAGACTTCAGTTTATTGCCTTCCAAATCCCACAAAGTTGCCGTCCAGTCATAACTGCCTGTCAGTAACTGCTGACCATCAGAAGTAAAAGCTACTAAACTATTTCCAAATTGATAGCCCTCATAAGATTGGAGTTTTTGGCCTGCTGAGTCAAATAATAATACTTCTGAACTGGGATTACCTACTAGTACTTTCTGCCCATCCGAAGAATAGACCAGCGACAAAACTTTAGTAGGGAATGGTTGAAGTTCCTGGCCTTCCAAATTCCATAACTTTGCATTTTCTCCTGCCCCTCCTGCTAATATCCGTTGTCCATCAGGGGAAAAACTAACGGAATTGATCCCCCCAACGCTCATTCGAAAGGATTGAAGTTCATGGCCTTTTAAATCCCATAATTTTACGGTACCATCAGAACTTCCGGTTAGTATACGTTGCTCATCAGGCGAAAAGGCAACAGAGTTGATCCCGGCAGAATGGCCAATGGGCACAACAAGTTCTGGTTTTTGGGCAAAACCAATCAAGGGAAGCAGAAAAAACAGTAAGCATTTCAATTTGTACATCGTATCAGTATCTTTTGCATTATTATCTAAGTTAAATCGGTCCATTGAAGGCGGCGGCCGCCGCCTTCAATGGAAACCCTAAAATTAATCTTCTGTTTAGCATGCCAAAAATAAAATCTTTTTCACTGATTTCGAATCGCCTTTTTAGCGGCTCTGTAAATTATTTTTGACAATCGTTCCGCATCATTACCTGGTGCAATCTCCAATGGTTCAGAACTTCCATCTGGTGAAAAAAGACGAGCATTAATGGTAATCAATCCATCTTTAACAGTATATCTTCCTTTTATGGAATAAGAATCATCTCTACTTATCAGATCCATAAAAACCAGGTCAGCGTCTGCTCCTTTATTGGCTTCTTCCTGCAATTTTTTATCAATCAAAGCCGCTAATCGAAGATCGTCTGCAAATTTTTCTTCATTCTGGAAATTAGAATGGATAAAAACGGGCTTTTGGGTGGCCAATGGGATATCCACCTCTTCATTATAAATCCCTATATCAAAACTGGCTCCTTCATTGGGAAAACCCAACATGGGGGTCTGGATACCCGAAATACTAGCAGCCAGTTCAGGTACTTCATCACGAGCGTACTGAAACAAGCTCATTACATCAATGAAATCACCCTTAGAAGTTTTACGAACAGCCACCCCATTCATTCCTTGCAACAAAGAATAGGTCAACAAGCCCTGACCAAACTCACTGGATTCATAACTCACTTTATCGGCTGCACTACCTGATATGACAAACATACCTGTACGGTCTTTCATACGATCCAGGGCCAGGATTTGCCCTGAGCTCAGATTTTTAGAGCCACTAATTAGTTTTTGTACTACTTTCCCCGAATTACAGGCATCAATCACTAAGACTTGCTTTAGTGCAGGTATATCATTTATCCAGGTGGTCAATTCCTCGTCCGAAATCGTAAATTTTTCCCGAATGGCCTTATCACTTAAATCTTCACTGGAAACCCCTTGAGTCAAATAGTGGAAACTCGTTTTTTCGGCACTGCCATAAGTCACTCCATGCCCAGACAAATAGACCAAAACAATATCTTTAGCACTTGCTTTTTGGCTAATTTCGGAAAAAACAGCTTTGATGTTTTCTTTCTCTGCATACTGCCATTGGATGCCTTTTTCAGCAACCAAAGAATCGGTTTTATTATCTGTATTCAGACAATACACTTCCACCTGTTGTGGAGCACTAAAGAGTTGGCTGCTCACGGATTGCAATGCAACAGCCATGGCCCTGGCATCTTGATCTGCAAAGCTTAAATCCAATTGTTCGCCTGTATAATCCGAAGTACCAATACTTACAATAAACATTAATGGGCTGTCACTATCTAATTCCCCTGAAGAAGATCCTGAATTAGCAGGAATAGAAGAATTGGCCCAGACAGCAGGAACATAATTAAGTCTATAGACTGGGCTTTTAAGCCATCCATCTTTATTATAAGCCCTTAAGGCAATGACATTTTCCCTGTTTTCCTGCCGATTAAGGTATTTTTGTATTGGTTTTAGGTCCACACTAAAGGAAGTATTTCGATCCGGATTAGCATCTTTTTCCACTTCCTTTCCATTAACAAACAAAGAAACTGGTCCGATTCCCCCACTTCGAGCATTTAGCTGAACGGATAACTGATCTGCATTGATTCTGGCACTTAGTTCCGGGAAGAGAGGGACATCTGTTAGACCATCCACTGAACGGATTCGCTCCTGGGCCAGTTCCAATTTCTTGGCAATGATATTGGGTTCAAAAAACCTGGTTTTCAGCTGCCCTAATTCCAGTCGTTCCCAACCATCCTTGCCACGAATGGAATAATACATTTTGTTCATGGCTCCGGCTGAGGCGTCAAAGAGTCCGTCATCATCAAGGAAAGCCCAATCCTGGCTTTTAAACAAAAAGAGGCGGCCTAATTTTTGAGGAATCGAAAGATCAAAAACATGAACAATGGATTTTTCATCATTTAGAAACAAAAAACGACCATCTGCCGAGAACAGGGCCTGAATCGGATTAAAGCCCAGATCGGGAAAGGAATGCTGGATATCTCCAAGTCCATTTCTAATCAATAAAGTTTGATCTTCTCCTGCTGTAACAATGATTGAGTTATCTGGAGAAAAGGCTACAGCAGTAACCCCTGCACTATGTCCATCCAATACTTTTGGATTGTAAAGAGAATCCCAAAGAATGGCTTTCTTATCCCGGCTCCCTGTAAGCAATTGTTTATTATCCAAAGAAAAAGCAGCCGAAACGATTATTTTAGAATGACCTTTCAATTCTGTCCTCGCTCCTGATTCATAATTCCAGACAATTCCACAAACCAACCTCCTTCGTGACTCATCTGCTAGTGCCAGGCCGGCAGCTATCTCTAATCCACTAAGTCCTGAAGCGTCTTTTGAAAATTTAACCGCTGCGAAACCCCGGGAAGCATCATTGCTTAAAAGAGTCAGATATCCATGATCATGTTCCTTAATGCTATCTGCTCGTATTAGGCCTCCATTGCGAGAGTTAATTAAATCCATCACATTAACTCCTAAATATTGTAATTCCTTATCCTGCAATTCAGAAGGGCCATAATATTGACTTCTTACCGATGCATTGATAACTGGTTCTTTAATATCTTCTATAGGCTTTACATAACGATTAGCAAGGTCAAAAATTCCACCTTTACCATTTGGACCATACCATAACAACTCCATTTTCCCCTTTTTATGAATCCCAAGCCCCTTAAACTGGCCTATTAAACCGCTGTATTCATTTACAATTTGTTCTTGTTCCATATTAAGCCGAACAGCTAATCCTTCCTCTCCAGATGAAATAACATGATTGGCTGCTTTATCACTCAAATCTGCTTTTAGCTGTAGGACTTCTCCTTCATGGACTTCCATTATTTTAGGTGTCTCATTTTCTTTATATAAAATGACCTCTCCATTAGAAGTACCGACTACTGGAATGCCCGATTGTGGTGTAAAGGTCACGGCAAGAGGACTTCCTTCATGCTGATCCAATTCTCTTACTACTTTTCCATTAGTGTCTAAAATGAAGGCGCTTCTATCTGGCTTTTTTCCTTCCCGATAAATGCGTGGCAAGTTGGCTGCAATAATATGTTGACCATTAGGAGATATGGCCAGGTCTACAATCCTTCCCAAACCTTTCACCCTTTTAAAGGTTATTAAATTAGCTCCATTTTCAGCATTCCATACGGCAATTTTTCTATCATTTCCTCCAGAGTAAAGTTTTTGGCCATCTGGTGAAAAGGCAAGAGCAGAAACCTTGGTATGAGCCTTTTTTTTATCCCAAATTGCTTTTCCCTGAATATCCCAATAAATAATATTTCCATCATCATCGCCAACCGCAAAATACTGGCCCTCTGGATTTAGAGCGATGCTGTTAATCGATTTGCCATGTCCTTTTAACTCTTTATCAAAAGTCCCATCTGACTTCCAAAATATTAGCTTGCCACTTTTGCTTCCAGTGACCATCCTCCCATCGGAAAAAATTGCCATGGATGTGATTCCCATTTCTGTAGCTTCACCAGAATAGGCAATATTTAAAAAATAGCTTTCCTTTTTCACAAAAGAAAGGTCAGCAAAACTAGTAAGTTGGCTGCCCTCACGATCCCAGAGAACCGCAATTCCATCCTGGCTGCCAGTAAGGATATATTTTCCATCAGGAGAAATAGCAAGCGCAGATACCGGAGCAGTATGGCCAGTGGGGATCACCAATTCTGGGTTTTGTGCCATTAGATTCAGGCTGAATCCTAAGAAGCAGATAAGAGTAGTAAAGGGTAAGGTTTTCATAAACTAATTCATTTTTCTTTTAATTGTTTTTTCACTTCACGAAAGATATTTCTTGCTACTTTCTTGGGATCATCCCCAGGTTTTATATTTAGATCTATATCTGGAGCTCCATTTTTGAGTAATTTTACTGTATCAAATTTAATGACACCCTCTTCTACTCTATAGATGCCATTTAGTTCATAAGCATTGGGATGGTCATCCACATCCACAAAAATAAGATCCGCATCCTTACCTTTTTCTGTTTCTTCGAAAAGCCATTGTTTTAAAAGTTTTTTGATGTCCTGATCATCCTTTACGGCCCTTAAATTCAGGAAGGCTAGAGCTCCAATAACCGGTTTCTTTAAAGGAACCGGTATTTTTACATCTTTATTAATTATACCAATGTCAATGCTAGCCCCTCCTCTTGGAAAACCCAACATGGGATTTTGGATGCCATTGATGCTTTTGGCTAAATTGGGCACCACATCCTTGGCATGCTGGAAGAGTTTCATGACATCAACAAATTTATCGGAACCCGCCTGGCGGATTCCTTTATCCATCATACCACTTAGGAGCGAATACGTCAAAAGCCCCTGACCATATTCACTGGCTTCATAACTTACCTTATTAGAAGCACTCCCTGCCAGAATATACATTCCAGTTCGATCTTTCATGCGGTCCAGGGCTCTGATTTGACTGGAATTTAATGCCTTGGGAGCATTAGAAAATTTATCAATAATGGCACCGGAGTTACAAGCATCTACAATTACGATCTGCTTTAGGGCAGGAATGGCATTAATCCAATCGGTCAGTTCTTCGCTGGAAATGGCATAGTCCTGCCGAGGCTGATCATCTGAACCCTTGATCATTTCTTCACTACTAACACTATGTGTAAGATAATAAAACTGTGACTCATCATCTGGACCATAGGTGATCCCATGACCTGACAGATACACTAGAAGAACATCCTCTGCTTTGGCCTTCATTTTGATCTGTTCGAGGGTGGATTGGATATTCTTCTTTTCTGCAAATTCCCATTTAATGGAGGTACCCTCCAGGCCTGTTGAATCAGCATTAGCAGTCGTAAAACAGTAAACTTCCAGACTGTCTCCATTTGCAAATAAAGCCCCTCCTGCTGACTGCAGGGCTTGTGCCATCATGGTAGCATCCTGATCGGCAAATTTAAGGTCTAACTTGTCGCCATTATATCGGGAGGTTCCAATGGTTACGACATAAAATTTAGGATCTAATTTCCCTACCCAATCCTGATTGCTTATATCTGTATTGGAGTCCTTAGCCTTTGCCGTAGCAAGAGAATAATTTATGTCAACAGACCGGCTTTTGAGCCAACCCTTTTCATTATAAGCCCGGATGCTAATGATATTGCTGCTATCAGGGTGGCGGTAAAAATAGTTTTTAAACTGCTTTAAATCTATTGGAGGAACAACAACATCTCTTTTAGCATTTTCAAGTCGAGAAAAAATAGGGTTTGCATCATTTATAACTTCCTTACCGTTTACAAACACACTCACCTTACCGATGCCTCCATTGCGTTCTTCTAAGCGAATGAATAAAGAATCATTCCGGATGGGTTCAATCTTTACTTTGGGAAATAATAGCACTTCTTCAAAGTTTTCTACTTCGCGAATTTTATCATCTGAATATCCCAAGAGTTTCCGAAGAAGGTTGGGTTCATAGTAACGAGCCTTAAGTTGTTCCAGATCGATGACTTCCCAGACATTTTCGTAGTTAACAATAAAGTGCATCAGATTCATAGCACCTGGAGAGGCATCAAAAAGTCCAGATGGCGTTGTTACAATCCAATTCAGGAAGTCAATGGTAATCAAGGTAGCTAATTCTTCCTCCTTTTCCACATGCCAGATTTTGCAGGTATAATCGCTACTGCTAGTCAAAACAAATTGACCTCCCTTCATGAAAGCCAGCGAATTGATCTCATTTGTATGACCTTCAAAACTTCTTATCTGCTTTAAATTTTCAACCTCTATTAGAATGGCTCTATTTCCATTAGCTGCAAGCAGCCATTTACCATCAGGTGAAAAGGCAAGAGAGCGGGAGACACCACTTTTCTTCAATTTAAATCGATGAATAATTTTTAAGTTATCCATGTCCCATAAAAGGATCTCAGAATTAAACAGACCTATAGTCGTCGCTAAATATTTTCTATCTGGTGAAACAGTCAAGGCATGAATAATTCCAGGTTGATTTTCCAAAATTTTCATGGTTTTCTTCTCCAACCTGTTCCATTCAATTAAGGTACTTAAAAATGGCCCATTAGGGTTACTTTGCTTTACTATCAGAATAGAATTATTGTCCTTACCAAACTTAAAGGAATGAAATGCTTCTGATTCATTTTTTTCTAAAGAAAGAGAGTCAATTCTTTTATTTTCTTTTACATCCCATAGTAAGATTTTATGATCGATGTACATCAGAGCAAAATTACCATCAGGTGAAATTGCGGCATCAATACCTGACTGATAAGCTACGTTTTTACTAAATGAAAAAAGCTGTTTTCCAGAAGGCACATCCCAAATTTCAGCCCTAAGTTTTTTATCAGGTAAATCCTCAGTGTTTGGAATATTTCCACTTTCCATAAGTTGTCTAGGATCGAAATCGCTAGATTCAATTTTATCCTTGGTGATCATCAACTCCTTACCATTATACGAAGATCTGTATCTCAAAGAATAAGGGCTTTTTTGAGTTCGGCCTGATTTAAGATCCCATAAAGTACTTTGTCCAACCAGATCTAACCAATCCTTTCGTGTATTAAGGATAACCCTAGAATCATCTAAGGCTAAAATGGATATGGCTTGATCAACAATCCCCGAAATTATATTAACTAAATCAAGCGTTTCTGAATCTCTGAGGAACATACTATTATCCAAGTTAACAGTATGTAACAACTTCCCATCTTTAGACAGATTAAATGGGTGCCCATTCCAATTCGGTATGGAAAACGGGATATCAATACTGTTGACTTGTTCACTGGTTTTAGTATCCCAAACAATTATCTTGTTGATACCTTTGGAATAAAGATAATTCCCATCAAAAGAACAGGCTAAAGCAAGCGCATAAGACTGATGCCCTTGATAACGATTAATTAGTCTTCCAGTTTCTACATCGTATTGCAGGGTAGGTTCCTGGAAGTTTTCTTTATATTCCACACCTCCCATCTCATTTTCAACATAATTATAATTTTTGTAAGCCAGGTAGAAAGATTTGCTATCTGGTGAAAAGACGATATCTGAGATGTTATTCCCTTTTATGCTTATGGTGTTAATTTTTTGCCCTGAATAGGCGTTCCAAATATTGACCTCAATTTTACCAGAAGGGGGCAAAAAGTCTTCTTCACCAGTGATAAAATACTGCCCATTAGGAGAAAAAGCGACTTTACTGATATTTGAATAGTTACTAGGAATCCTGGCAATCGGCTGGGCAGTTGCTATTTCCCATAAAGTGGTGAAGGATGTTTGTCTGGAAGGTCCATATCCTACCAATAAGTATTTATCATCAGGTGAAACCGCCATAGCACTAACCGACTGAGCATAAAAACTCTGAAAAGGCATTACCTGACCTCCAGTAAAAATATCCCATTGAATAACCATTCCTAAATTATCCCCAGTAAACACATAATTCCCGTCGGAAGAGAAGGCTACTTGGTTAACTCCCTTAAGCCCTCCTGGCAATTCGAAAGAATGAATTAGTTTTCCACTTTCTGCTTCCCATAGTTTTGCTCCGTCACCGCTACCACTAACTATATATTTACCATCGGGAGAAAAGGCAGCCGTCATAACACCACCGGTATGTCCAATGGGGATTACTAGCTCTGGTTTTTGGGCAAAAGTTAATGAAGGCAGGACGATTAATAGTAGTTGGATTAGTTTTTTCAATGTTTTGGGTTTTATAGTAGTCTGGTAGTCTGGTAGTCTGGTAGTCTGGTAGTCTGGTAGTCTGGTAGTCTGGTAGTCTGGTAGTCTGGTAGTCTGGTAATATATTCAAAATTCAATCATT
>JANQPA010000002.1 GCA_028285545.1 Saprospiraceae bacterium | reverse complement strand
CCACCCCTCTTTATCCTCAAATTTTAAAAGAAAAAATCACCAATTACCTAAAAGGTAGCAATGGCCTTATTTATTTAGGAGACGTCAATTAGTATTGGGTATTGGGTATTGAGTAATGAGAATTAATGATGAATTTTGAATAACGAGACAAGCATTTTTCTCAATACCTATTACTCACTACAAAATCAATAATGACACGTTCATTTTATCACTCCTCCATACACAATACTCCATACACAATACCCAGTACTAAGTCACATACCATTCATTCAACAATTTGTCACCACTGATGTAAACCGCTTCCGATCAGTACTCTAATGCTTCCTTTAAGCCCTTAACATTGCACTATTCATCACCCGAAATAGTAGATGTTATGAAGTCTTTTCAACCCGTATTGGTAAAACTTCTATTCACCAAATCCCTTTTATTCCTATCCATCATATTGTTTTCTTTGACAAGAGTAGATGCTCAAACCAATAAGGGACTTATAGAAGGGATCATACAAGATGAGAAAAGAGCCCCCATGGTTTTTGCCAATATTTTATTATTGGTAAGTCAAGATAGCACTTTTATCAAAGGCACCATTTCAGATGAAAAGGGAGCCTACCGCTTTGAACAAATACCTCCCGGAAGTTATCTATTAAGCGGATCAATGGTAGGATACCCGCCCGTTTTTTCGGAAAAATTTAATATCACAGAGACAAATTCAAGTCTTAAAATTTCTCCTTTGGTTCTTGCTGGAGCCACACAGTTAAGTGAAGTTCAGGTTATAAGCACTCGTCCTTTATTTGAAAAAAAAGCAGACCGGACAATAATCAATGTTGAAAATAGTGTCATCAATGCAGGATCGGATGCCTGGGAAATTATTCAAAGAGCACCTGGTCTTACGGTAGACAATAATGACCAAATTTCCATCCTGGGAAAAACAGGCACCATTGTTTTAATTGATGGCAAAAGGACCTTCCTTTCCGGGGAAGCACTGGCTTCCTTTCTTCGAAGTACACCCAGTAACAATATTGACAAAATAGAAATCATTACCAACCCCTCCGCCAAATACGATGCCAGTGGAAATGCCGGAATCATCAACATTGTGAATAAAAAGAATATAGTTACTGGTTTTAATACCAATCTTTCACTAAATGCTGGGGCTGGCTGGAATGCCTTTATCAATCCAGGAATTAATCTCAATTACAAAGGAGAAAAATTCAATGTCTCAGGTAATTATAGCTATACTAATAGAGACAGTAGATTGGAATTAGGGCTTATCCGAAGAATTCAAAATGAAGATCAAAACGTAATTTTTGACCAGGAAAACACAGTAGTCACTAATAGCCTGGAGCACCTTTTTGGATTTGGTATTGATTATAATATCACCCCAAAGCATATTATTGGTATTAACTTTCGTGGCTTCGAAAGAGATGACTCCGATGATGGTCTTTCTGCTTCAACCATTACCAGCTCAGCAAGTACCCAGCAGTTACTTCAAGTTGGGAATGAAAGCCTGGGAGGATTGTCCAATTATTCCATTGCTTTCTCTTATGAAGGAAAGCTAAATAAAAAAGGAAGTTCCTTATACCTCGAAACCAATTACATTCGATACGATATTGGAGATGATGAACAATATGCTGTTTCTATTAGTGATATTAGAAATAATCAGATAATCAGCGAAGAAAACATTAGAAATCTGGAAGATTCTGATATCAATATAGCTTCCTATCAATTAGATTTCACCCATCCCTTTAGCCAATCCTTTAATCTAAATGCAGGAGTCAAAATCAGTGACGTATCCACTTCTAATATTCTAGATTTTTCAAACCTGGACAATGAAGTTTGGGTCACAGATGAAGAGCGATCCAGTCAATTTGATTATGATGAACAAGTAACGGCCGGATATCTAAGTCTTACAAAGACGATTGGGAAAGTAAAAATAAATGGTGGTTTAAGAATTGAACACACCGAATCCATAGGCAACTCCATAAATGCCAATGATATTGTAGATCGCAGCTATACAGATTATTTCCCCAGCATTTCCATCAATTATGGTATCAGTCAGAGAGAAAATTTAGGGCTTTCTTATAGTCGAAGGATCGACCGCCCCCGATATCAGGATTTAAATCCTTTTCTTTTTTTCATCGATCCTTTCACTTTTGTCCAGGGTAATCCCATTCTTCAGCCTCAATACACCAATAATTTTGAATTATCATACAGAAAAAAAAGCTGGCAATTTTCAGTTGGGTATAGCAATACTGAAGATGTCATCACCTTCATAACACAACAGGATGATCCTATGCTGACGGGAGTTGCAACCAATGTCAATTTTGAAAATCTGTTTAATTATAATGGTACAATAAGTTATCAAAATCAGTTATTCAAATGGTGGAGGATGTTTAGTTCCGTCAGCCTTTTTTATAATGAGTACAAAGCAGATTTAGAAGGAGCACCTGTAAATAATTCCAAGCTATCCCTACGGATCAATACCAGCAATACTTTTATTCTGCCTAAAGGGTTCAAAGTAGAGTTGTCAGGTTTTTATCAATCACCAGCTGCTTCCGGGATTAGTGAAAACAAAAGATTTTATATCCTCAATGCAGGGCTTCAAAAAAGATTATTAAAAAAAATAAATGCACGCTTCACCTTTGTTGACGTCATGAATTCTTCCAGAGCTCGAGGAGTCACTCAATTTCAAAACCAAAACCTTGACTATTCTTTCCGCAGGACCAACAGCCGATTCGTACTATCGCTGTCTTATTTATTGGGAAATGAAAAAATAAAGGTTTCTAAACGAAAAACATCCGGAGCATCAGCAGAGGACAAAAGAGTAATAACAAATTAATTGGACTTACACCTAATATTCAACACCATGAAAGTGCAAAGAATATTCACTCTCTTTTTTTCATTTTCAGGCAGTTCATTCATTAGTGGTTTTAAATACTTCAATTCTAGTTATAGATTAATCCGATTAACACACATGATTGTAAGTATTGGAATTGCACTTATGTTAGGAACATGTAATAAGCAACCGTATTCAGCAAAGGTTGACTACCACCCTCCGAAAACGGCAAAATCTGAAGAGGTTTATTCAATTCATGGAATCGAAATAAAAGATCCTTTTCGTTGGCTAGAAAATGTGGAATCTGATACTGTCAAGGAATGGATACGTACACAGGAAAGAACAACATACAAATATTTGAATCAGCTTCAGGAAACTTCTGCGTGGATTAAAGTTCGGATGGAAAAACTCTCTAAAGAGTCGAATGAAGATCCTCCTGTAATCACAGGTAGCGGAAGTTTCTTTTTTGTGGAAAACAACTACAAAAAATCCCATCCCATCCTAAAATATAAAGAGCAATCGGACAGTCCTGAAAGGATTCTTATTGACCCCAATAATTACGATTCAAAAACTGAATTTAGTCTGGTTAATTTCATACCCAGTCCGGACGGTAGCCTTTTAGCCTATAATCTCAAAAAAGGATCTTCACGGTATAACGACTGGCGAATAATGGATGTAAAAACATCTAAAGATTTAAATGATAATATAATTAGTGGAAGTCTCAATCGTTTTTCTTGGCTCCCTGATGGATCAGGATTCATTTACAGAACTTTTGCCGTATCTGACAGACAGGATGAACAATTTATCCCCCATACATACGTACTAAAGTTGCATAAGATAGGACAGCCATTAGAAATGGATGCAGAGTTATATCGAGCAAACTCAAAAACGGAATTCATTTCGGGAGCTTTAAGCAAGGACGGAGAATTCTTGATTGTTTTCGAAGGCAATACCAGTCAAAATGTTTACCTGGTGGAGATGAAAAACCTTGGTCGAAGCCCCTTATTAATATTCAACGGCCAGGATACTAAGGCAGGCTTCCAGTTTATTCACAGTCAAAAAAACAAATTTTGGTTTCTCAGTAATGAAAAAGCCGATAATGGTAAAGTTGTAGAAGTAAGTCTACATAAGGAGAGTCAACTGAGCATCAAGGAATTGATCTCTGAAAGTTCTTATTCCATTAACCAGGCCTTCTTTTTTGGGCAGCATTTTGTGGTCCATAGTTTATTTAAAGCGAAGCCCTTTTTACAGGTTTTTAGTCGGGAAGGGATTTTAAAAAAAGAAATGGCATTGCCTGTTGGGCTTACCTGGAGTTCTTTTACTCCCATTTTTCAGCAAGGGATTAGTGGGCATCAGGATCATCCTTGGGTATATGTTCGAAGTCAGGGACTTACAGCCTCTAACACCGTTTATCGCTATCAAATTAATACTGGTGAATTCCAAGAGTACAGCAAATCAAACACAGGTTTTGATATTGAAAAATACGAAACTCAGCAGGTGTTTTTTACCAGCAAGGATGGAACTGAAGTGCCTATGTTTATCACTCATAAAAAGGGCTTGAAATTAGACGGTACTAATCCAACACTCCTTTATGTTTATGGTGCATGGGGTTGGACCGCTCTGCCTTTTATAGGAAGAAAATATGCCCTTTTCCTTGAACAGGGCGGGGTCCACGCCATGCCTAATATACGCGGAGGAGGGGCACTTGGACAAGAGTGGTATGAACAAGGTCGGGGAAGAAATAAAGGCAAAGGTATTGAAGACGCCCTTGCCGCCGCCGAATGGTTAATCAATGAAGGATATAGTAGTCCAAAAAAATTAATTATTGAAGGTAATAGTGCCGGAGGTATTGTGGCTGCTGCTGCCATCAACCAAAAACCTGAGTTATTTAAAGTAGGCTGGCTGGAATTCTCGGCCTTTGATTTGCCCAGGGTCATGAAATTCCGAGGTGGCTCAGGCTGGAAATCTCAGTTTGGTGATCCTGATAAAGAAGAAGATTTGAAAGCCCTTATGACTTATTCTCCCTACCATAATGTAAATTACAATAGAAACTATCCTCACATCTTGATTGCGGTAGGAGAAAAAGATCCCATAGCTGCGCCTCATCATTCCTATAAGATGCTTGCTGCCTTACAACAAAACTTATTCAGCAATCCTACCCCTTCCCTATTATGGATAAATTGGGGAGGAGGGCATGGTGGCAGAAATGAAGAAGAACGAACGGCCTTGAGAATTGCTGAGTTAACCTTTGCCTTTCATGCTATGAAAATAAAGCCATTTAATAATTAATGATTTGGTGAATCTCAATTACTTTTCTTGTTCTTACGAATGGGACTACTTATGTCAATCAATGCATTTTCAGGCATGGATAAATTTTCGTCATCAAAATCTTTGGTGAAAGACCAATTTAATAACTGACCTACTTGAATTAAAGAACCGCTGGCATTGAACTTTTGATAAGATTGAGGAACCATTAAACCATCTACTTCAATATATCGATCTTGCTTGTAATAAGTAATTGGTAGAGATTTTCTTTCCGGAGGCAACTTAAAAGCATCTAAAAGTGCACCATAAGTAATGATAAATTCACAACCTCGATATAAATAAGAATTGGGATCAATTTTTAGAATATAATAATCTTGAGGAGTATCCCCTACAGATTCTTCAAAAGTCATTTTAATGGATAAAAAAGAAGATTTTGATTCTGGTAACTGGCCTTCATCATCCAAATATTCAAGCTTAACTCCTTTATCTTGTGTAAGCCAGGGTAGACAAGCAAGATAATAACCATTTTGGGCAATGAATTTGGGAGGATAATTATTTTTCCAATTCATTGTCCAAACCTGCTTTCCATCATCAACAAGAATTCCTTCAAATCGAGGCCATTGCTGGTAAATCTTTCTTGAAGGTAGTTCAATATGATCTATAATAATTTCAGGGGCATTCTGTAAATCAAGCCCGACTCTTGAATGAATCCTATGAAAAAAAATAGAGGAAGCTTTTTTCCAGTTTTCAAAACCACCATGGGCGGTCAGCATTTTTTTCACAATTGATTCAGTTTTTTCAGAATCATAGGATGGCCCCTCCAGCTCAAAATGATCAATAGCACTTTGCCTTGTACCTTGATTTTCAGGTTCGGGTTGATTACAACTGAATAGAGACCATAAGATGGATATCAACAACAATTTCTTTATCATTTAAAAATCATTAAAAGGACACTTTGAAAATTTATTTTGTATTCCCAATAAAACTGATCCTGTTTATTTCCAAGTAAGCCAGAGTCTCTAATTCTATGAATAGCTACATAAATCAGGATTAATCGCCGTTTTTAGTTTTAATTTTTTATCAACTTTGGATTGAAAATTATTTGATAACCATGTCCCAAAATTCTGAGAATCTAGTCATTGAAATAAAATTTTATTACTATGAAAGATTTTCTTTTTCTCGTTTGGGTTAAGCCTGAAGATTTAGGTCAAGAAACGCCTGAAATGCGTCAAAAAGGTGTTTTAGCCATTAAAAATTACATGGAAATGCTCCATCAAAGTGGACAGCTGGTCAGCGCTGACCCTGTTGACCACACCGGAAAAATAGTAGCTGCAGGACAAGTTGATGAAGGCCCTAACCTTCCTGCCGGTCAAATGGTGGGAGGATATTTTTTGCTCAAAGCAAATTCCATGGACAAAGCAATAGAGCTGGCAAAAGCTAATCCTTTAACAAAGCAACACAAGATCGAAATAAGGGAAATTATTCCTTTGCAATGAAAAATGAACAAGTTTTAGACCAAATTGACAAGCTTTTTCGGCAACATTCTGGTCAGCTTATTTCTACGCTGACCAGAATTTTTGGTGTTCAATATTTAAATGAAGCAGAGTCACTTGTCCAGGAAGCATTTTATAAAGCATGTCAGGTATGGCCTTATAAAGGAATGCCTGAAAACCCATTAGCGTGGCTTACAACAGTAGCCAAAAATAAAACCTATGACCTCATCAGTAAACAAAAAAAAATCATGTTTGCTCAGGAAGAATTGGCCAGGTTTTATCAAGATCTTTTAGGATATGAAGAACACTTAACCTTAAAAAATGAATGGGTCGATGATCTGCTGGGGATGATGTTTCTTTGCTGTCATCCTTCACTAAGTAAAAAATCTCAGGTATGCCTTACCTTAAAATGTGTAAGCGGTTTTTCAGTAAAGGAAATTGCACATGCTTTTCTAAGTAAAGAGGAGGCAACAAAGCGACTGATCAGTCGGGCCAAAAAAAGAATGCAAGAAGATAATCCTTCCTTTCATTTTCCTCCTCCTTCCCACATACATACGAGGATAGACACCATTCTTGACGTGATTTATCTTATTTTTAATGAGGGCTATAATGCATCAACCGGAAATGAGCCGATCCGGCAAGATCTATGTGATGAAGCCATTCGACTTGCTGGTTTTTTATTGCATGATTCCTTTCAAATAGTAGAAAAAGCCCCCATAATCAAAGCACTCCTTGCATTAATGCTACTACACTCTGCCAAGAATCCGGCAAGATTGGATAATAATGGCAAGATCATACTTTTGCAAAATCAGGATCGAAATTTGTGGTCTAAGGAGAGAATTTCATTGGGTTTACAATATTTAAGCCAGTGTGCCAAAGGTTTCGAAATCAGTTCTTTTCATTTGGAAGCTCATATTGCCTCCTGTCATATAATGGCAGAAAGTTATGAGCAAGCAAACTGGCCTCAAATCCTGGAGTATTATCACCTCCTGTTTAAGTTAAAACCGAATCCAGTAATTAAAATGAATCAGATAATAGCACTGGGAATGGTTTCAGGCCCTGAAACAGCACTCCCAGAACTGTTAAAGCTCGAGAAAAACTCTGTATTGAATCAGTACCACCTATTATATGCAGTTATTGCTGACTTCTATGCTAAAGCTGGGCAAGCCTCAAAATCTGCTATGTATTATCAGACAGCTTTAAGAATGGCTAAAACATCATTTGAAAAAGAAGCGCTGGAAAAAAAAATTATTGACAACAAATTAATCAGTTAAAGAACATGAACCAATTTATGTTAATTCTAAGAAATGAGACCTTTCAGTGGAAAGATTATTCGCCGGAGGAGTATCAGCAAATTCTCAGTGAGTTTAGAAAGTGGTATAAAGATTTAGAACAAATGGGCTTATTTGAGGCAGGAGGAAAGCTATTGGAAGAAAATGGCATTACCCTTCGTATGAAAGAAGACCAGGTTATTACAGATGGTCCCTATTGTGAGTCAAAAGAGGCTGTTGCTGGCTTTTTTATCATTTTAGCTCACTCCTATGATAAAGCCAAAGAAATAGCCTCTTCCTGTCCGATGCTTTCATTAGGTGGTTCAATAGAAATACGTCTAATGGAATTAGATTTTCACCGAAATTCATGATATATTCAAGATCAAAATCACCCGATCATGAATAAATTTCTGTATCTCCTTATAGGATGCCTTCCCTGTTTATCCTGTGCTCAGGATATGGATCTGAAAGGTCCGCAGCCTCTTGGATTTGAAAAAACTGCAGAATCTCAACACTTCAAATATTTCTGGAATCCTGTCCATGTCAATAAGGAAGAACTGGATACAGCCTTCCATTTTTGTGAGCAGATTTATGAAAGAATGGCTAAGGCCTTAGGAAAGGATAGAATGACAGCTAAAAAATTGATTGTAACTTTTAATGGAGAAGGCCTGGTTCCCAATCGCCCCAAGCGTGCTCCAAATGTAGATCGTTATGGTCGCATTCACTTATATCGATTTAATGATGGTGGTTATTTTGCCGCCTTTGCCCATGAATTGGTCCATGCCATCAGAGTCACTGAAGTTGCCAATTGGGAACGCTTTTTTGAAGAAGGGGTTGCATCTGCTTTCTCTGATCTGATTTATCCTGAGAAAATGGGTTTTCCTCTATTTGGGTATCCCAGAGCTCAAATTGCAGCTTACCTTTTGCAAAGACCTGATAATATTCCCTTACAGATTATGCGAGAAAAACATCTACAACTAAATATGAAGTGCCAGCTACAATCCTATATCCTCAGAGAAGATTTCTTTTGTTATTTAATAGAAAAATATGGCTCTGACAAATTGATCAATTTTGCCTACTCCAATGAAGTTGGGCAATTGAATGGATATGAATCTACCTGGGGGCATTCTTTTGACAAGCTCATACAAGATTGGGAACAACATCTAAAAACGCTGTATCCTTTTGAGCAAATAGAAACTCTAGGACAGGAGTATTTACAAAATACCCCTGCCAAATATATTCCGATTTGTGACGAATAGAAATTTGAATAGAATTTTTAAAGCAGCTTTTCCAGATGCTTTTCTATGTCCTCAGGACTGATAAGGCTATTTGTTGATTTTTTTGTGCTCCTTAATTGAAAAATAGATTTCCATCTGGTCGCCTGAAGGAATTTATTTCGTTATTCGGAAAAAAACACAACGGATCATGAAAAAACAGCTTTTCTCCCTTCTTGGCATATCCATCATCTTATTCTGCATTGGAATAGCAGGTTCCGGATTCCTCAATAAGTCGCATGCAAATGAAACCACCAAAATTAAAGAGACTATTGATACATTTATTGATGGCATTAATTCCCTGGACCTGGAGACCATAAAAACAGTATATAGTGAAGAAGCAACAGTGTTTTATCCCTTTTCATTCACTCCAGAGCTTTTGAAAGGGCGTGAAGAAATATTGGCAAAACAATCAAAGGGATTTGAATTGATGCATCAAATTTATGCTAATCAAGGGAAGCCTGCCCCTAAAACCCTAGGTCTTTCTCCCACTGATTTTCATATTGAATTGCTTTCAAAAAATATCGCTCTGGTTAACTGGCATTCACCACGGCCCAAACATCTTGGCAGGAGGACTGCTATTTTGAAAAAAGTAAAGGGTCAATGGCTAATCATTTCACACCATGCATCAAATATGGACATCTGATACAGCTTTATAAGCCCGGAAAGATCAATTAAAGGAAAAACAATAAATTCGTAGTGCATTTTTTATGGATGGCCTGCAAGGAAACTTGAGGCCATTTTTTACAATCTGGCCATCGGGTAAACATCCTTGCCAATAATTTTTTAAATTGCCTGTACGATAAATGTTGAATTTAAATTACTTCGTGCAGGGATGAGTGCCATTAAATTATTGCTATTTTTTGTAACCAGTATTGGAATTAGCCTTAGTCTGCTTTATAGCTTTTTACTTTACCGCTGGGATAAGAGGCCACCCTATTCTAATCAAATCCTGGCAATACTATTATTATTTTTGTCTCTTAGAATTGGAAAATCCGTCTTTTACAATTTTGTAGACCTTCCTTTAATAATAAAAAACTTTGGTTTGGCATTTAATCTGGCAGTAGGGCCGCTGCTACTTCTTTATGGGCAGAGTTTACTAAAGTCAAATTTCAAACTAAAAAGACGGGATATCCTTCATTTTATTCCTTCCTTTATTTACTTACTTTTCAGTTGGATTATTCCCAATGCTCAAGGCAATCCAATTTGGCAATTGAGCTATTCATTGGTTTTGTTCCAATCTTTTTGTTACGTATATCTCAGTTGGAAGGTATGGTACACCTATTCGGAGTCTAAAGACTTTAAATCCACTTGGTACCTTTCTCTTACCCTGGGATTAGGATCAATGTGGATAGTATACCTTTTGATATTTATTAATTTAATTCCAGTCTATCTTGCTGGTGCTTTTTCCTTTACTCTTTTGGTATGCATTTTAACCTATTTGATCATTAAGGAAAAATCGAGAGTTGAGGCTGTTTTTTTGAAAAAATATAAAACCTCCTCCCTTAAAAAAGAGGACAGCCTCCTAATCATGAAAAAAATAGAATCTGTACTTAGTGAAGAGCATCTTTTTCTGGATCCCAAACTTACCTTGGATCACCTGGCAAAAAAGATAGGTACCCATCCCAAAACCATTTCTCAGGTTATTAATGAAAATTCGGGGCAGAATTTTGCTCGCCTGATCAATTCGCATCGTATTCAGTATGCCCAAAAATTATTTTCGGATCCTAATACCAGAGATCACAAAGTCATTGCAATTGCACTGGAAAGCGGCTTTAATTCCTTGTCTTCCTTTAATGCTGTTTTCAAACAGCAAGTAGGTATGACCCCCACTCAATTCCGACAAAAATTAAGTCCACCCCTTAATCAAAAAATGGGCTTATAGAGGCTGTCTCAAAAGACCTTCGGCCTTCCTGCCGGCCGAATTCTATGATACATGCAAGAGTTTATTAAAAAAAAATCTATGCATAATTATAGCGTTCGACAAAAGGAGTACCTCTTTTTACCGTTGCA
>JANQPA010000125.1 GCA_028285545.1 Saprospiraceae bacterium | reverse complement strand
GTGCCTTGGTATCTCGAATGACCACTTTTTGGGTTTGAGAGGAAGTATTCCCATTGCCATTATCGAAAGTCCAGGTGATGAGGTAAGTACCTTGAGTATGATAAGTCAAAGGATCAGAAGTGGTACCGACAATGGTTCCTCCACAGCCATCAGAAGCAGTAGGAGTAGAAGAAATGGTAAGTCCACATTGAGCTCTTAGAGTAGGTAGTGTTTGTCGATCAGGAACAGGTGCTGCATCACTCATAATGACAATGGTTTGATCCTGAGAGGAAGAATTTCCATTTCCATCGTCAAAAATCCAGGTAACGGTATAAGTGCCTTCTTTATCAAAGTAAAGTGGATCAGAGGTAGTACCAATGATTTGACCGGCACAGTTATCAGTAGCAAAGGGAGGTTCAAGGCCTGCTTCACAAGATGCAGTGATGGTGGGCAGGTTGGCTACATTAAGCACAGGAGCAGTGACATCTTTAATGACAATGGTTTGATCTTGAGAGGAAGTATTTCCATTGCCATCATCAAAAGTCCAGGTGATGATATAATTTCCTGGCTGAGAAAAGCTGGTTGGATCATTGGTAGTCCCTGTAATCGTTCCTGCGCAATTATCAGTAGCCGTCGGAGGGCTTACAGTGGCCCCGCATTGGCCCTCAATGGTTGGCAAAGAGGCTACATCCGGTACGGGTTTGAGCTTATCAACAACGGTAATCTTTCCAGTACAAAAATTACTATTGCCGGCAAGGTCAGTAATGACAAGTGTAACTTCAAAAGTACCAATGTCACTACAGTTTACAGTTTCAAACTTGAGTCGACCAGAGGGCGGAAACCCGCAATTATCGAATGATCCATTATCTATAGATGCTATCCTGTAACGTTGTTCACCGAAGGAATTCAATCGGAGGGTACGATCCTTACATTTTGCGGTAGGTGGTATATTATCAACAGACTTAATCCTAACTACACAAATACTTTGCATACCATTACCGTCTCTTAGGATTAGTGTCTTAAGGAAAGGCTCAGTGTTACAGTTTATTTTCAATTCAGTAGAGCCATCCGAAAATTCAAACTGAACCGTTCCACAATTATCTTTTGATCCATCATCGAAATCCTGAGCTGTGATGGTTGCTTCACCAGTGGCATCTAAAGGGACGTCCATATTTTTACAACGGGCAACAGGAGCCATATTATCTTCTACTGTGACAGCGGCTGAGCAAGTACCGAGATTACCGGAAGAATCAGTAACCTTTAACTGTACAGTGTTTGGGCCCAAGTTTGAGCAGTCAAATTCACTAACAGTGACAAACATTTGCTCAATGCCACAATTATCACTAGATCCATTGTTAATATCATCTACTGTTAAACTGGCTTGTCCATTCTTATTGAGTTGAAGGGTAATATCCTGACAAAGGGCCATTGGAATAAGTTGGTCTACAACAGTAATCTTAGCAGTACAAGAATCTGTATTGATGCCATAATGCTCAGTAACGGTATGTTTAACTTCAAAAGTGCCGATGTCATTACAAGATAACCATAAACGTGGGTAAGAAATGGACGCCACTCCACAATTATCAGAGGACCCATTCTCGACATCTGCTATTGAGTACCAGGCATTGCCATAGTCATCTAAATTAATGGTAATGTCTTTACACTTTGCAGTAGGCGGTATATTATCAACAGCCCTAATATTAACCTCACAAGTACTTTGATTGCCATTACTGTCCTTTAGGTGTAGAGTCTTAGAGATAGGCCTATTGTCACAGTACCTTTTCAATTCAGTAGAGCCATCCGAAAATTCAAACTGAACCGTTCCACAATTATCTGTTGATCCATTATCGAATTCTTGAGCTGTGATGATTGCCTCACCAGAAGCATCTAAAGGGATCTTCATATTTTTACAACGGGCAACTGGAGCCATCTTATCTTCTACTGTGACAGTGGCTTTGCAATCATCGCGACCACCGGCAGTATCCCTAACCCTTAACGTTATTCTATTGGAACCCAAATTTGAGCAGTCAAATTCACTAACATTAATCGTCATTTGATTTATGCCACAATTATCAAAAGATCCATTGTTGATATCATCTGCTGTTAAACTGGCCTGTCCATTCTCATCGAGTTGTAGGGTAACATCCTTACATAAGGCTTCAGGAGGTGTGTAGTCTTCAACGATTACCGGAGTACTACACTGGTCAGTTAATCCACCATCGCTCACAGTTAATATTACCGTATGAGCGCCGACGGTGAATTCATCTATGTCCAAACTTAAGGAAATGGGATCTCCGTCGGGATCGTACGATCCATCGTCAATTAGGCCGGTCTGAATTTTTTCTAAGCAAGAATTTCCTGACTGCAAATACAAAAAGATGATATTTTTGCATTTAGCTATAGGTGCAGAATTTGTGACTTCCAATAGGGCTCGGTTAGAATAACTCGGTGGACAAGAAGCATTCAAGCCACTTAGGGCAAATTCTCTGCCGTGCCAGGTAGAGGGTACATCATTTAAATTCAGAGTATTAGTAGTGGCACCAGAAATGCCTGGACTACTACCCCCATCATTCAAAGTATTCCAGGTACTACCACCATCAATTGTGTATACCCACTGAACAGAAGTTGCATAATTAAAAGCTGCGGAAAATGTAACATTTCCTCCCGCTTTTATGCTTTGGCCGGAAGGGTGAATAATGACTTTTGGAGGAGTAACAACAGTTAGATTGACAATTCTAGAATAGGTAGTCCCATAATCATTGGTAGCCCTCAGGCGATAACGCCTTCCAGAGAAAAAGGAGGGCACATTCTTTAAGATAAGATTAAATCTCTCTACACCTTCAACATCCGAGGAATTACTCATATCCGACCAGGTTTGCCCATCATCAACTGATTCTTGCCATTTTGCGATTTCACCAAACCCAACTGTGGTATTAAAGGTTGCTTTATTGCCCAGGCAAACTGTAGCGTGCTTAGGTTGTTCAATGAATACAGGGGGAGCCTTTACGTGAAGTTCGGCGTATTTGGAAGTTTTTTCCTTAATTTGTTGTCCGCAACTATAAGAGATGACCACTCTAAAATAAGACCTATCCCAACTTCTTAGTGGAACATTTGACATGGTAAGAGTTGAAGTTGTTGTGCCTGAAAAATAGGGAGAGCCTGAGACCTCATCAGTCAACGGGACCCAGAAATCATCATTAGAGCTGCTTGTTGGAGAATAGTACCACTGGTAACTTTCTTGACCATTAATAGTACCCTTAACCTTTACCTCTACGCTAAAACTGACATTTCCAAAAGGTTCGACGCTTGCATCACGAGGTTGCTTTGAAATGGTAAGATCGCAAGGTTCAGGTTCAGAAGCATTTTCCAAACAATCAGGGGGTCCATTTTCATTTTCGTCAGTGCGATCATCCTTCCCCAGATATTCATCACAGGCATCTCCAATGGTATCTTCATTTTCATCGGCTTGAAGCGCACTGATTTCGATGTCTTGTCCACATTCAATCGTTTGGGCTTTTATTTGGGTAAAATTGATAGTTAAAAAAGAGAGGATTACTAGTTTTGTAGGCAGGTTTATTTGTCGCCTTATTAGGTTGATTGATAAGATTATTATGAGTAAAAAATTCATCACTAATAATTTTAATTGAGTGTTTTTGATGTTTATGTCTTGGTTAATTTTTATCGTTAGTGGCCCGTACTCGTTAGTGGCCCGTACGGGCCACCAGCTAGGCCTTAAAAGGTAGTATTTAAGACATGTCATGTCTAGACATGACATGTCTTAAATAACAGCAATTATCTCTGCAGCACTACCTTCTTATTAATCAAAGTCTTCCCAGACCTCAATCGAATCAGATAGATCCCTGCTGGCACAGCCTGCCCATTTTGATCTTTGCCATCCCAAAGGATGCGGTGCTCTCCTCTTGGTGCTATCTCTGATAATAGGGTATGCACTCTTTTTCCCTGAATGTTGAAGATCTCAATGGTGGTTTTTTCTTCCTGACTTAAGTTGAAACTCAAATTGACCTCTTCCTGGAATGGATTGGGATAAGCCCTCAATTCAGTGATGAGCTTGGCTTGATCGCTTCCTTGCTTTTTCAAACTCCAGCCTCCCCAGCCACCAGGGTTTGGATCAGGATTAGCGTTTTCTTCACAAGCATCACCAGTTCCATTATTATTACTGTCCTTTTGATCGGAATTGTAGGTGTCAGGGCAGTTGTCACAGCTATCCAAAATGCCATCATTATCGGTGTCTGTTCCCTCAAAGAATACGGTGGCCTGACAATAGGAGGTATTTCCTTTTTCATTAGTCACCGAAAGCAGTAGGTTGTGTACTTTCCCATTCTGACAGTACAAGTCCATGCTTGGAGCAGGAGGTAAAGAGTTACTAAAGACAGAACTTCCAGCTGAACTGATGAGTAGAGTAACTGAGCCACATTCATCATAAGAGCCTTTGTCAATATCTTCAGCCTTGATGTTCACCTGATTATTACTTCCCAAAGCCACAGAGATGTTTTTACATTCTGCTATTGGCTCTGCATCACTGCTGATGATCACCCATTGAGTCTGAGAGGAGGTGTTTCCATTTCCATCCTCATAATTCCAGGTAATGGCATAAGTACCTTCTTGATCATATTCCAGCGGACTATCCGTAGTAGCGGTAACAGATCCGGCACAATTATCAGTAGCGGTAGGGAAATTGGTGATTAAAAGCGAACAACTTCCTCCCAGGGCAGGCAGATTAGCTCTATCTGGCACAGGAGCCTGACGATCCCTGATGACCACTCTTTGTGTTTGCGTAACAGTATTTCCCTTACCATCATCAAAAATCCAGGTGATGATATGAGTACCCTGGGTATTATAGGTCAAAGGATCAGAAGTGGTTGCAACAATAGTTCCTCCACAGCCATCAGAAGCGGTCGGAGTGGAAGAAACGGTAAGTCCACACTGGGCTCTGAGAGTAGGTAACGTCTGTCGATCAGGGACAGGAGCTGCATCACTCATAATGACAATGGTTTGATCTTGAGAGGAAGCATTTCCATTACCATCGTCAAAAACCCAGGTAACGGTATAGTTCCCTTCTTTATCAAAATAAAGCGGATCAGAGGTAGAACCAATGATTTGACCGGCACAGTTATCAGTGGCAAAAGGAGGTTCGAGGCCTGCTTCACAAGATGCAGTAATAGTAGGTAGGGTGGCTACATCTGGCACAGGAGCAGTGACATCTTTAATGACAATGGTTTGATCTTGAGAGGAAGTATTTCCATTGCCATCATCAAAAGTCCAGGTAATAATGTGAGTGCCCTGGGAGCTGTAGGACAGGGGATCAGAGGTAGTGCCTATTATAGTACCTGCACAGTTGTCAGTAGCTGTAGGGGCCTGAGAAATCGTCACAGCGCATTGTTCTCTAACGTTTCGCAGCATGTCCATGTCCGGCACTGGTGGAATGTTATCTTCAAAAATCAGATTGGCTGAACAGGTACTGGTATTATTATTATTATCCGTAACAGTTAAGGTCATCGATTGATCTGCACAGGTAACGCTTGTTTTGTCCAGACTCAAAGATTTAATGCCACAAGCGTCACTAGAGCCATTATCTGCTTGATGAGCAGTGATGATACCCTGGCCGTTAACATCAAGATCGACTCTTATATCCTGACAAAGAGCCACTGGAGTAACTCGGTCTACAACGGTAATCTTAGCAGTACAAAAATCTGAATTGCCGCTTAAACGATCCGTAACGGTATGGGTAACTTCAAAAGTGCCGATGTCATTACAAGATAAAGAAAAAGAAGTGGGAACAAAGGGGGACAGGCTACAATTATCGAAGGACCCATTATCAACATCTGATATTGAATACTTTGCCCTGCCATAAATATCTAAATTGATGGTAATGTCTTTACATTTTGCAGTAGGTGGGATATTATCAACAGTCTTGATATTAACTATACAAGTACTTAGATTGCCATTACCGTCCTTTAAGTGTAACGTCTTAATGATAGGTCTAGGGGCACAACTTATATTTAATTCTGTTGATCCATCCGAAAATTCAAACTGAACAGATCCGCAATTATCTGTTGATCCATCATCGAATTCCAGAGCAGCGATGCTTGCCATACCTTGAGCATCTATAGGGACATCCAGATTTTTACATCGGGCAACAGGAGCCATATTATCTTCTACCGTGACAGTGGCTGAGCAGGAGCTGCTACGATCAGAAGTATCCGTAACCTTTAACTGTACAGTGTTTGGACCCAAATTTGAGCAGTCAAATTCACTAACAGTAACCATCATTTTGCTAATGCCACAATTATCAAAAGATCCATTATTGATATCGTCTGCTGTTAAACTGGCCTGTCCATTCTCATCGAGTTGTATGGTAACATCCTTACATAAGGCTTTGACAGGTGTGTTGTCTTCAACGATCACTTGAGCCGTACACTGATCTGTTAATTCACCGTCGCTCACTGTTAATACTACCGCATGAGTACCGAAGCTGAATTCATCTATGTCCAAACTCAAAGAAATAGGATCTCCGTCTGGGTCAAAAGAGCCATCATCAATTTGGTCGGCCTGAATTTTTATTATGCAAGAATTTCTTACTTCCATTTTGATATCATTACATTTGGCTACAGGCGCAGTATTGGTGATTTCCAATAAGGCTCGGTCAGTATAGGTTGGAGAGCAAGGAGCGTTTTCTCCAAGAAGGGCAAATTCTCTACCGTTCCAGGAAGAGGGTACATTACTTAAACTCAGAGTATTAGTAGAGGCTCCAGAAATAGTTGGACTACTACCCCCATCGTTTAAAGTATTCCAGGTGCTTCCACCGTCCACGGTATAGACCCAATTAACAGAGGCTGCATTATTGAAACTAGCCGAGAAGGAGGCACTTCCTCCACCATTTGTACTTTGATCTGAAGGGTGAGTATTGACTGTTGGAGCACTATTAACGGTGAGAATACCCCCAAAGCTGTAGACCGTTTTACAGTTGGTAGCACTTAGTCGATAGCGCCTGCCAGAGAAGGATGCGGGCACATTTCTTAAGATCAGGGTGCTTGTGTTGACCCCCGAGACATCCGTTGAATTGCTCATATCCGTCCAGGTAGTTCCACCATCAGGTGATTCTTGCCAAAGCAGGCTGATGAAATCGGTAAAGGAGGCCGTAAAGCTGACTTCATCTCCTGCACAAACGGTAACAGGAACAGGATGTGCAACCCTTGTGGGGCGGATACCCAGACTAAGTTTGGCACTAGTGCTTGTTACATTACAGTTTTTACGGGCATAGGTTCTTTCGATATGGGTGAACACCCTAAACAGGTAAGCATCCCAGGATGCCGGAATATTTGACATATTAAGTTCTGAAGATACAGCACCGGATACCCGGGGTGCCGTCCCGCCATTAGCCAGGTCATTCCAGGTGACTCCATTATCTGAGGAGTAGGACCATTGGTAGGTTTTTTCTTGATCAAGTTCAAAAGTTATGCTAAAGCTGGCATTTCCATCAATACAAGTGTTCACATCACTGGGTTGTTCAATAATATTAGGTAGAATCGACAATGTATATTTCTTGTCTTTAGATTTATTACAACCCATTTCTCTTCTGACATAGTAGGTGGTCGTTCGAATACGACTGACCGTAATAGAAGGAAGTTCGATTCCATCAAGAACATCATTTGGAATTTGGACGCCGGTCCCATTTGGACCTGTGTACCACCTTGTCACGACTCCGGGGCCATCGGTACCACCCTCCGGGGTAAGGGTTACTTCATCACCTGGACATGGGTTATTTTTAGAAGCAGTCACTTTGGTATAAGGAGATGAAAAGTCGACCGTGAGGATACCACCAAAGCTATAACTAGTCTTACAATTGGTAGCACTCAGTCGGTAACGCCTACCGGAAAAGGAAGTGTATACATTCCGCAAAGTCAGGGTGCTGGTATTTACCCCTGAGACATTCGTTGAATTGCTCATATCAGTCCAGGTATTTCCATCATCAGTTGACTGCTGCCAAAGTAAACTGATGGCATTGTCAAAGGAGGCTGTAAAGCTAACCTCACTTCCAGAACAAACAGAAATACTTTCAGGGTGTTCAATGAGTACCGCGCGGGTACCCAAACTGAGTTTGACACTCTTAGATGGTATTAAACCACAGTCAGCAGAGACGGTCACCCTAAATAGGTTTCCATCCCAGGACGCCGGAATATTTGATAGATTAATTTTTGAAGATACAACACCGGATACTCTGGGGGCGGTCCCGCCATTTTCAAGGGGAATCCAGGTAGTTCCGTTATTCTCAGAATAAAACCATTGGTAAGTTCTTTCAATAGTATTGTCAGCAGTTATACTGAATTGTGCATTTCCATCAATACAGGTGCTCACATCATCTGGCTGGCTGGTAATAGGATTACCAACCAACACGGTATAACTAAAGTCTGCAGAAATATTACAATCTCCTTCTCTTCTGGCATAGTAGGTGGTGGTTTGGATAGGACTAACTTTAATGACGCCTGAGCTACCACCACCTGGTATGGTGACAGCTGGAATATTGGTGCCTGTTCCATTTGGACCGGTATACCACTTTATTTGTGCTCCGGTACCGCTGGTTCCACCAAGAGGTTGTAATAATACCTCTTCACCAGGGCATATGTTGTTGGCAGAAGCCGAAACGCTGGTAAAAGGAGTGGAAAGGACTTTCACATTCAGCGTAATCGGATCGCTACACTCACCAGGAGGGGGACAGTTTCCTACACCCCTGACATAATAGCTTGTTGTGCTGGTAGGATTTACCGTAAGGCTGGTTCCAGAGGTTGAACCTACAAGGGTACCTCCGCAACTTCCCTCATATACCTCCCATTTCGAGGCGTCGTTTAGTTCTCCATCGATAGTCAGGACAACCGGCTCTCCCGGACAAACATTATTTGTATTCAAGCTTAGGGTAGGTTTAGAAGCAGGTATCTTCACCGGGATGGTATATACTATGTTATCCAGGTCCCATGTACTATTTGTATTGGAACCTTGTCCAACCATTTTAAAATTAACCCAGGTAATATCTTCCCAGTTTAAAGTGATTGTCCCCCTATTACTAAATTTTTTTTCACGCCCATGATTATCCCGAACTCTCCATTCACTTCCGCCTCCTCTACGTCTGTCAAAACTAATTAAATTGAAGCAACCTTCATTTTTGCTAATTTTAACCGGTCGCATATTGACATTGGCTGCATATGGAAATATTGCTTTCGTTTTTTTATCCCATTTAAACAAAGTGAAGCTAAAGCCCGGTTCCTTTTTGCCATTGTCAAAAGTCATGGTCAAAGTATCCTGGGCATGTATTTGCTCAGGAGTGTGTAATAACAAAAAACCGAATGCTATTAGAAAAAGATAGTTAATGCGTAAATTTTTCATTTTGAATAGGAATGAAGATTATTAAATTGTTTTCTAGTCTTTTAAGAACTTTTTTATGTCATGTGCTTGCAAGTATCTGATACACTCCTGGTCTGCTGATCAGGGTATCTGCCCTGGCTTCATATCGCTGAAGTTCCAGGAGGAGTGGCTCCAATTCTTCTTTTGTCACCAGCCTTAATTGCAGTAGTTTTTCTTCAAATGTTGCCAGTATCCTAGACAGGAAATCTTTGTTCATTTTGGTTATAAATGCAGGGGGAGAATAGTTGATTTCCTGGATTTGAAAGCCCAGATTCTGAAGTAGGTCTATACACTTTTCAGTATTATTGGCATGAGATTGCTCTATTTTGGCAATCAATTCTACTGACCTGGAATAAACAGGGTGATAGGGATAGGCCGAAAAACCAGAGAATTGTATGAGCTCCAGAATAAACTTTCCACCTTTCTCCAAATTGTTTTTGGTATTTTTTAGAAAGCTGGCCTGCTGCCATAAATCAGTTTTCCAAATCCGGCTATAGACAAAATCAAATTTTTGTTCTGATTCCCATGTGGAAGGATTGGTATTTAAAAAATAAATCTGCTTCCATTGTCCGACATCTTTAGCCGCCTCAGCTTTCTTAATCAGGCTTTGATTTTCATCAATACCATAGAGATTAAATGCTCCGTTCAGTAAAGAGCCTATGAGAAAAGTTTCCTGACCACTTCCACAAAATGCATGAAGTCCATTTACTCCAGTCTCACTGGGAAGATGTTTTTTCAGCCATTTTAAACTGGATTCCTTTTGGATGGTGGCCAGTTTGGGCATCAGAGATTGCCGGATGATGGAAGTGAGGGATTGCATTTTTTTATAGGTTTTGAAGTTTTTCACCTTTGAAAATTGAAGCCAATAGCTGTTGGTTGTTTGAATAAATTTGAGTGCCTTACAAAGGTGGGAGGCTCTGAAAAGAAGTGCTTTACCAATAGGGTAATTGGCTTTACTAAATGGTCCAATTCGTAAAAAAAGCTTTACCTATTGGATCATTTTTAGAGCAGAAATAAAGGGTAAAGTGTTGATTTATAGATGGTTGCGTGTTTCGCTTGGAGCTTCCCCGAATTCTTCAGTATAAATGCGGGAAAAATAGGCCGGATTGTTGATTCCTACTTCATAACCCACTTCAGAGACATTTAAATTGGTAGTCTGAAGCAAGTGTTTGGCTTTTTGGAGTCGGATGGAACGGACAAGAGCGGTGGTAGATAAGCCGGTTAATGCTTTTACTTTCTTATATAATTGGGACCGACTCAGTCTCAATAATCGGCAAAGTTGAATGACCCCAAAGTTTTCTTCCGTAATATGCTTTATTACCAATTGACGGAATTTTTTAATGAAAGCATCTTCAATTTCATGCTTCGGCGAAGTAGGTAATGAAGCAATTTCTGACAGATTCTTATATCTTTCTTGCAATTTATTCCTTAAAATGAGCAATTGATCCAATCTTACCAATAACTCTTGCTCCTGAAATGGTTTGGTCAGATAAGCATCGGCACCTTTTTTTAGACCGCTTATTTTAGAATCAAAATCTGCTTTGGCTGTTAGTAAAATGATTGGGATATGGCTGGTGCGTTCATCATTTTTGAGGGTATCACATAATTCGAAGCCATCTTTTATGGGCATCATTACATCGCTTACAATGAGGTCGGGAACTTTTTCTAGAGCCAGGTCAATTCCTTCCTGCCCATTTTCTGCCATCAATAATTCATAATCTTTAGCCAGACAGGCTGTAAGGTAAAGCCGAACTTCCGGATTATCTTCTACAATCAATAAAGAGGGCAGTGGAGAGTCATCTGAAGGTTTAGTTTCTGTTAGTATTTGATTTTCGATTTTTTGATCAGAAAAAACAGGAGGGGTGGTAGCGACAACCGGATTGGTATTTTCATTAACGTCTATATTATTAACTTCTACATCCATTTGGTTATCCTGTAATCTGGCCTTTTGGCTAATAGGAAAACAAAGGGTAAAGGTAGTTCCTACACCCCATTCGCTATCTACTTTAATGGACCCATCCAATAGATTGACTAACTCTCGGGTTAGAGCTAATCCTACCCCTGATCCCTGGGGTTTTTGAGATGCCAGGTCCTCCACCTGATAAAAGCGATCGAAAATAAAAGGAAGATGTTCCTTTTTTATGCCCTGCCCAGTATCTTTTACTAAAATTATGAGCTGGTCCTGATCCTGATGATTTTGTTTGTCAATTTGTATATAAATGTCTCCTTCACCAGGTATGTATTTTATAGCATTGGAAAGGAGATTTGACAAAATGTGCATCATTTTATCCGGATCATAATCCATTATTAATTGCTTTTGCTGCGTAAGCAGATGAAATTTAATGCCTTTAGATTGGGCAATAACTCGAAAGGAATCAATAATATAGAGCAAGTAGGGGAGAATATCTGCCTGAATAAGATTAGGTTTGAGGGCACCAGACTCCAATTTTCTAAGATCCAGAATTTGATTAATCAGAGACAAAAGATGATTGCTGTTTCTCTGGATCAGTTTCATGCCTTTTGTTAGCCATTTATCAGGTTCTTTTGTTATTTGAGGGACCATCCCGGAGATAATGGTCAGAGGTGTTCTGAACTCATGGGAGATATTGGTAAAAAAACGGGATTTCATTTCATCCAGTTCAAGCAGTTTGGCTGCTTGTTCTTCTATTAATTCTTTGTCTTTGACTATTTGCTGGGTCCGTTTGTTGACCTCAGCTTCCAGCCTTTTTTTCTCCGTAAATAATTGTCTGTAGCCTAGAAACAGGACGGTAATTATCGGAATGCTACAAAGCAAATAGAACCACCAGGTATTATAAAAGAAAGGCAAAATTTTTACAGGAATGGAGAGATGATGTTCTGTCCATTTTCCTGTGTGATTACTGCCTTTGATAAGGATGGTAAATTCACCAACCGGTAAATTTGTGAGGGTTAACTCTGATTTTGCACCTAAGCTTATCCAATAATCCTTGTCCTGGTTCTCCTCTTCAATGGATTTATCTTTGGTGCTTTTAATTTGGTAAGCATAATTTATTTTTTCAGGGTTTAAATAATCCGAAAGAGCAAAATTTAAATTAAGAAGACGATGCGTGGGAGCTAATTTTATTTGTCCAATATTTTCCAGATTTTTTCTAAGAACAATAGACTCATCGGATTTATTATTAAAAAAACTGATTTCAGTTAAATAAATTTTGGGGGCTTCTTTTTGGGCATAAATTTGTTTGACCTTAAGAGGGTCAATAATATTGATGCCAAATACATTTCCAAAAATGAGTTTGCCATCCCATGTTTTTAAAAAAGAGCTACGATTAAATTCCTGGTGGGAAAGGCCATCTTTTTTTTGTATTTCAAATAAAACCTCTCCCGTTTTAGAAAGCACAGTTATTCCTTTAAAAGTAGAGACCCAGATATCTCCCTCATGGTCTGACAAAATTCCCACCACCGTATTATTAGATAGTCCTGTATTTTGATCGATTACTTTTATGAGGCCACTTTCGGTATTATACATTTGAAGGCCATCGGACATGGTCCCTAACCATAAAGTCCCTTCTTCACCTTCCAGGATACTCAAAAACTGATCGACCTCAAAGCCTTCCTTTTGACCCAAACGGGCCACCTCGCCTGAATGGGTATCGATACGCCAAAAACCTTCTGTGGCAACTATCCACAAAACGCCTTTTTTATCACAATAAATGTCACTTGTTATACCTTCTATTTTTAGGGCTTGACCTTGATGAAGAAAAGGCCTTAATTCTTTTTGTTTCAGATTATAAATAAAAAGATTCCCATCTAAGCTAACCAGGGCTACCTCATTTTCATTGATGAAATCAAATTTGTGAAAGAGCAGACCAATTGGATATTTTATGCATTTCTGCTCTTTAATGTGGTATGAATACAAGGCCCTATCTCTGGTGGGGAACCAAATTTCTTGCTGATTCCTATTGATAAATTTAGCAAAGGTTGGAATATCAATATCTTTATTACAAACCTCAAAAATAATGTTAGGGACCATTTTTTGCTTTGAAATATCAATTTGTCCAAATTTCTTTTTATCTCCTTTAATCCAAATGTGATCTTTATCAAGCTGAACCATTGCTCGCGAAGGCCATTTTTCCAGAAGAGAAACAATGGACAAATCAGTCTGTATCTCTGTGATGATCAAACCTCCATTCATTCCAAGAAAGGCTTCTTTTTTTAAATCCTTACTATAAACATGCACTATTCGATCGGAATTAAACCTGCTTTTTTGGATAGATGGATTGATAATGGAGTTATATTTAAATAATTGATTATCATTGTCTAATAAAATAATAGTTTCAGTAGGTTGATATATACCTTTTGTTTTACTCTTATTATATCTGATTTTAATGAGTATATTTTTCTTAGCATCAGGGAAAAAATATACTCTAAAAATTTGGTGTCTAAGAATTTCAGCTAATTGGGAATTTAATACTTGATGTTCGCTTATTTGCTCCAACCGAGTATCAAAGAGGAAAAAACTGTTAAGTTCGTTTACATAAAAAATTAGATCTCCATTTTGATCTACTGTCATTTTTAAAAACTCCCTAACACTAGATTCTATCCAATCAGGAATTTCAAGTCCCAAAAGGTCCATCCAGGTATACTCTTTGAATACATTATTATTAACATCATATTTGATAAAGCCAGTATTTTGATGAAGAAACCATATGATGCCCTTATCCATAACTGCTGATAATTCTTCTTTTGAATAGGAGGCAACAATTTCCGGCTTTTTAAACGTTGAAAGGAGTGTTTCTTCCTTTAGAGAATGTTTATAAATAGCATATTGGCCAACAGTTCTGCTTAGGGAGAAAATGCTATTATCCTTCCCGGGCATAATACTCATTATCTTCTCATCGGCAGCTAAGGCGTAAATTTTATGTTCATAAGTTTCGGGATCCAAAAGAAATACTTCAGGAGATCTTGAATTTTTTCCAAATAATAAGCCATCATCGCTTATACCTTCTACATACCAGGTCGATGAGTCAGATTTAGGCAAAGGAATATCATAGGATTTATTCCCATCAAATAAGTAGGAGCTGACAGATTTGCCAAAAATGGCTCTTGGACAGGGTTTTAACCAAAGGCGGCCTTTTTTATCCACGATAATCTCACTAATACAAGAGGTAGCCAGGCCTTGCTCTTCATCATAAGCAGTTAGATAGGAAGGGTATAATGAGGGAATAGAAAGGCTATCGGAAGCAAAGCTCACCGTCAGGAGAAGCTGAAACCATATGGAGAAGATCAAGGGTTTCATGGAGAAATCGAATTTCTGTTATTGCTTATTTAACGTAAGTCAGGATTTAAACGACTATTAAAATAAAGATAAGACTTCTTTGTGGGAATGAAAGACCTGTCTAGACATAACATAACATATGCGAGTTATGAGTTAAATTAGAATAAGCTAAGGAGAAATTATTTGCCTAATAGAGTCGTGCATTGATTAGTTATAGTTCTAATCAATTTTTTTGACACTTCATGCCTCCGGCAGACAGGGCCTAACGCGCACAGACTGTTACTGAATTACACTGTTTTGGTAGATGTTAACTAAAGCTTAGCCTATAAATTATAACCAGTTAATGCACGGCTGTAGAAGGCAAACATAACATTGCCCCTGGGCATAGATTTATGCATTATTATGTACCATGGAAGGGCCTAAATATTGTTAGTCTAGGGAATGAAAAGCTTAAAAGCTCCAGCCATTGTAAAAGGAGCAGATTTGATTTTTCAACTGCTCTTAAAAAAGGAAGAACATGCCCCTTACAGGTCATGTCTTCCCAAAATAAATAATACGTACTCTTATTTATCTTTGTAAAATCACCTTCTGATTAATCAATGCCTTGCCTGCTCTCAATCTGACCAGATAAATACCTGCTGGCATGGGCTGTCCATTTTGATCTTTTCCATCCCATTGGACACGATGCTCTCCTTTTGGTGCTATTTCTGATAATAGGGTATGCACTCTTTGTCCCTGGATGTTGAAGATTTCCACTGTAGTTCTTTCTTCCTGATCCAGGCTAAAACTCAAATTGACTTCTTCCTGGAATGGATTGGGATAAGCCCTCAATTCAGTGATGATGTTATTATCTTCCTGACCTTGCTTTTTCAAACTCCAGCCTCCCCAGCCACCAGGGTTTGGATCAGGATTGGAGTTTTCTTCACAGGCATCTCCGGTACCATTATTATTACTGTCCTTTTGGTCTGAGTTGTAGGTGTCCGGGCAGTTGTCGCATTGGTCTAAAATGCCATCATTATCGCTGTCGGTTCCCTCAAGGAATACGGTGGCCTGACAATGGGTGGTATTTCCTTTTTCATTGGTCACGGAAAGCAGGAGGTTATGCACTTTTCCATCCTTGCAGTACA
>JANQPA010000123.1 GCA_028285545.1 Saprospiraceae bacterium | reverse complement strand
CTACCTTCCGGAATTTATTTGATCAGGTTGAGAGCCGGAAAGGCCTTGATTAATCAGAAGGTGATGTTGCAACGATAAATTCTAGGACGGATTGTTATTTGTTTTACTGACATGGTCCCTTGCGGGCCATGTCTTATTTTTTTCATTTATTACTGAAATACAAGGCTTAATCTTGGTTTCAACCAGAGGATATATCCAGATTTTTGGGACATGGCGTTTCTAGACATGTATGTTTTAAAATCTTTCGACCTTCTACTTTCGACCTTCTACTATCTAACAGCTATTATTATTATTTTTGTTCCATTATGTTGAAGGGTACCTACTGCTTAATACTATTTACTTTATTATCTCTTTTTATTAAGGCCCAATCAATCATTGAGCCAGAAATGCTCACCATTGAAGACGGCTTGTCTCAAGGATTTATCTCCTCTGTCATGCAGGATAGGGAAGGTTTCCTCTGGATTGGAACCAAAAATGGGCTAAACCGTTATGATGGAGAAAATTTCGAAAAATTTACCCATGATCCAGCTGACCCCTTTTCCATTTCTCAAGACCAGGTTAATACACTCTATGATTATGGAAACTTTATTCTTGCAGGCACTTCCGGCGGAGGTTTGAATCTATTTCATAAACAGAGTAAACGATTTTATACCATTCCTTTAGAGGATAAAAACCGAGTCAGTCAAAACTCCGAATATGTTTTTTTTATTCACAAGGATACTCTTGGACAATTCTGGGCAGTAGAATCATCTAATAATCAAATATTTAGAATAACTTTTCCGAAAGGTTTTAAGAATTTAGAGAAACTATCTGAGAAAGACATTGAGTCTATCAACTCTTTTTTAGTACCAAAAGACTTTAAATTTTTAACTGATGAAATGGCTTACATTGGCGATTACTTCTTGTTTTTAGATCCAGTTGAAAATAAAATCAATCAACTAGATATACGCACTCTGGAATGGGCTCCTTTTATACCTCCATCAACTCTAAAAGAAATAGAACGATTTAAGGTTATTTCCCAAAAAAAATTGTTAGCGAAGCCTCTATCATCTTCTGACATCACTTCAAACTTAGCATTTTTCAACGGCCATCAATGGCAGAACATCCATTTTGATTTTAGCGTAGTAGATTTTCTTCCATTTGAAAAGGAACAACAACCCTGGCTTTTTTTATGGGGTAAGGAACAATTAATGTTTTTTGATCAGCAAATTCTGGATAAACCCCAAATATCTACGAAGGATGCTTCTCACATTATTAAAAGTAACAATTTAGGAAATTTAAACTTTACAATGGATCAATCAGGCATCCTTTGGCAAGGTACTTCAGGATATGGAATAATGAAGTTTAGCCCTCGTTTATTCAAAATTAAAACCCATTTCCGCGGTAAGTCAATTTATAGATTTCCTTTTATGTCTTCGCACAACGAAATTTTTTTTCATAATCAAATTACGGATGAAAATTTATATATCCCAGGGGAAAAACCTAGGCTTTCTTTGATTCATAAGGGGCTTAAACCAAAATCTAAAATCATTGAGGTTCGAAATGGGGATTTATGGACCTTAGTTCAGGATACTTCTCATTTTTATATGTCAAAATTAAATAAGAAGGGCTGGTTTGAAAAACAACATATCATCATGCCCCGGGAACCGAAAGGTCCCATTGTTAAATATATACCTCAAGAGAATACCATCTTAGCCGCCAGTAATAATTATTTAGTGATTTTTCATATTGAAAATAAAAGCACTCGATTGTATAGGTTCAGGGATCAAATAGAAAAAACAATTAATGTTTTTTCTCTAGAAATGACAAAGAATGGGCTTATTTGGGTAGGAACATCAAAAGGTTTGATCAAGATAGTTCCTCAAAATGATTCTTTTGAAAGTCAATTTTTTACTAAGGAGGATGGAGAACGAGAAAGTTTACTCAATAATCAAGTAGCTACTTTACTTAAAGATCCTATAGATGAAGAAATACTTTGGATAGGTACAAGGGGTGGAGGTCTTCATCGTTTAGACACTCGAAATATGACCTTCTCTTATTTAAATACCAAAAATGGGCTTCCTAATGATGTAATTTATGGAATCCTGAATGATGATGATGGGAATTTGTGGATGAGTTCTAATAAGGGCTTGATACGATATAACACTAGCAATGGTCAAATCAAAAACTTCACAAAAGCGGATGGTTTGCAAAGTGATGAGTTTAACACCTATGCTTATGCAAAATCTCTTAATGGAACGATGTTATTTGGTGGTATCAATGGATTAAATGTTTTTCATCCTAATGATTTAAAAGAGAATCCTAATGCACCTGAAGTATGGATCACTGGATTGCAAATCAATAATGAAAAAGTTACTGTTCGGGATAGTACCCACATACTCGAACAAGCTATTGAATATACTCCAAAATTGACACTGCCCTTTTCAAAAAACAACCTAACTTTTGAATTTGCAGGGCTCGAATTTTCAGCCCCTTCCAAAAATCGATACAGGTACTATTTAGAAGGCGCAGAGGCTCCCTGGGTACATGAGAGCACAGATAATTTCGCTCCTTACCTTAATTTATCCCCCGGCAATTATACTTTTAAAATTAAGGGGGCTAACGGTGACGGTGTTTGGAACAAAAAAATTACAAGCCTAAAAATTAAAATCCTTCCGCCCTGGTATGGAAGTAATCTCGCCTATTTTCTTTACCTCACTATTCTAGGTCTAATAATATGGTGGTTATTTAGATTGAGATTAAATCGGCTTCGGCTAAAATATGAGATTGAAAATGAACGCAAGGAAGCAGAACGACAAAAAGAATTGAATACGGCCAAATCTCATTTCTTCACTAATATTTCTCACGAATTCCGAACCCCACTCACTATCATAAATGGTATAACAGAAAAAATGGCCGAAAACCCTGAGAAATGGTTCCATAAAGGACAAAAAATGATCAGAAGGAATAGTGATAATTTACTCAATTTGGTTAACCAAATTTTAGATCTGCGAAAACTCGAATCTGGTGATTTAAAATTGAATTTAATTCAAAGGAATATCATTAGTTATATTAAATACATTATAGAATCCTTCCAATCTTATTCTGAAGATAAAAACATAGAACTGAAACTTGATGCACCTAAGGCTGAACTCATCATGGATTTTGATCCTGATAAAATATTAAGGATCATTTCAAATTTAATGTCTAACGCCCTAAAATTTACTCCGGAAGGTGGGAAAATTACTGTGAAAGTTAGTTCAATTACCTCTTCTTCATCACCTTTTCTTTGTTTACAGGTCATAGATACTGGTGTAGGTATTCCAAAAAATAAACTGCCTGAAATTTTCAATCAATTTTATCAGGTGGATAGTTCAAATACCCGCCAAAGTGAAGGAACTGGAATTGGGTTGGCATTAACTCAAGAACTGGTTCATTTAATGAATGGAAATATAAAAGTCAATTCTCAATTAGGGGAAGGAACCAGATTTACTATAACAATACCCATTCATACTGAGGCTCCTCTTAAAAATATACAAAATCAAATCAGTAAAAGTATTGATTTACCTTATACAGTATCTGGTTATGAAGAGATTGAAATTTCAAATATTCATAATTCAGAAACCAAGCCTAGTCTTCTTATCGTAGAAGATAATTCGGATGTGGTGCAATATCTTGTTTCTTGCCTGGAAGACCAATATCATCTGAAAATAGCAATGGATGGTCAGGAAGGTATAGAAAAGGCTATACAATTCGTTCCAGATATCATTATTAGTGATTTAATGATGCCCAGAAAAGATGGCTTGGAATTATGTCAAGCTCTAAAAACGGATGAACGAACCAGTCACATCCCCATTGTTCTTTTAACCGCCAAAGCAGACCAAGATTCGCGCCTGGAAGGTTTGACAAGAGGAGCGGATGAATACCTGACTAAACCTTTTGATAAAAAAGAACTTTTGCTTCGATTGAATAATCTGCTTTCCATTAGAAAAAAATTGCAGGAAAGGTATAGTACCGTACAGCATCCCAAACCTAGTGATGACCCCACTTTTCAACAAGAAGATGAATTTATTCTTAAAGTCAGAAAGATCATAGAAGCTAATTTGGATGACGAAAATTTTGGCCTCCTGGAACTATGTAAAGAAGTAACCATGAGCCGAAGTCAATTATATCGAAAAATTAAAGCCTTGACTAACCAATCTACTTCGCTTTATATCCGTTCGGTACGCCTCCAAAATGCCAAGGCCTTACTTGAAACAACCGATTTAAACATCGCTCAGGTAGCTTTCGAAACAGGTTTTAGCAATCCAAGTTATTTTTCTCGAATATTTTCTGAAGAATTTGGCTTCCCTCCTACAAAAAATCGTAAATAACTGTCTTTCAATAAATTAAAACTTTTCCTTTTTTTTCGCTTATGAATTTTTAAATAAAAATGAACCAATAAGTAAAGATTTTGAACCAATAAGTAATTCATCAAATTTCATTTCCCGCCACCTTTGTGTCGTCAACAATAACAAGAAGGTAAACAAAACCGAAATCGCCTCTTTCTCCATTTGTTGACCCCTCGATTTCCAACAACACATAATACTTTAAGAATAGCCTATGGGAGCATAAGTCATCATGCTCCATACTGGATTCCTATTGGACAGACTACCGCTCTCATAGTCAACTTCCCATCGGATTCTTAAAAACAAACACAAACAAAAAATGAAAATGGTACACTCAAACAATGGATGCCTATCCAATCTTTTTACACACAAGAATTACGCAAAAAAAATTACTACTCTGCTTTTAATGTCCTTTTTTCTATTTCCTTTTTTTATGAACGGCCAATCCTGTGGCTCCTGGTCATATTCTGAATGCGTATCTACTGATGGTTACTTCACTATTACAGTAAAAAACGCTATTCAATATTCAGGAAAACCTCGATTGACTGTCATTATTGGTGGAAAAAGTAGAGGCACTTTTGCCTCGGAGAATTGTGTAAGGGCCAATGGCCGCTGGACCTGTGATTTTAATATTTCAATAAAAGCCTCTGAAATAGGAGGGGCTAAAAACTATAGGTTTCAAACTACTCAGTCTCCCGGAGCTATGACCTGTGCTACAGGCTCTTTTACAATTATCGACCCCTCCGAAGATACCGAGCCTCCTACACTCAGCTGTCCTAATATTACTGTAAAAGCAACTGGGGAAAATTGTGATGCAAAAGCTACCTTCGGTGAATTCGTTACCAATGATGAGTGTTATGTATTAGTGGAGCCCAGTCATAAATCTGGATCTTTATTTTCAATAGGTACCACCAAGGTTGATGTAAAAGCTACTGACTGGGCAGGTAACCAAAGTAATTGTAGTTTTAATGTTACGGTCACAGAAGATAAAGCACCTACAATTAATTGTCCAGAGCATATTATTGTAGATTTAGAGCCAGGTAATTGCAGTGCTATTGTCAACTATGAGGTTTCCTTTTCAGATAATTGTTCGGAGGCTACTTTGATGCAAACTGAAGGTCTTAAAAGTGGTGATACCTACCCAATCGGAACAACAACCAATCATTTTTTGGTCGAAGATGCATTTGGATTAACTGCATCCTGTGACTTCAACGTTATAATCAGAGATCGAGAAAGCCCTACCTTCACTTGCCCAGATAATATAAAAGTAAATGTTGATCCGGGCTCCTGTGAAGCAGTGGTCGACTTTTCGGTTACCGCTTCTGATCCCTGCTCTGAGATTACTTTAACCCAAATATCAGGAAAAGCATCTGGGGCCACTTTTCCTTTAGGTATAACTATAAATGAATTTAGTGCCGAAGATAAGGCAGGAAATAGCGATAAATGCTCTTTTACTGTAACGGTAGTTGACAATGAGGATCCAAAAATCTCTTGTCCAGATGACATTACCAGGCGTATAGTTGATGCCAACATCTGTAGTTCTAATATTGAATATAATATTGAATATTCTGATAATTGCTCGGGGCTTTCTTTCACCCAGACAGCGGGTTTAGTCAGTGGAAGCGACTTCCAAATTGGTGTTACCACTAATTCTTTTGAAGTAAAGGATGCCTCTGGAAATAAAGCTAATTGTAATTTTGAGGTAACAATTATTGATGATTTTACTCCTAAAATCACTTGCCCCACTACTTTAGTCATAGATACTGAGCAAGGTGCCTGCTCAATAATAATTGAAGATCTGGGAACTCCTTCCATTATAGATAATTGTTCAGGTTATACTATTACTAATGATGCCCCAAATTCTTTCAATGTAGGTTCTCGTCTGGTGAAATGGACTGTAACAGATAAAGGAGAAAACACAGCTTCTTGTACCCAATTAGTATCTGTTAATGACAAGCAGGGCCCCGTACCTGATGTTGCTTCACTTCCCATATTAAAAGGAGATTGTTCTGTAACTGTAAATTCAGTTCCTACTGCTTCTGATCTTTGTGATGGCACAAATGCCATAGTGGGCCAAACTTCTGATCCATTAAGCTATACTATACCTGGAAGTTATATCATTACCTGGAGTTATACAGATAATCTGGGCAATGTGACTTTGCAGGAACAAACCGTTGTGGTAGAAAATAATGTCCCTCCAGTATTCGATTTACCTTCTCTCCCAACTATTATAGCAGAATGTACAGCAACGGTTTCTTCCACTCCTACTGCTACGGATGCCTGTGCTGGTAAAATAATAGGAGCTACCAATGATCCTTTGACCTATTCCACTCAAGGTACTCACATCATCACCTGGGCTTACGATGATGGCAATGGAAATGTCGAAACACAAACGCAAACGATCATCGTTAAGGACATCTCTAAACCAGTACCAAATGCGGCTTCTTTACCTACTATTTCTGGTGAATGTTCTGCAACAGTTTCTTCTCCTCCTACTGCTACGGATGTTTGTGTTGGTATAATAACCGGCTCCACCAATGATCCTCTTACTTATTCCACTCAAGGTACCCATATCATCACCTGGACCTTCGATGATGGCAATGGAAATGTCGAAACACAAACGCAAACGATCATCGTTAAGGACATCTCTAAACCAGTACCAAATATGGCTTCTTTACCCACTATTTTTGGTGAATGTTCTGCAACGGTTTCCACCATTCCTACCGCTACGGATGATTGTGAAGGTAAGGTAATAAAAGGAACAACTTCTGATCCTACCACTTATTCTACTCAAGGTAGTCATATTATCACCTGGTCTTTCGATGATGGAAATGGTAATGTAGCAACTCAAACTCAAACCGTCATTGTAGATGATGTGACTAATCCTGTTCCTGATCAGAATTCTCTTCCTATTCTCAAGGCAGAATGCTCTTTGAGCGTTTCTCAGGCCCCTACAGCCACGGATAACTGTGAAGGTACTATAATAGGCACTACCAATGATCCCCTGTCCTACTCTTCTCTGGGAACTCATATTATTACCTGGACCTTTGATGATGGTAATGGAAATGCAGTCACTCAAACTCAAACGGTGATCATCGATGATGGTACTGCTCCGGTGCCAAATGTAGCTACTTTGCCGACCATCACTGGAAACTGTGAAGCTGGTCTTGAGCCTCCTTTTGCTACCGATAATTGTGCAGGGCAGGTTATTGGCTCTACTTCTGATCCACTTTATTTTGACCAAGTTGGGACTTATACCGTTACCTGGGTTTTTGATGACGGAAATGGGAATACCTCCTTACAAGTTCAAACCATTGTCGTTAAGGATGACATCGCTCCTGTTCCTGATCGGGAGAGCCTACCTACCATAAGAAGACAATGTTCAGCTACAGTGACTACTATTCCAACGGCTACTGATCGCTGTGGTGGAACCATCCAGGGGACGACCTCTGATCCTTTGACTTATAATACTCAAGGTGTTCACATCATCACTTGGACCTACGATGATGGAAAAGGAAATGTTGTCACTCAAACA
>JANQPA010000119.1 GCA_028285545.1 Saprospiraceae bacterium | reverse complement strand
CGAATGCCTGGTTAAACGGTGGTTATAGTCGTATGGCCCAATATATTTATCAACTTCGGAATACTACTACTGCATTTAATGCCTTCTATACCTTTATGCCTTCCAACCCCAATATTCCAGCTCAAACGGCCGATCAATTATCACTTGGTTTTACCCAAAAAAACACCAACAACAATCTTCAGTGGTCCGTTGAAGGCTATTTTAAATGGCTTCATCAACAAATTGATTTTAGAGACCACGCCCAATTGCTTCAAAACCCTTTTATCGAAGGCGAGCTTAGATTTGGTTCAGGAAAGGCTTATGGACTGGAACTCACGCTCCAAAAAAGGAGCGGGCCATTTAATGGTTTTTTAAGTTACACCTACAGCCGGTCCCTGAGAGAAATCGGAAACATAAATGATGGGCGCGCCTATCCTACCTATTATGATCAACCACATGCAGCAAAATTATGGCTGAATTATAAAACGCAAAAAAGATGGGAGTTTGCTTTAAATTGGCAGTTGATTAGCGGGAGGTCCACCACCCTTCCCATTGGCAGTTTTGAATATCAAAACACCATCATTCCACTTTATGGAGATCGAAATTCACAACGGCTACCAACCTTCCATCGCCTAGATCTTTCGATTACTTTAAATGGGAAAAATAAGAAACAAAAGGACCGCCTTGCTTACTGGGTTTTCACAATTTATAATGTTTACCACCGAAAGAATACTTTGTCAATAGATATTTTACCGAAAAAAGAAAAAGGAACAGATAATATACCCAATCCACTAGATGTTGGAGCTTTTAAAACTTATGTGAGTGGAATATTTCCTTCTTTATCCTATAATTTCAGTTTTTAAGATGAGAAAAGTACAATTCATTAGCCTTATTATTTTATGTCTATGTTTTAATTCATGTGTAGAGGAAATTGAATTAGAACCAAGCTCTAATAATCAATTACTAGTGGTAGACGGACAAATCTCCAATGAATTTAAAAAACACGAAGTAAGCCTTTCTTCTAGCGGCTTTTTTAATGATACTTCATCCCATCGAATGATTAGTGGCGCTTTTTTGACAATCAGTGATGGCTTAAATACCTATTCATTACAGGAAGAACAACCAGGTCATTATTTTACAGATAGCATTCAAGGAATCCCTGGAAGAGTTTATACTTTGGAAATTCAATATGAAGACAATATCTATATGGCCACCGATACCATGCCATCACTACCCACTGAATTTGAGCCCATCAGTTTTAATCAAGATCGTGCGTTTAGAGAATTAGAGTACAGACGTCATCAATTTGGATTTACTAAGGCTAATAAATGGGAGTTGTTTGTGATCCAGGAAAATATTGATTCCCTGCCCTTTGAGGTAGATATCAGCAGGCGTGGCTTACAGGTTGGTGTAGACGTTTTTCCTCCACTTACCTATCGTTTCACCTACTTCACCCATTCAAATATTGAAGTAAATGGTCTTTTAAATTTTGAGATCCCTCATTTTTATGGTTTTAATCCTAGCTTTCATGTGATTCAGAAAAAATACAACCTTTCAGATTCCTATTATGAGTACCTAAGATCTTTATTTATGGAAACAGAATGGCGAGGCACCTTATTTCCTTCTACACCAGCCAATGTAAAAGGAAATATAAGCAACGGAGCCCTTGGCTTTTTTAATACTAGTTCTGTAGTAAGTGTTTCTTTTAAACCCGAGTAAGGTAAATAGTAAAAAACAGTGCCAATCCGTGTAAATCAGTGTCAAAAATCAATTTTAGGGCCTAATCCTTAGCAAGTATCCCCAATTTCATCCCAATAACAATACATTTACAATAATTATTCAAAGTCTCTAAAGGCAAAATCATTCTTCTTATATACGTTATAGCTTTGTTAATCTTTGGTCGGATTTTTAAAGATTTTCGACGACAAAAGTAGCAAAATGCTCTCCTACACAGCATTTTTAGGGTATCCAAAAAATTAAATGAAACAATCCAATTGAATACAATTAACATCAATCCAAATTTCAGGATTAATTATTGAAGCAGTAAGAAAGGGCAGCATTGCCACTTTCTTTACTGACTTAAAACACCACCACTTAACACCCTTAAAAAAACTTTTTAAAGTTTCAGTATTGGATGCTGAAAACTCTTAAGGTTCAAAAAACTTTTTAAACTTAAAACAAACCACAATGGCAGCATTATTTGTCTTATTCATTCTTCTTATTGGTATCGGCTGTACCGTATTATGGATATATTGTATTGTAGACATAATTAGAGCTGATTTTAAAGGAGATAGCGATAAGGTTATCTGGTTACTTTTGATTATTTTTCTACCTTTAATTGGATCAATCCTTTATATGACTATTGGCATGAAGCAAAAGATCCATGAAAACATTTTATAGGTATTGAAAAGTTTTTGTCTTCGACAAAAATTTTTCAATAAAAAGAATCAACTATGCAAGAATTACTCCAGGTTGCTTTTTTACCTGTAAATTTATTTTACACTATTTTATTACTGCTGGTCATATTTTATTGGCTATCTGTTATCCTGGGGGCGATTGATTTGAGTTCTTTCGATTTGGATTTTGACATTGATGCCGATATTGATCTTGACGCAGATGTGGATGTAGATGCAGATGTGGAAGCTGGGACCACAACTGGCTGGCTGGCTGGAACACTTCACTTCTTTAATTTCGGTAAAATGCCCTTTATGGTTATCATCACCTTTGTGGCCATGAGTGGTTGGGTTTTGTCTATCCTGAGTAATTATTACATTGGACAAGGAAGTGCTCTTTTTGCCTTAGCTATGTTTATTCCTATTCTATTTGTAAATTTAGTAGTTGCCAAAATATTGAGCACTCCATTAATTCCTGTTTTTAAGCGATTAGATACGACTGCTGAGGCAATTGATTATGTTGGAATGGAATGCAGGCTCAAATTACCGGCCAGTGCTACCAAATTTGGACAGGCTGAAGTACTGATTGACGACACCCCTAACTTAATAAATGTAAAAACTGAAAACGACAAAGACCCCATATCATCTGGGGAACAAGCCATCATCATTGGCAAAACAGAGGATGATAAATATTATTTAATTGAGAAAAAGTAGTATGGTGTGCTGGTAGTCTGGTAGTCTAGTATTAGGGAATATTCCCAGACTACCAGACCACTAGCCTACCAGTCTACCATTCAACCCAAAAAACAACAGTCATGATATTATTAGCAACGATTTTTCAAAATGTATGGATCACTTTAGGGGTGATTCTAGCTGTATTTTTCTTTGCTATCTGCATTGCCATTGCTCGATGGTATAAAAAAGTTCCTCAAGGAAAAGCAATCATTGCTACAGGTGCTCGTAAAACTCGAGTTGCTTTTGAGAATGGGCTTTTAGTCATTCCCGTTATTGAAATGTATGAGACAATGGATCTTTCAATAAAAACAATCGAAATTGTTCGAATGAAAGAGGATGGTTTGATATGTAAGGATAATATACGTGCAGATATAAAAGTCGTATTTTTCGTTAGAATTAATAAAGATACACAAGACATCAAAAATGTTGCTCAGTCTATTGGATGCCAAAGAGCTTCTGACTCTGACACATTAAGAGAATTATTCGAGGCCAAATTTTCGGAGGCCATTAAAACAGTTGGGAAACGCTTCGATTTCATTGAACTATACGATAATAGAAAAAATTTCAATCAAGAAATTCAAAGTACTATTGGTGAAGATTTGAATGGTTATGTATTAGACGATTGCTCCATAGATTATTTAGAACAAACGGATATTAACTACCTCAAAGAAAGTAATATCCTGGATGCCGAAGGTATCAAAAAGATCACCGAACTAACAGCTCAGCAAAAAGTAAAAGCAAACTTCATCCGTCGGGAAGAAGAGAAAACACTCAAAGAGCAGAATGTAGAAGCTCGTGAAGCTATTCTGGAATATGAGCGTCAGTTAGCAGAAAAAGAAGAACGCCAAAAGCGAGAAATCGCCAACATTAAAGCGCGTGAAGGAGCAGAGATTGCCAAAATCAATGAAGAAGAGCGTCTTCGATCAGAGTCTGTACGCATAAAAACAGAAGAGGAATTGGCCATCTTGGAAGAAAATAAATTGCGTCAGGTTATCGTAGCTGCCAAAAATAAAGAACGTACTGAAGCGGTCGAGACTGAAAGAGTAGAGAAAGATCGTGCTCTGGAACAAACAGAGCGTGAAAAAATCGTAACTCTGGCCGAAATTGAAAAAGAAAAGGCCATTGAAGAAGAAAAGAAAAATATCCAGGATGTAATTAGAGATCGAATCATGGTAGAGAAAAAGGTGGTAGAAGAAGAAGAGCGCATCAAAGATACCCGTGTCCTGGCAGAGGCCGAACGTTTAAAGCAAAAGACAGTTATTGAAGCAGAAGCCGTAGGTGAATCTACCGTAATTGAGCAGGAAAAAGCAGCTGAAGCCGAGAAATTGGCTGCTGAAATAAAAGCTCAGACACTATTGATTGAAGCAGAAGCTCAAAAAAATGCTGCCGAGAAAGAGGCTGATGCTCGAAAAATATCTGCCGAAGCCAAAGCAGCTGAAGAGGCTACCATCGGTCTTTCCGAAGCTCAGGTGATTGAAGCGAAAGCTAAAGCGAAGGAGTTAGAGGGTAATCTTGAAGCTAATGTCCTGGAGAAAAAAGCCCAGGCTGAAGCTAAAGGTATTGAAGTAAAAGCCGATGCCATGGAAAAACAAGGTTTGGTAGAAGCTAAAGTGATGGAAGAAAAATATACCGCCGAAGCCAAAGGTGTCGAGTTGAAAGCTGTTGCTATGCAAAAACTAGATGGTGTAGGTAAAGACCATGAAGAGTTTAAACTTCGCCTGGAGAAAGAAAAAGAAATCGAACTGGCACACATCAATGTACAAAAAGATGTGGCACAGGCACAGGCTACAGTCTTAGCAGAAGCTCTGAAAAATGCCAACATCGATATCGTCGGTGGAGAAATGCAATTTGTAAACAGCATCCTCAATGCAGTCAATCGTGGTAAAACCATTGATGGCTTGATCGGAAGCAGCGAACAGCTTAGTCAGATAAAAAATGCCCTGATCCATGGAAATGGCTCGAATGGTCATAGTGGTCTGCTAAGTCGTCTTCGCCAACTGGTCAAACAAATGGGAGTCACTTCTGATGACATCAAAAACCTGACCATCTCAGCCCTGCTCTTTAAATTGAGCGATAAGGCCAATGATAGTCAGCAATCAACCATCGATAACATCCGTGCCATGGTCAAATCCCTGGGCATGGGTGACCAGAAAGCCGCTGAAGTTTTGTAAAAAGAGACAGATAGAGATATATGTCGCTATCGCGCCATGAGATAAATAGAGACATATTGTTTTGTTCGTGGTAGTCTAGGGCTGCCATGAACAATTTAGGAAGATCAGATCTTTCCAAAAAGCCTAGAAGTTAGCAAGTTAACTTGAAAACTTGCTAACTTGAAAACTTGAATACATTTCAAATGTCAAGCAATATCCAAGATACTACACAACACAACCCACAACTAGAAAGTGGCACCTATGAAATAATTCGCAACCGCCTCGATGCGCAAGCCACTGAATTGAGGAAACGGATGCAGGAATTGAATCGTGCAAGAAAGGAAGTTTTTGGTGCCATAGAAACACAATTGATTGCTACTGACCGTGTCAACACTAGCAATTATTGTATTGCCAGGGATATTGTAGCCATTGGCAATAACTGTGTCTTTGGCTATAATGTGCATGTGGGACTTCGCTCAGGAATTCAACTCAAGGATGTATTCAGCATTTATGAGTTTAAAGAGCAGCGTTTTGTAGAAAAAGATTTGTCCATTCTTGACGATGAAAAATTTCAACTGGACTTCACCAATCTTTATCGGTACTATAAGGATGCCTACTTCGCTCGTTTTTCTCAAAGAGGTTCTTACCTATATATGGTATTCCATTTAACGGAAAAAGGAGATGATTTTAAAACCTTCAAATGGTTGATCACCGATGAAGGCATTCAATATATTGATAATCGATCCGATCATGAGGTTCGTTTTCCTCAGCAACATGAATTCAAATGGAAAAGACTAGGACGTGATGATCACAAAAAAGGAGATCATCCTCATGTGTCTGTTCTTGATCGTGTTTTTGTAGAAACAGTAGGTGGCGATTTAACCATTAAGGTAGAAGATAATACAGAGGATGGCCGAGGTATTTATAGTGAGGATGTGGAATATAAGGACCAGACCCTTGATGATGCAGAGTATTTATATGCGAACCTGGGTAATTTGATTGCCCTAAAAATTCGTCCCTACCAGGAGGAATATCGATATTTTGTTTTTAATGAAAAAATGCAGGAAGTGCAGCGCATTGACTCCCTGGAAGATTCGGGTGTTCTGCTCCCGGATGAGCATGGTTTAATTTTTGCCAATGGCTATTATCTAAAAACCGGGGAGTACAAGATCTTCGATCCTGATATGCGCAATAAGCTTTTTAAAAAGCGCATCGTGTCGCCCAATGGTGAAGATTATCTCTATGTTTTTTACGATAAAAAGAAGGGTATTTATGTTTTATTGCACTATAATGTAATTGAACAAAAGGTCGAAACCCCTATCCTTTGCAATGGTTTCACCCTATTTCCCGGTGGAGAATTGTGTTATTTTCGATCTGAGGAAGATCCCATCAAGCATCATGTCATTCAAATCTGGCAAACTCCTTTTGTAGCCGGCGAAGAAGTTCCGTCCGAGCATACCAACTCTTACCTGTACAAAATTGGCAATAAGGACATTGTTCGGGCCATGGCAGAATGTACGGAAATTCTGGTACTAAGCAGCAAAGAAGATAATTATGCTGATTTATATGATGACCTGGTAAAAAAATGTACCGATGTCATCGATTCCTACTATTGGTTAAATGATGCTTCTACTTTTCAGCTAAATGAGCCGCTGGCGGATATCCGAGAAACAGCTAATGCCGCTATTGATGCTTATGAAAAGAAAGTCAGAAGTCAGAAACAAACCCAGGAGGAAATTAACCAGGTTCAAATCCATGCCCAAAACTTATTTGATCAAATACGCAGACAATCTTTTGACTCTGTCGACCAATTTGTTACAATTCTGGCTGAGCTGCGGCAATTACGTGGAGAGGTAATTAGTCTGAAGGATCTTCCCTATGCCAATACCGAAACCATCACTCATCTGGAGGAGGAGATTGATACCAATAGTCAGCAATTATCCGAGGGATGTATTTCATTTTTATTACAAGATGAAGCATTATTACCCTATGATAAAAAAATTGAGGCCCGAGAGGCTGAAATCAAAGATCTAAATACGGCCAAAAAAGCCAACGAATTAGAAGAGTGTGCCAATCAAATTGGTACTGAACTGGAATTATTAATTGAGATTGTCAGTAATCTAAAAATCGAAGATGCCACCCAAAGTACCCGCATCATTGATAATATCTCTGTACTATTTACTCGCCTTAATCAGGTCAAAGCAGCTATTAAGCGCAAAAAAGATCATCTGGCAAAAACAGAGGCCGGAGCAGAATTTAATGCCCAGATGCGCCTACTGGATCAAAGCATTATCAACTTTTTGGAAGTATCTGATAATCCACAAAAATGTGATGAGTACCTCTCCAAATTAATGGTTCAACTAGAGGAGCTGGAAAGTCGCTTTGTGGAAATCCCTGAATTCACTACCTCATTGGCAGAAAAAAGAGAAGAGGTTTACAGTGCTTTTGAAACCAGAAGAAATGCATTGGTAGAAGCCCGAAACAACAGGACAGCAGCTCTCCAAAATGCCGCAAATAGAATCCTGGAAGGGATACAAAAAAGAACCGCTGCTTTCAAAGAAATTAATGAAATAAACAGCTTCTTTGCATCCGACCTTATGGTTGATAAAGTTCGGGATATCATTCGCGATCTGAATGAACAAGATGATAGCAACAAAGCAGGTGGCATTCAAACAAGACTCAAATCCCTCAGGGAAGAGGCTTTAAGGCAATTGAGAGATCGTCAGGATTTGTATGTTGGAGGCGCTAATGTAATGAAATTGGGAAAACACCAGTTTTCTGTTAATACCCAGCCGCTGGAATTGACCATTGTAAGAGATAATGGAGGAATGAGTTTCCATTTAACAGGCACCGAATTTTATGAGCCCATCCAGGATCCTCGATTTTTAGACACTAAAGAAGTTTGGAATCAAAGTCTGGTTTCTGAAAATAATCAAGTATACCGATCAGAATACCTGGCCTTTCAGATATATCAAACAGCATCTCAAAAGGTATTAAAGAAAAATAAAAAAGATCTTCTGCCCTTGGTTCAGGAATTTGCTGCCAACCGATATGAGGAAGGGTATACCAAAGGTATCCATGATGAGGATGCAGCTAAAATCTTAGCTCAATTAGTGGATCTTTCGGATCGACTGGATCTGTTATATTTCACGCCCAGGGTAAGAGCTTGTGGAAAGCTGTTTTGGCTATTTTTTGCTAAAAAAGAACGAAAGATCTTACTAAACAATCAACTTAAAAGTGCCGGAGTAATTTTACAAGTTTTTCCAGACACTCATGAGTTTGATTATCTAATTGAAGAGTTAAGTCAGGAAATCGGCCTGTTTTTAGGAGAATCTAGACTTTTTCCTGAAGCATTAGCTTCTAGGGTTGCCAATTATTTGTTCAAGGAATTAGCCCGGTCCGAGCATTTTGTAGCCAGTAAAGAGGCCGTAGATCTAAGCAAGGACTTTAAGGCCTTTATCAAAAAGAAAAAAGCCGTCACCATTTTCAATAATTCTGTTAAAGAATTGGATGGCCAGTCCAGACCACAATTCAATCTTATTCGCAGATGGCTTCAAGCTTATATTGAACAAATAGAAGAGGCCAACCTATGGGCCTATCTTGATGAAGCCAGTATGTTGATTATGGCAGGGGATTTAGAAAAAAGTAAAATAATTGACACTCCCACCCAAGCTCAATTAATGGGTTTTCATGGGGATCATGCCGTTTTAGAAAATGGGACTTACGCTTTTGACTTCCATCAGTTTATGGATAAATTGGAGCACTTCACTACAGAAGCTTGCCCACAATTTGAAGCTTATAGCTCGCTAAAAAAACAACTGAACGAAGAGTATCGTCAGAAGTTACAGTTGAATGAATTTCAGCCTAGAGTACTAAGTTCATTTGTTCGCAATCAACTAATTGACAAGGTATACCTACCTATTTTTGGTAATAATTTTGCTAAACAATTGGGAACAGTTGGAGAAGATACACGGACCGATCGAATGGGCTTGTTACTACTAATATCACCTCCTGGCTATGGTAAGACCACATTGATGGAATATATTGCCAATCGCTTGGGTTTGATCTTTGTAAAAATAAACGGCCCAGCTATTGGACATGAAGTCACTTCTCTGGCTCCAGAGGATGCTCCAAGCATGGCCGCACGTAAAGAATTGAACAAACTCAATCTTTCCCTGGAGATGGGCGATAATATTATGTTATACCTGGACGATATCCAACATTGCAACCCTGAATTTTTACAGAAATTCATCTCATTATGTGATGCCCAGCGAAAAATTGAGGGTGTTTATAATGGAATAGGTAAAACCTATGACTTGCGTGGCAAAAGATTTTGCGTAGTTATGGCAGGTAATCCCTACACCGAAAGTGGTGCTAAATTCCAAATTCCTGATATGCTTGCCAACAGAGCAGATATTTACAACCTCGGTGATATCATAGGAGAAACTGCTGATGCCTTCAAGATGAGTTATATTGAAAACTCATTGACTTCTAATCCGAGCTTGAATCGCCTGGCAGGGAAAAACATGAAGGATGTGTATACCTTCATCAAAATTGCAGAAACAGGCTCAAGGGATGGTGCCGAGTTTGAAGGACAATATGGTGCCGAAGATACAAATGAATATCTGGCTGTTTTAAGTAAACTATTACTGGTAAGGGATACTATCCTTACCGTCAACCAAGAATACATCCGCTCAGCTGCCATGTCTGATGAATATAGAACAGAACCCGCTTTTAAATTACAAGGCTCTTATCGAGACATGAATAAATTGGCAGAAAAAATAGTCCCTATCCTCAATGATCAGGAATTGCAAACCCTTATCCTGGATCACTATGAAGGCGAAGCACAAACGCTGACGGCAGATGCAGAAGCCAACTTGTTAAAATTGAAGGAAATGTTAGGTTGGATCTCTGAGGAAGAAAAATCCAGATGGGAAGAAATTAAAAAGACCTTCAATAAAAACAAACTCTTTAAGGGAGTAGATGCCAATAATCCGATGGGGCAGGTGATTGCTCAGTTGTCTGCCTTTACGGATGGTGTAGAAGGAATTAAGGAGGCGATTGAGAAAAATCAAAAGAAGTAGGACTAGTAGTAGTTTGGTTAAATGAGTAATAAAAGAAATTGAATCAAAGTATTTTAATATGAAAGTGTACATAATTTTTTTATAGCTCAAAGGGTAGTTTTTTATCATAGTGAAACAATATCAAACAATAGATAAAGTAATTAGCGTTGGGCAAACAACGGTAAACATTCCAGTTGCCATAATTATCTCAATCTTTGCACTAGGGTCAATCATTCTTGCGCCCAAAATTTTATCTAAAGATTATACTGATTTAGGAATGATAGTTGGAATGATGCTAGGAATAATTTCAGCTTGGATTTGGTGGAGTTTTAGAATTGTTAAATGGCGAATTTGGGCCTTTCAGAATACTAAAAGAGAAGATTGGAGAGAATTAAGAACTATTGCAATTAAAGAGCAATTAATTTGGCCTCCAAATTGTTTTTTTGAAAAAACTGAGTTTAGAACAACAGAACAAAATCAAATTATTAATTATATTAATGAATATATTGATAATCATCTTTTAGAATAGGAGTGCCACTATCCAAACTTTGAATAGAATTCTCTCCCTTTGATTTCACGAAAAATCCAAGTATATTACTAGTTCTGCGTAAAAAGGAACTTTTCCTTTAGAATGGTAATTGTTAGAATAAAAGTAGACAAGATGAAGATTACAAACAATCCAAATGAATTAATCATATCCATCCCTAAAGGTCTTATTGAATTATCTGACATACAAGAGCTTTTAGATTTAATCAAATACAAAACACTTGTTTCCAAAAGTAAAGCTACCTCTGATGAAGTTCAGGAAATCTCCGATGAGATCAACCAAGAACTAGGTAAGCTAAATGAAGAAAATCTAAGAGAGGATAAATGAAAATCAATTCTCGCATAAATACCCATGAAAAAAATACTACTCCTAATTTTCATATTTACGGGAATAATAGGCCATGCCCAAAACTCCACCGACGAACAATCCATCAAAAATGTCATCCTTCAATTCTTCCAATCGCTAGAACAAAAAGATACCAACCTCTTAAAAAGCACCCTGGACTTAGATGGCCAAATCTGGTCCATGAGAAAACAGGATGGTTTACAAAAGGCAGCCATGCGTTTTTTTTATGATGATAAAAACAGACTCCATTCTTTGCCATCTGTTAAAGAGGAGGCAATAAGTTTTGACATAAAGATTCATAAGAACATAGCTTCAGCCTGGGTGCCCTATAAATTCATAATTAATGGCCAATTTTCTCACTGCGGGATCGATGTATTTTCCCTGATGAAACTAGATGGCTCCTGGAAGATTGTTAACTTAGCTTATACTGTGGAAACAGAGGATTGCGAGGATCTGAATAAAAATTGAGAAATCCCTTAATACTGTACTATATCCTTCAGGATGTCTGGAAAACCGACTTCAGTCGGTTAAAACAAGTTAAAAATCCCAAACCTATGTACTTAAGCGTCAGCGACTTTAAAAGAGAAATGGATCGTGTTACCCAAAGGTTTTCACATCTGGCTAGTCCCATCTTTTTACCACACCGAACCCATGAAGGACGACGTTGCCAGGCCGTAAAAATTGCAGATGGATCAGGCCCTGGAAGAGTCGGTGTTTATTTTGTAGGCGGTATACACGGCAATGAAATGATGCCTCCTGATGCGCTCATTCATTTTATGAATATTTTGGTCAATGCATATCAAAATAATGAAGGCATCACCATTAACGAAAATGAATTTACAGCAGAACAAATCCAAACCATCGTATCTCAATTGGACATTTTTGTATTCCCACTGGCCAATCCTGACGGCAGGCATTTTTCCGCAACGGAAGAGGAGCGTCCAAAATGGAGAAAAAATAGACGGAATAATGGTGATGGAACCTTTGGAGTCGACATCAATAGAAATTTTGATTTTTTATGGGATTTTAATAATTATTTATCTCCAACAGCTCGAAGAAATAGTAGTGAACAAACAGATAACAGTAGATACATAGGTCCCAGCGCCGCATCGGAACCTGAAACGAAAAATGTAGTTCAGATTCTTGATGACAATCCCAATATCAGCTTCTTTATTGATATTCATAGCTCCGGCCAATTAATTCTATATGATTGGGGAATTGATGAGGTTCAAACCACCAATCCAGATATGAACTTTCGCAATACTGAATTTCATGGACAGATGGGGGCTGAAGGAGACAGTTACAAAGAGTATGTTAATCCTGCAGATACCCTCCTGAGAGTCAATCTGGGCATTAGTATGCGAATGGCTATTCTCAAAGTAAGAGGAAAAAGTTATATTGTTCAAAGGGCGGTAGATCTTGCCCCTACTACAGGCACCTCTCAGGATTATGTCAACAGCCGATGCTATGTCAATCCATTTTTAAGAAAAGTTCATGGATTCACCCTTGAGACTGGAGATGGGTTTGCTCCCGCCTCGCCTGAAAGGGAAGCAGTAATTGATGAGATCTCAGCTGCTTTAATCCAATTTTGTATAGAGATCGTACAACTCCCCTCCGATATATTCATTCGAGATAATTTAAAGGATACAGGGGAGGAACCTTTAGCAGATGGTGGTCTATCCAGGAGCCCGGACATTAATCATTTTCGACAAGAATTGGTAAACCCACAAGAGGCTTTAGGCAATATGATTACTCGATTTGAGGATCATCATTTTGAATCCCTGGAAGAAGGCCAAGGTAATTTTATCTACACTCGGCTTCAAAACCGAGGCTATCAAAAGGATGATGCAGAAATTGACATCTACTGGACCATGCCCTCTACACTACCCACTCCTAACTCCTGGAATTTAATAGGTACCCTTTCCGCCAATGATATATTACCTGGTGAATTTAGGGTGGTAGGCCCTTTGAGATGGAATAATGCCCCTGCTATTGGGCACTATTGTTTTGTAGGAGTAATTGGAACGACCACAGAAGACAAGCCTGATCTTTCCAGGATTCGAAGCCTTGATGATTTTCGAAACCTCATCCGCGAAAGCAATAATGTTACCTGGAAAAATTTTGATGTGGAAGATATTTTTGCAGGCTCTCTCATAAACTTCTCTTTCCTAATCCAAGGATGGCGAAGAACAAGTCTGAAGAGCGATCTAAGCTTAGATCTAACAGATCTTCCTGAAGGTACGGAGGTAGAATTAAAAATATTAAATCGATTAACCAAGCAAGCTACTTTTGAACACATCCAAGTGAAAAGAACTTCTACTAAATATCATTTTTTGGCTGTTAAACCTTCCCGTATTTCCAGAATAAAAAATATGGAACTCAAAAGTAGCGATATTATCCAGGCCTCCTTGAAAATCATTTTACCGGAAGATACTCCAGATGGAGCTTTTGATTTAGCAGTTATTCAAAAAATAGGTGGTTTTGAAATGGGAAGAATCACCAGACGCCTGAATGTAGGGCGTTTTCCTTTTGTAGCCAATAGAAGAACCAAGGAGGTGCATCGAAAGAATTGCCCCTGGGTGTCTAAAATGTCTTCCAAAAATAAAATAGCCTTTAGTCAATTAGATAGAGCTATTAAGCGAGGTTATGATGGCTGCCACACCTGTCTTATAGAAAAGGATCATGGTTAAAAAAAATTTGCCGCTAAATGTCACTTTTTGCTACTTTACTACACCTACTACAGTAAGTAAGCAGTATTACAGATGAACACTAAAAGGCAAAAGAAATTTTTATCACTCTACAAACCGGTTCATGACCGATTTGAACGTTTTTGCAGGGCAAGGGTGTTTGGACAAATGGAGTACGGTGATTTGATGAATGACACCCTGGTTATTGCCTTCCAAAAGTTTCACGAGTTAAAATCAGAAAAAGCATTTCTTTCCTATTTATTTAGCATTTGCCTCAGGGTACTATCAAATTATAATAAGAAAAAAAAAGAGCTTAGCTATCACGATAGTGAACAGATTTTGAATGTATCAAGTGATATTCGTACGGATAGGGATGCTGATGTTCACCTGCTCTATCAAGCTCTTGCTAAGCTTCCTGAAACTCAAAAAGAGAGCCTCATTTTATTTGAAATTACAGGTTTTTCTATTAAAGAAATTGCTGAATTACATGATGTTTCTATTTCTGTGGTAAAACAAAGGCTTGTGCGGGGCCGAAAAAAACTGACTCAGCTACTGAACCCTGCTCCTCTTTCCCAATTAAATAAAAATAATCCGTCATGAATAAAAGAGAGCGCCCACTAGATGAATTATTTCAGTCTGCTAAATCGCAGGAGCCCAAGCTTTCTTTCGATGAGGTAAGCAAAAGATTTTCTACAAGCATATCCGGAGGAGGAATAACTAAATGGAGCAACGGAATTTTTAAAAATATAATTAATAAAACCAGCCTTTTTATTACAAGCACCGCAGTTTTAATTGGTACCACCGTATTTCTGAGCTATAATACAAATAATCAGAACCTCAATAAAGAAACCATAACCGACGTATACTCCGATAATACCAAAATAATCCTTGCTCAGGGAAATGAGCCAAAAATAGAATTAGAAGACAGAAAAGTAGCTGATCAAGTAAAAGATGGACCTAAAGAAAAGCCTAGAAATACTAATGATGACAAAAGAAAGCAAATTGATACCTTCCTTATCTCTCTTGATACCGATACCCTAACTAACAATATGAACTCGGGAACAAAAATTACTTTTAGGGACCTTCCACAGTCTTTTTTTACCGAAACTGCAGATCTTTTCGAAATAGAAAACAGCCAAAAAGTAGAGGAGAAAATCTCTGCAACTCAAAAGTCTAATCCTGAAGAGAGGGATTTAATATTAAATTCTGATTCAGATCAATCAAAAGTTGACAGCACAGAAAAAGTGTTCACCCTGAATGAATATTCTACGGAATCGGATTTCAGAAGAGTCTATGAATTAGCCAAAAAAGCTGGGATCGATTATTGGTACAGGGTCCACCATCAAAAGAAAAGAAAAACAAAAGAATTGTTCCTGGTCCGGGATTTTAAAATTACGATGAGCATTCCAGGAACTGATATCGCCAGTAATATTATTGTCAACGTTGCCAGAGAAGGTTCTTTTAAGGTCAAGTTTGGTTGGACTACTGATTATAATGGACAAGCAATTGACTTAAGTGAAAGTATATTGATTGATGAATCGAAATGATGGGAGTTATATGTAATATGTAGAAAGTAGAAAGTAGAAAGTAGAAAGTAGAAAGTAGAAAGATATCTCTTTTTAATCTATAAAAATCAAAAAAAATGAAGCAGTTTGTCACTACTTTAGTGGTCACCCTATGCCTGGTACATACAAATACCTTTGCTCAAGATGCGCTTCCCTCTTCAGCCAAAGCTATTGATACCTATTTCAAAAAGCTGGAAGCTTTTGGCCTATCAGGAAGTTTACTCATTGGGAATAAGGAGGGTATTATTTTTAAAAATAATTACGGAAACGAAGAAGCTACTCTAAATTCAATGCCTGCCTATTCTATTGCATCCATTATGAAGCAGTTCACAGCTGTGGCTATATTAACTTTAGAACAAAGGGGACTTCTAAATACTAATGATAAAATTGATGATCATTTGTCTAATGTCCCAACAGATAAATCCGAAATTACTATTCATCAATTATTAACTCATACTTCTGGATTGAGAAATGCTTACTGGGATAACAAAGAATACAGAGATTTGAGTTTCTCTCAATTTATTGCAAAAGTGCTGGAAAAGGATCTGGAATATAAGCCTGGAACGACCTTTAGCTATTCCAATTTTGGCTATGATATTTTAGCAAAAATTATTGAGTTGAAAACCGGAAAGCCTAGAATCCAGTTTTTGGTGGAAGATATCTTCAAACCCAATGGGATGAGGTATACCGGTAATAAATCCATAAAATGGAAAAAAGGTCAGGTAGCTCAATACATGGACTGGCCTGTTTCTAATACAGACTTAAAATTGTCTTCTAATCCACTCAGCTGGCCATTTACAGTAACCCTGTCCACCGTCGAAGATATGTATAAATGGTATCAGCTAATTTTTCATTCTAATAAATTATTGACTGAAAAATCAAAGCAAAAATTATTAAAAGTTGAGAAGGATAATTATGCCTACGGTTGGAATGTCCGAAAAACCATTCGTGGTACTCAATTGATTTATCACGGTGGTTATGATAGTTGGTTGGGTATGGTCACTGGTTTCTATCATTTTGTAGAAGAAGATTTAGTAGTTATTTTCCTTGGCAATACCAATATGAATGAGACTCTTCGGCATGAGAACATTATGCAAGAAGTTGAGTCTATTGTTTTTGGTGGTTATACCAAGTTTCCTCCTAGTTCTCCATATAAGGCTAGTGCAGTGAATTTAGAAAAACACTTCGGAAAATATCAAATTGGTAATTCAAGTGCTAACATTTCAGCAGGCAAAATTTCTAACCAAATTAAACTAAGAACAACCGATACCAAGCTAATCAGAAATCTTTTATTCCCTGATGAAGAAAAATGGGCTTCAGAAAAGGATGATCAACTTGAATTTACTATAGATCATATCAACAGGAATGATTTTGAACCTCTAAAGGATGTATTTTTTGAAGGTTTATTCGATCGATTCAAAGTTCAGTATAGCAGCGTTTGGAATCAATTAAAAGCGGGATATGGAAAATATAAGAGCATGAAAATCTTACACAAACGCCCCTATTTTTATCAAGGCGAATTGGAAATACAAATTTTCATGGAATTAAAATTTGAGAATGGCCCCTTCCTCCTTAGAGCTACCCGCATACCCAATGGGCGAATAGCTCTCCACCCCTATTATATTCCCGAAAGGTTTGAAGCCTTTCTCATTCCCATAGGAGAAAATGAGTTTATGACCTGGAATATAAAATATGAGACTACTGCATTCCTTCAGTTCAAGCAGGATGGTTTTTTGGTGAATAGCGATCCTCATGCGGTGTATAAAAAAATGTAATCCCCTATATTAATTGTAATTGTACTATACCCTTTAGGGTGTCTGGACAACAGGCTTTAGCCGGTTGGTATACAATTTTCAACATAAATGTTGAATTCCAGACACCTAAAGGGTATAATACAGTTATATAAAACAACTATTCTTTCAAGCTCAAGCAATACACATTGCCATCATAACACCCAAAAACAATCTGATCCTCTACTAATACAGGAGAAGAAAATATTCCCATAGGTGTCTCCATTTCATCTATCACTTTTCCATCTTTACGATTCAGCAAAAAGATTTTCCCACTATCTTTTGCATCATAACCATTACCTGCTGTATAAATGAGATATTTTTCATTAACCACTGGCTTTGTATAAATATTCTTACCACCCTTTTGCTTCCAAATAATTCGACCTATAGCCGGGTTAAAAGCAAACATGCTAAGATTATCAGAACCACCAAGGTATAAGGTGTCCTTAAATATCACCGGGTCACCAATCATCCACCCCCCTTGCGGATCGGTATAAGTCCATTCTTTTTCACCCGAATCGGCCAACAAAGTATTCAGCATATAATTCCGGGCACCAAAAAAAAGCAACCCATCATGTACTAAGAATTCAGAAACTACTCCTCCAAAGGTGCCGTAAGGCTTTCCTCCGCGATATGTTTTTTTAGTCCACAACAACTCTTTTTTTTCTAAATCATAACAATATACCATGCCGTTCCAATCGCCAAAATATAGTTTATCATCATGGATATAGGGAGAGGAACGAATGGGTGAAGACTCAATAGTCTTTAATTTCATTTCCACCTTTCCCGAGGAAGCACTTAAAGCATAAAGGGAGCCATTTCCGCATCCCACAAAAATTTTTCCATCATGATAAGTGCCTATTGATCTTTTATCATCATAAGGATCAATTTTATAAGGATATTCCCTATCCTGATATTTAAAATTAAAGGCTTTCATTTTAGAATCGAACACCCATTTTTGCTTTCCGGTAGCGCCATCCAGGAGATAAAACTTATTAGCTGACTCAAAAAAAACATGATCCTCTACCAAAAGGGCTTTGGCTTGGATATTACCATTCGTTTGGTAACGCCATCTTTCCGTTCCCGTTTTTAGGTCCAAAGCAAAAAAAACACCTGCCTCATCCCCAATAAAAATCTTCCCCTCATGGGTTAAAGGAGCGGCAATGATTCTTTCTCCAACATTTTTTTTCCATTTAAGATTTAAAGTTTGCGCAAATTGGACATTGACACACATACAACAAATGCCCAATGCCATAAAATAACAGTTAAGTGTTTTCATTCTTCTATTTTATTTATTTTTAGGCAAGGTGTGCAATTGCAGAATAAAATTGGATGATCATGGTTTTCAAATCCTTTTCAAAACCTTTGCAAGTGGATCAAAGACAGGGTTGGAGCGATGCCCAGTATCTGGAAATTTGCAAAAAGAATATTGCTCTAAGTTTAAATCTACACGGTGAAGTCCTTACCCAGCGGGATTTTGAATACTTAAAAAAAAGAGTATTCGAAAAATCAGGAATCGCACTTAGTACAGCTACCTTGCGAAGAATTTGGTCAGATCAGAATCAAAGAACCCCACAGATTAAAACACTGGATGCCCTGGCACAGGCCATCGATTTTGAAAGTTGGCATGACTTCAAAAGATCACAACCTTCAGTGCCCAAGGGCAATTCCACAAGTCCTCTAAAAAAAGGACTCATCTTTTTATTTTTAATAATAATGGTCGGTATGGCAGCTGCCTGGATGGTATTAACGAATGAAAAAGAGCTGTCACAGTTGATATCATTTCATCCGGAAAAAGAGGAAGCTGAGGGAATACCCGCAACCATAGGATTTAATTATGATATAAAAAAAATAAATCAGGAACTGTCTATAGAACTTTCCTGGAACCCCTATGAGCGAACAATTCTTGACCCTTCCAAAAGCTATTACACCGGCACCTATTTTTATCCAGATTTTCATGAGGCCAAAATTTTAACAAAAGACAATCAAATACTAAGCAAAAAGTTTGTTCACATAACAACTCCCGAATGGCATGGTCTTATAATGAAGTCTTCCTTTGACTCTAATCCTATTTATGTTAACAGGTCTGATTTTGTTGGACCGAATTACCTTTCTATTTCTAAACAATTAGAAAGCAAATATCAATTACAAGATGAAAGGGAAATATTTCCTGTATTTACCCTATCCAATAAATCCCTGGAAAAAGTATCTGGAGATCATTTTAAATTAAGTACCCAACTTAAAATTTACGCCGACCCTTTACGAAAAACCTGCCATCAAGTAGACATTCTTCTAAAAGGTCAAATGGGTGCGATGCGAATACCAATAAGCTTTGAGGGCTGCCATGGACTCACAGCAATAAAATGTGGGAACGAGGTCATCTCTGGTAAAACCAATGACCTCTCAAATCTCTCCTATAATTTTGACCATTCGTTTCCTGTAGAGATTTCAAATGAAAAAAGTGAGTTGTCTATCCAAGTGGGCACAAAACAAGTTTTCAAACATAAACACAGGGAAAAAATAGGAGCTCTCAAAGTTGTTAAGTTCATTTTTACCGACTATGGCGAAATTCAAAAGTTTGAACTAAAAAGTAAGAACATCCCTTTCAAAGATAATTCACTCGTACCTTTTTAATTTTTATTATCGAAAATGAAACTCCATCCATCAAAAACAATATACCTACTGATTGGTCCTAAAGGAAGCGGAAAATCATTTATTGGCACTCTAATGGATCGACATTTTGGAATAACTTTTTTGAGAGTTGAGGATTGGGCAAAAGCCGTGAAAAAAGATCGTAGTATAAATAATGAAGATTATCTCAGAGACGTTTTTGCTGCCATCGAAGGAGGAATTAGAAAATCACTGGAAAATCTGGATGAGATTGTTTTTGAATCAACAGGCCTGACTCCTTTTTTTGAAAAAATGTATCAAAACCTTAAATCAGATTTTAATTTGATCACAATAGGTATTGAAGTGCCAGCCCAATTGTGTCTGCAAAGAGTTAAAAGCAGAGATCAATCTATTCATATCAATGTTTCTGATGATCAGGTTTTACAAATCAATGAAGCGGTCAGAAAAATGAACCGGAAAACTGATTTTAGAATAGAAAATGTGGGTAAGACTGAGGAGGAATTGGTAAATGAGATAAATAAAATAATAAAATAAGTAGCCGTCTCCGACGACTACTTATTTTCAAAACTTTTTATTCTCTAAAAGCTACATTAAAAGATCCTTCAGTAATCTCCATTTTTTCATTGATATCATCTGCATTATAAACTGTGAAAGAGAAAGTTCCTCGAACACCGGTAACTGTTTTTTCCGTAATGGTGACTGTACCTGAACCGTCGCCCCAGTAGGTACTCCAGGCACTACCATCTGCTAATGAAACTAAAGCATAAGTATCCAAATCATCCAACTGATGGGTGCCTACACCTAGGTCATCGCTAATGTTTACATACATAGCCTGATCGGCATTAAGATTTGAAACACCATAAACGGCATAATCAGTGTCCCATTTTACACCATAGGCCAGTACGGAACCTTTGATCACATAATCCTGCCCATCCATTTTACATTTGAAAAAGTGTTCTGTATTTTCTTCTTTGGAAGTAACATCCTCCTTTTGACAACTGAAAGTGAATAAGCTAATTGAAAAAATGGCTGCTAAAATTAAGATTGAATTTTTCATTTGGTTTGGTTTATTTTGATTTAAATAAGGTTATTGAGGTTATTAACACCCCAAAGATGCAATACCTTTCCTCCTAAAAACATTTCATTGTAGTGAAAAGGGAAATGAAGGGAGTGAAGTATGGGGTTATAGTAGTCTGGTAGTCTGGTAGTCTGGTAGTCTGGTAGTCTGGTAGTCTGGTAGTCTGGTAGTCTGGTA
>JANQPA010000098.1 GCA_028285545.1 Saprospiraceae bacterium | reverse complement strand
GGTTGTGTAAAAACTAAAATTTTTAAAAATTTTAGTTTTTACTTTAATATGTATCTGCTTATAAAAAAGCAAAAAATATATTTTTTAAAGTCAATTTTTTCCAAAAATTGGCTTTTTACACAACCTCGCTAGCGGAACTTGGGTCAAAACTTGCAAACTTGAACACTTGTAAACTTGCTATTTCTTTTTATAAATGCCAATAAAGGTAGTCTGCCAATTTTGCCCACCATCTCTTGAAACTTGAATGGTTTGTTTGACATGTCCGTTAGCACCTTTGGATAGGATGGTTCTGTCAAGGATCAATTGCCCCTGCATTTTATAGCTACCTTGAAATAAAACTTCCTTGCCGGGAGTAGAAGATAACAGGCTTTTTTCCTTCTGCCCCCAAGGTTGTTTGGCGCTGGCCGTTACCCATACCTGCTTCCATTGCCTGGAATCATTTTCAACATAAAAAAGACTTTTTCCTTCATTGCCACCAGTGTCCGTCCAGTTTTCCTGGATGGCACAGCTGTTCAATATTTTTTCGATCTTATTATAACCTACCAATCGATCATTTTGATCAAAAACCTCCCAGTCACCCACCCAGAAATCTAGGGCGTGATAAAGAGAATCTGCTTGACAGGGCCCAGCGTTTTGAGAATGAAGAGAAATAAAGATTATGGAAAAGATGGGAGTAAGTAAAAATATTTTTTTGAACATAACAGTCATTTTTATTTTGAAGGTGAAAATCGGTATGCTCAAAATACTATAAAGTCCTAAAAAGAAATATCCGTTCGTCTACTTTTGCTTTATTAAAGGATATAGGATTAAATGAAGATTCCCTGCCAATAAAAATAATAGGTATAGTGTTACTTTAAACATCCATTGACATTATAAGAATGTGATCCCTTAATTTTTACAGAAAAGTAAAGACTTAAAAGGTAAAGATTTCTGCTTTTTTACCATTTTTTCAAAGAAATTTTTTTTTGAACTTGCTAGATTAATAAGTCTTTTTACCTTCAACTTTTGACTTTATACCATTTAACAAAACAAATTTCATCACCCGATAAATTTTTACAACCGTGCTTAGAAATCACCTTAAAATTGCCCTGCGAAGTCTTTTAAAGCACCGCAACCACACTTTTATCAATATTTTTGGATTGGGATTGGGAATGGCCGCCTGCCTGGCACTTTTTCAATATGTTTCTTTTGAACGCAGTTACGATTCTTTCCATGAGCATAGTGAACAGATTTATCGGGTAAAAACAGATTATGTGCGGAACGGCGAGGTAGTATTTGATGTGGCGGATAATTTTGCAGGGGTAGCTCCTGCCTTAAAACGAGAGATTCCAGATGTGATTGCCAGTGCTCGCCTTTATAATGAAGGGGCGAAGTATAGCCCCGTTGTCCAGGTATCAAATGGTATAAATAATTTTCAATCTTTTAAGGAGGCGAAATTGTTTTTTGCAGATGCCAGCTTTTTGAGCATGTTTTCTTTTCCACTCATCCAGGGCGATTCCGAAACTGCCTTAGCTGAACCTAATACTGCTGTCATAACGGAATCGACTGCTAAGAGATATTTTGGGGATGAGCACCCAATTGGCAAAACTTTTCGGCTAACCAACAACAGTGGTAATGAGCATTTTTGTACGGTTACAGGCTTGTTAAAGGATGTGCCACAAAATTCTCACCTAAAATTTGAGGTACTCATTTCCTATAAAACCTTGCATCAAAGAAATTTTCAACGCCATGAAGAGAGCTGGTCTGGTAGAGACCTATATCTTACTTATATTCAATTAAAAGAAGGAGCTAATCCAGAAGCCGCAGCTGCACTAATGCCAGCTATCCGGGATAAGTATAAACCCAGATATGCTGTATTTGAAGATAATGGCGAACGTCTGCGCATCAATAATTTTGTGATGCAACCTTTGGAATCCATCCATATGCAATCTAATTTTTTAAATGAAGCTGAACCTCCAGGCAATCCTGGAATTGTAAACTTACTGGAGATTATTGCCATTTTTATATTAGTTATTGCCTGGGTAAATTATGTGAATCTGACCACCGCCCGAGCTTTGGAGCGTGCCAAAGAAGTGGGTATTCGTAAAGTGGTGGGTAGTACAAGGGCTGCCCTGGTCCGGCAATTTTTTATAGAAGCATTTGTTTATAATATATTGGCTGCTGGCTTAGCTATTTTAATTATATCCTTAGGTAAAGGACTATTCGAAGACTTTATTGGGCAGGTATTACCACTAGGGCTAACCGTCGATCCTATAGTAATTGTTATAGCTATTGGCGTGCTTATCCTTGGAACCTTTGCCACAGGTTTGTATCCTGCCCTGGTATTATCAGCTTACCGCCCCGTCAATGTATTAAAAGGTAGTTTTAAATCCAGTGCCACCGGAAATTTACTACGAAAAAACCTAACGATTTTCCAGTTTGCTGCTTCCGTAGCGCTTATCGCTGGTACCTTTGGAGTCTATCAGCAAATTCAATTTATGCGTAGCCAGGATCTGGGATTTAATGAAGAACAAGTACTGGTGATTGAACAACCGAATTTATTGGATTCAACGATTGCATTACGAGAAGCTCGGTTGGATAGGTTAGAAAGAGCCTTGGAGGAAAATCCGGCAGTTTCTAAATTTACTCGTTCTGTGGTGGTGCCCGGCACCTTAAATGAAACGGGAATTGTAGTAAAGCGTGTGCCCTCTAGTGATTTGGATGATGCTGAGGTAGCCAACTTTATGTATGTGGATGAAAATTACATCGAAACCTATGAGATGGAATTGTTGGCAGGTGATTATTTCAGCAAATCGTATAGAGATAGTGCGGCAGTGGTGTTGACGGAATCAGCCGCCAGGATGCTTGACTTTCAAAACCCCGAGGAAGCAGTTAATGATTATGTGTACCTTTTTGGTCGTCAACAGATGCAAGTAAGGGGAGTGGTTAAAGATTTTCACCAGGAGTCTTTGCGTGAAGAAACCAATCCAACGCTTTTTCTCATTCGCCCGGAAGTTAGTCAGTATTTTTCATTGAAACTAAGCAGTAACAACATAAACAATACCATTAGCTCTTTGGAGACAAGTTATCAGGAAATTTTCCCAGGCAGTCCCTTTGAATTTTTCTTTATGGATGAATATTTCAATCGTCTCTATCAAAATGATGTACGATCTGGAAGAATGATTGCCATTTTTGCTTGCTTATCGATATTTATTGCTTGTTTGGGCTTATTTGGACTGGCTTCATTTACGATCGTCCAGCGTGCCAAGGAAATTGGAGTGCGCAAGGTATTAGGAGCGAGCTTTGGACAAATTCTATCTTTGCTCACCAAGAGTTATAGTTCCTTGCTTTTAATAGCCAGTATTATTGGTTTACCCTTAGCTTATTTCCTTACTTCCAGATGGATAGAAAATTATGCCTTTAGGATCACTCTGGGCTGGTGGTTTTTTGTAACACCGATTGTATTAATGTTTTTCATTGCATTGCTATCTGTAAGCTATCAGTCAGTAAGGGCTGCTTTGGCCAATCCGGTGGAAGCTTTAAAACAAGAGTGAAAAGGTGGAATAAAACCCCAGTCTAACCGTTATTTCTGAACTAAAGAATACCTATTTTTGTAATTATAAAGTAATTACATAATTCTATGATGGAAATACCAATTATTCAAATAGGAAATTCTAGAGGAATCCGGCTAGCCAAAACCATTCTGGAAAGGTATCAAATTACTGATAAAGTAGAGCTTATCTTTAAAGAGGGGTATCTAATCCTCAAACCTGCGCATCAACCAAGACAAGGCTGGGAGTCTGCCTTTGAAGAAATGCATCAAAATGGCGATGATGAATTGTTGATTGATGATATCTTTGAGGATGAATTGCTTGGGGAATGAAGAAACACCTAAATCAATATCAAGTTGTGATTGTTAATCTTGATCCTACCATTGGAAGTGAAATTAAAAAAACACGACCTTGTGTTATCATTTCTCCAGATGAAATGAATAGGCCTCTTCAAACAGTAATTATTGCACCGATTACCTCCAAATCAAAAGAATATCCAACTAGAGTTAAGATTAATTTTCAAGGTAATGAGAATTGGGTAGTTCTTGATCAAATCCGAACGATTCATAAAAGAAGAATCACAAGATCCTTAGAAACTTTGTCGGATGAGGAAGTAATCTCCATCAAAAATGTAATTAAAGAGACCCTGGTTGATTAGCCTTGCAAGTGGATATATCTGTCAAGTTGAAATAAATTTTCAAATCATACTCTAAAATCAAACTATCAAAATCATTTCGGCCTTTGCGCTTAAAGTAAGGACAGAATAATTTTAAAAATAATCCCGTGTATTTTTTAATGATAAAATCCTGGCCACCCAAATCATGATTTTCGGCGGAGGAATTCGATGAATCACTATTGATTTTAATCTAATCTATCAGCAGTCAACATATCCTGAACTCTAAACTGACTCACTTTTTCTCCTTCAAAAGAAAAATGGAATTTAAGGCCATCCTTTATTTCATAAAAAACGGAGTCACTGATAGCGGTTAAGTGAAGGGCTTCTCCGAGAAAAGGAGCTTCCATTACTAACTTACCTTTTTTGACTTTTAATTGGATGGGTCCCATGTTTTGAACTTGATAATTTCCGGCATATTTTTCCAGTTGGTCTGACGACATTTGAATCGGTTGAATGAACTTTGGTTGAATACCTGGTAATTGGTATTCATTAGCGATAGATAATAATACTTCATTTATGATCGAAGCATTATCTGAATTAACCATAATAGCCAAGGCATGGCTACCATCTTTCCAAGCCATTAATCGTGCTTTAAACCCCTGATTGTCTCCATCGTGAAAGAAAGTATTTTCATCAATAATGGGACCTAACCCATGACCATTTAGCCCTGGACTAAGCATTTCCAAAGTTTGGGAATGAGATATTATCCCATCTGTTTTGCTCAGTAGGATTTTTTGGATTGCAAGGCCGTATTGAATTAGTTCAGATGGGGTAGTCCATAAGCCCGCTGCCGCCATTTCTGGGTAAACGAACCACTTTCCTGCTACCTCCTGGCCATTTTTTCTATATCCTGTAGCGGCTAATGAATGATATTTTGTAGGAAGTGGGTTTTGAAAAGTACTTACCGACATACCAAGCGGTGTCATAACATTTTTTTTCATCGTTTCAGGAAAAGAAAGCCCATCTAGGTCGGTGATCAACAGCTGTGCCACAGTATAGCCTCCACCTGAATATTGCCAGCTTTTGCCAGGCTCTTGGTACACTTCCACTTTTGGGCTATTTCCCTTCCCATTGAGAATGTCGATCACCCCTGGAATTGGGCTTCCCTGATAGTACCCACTAAAACCCCATACGGTCAGTCCGGCCGTATGGTTGAGAATACGTCTTAGAGTAACATTCTTATTTTTTGCGAATGGATTATCAACTAGCTGCCAGGAACTCAAATAATTATTAATGTCTTCATCCAGATCAATTTTTCCTTCGTCTGCCAGCTGAAGCCCCCTGAGAGCGGCAAGAGGCTTGCTAATAGAACCTGCTTGCAAAAGAGTCTCAATTGTCATCTTCTTTTGATTGGATACATCAGCCACTCCATAGGCACGTGCCCATTCCAATTTTCCTTTGCTGGCAAAGGCAATGCTGATGCCTGGTATCCCCAACTCTTTTAGGCGATCCTCAATAGAGTAGGTATTCATCTTTTGACCGATTAATTGGATATTATTTGTCAAACCATTTTCAATGCGCTGGATGCGTGCTTCCAATTCAGGTAATTTTTCAGGATTGGTTTTTGAACAGGAAATAATAAGGCAAATGATTATAAAAAGAGGGAGGTATTTTATGGGAGTTATCATGATTCAAATTTTACATGAGATCTTGATCTGCAAAATTTGAAATTCATGGCTAAGGTTCTGCATGAGACCCTGATTTTTTCCTGAAGAAAAAACATTCACCCACTGACATACCCTTGTCAGTCAATCCTCCTAACTTTGTTCCAGTCCAACAACAATTAACTAACAACAAATAACGAATAACCAATTATCTATGAAACACGAATGGCGCAAAAGAGAAAAGAATATTTACCTGCCAAAAAATAAACCTGAGATTATTGACATACCAGAATTCCAGTTTCTGACCATTGCTGGGGAAGGAAGCCCCAATAGTGAGGTTTTTTCTGATTACATTACTGTCCTTTATTCCCTTTCCTATGCCATTAAAATGAGATTGAAAAAAGAGAATCCCTTTCCGGATTATACTGATTATACGGTTTATCCTTTGGAAGGAGTTTGGGATTTAAATGAGGAGGCGAAGAAAAACTTCAATGGAAAAATAAATAAGGATGATTTTGTTTTTACCCTTATGATCCGCCAGCCTGATTTTGTGGATGAAAAATTTGTAGAAAAAATGAAGGTCCTAACCAAGGAAAAAAAGTCGCATCCTTTATTGGAGCAAATCAAATTTGAGAAAATCAGGGATGGACTGAGTATTCAAATGTTACACATTGGAAGTTATGATGATGAGCCCGCAAGTTTTAAAATAATGGAGGATTTTGCAGAAGAAAACAAGCTGATCCGTCCTTCAAAAGTTCATCGGGAAATTTATTTATCGGATTTTAGAAAAGTGGCACCAGAAAAATTGAAAACCGTATTGAGGTTTAAGACAGAATCTAAATAAATCTTATTGATATTTACGATTAAATGGAAGCTTCTTCTCTTGTTATCTTAGGGGGCTCACTTTAAATTTAATCCCAATTCCTTAAATTTGATTACCTCTTATTTTGAAAATCCAATGATGGATGATAGGCCTGAGGAAAAGAAGTTATTAAGATTAAGGAAATAAGCAAATTAAATGTCAAACAGCATTATTATTGTATGCAGTGTTGGTATCATTCAATGTATTCTTTTTGGTCTCCTGATTTTTCTGAAAAATAATAAGCGCCCCTCTGATTGGATCTTGTTGCTGTGGTTTATAGTTTTTTCAACTCATTTCCTATTCATTCTCAAGATTGATAATGACCCCGATTCAATTATTCTTATTCTAGCCAAAACTTTTGGGCTCTTACATGGCCCATTTCTATACATTTACACCCAAATTGTATTTAGCTCCAAAGTTTCTGGAAAGGCAATCATTCATCTGATTCCTTTCCTGATATTTGCATTAATAAGCCTAAACATTGGGGAAAGGTTTAATACACAATGGGAATCTATTTTACTTATTTCCAAAACTACCTCCCTTTTGGCCTACCCCATTTATGTGCATATCTGGTTGAAAAATAAACTGAAATTTCTTAAAACCTCACGCGCAGATAATTTTTATTTAGATTCCCAATGGATAAATACTTTGACGCTTTTATTTCTGATTTATACATTTGTAAGTCTACTCCATGTATTAGGAGATATCCTCTTTGAGATCCAATTCTCCATTATACTTGATGTAATAATGTTTGTATCAATGGTGACCACGATCGGATTTTATGGCTTGAAATTTAGGATTGTCTATGAACCAGATCAGATACCTATTCATCCTACTCTGGAAAAGAAACGATACAAAAATAGTCCTCTGAAACAAGAAGAAATTATTGAAAAGAAAAAGAAAATTGATCAATTTTTTGAAAACCCTGAAAATTATTTGGACCCTGGATTTTCTTTATCTAAACTATCAGAAGAATTAAAAATTCCTAGACACCACTTATCCGAGATTATCAATTTTGATATGGGCACTACCTTTTATGATTTAGTCAATGCAAAAAGAATACGGTATGCTGTTCTAAGAATTAGTAATGGCCTGGAGCCGCACATTACCCTGGAAGGTTTAGGCTATGAATGTGGTTTCAAAACCAAATCAGCTTTTTACCACCATTTCAAAAAACATACTGGAAAAACACCCGGAAAATTCAAGTTGGAAATAAGTATGGATTAATTGAGAGGTTCCTCCCAAAATTTTTCTTTCCCTTTTTTTACCCTTAAAAAACAGGAATGAAAGACATACAGCTCTCAAAATTGATATTAACAGTTTTTGTCATATCCTGGCTTGGGGTGGTACCTAGTCTTCTTATAGCCTATGGATATAATATCCCTTCTCCGCTAAAAAAAATTGAAATTCTAATGACCCTGGGGCCCCTTTTGGGTGCTATTCTTTTCGTTTATTCAAATCAGGGAATATTAGGCCTAAAAAATTTATTTAAAAGATTGCTCCTATTTAAAACTAAGCCTTTGGTAGTAATAGTGGCTTTATTATCACCCATCCTAATCAGTTTGCTGGCATCCTTTATTGGTTTCAAAATTTTCAATACCGACTGGCCTGTCTCTTTTACTGCTTCTTCCATTATTAGCAATGGACTAATGATCTCTGCGGTTTACCTTTTTATCAACACAGAAGAAATTGTATGGAGGGGTTTGGTATTTGATAGTTTATATAAAAAGTTTGGGTTTATTAAATCTTGCCTGATTTTAGGGCCTATTTGGTGGCTTTTTCATATCCCCCTATTCTTATATCCTGGTGGCCATCAAGCAGGTTATGGTTTTTTGGAGTTTAGTATTATTGTTATTGCCTCAACCATTATCTTGGGTTGGATATATGTAAATAGTCAGCGTAGTTTAGTGTATGTTCATTTGCATCATCAACTTTTGAATGGTTTTGGTCAGGCTTTCCCTATTTTCCCTATCTTCATAGCAGGTAACCTCATTCCCCTATGGGTTTTCTGTACATTGCTTTTACTCCTTGCAGTGGTATTGCTAACCATTAATTTTAAAGCACGAAAAGATGAATAGTGCATTTTTATGGATAATTGTTGAGGAAGAGAAGAAGTGCAAAATAAATTTTAGCAATATAGGTTTAATTGTTAGATAACCCCTATAGTAATAAAATTCCTCAAATAAAAACCAAATGTGATGGCCTTATTATTATTTCTGATATTACCGATTTCTACGGTGATCCTTCTTTTTATTAATGATTCCAGAAAAAGGAGAAACCTAATTTTGAATATTGTACTTGTAATTAATACCTTACTCTATTCCTATCCGGTGGTTAGTGCTTACCTCAATACACCTCCAGGTGGCAATATGTGGAGCGAAAATGGCCCTGGAGCTATTTTATGGCTATATATGATTATCCTACCCATTTGTGTGGTAGTTCAAATTGGGATAATGGTCCTGAAAGTTTTTTTTAAAGAAAAAAAATAATATTGATTGTGTCGACTGCCTCAGGCAGGCGACACAACCAACCTATCTTCTTTTGCCTTTAAACCCTTTTTTCTTCCCTTTTTTACGGCCTTTAGCAGGAAGGTCACCATCGTTCACTCTTATTGAACGACCGGAGCGAGATGCATTTCTAAATTGATCTTTGACTTGTTTGGCTACCTTTTTTTCCACATCAAAATAAGAATGAGTACGATTCATGTCAATTTTGCCGACGGATTCTCCACCAATTCCGGCAGTATTACAAATAAAAGCCAGTAACTGTCCTTTATTATCTACATCCATCTGACCGACATTGATAAATAATTTGTGCATTTCTGCATCAAAATCTCTTCTCTTTTTCTTTTTTCTGCTTTGATTCAGATCTGGAGCCGTTTTATAGCGATCTAAAAATCGATTAAAGGACATGGCTGCCATTCTTTCAATCAATTCTTCTTTTGAAAGCTCACCCAATTCCTCGATCAGGGTAGGAAGAAAACTAGACAAGTCTTCTTTTACTTCTACTTTTTTGAGATCCTGGATATAATTAAATACCTGTTTTTCACAAATATCTATTCCTGTAGGGATTTTTACTTCGGTGAATTGAATCTTTATTTTCTTTTCTAACCTTTTTAGAAGGTGCAGATCATTGGGGTGAGCAAAAACTTTTGAAATTCCCTTATTTCCTGCTCTTCCTGTACGGCCACTTCTATGAGTATAAAAATCGAGGTCATCAGGGATATTAAAATGAAAAACATGAGTAATGTCTGATACATCAATACCACGTGCAGCAACATCAGTAGCCACCAGGACTTGCAATTGACGAGAACGAAATCTTGACATTACCCGATCACGTTGGGCCTGACTCAAATCCCCATGCAAGGCATCAGCATTATAACCATCTGCCACCAAAGCATCTGCTACCTCCTTGCTGTCTCTTCGGGTACGACAAAATACCAAGCCAAAAATATCAGGATCATAATCCAGATACCTTTTTAAGGCATCCAGTCGAGCTTTAGGGTATATTTTGATGTATTGATGATCAATATCGGCATTTGATATTTCCTTGCCACTAACACTTATTTCAGCAGGCTCGATCATATAATCATTGGCAATACGACGGACTTCTCTGGGCATGGTTGCAGAAAAAAGCCAGGTTAGCTTTTCATCAGGGGTATTGATAAGAATATCATCAATTTCTTCTTTGAAACCCATATTCAACATTTCATCAGCCTCATCAAGCACCACAAAATCAATGTCTGACAAATCAATGGTTTTACGGCGAATGTGATCTCTCAACCGCCCAGGAGTAGCCACAACGATGTGAACTCCTTTTCGAAGGGCACGAATCTGAGTATTGATGTCTGACCCTCCGTAGACTGATAGGATCTTTAATCCGCGTTTATGAGTGCTAAATGCGCCTAGTTCTTTACTTATTTGCAGACACAATTCCCGGGTAGGAGCCAAGATTAAGGCTTGTACCTTATTTAACTTGATATCAACCAGATCAATAAGAGGAAGGCCAAATGCAGCAGTTTTACCTGTACCCGTTTGGGCCAGCCCAACTAAATCTGTCTCCTCAACCAATAATTTGGGAATTGCCTGCGATTGGATAGGGGTAGGGGTTTCGAAACCTAATCCACTGATGGTTTCTACTAATGCCTCAGATAATCCTAAGGCTGTAAAATTTTCCATATTTGTATTTTCATAGGCCAGAAGGCCTACCAAAAGCGCCCGCCGACCTGGACCATAATTTAGAAGCTTCTTCGTATAAGCTTCCGTTAAGAAAGCTGCAAAGGTATGCTTTTTTCTATAATGTTTGCTATTTATTTTGAAGTGAACTCCCGCTCTGGAAATTAGCAGTTGATTTGTTGAGCATAATCACAGTGACAATCCGTGTTGATTTGTGTCGAAAAAGTGCTCTGATTATGGCCCGTTCTCATTAGCCTCTTAATGGAACTTCAAATTATTAATATATACTTCTTTGTAAAAACAGCATCTATTCTGGATAGAAATAATAAATATTATCATTCCAAAACGAACAGGATGGCCAAAAGGAAGATTCAATAAAAGAATAAACCGAATGTTAAACACTAATAGTAAAAAAGCTGTGAATTTTTTCAAAAATAAAATTTCCATTGCCGCGTTCTATCAAATAACTGGACAGAATCATCTGCTAACAAAACCTTCCCATCATTTAGGTGTTTATGCTCGTCTTTTTAGAATTCTCGATCTGTTTGATCCAATTCACCACGATTCTAATCGAAAAAAAAGGCAATTCAATGTTAATTCAAACATTTTAAGCAGGCATCTAGCAACATTTGCAATTACCCTTTAAAATCACCCGCTATGTCAAAAAAAGGAAACGGCTCCAATGCCATGGAAAACCTGGTATTGATTATTCTAGCTTTTATTTGTGTATCAATAAGTTTTATCCAGACAGGCCGAGGGTATAATGAATTGGCCGGTCCCATTTTCAACTGGGCATTCTCCATTGTCATCAGTTTGTTTATTCTGTTATTGAACTTCAGATTCAGAGATCACCTGCGAAAAGGCCTTACAATTGTTGGCATTCTCGCCTTCTATTTAATTGTTACCTCCTTCAGTTTTGCTGGTAATTTTAATGCTTTTTATAGCCAATTTATGCAAAAAGAACTCTATGAAAACGAGTTAAAAGATTTTCGCAGCAAGTTGGAAGGCATACAACAAAAAGCGGTTACGGCCTTGGATAATTCCAATGATGCAGATGAGATTCGAGCTAAAGTAATGCCATTAAAAAGAGCTCTTGAAGAACAAATCAAAAATCCCGGTAACCCAGGAATGGGGCAAAAGGCTCAGTCATTAGTTGCAGAAGTGGAAACCATTCTGGGTACTACCATAACTCCATTACAAGGACGTAGTTATGAAGAGACTGCTACACTTATGGGCACCCAAATAGAAAATGTTTTGAATGATCAATTGAATGTACTAACTGCTGATACCGATAGACTGACAGGGAGGATAAATGCAATGGCAGATAGTATCAAGCCATTAATTGACGAAACATTACTTAATGGGGGATCCATGCTTAGGGATAATGGTAAAGAATTATTGGACGAGAGTGCTCGTATTCACAATACCATTGGCGAATTGGCTATGAATACACTAGGTACTGATCAATTTGCTTATGAAGCCATCCAATCTCAAAATTCACAGGTTGGTAAGATTAGTCACTCTTTTCAATCGGCCATGAGAGGGGATAATCCTCAGGCAGCATGGATAGCTGGGGTAGCCAGTTTGGCTGTAGATCTTTTAGTTCCATTATATATTGTTTTAACGGTTAGAAGGAAAGAAGAGGAGGAAGAAGAGGAATATGATGATTGGGATAGCATTCATCCCGCCAATGGATCCTACACTGGGAAAAAAGTAGGACCAAGAGTAGCATCATAGTACTCATATTTAACCATCTATTTTCTCCTTTATTTAATTTAAACTTTAGCATCATGGAAGAAAAACAATCTTTGTTTGATCCCGAAAATTCGCAGAACGACCAGGAGGGCTTCGAACAATATCATAAAAAAACATCCTTGCCTCCATTAAATAATCAAAATCAGGGTAGTTATACCTCCCAACCCAATTATAATAATGAAGTAGACCCCACTTCTACTATGGTCCAGGAAGATTGGGAAGAGACAAGGGGCTTATTACCTACTTTTAAATCTTTACAAGATCGAAAAACTACTTTCGTCTTTTTATTTGGACGGCCGGGAAGTGGCAAGACAGCCATCATTAGTTCTCTATGCCACTTCATGGGAACACATCCGTCTGGGTCATTGGAAGTGCGAAATAAAAGCAATAAGGAAGGCATGTTTTTCCTTAAAGAAATATTTAAAAAAGGAAGGGAAGGTTTGTTTTTGGAACGTACTGCCCGCAATAAAATTACGGAAATAGATCTAAGGTATACGCCCAAAAAGCCTAAGAAGAGCATGAATCTGACTTTTCTGGAAATGAGCGGCGAAGATCTAAATAAAGTCGAATTGAAAAGAGATCGACTGAATGGAGAAGCCAAGGGAGGAATACTTCCTGATAGTATTGATATTTACTTAAAATGTCCACGTATCAATATGGTGTTTCTTTTAGTGACAGAACAAAGTAGGGTAAGAGAAGATGATGTTTATATGTTTGAATTTCTTGATTACCTGCGTAAAAAGCAGAAAAATTTCAGGAAACCCAAAGTATTGCTATTGGTTTCTAAATGGGATGAATACGGCGGGAAATACAAAAAGGACATTAGCGCCTTCGTTGCCAATCATATGAAGCTAACCAATAATCTCTTGACGCAAATTGATGGTACCATTAGTTATTATACAGTAGGAGATGTAATTGAAGTGCAACATGAGCAAGCCACGGAGGCTATGATCTCTCAATTTGATGCTCGTCAGGCTGATGTGGTCAAACGCTGGTTGTACCAGGCTATTACCAAACGAGTAATTCCTAAACAAGGTGATTCCTGGTGGTCAAAATTTGTAAAAGCTTTAAATTCTTGATATAACCTATGAACGCATCCTCTTATATTGGATATGGGATCATAGGCACTTCAGACGGTTTTGTGGCCCAAACGGCCGGAGTCATTGCAGGATTTGATATCGGAGCTATAGTAGATATGGATAACCGTCAGCTTTTTGCTCCCTTTGGCACCGAAATAATCGCCGGAATACGCGAAAAAAGAGGTGACCATATGTATACCTATTTCGTACTCTATCGATATGCTTTAGAACAGGAAAGAAGCCGCAAAGGTTCTTTTTATGGTAGTGTTGTGGCTTTAAAGGATTGTACAGCAGATGGCTTTGCTGTTTATAATTTATTACTGGAATTAGCAACCAATGTAAAACTATACCTGGATCCTGAGACCAGTCGTTTTCTCGCTCCTATTGAAGAAATTTCCTTCCTAAGGCCTAATAGCCTGGAAGAAGTAATCAATACAGTGAAAAAATTAAACGTTCAGCAGTATCACCAAGCCGCCTATTTTGCTCCCTTACCAAATTTTTCACGGAATAGCTTTCGGTTTATTGACTTTTTTCAATCTGACACCAATGCTGTAGAACGCATATTTGCCTCCGATGATTCTGAGGTTTTAGAATTGGTGAAAAATAAAAAGGGAATAGCCATCAAAAAACTTCAGCTTGAGGATTCCAATGTAGAAAAAAAACTGGAACAGCTCGAGAATATTGATACGGAAGTTTTTATCCGAGAAAAAGAGCTGGAAAATATTCATTTTCAACTGAATGAGATACGACAACAACAAGAACAGTTGGGACAGGATAAAAACAACCTGGCTCAAAAAGTCAGCCAATTGGAAGAGCTTGTTCAATCCAAGCAAGTGGCCTTAAAAGATTTTGATCAGATGGAAAATCAAAAATCTGAACTAGAGAATTTAATTAACAGTCTTTCTCAACGAAAATCAGAATTAGAAGCTGAAATTGAGAGACTAAAAAACCATGCAAAAAAGGCTAAAAACAAAATCAAGCAAAAAGAAGCCTTAAATAAAAAAATGGTAGTAGAAGAGGGTAGAGCAAAATTTAATGCCTCTAATTCGTTTAAGGAAAAAAAGAATCCATCTGGAAAACAAACGTTTCAGCGTTTTATGTCCACTCTTCATCCGGTGGTTAGACTTTCCGTGCTGGTTTTTGTTTTTTTAGGTTTGGGTACCATAGGTTACCTGACCACCACTGCCTTTGGAAAAAATAGATTAGCTGCAAAAAAGGAAAATATTACCATCATCCCGTCTAAGGAAATACTTAGACTAGAAAAAGAGATCCATCAAAAATATCTTGCTTTTGATAAGTTGACTCAGGATAGTTACTTATCCAGACTTTCCCCTTTTCTTTCCGATCAGGATACCATTGTTCAGCAGAAAGCCATTCAAATCCAACAATACATTCTTAGTATTGGATATGATTATTATACAAAAGAGTTGAAACGCACAGACACCATACCAGTTCTACATAACCAATTGGTTGAAGAGTTTGAGGTTTTAAAAAAGGAATATGGAGCCTTGACAATGGACGGTAATTAGGTTGATTGGAACTGGGGTATTGGGTTATTGGGGTATTAGGTTATTGGGGTATTTGTTATTAGGTTATTAATTAATAGTTATTAGGTTAGAAAGGTATTTTTTATTTTAGATCCTATTCAAAATGAACTCAACCTAATACCCCAATACCCCAATAACCATTAACTAATAACCAAAATGAACATAGAAGAATTCCAAGACTATTGTATGTCCAAAAAGGGAGTGGAAGCCACCTTTCCTTTTGATGAAACAACACTAGTTTTTAAAGTTGTCGGCAAAATTTTTGCTATAACAGGTTTGGAGGCTGAAGAGTTTAGGGTTAATCTAAAATGTGATCCTGAGTGGTCTGTAGAACTGCGGGAAGAACATGAAGATATCATCCCGGGTTGGCATATGAATAAGCAGCATTGGAATACTGTTTATTTCGAAAGAGAATTGAGTGATAAATTTTTACGCCAGCTCATTGATCATTCGTATGATTTAATTGTTAAATCATTACCTAAGAAGAAAAAAGAACTTCTGAGGAGTTTGTAAAATATGGAGGAAGTAGATTTTATTATTGTCGGTCAAGGTCTGGCTGGTACTTTGCTGGCTCATCAACTCTTAAAAAATGATAAACGAATACTTGTCTTTGATCCTGGAAAAGAAAATGCAGCTACCCATGTTGCGGCAGGGATTATAAATCCAGTTACCGGCCGGCGATATGTCAAATCCTGGCGTATAGATGAATTGCTCCCTTTCGCCAAAAAAACTTACCTCGAATTAGAACAATTACTTGATATTTCCATCTATCATCCTCGACAAATTATCCGAACCCTATTTAATGCCAGAGAAGAAAATGATTGGCTGTTGAGAACAGCTGAACCTGGATATATTCCTTATCTGTCAGACTCAAGTGAATTAGGAGAGTATGAGGCCTCAACTGAGCCTGCCTATAATTATGGTGAGATCCGACACTCCGCTCAAGTGAATATCAGTAAATTAAGCACTTCTTTTGGTGAAATGTTAAGTCAAAAAGGGATGCTTAAAAGGGATGCTTTTGATTTTAATGAACTGGTTTTTGAAGATAAATTGCTATATAAGGGATATCATGCCAAGATGATTGTATTTTGTGAGGGCTCTCAAGCTGTTAATAATCCTTTTTTTAATTATTTGCCCTTTAGAGGCGCCAAGGGAGAAGTATTGATTGTAAAAATTCAAAATGCTGAGTTTGAAAAAATTCTTAAGCATCGTATTTTTATAGTGCCATTAGAAAATGACACCTATTGGATTGGATCTACTTATGATTGGAATTACGAAAACGAATTACCTACACAGAAAGGAGCAGAATATTTGACAGAACGCCTCTCAGAAGTTTTAAAGCTTCCTTTTGAAATAATAAGGCACGTTGCAGCAATAAGACCTACCGTAAAAGACCGAAGACCTTTTTTAGGAGTGCATCCAGATTTTCCAAGATTGGGAATTTTTAACGGACTTGGAACTAAGGGCGCCTCACTTGGACCATATTGGGCCAAGCATATGACCGAGTTTTTGCTAAATAATGCCCCCTTAGATGATGAAGTTAATATCCTTCGGTTTTAAAGTTTTGTGAAAATGTATTGAATTGATGTGTATTTTCTGTTTAATATGCATCTTATAAGAAAAAAGCAAAGAATTGAAGGTTGAAACTAGAAGAACGAAAGTTTAAATTTTTTCGCCTTCTTCAAAAAATTGTTATGAATAAAAAAGTATTGAGGATTCTACTGTTTGGTCTGTTTAGCTTTTGTTTGCTTTCTTTAAATGGACTGGCACAAAACTCAGATAAAATGTATGAAAAAGAATGGCGGGAAATTGATTCACTGGATGAATCTGGACTGCCCCAGTCCGCCTTGAAAACTTTAAATCGCTTGGCGGAAAAGATAGATAAGGAGGCGGAAGTAGACCAATATCTGAAAATTTTGTTTTATCGGGCAAAATTCATCACGCAGACCAATGAAGATGGCTTAATTAAGGCTATAACCGAATTAGAAAGTCACATTGTTACCGCTTCTTTTCCTGTAAAACCTATCCTTCAATCCATTCTTGGACAGTTTTACCAGTCTTATTTAGAAACGGTGTATTGGGAAATTAGCGAACGCACCAAAGTTGAAGCTTTACCCCAAGATTTCAGAACATGGAGTGTTGAAGATTTAGTGGCTAAGAGTACCGCTTTATTTGAAGCCTCTATTCAGAGTAAAGAAGAATTAAAAGCAATTCCAATAAGTGATTTCCCGGAAATCATCCAGAAAGGACGTTTAAGTGATGGCCTTAGGAATAGCCTCTTTGATGTACTGGCCCATCGGGCCATTGATAATTTTACTAATGAAAGAAACTACTTAACCCAGCCTGCTTATCAATTTGTGGTTAATGAAGAGGCAGTATTTTCTACAGCTGCTACTTTTAGTAAAATTGAATGGAATACCCGAGATACCGGTTCACATAAATTAAAGGCTCTTCAGATTTTACAGGACCTAATCCTAATTCATATAGATGATCAAGACCCCCGGGCCCTTGTAGATGTAGATTTGAAAAGGCTGAAGCTGGTTCATGAATATGCCACTTTTAATGACAAGGATCAACGATACCTGGAAGCATTACTTTCCATAAAAGGAAAATACGAAAATGACCCTGCTGAAGCCGAAGTAATGAGCGCCATTTCTAACCGATACTACATTGAAGGTGCTGATGAGAATGCTCAATTTGATTCCTTGAAAAAATGGAGATATAAAGATGCTTATGATTTATGCACTCAATGTATTGAAAAATATCCCGAAAGTTATGGAGCAAGCCAGTGCAAAGGCTTGCAAACTAATATCCTGGAAACTCATTTGTATCTAGAAACGGAAATGATCAGCCTGCCAAGGCAACCCATTCTTGTAAACGTAAATTACCGGAATATTGAGGATTTGTTTTTTAGAGTGGTTAAAATTGAAAAAAGAGATGAGGATGCCATTAGAAGACGCAATAATAAAGACCAGTTAGATTATATTTTTAACCTTAAGCCAATCCAAACTAAATCTTATCAATTACCCAATCCTGGTGATTATCAAAATCATTCAACTGAGATAATGCTCGATGGATTGGATTACGGTCGTTATGCCATCATTTCTGCCGCCGATAAGAAATTTAACCGAGAAACATCGCTTAGCACCATTAGTTATGTTACCATAAGCCAAATCAGTTATTTCCAAAGAAGAGGAGAAAACGGATCTCATGAATTTGTTCTAATGGACAGGAAAACAGGGGAACCACTTTCCGAAGTGAGGGCTGAGTTTTTTATCAATGAGTATAATTCCAAAAAGAAAGCTTACGATTATATTAAAATCGGAGAACAATATAGTGACTGGAATGGATTACTTTTAAGTAAAACTAAAAGTCGAAAATATTGGAATATCAAATTCTCTAAGGGGCAAGATGAATTATTCCTTCACGATAGTTACTATAATTACTCAAATAAACCCAATAGATCAGCCCAAAAGAGCAGTAGTATATTTTTGGATAGAGCCATCTATCGACCAGGACAAACTGTATATTTTAAGGCCATACTTCTGGAAGCAGACGGAAAGGGTTTAACCTCTATTCTGGCAAATGAAAAAGTGACCTTAAGCCTCCTGGACGCTAACAATCAAGAAATAGATAAACAAAGCTTCACTTCCAATGAATATGGTACACTAAGTGGACGGTTTAAAACACCTACTAATGTATTGCTGGGCAGGATGAGAATTCAGCCAAGTATAGGAGGTTCGGTCTCTTTTAGAGTAGAAGAATATAAACGCCCTAAATTTGAGGTGCTCTTATCAGATCTGGAAGAGAGTTATGCTGTTGGGGATGAAGTTATTGTAAAAGGTACCGCTTCCGGATTTGCCGGAAATGCCATTGACGGAGCCAAGGTAAATTATAGGGTGTATCGATCGGTTCGATACCCATGGACTCCCTGGTGGATGAGAAGACCACAAAGTAGCGGTAATGTAGAAATCAGTAGAGGAGAACTCAGTACTGATGAACTTGGCGAGTTTGAATTCTCCTTCGAAGCATTACCTGATTTAAATGCCGTTCGCTCCCGAAACCCAATGTTCCGATTTAGTGTAGAAGTTGATGTAGTTGATATTACAGGCGAAACGCACTCTGATTCACGAATATTCAATTTGGGCTATCAGGGACTAATTGCAGATATTAAATTAGATGAAAAGCTAGATCGGACAGCTGTTCAATCTATTCAGATTTCAACCACTAACCTGAATGGCCAAACCATCGAAGCGGAGGGGCAATTAAGCATCCATTCGCTGGCTTCTCCCAATCATTATTTTATTGAACGCTATTGGAAAGCACCAGAACTATACCTGTTGAGTAAGGAAGAGTATCGCGAGCATTTCCCTTTAATTGCATACCAGGGAGAAAATTTGCCTTATAATTGGGAACAGACAGCTCAACAATTTAATACTTCATTTAATACAAAAGAGAATAGTGAAATTGAATTAAATATTGCTTCCTGGCCAATTGGCCACTATGTTGCCATCCTGCAAACAAAGGATAATGCCGGCAATGAAATAAAAAAGGAAGTATATTTCTATCTATATGACAGTAAGACGAAGGAATTTCCCAAAAATATCCTTTTCAGTGATGCATTCAAGAAAACCCAGCTACAACCTGGAGATGAGCTAATTTACGAAATGGCTGCTCATAAAAAGGACTTGCCTGTATTATTCGAAATTGAACATCAAGGTGGCTTAGTGCGGCAGGAATGGGTAAGATTGAAAAAGGCCACACAGTTAGAAGAAAGAATTAAGGAAGCCTATAGAGGCGGTATTATGGTGTATTCTGTTTTTATTCATGAAAACAGGCCGACCAGGTTGCAGCAGAGAATAGACATCCCCTGGTTAAATAAAAAACTGGACATTAGCTATGGGACTTTTAGAGATAAATTAAGACCAGGACAAGAAGAAAAATGGGAATTAAAAATTGCAGGACCCGATAAAGATAAGGTTGCTGCGGAAATGTTAGTGGGTATGTATGATGCCTCCTTGGATCAGTTTGTTCCCCACTCCTGGTATTTTAATCCCTACCCAAGCTTTAGATATGGACAATTAAATTGGAGGGCACAACATTTTCGAAGCGGTGGTTCACAACTGTTGTCGCAAAAAAGTTACCCCAATTATCAAAGAACAGCAGTTCGTACTTATCCTTCTTTGAATTTATTTGGTTTACAATACATCTTTTATTCCAGAGGGCGTTATTACCCTTCCAGCTATGCAGCTACGGCTCGTTCTGTAGAGCCTACTAATATCCCTATCTCTCCAACAATAGAAATGGCTGATATGTCGGTAGAAGAAGAAAGTGCACCATTACCAGAATTGCAAAAATCAGAAAGCCCGGGGCCACCACCGCCGCCGCCACCACCTGGAGAGGCTCCTTTAGGAGGGCAATCTTCAGAACCCAATAAAGAGGTCAGTCCTCGAACCAATTTGAATGAAACGGTATTCTTTATGCCTGATCTAAAAACAGATGAGGAGGGGAATGTAGTCATTTCATTTACCATGAATGAGGCTTTGACAAGGTGGAAGTTTATGGGATTGGCCCATACTAAAGATTTGAAAATTGGCCTCACCCAAAAAGAGGTGCTTACACAGAAAGAATTAATGATTTTGCCAAATCCTCCTCGTTTTTTGAGGCAGGATGATGAACTTGAATTTACCGCCAAAGTGACCAATTTGACAGAAGCGGCACTCAATGGACAGGCAGAACTACAATTTTTTGAAGCTTCTACGATGGAGCCCATCAGTTCTCAATTGATAAATAGTTCTCTTAAAGTTCCTTTTGAAATAGAAGCTGGCCGATCTGCTGCTGTTGCCTGGACTTTGAAGGTCCCTAAAGAAATGACTTCTGCATTAGTCTACAGAGTTATTGCCCGCTCGGAAGAGTTTTCGGATGGTGAAGAAAATGCCTTGCCGGTTTTGAGCAACAGGATTTTTGTAACAGAATCTATGCCCATTACTGTAAAGGGGCGTTCTACAAAAACATTCCAGTTTGAACGCTTGGAGAAAGTGTTGAGTTCTTCTACAGCTACTCCTCATCAATTCAATATGGAAATTACATCCAATCCAACATGGCTGGCCATTAAGGCCCTGCCTTATTTAATGGAATATCCACATGAATGCACGGAGCAACTCTTCAATCGCTTTTATGCCAATAGTCTTGCCATGGGCATTGCCAACGCACATCCGAGTATCAAGGATATTTTCAAAAAATGGGAAAATACAGATGCACTGGAAAGTGAGTTAATGAAAAACCAAGAATTAAAGTCAGCAATTCTTGAAGAAACCCCATGGGTTATGGATGCCATGGCAGAGGAGCAGCAACGTAGAAACATGGCCAACTTGTTTGATGAGGAAAGAATGAATAGTGAATTATTTGCTACTCTTACCAAACTTGAGGAGCGCCAATCTGATGATGGAGGATTCCCTTGGTTTCCTGGTGGTCGCAATAGCCGATATATTACGCAATTAGTGGTTGAAGGTTTAGGGCACCTTGAATTTTTGGGCATCCAAAATAATAATGAAGTCCGACAAGGAAATACCATCCTGGAAGGAGCCATAGCTTTTATGGACAATGCCTTACAAGAGGAGTATGCCCAACTGGAGAAATTGGTTAAAAGAGGAGTTACAAACTTTGATCAGGATCATCTTAGTTACCTGGCCATACACTATTTGTATGCCAGGAGCTTTTTCCCTGATTTACCCGTTGCTGAGGCTTCCACAACTGCCTATTCCTATTATGTTGGACAGGCGGAAGAATATTGGTTGAACAAGGGATTGTACCAACAAGGTATGATTGGCCTGGCGCTGGATAGGATGGAAAGACCATTAGCTCCGGCAGGCATTATTGCTTCTCTTAAAGAACGGGCCCTGAAATCAGACGAGATGGGCGTGTTTTGGAATTATAGCCGTTCATATTGGTGGTATGAGTTACCAATTGAAACTCACTCTATGTTGATTGAATTGTTTGCTCAGGCCGGGGATGATGCCCAATTTTTGGAGGATATGAAAATCTGGTTATTGCGAAACAAACAAACCACCAGTTGGGAAACCACTAAAGCAACTGCAGCTGCCGTTTTTGCTCTCTTAAATCAAGGCAAAGGGATCAATCAAATTGAAGAAAGCTGGTTGGTGGAACAAGAACTGGTTAAAATTTCATTCCCTGAAATAAAGAAAAAAGAGTACCAGGTAAAATTAGCTGAGGCCGAGGCAAAAGCGGAACCAGGGACTGGCTATTATAAGGTCAATTGGAATAAAGAGGAGATGCAAAAAGGACTGAGTCAATTGAAAATCAAAAACAAAAATAAAGGGATAAGCTGGGGAGGAGCCTTCTGGCAATATTTTGAAGATATTGATAAGATCGAAGCATATGATGAGACCCCTCTACAGCTAAACAAACAAATTTATAAGCAGGAATTGACCGATAGAGGCCCTGTTCTCAATGAATTGAAAGAAGGACGGGTCATTGAACCTGGTGACAAACTCATTGTCAGGATTGAGTTAAGAGTGGATAGAGATATGGAATACATTCATATGAAAGATATGAGAGGTAGTGGCCTTGAACCTTTGGAGGTGTTCAGCACCTATAAATGGCAAGATGGCCTGGGATATTATCAAAGTACGAAAGATGTTGCAACTAACTTTTTCTTTGATTATCTTCCCAAAGGAACTTATGTGTTTGAGTATCCCTTGAGAGTGATTCATAAAGGGAATTATTCTAGTGGCATTACGACTATTCAATCAATGTATGCTCCGGAGTTTAGTAGTCATTCTTCAAGTGTGCGCCTAAAAGTTGAATAATTAAATAATTCAGCGTTCAGCGTTCAGAGTTCTATGTATTCTACTCAAAACGCTGAACGCTGAACGCTGAACCTGGAACCAAAAGTTTACCCAATTTTGATAAACAAAATACTATATTGCATCTTATTAAAAATTGAGAGAAAATCCATAAAATATTCATAATCAGTCGAAAGAGTAGGGGAGATTGTCGAGAAAAAAGGGAATTCCTGTTAAAGCAAACTATTTTATTCCAAAAATTTGAACAGCTTTGAAATTACCGTTAAAAAATGCAAAGAAGGTCTTTAACTTTGCAGCAAAGAACATAAAGAAACAAATTATGACCAATAACGAATCGAAAGAACGGTCCAGACATGCCGAAACCGTTATCCGTACCCATGTACTTTTATCAATGGGAGCGAGTTTTATTCCTATTCTTTTGGCAGACATATTCGCTGTTAGTGCTTTACAATTGGATATGATCAGGCAGCTTTGTAGAGTCTATAATATTGATTTTAAGGAAGCTCAAGGAAAAGCTATTGTGAGTTCACTTACTACATCCACTTTAGCACGTGCAGGGGCCAGAAGCCTTGTTAAGCTTATTCCTGGTATCGGTACCCTAATTGGTGGAGTTACAGTTTCTGTTTTTGCAGGTGCTTCTACCTATGCCTTGGGTGAAGTTTTCAAAAAACATTTTGAATCTGGAGGAACTATCCTGGACTTTGATGCAGAGCGATTGAAGAATGTATATAAAGAGAAATTCGAAAAAGGGAAAAAAGTGGCTCAGGAATGGAAAAAACAAGAAGATACTGGTTCTACAACTGCTGAAGATACCACTTCTAAAGCTGAAGCTGCTCCTGAAAAAGAAGATCCTGCTGATGAAGTTTTTGATCGTCTGAAGAAATTGGCTAAACTCAAGGAGCAGGGCGTAATTTCAGAGGAAGAATTTCAGGAAATGAAGAAAAAGTTAATTGATAATTTTTAGTATTAATATAAAATATATGGTGCCACTACATGCCAGCATGTAGTGGCACCATATATTTTATTATCAAATTTTTTCAAGGCTAAAAGATGTTAGACTTAAATGAAAAACTTTTTGGCCTTTCAAAGATTTGGAGTGAAGTTCATTATAATTTCGCCTATTTAGACCAAATTGATTTTAGCTGGGATGACTTATTTTCCTCTTTCATTCCCAAAATCGTTCACTCACAAAATGATTTAGAATATTACCGTCTTCTTATACGGTTTGTGGCAACACTCCAAGATGCTCACACAAGTGTATATCTTCCTTCTTATCTGCAATCACAACTCTGTTCCCCCCCAATCCAAGTCAAAAATTTTGAAGACAAGTATTATGTCATTAATACGAATAAAGATTTAGAAAAATCTCTCGCAATAGGAAGTGAAATTATTTCTGTTGATGATATTCCTGTCAATGAATACCTTACCGAGAAGGTTCACCCATATATAGCAGCCTCCACGATTCATGCTCTTAAATCCTGGGGAGCTGAAGACCTTTTGATAGGTTTAAAAGATAGTAAGGTGAAATTGGGAATAAAAAAACAAAATGGAAGTATTTCAGATTTAGAAATATTCCGACAGAATACTGATGAAAAACAATGGGTTTTTCCCAAATCAAATACTGATTTATTAACTTTTAGAAGGTTAGAAGAGGAGATAGGCTATTTGCAAATTGATTCTTTTGCCGATTGGAATCTAATAGACCATTTTATCGAAATAATACCAGTATTAGGAACGGTTACTGGGTTAATTCTGGACCTTAGAAATAATTTGGGAGGCAATTCTCAAATAGCTGGTGAAATGGTTAAATTTTTTACCAGCAAAGATCAAATTGCAATAATTAAATCTAGTACCAGGAAACACCTTGCAGCTCAAAAGGCTTTAGGAGCATTTATTAAAGAATTTCCCAGTTCTGGTTTTGTGGTCTCTAAAGAAAAGCAAAAACAATATCTGAAATCCTTTGTAGGAGATGTGTGGGAAGAAGAAAATGAAGGTTTTATTGTAAATGACCGGATGGGCCCAAAGATTCTATGTCCTCTTATTATTTTAACAGGACCATCAACCGCATCTGCCGCTGAAGAATTTTTGGTCTCTATGAATTCAGTCGAACGAGGAATCTTATTAGGACAAAAGACTTGTGGTAGTACTGGAATTCCCCTTTTTTTCTCTTTGCCAGGAGGGGGTAAGGCCAGAATATGTACCCGAAAGTGTACCTTTCCGGATGGTCAGGTTTTTGTAGGTAAAGGTATCCAACCACAAGTTGAAGTGATTCCCACAATTGATCATTTCCTGTCCTCAGTAGATATAGAACTTCAGAAGAGTATAGAAATTTTAAAATCAAAAATAGGGAAATAACAAAAGCCGTTATCCTGGATTTTTTCCTTCAAAATCAGTCTGAGCAAGATAAATAATAATTATTCCTACAAGAATCATTAATATCCTGATCATAAAACCCCAGAAGGCTCCTCCTGCATCTATCCACATTAAAAAAGAAAGCTGAGCTCCTACAACACTTAAAACTAAGGCCATAAATCCGATTCCAGCCAATAAGAATCCAACCAAACTAAAGAGTCCGCTGTTTTTATTCATAAATCAAATTCTTTTCAGTTATTTTGTTAAAACAAAGATAGCGTAGAAGGTAGAAGGTAAAAAATGTAAACAAAATTAATTATCACTTTCCATGCTCCGCGGGAAAGTGATAATATAAAATATACTAACCATTTTATGATCAAAATTGTTGAATGCCCGAGGGATGCAATGCAGGGAATTAAGACCTTTATTCCTACAGAAGTTAAAAGCCGTTATATAAACCATTTGCTTAAAGTTGGTTTTGATACTATTGATTTTGGGAGTTTTGTTTCTCCTAAAGCCATTCCACAAATGAAAGATACTGCTGAGGTCTTAGACAACTTAGACCTGGAGGAAAATGGAACTCAGCTCCTGGCTATTGTCGCAAATCAGAGAGGTGCAAATGATGCGGCCAAATTTGAAAAAATAAAATACCTGGGTTACCCTTTTTCTATTTCAGAAACTTTCCAACTCAGAAATACCAATGCGACCATTGAGGAGTCAGTAGAAAGAGTTAAGTCCATCCAAGAGATTTGTGTCCAGTCCAACAAAGAATTAGTGATTTACATTTCTATGGGCTTTGGCAACCCTTATGGTGATCCCTGGAATGTTGAAATTGTTCAAAAGTGGGTGGATGCCTTAAGTGAAATGGGAATTTCAATCTTTCAATTGTCTGACACAATTGGGGTAGCCAATCCCCTCAATATTGAATATTTATTCAGCAATTTGATAAAAACTTACCCGAATTTAGAGATAGGAGCTCATTTTCATACACAAGCACATAATTGGAAGGAAAAGATTTCTACTGCTTACCAAAACGGTTGTAGGAGATTCGATGGTGCCGTTCGTGGATATGGAGGCTGTCCAATGGCTAAAGATGAACTCACGGGAAATATGCCTACCGAACACTTAATAAAATATTGTGAGGAAGAAGGAATTGAGGCTGGTATAAATATGGAGCAGTTTAATAGGGCTATGCAGATGGTTTTAGAAGTGTTTCCATAACAAAATAGGTGTTCTGTAAAGGAATTTTGCCTTTTTTCGTTAGCTATGGTGATTATTGCAAAATCAAATATTTATTGGCCTAAGCTTTTGATTTTAGAAAAAATATTTTTAAAATTGCTTTATCCTAAAATTAAATATTGATTTTTGGATAAAAAAGGATCAGAAATTGTGATTGAGAGTTTTATGGCTTTGATCCTGAATATGATTGAGTTGTTTCAGCCAAATGGTGTACATATAAAGTAAGCCTTTCCGAAACTCGGAAAGGCTTTTTCTTATTGACTTTTATCATCATACAAAACAGAAGTTCTGTTCTGGCATATTTATCTTCTACTACATCATTCCGGGCATTCCACCTGGCATTCCACCTGGCATTGGAGCACCTCCATCTTTTTCTGGTTTATCATTAACTACACACTCGGTAGTCAAAACCATTCCAGCGATAGAAGCTGCATTTTCAAGAGCAATTCGAGTTACTTTAGTAGGATCGATAACACCTGCTTTTTTCAAATCTTCAAATTCGTCGGTACGGGCATTATAACCATTACTTCCTTCGCTAGTCAAAACTCTTTGAAGAACAACAGAACCTTCCTGGCCAGCATTATCAGCTATAATTCTAAGAGGAGCCTCAAGAGCTTTTTTCACGATCTGAACACCTATTGTTTCATCCTCATTAATTCCTTTTAGGTCACTAATGGCAGAAATGCTGCGAACTAGAGCAACTCCACCTCCTGCTACAATTCCTTCTTCAACTGCTGCACGAGTCGCATGTAATGCATCATCAACGCGATCTTTCTTTTCTTTCATTTCCACTTCTGTAGGAGCACCCACATAAAGTACAGCTACACCACCAGATAATTTGGCAAGACGTTCTTGCAATTTTTCACGATCATAATCCGAGGTAGTGGTTTCGATCTGTTGTTTGATTTGGTTGATACGAGCCTGAATTTGTTCTTCAGAACCTCTACCATTCACAACTGTAGTATTGTCTTTGTCGACAGTAATTTTTTCAGCGCTTCCAAGGTGCTCGATTTCTACATTATCCAGCTTATATCCTTTTTCCTCAGAGATAACAGTACCACCAGTTAGGATGGCAATATCCTCAAGCATGGCTTTACGACGATCTCCAAAACCAGGAGCCTTAACTGCAACAATTTTCAACTGAGCGCGAAGACGGTTTACAACAAGAACTCCAAGTGCCTGGCTTTCAATATCCTCAGCAATGATTAAAAGAGGACGTCCAGCCTGAACTACTTTTTCCAATATTGGAACGATGTCCTGCATATTGGAGATTTTTTTATCATGAATCAGAATATAAGGATCTTCATATTCTGTGATCATGTCATCAGCATTGGTTACAAAGTAAGGAGATAGATAACCTCTATCAAACTGCATTCCTAATACTTCATCAACATAAGTATCGGTACCTTTTGCCTCTTCAACAGTAATTACACCATCTTTAGAAACACGTTTCATGGCATCAGCAATGAGGCCCCCGATTTCATTATCGTTATTAGCAGAGATAGATCCTACCTGACGGATTTTTTCGAAGTCATCTCCAACAACTTCAGATTGTTCGTTTAAGTTTTTTATTACTTCAGCTACCGCCTTATCAATTCCTCTTTTCAGGTCCATTGGATTTGCACCAGCAGTCACGTTTTTCATGCCTGCTTTGATCATAGCCTGGGCTAATACAGTGGCAGTAGTAGTACCATCACCAGCAATGTCAGCAGTTTTTGAAGCAACTTCTTTCACCATTTGAGCACCCATATTTTCCACTGGATCCTCCAATTCAATTTCCTTGGCCACGGTAACACCGTCTTTTGTGATTTGAGGAGCGCCAAAGCTTTTTTGAATAACAACATTACGACCTTTTGGGCCCAAGGTTACTTTAACGGCATTCGCCAGGGTGTCGACGCCATCACTTAACCTTTCTCGAGCATCACGGTCAAAGCTAATTTCTTTAGCCATATTAGGTTTTTATTTTTTGTTAACTAGAAAAATGATTTGGGAAATAAGAAAGAGCAGGGCTACTTAGCTAAGAATTACAAGAATATCATCTTCTCGCATGATAAGGTAGTCTTCTCCTTCGAACTGAAGTTCTTGGCCAGCATACTTCCCATAAAGTACAATGTCGCCAACCTGCACCGTCATTAGGTTACCATCTTTTCCAGGTCCTACAGCTACAATTTCTCCTCTTTGAGGTTTTTCTTTAGCCGTATCAGGAATGATGATTCCCCCTTTGGTTTTTTCTTCTGCTGGAGCAGGTTTTACTACAACTCTATCGTTGATGGGTTTCATCATAGTTGTTGAGTTTTTCAATTATTTTGATAAAAAAGAATATTATACTAACATTATCACCCTATCATACCCTGTGCCAAACTGAATAACATGACAATTTTGCAGTTTTTGGCAGATTTTAAGTTTCCAGTGACAGATTTTTAATCGGCACCAGGCTTAAATAGATTGTCAAAATGACTGAATTGGTCGAATACAGGGGAAAAAGAAAGCGCTGAAATAATCACAAAGATTTCTTCAGCGCTTTCTTTTTAATTGATTATGTGGATGTGTTTTACTCAGAAAGTAATTGCTCGGCAGCAACTGAATCCCCAAGAAAGAAGGTAGTTGCAATACACAATACGAAAATAGCAATGGCCAGATACCAAGTGATCTTTTCGATAAAATCAGTAGATTTTGCTGCTCCAAACATTTGATTGGCCTGGCTGCCTCCAAAAGTCGAATCAACTCCACCACCTTTCGGATTCTGTATCAACACAGCCCCCATCAAAAGCACTGCTATAAGTGCTATCAAAACTGTCAATGCCGTTATCATAAATTATAAATTTTTTAAATTTTCTATCTTGTCCGCAAAGTAACTACTTTTTTCTGGAAATTTCAAAATCAATCGCTCATACATTTGAATAGCCTTGGAATATTGTTCCTGAGTGACCAGCAATTCGGCTAATGTTTCAGAGGCTAAATCTTTGCGGTCTTTTAATGATCGTTCTGCAAACAAAACAACCTTGTCTTTGCTTTTCTTCTTTTTCTTATTCCCTTTTTTTGCTCTTTTGGAATCATCCCTCTTTTTTGATTCCATTAATTCACCTAACTGTACTTTCACATGTGCTGGCTGAAACTGTTGAACCCAGCTTGAAAAAGAGGATTTGGGAGTGGGTTGAGGTTGATTGGCTGGTAAATTCCCTTGTGTATCCATACTTTCTGATTTTTGCGGAGGTTCCTCCACCTCGGGGGAGCCCAAAGGTGATTCCTCCAGTTCAGGATTGGCAATTTGGTCATCGGGATCAGAGGTTTCTGTCAGAATGGGGGCTTCTATATTTTCTTCTTCTAAAAAAGGCGAGTTTTCAGCAATTAACTGATCGAATAATTCTTCAATTCCTGCACCTGCTTCGTCAGGCTTTAGGTCATTGACTTCTTCAGCTGATACCTGGAGAGAATCTTCCTCTCCCTGGTCCAAGTCGAAATCGATTGAAAAATCTGGTAAGTCAACTATTTCTTCCCCCTTATTATCCTCAGAGGCTTCTTCCTCATCGAGCGGAGGAAGATAATTCATAAGTTGATTATTTACTGGCTCGGACTGAATTGCCTCTTCCCTAAAAAAAGATTCAGAGGATTCGTGCACCTCAGAAAGATCTTTAAGCTCCAGATAATCCTCTGCCAGCTCAAAACTTTCCATTTGTCGGGCTGTAAATTTAAGCTTTTGAATAAGTTGCCGAAGGGCAGCCCTGTCTTGAGAATAAAATGAAGCGATATTTACATAATGATCTGAATCATTTCTTTGATCTAGTTGACTTTTTTCCGCCAATAGGTAATGAAGGTTAGTGCAGTAGGGATACTGCATAACAAGACTTTTCAGCTCTTCAAAGGGCAGCTGGTACAATTTTGAGTAATCGTGTAAAAAATCAGCAAAATTATCTGAATTCATCTAGTAACTTACCTTTCTGTGGTTTGCTAATATACTAATTATGTTCTGTAAAGGCAATGAGGGAACACCTAAAATAGTATGGAATTTATTAATATATACCAACGCGAAATGATGTTTTTAGCCGAAGAAAAACCAACTGCTAAAATTAAACGGAATGTTTAGAGCTTATTAACTAAAAAATCTTGAAGTTTCCTGACTGCAATGGCTCTGTGACTGATTAGGTTTTTTTGATCAGCATTCATTTCTCCAAAAGTCTGATCATAGCCATCCGGAAGGAAAATAGGATCATATCCAAAGCCTCCTGTGCCTCTCCTTTGATTTAATATTTTTCCTCGAATAATCCCTTCAAAGGTGTGCATTTGACCGTCCAAATATAGAGCAATTACGGTTCGGAACTGGGCCCCGCGATCATTTTTCCCTTTTAATTCAGATAAAACCAAAGAAATATTGGCATCTGAGTTCTTTTCCGGACCAGCATAACGAGCGGAGTAAACTCCTGGGGCTCCTTCAAGGGCATCAATTTCAAGCCCTGAATCTTCAGAAAAACAATTCACTCCATAATGCTCCACAATGTATTCAGCTTTTTGAAGGGCATTGCCAATAATGGTATCCCGAGTCTCCGGAATATCCTCCGTGCAATTGATACTATCTAATCCGAGAATGGTATATCTTCCGGCTAACATGGATTTGATTTCCCTGATTTTATTCGGATTTGCTGTGGCAAAAATAATCTCTTTCATTTTAGGATTTTATTGCCAATGCATTGTCATTGCTATTGAAATTGTCATTGACATTGGGTTTGACATTGATATTCTAAAAAATAGATTGCATGGCTTTCCATAAAGCAGCTGCTTTTTGTTTTCCTCCTTTTTGACGCTCTTCAAAAATAGTTTGCAGATCTTCTACAAAAAGCATTTGTATTCCAGAAATATTAATTGGCTGATATGGGGTATAGTCAATTTGGATGCCCAATTCAGTTGGCTTTTTTCCAAAGCTGATAACATACTCATATTTATGGTGAGCAAGTTGGGTAGAGAAACTAATTGAAGACTTATTTGTTGTATTTATGAAGTGGATATCTTCATGCATATTAAGCTTGACCGCTTCAAGTATTTTCTTCAGAAAAGCTAATAACTCATTTTTATTTTCCTCCACCTGGATTATAACTAAGGTCTTTTTTTTATTACTTCCGGTCAGAGAAAAAGCTTGATTTTTTGCTTCCGGTACAACAAATATGTTTGTATTGTAAAACAGAGAATTCAAAATAAAATTTTGTTTTTTGAGGTAAATTAGAAATAAATGTGGTGTTTATTTTGATAATCTGTGAAATTATAGAATTTTTTTGTAAAATTGATTACTTTTGTAAAAAATAAAGTCTCTTATGAAGCATAACATTAAGATTACTCGAGTCCAGCATTCCCGCCTATCTGAAGTGGACTTTGACAACATTCCTTTCGGTCGAGTTTTTTCTGATCACATGTTTGTAGCTGATTACCATGACGGACAATGGCACAATCCTAGAATCGAACCATTCGAAAGATTTACCATGCATCCGGCTACCATGGCTTTACATTATGGCCAGGCTATTTTCGAAGGTATGAAAGCCTCTAAAAGTAAAGATGGAGAACCTCTTTTATTTCGTCCTGAATTACATTCCCGGCGTTTGAACCTCTCTGCTGAAAGAATGTGTATGCCCCATTTTCCTGAAGACCTTTTCCTTGAAGCCCTTCATGCTTTAGTAGGTTTAGATCAGGCATGGATACCACCTCAGGCTGGCAGTGCACTTTACATCCGCCCCTATATGTTCGCAAATGATGAGTTCATCGGCGTAAAACCTTCACAAAATTATAAGTTTATCATTTTCACCGGACCCGTAGGACCTTATTACCCAAAACCCGTAAGTTTAATTGCTGAACAAACTTATGTACGTGCCATCAATGGCGGTACTGGCGAAGCTAAAGCAGCCGGTAATTATGGAGGTTCCTTACTTCCTGCTAAGATTGCTCAGGAAAAAGGCTATGATCAGGTGATGTGGTTGGATGGACATGAATTCAAATACATCCAGGAGGTAGGTACAATGAACATCTTTTTTGTTCTTGGTGATACGGTCGTTACTCCAGCTACGGATGGTGCCATTCTTAAGGGAATTACCAGAAATTCCATTCTTACCATTTTAAAAGATAAAGGCTATAAGGTTGAAGAAAGGCCTCTTGCAATTGATGAAATTGTGGAAGCTCACCAAAATGGCCAGTTGAAAGAAGCTTTTGGCGCAGGTACAGCCGCTGTCGTGGCTCATATTGCAAAGATTGCTTATAATGGCAAGGATATGGATTTACCTCCTGTTGAGGATCGTCATGTTGGAGATATGGTTAAAGCGGAGATTAATGGTCTTAGAGCTTGCACCATTGAAGATACCAGAGGCTGGGTTATCCCGGTTAAGTCTGTTGAAGAAGTAAATGAGGCTGTTTCATAAGTCCTTCCCTACGGACCGTAGATCGGCCTTATTCACTAGCCAATATTATTTCTTTGAGAGGTGATTTTTACCCGTACGGGTAAAAATCACCTCTCAAAAAGAAAATTATTTGGCGGCTCAGAACTTGTCGACCGACAGGTAGAAGTTATGAGACGCCCTCAATAAAAATAATTAGCCCGGCAAAATCCTTGGACTTTTGCCGGGCTATTATTTTTTGAAAATTAATATTATGAGGTTGTTGTCAGATAGAATTGTTGATTGGTTCCTCCTCCATAACCCCACTGCTGCAATTCTGCTCCTATCCAGGTGGATTTTCCTTTAATATCAAGGTATCGGCCACTATTGCGAACTCTAATTTTATATAAGTTGCCGGAGATTTTTTCAAACTTAAATTGCTGATGGGTTCTTCCTTCGTAATTCCACAAAGTTATTTTTGCTCCATTGGCAGTACTTCTAGCACTTACAGACAAATAATAACCTGAAGTAACATGTTTGATGTAATAATATCCATTACCTGCACTAAGTAATTCAAATTTTTGATCTGCTAACAAGGCCAGGCTGGATTGTTTAACCACTTCTCCCTTGCTACCTGCTGCAAATAGAGGATGTGCACTGTGTCTTGGTTTAAAAATATATTTTCCGGAGGTAATAGGATACAAGGCTTTAAGAGCTTCTTTATCTGTGTCAGCAATGTTTTTTCTCTGCCCCATAGCGTAAAACTTAGCCACAAATCCTGACCATCCATCCCAAAAATTATAGGTAGGAATTATCGTTGGAGAATTATTTTTGGAGAAAAAATAAGCGCCATAATGCATAATAGAGCTGTAATTATAATTGCCTACCAATTCAGAATCTGAACAAGATTTATCAAAATTAGACATTGCATCTTCTTCAATATTACCAGATAAGATGGTTACATAAGCATCTCGATCACAGCGACTTTGTTCGTGCATCATACCAGCAGCATGGAAAATTTCATGAATGATATTACCAACTGATGCATTTTCATTGATGTTGATAGATTGCACACCTCCTTGTTTTCCTACCCATGAATTAAGCTCATCCGTTATTGGAAAATTCACGTAGTCTGATTCATTGGTTCGTGGGGTAATGGTTAGGTTTGTCTCTGTATTAACTCTGTCAATCGCTTCTAATATTTCGCTGTTTTTAACATGGTTGGCCGCAATAGTATAAGGAATAACTCCATTTGACCACCTCATTGATTCTGCTTCGGCGATAGCTCCTCTGGATTGTGCCCTGTTTAACCTTGCTCTAAATTGGGCTTCCGTACCAAATTTCATATCTCCCTCTGCAATTAACTGACCATCAATGATCTGAGCTTCAAATTCTTTGAATTCATTACTGTGGGGATCAATTACCTTAATCCTTTCTATGCCCATGATTTTTGCATTAGCTGATGGCATTTCATTTAAATAGTCTGTATGTAATTCCCTACTTCTGTTTTCTTTTATTAGCATATTTAAGGTGTCCTCTAAAGTTGCTAGCCGTACCTCATTGGAGCCTGATATTCCGGCCTGAGGATCATTTGTTGGTAAAAAATCATTTTCGTCTTTATTACAACCACTGGCTAAAAAGAGCATTAATGTTAGGGCTGAAAAAAGTGTTTTGAAAAAATGTGAAGTTTTCATGGTTTTTTGGTTTTGTGTAATTGGAAATTGATTGGAAGTTTTCATTGTTATGTCTTTTAAAGTGTTTTTTAATGTTGATTACACTTCAAAAGTGCAGCGAAATAGGGGAGGAATGAATAGACTAAGGGTAGGTGGTAACTTCTTTCAGGTAAGTGGTAAAAGGACTCTTGTAAGTGGAAAACCTTTTTGATCTTTTGATTTTATGATGTTATTATACTTTGATTAGTAAATGTGCGAATTGGTAAATGTGCAGATTCTTTGATATTACAATTCTGTGATGATATGATGTTTTCATAATTAGATTAAAATTTGCGGAATCTGCGAAATCAGCGTGAGAAAGAAGCTCCAATAAGCAACTATACTCTCAATAATGCCATCTCTTAAACTCGGAACTCGGAACTTTTACCTACCGAAGTAAAACGTAGGTAGGCGGAACTCAAAACCCTAACGTCCCTACAATACTAAAAACCGGCTGTTGACTAATAGGATCCAACAAAAGATCAGGTTTAATTTGGAGAGTGAGATCATCGCTGATATCAAAAGATTGGAGGTGGGCATCAACAAAGGCTTCCATGGAGACCAATCCATGAACAAGAATTAATCCGATGTAGGACAATTGTAATTGTTTGTCAAAACGATCTCGAAAGGCCCTCAATTCGGTGCTGCTTAGTCCTATTTCAGTAAATTCATGAAACTGAGCAGGGTTCTGAATTTCTGCATTAAAGGCATCACGGAAACGTCTGTAAAAGCCTTGGTTATAATCAATGGCAATTACAACCCCTGCATAGGCACCATAAACCAGGGGTAATTTCCACCACTTTCGATTATAAATCTGGCCAGCACCAGGCAAGAGTAGAGCCAGACGAAGTGCTTTGCTTGGTTTTGGCAACCATTTTTCAGTTTGTATCTCAGGGAGGTCTGCATTTTCACGGGCCTTGAGCGTGGAGTCTTGCTCCTGGCCCTGTACTTGAAAAAATGTCACAAGGAAAAGAAATATGTACAGCAATTTTTTGCTCATAAATTAATCATCAATTCTATCCAACAACTGATTCAGTTCATCTACTGAAGAAAATTTAATGACGATTTGCCCTTTTCCATCTTCTTTTAACTTAAGGTCAACGCTGCGTGTTCCGAAAAAACTTCTAAAATTACGTTGAACGTTTTGGTATTCATGTGGGAGCTTATTAGCTTCCTTTTTGCTAGGTTTTTTACCTGCTTTAAAGTTGGCAATTTTACTTTCAAGTGCTCTTACCGACAAATTTAGGTTAATCGTCTCATTAAAGAGTTTCTTTTGCAGCAAAAGGTTGTCTACGCCTTTTAAAGCTCTGGCATGTCCCATGGACAATTTTTTCTCCTTGACAGCATCCTGTATTTCAACTGGTAATTTTAACAGACCCAAAGAATTGGTAATGGTTGTTCTGTTTTTACCTACTCTTTCTGCTAACTTTTCATGAGTTAGCTTACATTCTTCCAAAAGCCGTTGGTAAGTGATGGCCACTTCAATGGCATTTAATTCTTCCCGTTGGATATTTTCAACCAGGGCCATTTCCAGTAATTCCTGGTCATTGGCCACTCGAATATAGGCGGGCACTTCCTCGATACCGGCCATTTGCGAAGCTCTCAGTCTACGCTCTCCGGAAATCAGTTGATATTCCTTAGGACTTAATCTTCTAACAGTAATGGGTTGGATCAAACCATGTACCTTGATGGAGCTGGCCAGTTCTTCTAATGCATTTTCAGTAAACTCCTTGCGGGGCTGTTCCGGATTGGCTTCTATTTGATCAATTGGAAGCATAGCAAAAGTTTGAGCTAATTCCTTCACCACTTCTGCCTGATTCTCTGCCAGTTTCTCTTCTAATTCATTATTCGCCAAAAGAGCACGCAAACCTAAGCCTAACTCTTTCTTTCCTACCTTCTTAGCTACTTTTTTTGCCATTCGTTTGATGTTTTTTTTTAATAATGTTCATGTGTTCATGTGTGCACAGGGGGCATTGGAATTTTCGTGAACACGTGAATCCTTGAACTCGTGATCACGTTACCCGACAGGATCAGTTTCTGGTTCTTTTAATTTAATAGGATCATTGTTTTTATCCAAAAATTCTTTGGCAAGATTTAGGAAATTTATGCTGCCTCTACTGGAAGCATCCAGCTGAATGACCGGCACATGCATGTTGGGAGCTTCGCCGATTTTTGAATTTCTATGGATAATAGTATCGAATACAAGGGTGTTAAAAATATTGCGAACCTCACTAACCACTACGTTAGCTAGTCGAAGCCTACTATCGTACATGGATAAAAGAATCCCTTCGATTTTAAGCTTTGGATTTAATTGCTTTTTAACCACATTGATGGTATCGGTTAACTTAGTTAATCCTTCAAGAGCAAAAAACTCGCACTGTACAGGGATTAAAACAGAGTCGGCAGCCGTAAGGGCATTAACGGTTACAAGTCCTAGAGAAGGAAGACAGTCAATAAGGATATAATCATAATATTGGCGGACCTGCTCTACAACCCCCTGCATATAATACTCTCTTTTCATTTTAGAAACCAATTCCAACTCAGCACCTACCAAATCGATAGTAGAAGGTATAATGTGCAAATTTTCAATGCCAGTTTCATAAATGGCCTCTGTAGGATCAATGTCATTTAATAGACAGTGATATACATTTTCGTCTACTTCATCGGGCATTACGCCAACACCTGAAGAAGCATTTGCCTGAGGGTCAGAATCAATGATGAGTACACGCTTTTCAAGAATAGCCAGGCTTGCGGCCAGGTTGATGGTCGTGGTCGTTTTTCCTACGCCTCCCTTCTGATTTGCAATGGTAATCACTTTTCCCATAAATAGTTGTTTGAAAGCACTGCTGTACTTATTATTATACTGTCTGGAATTTTATTATGACAGTTTGATTTAAAAAATGAAAGGGATGAAGTTTTGTGCTTCCCGATTGTTGATATTGTTTCCATAAGGACTATGGGTAAAAGGAAACGATAAAACTTCATCCCTTAGGCCAGGTCTAAAATTAAAACATCTAAGGCTTTTTTACAAGTTGATGCTGTCACCTATTGGCAACAAAATTAATTCTTTTCCGGCATCCGAAAAAGATTTTTTTGCTTGTTCATGATCTATTTTTATATATCCGAACGTATCGTAGTGAGTACCAATGATTTGTTGACATTCAACAAAATCTGCAGCAAGCACTGCATCTTCATAACCCATGGTAAAATTATCGCCAATTGGGAATACAGCAGCTGTTAATTTTGGGCAGGTCATTGGAATGAGTTTCATATCCATTGTTAGTGCTGTATCTCCGGCTAGATAAATACATCCTTCTTCATTCCAAATAACAAAGCCTCCGGGATTGGCTCCATAGGTACCATCAGGCAAGACACTGGAATGAACCGCATTTACATATTTTAGGGTTCCAAAATCAAAAGAAAATTTTCCCCCAAGGTTCATAGGATGCCCTTCAAGACCTTTAGCACCGTAGTACATGACAATTTCGTAACTGGAAATAATTTTTGCCCCAGTTCGTTGGCCAATAGACTCTACATCGGCCACATGATCTTCATGACCATGGCTAATTAAAATATAATCTGCCTCTATTTTTTCAGCATCTGCTTTCCCTGCTGTTAATGGATTGGGAGAAATAAATGGGTCCAGAAGTAATTTTTTTCCCATGGTTTCTAATAATACACAACCATGACCGTAATAAGTGAGCTTCATGAAATAATTTTATTTTTATGGGATAATGTGTTCAAGTTAGCAAGTGTTCATGTGTTCAAGAGCTCACGTTATCTCGTGTTCCCATATTGACGTATTCAGGTCTGCCAGGTTGAGGATCTTATACTAAGTGGAATATGATTCTAGGGGTTTTTTTAGTTCGTGATCCCTATCGCTTGTCTGGAATTTCACTAGTTTTATCTTCCTAATTTGTGATATGCCTGACTAGAAGTGGCAATTGCTTATGACATTCACTTTAAATAAGAAACAATCCCTTGAATTCAAAATAACCTAAACTTGAACACATGAACACTTGCTAACTAATAACCGGAAGATAACATTTTTGGCTAAATTGATGTTAAAGGCTTATTGATGAATTTTGGAGAAAAAGAAAATGGTAAATCAATGATAACAGTAATTTCTGGTAGTAACCGAAAGAACAGCGAATGCCTTCAATTTGCGAAGAAATTTTATGACATGTTGGTTGAAGAATCCGATCAGGAAATTAAATTATTAGCCCTTGAAGAGATTCCTCATGATTGGTTTTTTCCTGAAATGTATGTTGAGAAAAATCAGGCAGAAAGCATCAGAAATCTTCAAGATGAATATCTAATTCCTGCCGAAAAATTTATGATCGTTACCTCAGAATACAATGGAAGTTTCCCCGGTGCTTTAAAATTATTATTGGATGCCTGTTCTGTAAGGGCTATAAAGGAGTCTTTTAAGTGGAAAAAGGCAGCATTGGCAGGAGTGGCATCCGGACGAGCCGGTAATTTATTAGGCTTAGACCACTTGGTAGCTGTCCTGAATCACCTGGGGATGATTACTTTACCAAACCGGCTTCCTATCTCTAGTATTTACAATTTAATGGAGGGAGATGAAATTATTGATGAAGGCACTCTTTCTGTGATGAGAAAGCATGTGAAGGAGTTGCTTGAGTTTTAGTGTTCACGTTATCACGGGTTCAAGTGTTCACGTGAATCCATGAACACTTGAACACTTGCTAACTTGAACACTTCTATTCAAACGGAATAAAAAAGGGCAATCTAGCCTGAGGCCCTTTAGCATCCTTTATGGCTGTGATATGATTATAATAAGGATAAATATCAGGCCATTGAGACTTTAGATAACTTTGGAATTTGATATCGGTTTCATTTTTACCCTGCAGTTCATCAAGAATTTCAAGCCATGGAGATTTAATAAATGGATATTCTTTTATTCGGTATTCCTCCATATCAGCCAGGCGGGCTGCAATGTCAACTGCTTTATCTAAGTCGCCCAGTTGATCAACCAAACCAATCTCTAATGCTTCTTCACCAGTCCAAACCCTTCCTTGGGCAATTTTGTGTACTTCATTCTTGGTCATATTTCTACCTTCTGCCACTTTTCCGAGGAAAAGGTCATACATTTCTTCGGTTCTTACCTGGAACCACCTTTCTTCTTTTGGAGTCAGATCGTAAAAAGGAGTCAGCCCGGCAGCAAAATCGCCGGTTGCAACCGTGTCAAAGTTGATGCCTAACTTATCATTAAGAAGTTGCTGGGCATTGGGGATCATTGAAAAAACACCAATGGAGCCAGTAAGGGTACTCGGTTGTGCAACAATAGAATCAGCAAGGCAGGCAATATAATAACCAGCCGAAGCAGCATAATCACCCATGGAAACTACGATAGGTTTACCGGATTCTTTTAAACGAGATAAGGCATGATGCATATTCTCAGCTGATAAAGAACTTCCTCCTGGTGAGTTTACCCTTAAAACAACGGCCTTGACTCTATCATCTTTTCGAATATCATTGAAGACCTTCATATAGCGTTTGTCTCCAATGGAACCATTGCTACCATATCCATCTATGATACCACCCTCAGCATAAACAATGGCAATTCTACCGTTGGAATAATCTCCTTTTCGGGGTGGATTGGCTTTATTATAGGTACTTAAGCTGATAAAACGGATCTTTTCATCTTTATCTAGCCCAATACGATCTCTTACCGAGGCCATGGCTTCATCTTTGTAGCCTACTACATCTACAAGCTTATGTTGAAGGGCCTGATCAGGTTTGCTGGCAAGGAAATTATTTGCCACTCTTTTCAATTCTTTGACTTCTACAGCTCTTGAATCACTTATATCTTCAAGGAAATTATCATACATCCCGTTAAGGTATTGACGAACCTGAAAGCGATTTTGGGGGCTCATTTTTGTTAGTCGATAAGGTTCAGTAGCACTTTTATATTGTCCAGCATAGAAAATCTGCATTTCTACTCCAACCTTATCCAGCATGTTTTTGTAAAAAGGAATTTGTGCAGCAAAACCACGAAAATCAATTACTCCCAGGGGATTAATATAAACTTCATCCGCAGCAGAAGCCAAATAGTAGGCACCCTGAGTATAATATTTTGAATAGGCCACAATAAACTTACCACTCTCCTTAAACTCTTCTAATGTTTCGCGAAGCTCAGCTGCTGAAGCTGGCCCACCGGTCATTAGGGCATCCGTTTCCAAATAAATACCTTTTATTCTATTATCTCTGGTAGCATTTTTAATGGTACCGATGGTTTCGTGAAGACCTAACTTCTTTTCGGGATATAATTCAAGACCTGCGGATTCTATATTATTGGTATGTTCAGGAATAAAATCATTAAAGGTTAACCTAAGAACAGAATTAGAATATACCTGGGGAGTTTGCTCTGCCTGACTAGCTACACCTGCAAAGATTAATAGACCAATTACGGAAAGAATAATTGAGCCTACTATAAAACCCAAACAAGAGGCAAAGAAAAACTTGAAAAATTGTTTCATTATTAATTACTTAATTTACTCAAAACTAGCACTTGTTATGTGAACCACATCTAAAATTAGATTAACCTGCATAATTTGTGGATAACAAATCCTATAATGGGAAATTTTAACATTTCCATATGTATTATCAATAATAGGCAAGTCTATCTAATTTCCCTATCTATCTAACGAATGAAAACATCGTTTAGTGATCTGAAAATGTTTTTATTCTGACTCTCAGGTACTATTGTTTCAAGAAAGACATAAATAATGTTTAAACATTGTACGAAGATAGAAGTTTATGAACACAATTGAGAATAATTCTTAAATTTGATTGGCTATTCAATTCATTTTGAGGATGAGAAACTCCTCAATTTTTTCAATCCTTTAATTTTTATATTAAAATTCTTTTTATGAAAAGAGTACTCAATTATACGGGAATAATAATGTTGATTTCCTTTATGTTTTTTTCTTGTCAGGAAAATAGTGAGTCCACTCCAACTGAAGATTCAACATCGGCCGAAACTTCTGACGAACAGCAAGTTGAAAGACCTGCATATGCTATTGTAATTCATGGAGGTGCCGGTACTATTCGTAAAGAAAATATGACGGATGAGATGGAGAAGGATTATCGGAATGCCTTAAATGAAGCCCTCAATATTGGTGAAAACATCTTAAAAGAGGGAGGTTCGGCTGCCGATGCTGTTGAGAAGACCATAATGTATCTCGAAGATACTCCATTATTTAATGCAGGAAAGGGGGCCGTCTTTACTCATGATGGCAAAAATGAACTTGATGCAGCATTTATGGATGGTGCTACTTTGAATGCTGGTACAGTAGCTGGTATCACCAATGTAAAAAACCCTATTACTGCCGCTCGTGCAGTTATGGAAAAATCAGAACATGTAATGCTAATCGGCAAGGGAGCTGAGCAATTTGCCAAAGAACAAGAATTGGAAATCGTCGATCCTAAGTATTTCCACACAGAGAGAAGATGGGAAGCACTTCAGCGGATCCTCAAAAGTGAGAAAGAAGAAATAGGTTATGTAGACAATACTGCTGACCATAAATTTGGTACCGTTGGATGTGTGGCTCTAGATAATAATGGGAATATAGTAGCGGGAACCTCAACTGGAGGTATGACCAATAAGCGATATGGTAGAGTAGGGGATGTGCCTATTATCGGATCGGGAACTTATGCCAAAAATAATTCTTGTGGGGTATCAGCCACTGGACATGGGGAATTTTTTATTCGCTATACGGTAGCTCATGATATTTCAGCTATAATGGAATATAAGAGCGTTAGCCTACAGGAAGCTGCTGATGAAGTGGTAATGGATAAATTAGTTAAGGCGGAAGGTAGTGGCGGAATTATTGCCATTGATAAAGACGGGAATGTATCCATGACTTTTAACTCTGAAGGAATGTATAGAGGTTATGCAAAGCCAAATGAAAGAGTAGTTGGAATATATAAGAATGATTAATTAGTTGAGGGCGTCTCATAACTCGTTCCTCGTTCTGAGTCGCCAAATAATTTTCTTTTTGAGAGAGTTTTTTTAAGAAAAAATGAAATTTTTTCTTAAAAAAACTCTCTCAAAGAAATAATATTGGCTGGCGAAAAAGGCCGAAGGTCTTTTGAGACAGCCTCAATTAGAAAAACAAAACCTCTCTTAACCCAGCTTCATCTACAATTTCTTCACTTAATACTTCCAGTCGAATTTCATCTTTTGAGGAAGTGACTTGTCTGCCTAGGGTTTTCAGAATGGCTAATTTATTATTTTCATCAACCACCCAAATTATTGATTCGGCATCTTCCATCAGTGAGATGGGGGTTTTGTTGGTTGCCAGATATTGATAAACCGTATTTTGTTTTTTATTGGCAATAAAGGTTGTTTTTCCTTTGATTGTTCTCCCATTTTGATCCACCAATTTTATCATACTGGGATCAGCAGTAGGAGCAACGGGACGATCACAATTCCACACGCCAAATTTATTGATGGTGAAGCGATTAATTATTTTGAAAGTTCCCATTTCATCAGGATTAATCCTTCCTTCATTGATCATATCCTGAACGCTGCTTTCAAACTGAAGTTTCTCTTTTTCTATTAAAGCTTCTTTTATTTGCGATAGACTGTCTCTTTTACTTTGTATCCTGGAATTCCTGACTTGGATGGCCTGATTATAGCTTTCAAGTTGGGTTTGGTATAATTCCATGGCCGCTTGAAATCCGTCACCACCAAGGACGGGAATTACCCGTAGAACAACACTATCCTCATCACCTAAAAGAGTTATTTCAAATTCGGTTTCATTGATGGATTGAATTCGGGCACCTTGCCATGTTTTTCCAAATTGTTCCAGATTAATGGGTGGACTATTTGGAGCTATTTGGAAGATCACACCATTATATGTTGCACGTATTTTTTCCAGCTTATCTTGAGTACCCTCATAAAAATCAAGCTCTTGAATATCATCCAGAAAATCTAATTCTATGGTTGGGGCTCCTTGCTGCTCTTCAACAGGTTTGATTGGTTCTTCAGGCATTGGGTGAAGAGATTCAAGGGCTGCCAAATTTGAACGATTATTTTGTTCAATTTGATTAATTACGGCCTGGAAATTTGACTTTAGCTGGTCAAAGAAAGTTTGATCAGAAGGATTTTCCTCAGCAATCAGTTGTATCCTGTCGATGCTGGAGTAGTCCCATTTTCTGTCAGCTACATTAAGGTGATAAATATTATATTTAGGAGGAGTCGTATTTACTCTGGGCATTTGGACTCTGGATACCAATTCCACCTGAATATTTTTATTTTGAGCTAATTCTACCTTTTGACCATTCTGAAAACCAAGGATTTCAATCATTCCTGCTGATTCTAATTGATAGCGAACACCATTAGAATCATAATGCATTGGGATTCCAGAAATGAAGAAATCAACAAAGTCGTGCATCTCACGAAATTGAATATCTACCTCTCCGGAGATTTCCTGACCATTTTGATCTACAAATGCTCTGGAAGGGATAATAATTTGAGAACCAGAACCAAAATTCAGGGTATCTCCTTGAGAAGCCTCAACGGTGATTTGACTGATTGGGAGTTGAATATCTTTTATTGGGGGCTTAATGAAATCCTGACTCGCAAAATAGGCCTGTGCAGCTTTTTCGTATTGCAAAGTATTGCTACCTCTGTTAAGAACAAAGAAAGCAACAAGAAATAAAATAGAAGCTGCAATAGCAGTAGAGGAGTACATCACTCTCAGCCTTCCTTTTTTTCTTTTAGCTACCTTATAATTAGATAGTAAGGTATCAAAATCCCGATGCTGATTAATAGTATCTGAATCAGGCGGTTTGGGATTGACAATTATTTTGTAGTTTTTGCTCATACTCGAAGTTTTGCATTAGAAGAGGTACAGTATTTATTCTCCATCATTGCTCATTAATTTTTTGAGTTTTTCTAAAGCTCTGTACGTTTTCATTTTTGCATTACTCTCGGTGATTTCCGTAATTTCTGCGATCTCCTTAAAAGGTCGTTCTTCAAAAAAACGAAGCTCTATCAGGATAAGATCTTTCTCTTTTAACTGTTTTAATGCCTCAATCATTCTCTGTATTAGAAAACTCTGATCTTCAGGGTCTTCTTGATCAATAATACTGTTAATATGTGCATCATCAATACTGATGACTCTTTGCTTCTTTTGTTGCCGGTAATATTGGGCAACCTCATTACTTGCCAGCCGGTATAGCCAGGAAGAAAAGGGTACTCCTTGAAAAGTATATCCTCTAATCTTTTGAAGGGCTTTCAAAAAAACTCTTGAGCAGATGTCACTAGTTAGGGCTTCATCGGCAGTACGGCGATAAATAAATCGGAAAATGGATTCAAAATAACGATCATAGAGCGGGCGAAACAAGGCAGGATCATCTTGCGCAGCCTGAATCTCCACCCACTCAGCTTCAATGGCCTGAGCCGACATTTTATTCGAGTGGTTCATTCGGGCATTTTTAGCAGTAATACTTTTTGTTTGCAAATTCATTAACATCTGCCGTTTTTTCGCCTTCTTTTATCAGCATAACGACAGATTGGTGAAAAGTAACATTTTTTTTAGCAAAATTTATCAATTGCTTTTGACTAAATTTGGGCTTTCTGTTATAGTGGTCTGGTAGTCTGGTAATATGGTTATGGTTTTTTTTTATTGAAAACCTTGGTTCACAATAAAGAAAAATCCAGAAGTAGTAAGAGATAATAGATATTCCTATAAAACTAAATTACCAGACCACCAGACTACTATACTACCAGACTACTAAAACCTAACAAAAACAATTATATTGAATACACTGCACCAAGCATACGATCCAGAAACATTTCGCCAGCAAGGCCATGAATTGGTCAACCTATTGGCGGATTATCTTCAGCAAGTTCAGCAAAATAAATCCTCGATTCCAGCTATTAAATGGAAGACTCCTTCCCAATCGCTAAACTTTTGGAGGACCCACCTTGAAAAAGATGATAACATGGATTGGATAGCCATTTTTAAAGCCTTTCTTGAGAACTCTGTTCATGTTCATCATCCCCAATATATGGGACACCAGATTAGCCCGCCTGTCCCGATAGCAGCGCTGGCAGGTTTTTTAGGCGATTTTTTAAACAATGGGATGGGCGTTTATGAAATGGGTATGGCCTCTACTACCGTGGAGAAGATGGTGGTCGATATGGTGGCAAAGCAAATGAAGATGGGGCAGGAAGCTGGTGGGATATTAACTTCAGGAGGAACCTTGGGTAATCTCACAGCTTTATTATGTGCCAGAAGTGTAAAGGTGGGGGAAAATATTTGGAAAGAAGGTGGGGGAAATAAACTTGCTTTGATGGTCTCTGAACAAGCTCATTATTGTGTAGATCGGGCGGTAAGAATTATGGGTTGGGGAGAAGGTGGAATTATCAAAATTCCCTGTAATGAACAGTTTCAAATTCGGACAGATTTATTGCCAGAATATTTTGAATCCGCTCAAAAGGAAGGAAGACAGGTGATTGCAGTGGTGGGGAGTGCCTGTTCTACTTCAACCGGAGCCTTTGATGACCTGGAAGCCATTGCTTCATTTTGTCAAAAAAATAATCTTTGGTTTCATGTTGATGGAGCACATGGAGCAGCTACTGCTTTTTCAAGGAAATATAATTTTTTGGTAAAGGGCATTGATCAGGCGGATTCTTTAGTCATGGATTTTCATAAGATGCTCTTGACGCCATCTATTACAACGGCCCTGGTTTTTAGAAGAAAAAAAGATTCCTTTAAAACCTTTGCTCAAAGAGCGCAATATTTATGGAGTCAGGAAGAAAATCAGGAATGGTTTAATCTGGCAAAAAGAACTTTTGAATGCACTAAATTGATGCTTAGTTTGAAAGTTTATGCCATCCTAAAAACTTATGGACTAGAATTGTGGGAAGAGTTTGTGACTAAAGTATTGGATATTGGCATTACTTTTGGTGAGTTAATCCGACAAAAACCAAACTTTGAACTTGCAACAAATCCTGAGTGTAATATTGTATGTTTTAGATATGTTCCTGAGATAGAATCATCCCTTGAAAAATTAAATGCATTAAACGACCATATTAGACAATCTCTGCTGGAGGACGGTGCTTTTTATATCGTAAAAACCAACCTGAATGGAAAATTGTGGTTGAGATGTACCTTTACCAGTCCTTTTTCTGAACAAGAAGACCTAATTGAATTATTGAATAGAGTAGAACTCCTTGGGAAAGAATATTTTGAAAGGGTGTTGGAGTATTAGGGTATTGGGATATTGGGGTATTGGGGTATTGGGATAAAACGAATACCCTTATATCCCAATACCCTCTACATTTTAAGCATCTTCTAATACCTTAGTGACCAAATCTGCAGCTTCTTGTAAAATGATAGCAGAATGGACGTCTAATCCAGATTCGTCAATCATCTTTTTAGCAATATCAGCATTCGTTCCTTGTAATCTGACAATGATGGGAACCGGAATACTTCCCATATTTTTATAAGCATCGATCACCCCCTGAGCAACTCGGTCACACCGAACAATTCCACCAAAGATGTTTATCAGGATGGCTTTTACCTGAGGATCTTTCAAGATGATTCTGAATGCAGCCTCAACACGAGCAGCATCAGCGGTACCACCAACATCTAAAAAATTAGCTGGCTCACCACCTGAAAGTTTAATGATATCCATGGTTGCCATGGCCAGACCGGCGCCGTTCACCATACAACCAACATTACCATCAAGGTTCACATAATTGAGATGATGCTTTTTCGCTTCTACCTCAGTAGGATCTTCTTCAGTTACATCGCGCAGTTCAGCAAGATCTTTATGACGGAAAAGAGAATTGTCATCTAAGGATACCTTACAATCCACAGCAATGACACGGTCATCACCTGTTTTGATGCAGGGGTTAATTTCAAAAAGAGAAGCATCAGAGCCAAGGAAAGCTTTATAAAGGTTAGAAATGAATTTAGTCATTTCTTTGAAAGCCTGACCTTCCATACCTAGGTTGAAAGCAATTTTTCTTAACTGAAAGCCCTGCAATCCTAGAGTTGGATCAATATATTCTTTATGAACTAAATGAGGAGTTTTTTCTGCTACCTCTTCGATGTCCATTCCTCCTTCAGTAGAATAGATAATGACATTGCATTTTTGAGCTCTGTCCATTAAAATGGAAATGTACATTTCTTCGCAGGAATCGAAATCTGGAGTATAGGCATCTTCTGCGATTAATATCTTTCTAACCAGTTTTCCCGGACCATTTAGTCCACCAGGTGTTTGAGGCGTTTTCAGCATCATTCCTAAAATATTGCCTGCATTTTCCTTTAGGTCTTCCAAGTTTTTAGCCAATTTCACTCCTCCTCCTTTTCCACGGCCGCCGGCGTGTATTTGTGCCTTTACGATGGCAAAATTTGTTCCGGAAGCTTCCGTAATTTTTTGGTAAGCTTCAACTGCTTCTTCTAATGACTCAGCCACAATTCCCTCCTGGATAGCTACTCCGTAACTCTTCAAAAGTTCTTTTCCCTGGTATTCGTGAAGATTCATGTTTAAAGTTTTATTTTGATAGGTTGTTCGTTGAAAAGAGAATCTCTGTTTTTCAGGGGCAAAAGTAATTGTTTTTGCCTGTAAAACAAAAGGAATAACATGAGTTAAGGGTTCTGGGTTCAGCGTTCAGTGTTCTGGGCCTTTCCGAAACCCGGAACTCAGAACGCTGAACTCAAACTAAAAAATGACAATTCGTTTTACCGATACTCCTTTTTGAGATCTCAGACTAAGGGTATAGATACCTGGAGAGAGTTGAGAAGTCGGAATGTCAAAAGAATTGCTACCCTGAACGAAATTGTACTGCCCCAGGGATTTGACCAGTTGACCATTGGTATTGAATAAGTTAGCTTGTGCTTCAAAACTTTCAGATACCTGAGCCAATAATTGGAACTGTTGATTGGCAGGAGCAGGATTGGGTAGTACCTCAATACTTTCTAATTCAGGGATATCGCTTACTGAAGTAGTTTGACCAATGGTGAAAGATTTGGTGGAAGTAGCACTAGCACAGGTGCTATAAGCATTAAAAGGAGTGACTCGCCAAAAGTATTTTCGCCCTAGATCAACTAGGTTGCCATCAAGATCAAAGGTATTTCCCTTAACAATATATCTTTGAGGTCTTACCGAAAATGTTGGAACCAGGCCAATATCAAGTATAAAATGGGTGGCATTGGGAGGGTTGGTCCATTCAAGCCTGATAGATGATTCATTGGAAACAATCGTATTATTTGCTGGAATAACCAATTGGGGCTGTTCTTCAATAACTGCAGGAACTATGGAATTACTATTTGCTCTTAGGAAATTTCTGGATCGTGTCTCTAAACCAAAGCTGATATCGGAATCAAAATTGGCCCTAATAATTTCAATCTGTTTTTCTGAAAAATGGTATTCTGCACATGAAAAAAAATTGGACATAAGATTTGATTTGTCCGTATCAATAGGGGTATTATTGGGATCTCTGGCATTACCTATATATGCACAAGAATTTGTTCTACCATCAAAATAATCAGGTGGGGTATCACAAATCCGGTCTCCGGAAATTTCACAATTACTCTTATCCATTAATTCCGTTTCTCTTCCTAATCGATCTTTAGCAGGTGCTGGAATTCCATCAGTTGCTGGATTATACCCGCCATCTCCCGAATCCCATCCTGTGTACGGGTGATTTAGTGAGAAAAAATGCCCTAATTCGTGAGCTAAAACATTATTATCTTGAGCAATTGAAGTTTTGTTAACTACTACCCAATCAAAAAAGGGGGTAAAGTATCCCTTAATGCCTGAATCTTCTGGATCTACAGTATTTAGTACAAATACATTTAGTGAACTGCCATCTCTGATTATTTCCATTAATCCTTCAGTAGCTTCCCAATGTCTATCGTATATTACATCATTATTTACATAATTGAACTCAGAATTCTTGATGAAAAATTGAATTCCAACTGGAAGGTAAAACTCATTTATTTCACATAATTCTTCTAATATGAATCTTTCATTAATCCGGTTGCTTCCATTCGTCTTGGCAATAAGGTGAAAGGTGATGGGCACATTTATGATATCGTTGGTATTATTTTTTGCTCTGGGATGCTCTTTAAGATGGGCTTTAATTAATTCCAGTCTATTAAATATTATCTCTTCATGCTCATGTTTCACTCCACAATGAAATCTTTCTTGTGCAACAAGACTATTGTTGGAGTTTAAAATAAGGAGTAGAGAGAGTAAAAGAATAAATCTCATGATTTTCCGTGTTATTTTATGGAAAAATATTCCAAGTCAAAATTATTAATGATCATCTAATAAATTAATAAGGGGCTTAATTCTTTAGTCTCAGATTGGACAAAGCTGCCAAAAATAACTACATTTACGTCAATTTTTCAGGACGGCAAAAGTAAGAAAAATTTTGGCACCTAACTGAAAGGTTATGAGGTGTTTATTTTTTTTTATGTATACGTCTAAAGTCGAAAAGAGTTGTTAATAATTGTAGCTAATATTGTCATTTAAATAACCAAAATATAATACAATACAATAAAACCATGAGTAAAGTAACCGTTGTAGGTGCAGGAAATGTGGGTGCTACCTGCGCAAATGTTTTAGCACATAAAGATGTTGTAAAAGAAGTTGTTTTGCTGGATATTCAAGGTGATCTGGCCCGAGGTAAGGCGTTGGATAGCTGGCAGCAGGCACCAATTGATTATTATAGCACAAGTCTGGTAGGAACCGAAGATTATTCCCTTACTGCTGATTCAGATATCGTAGTAATTACCGCCGGAGTACCTCGAAAACCTGGAATGAGCCGTGATGATCTTATCTCTACAAATGCTAAGATTGTCAATATTGTGACTAGTAGCATCATGAAACATTCCAAAAATCCAATCATCATTGTGGTATCTAATCCTTTGGATGTTATGACCTATGCCGCTTATAAGGCTTCAGGATTGGACAAAACGCGTGTGTTTGGAATGGCAGGAATCTTAGATACTGCCAGATATAGAGCCTTTTTAGCTACAGCCCTTAATGTTTCTCCGAAAGATATTCAGGCTGTCTTAATGGGAGGACATGGAGATACCATGGTGCCACTTCCAAGGTACACAACTGTTTCAGGTATTCCTGTTACCGATATGATTGGGGGAGCTGAATTGGATGCCATCGTTGAAAGAACGAAAAAAGGAGGAGGAGAATTGGTGAAATTGATGGGAACTTCTGCATGGTATGCTCCCGGTGCAGCGGCTGCCCAAATGGTTGAAACCATTGTCAGAGATGAAAATAGAATTTTCCCTTGTTGTGCTCGCCTGGAAGGTGAATACGGATTAAATGATATATTCCTGGGCGTTCCAGTAAAACTTGGTAAAAATGGTATCGAGCAAGTTATCGAGCTGAACTTAAACAGCGATGAATCTGCTTTGCTCAATACTTCAGCTGATCACGTAAGAGCAGTTATGGAAGTTTTTGAAGGAATGGACATTTCTTAAGGGGGAAGTTGGAAGGGGGAAGTTGGAATTTTTTGTCTTCTGATTTTAAAAACCTTTTTGGAAAAATACTGTTTGTCTTTTGAGAACCATAATTTTAAAAAAAGGAAGATGCCTCAAGAGTCTAAGGTTGCTGAGATGAATAACGTCTTGTCCAAAATGGTCACCAATAAGGGTGAATCATTATTTGATATCAGTATGCGCAAACCTGTGCTGCTTGTTTTTTTGCGCCATTTCGGTTGTACCTTTTGCAGAGAAGCCCTCTCTGATATCGCTAAGAGACGTGAAAACATTGAGGAAATGGGATCAAAGATTATTTTTGTTCACATGACCGATAATGAAACGGCAGAAAGGTATTTTAACAGATACGATCTGGAAGGGGCAGAACACATCAGCGATCCTGAATGCTTTTTTTATAAAACTTTTGGCTTGCTTAAAGGGACCTTTACCCAATTATTTGGCTTGCAATCCTGGATTCGAGGCTTTCAAGTTGGAGTTTTAGATGGCAGAGGTGTAGGACCCCAATTAGGGGATGGCTTTCAAATGCCTGGCGTTTTTATGGTCATAGATGGTGAAATCAAAGAAAGTTTCATCCACAAACTAGCTTCCGATCGCCCAGACTATTTGAAATTGGTACAGTGCTGTTCTTAAAATTAAATTGAAATTATTTTTTCCTTATAAAAAGCGGTAGTTTTAGAACTACCGCTTTCTTTTTTCCGTTTCCTTAGAAAGTAGAAAGTAGAAAGTGGCTGTTTAAATTTCATGTATATGCGGCCGCCGCCGCATATACATGAAATTCAAACAGTATTTTGTTATTTACAACATTATAATTATGATAGGATGGCGTTTTTCTGATTATGTGCCAGGCAAAAATGGTAAATCCACTTTTGATAAATTGCTTCAATTGTTTCAGGAGTTGCTAATGCATACTTCAGGGGATGTTAGTGAAGCTCTTGCCTGGTTAACGGAATTGGATAAGGAATATGGTTTGACGGATGAAAATTATGGGATGGCTGATTTCATTCAGGACTTAATTGATAAAGGGTTTATCCAGCAAAGAAACCCTACTGATCCTAATTTTGTCCCTTCAGCTAAAATGGAAATTGCACTTCGACAAAAAGCTTTGGAAGATATTTTTGGTCAGCTTAAAAAATCCAAAAGAGGAAACCATGATACTAAATACGGTGGAAGAGGGGATGAACATACTGCTGATCGACGCCCCTTTGAATTTGGTGATAAATTAGATAAACTGGCTATTTCGGAATCCTTAAGAAATGCCCAAATTAATCACGGAATTGATGATTTTCAATTAACTCAAGATGATTTAGAAGTCCATGAGACGCTCTACCAAAGTCAGATGAGTACCGTCTTGATGATTGATATTTCTCATTCTATGATTTTGTATGGTGAAGATCGCATCACTCCGGCTAAAAGAGTAGCTATGGCATTATCAGAGTTTATTACCACTCGATTCCCAAAAGATACTCTTGATATTATTGTTTTTGGAAATGATTCCTGGCAAATTCAGATTAAAGATCTACCATATTTGCAGGTTGGACCTTATCATACCAACACAGTTGCAGGACTTGAATTGGCAATGGACTTACTGCGGCGTAGGAGAAATCCAAATAAACAGATTTTTATGATCACGGATGGAAAGCCTACCTGCATCAAAAAAGGTAAAAAATATTATAAAAATAGTTTTGGCCTGGATCGCAAAATTGTAAATAGAACCTTAAACCTGGCAACCCGATGTCGAAAGCTGGACATACCAATAACTACCTTTATGATAGCGAGAGACCCCTATTTGGTTAGTTTCGTGGAGCAATTTACTAAAGCTAATAATGGGAAGGCATTTTATAGTAGTTTGCAGGGATTAGGAGAATTTATTTTTAGAGATTACAAAAATAATAAGCATAGGAGACATCGCTAGTCTCCTTAACAATTTTTGCTCATACCGCTCGTTAAGCATATAAATAATTCACACAAAATATGCTTAAGCACTTTTTGAGCTTTATGCTCGGTCTTTTCATTAGCCTTACTTTATTTTCTCAGGTTAGTCTTTCAGAGTCCCTTACCGAAGAAAACAAGGGGACCATTTGGCAGTTGGAAGATACCTTAGCAGTACTTTCTTATACCTTTTTAAGTGATTCACTTCCCCAAAATCGCTTTGGTGCTGTTCGAAAATTTATTCCTACCCTGGTGCAGGCACTGAAAACTGAAAATTCTTTCAATTATAAATTTGATCGTCTTCCAAATATATCCATCCAATATCCACAAGACAGTTCTTTCCGTGTCTTTACCTGGCAACTGTATGTTGATGTTAATGAATATAGGTATTATGGTGCCATTCAGATGAACCAAAAAGATCTCAAACTTTTCCCTTTAAGAGATCGGTCGTTTGAACTACAAGGTAACATAGAGCAAATTTCTTTAAAACCAGATCAATGGTACGGAGCTGTTTATTATAATATCAAAGATATTAACACCTCAAAAGGAAAACATTATCTGCTTTTCGGCTTTGATAGAAATGAATTGTTCCGAACCCGAAAATTAATAGATGTATTGAGTTTTGATTCTGAGGGAAATGCAATTCTCGGGGCTCCTGTTATTCCTGGCCCTAAGGGTGAAATGAAAAAACGGCTTATGCTTGAATATTCGGCGGAAGCTTCTATAAGACTTAATTATGATGAGGCATTGGGGATTATAATTTTTGACCACCTTACGACCATCAATGGCAAGTATGATGAGGGACCGGTAAATGTAGGGGATGGTTCTTATGAAGGTTTTGAAATAACTCCAACGGGCTTAAAGTACATACCAAAAGTTTTTGATTTTGTAAGCGAAACTCCTCCCAGGCCTTTTCCTATTCTTGACGAGGATAAAAAGAAAAAGAAAAATGAGAATAATGGCTGAAATCATGAAGTAAAAAAGAAGAGGCTGTCTCATAAATAGGCAGCCTCTTTTTTTTATAGGCGTGGGAAAAGAGTTATCTTAAAGAATGAGCAAGCGAAAAAAGCAGCCAGTTTTTAAGGCCTACAATCCACATCAAATGAGTCTTTTGCCTCCAAGCTTGGAGGAGCTTATTCCAGAAAATCATGTTGTACGGGTAGTACAACAAGTAATAGATCAGTTAGATTTAGATCCCATCTTGAAGAAGTACAAGTCAAGAGGAGCATCGAACTATCATCCCAAGTTGATGCTTAAAGTGATCGTATATGGTTATTTAAGCAATATCTATTCCTCTCGCAAGATCGAACAAGCCGTCCAATCGAACATCCATTTCATGTGGCTAGCCGGTATGCAACGACCGGATCATAATACAATTAATCGTTTTCGCTCAGAGAAGTTGAAGGGGGTATTAAAAGAAGTGTTTACCCAGGTAGTCCTGCTTATGGCCGAAACTGGTTTGGTGGATATCAAGACGATCTATATAGATGGAACAAAGCTAGAGGCAAATGCCAATAAATTCACTTTTGTCTGGGGCAAGTCCATAAAGACGAGCAAAGAACGTATCCATAAGCAACTCAAAGAACTATGGGCTTATGCGGAAAGCATAGCAGCCAGTGAGTTACAGGATAATGATCCCACAACCTATGAACAGATCGACTCAGAAAAAGTAAGTAAGACCATATCAAGTATTAATGAAGCACTGAAGGATAAACCCATAGATAAGAAGGTCAAGCAAAAGCTGAACTATGCTAAGAAAAACTGGCCGGCTAATTTGGATAAATACAAAGATCAGGAAGAGCAGTTAGGCCCCCGTAACTCTATGTCAAAAACTGACCCGGATGCCACTTTTATGCGCATGAAAGACGATTACATGAAAAATGGTCAATTGAAAGCGGCGTACAACTGGCAGATCAGTACTTCAGGTCAATGCATTGTGAATTATGATCTTTACCAAACTACCTCGGATACAGTGACCTTGCCAGATCACTTGAATAGCTATCAACAAATGTATGACACTTACCCGGAAGTAGCAGTAGCCGACAGTGCCTACGGCTCAGAGCAGAACTATGAACTCATGGAGCAACAGGGTATTGAGGCCTATGTGAAATACAACTATTTTCATAAAGAACAGACCCGTAAAAGAAAGATACCGGCAAAAGAGTGTTTTCGTCCTGAACATCTTTATTACAATGATGAAGAAGATTATTATATCTGCCCAATGGGTCAAAAAATGAGCAATGTAGGTCAAGATAGTCGAATAACTAAAAATGGCTTTGAACAACACTTCACGCTATATCAGGCTCAAAGATGTGAGGGCTGTCCTCTAAGAGGAGCTTGTCATAAAGCTCAGAGCAATCGACAAATACAAATCAACCATCGGCTGAAACGCTATAAAGACAAGGCTACTAAACTACTGACCAGCCAACAGGGCCTAAAACATCGATCACAAAGACCGGTAGATGTAGAAGCTGTTTTTGGAAATATCAAACAGAATAAAAAGTTTACTCGATTCTTGCTCAGAGGTCTGGATAAGGTGATGATTGAAGCCGGATTAATAGCTTTGGCACATAATCTGGCCAAAATGGCTGGATAAAAGGCCATTTTTTTCCCATTTGAGGGCGACAGCTCCCAAGGCCGCTGTCTTCCTTGAAAATTATTGTAGTTGGGCAGCTTAATTTTTTACCCATAAAAAAGGCTGTCTCACTTAATTATGAGACAGCCCCTTTTTTTTTACTTCATGATTTCAAGTAACTTAATTAACTCCGAACGAATGACTTTATGGGGTCCTTCAAATTCGATCATTTCCACTTCCAATTGGTTGTCTTCAATGAGTTTATGGTGATCCCTTTTGCGTTCTTCAGTTAAGAAAACATCCTCAGTTCCGTAGATGAAATATAAACTTTTATTGGACAAATAATTTTTATGGGGAATATAATTAAGATCTTCAGGGAATAGTCCAGCCCACATGATAAGGCTGTGAAAATCAGGAAATTTGTTAAGCATCCAGCGGACTTGGGTGGCACAACCCTGAGAAAAACCGAGTAGAATGATTTTTACCTCTTCAGAACACTGAGCTTTGTATTTTTGATAGAGGATAAGAATCATTTCTGAATAGTCCTCAATTTCATTTAAGCGATCTTCTCTGGTCATCCAGGAAGCTACCGGTTCTCGACTTTTAGGACTCTCCCAATAAAATTTAGAAAGCCCTTCAGGAGCTAGGATGAAAGTATCTTCAGCTTGAATCGCATCAAATTTTCGGATAAAATGTTTGGCCAATTGACCATAACCATGACAAACAATCCAAAAATATTTGGTACGTGGGCCTGCTTCTCCCAGGGTGTAATATCTGGCTGTGCGTTGAACTTTAAACTCGTGGGCTTTCATTATTATTGATAGAATTAGTGGATACGATCACCTCTTAATTCCAATTCTTTCATTATCTCTGCTTCTCGCTCAAGATATTCCTGCCATCGGCGGTTGGCTTTTTCTACCCCAAAATAATTTCTGGCCAGTTCAATAAATAATACGTAGTGACCGGCTTCAGAAACCATAAATTTGTGATAAAAATCTTTTAAATCATCATCACTTATGTGGAGTGAAAGCAATCGAAATCGTTCACAGCTTCGCGCCTCTATTAGAGCACATACCAATAGTTTTTCCAAAAGCCTTTCTTCCCTGCTGCCCCCTTTTTTTTGAAAGGCCAAGAGTTTATTGACATATTCATCCTTGCGTTGCCTACCCAACTTCAATTGTCGTTTGTCAAGTTCTTTAAGGACCATGCGGAAATGCCCCCATTCTTCGGTAACTATAGGAGCCAATTCCCTGACCATTTCTTCTCTTTCCGGATATTGTTGGATCAGTGAAATACAAGAAGTAGCTGCTTTTTGCTCACAATAGGCATGGTCGGTTAATATCTCTTCCAGATCCATTTCTGCCATATTAACCCATCTCGGATCAGTGGGTAACTTCAGACCCAGCATTCTTACTCTTTGGAGTTCTTCTTCTTTGGTATTCATTTTTTTTTGTTGTTCGTTAATCGTTATTGGGTTAATCGTTATTCGTGAAGTTGTAAGTTAATGTGGATATACTTTAACCCTGAAATCATAACTCAATAACCATTAACTCAATAACCCAATAACGAATAACTCAATAACAAATAACGATTAACCTAAGGCAAACAAAGATAAGTTTTTTCACTAAAAACGTTTGACGGACTCAATGATGTACAAGGGTCTTTGTTTGATTTCTGTGTAGATATTTGAGAGGTAGATAGACATGATGTATAGGTTCAGGAAGGTGAGGGCGAAAAAAACCGAAATAATAACCACTAAAAAGGTCCATCCTGTTACAATTTCAGCGGGATTTCCAAAAATATCTGAACCGGAGAAACGCACTTTTAAAGCATTAATCATCACTCCTCCCAGGAAGAGGAGGGAAAAAATAAATATCCATAAAAGTAAAGACCTTAAAAAAGTAGTGAAGGAGGTAATGGCGATAAGAGAAGTTCGGAAACGCTCTGAGAAAGACTCCTGTTCCGCCGGCTCCGAATCTCCTGTAAATTCAAGAAAGCTGGTTTTATACCCCACAATACCATAAAGCGCTTTCATAAATTTTAAATTTTCTCTTAATCGAAGTAGAGAATTTAGTGCTCTTCGAGATATGATCCTTGTACTAAAAGCATTCTCGTCAATTTTTAACGAAGAGTAATTTTTTAGAATAAAATAAAAAAGGCGGTAGAACAAACGAAACTTAAAAGGAATTTTTCTGTCTTTAGCCCTTAAATAAACAATGTCATAATGTTCTCGGGTTTTATCATATAATTCAGGGATGATATCAGTATTTTTGAATAATTCGATCTCAAAAATTAATGTATAATCTCCGTTAGCTCTATCAAGTCCAGCTAAAAATGCGTTATTTATATTGGTTGTTGTGGATAGATTTAATAAATAAATGTGTTTTTTAATAGATTCTTCAAGAGATAGGATATACTGATCAATGTCCGGGCTTTGTGTGTTATTAATTAAAATGAGTTCAAAGTCTGAAAATTCTCCATTTAATTGCTGATAAATGTTTTGAAAAAAAGAAGGTAAGACCCTGAATTGTGAAGGATTTTGGACTACAGTAACAACAGAAAGGAAAATATTATGCATAAAATATAACTAAGCAAGTAATTATGTAAGGAAGCAAATTTATATATAAAATATACAACGCAAATAGGAGTATATATTTTATATTATAACTTTCCCCGCGCCGCGGGGAAAGTTATAATTAACATTACTTACTTACGTTTCGAATTTAGAGAAAAAGATCCCAATTATGCACAAAGGAATGAATAAATGCAAAAAAAATCTTATAAAAGTATTTTATTGACGTAATATTTGGTATTTTGCACTTATTATCAAGAGTTTAGCGAGAAAATCACAAAATTCCCCCATATTCAGCTGTGTACTTTTTTTAATTAAAAATCAGCTTGAGAGTAGGTATCTATGTTTAAGAGTTTTCCATTTTATCAACAATTAGATGCCATGGATTGTGGTGCAACCTGCCTTCGAATGGTTGCACGATACTTTGGAAGGTATTATTCCCTGGATTATCTCCGGGAAATGACACACATGGGCAGACAAGGTGTATCCCTGCTTGGCATTAGCGATGCAGCAGAGAGGATAGGCCTGCAATCACTCGCCGTCAAAACAACATATGACCGCCTTGCCAAGGATATTCCCTTACCCTGTATAGCCCATTGGAAGCAAAATCATTTCGTAGTAGTTATTAAAGCCAATCGGAAGTATGTATGGATCGCAGATCCTGCTCATGGAAAAATTAAGCTTAGCCGTGAGGAGTTTCTGGACAATTGGAGCAGCGATATAGAAGATGGAAGCCCTGTTGGTGTATTATTATTACTAGAAACGACGCCTGAGTTTTATGAAAGAGATGGTGAAAAGGTAAATAAATCGGGCTTTGGCTACGTCCTTTCTTATTTCGGTAAATATAAAAGCCTGATTGTTCAGCTTGTAATCGGCCTGTTTTTAGGAAGTGTTTTACAACTGGCCTTTCCTTTTTTAATTAAAGCACTTATTGATGTTGGGGTTAATACCATTGATGTTGGCTTCATCGTATTAATACTTACTGCTCAGTTGGTGTTGTTCTTAACCCAAACAGCCGTAGAGTACTTTAGAGGGTGGATTTTATTGCACGTTGGAATTCGCGTAAATATCAGCCTTATTTCGGATTTTCTGATCAAACTCACTAAACTTCCCATTCGCTTTTTTGATAGCAAAATGACGGGTGACTTAATGCAGCGTATCTTTGACCATGAAAGAGTTCAGCGCTTTTTGAGTTCAACCAGCCTGTTTTCTTTCTTTTCACTCCTTAACTTTTTTGTATTTGCCGCCGTACTTCTTTTCTGGGATATGACCGTCTTTTTGATTTTCATGACAGGGACTCTGGTTAATATAGGCTGGATTTTATTTTTTATGAAAAGAAGACGAGAGCTGGACTATAAAAGATTTGATCAATCTGCCGAAAATCAAGGTAATTTGATTGAATTGATTAACGGAATGCAAGAAATTAAACTCCATAATGCAGAAAAACAAAAAAGATGGGCATGGGAGCGTATTCAATCTCGTTTATTCCGAACCAGTATCAGTTCATTAAGACTGGAGCAACTCCAACGTTCAGGAGCCACTTTTATCAATGAGACTAAAAATTTACTCATCATATTTATTGTAGCTAAAGCAGTTATTGATAATGACATGACCTTGGGAATGCTGGTAGCGATTCAATACATTGTTGGCCAACTGAATTCACCTATCAATCAATTTGTCAATTTTGTAAGGTCGATGCAGGAAGCGAAAATCAGCCTGGAGCGTATGAATGAAATCCATACTCGAGAGGATGAAGAAAACGAAGAGGACAAGGTTACTTTTTTACCAGAATTGGGTAACATAGTTCTCGACAAGGTATTCTTTCAATATGATGGACCTCATTCCCCCATGGTTTTGAAAAATGTAGATCTCAAAATCCGTAAAGGCAAAACAACAGCGATTGTTGGCTCCAGCGGAAGTGGTAAAACTACCTTATTAAAGTTATTGCTCAACTTCTACACTCCCACAGATGGAACCATTCGAATTGGTGACATTAACTTGTCTAATATGCACAATCGTCTGTGGCGGGATAAATGTGGCGTGGTTTTGCAGGAAGGGTTTATTTTCTTTGACTCTATAGCCCGTAATATTGCTCTTGGGGATGAAATAATCGATAAATCAAAATTACTTAAAGCCGTTAAGGTTGCTAATATTCAAAATTTTATTGAATCCCTACCTCTGGGCTATAATACCAAAATCGGACAAGAAGGTCTTGGTTTGAGCCAGGGACAAAAACAACGGCTCTTAATTGCTCGTGCAGTTTATAAAAACCCGGAATACATCTTCTTTGATGAAGCTACTGCTGCTTTGGATGCATTCAATGAGATGCTGATTATGGAAAATCTCGAAGAATTTTTCAGAGGAAAAACAGTAGTAATTGTTGCACATCGTCTTAGCACTGTCATGAATGCTGACAATATTATCGTTTTGGAGAAAGGAGAAATTGTGGAACAAGGGACACATGAAGAACTTACCTATGCTAAGGGAGCTTACTATCAGTTGGTTCGAAATCAATTAGAATTGGGTGCCTAATTTTAGTCATCTTGTATTGTAGAAACCACAAACTAATTATTCGTGAGAAATAACCCGGAAGATATAGAAATAAGAAGTGAAGAGGTTCAGGAAATCTTAGGCACTCCACCAGGCTGGATGGCTCGATGGGGAACTACTCTGGCTTTTGGGACCTTCATTGCTTTGGCCTGGGCAGCATACTGGATTAAGTATCCAGATATTATTGAAGCTAAAATCACCATTACCACTGAAGACCCTCCTTACACTATTTACACTGAAGAACCGGGCATTAAAGTTTCTGATATTCTTGTTGCCAATAATGATAGTGTTGGAAGGGGTGAAGCTTTACTCGTTTTTGAAAGTAAGGATGGTGCCTCTTATAATGATGTGATGATCCTATTAGACGAGCTTCTTTTTTTTAAAGACCTCACTGATGAGGCCTTGATGGACTTTCAGCCTCAGCAGGATTTAAGACTGGGCGATAAAGACCTTTCCCAGGCATTTTATTCTTTTCAAAATAGTCAAATTGATTACCAGCTTTCTCTTCAGCCCTTATCTTCTCCAAGGCAGGCCGAATCCCGAATTTCACAGCTTCAAAGTGGCATTGCTGCCCAAGAGGAGTTAAAAATGAAGCTGGCTAAGGAAATCGATTATGCCTATCGAAGAGTTGCCAGAGATGAACAGCGATACAGGGATGGTAGGATTAGCTTTGATCTATTAAGAACTTCGCGAGAAAATTTGACATCTCTGGAAAGAGAAATGCAAGGGGCAATTTCTAATAAAAAGGGAATGGAATTTATGATCAGCGCCATCCAGCGCGAAAAATCTGATGAGAGAAAAGACATCTCTGCTACCCAGGCGGAAGCAGCCAGAAATATGAGAGCAAGATTCACGGATCTCAAAAATAAAGTAGAGGATTGGTGTGATCGATTTTTAGTAACATCTCCTATTAATGGTACCGTTATGTATTCTCAGGAAAATCTGAGAGAGCAATATGTCATTCCTCGAGTAAGTCCCATCTTTATTATTGTACCCCCTGATTCTACTGAAACCATTGGTAAGATCAATTTGCCAATTGAAGGATCTGGGAAGGTACGCGCCCAACAAAGGGTTGTGGTAGAGTTAAATAGCTACCCCTATCCAGATTTCGGAGCCATGGTTGGTTACGTAAAATGGAAGGCCCGAGCTCCAGTGAATAATGAAGCCATTCCCATAGAAGTGACCTTTCCTGATGGACTAATGACCAATTCCGGTGAAAAAATTGAAACTTCCAGAGAGCTGCATGGTGTGGCTAAAATAATTACTGAGAAAAAAAGTCTGATTGATTGGGTGATTCAAGGATTTAGGAGGAATAGACTATAACCAATAAAAAGAATGATGGCGGCCACGGGCCGCCATCATTCTTTTTAAAATCTATAAGTGAATCACCTCCCCATAAGCCGCTGCCGCAGCTTCCATAATCGCTTCACTCATGGTTGGGTGTGGGTGGACTGTTTTAATAATTTCCATTCCGGTGGTTTCTAGTTTTCTGGCAGCCACTACCTCTGCAATCATTTCTGTTACATTAGAACCTACCATGTGGGCTCCCAAAAACTCTCCATATTTAGCATCAAAAATAACTTTAACAAAACCACTTTTTTCACCTGAAGCACTGGCTTTACCTGAAGCAGAAAATGGAAATTTCCCTACTTTGACATCGTAGCCGGCATCTTTTGCAGCTTGCTCAGTAAAACCAACTGAAGCTACTTCTGGTATACAGTAAGTACAGGATGGAATATTTTGATAATCTAATGCCTGATGGTGGTGTCCCGCTATTTTTTCCACACAGATAATACCTTCTGCGCTGGCAACATGAGCCAAGGCAGGACCTGGAACAACATCACCAATGGCATAAATACCAGCTACATTGGTTCGATAAAATTCGTCTACTTTGATTAATCCTCTATCGGTTTCTACTCCCAAAACTTCCAAACCAACATCTTCTGTATTGGGAGTGACACCCACTGCTGATAAGACGATATCACATTTTATTTCTGAGGTAGTACCCTTTTTTCTATCTTTTACAGTTACGGTACAACCTCTACCTTTGGTATCAACGGCTTCTACCGAGGTATTACCCAATACTTTGATTCCTTTTCTTTTATAAATTTTGGTAAGCTCTTTTGAGACCTCGGCATCTTCCCTTGGTACCAGCCCTTGTTCCAGGAATTCAACCACTGTGACTTCTGTACCTATGGAATGATAAAAATAGGCGAATTCAACCCCAATAGCCCCTGCACCTATCACTACCATTTTCTTAGGCTGTTTGTCTAAGGACATGGCCTTGCGGTATTCAATAATCTTTTTGCCATCAATCGGTACATTTGGAAGAGATTTTGCCCGTCCACCAGTAGCAACGATGATGTGTTCGGCAGAATATTCTTTTACATTGCCTTCAGCATCAGTAACAGAAACTTTTTTTCCTCTTAGAAGGCGGCCATGGCCATTTAGAACATCAATTTTATTTTTTCTGAATAAAAAGTTGATTCCCTTACTCATTCCTTCTGCTACTCCACGGCTCCTTTTAATCATGGCACCAAAATCAGCTTCACTATTTTCTACCTTAATACCATAATCTTGTGCATGAGATATATATTCAAATACCTGGGCACTTTTTAATAATGCCTTAGTGGGTATACAGCCCCAGTTTAAGCAAATTCCTCCAATTGATTCTTTTTCTACTACAGCAACTTTCATTCCTAGTTGGGAAGCACGAATAGCAGCTACATATCCGCCAGGTCCGCTTCCGATAACAATTAAATCGTATTGCATAATATGGTTTTACGTTTTTTTAATGGAACCAAAAATTTTATTTGTTGATAAAGCTATTTTTTAGCTGTCATCAAACTAATAACATGTTAAATTATAAATGAGTTTTTTGCTAAAAAGCGGCACAAAGATAGTTATTGCGAGATAAAAATAAAAAACCCCGCCGCTTGATAGCTGGCGGAGCTCACCTAACTTACTGATACTGATATATCTTTACTTAAAACGAAAATTTCGTCCTAGTGTTAAATCGGTTAAATGGAAATAATAAATGCTGAAATGAGTTGAATTTTTCTTGACGGTTTAGAATTGAACACCGTCTCTGAACTACTTCCGAAAGAAAAATGGATTTAGGACCCGGGCTTTTCTTTCCTACTACAGCAATTTGAATTATTTTCTGTTTGTTGATATAAAGGTAGAAATAATCATCCAGCTTAACAAGAGAACTAGATGTTTTTCTTGAAAAAAAAGTGTCATCTTTTTGATTAAACGACTGATTTTTAATTAATTATAAATTACAAATATTGTTTTTTGATAGAAAATAGATGAAATTTAACTTTCCGGTTCTTCAGAGAGCGTCACCAGCAGTAAATTTTTGTTACTACTTTCAATGCGGTCAATTTTTACATAAAAACCAGGCTGAACTTCAAGAAATTCGGCTAGCTTAAACTCACCAGCTCTTTCGGCAATAGCTTGAGCCCAGGAGGAATAACTAAAGAATTCAGGGCCTAAATCTCCTAGTTTTTGGAAAGATTCTATGGTTTTAATAATCCAGTATTCTTGAGAAGAAGAATCAAGAGTGTCATTAATTTGTGAAATTTCAAACTGGTATTGCTGTTTAATGTAATCACAGCCACTTTGATAAATAATCAATTCCAGTCCACTTTCGAAGCTGACATTTTCAACACCTTCTTGTTTTTTGATAGTAAATTGATGTTTTTTGACTTCCTCCTGTTCAGAACTGAATATGGCTTCAGGCTTGCCATATTTACAATTGGCAAAAGCATTTTCTTGAGAAGGATTTTGACAGGAGAGAACCAAAAATCCAAAGATTAAACAGAAGAAGGCGTATTTCATATTTACTATATCAATTTGTTGAATATTTAGATATTATATTATGACAATAGGTTAAACAAAATAGTTTCTGCTAACGTTTACGTTGAGGTTGCACTATCAAATATTAAAAAAATATCTAAAGAAGTATTATGAGTCAATCTAATTTTGTGGTAAATGGAAAGGAAAAGATGAATGGGCACTGGCAAATAGATGTGGATGATATAGGTGAAAACCACGCTGCTACCTCAATTGATACCCCTCTAAAACCCGATGCATTTGATATTAGTGATGAGGAAAAAATGAAAATGATCTCATCCCATTTTGAATCAATTATGGATATTTTGGGCCTTGATCTAAATGATGATTCTCTACAAGGAACCCCCAAGCGAGTGGCAAAAATGTTTGTCAAAGAAATATTTCATGGCTTAGATCCTAAAAATAAACCCAGCATTTCTTTATTTGAAAATAAATTTGCCTATCGCCAGATGCTGGTTGAAAAAGGCATAAGAGTGCAATCATTTTGTGAACATCATTTTCTACCTATCTATGGAGTGGCTCATGTAGCCTACATTCCCGGAGATAAAGTAATCGGTCTTTCCAAACTTAATCGCATCGTAGACTACTACGCTCGAAGACCTCAAGTACAGGAGCGATTGACTCAGCAAATTGCATTAGAATTGCAAAATACCCTTCAAACCAAAGATGTAGCAGTTTATATTGATGCCAAACATATGTGTGTACAGGCAAGAGGGGTGGAACATCAAAATAGCAGTACCGTGACCAGTTCCTATAATGGACGCTTCTTAAATGAAAGCGTACGATCTGAGTTTTTGAATGCCATAAAATAGAAGAATATAATTTGTGTGGCGGCCGCCACACAAATTATATTCTTCTATTTTATGGCTTTATTATCCTATTCTTACCTCCTCCTTTAAGGATCTCATAAGCTTTTAAAAAGTCGGGGATGCCATATCCCAATTCATTATCAGGATTATTATATTGGTTGGCACTTTCTTTTATGGCCTCCATTATTTCTTTATTGCTTTTGCTTGGGAAGGCCTGCCAGAGGCAAGCTACTGCACCAGCAGTAATTGGAGAAGCATAAGAGGTTCCACTACCAAAAGTAATTTTATGACCATTAATCGAGGGGACTACTATTGATGATCCTGGAGCTGAAACATCCGGTTTGATTCTTCCGTCGGCTGTAGGACCAAAAGAAGAAAAACCAGCTTTTTGGCCGGCAAGATCAGTTGCACCAATAGACAATACATAGCGGCTATCTGCTGGAACATTGATATACTTCCATGAATCATTCCCTTCATTCCCCGCACTAATAACTAATATCATTCCTTTATCGTAGGCCCACTTAGCAGCCTTACTAGAAATGGCCGTTTCACCATCCAATTCTTCATAAGTATAGTTCATATCCTTATCATTAAAGGTTGAATAACCGAGGGACGTATTGATAATATCAAGTCCAAGACTGTCGGCATATTCTAAAGCAGCTACCCAATTGCATTCTTCAAGGCGATATTCTCCTCGAGTATCTTCAGTTTTCATACAGGTATAATTGGCTTCTGGCGCGGTACCTACAAAATATCCTGGAATATCAGCGGCCATCAGGGCAAGCACCTTAGATCCATGACTACTAGATTCAAAAACTACATCATCTTTTTCGACAAAATCTCGATTGCCCTTAAATTTTGTGTTGGCCATAAAAGGCATTTTATCAATATTAATAAAACCGCCATCAGTCACGCCTACATTTATCCCCTCTCCTCGGAATCCCATCTGATGCAGAGCCCCTGCATTGATCATCCTTGTTTGCGGGCCTGCAAAACCATGATAAACATTTAATCTTAAATCCTCATTTAGGGTGTCTTTAAGGAAGTTGGAGGGGCTGTGAGGCTTTCTGATGATGTATCTGCCCACGTATTCTACTTCTTTTACAAAATCCAGTTTTTCTACCTCAACTAATCTATTTTTTTCGAAAACAATCGTAGCCGCATTAAACCATTTGGAGGTATTGTGTATTTCCGCACCCATCTCAACTAACTTATTGACGAAGGAGCGATTTACAGGAAGGTCTGTTTGATCGAAAGGGATTCGATGGCGAATTCTTCTTTCAATGGCCTTTTGTGATAAGTAGGTAAAAGGATTCTCAAGAGAATGTAGGGTATCAGATTTTTCGGTAAATTCTACCCAGTAATACCCTAGATCATCATTATATTGAGCACCTAAAAGGATAGGAAAAGTTAGTACTAAAAAAACAAAAACAACTCTCATATTCAATTCTTTTTTACATTTTACATTACTTCTAATTGAAGCTTAAAAACAAATCGTTCTTCCAGTTTTTGGTACAGGTATTCAACTAAATTGGATTCTGGAACCTCTCTATTAATTTTATAGATGTTATCCTTAAGAATTGATCCATCAATGGACCGTCTTAAGTTTTGTCTGGAATAAAATTCCTTTCTATGAATTTTTTTAGGAGTTTCAAAAGGTTCATTCAATACTATTACAGCATAGTTTCGGGCCTCCTTCAAGGAGCTAACAGCAGACCACCTTTGGTATCCATCTTCTTCTTTTAGATAGAGGTAGGCACAATTCCCGCTTATGGCAAATTCTATACCATACAAATTATCTTTAGGGTGCTCCGGTGTTATGTTGGCCAGGTCTGAAAGGTCAATGGCTGTTTTAATGTATTCTTCCCTTTTTTGGGAGGTTCCATTTTCCAAAATAACCTCCTCATTATAATAGGCTTCTCTAAACCATATGGCCTGGGCATTACAATAAAATTCCTTTTTTACAAAAAGTGACTGGTAGAATTGGATTAGTGGTTCCAAATCGGTTCCATATACCCCCAAATGGCATTGATTAGCTTTAGGAGTCATTTGAGAATATATGTCTTTTTTGAGCTGAAAAAACTTAGTTTCCCATTGTTTGAGGTTTTCTACCATTTCTGGCTGATAGGGCTCCAGGTTTAAAGCAGCTAGGTTTAGAGAGAGTTCGTATTTTTCATTTTCCTCAAGAAGATTATTGATGTTTTCTCTGGTTTGAAGGTAATAAGTATACCTTTCTGCATTCTTTTTAATATCCCAAAATTTATTTTTCAGACGCTTTTTTTCTCGTTCAAGAATATCTAATTCACTTAACAGACGGACAAAGAGTGCACCTTCCATCAATTGAATTACCTGACGTCTGAGGCTACTGGCATGATCTGCATGATTGATCATATCCAATTCTTCAATGAGCAGGTCTAAGCCTAATGGGTCGGCTTCAACATCAATGTCTATTCCCTTTTCACTTTGTAGGATATTTACAATTAATTGATCGTCAAAGTCAAAATCATTTAATTTATAGGCCAGTGGGATGATGATTTTTTCTCGAACCGTTCTTTGTAAATAACGGGCGCCGTATTTAGGGTGATACCCTTGCTCGCCAAGAAAATCTAATACCTCTTCTTCAATCCTGAGAAAAATCTTCCTAAATTTAATGCCTTCTCTATTTTTCAGCAGTTTAATTTCCCGATCTACAATAAACCTAATCGTGATTTTGTCTAAAGGCTCAAAAGGAATAATATCATCAATTCGATTAAGCAATTCTGGTCGGAAATACTTTTGAATGGCTGTCATAAAATGATCTTTAACCTCTACTGCCTCCAATTGGTTTTTCCAGCCAATTTTATTGCTCTGCAGTCTTTCTGCTCCAATATTTGAAGTCATTATAATAATTGTACTGCAGAAATTAACCAACTTCCCCTGGCTATCAGTCAGTCGTCCTTCACTTAATATCTGAAGAAGCAGGTCATAAAAATTGGCATGGGCTTTTTCAATTTCATCAAAAAGTAAAACAGCAAAAGGCTCCCTTCGGATGGCTGAGGTTAATATGCCATCTGAATTATAATCCGTACCAATTAATCGCATGATGGCATATGGACTGGAGTATTCACTCATATCAAATCGAATCAATCTACTTCGTTGTCCAAACATGAATTTAGCAAGGACCTTGGCTAATTCAGTTTTACCTACTCCAGTTGGACCCACAAAAAAGAAAGATGCTATAGGTTTCCCGGTGCGGGTTAAGGCGGTTTTGACCGAAGCCAGAATGCTAACCAGGCTATCTACTGCTTCTTCCTGACCAAATACATTCTCATTAAATTCCTTTCTTATAAGTCGGGTATCCATTGTAATTTGTGGATCGACCATAAAGGGAGGCATTCCAGATTCTTCACAAAATGCATCAATGATTTCAGTTCGGTCTACCCGGTTTTTCTTTTTTGAGTCACTAACTCCTGGATTCTTGCGATTGATTAAAAGACTTTCCAGAAAGCGAATAGGCTTTCCTGGCATACCTGCATAAGGAGAGAAACGCTTATTGAGCCGAAGAATTTCTTTAATCGCCTCTTCTGAAATCCTGATCTTCTGATTACTGGCAATGTCATTTATTTTTTTGAGAATAATATTTTCTAGTTGCTCAGTAGGTTCTTCTAATCTGATGATTTGAAAGAAAGATAAATAATTGGGACTTCGAAGTTCAATCCTGGCTAATTCTTCTTCGGTGCACTCCGTTAATACGGTAATTTCTCCCCGGCTGATATAGGATCTTAGGTATTCCGCAATAGAAACGCTATTACCTTCATATTTTCCTACCTCAAACAGTTCCATCAAATTGCGTATAAACAAAAGGTCTTCGCTTTGGCTCAACTCCTGGCAGAGATAGGCCAGGTTATCTTGCCATCCGGTGGCTCTGGTTAATTCCTTAATAAGGGTAGAAGCAGTGGTCTCCCAAACTTCAATTTTGTTTTTACTTTTTTGAAGGTGACGAGCAGCCTCCCAGATTAATGCAGTTTTTCCCACTCCAGAAACCCCGACTAGAATAATATTTCTGGAAAACTTATTCTTGAGCCCGCGTAGTATTTGGTCCAACTCTTTTTTTCGACCATAAACAACCTTGTTTTTTGCTTTTAAAGGCCGGGCTACTTTCGGCAGTAGTTTTGTTTTGTTGACTTTATTATTTTCTTCCAGCTCTTTGGGACTGAGCATTTCCAACTGAATATCGAAACTTAATAATTCGATGGTGTCATACCAAATATCTGAAATAATCATCCGCACAAACTGGAGTCTTTTATTTCGAACAAAATGGGTTCGGATGCCGTCCTCTAATCTTCGGACTAAGGTCTCAAATTCATCAGCAAAACTTTCAATATTCAAACTAGGTACGATACCCCAAACCCCTGTTTTGCAATAAGAATAAAAATATTCGAATTCCAACTCAAAAGCTGGATAACTAATCCGATCTTTGGCTGCAGGGAAATAAAGTTTAAGAGATGATTTAATAAATTCACCTCTCCTGTACTCATCAAGTAGGCTATTGTAGGTCCCTTTATTTAGTACTTTTTCCTGAAATTCTGTGGCATAATTTTGAGCTATTAATTTTAAAGAATCTCCTACCCGAACAGATTGGGGGTCAGCCATAGGTGTAAAGATGTGTGACCCGGACAGTAAATGGATTTTGAAGGCATAAAAGGGAATAGTAACAGGAAAGCTCATATTCAATATTACTCAAACTATTGTGTTTGGGTGGCTTTAAAGCTAAAAATTTTCCAGCAATTAAGAAGTGAAAAATTTGTTAATCTGACTTTTGCGAATGGATTATTAGCTTCGCTCACTCGTAAATCTTGAAATTTTAGCAATAATTTGATCCGAAAGCTGTGAATCTTCCTTCTCTTGAAGGATGTGGATTTTTGCTTTGGCATAATGAGGTAAGCGCTCAGCAGTTTTTTTTGCAATAAATTGTTGAAGTTCCTGATCAGATTTTCCTTTTAGTAGGGGGCGGTGCAAACGTCCTTTTTGTAACCTTTGAAAAAGTAGTTCAGGACTACAGTCTAAAAATATACTTATTCCTACCTGATTCATCCACTTCATGTTTTGGTGAAAGCAAGGTGTCCCTCCTCCACAGGCAATGATTACTTTGTCCTGCTGGCCAATAGCTCTTAGAGATTTAGCTTCCAGTTGTCTGAAATAAGATTCTCCCTTAGATTCGAAAATTTTGGCAATACTCATTCCTGTTTTTTCTTCAATCCAATCATCTAGATCCATAAAAGGTAAATTGAGCCGCTCTGCCAAAATCCGCCCTGTATGACTCTTTCCGGAGCCCATAAAGCCTACTAAGAAAATTTGCATAGTGAGTGGTTAATGGTTATTAGGTTAGTGGTTATTAGGTTAATAGTTATTAGATTAATGGGCTTGGATAACATGGAGTTATATACAAAAAGTGAAGTATAGTAATGAACACGCTGTAAATATTAAAGCTCCTTAGGTGTCACAACTACACTGCTGAATCATTTGTTGTATAAAAACCTAGAGTTGATACCCAAGGTTGGAAAAAAAGCAAGGTTGAATTGAGTAGCTGTGGTACATAACCTTAACTCAACTTCGTCCAAAAACTTAACAAATAACAAATAACCATTAACCTAATAACCAATAACAAAATTGCAAATGTAAACAATTATTGATGATGTACTGAGCGAATTAGAATCAGTCAATTTTGAAGGTTTTGTAATTAGGGAAAAAAAACTACTTTTATGAAAATTAAACTTGAGTTAATTAGTTCAGCAAAAAATGGATAAGAAAAGTATCATTCTTTATTTGATTATTGTAAGTATTTCAATTTGGTCCTGCAATCAGGACGGGGGAGGAAGTGGAAAAAGTTTGGAAGAATATTCTCCGGAAAATGGAAAAAACGCTTCAATAATTCGAAATCCGGTATCTGCAGGAGATGATCAAGATACCATTAATGTGGCCAAGATAGCATTTGAGGAGGAGTATTTTGATTTTGGGAAAGTAAAGGAAGGCAATAAGGTCAAACATGTTTTTAATTTTAAAAATGTGGGGAAAGTACCTTTGGTAATTAGCGATGTTAAATCTACTTGTGGTTGCACCATTCCTGATTGGACTGAGGACCCGATAGAACCAGGAGCAGATGGGAAAATATCTGTGGAATTTAATACCAATGGCAAACCAGGCGAGCAAAGTAAACCCGTTACTGTTTTTGCCAACACCTATCCCAATCAGTCTCAAGTGATTTTATTCGGTTATGTAGAACCTAAAAATGAATAAAACCAAATGAAATAAGGAAGACAATATTGCCTTCACCACTGGAATTAAATATTTAACTTTATTAATAAAAGATTATGGATGTGATTTTGTTACAGGCAGCAGGTGCCAATGATGGATTTTATAACTTAATCTTTCCTTTGGCCATGTTGGCCGTGGTAATTTTTATCTTTTACTCCCAATTTAAAAGATCAAAAGATCAAAGGAAGTTTTCATCAAGCCTGGAGAAGGGAAAAGAAGTAGTTACTGCAAGTGGAATATTAGGAAAAATCACTAAAATCGAAGGTGAAATTATCACTTTAGAAATCAGTGCCAAGACCTACATGAGGGTGACCAAAAATGCTATTTCAAAGGAATTAACTGATGCAATTTTTAAATCCACGAATTAAATTTCAAAATAAGAGCTTCCGATTAACTTTAAGAGAAGATAGGGCTATACTGATTACTTGTGTAGGTATAGCTCTAATATTCTGGCTTCTCGTAAAATTATCCCAGGTTTATCAGGCTGACAAAAATGTGGTTTTTGACCTTCGTATTCCCTCCGAAAAGGCCTTTTTGGAATCGCCTCCCGATAATTTGATTGCAACTGTTGAAGGGCAGGGATGGGATTTGACCTTTGATTTTTTTTCGAATTCTAATATCGTCTTACGGTATGATTTAAGCCAAACTAACCAGTTGGATCTCAATCGGGCCCAGTTGCGTACTGCTATTAATAATTCTTTTGCTTCAAATGACATCCGAATTGTAGAATTGAACCAGGAAGAAATACACCTCCTTCTGGATGATAAACTAAGTAAGAAAGTACCTGTGCTTTTATGCAGTGATATTTCTGTAGCACAGGAATATGAGTTAAAAGATCAAGCCATCTTGGAACCGGACAGCATTACCATAACAGGCCCAGCTTCGGCAGTAGAAAATATCAGCTTCTGGAATTCGGATTCTTTAATTCTTGCCAATGTCAAGAATCAGATTTCGATGGAATTAGAATTGGAAAGCCCTCCTTCAGAACTCATTTTGAGCAATCAGAAAATTAATGTTCAAATTCCCATCGAGCAAATAACCGAAAAATCACTTTTTGTGCCCATACAGATCTTGAATGCACCAGACAGTATCAATATCTTTCCAAAATCAATACGTCTTACCTGTTCTGTGGGCCTTAGTAGATATGAAGAACTTACTCCAGACGATTTTAAATTGGTGGTCGATTTAAAAGATGCTACTTCAAATGGCTCAAAAAATACGGCACCCATAATTTTACAAAGTCAACCAGATTTTGTGGAGAACACCAAATTTAACCCTCTTTCGGTAGCTTTTATTATTGTACAAGCAGATAGTACGAACACAAGTAGTAATTAATTAGTAAAGGAAATAAAAAAGCCCGGATCATTGTCCGGGCCAAATTGCGCTCTCAAAAACCTTCACTAACCATAATTCTTTAATTGTAATCTCAAATATCTTGTGGGTATAAATGACACCCTTGATTTTTTATTATATCTTGTTTATCTGCTTTTTCAATTGCTTTACTATATAGACGTTTAAAAAGAGCAAATGGCGTAGTGCGATATTGTTATTTATTTTAACGATTATTAAATTGCAAGAGGTAAATGTCTGATTATCAGTTGTTTTTTTGTTAAAAAGTGACTTTGTTAAAGTATTTAACGCTGGTTAATAATATTTAAATTATCTTGATTTCACAGAAAAGCATACAAGAAGTACTGGAAACTGCCAAGGTAGAAGAGGTGGTTGAGGATTTCGTTCGACTAAAGAGGAGAGGCGTAAATATGATAGGTTTATGCCCTTTTCACAATGAAAAAACACCTTCTTTTACAGTTTCTCCTTCCAAAAATATTTTTAAATGTTTTGGATGTGGACAGGGTGGGGGACCTACCCAATTTTTGATGGAACATGAAAACCTCTCCTTTCCTGAGGCCATTCGTTACCTGGCAAAAAAATATGGAATTGAACTGGAAGAAACAGTAGCCAGCCCGGAATTTTTAGCAGAACAACAGAAGTTAGATAGCTACTATATTATCAATAAATTCGCTGCTGAATTTTTTGAACAACAATTATTTGAGACTGATCGGGGCAAACATATTGCCTTACCTTACTTCAAAGAACGGGGCTTTAGGGAGGATACCATTAAAAAATTCAGTTTGGGATATGCTCCCAATGAGTGGAAAGGACTCCTGGAAGAAGCCTCAAGGCAAAATTATAATGCAGAATTTCTCAAGGACTTAGGCTTAGTTTCTGATAAGGGTTTTGATTTTTTTAGAGACCGAGTGATGTTCCCAATATTCAATCTTTCAGGGAAGGTGGTGGGTTTTGGAGGAAGAATATTGGAAAATAAGGCCAAAGCTCCTAAATACATCAATTCTCCAGAAACAGAAATTTACAATAAGAGCAAAATATTATATGGGGCTTTTCAAGCTAAAAATTCAATTCGCCAATTGGACGAATGTATTCTAGTAGAAGGATATACTGATGTAATTTCTCTCCATCAGGCCGGGATTGAAAATGTGGTGTCCTCATCTGGTACTTCCCTGACCAAAGGACAAGTTCAGATGATTAAGCGCTTTACCCCCAATATCAAAATTTTATATGACGGGGATGCTGCTGGAATAAAGGCAGCACTTCGTGGTTTAGACCTTGTCCTTGAAGAAGATATGAATGTCAAGGTGGTATTGCTTCCTGAAGGAGAAGATCCAGATTCTCATGTGAAAAAGGTGGGTACTGCTGACTTTAAAAAGTACTTAGAGGAAAAATCTCAGGATTTTATTCTCTTTAAGGCTTCCATTCTCATGGAGGAAGGAATGAATGATCCGGTCAAAAAGGTAGCATTAATCCGCTCGGTGGTAGACAGTATTGCCAGAATTCCGGATCCTATTAAGCGCTCACTTTACATTCGAGAGTGTGCAAAACTGGTTGAAGTGGATGAGCCCCTATTGATCAGTGAAACCAATAAGGCGGTTGGACAGCGTTTCAAAAAACAAAAAAAAGAAAAAGAACAGAAACAGCTGCCTGAGTCCAATGAGCAACCAGATCCATTTACCGTTGAAAAGCATTCTTCTTTAAGTCAGCCAGCTGTAGAAACAACTGATTCAAAAGCGGCCGGTCATGAGTTTCAGGAAAGAGATATTATTCGAATACTCATTCATTTTGGAGGACAGGTTTTTGATGATAAAGAAGAAACGTCAGTAGCGGCATTTTTACTAGGCAATATTGAAGATGTAATTGAGGATTTTGATCATGAGCTTTATCAAATTATTGCCAAAGAGGCTTTGGATCGTCTTAGTAAGGGATTGGCGATTGAGCTTAGTTATTTTACTCAACATAACAATAAAGAAATCCAAAGTTTATCTATTGACCTGATTTCCAGCCCTTATGAATACAGTGAAAACTGGGAGAAAAAATGGGACATCTATTTGAATACCCAAAAGATGCCAGATGATAATTTCATCAAGGACAGCCAGAATGCCCTTAAGCGTTTCCGACTAAAAAAAATCATTCGCAAATGTGCAGAAAACCAGGAAAAGATAAAAAATCTAGGAAAGGAAGGAGATGTTGAGAATATGATGCTCCACATGCGATTACAACAAAAGCTTATAGAAATTCGAAACGAATTGGCTAATGAATTAGGAACAGTAGTCCTATAAACAAGATGGTGATTTATCTTTTACTTACCTTTTTATTTTTCGGTTTATAAGATTTGGATTTATTCTTATAAGAACGTTTACCTTTTGAGGGACCTTCCTTTTTCCTTTTCTCTTTGATTTTTTGAATGGATTTTTCAAGGAATGGAGGGAGCGGAAGGATGGGGATTTCCATTTTGATTAAATGTTCGATATTCTTGAAATATCTTTTTTCTTTGGGACTCACCAATGCCAGTGCACTTCCTTTGGCTTCTGCTCTCGCTGTCCTTCCTATGCGATGAACAAAATCTTCGGGGTCACTTGGGAGGTCATAATTGATGACCAGCTCAATGTCTTTTACGTCAATTCCTCTGGCCAGGATATCGGTGGCAACCAGAACCTGAACTGTTCCATTGTGAAACTTGCTAAGAACCTCCCTTCTTTCATCTTGCCCAAGGTCGGAATGGATTTCAGCTGCATTTAGACCACTTTGACTCAAATCATAACGAATCTGTTTTACTTTTACCTTGGTAGAAGCAAATACTAGCATTTTATCTTTATGACCCTTTTGAATATTTAGGAGATAGGTTAAGAGCTCCATTTTTACCTCTTCGGGTAGCTTAAAAGCACCCTGAGAAATTCCTTCTGCCGGACGTGCATTAGAAAGGCTGATGGATTTGGGCTTATTCAGAATATTCCTAGCCAGCTGTTCTATTCTGGGAGACATGGTGGCCGAGAACATAAGGGTTTGTCTTTCTTTTGGTAAAAAGGTAATGATCTTTTTTATATCATTTACAAATCCCATATCCAGCATCCGATCTGCCTCATCCAGGATTAGATGCTTGATTTCAGAAAACATAGCATAGCCAAGATTGAGGTGCGAAATTAATCTTCCTGGGGTCGCGATGATAACATTGGCTCCTTTACTTAAAGCCTTCTTTTCTTGCTGAAAAGCTTCTCCATCTCTACCACCGTAAATGGCTAGGGAACTAATTGGAGTAAAATAGGAAAAGCCCTCCAGGGCCTGATCAATTTGAATAGCCAATTCGCGAGTAGGAACCAGAATGAGGGTGTTGACTGTACTTTGGGGCTGTTCGGTTAATTCATTCAAAATAGGAAGTAAGAAAGCAGCAGTTTTTCCAGTTCCTGTTTGTGCACAGGCAATAAGATCTCGACCTGATTGAATGATGGGAATGGCTTGCTCCTGAATAGGGGTAGCTTTTTCAAAGCGCATGGCGTCGAGGCCTTCGATTAGGGCTTCTGTGAAATTTAAGTCTCTAAATGTCAATATCTTTAGTTTTTGGATTTAACCGTTAGTAGTAAAATTTTATGTATTCTATCATTAAATGATTTAGAATAGATGTTTTGGGTGTTGTATAGCGTGTTTATAAAAGTGCAAAGATAAAATAATCAATTGATTACTATACTAGTATAACGAATTTTTGAGGAGACTTGTTTCATGGAGAAAAATTGAGTCGTCACCTACAATTGTTTCCTCATGGTTTTTAATTGATGTTCTCTTTGTAATTTTTTAATTTCTCTGCGTAGCGTTTTTATACTATTGGGTTTGCCCATAGTAATTAAAGAATACAAAACACCAAATACACCAGTTGTAAGCACCAATATGCTTCTTATGGTCACATAAGAATTAGAAAAGAAATCGAATATTTCTTCATTATTTGGATCGCCCATTAAGCCGGTGTATCCCCTTTGGATTAAAAATGCAGAAATCAACAGCAAATAAATTCCAAGGGCTATTTTGATGATGTTTTTTAATACTCTCATATCGATTCTTTTCTTTCATCCATCTCTTCGATTTGTTCAATCAACTCCTTTTTTTTCAATTGTAATTCCAATGAAAGTTTTTCTTCTTTGTAGGTCATCCTGCTTCTAAGTCGACGGGTTATAAAAATGTACAATAAAAAAGGAATGCTGAATGCGATAAAAACCAGGAGGGTTTCATTAAGACTTTCATTAATAATTTGGTTCATATTAATAGGGCCTTCTTCCCTGGCATTGTATTGGTAGTTTTGCTCATAATTTTGATAAAACATATCTGCTGTGGTAATCAAAACTAATAACAAAAGAACTATTCTAATGATGCCAACGGGAAAAATGACTTCTAAAAAACCAAAGGGCCCTCTTGTTTTATTTTTAGCCATAATTCAAGGTGATTTCATCAAGTGATTTATTGATCTGTTCAATGCCATTGTAAAAACCTTAGAAATGAGCATTCAAAATACGAAATTATATGTCCCTATAAAATTTTATGATGGATCTTGTTTAAAGTTTTCATTTGAGCTGGTAAACATAAAAATAAAGTATAAAAAAGAAGTCACCCCCAAAAAGGAGATGACTCTTTCATATAATTCAATAATTACGCTAAAAAAAGTTCGGGGATATTCCCCAAACTATATATCTGAAAAAGCTAGTTTTTCACAAATCGGTATGGCTTAACCCAGTACTTAGTTCGAAGGTTGATTAAATAGGTCCCTTCTGCCCAGTTACTGATATCTACATCTTCGCTCAACCTGCCAATTTGATTACCTAGATCTTTGGAAAATACTTGTCTTCCAAATAGATCATAGATTTCCAATTGCAGATTCTCTGCTTCCATACTCAAATTAATATCAATTCGGATCTGATTATGAGCCGGATTAGGATATGGAATGAGAGCTGCAATGCCAGGATCAAAGTCTGATCCTAGATCGATTAAAGGAATATTACATACTTCTCCACTAGTGTCTCGTACTACTTCCACAAAATTGGAAGATAGCGCAAAACACTCATCACTCAATGCGATGGCAGAAGCAGTATCATCTACAGCCGCAGTTAAATTGCCAGTGAAGGATAATCCCCATACTCTACAAATTCCTGGGCCTGCTCCATCAAATTCGACCACGTTTCCAGGAGGTAGACCTAAAATGACATTATTAGTGTCTGTTACCACAAAGGCAAAGTTTCCAAGCGTGCTGGTACCTGTAAAGGCAATACTATCAGGAATATTATTACCCACACAAATATTAACACGTGTCAAACTATCTGTAGTCATTACCATTCCACCATCGACTCCAATCCTGTTTACAGTAATTGGATTAGATAATGCAAAACATCCCACCAAATCAGCAGCATTATTACCTACTTCAGCTCCTTGGATACCATCTTCAAAACTTAAATGCCAGATCAAACAGACACCATCTCCGGCACCTTCCAAATCAAATGGAGGAGCGGCGGGAAGATCCAAAATATTTCCATCTGCATCGGTAATCACCCATGCTGAATTAGTACCCATATTTCCTTCCAAAATCACATCGAAAGCATCACTCATTCCATCACCTGCACAAATGCTTAGTTCGGTTAAGGAATCAGTTGTAGTAAGTGTTCCGCCAGCTACAGCTGTGCGAGTAACGGTTATTGGATTGGAGAGGTCAAAACATCCTGATAAATCAGCGGCATTATTACCTACCGCAGCACCCTCAAGTCCATCTTCAAAACTTAAATGCCAGATCAGACATATTCCAGGTCCAGCCGGATCTAAATCAAAAGGAGGAGCTTCCGGCAAAGCAAGGATGTTTCCTGTAGTATCCGTAATCACCCAAGCTGAATTTGTACCGATATTTCCTTCTAGAATTACATCAAAGGCATCACTCAGGCCATCACCAGCACATATTTCTAACTCAGTCAAACCATTGGCTGTGGTAAGCATACCTCCATCCACACCGTTGCGATTAACGGTTATTGGGTTAGAAAGATCAAAACATCCCACTAAATCAGCAGCATTATTACCTACTTCAGCTCCCTGCAATCCATCAGCAAAGCTTAAATGCCAGATCAAACAAACACCATCACCGGCACCTTCCAAATCAAATGGAGGTCCAGCAGGTAGATCTAAAATGTTTCCATCTGCATCGGTAATTACCCATGCGGAATTAGCCCCAGAATTACCTTCCAGAACAACATCAAAGGCATCGCTTACGCCATCACCAGCGCAAATAGTCAGTTCTGTTAGACTATCGGTTGTCATAATCATACCTCCTTCAGCACTGGTTCGAATTACGGTAATTGGATTAGAAAGATCAAAGCAACCCACCAGATCGGCAGCATTACTACCAACAGCGGCACCTTCCAGTCCATCTTCAAAGCTCAAATGCCAAACCAAACAAACGCCAGGTCCGGCTGGATCTAAATCAAAAGGAGGAGCATCAGGCAAGGCAAGGATGTTTCCTGCAGTATCCGTAACTACCCAAGCTGAATTGGAACCTGTATTTCCTTCCAGAATTACATCAAAGGCATCACTTACACCGTCACCTGCGCAGATGGTTATTACCGTAAGGCTATCAGCAGTGCTGAGCATACCACCATCCACACCGTTGCGATTAACAGTTATTGGATTAGAAAGATCAAAACATCCTGATAAATCAGCAGCATTATTGCCAACTTCAGCTCCCTGCAATCCATCAGCAAAGCTTAAATGCCAGATCAAACAAACCCCATCACCGGCACCTTCCAAATCAAATGGAGGACCAGCAGGTAGGTCAAGGATATTTCCATCTGCATCGGTGATGACCCAGGCTGAATTAGCTCCCGAATTACCTTCTAAAATTACATCAAAGGCATCACTTACGCCATCACCAGCACATATGGTTATTTCCGTAAGACTATCAGTTGTCATAATCATACCTCCTTCAGCACTGGTTCGAATTACTGTTATCGGATTGGAAAGGTCAAAACATCCTGATAAATCAGCAGCATTATTACCTACTGCAGCACCTTCCAGTCCA
>JANQPA010000095.1 GCA_028285545.1 Saprospiraceae bacterium | reverse complement strand
CCACCTCTTACCATTCCGAACAGAGAAGTTAAGCCTCTCAGCGCCGATGGTACTATCACTGATGGGAGAGTAGGTCGCTGCCAACCTAATATTTATCCTCAAAAAGCCTTGCCTTATGCAAGGCTTTTTTTATTGGTACTCAAATCACAACCTGCAAAAGCAGAACCATTCAACTAATATTTCAGATGAAACAAAAACAATACCTTGAACTTATATGGTGGGTAGTAACTATTCTAATAGCAGCAGTTGTTTTGTTTCCTATATATACCAATCTGAATAATTTTAAATTCTATTGGATTAACATCATTTATATCTTCACCTTTATCACTGTAAGTAGATATATCTTTTTATTGCCTCATACTTTTCTGGCCAATAAAGAAATACTAAAAATCATCCTTATCTTTTTATGTATTCCCGCTATTTTTCTATTATCTCAAGAATTAAACTTATTTCAGACCTATGTTGATCAGGAAGGGGTGGATGCTGTGGTAGGGAATTTACCTTACCAGAAAAGAGAATCAATGATTTCTTATATCCGAAATGAAATGTTCTTTTTTGGAATGGGAAGTATTTTAAGTTGTGTCATCTTACCGCTGAGGTTAATTCTTTCTATTTGGAGAGGAAGGAATAGAGGAACGGTATAAAACATCGAAGGCAGGCCCACGGCCTGCCTTTGATGTATATAAAAATATAGAAAAATTATTGGGTGATATCTCGGTTCTCGCCGAATTCCTCCAACCTATCCATAAAAGTTTGAGATTGCTCGTAAAAATCTTTGATATAAGGTTGAATTTTTCGGCCTGCATTCCAAACATATTCAGGATACTCCTCCAAATAATCATAGGTTATGGAGTTTTCCTTGGCATCGGCAATTGCCCCTGTTTGATTCCCAAACCACAGCACTACGGAGTACAACATAATAAAAATTGCGGCAAGGAGCATCCCGCCAGCAATTTGATTAATCACATTGATATTAGCTGTTTTCAAAAAACCTTCAACCCCTCTTGCAATTAATCGAATCAATAACATGGTTAAAATAAAGGTTAGAAGAAAACCAGCTATGAACATGAGTGGATTATGGTTATTAAAAGCATTTTCCAGGAAATCTGTCATTGGTTTGGCAAAGCGCATAGCCGCCATTAAACCAAACATAATTGACAAAACAGTAAATACTGTTTGGATTATACCTTTGGAAAAACCTAAATAGAAACCATATCCTGCTACAATTACAAAAATGATGTCGATTGCCATATACTCATGTGTTATATACATTCAAAAATAGTGATTTAATTGCTTCTATTCCAGTAGCTTTAGATGATTTGGTTATTAAATTAGATGAAATTGACCATTATGGTGTTAAGAGGTGACAAATATGTTGGGGATTTTATATTTTTGGAAAAAAAAAGCATGAAGGCAATTGTATGCATCCTAATGGGATTAGGATTAAGTGTGTCTGTATTATATGGACAAAAATCCCACAAAACAAGTGTTTTTCTTATGGGAGAAAATGAGAAAAATTACGAATCTATTAAAGAGTCTTATCGTCATTCCTTACTTGAAGTTTGTGAGGCTGATATGAAAAAGGCATTTGAAAACTGGATAAACCTGGTAACCTCACTTGAAGATTATGCTAAGCAGGAAGGAGTTGATATTAATGGGGTAAAATTATGGCTACACACCTTCTTTTCTGAAGAAGGAAAAATCGACCATATAGGATTTTTACTAAAACCGGCTTCTAAAAATGTGAATATTAAAGAATTAAAAGTCTTGCTCAAGGAATTTGGTAAAAACTATACTTTTCCTATTCAATATGATCACAAATTTTACCATTATACCGGCGTAACATTCCCAACTTTTTCTCAACCATCAAATAGAAAATAATAGAGCATAGAAAGTAAAAGGTAATAAACTCGAGCTAGTTTGAAGAAGCTTCTTTTTCATCATGACCATAAAGTATTCTTGGTTTTTACCTGCCGCTTTTTACATAAACCTAGCAATATCAAAACAAAACGAAAATGATAAGAATTCTCGCAAATGACGGTATTCATCCGGATGCCGTTACTTTGTTAAGTGAAGCCGGATACGAAGTAGAGGATATAAAAATTCCACAAGAAGATTTACCTAATATTTTGCCTCGCTATGATGTAGTCATCGTCCGAAGCGCAACCAAAATTCGTAAGGAATTAATTGACCTTTGTCCAAACCTGAAAATCATCGCCAGGGGAGGGGTTGGTTTAGACAATATTGATGTCGACTATGCCAGGTCAAAAGGAATTACAGTAATGAATACACCTACTGCCTCCTCTCAATCGGTTGCAGAACTCTCTTTTTCTCATATGTTTGGCCTGGCACGTTCTCTGCAAAGGGCCAATAGAGAAATGAAAGATCATGGAACCACCAGGTTCAAGGAGTTAAAGAAAGAATATTCAAACGGAATAGAATTAAGAGGAAAAACTCTCGGTATTATTGGTTTTGGAAGGATTGGTCAGGCCGTAGCCCAAATAGGCATTGCACTGGGTATGAATGTGTTGCCGGTTGATCTAGAAATTCAAGAGGCAAATATAAATATGGATATGTTGAATAGTGAGCACATTCGATTGTCTATAAAAGTTGAAACAGAAGAATTTGACAAAGCTCTAAGAAAGAGTGATTTCCTCACTATGCATGTTCCTTTTTCTGGAGGCAAGCCTTTAATTGGGACGGAAGAAATGACAAGAATGAAAAAGGGAGCTTTTATTATCAATACAGCCCGTGGAGGAGCTCTGGATGAAGATGCACTCTTAGAAGCTATTGATGCAGGAAAATTAGGGGGAGCAGCATTGGATGTATTTGCCAATGAACCCAAGCCTAAAGCAGAATTATTAAATCATCCTAAAATATCTGTTACACCACATATAGGTGCCGCCACCCTGGAAGCTCAAACCAGAATTGGGCAGCAACTCGCTGACAAGATTATCGCTTTTTTTGGTGACGACAAATAAACAATATAGGATTTAAAAAGAACTGTTCATTTTTGAACACTTATTGTGTAATTATGAACAGCCTTTTCTATATTGTTTGACGAGAATTTTTTGTTAATTGTTGATAGTCAAACTGTTATGTCTTGGGCATGGTTTTTGTTTTAACATTCATAAGAAGAAAGTTTAAGTAGGGTTTTCATATTATCTTTTTACCACTGCTATTCCTTTTACCTGTTATATCCAGGGGAGTGATAGAAACACAACACTTCTTATGATAAAGAACTATCTTAAAATTGCCATCCGTTCCTTTCGTAGACAAAAACTTATTTCTACAATTAATATTATAGGATTGTCAACAGGCATTGCTTGTGCAAGCCTGGGCTTTGTATTTGTACAGCATGAATTATCTTACGATCAGTTTCATGAAGAGCCCGAACAAATTTATTGGTTATCTGCTTCTATCCAAAATAAGATTAATATTGCCAGCACTCCAGCACCTCTGGCTACCCAATTAAAAGAAACTTTTCCAGAAGTGAGCGAATCATTTCGCCTGGAAAAGCACGAAATATTAATACAATCAGGAAATGAATTTTTCAGAGAATCTGGCCATTTTGTCGACTCTAATTTCTTTTCATTTTTTGATTTCGAATTATCAGAAGGAAACCCCGACCAGGTTTTTTCGAAAACAAATGCCATTGTTTTAAATGAGGAAATGGCCAGGAAATACTTTGGCAGACTTAGTCCTTTAGGAAAAGAATTAAAAGTAAATTATCAAGGACAAGATCATCTTTTTGAAGTGACTGGAGTGGCAAAAAAAGCTCCTCAAGTATCCAGTTTACAATTTACCTTTTTGTTGCCTATCCAATTTATATACAAAGATAAACCGGAAGATCTTGAAACCAATTGGAATCAATTTCCGGTCACCAGTTTTATTCGAATAAGAGATAAAAGTGACCTGGAATCCCTACAAGAAAAATTGCCTGAATTCATTTCGGACAAAGTAAATATTGATGGCTTAGCAGCAGATCAACTTAATTTTCAAACCAAAGCTTTGGTAGATTATCACCTCCGTGACCAATACTCGGCAAATGGATTAAGTGATCCTGCTGATATGAGTTATGTTCGAATTCTTGCTATAATAGCGATACTAATTTTATTGGTCGCTTGTTTAAATTTCATGAATCTTGCCAATGCAAAAGGATCCGGGCGCCTTTCTGAAATAGGAGTCAGGAGAGTATTAGGAGCGGTGCGCAAACAACTAATGAGTCAATTTCTTATTGAGTCGATCTTAATGAGCTTATTTTCCTTGGGACTAGGAATTATTATTATTGAATTGGCCCTACCCTTTATTTCTGAAATTACAGGTTTCCCCCTGGAAATCAATTGGTTTTCTCCGGTTATTATTTTTCCTTTATTAGGAATAGCCATATTAACTGGTTTGTTTGCAGGTTTTTACCCTTCCCTACTTTTGTCAAGGATTAGTGTTACTCAATCCTTTAAATCAAATTTTAAAACCGGTGGGAATAATTTGATTACAAAAAGCAGCCTGGTTTTTCAATTTGCCTTGTCTATTGGATTGTTAAGCTGTACGTTTATCATGCAAAAGCAACAGCAGTATATTAAAAAACGGAATTTAGGATTTAATAAGGAGGAAGTAATTGTTGTTCCAACCCAGATAAGTTATCAAAATGCAAGCAATTCCCAGCAGTTCGTTAATCGATTTAGTGAAGAGGTACTGACTCATCCGAGAGTTTTGCAAACCAGTGGTGTTTCTAATTCCTTCAACAAAGGAAATAGGGCCATATTTGTTGAATGGGGAGAGGAGAGACAAATTCCTGTATTTACCTATGATATTGATCCTAATTATATTCCCTTATTAGGCATTCAATTGGAGGAGGGACGTAATTTTAGTGCTGAATTACAAGCTGCAAAAAATAATTCAATCATAGTCAATGAAGCCTTTTTGAAACAATTCGGAATAAATCAGATTGAAAACTATCAATTACCTGAGGAGTTTGAGGAATTGTCTGGAGCCAAAATTATTGGAGTCGTTAAAGATTATAATTATACGGCTTTAAAAAGTGAAATCAGACCTGTGATTTTGCAGATGAGAGAAAATTCGCATTTTGGAGATGTTTTAATAAAGGTTGATCCTGCAGAAATCGATAAAACGATACTTGCCTTAAAATCGGCCTGGCAAGGGGTTAGCCCTTCCAAGCCTTTTGAATTTTCATTTTTAGATGAAGATATTCAAAGGCAATATCTGGTTGAAGAACGATGGAATAAAGCAGTTACAGGAGCTACTATTTTAGCTATTTTCATTGCCTGTCTAGGGCTGTTTGGACTTATTGCCCTAATTCTAATGGAACGTACCAAAGAGATTGGCATCCGAAAAATATTAGGGGCGAGTATCCCTAATATTACCTGGCTAATATCTCGTCAGTTTATTATTCTACTTAGTATAGCTTCTTTGATCGCAATCCCAGCAGCCTGGTGGACCATGCAAAAGTGGTTGGAAAATTTTGCCTACCGAATTAATATTACAATATTGATATTTTTGGTAGCACTGGGAATTACTATGACCATCGCGATTTTAACTGCAGGCCTACAGACTGCAAAAGCAGCAATGCAAAATCCTGTCGACGCGCTTAGAAACGAATAAGTGTCATGTTTGAAACCGATGACTAAAATGAGTTAACACTTTGGATCAAATTAACTTTTTTGAATGCCTCAATATCTGGAGGTAGGAATTTGGGAGTAGCCCAAGATGATAGAGTTTATTTTATCATTTTCATAAAAGTACCTACAAACCAGTTGGAATCTGCTTTTACAAGGGTGTCTAGTGTTGAGTCGGCTTTGCTGGAGAAAAGTTTAATATCTTTGATGACTTCACTGAAGTTTTCTGCCTCCTGATCTGTACCCTCTACACTAGATAATTCATCCAAAACCCTTAGCATTGGTTCTAGTTCCTTCTTTTTTCTTTGAGTAATTATATTTTTTACCACTTCCCACATATCTTTTTCAGCTACAAAAAACTCCCTGCGTTCACCGGGTTTTAACTCTTTATAGACTAATCTCCAATCGATCAGTGCCCTTATATTCATATTAGCGTTTCCCCTGGATATTTTTAGCTCTTCCATTATATCATCAGCACTTAAGGCCTCTGGTGATATTAATAACAAGGCATGAATTTGAGCCATGGTTCTATTAATTCCCCAATTAGACCCAAGGGTCCCCCAGGATTGGATAAACTTCTCTTTTCCTTCTTGCAGTGTCATGAATGAAACTCTTTTTGTTTTTTCAAAAAATATTGAAAATAAGGTTTTGTCAATATAATGCAAAAAACACACTATTGTTTAGCTGTATAATAGAATGAAGCTAATAATAGAATAAAAATTAAAAAATAGGCAGCTTATTTTAAAAATGGGGGTCGGACTACTTTTGCTGGTATTTGTTTACGTCCTGCCTGGATAAAGACCATGGTACCTGCTTCCGAAAATTCCTTTTGAACATAACCCATGCCAATTGGAATTTCGAGGGAGGGAGATTGAGTGCCCGAGGTAATTTTACCAATTTCTTCTTCCTTATCATTAAGGATGAGGTAACCATGTCTTGGTACTCTACGTTCTTGGACTTCCAGGCCTACTAACTTCCTGGTGATCCCTTCCACTTTTTGTTGCTGAAAAATTTCACTTGAATTAAATGGTCCTTTTTTGAGTTTGGTTATCCAGCCAAGCCCTGCTTCGAGGGGAGAGGTTTGGTCATCGATATCATTACCATAAAGACAGTAGCCCATTTCCAATCTTAGCGTATCTCGTGCTCCCAGTCCAACAGGGACGATATTAGAATCTTTGCCAGCCTCAAAAATGGCATTCCATAGGTTTACCATTTGATCATTTGGTACATATAATTCAAATCCACCAGAACCTGTATATCCGGTAGCAGATAAGATAACATCAGAAATGCCTGCGAAATCCCCCAAGGTAAAGTGATAAAATTTAATTTCGCTTAAATTGACATCGGTGAGTGGTTGTAGCACTTTGGCCGCATTGGGACCTTGCACCGCCAGTAGCCCGTAATCATCAGACCGATTAGTTAGTTTTACATCATAGCCCTCATGACTTGAGATCCAATTCCAATCTTTTTCAATATTTGCAGCATTAACTACCAATAAATAAGCATGTCCTCCAACACTACTTTTTTCATCATCTAACCTATAAATAATAAGGTCATCAATAATTCCTCCATTCTTATTGGGCAAACAACTGTACTGAGCTCGGCCAGGAAACAATTTAGATACATCATTAGAGGTAATTTGTTGAAGTAAGTCCAAGGCTTGTGGACCTTCTACTAAAAATTCTCCCATATGAGAAACATCAAAAACGCCCACATTTTCTCTTACGGCTTTATGTTCTTCTTTAATGCCTGCATAAGAAATTGGCATATTATATCCAGCAAACTCCGCCATTTTGGCTCCAAGGGCAATGTGTACTTCTGTAAGTGGTGTTGACTTCATGGTAAAGGGCTTAAAATTTTTTTATTGAACAATCCGTAATTCCTCGATGCGGTCTCCGACCTCAATATTGTGGACGATTGGCATCCCATCAATTACTCGCGCAAATATAGTATATCTTCCATCCAAAGTGGGTGTTGGAGAGTGAGTAATAAAAAATTGTGAGGATTCAGTGTGCCTGCCAGCTGAAGCCATCCCAACTAATCCTTCCTGATCATAATGTAGAGGTGTTAATTCAGACCGAATGGTATGATCAGGGACACCATATCCATCTCCTCTATCACATCCACTTTGTATTACAAAATTGGGGACTACCCGATGGAAATTCTTACCGTTATAGTATCCTTTTTGAGCCTGTTCTATGAAATTAGCCACACTTCCAGGGGCGATATCAGGAAGTAATCTCAACTTAATCACTCCTTTAGTAGTCCGGATTAATACTTGAGGTTCAATTGTTAAATTACTTACTAAATCCCAATTAATGGGATGGTTAAAGGGAGGGGGAGAAACTTTGTACTCAGGCTCGCCTTTTAAAAAAGCTATAGTTGATTTTAATTCATTATAAGTTTCATAATGTTTCGGCAAATCTAAATTTATCAAGGCTGTATCCAAAAACTGCAGGCTGTCCAGGTGGTTAATATAAGTATGAGCAGGGTTTCTGAGTGCAATGATTGCCGGAGTCATTAGGCCTGGATCTCCTGTGCGGATGGCTTCCGTGAAATAAACCGTTAACTCTCTCTCTACCCTTCTGGTACCTAAACCAAAAAAGCTTCGGAAATCTTCTCGATCGCTAATTTTTTGCAGAGCTTCTAAACTTGCTGTTTTTATTATTTGGTTATCGGAATTCTTATATTGATCATAAATACTTCTATAATTCCAACCAAACTCGCCGAGGGCGCGCAAAACTTCCGCTTTTTCGTAGGGGTTTTGAGATTTTCGAAATCGCTGATTTAGTTCATTATTGATACTTGCCCGATAATTAGAATAAAAGGGAGGTAAGTGCTTTTGTGTAGCTTGATAGAGCATTAATTGTGTTTGCCATGGCAAAGTATCTTTGGCAAGACGCCAATAGAAAGTAGCATCCCGTCCACCTCCGAAATCAATAAAATATTGAGCTGCTCTTTGGGATACTTGTAATTGCGGATCTTCGAGTGCTTCAACAACGGCCTCACGACAAGCTTTATAATCAAAATTACCTAAGGCCCTAAGGATATTGGTCTTTACACGGTAATCCTGGGCAAGTTTCAGTTGGTTTAATAAAACGTTCAAAGCTGTTGGAGAGGCAGTCTTTCCCATAGCTATGGCCAATGACATTCTGATTCGGGGATCTTCTTCTCTGAAAAAAGAGCGAGAAATGGGTGAAGCAAAGCTATCTAAACTGATTTCGGGAGCATTGGCAAGATAAGAGGCAGCAATGAATCGAACACTATTGGGGTAGGCATCCTGGGTAGCTATATCCACCATACGCCGGGTTCCTTCCGGGGCAACCATATCTCTTAATGCATATCTGTAAATTCCCCAACATTGGCCTTGAAGTAAAGCCGTATCCTGAATCTGATAGGTTTTTATTGTACTCAGGAGTTTTAGAGTGGAAAGATCGCCACATTTTCCAATAGCCTCCAAAATGGCTCGATTGGCCTTTCCAAATTGTCCCAGGGTATCATTATTATTAAAATTCTGCATCAATAAGGAAGCTCCTTTGGGATGTCCAATTTGACCAATGGAAAAGGCAGCAGCAGCTCTGACCTCATCAATCTCATCTTCCAATAAAAAGGACAGAGCATCCAAAGCAAGAGTGTCCTGAATAGAGCCCATAGCTAAGGCAGCACTATATCTGTAATTTGGATTTTTATGTTGAAAAAAAGCGATAAGACTATCTGTAAGTTGGCGATCTTGCAGATTAAAGATTTCTTGAAATTCTTCGTCTGAAAGATCAATTTTGATATCTGAAAACTCTTCTTCCTGATAAGGTATGCAGGCATTTAGCCCTATCAGCAGAAAAAGCCATAAAAAGAAAATTGAATTTTTCACGAAATTACCTGGTAGCGACTCGCAGGTTGAATTTAAAAACTGATTTTTTATTAAATAACCCAAATTCGAATGGAGTATTTTTTTTGTCATTTATATTGAGATTATAGGCTTTTAAATAAGCCTTAAGTCTTTTTTCTAGCTTCAATAAAACTACGTATATAGATTATCATGGCTATGATCGAACTGATGATCATTAAACCCACCCTCAGCAAGGCCATATTATTGACGGGATTAAGTGCCCTTCTAAGCGGCATAAATAAGGCGATTATCAAAAGAAAAGTAAGTAAAACAATGATATGAGCCACCACCCGATTCCCTTTTTTGAACGGGGGAGTTGAAATGGCAAAGATTAATCCAAATCCAACAGGAATGAGAGCTGTAGTGGAAGGTTCAGCAGAACCCAGGTATCCCCACAATCCCATGCTGATTAAAATAATGGCGTTTACTAAATTGGCCTGAAATGGTTTCATTTTTATTATTGCTGGTTGTTATTACCGGAATTATTACCGGAATTGTTTCCATTATTATTACTGTTAATAATCTCATCACCGAATTGATCCTCGGAAAGGTCATTATCAAAAATTTCTTCATTAGGACCAAGTCCATCGGTCTCGTATTTTGAACAATCCAACTCGATTCCCAAATCTCCGGCAGGACGATAAAAGCGCCTGGTTTTATCAAAGGCCAATTCCTCGGTTTTTTCTATTCTTGTCATAAGTCTCTGGAAAAAAGGTTTGGCCATATAGGATCCCTGTCCCAGGTTCGGATAGCGGAACCTGATCCAACGGTCAGGGCCTCCTACCCATGTACCTACAACCAAATCGGGAGTTATCCCCATAAACCATCCGTCAACAAAATCATTGGTGGTTCCCGTTTTACCCCCTACATCGCTTGTTAACCCGTATACACCTCCTGAATTACGAAGCATATCCACCATAACATAATTGGCATTCTCTGGTAAAGCTCTGCGATCCTCAGGAACATGGCGGTAGATTACTTGTCCGTTTTTGTCTTCAATACTTAAAATATGAACGGGCTTGACATAAATACCATTATTGGCAAAGGTAGAATAAGCTCCAGCCATCTCCATCACCGTCAGATCCGAAACTCCCAGGCATATAGAAGGTGCCTTGGGCACTCTGAAGATCCCGTTTGAATATCTAAGACTACTGTCAATACCCATATTATGGACCAAGCCTCGTACCGGGTCGGTATCCCCTAATTGTTTCATCAGATATACCGATACTGTATTTTTGGACCGAGCCAAACCTCTTCGCAGGGTATACATCTCTCCAGTAAACTTGCCGTTGAAATTATTCGGTGTCCATGGTTCTTTTAGATAAAAATATCCATCTCCAGGACCAATGGTTTGTCTTACATCTGGAACTTGAAAACAAGGAGAAATACCCTGTAAGGCAATGGCTGTAGCATAAATAAAAGGCTTAAAAGTAGAACCTACCTGGCGGTTGATCCTGACATGATCATACTGGAAATATTTGTGATTGATTCCTCCAACCCAGGCTTTTACATGCCCATTTTTGGGATTAACAGCCATGATTCCTGTTTGCAAAAATTTACGGTGATATTTAATGGAGTCCAGGGGAGACATCATCGTATCTGCTTCCAGACGATCATTATAGGCAAATACTTTCATCTCAACAGGGTTTTTAAATACCCGTTCTACTTCGAGTTGAAGATTTTTCCACTGGTTGATCACCTTTTGAAAGGTGCTGCTTTTCATAATGGCCCTATAAGAGCGAACTTGGTTAGCAGTTAATATACCTTCTCTCTGAAGACGCGTAAAATATCCCCTCTCCTCACGTGAATTCATCATTCTGACAAGCTCCCTGTCATCTTGGTGGAAGGTGAAATCCGAAAACTCTCGTCTTAACTGAGCAACCAGATCGCCTAAATACTGACTTCGGATGGAACCATATCTAGGTGTTTCACGGATAAGGCGCTGTAAAGTGCTCATTCGGTATTCAATGGGGATTTCTTTATCACTTTCTCCTTTATAGGTCCAGGGGTCCATATTTTTCCAATGCTTGTCGAAAGTATTCTGTAGCTGCTTCATATGTTTGAGCATCTCCTCTTCTGCAAGCTTCTGGATAACGGGATCGATGGTGGTCTGAATTCTGAGGCCATCCTCATAAATATTATATGGGCTACCATCTGCTTTTTTTCTGGTATCAGGGTGGTTCAGGATAGCTTTTACATCCTTAGCTGTTTCCATTCGGAAGTAAGTCGCAATACCATCAATATGAGTTCGGCGTGTGAATTTTATATTTATGGGCAGATTTCTCAAAGAATCATACTCAGCTTGAGTAATCCCTCCATTTTTTTGATATTGTTTAAGAACAACCTCTCTTCTTTGTTTGGCTCGGTCTGGTCGAGAAATTGGATTGAAGCGGCCTGGGTTTTTAAGCATTCCAACTAAAACGGCAGCTTCTTCAATTAATAGAGAATCCTGAGATTTATCAAAATAGGTCTCTGCTGCTGCCTTTATTCCATAACTTTGATACAAAAAATCAAATTTATTGAGATACATCGCAATGATCTCTTCTTTGGTATATCTCCTTTCCAATCGAACTGCGATTATCCACTCTTTGAATTTTTGAATAACTCTCCCTATACCAGAACCAGGCGTTCCTGTAAATAAAAGCTTCGCTAATTGCTGGGTGATGGTACTTGCACCACCGGAGCTTCTTTGGCCCATTCCGATGGTTTTTACGGCTACCCTACCAAGGGCATGAAAATCAATACCACTATGTTTGTAAAATCTTTTATCCTCAGTAGCAATAAGTGCCTCTACTAAATTAGGTGAAAGATCTTTGTAGTCAACAGGAACTCTATTTTCAGTATAATAGCGTCCGATTACCGTTCCGGATGAACTATATACTAATGTAGCTTCTTCGCTTTTTGGATTTTCCAGTTGTTTTACGGAGGGAAGATCAGTAAAGGAAAGAATGATAAACAAAAGAACAGTGCCTATTATCCCCGCAAAGGTAAATCTCCACAGCCATCGGACTATTAATTTATGGGATTTGTTTTCGGTATGATTAAGGAATTGGTCCAGAATATTTTTAATATAGCTCATATATTGATGCCTGTTTAGATAACCATTCTTTAATTAAAGCTCTGAAACAATATAAATTGATGAAATCATTTAATCTTTTTCAAAGAAAACGAAAAGCTTTAAGCAATTTCAGATGTAAAAATACGAAATACCTGAGTCAATGGGTATAGCTAGGGTAACAAATTTACGTTAATCAGCAGGAAACACACTCTTTAAATTACTACTGCAGCCAGATCGTTATAGTATTGCAAACTTTGTAATATCCAGCCTGGAGGACAGGTTTGATTTACCTGCACCTGGCCAGGGCCTTTAAGTAGAGAAAAATTGATGGCTCCATCTGTATTTTTTTTATCATTTTTCATCAATTCCAAATAATCACCAAAGTATTGTAAATCAAGGGGGTGATGGCCAAAAATTTTCAAAATGTATTTACTGATCTGAGCTACATGTTCTTGTTCGAGCTGAAATTGCAAATAAGATAAGAAGGTTTCACAAATCATACCAATAGCAATGGCTTCCCCATGAAGCAAAGGCTGATTGGTTTCCAATCCAAATCCTTCGATGGCATGACCTATGGTGTGGCCAAAATTAAGGGCTTTTCGCAATCCTTTTTCAAAAGGATCGGATTCAACAAAGTGCTTTTTTATCTTGAGGGATGGAACCAGGAGTGTCTCCCAGTTTATTAGGGTTAAATCATCTTGTTGCTTTATGTAATCCCATTGTTTTTGATCGGCAATCAAACTGTGTTTGATCACCTCAGCAAATCCTGACCTTAGCTCTTCTTTAGGTAAGGTTTGATAAAAGCCAGGATCAATAAAGACGCCATGTGGGTTATTAAATACCCCAATTCCGTTTTTTACTTGTAGAAAATCAATACCCAATTTCCCTCCGATGGAGGCATCCACCTGAGAGAGAAGAGTACTAGGAATTTGAATAAATGGAATACCTCGTTTGTAGGTGCTGGCACAAAAGCCTCCCATATCGCCAATGACACCTCCACCCAAATTAATTAAGAGGGCATTACGGCTGGCCTCCAATTGAAAAAGAGAGGTCCAAATATTTTTACAAGTATTTATATTTTTATGCTGTTCGCCAGAAGAAATTCTAATCAGCTCAAAATTGATATCCGGAAGTTGGTTCATTAAAAGGGGTAGACAAAAAGCTTCTGTGTTTTCATCAACCAGAATAATATGCTTGTGAAACTTACCCTTGCTAAGAAAACTTCTAAGCTCAGGCCAGAAATTGCCTACATAAATTGAATAGTCCTGTAGCGATAATATTTCCATTATTTTAATTTTCGTGGCAAAGCTAAACTAAAAAGGCTAAATCGGAAACACTTTTTAACCCTACTTTTAGGTTAAAGTAGTTGATTTTTCCCTCATAAGCAGCGGTATAATGTATAAGGGGTTTTGAATATTTAAAAAAATTACTATTTTTGTTGGAAACCGCTTTTCACACCCACCGCAACACCAAAGATTCATTCCTATTTCAGGGAAATCCGTATATGTTTTACATATACCATTTGCATTAGTTGATAGTCGTATAGGTAATAATTCTCAAACAAAACATTTACAATTTACTATGTCTATAAACGCATACGACATGAATGAGAAATTATTCTTTGTAGGTGAACCCTGTCTTTCCAAGACTACTTCATTTACTTTGGAATTTAAAGCCACTTTTAAGAAAAAAGGAATGCTGCTAATTGATGTCCTCGATGAATTAGGGAGGTCGCGCCATCAAAAAAAGATGACAGTAAGCAAGGGTACATCCACCTATTCCTTAGATATCTCCAGATACAAGGCCGGTAAATATAATGCATGGCTGAGTTTTGGAGGTCAGACGATAATTAAACCGATTACCATAGCTCCAAAACCGAAATCATTAACATGGAAGATGCTATTCTCTTGATAATACTATGTGTAGGTACTATAGCATTAAACTGGGAAACATTTAAAAGAAAAGAACAATCCTAAAAATTATTCCACGGGGGTCACACTCCATGCTTGCGGTTTATCTGAAAAAAGCTTTTTCGTGCGGCTCCATGTGGATTTAAAAAACGGTGAAGCTCTGTAAGCTTCCAGGTGTTCATCATCATCCCAATAACTATAGGTAAAAAATACATTTTCAGAAGTTGTACTTCTGAGTAATTCCAGGTGTTGGCATCCGGAAAAACTCCTGATGCTTTCCTTGCTTTCCTGGAAGAGGGCTAAAAATTTAGGCACTTCTTCCTCACGGAAACTCAATTTTACAATTCGTTTAATCATTCTCCATTAATTTATATCATCGAAAACAAACTGATGGTCATTTGGCCTTTTTATGAAAAGTGATGTGCACGGCATCTTCTACGTTCAAACCTAAAAGACTACTTGCCTTACCCATATTAATTGCAATTTCAAGGTATCCTGAAGAATTAAACAGACAAAGGGGTTCTCCTATTGGGACTTCATAATAATGTTGATAAATTCGATTGATGGGATCATGCCTTTTAAAGTAAACCGAAAATGTTCGATTATTTTGAACTTGTTCAAAAAGGACTTGAGAAATATTTACAATAACATTTTCATAGCGGTCAATATAAATGACAGAGCCTCTAATTTCTTGTTTGGTAATCACAGGCTGAAAAGTAATTCGTTGTACGACATCCTTAATTGTCGGGCCTATATTTTCCAGGCTTTTATGTTCAAAAATGTGTTTAATTGCAGTGCTGAGAATCCTCTTTAAAGGGAAGCTATTATTCTCTGAAGGCATCAACTCATAAACAAGACTGTCAGGCCAATCATCAAAAACCAGAGAGAAGAGACCATTATCAGGACCGATAAAATAATGGCCTGCCTTTTCAAATGCCAAAAAGCGCTTTTTTTCCCCATAAAAATTTTTTACACTAACCAGATGAATGCTCTTATCAGGAAAACTTTTCCATGCATTTTTGAAAATAAAAGCAGCCTGAACTATATCATGGCTTTTTATGTTATGGGAAATATCAATGATAGGGTATTCCTGGGATGCACACAATAAACTTCCTTTTAAAGAAGCAAGGTAATAGTCCTGCAATCCCAGATCAGAAGTTATAGTTATTACAGACATAAAAATATTTATGTAGCGTTTACTTTTGGTATCACTACGAATATCTTAATTTTGGAATAGAATTTTATTAATTTAACGCAAGTTGCACTGCAACTTACTAGTAGGAAGTAACTACCTCCGGTAGTCAAGTAAGGTAAAAAGTAGAAAGAATTTTGACTATTATTAAAAATATTAGTAATTAATTGAAAATACAAGCATTTTGTCCTTCTACTTTATACTTTCTTCCTATTACCCCAAGTTGCGAAACAACTTGGATTATTTAAACAAATCTATAAATATTAGCTGTATTGAGTGAAATCATTTTGACAGTAGACGGTATTGACCCTGTGGAGCTTTTTGGTCAGAACAATAATAAATTAAACCTTCTAAGAAAGGCTTTCCCTGAAGTAACAATCACCTCTAGAGGCAATAGCCTAAAATTGGCCGGAGAAAAAAAATATACTCAAAAGGCCAAATCCAGATTCGAATTAATGGTGAGGATCTTGAAAGAGCATAAAGAATTACCTGTTCAAATGGTAGAGGATATTCTTGTGGGTAATAACCCTTTTGAAAGTCGATTAAGTAATGGTCAATCCAATAAGATTATTTTGCATGGTCAAGGAGGGAAACCCATTAGGGCCAAAACTCATAACCAGAAAATTTTGGTAGAGGCCATTTCCAATAATGATATTGTTTTTGCAGTAGGCCCGGCTGGTACCGGGAAAACATATACGGCAGTGGCGATGGCTGTTAAGGCACTTAAAAATAGGGCAGTAAAAAAGATCATCATGACCAGGCCTGCAGTGGAGGCAGGGGAAAATCTTGGATTTTTACCTGGTGATCTGAAAGAAAAAATCGACCCTTACCTAAGGCCACTTTATGATGCTTTGGATGATATGATTCCTGCCGACAAGCTGGACCATTTTATGCAGAACCGAACCATAGAAATAGCACCTCTGGCTTTTATGAGAGGACGTACTCTTGATAATGCCTTCATTATTTTAGATGAAGCACAGAATTGCTCTACTATGCAGTTGAAAATGTTTTTGACCCGACTTGGGCCTAATGCCAAATGTGTGGTAACCGGTGACCTCTCCCAGGTAGACCTTCCATACCACCATAAATCTGGGTTGCGAAGAGCTATTAGTATCCTTGGATCCTTAGAAGGGATTGCTACAGTGGCCCTCAGCGCGGATGATGTAGTACGCCATCGTTTGGTGAAAGAAATTATCAATGCTTATGAGAAATCTGATGAAGTAATGAAAAAACTTCGAGATCAGTCAAAGAAAAGTGAGGAAGAATAAGACAAATTCGAAAATTTTGCTTTATCATCGCAGTGAACACCTTGGTAACATCAGTAAGTATAACAAAAAAGGAAAATAATTTTTTGCTGGAATTAAAATTCAAAAATTCAAGCATATAAATTATTTACTTAACGCAAGCTGCGAACTTGCATGTATTGAGTCCTAAGTATTGCCTGTGTACCAACAGGTAGAAGTTTAGGGATTGGTTTTTATTAATAAGGGTATATTATTTACTTTTTGTCCCTCAGAACTTAATACTAAATTTTGAATTACTTAATTGATACTGATAACCAATAAAAATCAAATTATGATTTACAAAATCAAAGTGAAGAAGGAAAAATCTGCTGCCTTTTATCAAATGCTTCAGTCATTAAGAAATTTAGATGTAATAGAGGCGGTTGAAATAGCCGATGAAAGAGAGGAAGGAGATCTCCTGTCGGGAGAAGAAACCTTTTGGGTTAAAGAAAAAAGGAAGGATTACCAGACTCTGGAAATGATGAAAAAATACAGTGATCTGGTTGATCTGGATTAACTAACAGAGGCTGTGCAGGAATAAAAATATCCTGTGTAGTGCTAGTGTACTAAGTATTGTTCATGGAAAGACTAACTTTAAGCAAAACAAAAAGAAGCGTAAAAGGAACAATCGAATTAACGGGATCTAAAAGTATCGCCAATCGAGCATTGATCATTAGGGCTTTATGTAATGATGAATTTCCTATCCATCGTATGGCTAGTGCCAATGATACCGAAAGAATGCAAGCTTTGTTAAAAAGTAATGAAGAGATAAGAGATACCGGACCAGCTGGAACTACCTTTCGATTTCTTACCGCCTACCTAAGTTTGCAAAAGGAAACTCAAATTCTTACCGGAACAGAACGGATGAAAAAACGTCCGATTGGTCTCCTTGTAGATGCCTTGAAGAGTCTTGGAGCTGATATAAAATATATTGAATCAGAGGGATATCCACCGCTGAAAATAGGTGCCCCTAAAGAAGAGTTGGGCGCCAATAATAAGGTGAGCATCCCTGCTGATACCAGTAGTCAATATATCTCAGCTTTGTTGATGATAGCTCCCACCTTACCTTTAGGATTAGAATTGACCTTAGTAGGAGAAATCGTTTCCAGACCTTACCTGGAAATGACCCTTAATATGATGAAATATTTTGGGATAAACTACCATTGGAATGAGCAAACTGTAATTATTCCTCATCAGGATTATCAAGCAAAACCATTTACTGTGGAAGCTGATTGGTCCGCTGCTTCCTATTATTACGCCATGGCAGCTTTTGCAGATGACTTAGATTTACAGTTAAATGGTCTTTTTGAAGAAAGTGTGCAAGGAGATGCTGTTCTTTCTGAAATGATGAACCATTTTGGGGTAAATACCACTTTTAATGAGCAGGGCCTGCGTTTGACAAAAAGTTCTCAGCCTTCAAAGACTTTATTCGAAAAGGATTTTCTTTACTGCCCGGACTTGGCTCAGACGCTTGCTGTTATTTGTGCCGGAACAGGAGTGCCAGGAAAATTTACAGGTCTTCAAACCCTTAGAATCAAAGAAACGGACCGCATTCATGCACTTCAAACAGAATTAAATAAAGTAGGTGTCAATTTCTTTGAAGACCCTAATGATGCAAACTATTTTATGGTAGAAGGAAAAGTATCGTATGAGAACATCCCTTCCTTTGCCACTTATGAGGATCATCGAATGGCAATGGCAATGGCCCCATTAGCCATGTTTAATCCTATTAAAATAGAAGAACCCGATGTTGTTGGAAAATCCTATCCGGATTTTTGGATAGATTTGGAAAAGCTGGATTTTAAAATTGAATAGATTGCAATTCGCAATCTATTCAATTTTAAGTACTAAATCGTATTATCTGTTTATGGATAAGATCTTTATTTCAACACGTTGATTTTTCTTTCGCCCCTCATTCGTTTCATTAGAAGCAATGGGTTGTCGCTTTCCATAGCCTTTAAATTGAAGTCGATTTTTGGAAATACCATTATTGACAAGAAAATCCACAACTGCTTTTGCCCGGTCATTAGATAAGCGATCACAATACCAATCTGGTGGGAGACCATTGGTATGTCCTCCAATTTCAATTACCAGGTCTTTATTGTCATCCAAAAAATCAAATATCTCATTTAAAATGGTATGGGAATTTTCCTGAATGACGGATTTATCTGCCTCAAAATAAAGATTATCGACCTGTAGCTTCTGTCCTTTTTTCAGATCGGCTCGCTTAATCTCCTTTGAAAATTTAATGGGTTGATCACTGACTGGAGGAGGTGGAGCGGGATTTGTTGCTACTTTCTCTTCAGGTTGTTGCTCAGGAGCTTTGAATGGATCTGCTTTTTCTGGAGTTTTTTCCTCTACCGCAGGAGGGTTAGGAGTAGTGGTTACCACCTCTGGTTCTGGTTCCTCTTCCTCCACTTCAGGCTCTTCATCACAAGGAATTGGCTTAATGGCTGAGGCTTCATCCATCAAAATGTTCCCATTGTATGGAAATAAAGTAGGCGTTTTATAAAAAGCCTCAAATATTAAATGAGTATAATCATCAAGGGGTTCAAATTTGAAGTTAAATTCAATCCACCTTTCATTAACGATCAAGTTGGTTTCTCCCATCATGTAACGCTTATCACAGTAATCAAATCCACCGTAGATGCGTAGCTTGGCAGGAGTAATATAATTTGCCTCTTTATCGCTATTACCTGGCAATCTGCTGAAACTTATATATAAATTAGATCGAGCCAGGAAAATAGAGAAACTATAACATTGTCCTTTTTTTAGTGGAGTACTCAATCTCTGAGAAATTGCTTCCCATGTGTCATTATCCCTGACAACCATTCCTAGATAGGATTGCCCTCCATGAGCAGGTTTTACAACCCCAAACTCACCACTAGGTTGAACATCCGGTGGGGATTCACCAGCAAAACCACAATCATACCACCCTCGGGGAGGTTTACTGTGTTGCGGTAAGTCCTCAAAGGATGGATTGGTCAGAAATATTGCCCCTTCCTCCTGGGCAAAGATATAACTTGAAGAAAATAATAAAACAAAAGATAAGGATGCAAAGAGGCGCCATCTCATATGAACTGCATTTTTCATTACTTGGAGTTTTATAAGCAGGAACTCCCAAAAATGTTTTCCCATTATTGTAAAATAAGCCAAATGATGATAAAATTAAAGGATTAACTCCAAATTAACGCTTCTTTAAAGAAACTTTGGATTTAACCTTGGATCAATATATGATTCTTGGAAATATGGTCAAAGGGAATATAAAGTTCTTAGGAATGTAATTATAGGACATTCAAGTAGGGATAATAACGAAGATAAGATAGTTAAATTGTTCAAATTAAACTTTATTATAAGGTAAAAAATAGAGGCTTGGCCTTAAAAAAGCAGTATTTTACTGTTGGATTCTTGGATTTAGACAGCTTGTATGAGCAATTCTAATTAAGGGAAAATATCATTCAAGGAAAATCACAACTGAAAGTTTGTATCAGTAGAACATAAATCTATATTGCCACTGATGAACGCTGGTTTTACTAGTTTCACTGTTAAGTTATCCTGTTGAAAACAGTGAGGATCAGCTTAATCAGTGTTAATCAGTGGCCTATACTTCCTTAGGTAATAGGATAAATTTCAATGCACCCCTCTATCCCAAATTGAATTTATTTAAAAGCATTCAATCCAGTTACATCCATCCCTGTTATTAGCAGATGGATATCATGGGTTCCTTCATAGGTTAAAACTGTCTCGAGATTCATCATGTGTCTCATTATTGGATACTCATTAGTAATACCCATACCTCCGTGAATTTGGCGTGCTTCTCGGGCAATCTCCAAGGCCATATTTACATTATTTCTTTTGGCCATTGAAATTTGAGCAGGTGTTGCTTTCCCCATATTGGCTAATGTACCCAGGCGCCAGGCTAATAACTGAGCCTTGGTAATTTCGGTAATCATTTCAGCCAATTTTTTCTGCGTGAGTTGGAATTGGCCAATAGGCTTGCCAAATTGCTCTCTTTCAAGAGAATATCTCAGTGCAGAATCATAACAATCCATCGCAGCCCCTATAGCCCCCCAGGCAATCCCATATCTAGCTTTGGATAGACAAGAAAGCGGGCCTCTTAAACCTTTGATCTCAGGAAATACATTTGATTTTGGGACACGTACATCTTCGAAAACCAATTCGCCAGTAATAGAAGCCCTTAAAGACCATTTGCCATGAATTTCCGGTGCTGAGAACCCTTTCATGTCTTTTTCCACGATCATTCCCCGGATTTTGCCTTCTTCATCCTTTGCCCATACAACAGCTATATCTGCCAGCGGGGAATTGGTAATCCACATTTTGGCACCATTTAATATATAGGCGTCACCATCATCTTTAATGTTGGTAACCATCCCTCCAGGATTAGATCCATGATCTGGTTCTGTAAGACCAAAGCACCCAATAAATTCACCACTACCTAGCTTGGGAAGATATTTTTTTCTTTGCTCTTCCGAGCCGAATTTATAAATTGGATACATGACCAGCGAACCCTGTACGGAGGCCATCGAGCGGATGCCTGAATCTCCGCGCTCCAATTCTTGCATGATTACCCCATAGGCAATTTCATCCATTCCTCCTCCTCCATACTCAACAGGCAAGCTGGGACCATAAGCCCCAATTTCGGCTAGCCCTTTATATAAATGGACGGGACATTTATTTTGATCGGCATAAGATTCAATAATTGGACTGACTTCCTGTTTAACCCAGGTGCGTACCGCATCTCTTGCTAATAAATGATCCTCATTTAATAATTCATCAACATTATAATAATCATGGGCTTGGAAAGGATCTTCTTTCGCTCTTTTTTCGATTGAGGCTTCTACTCCATTATTTTCCATCATCATCAAAAATTTATGGTATTTTGGTTAGGATAAATTTGACGCAAATTTAAGTATTTTGTTCAAATAAAATAGAGAATAACTATTGTATACCAAGAATGATCAAGATCTATTAACTGAATAACTGAAAGCACATGGCCACCATTGCATTAGAAGGTATGCATTTTCATGCCTATCATGGATTTTATGAAGAAGAAAGAGAACTGGGGAATCAATTTATCGTTGATGTTTACGTAAACATTATGGTCAATATAGGAGGTACTTCGGATGAACTGAGCCAGACCATTAATTATGAGACGATCTACCTTATCTGTCAGGCAGAAATGAAAAAGAAACGAAAACTGCTGGAAAAACTGGCCCAATCAATAGGGGAGCGTATCAAGGGCTTTTTCGACCAGGTACAATCCGTAAAAGTCCGCGTTCGAAAATTAAATCCACCGCTAGGAGGCAGGGTAGATAGTGCCTACGTAGAGGTTGAAGTCAAAGGAGGTTTCGGAGGAGAAACCAGCGGCGGCGGTGGAGGTTTTGGAAGATTTGAAGATTTATTTGGATGATAATGTTAGTCTAACCAGTCGTTTTCATGTAACAAGTTTATGGTCTTTTTTACAAGATTATTAAAACCTTCAACAGGCCTGTTAAATAAAGCAACGAAGAAGATTTCTTTTTCAGGAATAGTCAGAAAGATTGCTCTGAACCCACCTTGAGAGCCAGTGTGATAAATAATATTTACCCCTAAATTGCTATCTGGTCCGAAAAGATTTTTTTCACCTATAAACCAGCTGTATCCAATAAACGGGGGACCTTGATCGGACCAGTTATCAAAAGATAAAACCGTTCGGGCCTCTTTATTCGTTTCTTCATTAATAAAAAGATTTTCCTGGATAGCTTTTTCATACTTGGCCAGCTCCAATACTGAACTCCAAATGCCTCCATTACCAGAGGCTGCAAAAGTAGGAACCTCCCCATAATCATTTTCAATATATTTGTTGTTATCCAAAACATAGGCGTGAGCCACTCCACTTTTAGGGTGGGGGCCATCAGTAATGGTGCTGTTAACCATTCCTGCTGGTTTGAAAATCCTTTCCTTAATGAAATCCTGCCATTTTTGAGAGGATGTTTGTTCAATAATGAGGGCCAAACCATTATAGGCCGGGTTAGAATATTGAAATTTTGAACCTGGCTCAAAATTTAATTTTCCTGTTTTTTTCAGGGGTTCAAAGTTTTCAGCGTCTTTTGCAGTGAGGTAGAATTTAGGGTTTTGACGGACCTTTCTTAAGTCAGGTAAGCCAGAGGAATGAGAAAGGAGGTGTTTGATTTTTACTTTTTTGGCAATTTGCTCATTTTCGAAGTCATTAAAATGTTTACTGAGCCTATCCTCCACTGAAAGCTTAGCCTCTTCTTGTAGGATGAGGATGCCATTAGATACAAAGGTTTTGGAAATAGATCCGGTATTGAAAATGGTGTTTTCAGTAATTCTCTCTTTAGTTTGTAAATCTGCTAAGCCGTAATTTCTTAGAAAAATAATCTCTTCTCCTTTTTTAAGTAGTATGGAACCGCCAGGCTCATCTGGGGAAAATTTATCCTGGAAAAGAGCCTCCAGTTTACTCTCGAGGGGAGTTTGGGCATGATTACTACAGGATACAAAAATAACTATGGCAGAGAGTAAAATGAATTTTTTCATAGAATCAAAATGATTAAATTTAGCCAAACTAAGTACCAGGCTTTAAAAATGTGTAGGAAAAATTCCAGAATTAGTTATTCCTCCAATTTCGTTATTGATCATAAATAACCAAAAATAAATTTAAGATGCAACACCTAAACCAGACTGTTTTATCTGCCATAGCTTTTCTATTCATTAGTATATATAGTCTAAATGCCCAATCAAAATACCCTCTCAAAAAAGATATTTCCAGCCTGGATGGTATTATTAATGCCTATTATGAAGTGGTTTCTGGACCGGAAGGCCCTAAGCAAATAGAGCGGGATAAATCATTACATCACCCCGATGCCCACGTTATGATTTCTGGGGAAGATCAGCAGGGGAAAGCCTTTTTGCGCAGCATGACTTTAGATGAATATCATAAAAATGCTGCTGGCAATAGTGCTTTTTATGAAAAGGAAATTCATCGAAAGACAGAAACCTACGGCCATATTACCCATGTATGGAGCACCTACGAATATACTTTTTCACCTGATGGCCCTGTCAAAGGTAGAGGAATTAATAGTATCCAACTCTATCATGATGGAGACAGATGGTGGATTTTAGGCTGGATGTATGATAGCGAAAGAAAGAATAATCCTTTACCTACAAAGTATTTGCCCGAGAAATAGTTGCCTAATCAAAGAGTAAAAACCTTAATGTTTAGATTTAATCCTTACACCAATACCAAATGAAAAGGCTAAAAAACTAGAGGGTATTTCAATATTACCAGTAGAGGCACTTTCATTAGGCAGGTTTATTGCATCATAAACTGAGGCACTTGCCAGTTGATATTGAGCGCCAAAATCAAAATAAAAAGCAGTTTTTCTTGGGAATCTAACATCTGCTTCCACGATTGCCCCGAGTTTGGTTTTCTTAAACTCAGTTTTACCAAAGGGCCTACCGGCAGCCCTTAGGGTTTGTTTGCTTAGCATGGGGCCTATGCCTAAACGAATGTCATCAGTTGCATTTACAAAAACCATACTTGAATAGAAAGTACTGGCCAATTTTAATTCAAATGAACTGATATTCGGTTGGAGGCCAAATAAATCCCCATTATTGCCGTAAACATGCCCCATTTTGTTCCATCCAATTAATAGATCTACTGAAAGAAAATCTTTGATCAACCTGCTGACTCTTAAATTAAAGGAGGTGTTGTCATCCTTTAAAATGGCCAGAGGAGCAGATTGCTTATAAGTAACATTGCAAAAAACGTCAACACAGGAGCCTTGCTGAATAAAAGGATTGGTAAAACCGGTATTGTCCCGTGCATGGTATAAAGCATCACTTATCATTTTGTCTTGTGGGATTGTAAAATGAAAATCGATGCTCCAATCTCCTTTTTGAGCTTTGGATTTCTGTTTATCCTGAGCATTAAGAAAGGGGGAATAAAAGAGTAGGAAAAGTAAAAAGTATTTCATAATATGATAATTTGAGGCGAAACTGAGGGTTTATGCTCTATTTTTCAAAGTCAAATAATTTGAAGACAGTTTCAATATTTATTTAAATACTTCGATAATTTTTTTCTTTGAGATTTATAAATGGCATGATCTCCCCCAATGCGTATATTAACTTTACCAGCTGTCACTCCCCCAATTATTCCACCGGTGATGCCACCTAGACCTGTCACCATTATACGTCCAAACCAATCTCTGAAACATTCTAATGAGTTTTCACAATCAGTAGGAGAAATTAGGAATCCAGTCAATGCACCAGCAATGGTACCTATGAAGATACCTTTGGCCACTTGCCCTCTCCTCCTAATTTTGAACATTTCCAGCTCAGAAAATCGTATCTCTTCAGGGCCATAATCTGCATCCAGAAAGTTGGCCGTAATGGAAAAATGGTCTACCTCTAAAAGATCAATTGGATGAAAATAAAATTTGAGATCTTGAATTGGTAAATCAGAAGATAGATTAGGTTGAACATTTGATTCAGGCAATCTCATTTTCAACCATACCTGGAAGGAGTGGTCATCATGAATAGCGGACTTGGAAATATTTTGAGTATTCCCTAATAAATGAAAAAAAATGAATGGAATGAACAAGAATTGTTTCATGATTAATAAATTTTTAGAGCAGCTTAGGTTTAGGAATAAGTTTACTTTTTGTAGAAATTCGAATTAACTGGAAGGATGAAAAATGGTTGGTTTCAGTTTAATTAGACAACAGAAGTTTCTCTAATTTTCTTCTTTGTTTTTCGTAGTTTTTCTTATTACCTGAGAGGTTAAATTTTTTCTTGCCACTGGAAAGAAGAATTCCTAATATGCCCCCTACTATTCCGTAGGATACAGCATTTATGGCTACCGGATCTACAATTTCGATACAAAAACTAGAACGTTGACCTGTAAAGGGATTATAAGTATTACTACAGCCTGTATCCTGAGTATTTCCAATGATTAATCCTGTTAATGTTCCTACTAAGGTTCCTACAGCAAACCCAGTGCCTTTGCTTCCTTTTCTTCGGAAGCCCAGTGTTTCAATTTCGGATATAGGGAGTTCATATTGAATCGCCTTTGTTTCCCATGAAGCGAGGGAGGGAGCGAAGCTCATTGAAGTATCATTCAATTGTAAGAGTATCTCTCCGGCTATAAATTTCCTTGAGGTTAAAAGTTTGTTTGGATGGACTTGAAGAATGTTGCTGGATTCGATATCGGCTATTTTCTTTTTTGTTTTTATAAAAACATTGTATTTGCTGTTCTTTTTTGAGGTCATTTTTATAGGACCATTTGATTGTGCGCTTAGAGACAATGAAAAAATCAAGCTGAATAGTAGAATTAAAGATTTCATGGTGATAGGTGGTTGAAGGTTTTAAAAATTAAGATTCGTTTATTTCAAAATTGAAGTTTTATGGATGGGAGAAAGGAGTAATTTGAGTCTCAGTCACATTTAATTTTATTTAATATCAATAATTGATTAGGCTATTCGAATGTTGAAATCGTTTTTTTGCAATAATTAATTGAAGTAAGTGTGGAGATTTGGATTTTGTGAATCTATTACCATCTATACCTTTAAAACTGAAGACTTATTAGGGGATAAGGAGGACAGAACAACAAGATTTAATATTCTTTCAATTAACATTTTCATAATAAGGTATGTCCATTTCTTTTCGTTACTTCCATTAGAATCTAGAGTCAAAACAGTATCTTATTCTTATTCTTGAAAAAATTAAAACACAAATATTATGCGACTTAAAGGACTATTATTTTTCCTTATGATCCAGTTATTTGCTTGTACACCTGCTGAACTTCAGAATACATTGGGAGGTCTACTTAAGGTTGGAGGCGAAATTACTGGAGAGGAAGCTGGACTTGGATTAAAAGAAGCTCTTAATATTGGAATAAAAAAAGGAGCAGAGCAGCTCTCACAAACTGACGGTTACTACAAAAGTGTGTATAAAATCCTAATGCCAGAGGAGGCCCAGGCAATTGCTAAAAAACTTAGAGGTGTTCCGGGTTTTAGAGATTTCGAAGAAGATATCGTTCAAAAAATAAACAGAGGGGCAGAAGATGCGGCCAAAAAAGCAGCTCCTATTTTTGTGGATGCCATTAAAGCTATGACCTTTAAAGATGCCATGAATATCTTAATGGGAGCAGATACAGCGGCCACCTCTTATTTAAAATCCTCTACTTATCAGAACCTTTATAATGAATTTAATCCTGTCATAGTAGAATCACTAGATAAATTTGATGCCCGTAAGGTCTGGTCTGATGCCATCAATACCTATAATAAGATTCCTTTTACCAAAAAGGCGAACCCTGATTTAGATGACTATGTGACTACCCAGGCACTAATTGGTCTTTTTGATATGGTTAAAAAGGAGGAGTTGAATATCCGACAAAATGTGAGTGCCCGATCCACAGACCTCCTGAAAAAGGTCTTTGCCAAGCAAGACAATAAGTAGAAGGGGGAAGGACGAAAGCGGAAGTGTGAATGCGGAAGGATGAAGAGCGAAGTATTTTTTTTATATTCGCGCTTCATCTTTCTAATTCTTGCTTATGATTGAAATAGGAATTCTTGGAAGTGGCTCCATGGGCACTGGAATAGCCCAGGTAGCTGCTACTGCAGGGCATATTGTTCATCTTTATGACAATAATCCCAGTGCCCTATCCCGCTCTGAAGCATTTATTTCGAAAATAATGGCCCGCCTGGTGGAAAAAGGCCGTATTGATAATACTGAGGCTGAAATCATTAAGGGCCGTATCCATTATGAAACCAATATGTTTGCCTGTTCTGAATCTTCTCTGGTGATTGAAGCAATCATTGAGGATATCGATATTAAAAAACAGGTTTTTGAACAATTAGAAGACACGGTCCGACCCTCCTGTATTTTGGCCTCTAATACCTCTTCATTATCCATTGCCAGCATTGCTTCTGCCTGCAAAAACCCTGAACGAGTTATAGGCATCCACTTTTTCAATCCAGCCGCTTTAATGAAACTTGTGGAAATCGTTCCGGCTATTCAAACCTCCCAGGAGACTCAGCAAAAAGCCACCGAAATTATCAACAGTTGGGGGAAAATCACAGTACTGGCAAAAGATACCCCTGGCTTTATTGTAAATCGGGTGGCCCGGCCTTTTTACGGAGAAGCTTTGCGCATTTTTGAAGAAGGATTGGCTGATGCAGCTACCATTGATTGGGCGATGACAGAAATTGGTGGATTTAGAATGGGGCCTTTTACCCTGATGGATTATATAGGAAATGACATCAATTATACGGTTACAGAAACTGTATTTAAGGCCTTTTACTATGATCAAAGATACCGCCCCTCATTTTCTCAAAAAAGAATAGTAGAGGCTGGTTATTTTGGCAAAAAAGCAGGAAAAGGGTTTTATGATTATGCTGAAAATGCAGTTAACCCTGAGCCTCAAAAAAATCAAGCAAAAGGGGAAGAGATATTTTGGCGTATCCTTTATATGCTAATAAATGAGGCAGCAGATGCATCTTATCTCAATATTGCCAGTCCGGCAGATATAGATTTGGCTATGACCAAAGGCGTAAATTATCCCAAAGGGCTATTGGCATGGGCGGATGAAATAGGAATACAACGCTGTGTGAATGGCATGGATAAATTATACAATCATTACTTGGAGGACCGATATAGATGTAGTCCATTATTGAGAAAACTTGCTCGTGAAGGCAAAGGATTCTTTAAATAATGAAGGCCAAAATTCTACCTTTTGACTATTTTCTTACTTATAACTCCATTCTGCTGCTGGATTTTTAGCCAATACATTCCAGAAGGAAGTTGAGCAATATTCATTAAAAGTGTTTGCTTACCTTCAAAAATATCCTGCTGTTTTGATTGTAAAATCCTTCCGTCAAGAGATAACAGTTGAAAATGTACTTGCTCAGCAGTCTGTTTTGACTCCACTTGAATCTGAAGGTAGTCTTTTACAGGATTAGGGAAAATTTGAATGTTGAAATTATTTTTATCCTCTAGTTCATTGGCGGAGGTTATCTCTTCAACAGAACCAACTGTAGTGCCTAAATCCGGAGCTTTCGTACAAATAAAATCTCCCTGATCGGAAGTCAAACATACCTCTGTATTATAATGATAAAGATCCATGAATTCAATATCATCAATTTGCCAGCCTACGCCGGTATCAAATGGTTCTTCTTCTGGTTCTTCATCCGAATAGAAATGAAATCGAATCCTAATTTCCTGACCAAGGTAATCTCTTAGGTCAATAATCGTTTCTCGGAAAAAGGATTGATCTCCGTAAAAGCCGCCTTGATCTTTTAAAAATAAAGTAGAAAAGGCCATTTCTCCACTATAGCCATTGCGTAAAAATTTATCACTGCCAATAGGCTTCCAACTGCGCCCCCGGTCAGTAGAAATTTCTACCAGGCCTCCATCACTTACTGGTTCAACAATAAAATTATGATGAAACCGGATAACAGGTAATTCACCAGCAACAGGTATATTTCTTCTAAATTCAAGAATTTGATTGTTGAAATTGATGGTGTTGGGAACAAACCAGGCTTTTTCAAAATTTCTAAGAGTATCTGTAATTCTCCTCCACCCATCTGAACCTCTCCGAGCTCTGGCTTGCCAGATGAATCCAGTTAGGTCAAAATCATCAAAAAAGATTTCTTTTGACCCAAGTTCCGGGGAGGTTTGTAAAGAATAGTTGACCTCTATGGATTCTCCAGCCCCTAACCCTTCTATTTTAAATCTTATTTGATCTCCATTTTGATCAAGCAATTCTGCACCAGTTACAGAAAAGGGATCCAATTCAGTACCTTCAGGCAAAAGGTCATTTATTATCAATCCACTGGCATTCGTAGTTTTATCATTTCGAATGGTTAAGGTAGTCTGAATAATCTCCCCAGCTTCAATACTACTGCTTACTACTTTTCTTATTTTTAATACAGGAGTACAACTTGGAGGAAGGTCAAAGGCTTCAATTCCGTCTTTTCTATTATCGAAATGACCCTGACTTGCGCTCCATCCTAATCCCCTGCGGGCAAAAACTTCCCAAATTAAACATGAATTAGCAGCGCCATTATTCAGGGTATCTGCTTTGAGAATAGCATCTCGACCATCAATAAAACCAGGCCTGCATTTCTGAAGTTTCATCCCATCCATTACCAATTGGATGGCCATATTATTTCCTCCCTGGCCATAGACAATATCAGGATTCCAGCCATGTTTATCTGATAAGGCCCAATATAGATCCCAAAGCATGGTTGCCCATACTTCCCCCACTCTATGTGGTCCAGTGGTATTGATGATGTCCTTATAAGTGAACTCATTGATCTCTAAATAAGGACTGTAGGGTCTTCTTCGGATACCTCCACCAAATTCTTTACTTCCATTGACAAAATTGCCAATACCTTTAGTTCGCTGATTGAGGTTTGAGGATTGGGTAGAAACTACTAGCGCAAAAAAATCGCTCCAGCCTTCTCCCATTTGTTCATCATTACCTAAGCAGGCCGTAGTGCCAGGGCCTCCTGTAAGTCTATGAGAAATTCCATGAGCATATTCGTGTGCTGTAACTCCATTATCAAAACTAGCATCTAGTTCTTCAGGAAATTCATTAGGTTTTTGAAAAATAGCGGTCACGCCATTTTCAAGTTCGGAAATTATCCGATCTGCCGTAGAACTAGCTACTGCAATGGTTGGGATTGTAATAGGAATAGTTGGGTTACCTCCGGGGGTAATTAATGAATTGGCATAATTTGCAATGATTACTCCTATCGCGCCGGCTTCCTGGGCATTGCTTACTTTTTCAACGTAACTACAATCACCTCGATATATTAAGGCAATTTTCCCAGCTACCTCTTCTTTGTTGACTATCGTATTACAAGCCAGAAAAGGAAATTCGCTGTCATCAAATGCCTGGACAATTTGACCTCTTATCGTGAGTGAATCTAAGTTGGGACCAAATGAAGATACATTGGATCTATAAGAGCCTGCCAGAGGAGAAGGTGATGGAATATTTAAATGTTGTAAACTTTTTCTATTCCATAAAAACATTTGCATTCTTCCCGGACTCCCATCTGGCCGGGGTAAGAAGGTCGCGTTATTTTTTCTTGAACCATCTAATGCTTCTGCATCAATAGCATCTCCATCTTTACCAGCGGTTTGATAGTTGAAATTTTGGAAATTACCAGCCTGCTCATCAAAACCATAATTATATGTAAAATCATGCATGAAATTATTCATATAAAATAATTGGGTAAGAGCTGCTTTTTTATTGGAAAGGGGTTCTCGTTCCGGATTATAATTATAGTCAAAGACCAGATCTTCTTGGACCACTTCATCACCATCCGGCAAATTATTATCCTGTATATCAAAATAGGCATGAACATTATTCCCTTTTGTGGTAAAAAATTCAGGCCCAACAACTGCATTGGTATCATGCCATCCGAATGGAGAGGCGAGCGGATCTGCGGGACTTACTAATAACTGCCGCTGCCCATGAATGGGGCTTTCCACAGGTACGGGGAATACACGATATATTGCATCATCATTGCTATTCGGATTTGATACCTGAGATGTTATTATTTTTTGGATTCCCTCCTCTACACAATAATCATCATGACTTTCGTATACACCATGTTCAAATGCACATTGAAGCGTTTGGTTAATTTGGGAGATTATCTGACCATTCTGTGCATCAATTTGGACAGCCCAATAATCGGAACTATTCAGAGGTAGGATGCCAACTTCCCAGGATAACCTAAGTTGATTCTCTACGGGATAATATTGCAATTTAACTGGCACATCTAATTGACTCATGTCCGTTCTGGCAAATAAATAATCTATTTGATCTCTTTCCTGGATTAAAATTGTTGATTTTGAAGAAGAGATTTCAAGTTTTATCAATGCTTTATTTAGTGCTTGTTGTGGGGAAAGTATGTTTTTGGGACTATTTACTTTGTTTGATAAGTTGGGATAAAAACCAAGTGCTTCCTGTATTAATTCTCCATTCTCTTGAAAGTGAACTCCTGTAATGGCCGCATAAACGGGTATCCCTTTATATCTTTGCTGAAAATAAAAATGGTGTATGCCATTATGGGTAGAGACATAATTATTGGTCAGGATTAAATCTGTTATGTCTCCTTTTTTTAGGTCCCATTTGGTATAAGAACTGTTTATATGGTCCAGTGCAGCCTGACTATTGATCAGTTTTTGGGCGGAAAGAGATGATAATAATAACAAAAATGATATAGGTAGTAGAATTTTCTTTACTTTCATCTTCCTGGAAAAATTTTGAGTTTTTTCATTTGAATTAAAAACTGGTAAAATAAAAACAACTTGAGTCCAGATCTTACCTATATTTAAATTCAATCGTGATCTTCTAACAGTCTAAATTCAGCTTTTGATTTGTACTATTTTGAAAAATCATTGATAAATTATAGTAGCCGACATTTTTATTATGCAAGATAAGAATATCATTTATGGCCGTCATCCTGTTGTTGATGTTATCAATTCAGGAAAGTCGATCGACAAATTAATCCTGCAGCAAGGATTAAGAGGTGAATTTGAAAAAGAAATTCGGTCTTTAAGCAAAATGCATAATATCCCTGTTCAGGTAGTTCCAAAGGAAAGGCTGAATAAAATAACTCGTTCTAACCATCAGGGGATTATCGCTTTCGTATCGGCTATTCAATATTATTTAATCGAGGACGTATTGCCTCTGTTGTATGAGAAAGAAGAGGCCCCTTTGATATTGGTCTTAGATGGAGTAACCGATGTTAGAAATATGGGAGCAATTGCCAGATCAGCTGAAGTACTTGGTGCTCATGCTCTGGTGGTTCCTAAAAAGGGGAGTGCTATGATCAACGCAGATGCTGTTAAAACCTCAGCAGGTGCCTTGAATATACTGCCGGTATGTAGGGAAAATAGTTTAGTAAATACTATAGAATATCTCCAGAATTCGGGTATTCAGGTATTGGCAAGTGATTTAAAAGCCAGAAAACGATTGTCCAATCTAGATTTAACCCTCCCTACAGCAATTATTGTAGGATCTGAAGGAAAGGGAACTAGTCCAGCTCTAATTAAGGCGGCTAATGAACATTTTATTATTCCGCAGACAGGGAAAACTGATTCGTTGAATGTATCTGTAGCTACTGGAATAATTTTATATGAAGCACTGCGTCAACGTTTAGGAAATTAAATACTCCCGGACAGCACAGTACAATGCTTCCGGGAGCCGAAAACTCTAATCTCGGGAATTAATTCGTTCCTAATTCTGAAATCCTGATACGTAAATGACTGATATTTAGAGATAAAAATAGACGAGAGACCTCCAGGCTATTTTTATCCCCAATTAATAGATTAGAATATTTTTTTGATCAGCTTATAAATCACTAATCTTTCTTATCACCTCATATATACGAGTATATTCATTAACATCCTCCTCAAAAGGGTCATGTTCAAGGTGATTAGCAGAAATGAGCTTCATTTTCACTACACGTCCACGTTGATCCGTTATTTTTTGCAAGTACTTGATCCACAAAGAACCATTATTTTTAACGGCATAAATTTTGTTGTCTCTTATTTCTTGCATGCTGCTGATCTGACGACAGATGACCACATCTCCATTCATGATCACAGGCTCCATACTATTACCATTAATAGGAAAAGCAACCAATCCATGACCTGAAACACCGGGTAAACTAAAATATTCATAGTCCTCAGAGGTAAAACTCCCTGTATCAACAGCTGTACCTGCAAATGCTTCTGTAGTTGTAAACAAAATGTTCCCTCTATACACAGCACCTTGATCTTCTACCAAATTGTTTCTAGGAAGGTCCATCCCAAATGGAGTGCCAATTCCATCTAACATATAAGCTTCATTCACTCCATATTCCTGGCACAGAATCCGGGCATGTCGATAATCAATACAACGCTTGTCTTCAGGATTTAAAAAAGCTCGGATGATATGCCCATAAGCTCGATTGCCAAGGATTTTTTCAGCAAAATCGCCCATTCCTTTGCCCCCACGGTCATTTTTTACAATATCACCTCTTTCCTCTAATAGATTAAAAACTTTTCTAAATCTTTGATTAAGTTCTAAACGGTCTTCCCGAATCATAATAAAAAGGTATTGTGAAGAATAATTGAACACAAGTTAAAACAAAAAATGTTTAAAAACAAATAATTTTAATATTTTTGTTGAAGAAACAAATTTGTTTAAATTGTTTGATGCTACAATTTTATGATTCTATGATGAGTAGATTTGCAAATGTGCAAATAGGTGGATGAGTAAATGTGTAAATGTGTAAATGTGCAGATATGCAGATTCTGACACGTCCTGAAATAGGTTTACAAATTAGTAAACTTAATCTAGGACAAAAATGCAGAAAGTAAAGCGTTATTCGGACGAATTCAAAAAATCGGTGGT
>JANQPA010000094.1 GCA_028285545.1 Saprospiraceae bacterium | reverse complement strand
CCACCTCTTACCATTCCGAACAGAGAAGTTAAGCCTCTCAGCGCCGATGGTACTATCACTGATGGGAGAGTAGGTCGCTGCCAACCTAATATTTATCCTGAAAAAGCCTTGCTTTACGCAAGGCTTTTTTTATTTTACACTCATTCTTTTTTATCATAATCCCTTCCTTAGATCATATATAAGTTTTTTAATTCTGAATTATTCTAAAACTATTTAAGATTTTCTTAAATTTCATTGTGTCTTTTGAGAATTTTATTCGTCTTAAAGGCGTATTTAGCACAAAAGGCACTCATAATACGAAACAATCTAAAGCCGGATGAGTGCGTCAACTGCCGAGTGTAATAAAAAAATGCCAGATCTTGAACTGATCCGGAATTTTTTAAAATCTCAAGCCAACCCATGTTTTAATTATATCTATGAGAGATATGCAGCTAAGGTCTATAGCAAATGCATAGCCCTTTTGAAAGATGAGGCTATGGCCAAAGACGCAACTCAGGAAATATTTATGAAAGTATTTCTAAACTTGGCGAAATTTGGTGAAAAAGCTAAATTTTCAACCTGGCTCTACTCTATAACCTACAATTACTGTATTGATTATTTGCGCAAGAAAAAACGCAAAGGAGATCTGTTTTCAGATGAAATGGAAAAAGCCCCAGACCTGGAAGATGATGAGGTGAGTGATAAAGTTCTTCTGGAACTAAAAGTGGATCAGTTAAGAAAAGTGCTAAACCTCATACCTGCAGATGATAAGTATGTCTTATTAATGAAATATCAGGAAGATCTATCTATTAAAGAAATAGCTGAAGTGCTGAATAAATCGGAAAGCGCCGTAAAGATGAAAATTAAGCGCGCTAAGTCGAAAGCACAACTTGCCTTGAAAAAGGTAGAAGCCGTACTAAATTGAAAGGAATATGGAAAATAGTTTTAAGGAATTATTGAAGCAGGACAAACAGGAATTTGAAAAAAAACATCAAAAAGTAGTGCGCGATTCTATCCAATCTAACTTGACAATGCTTAAGTTTGTTGGAGAAGTTGCAGAAGTTTACCTTTCAAGAGTGAAAGATGTAATGGTCATAGCTCTATCAGATAAACAAAAAACCTAATCCCAAATTAAAAGCTAAATACATATGGAGACCCTCCTTTTACAAAATGTTTCCTTTTTAGAACAATTAAAAACAACACTGGCAGAACAGTCTGGGATGTTTATTGCAACTCTTCCCAGAGCATTGGGAGCCCTCTTACTTATCATTGTGGGCAGATGGGTCAGTAAATTCTTTGCCAGAGTTACCCGAAAAGTTCTTGAAAAAATAGGAATTGATAAACTGGCAGCCAAATTGAACGAGGTTGACCTTTTTAATAAATCTAAAATAGAGCTTGTACCCAGCAAAATTGTTTCTAAAATCGTCTACTACCTCCTGTTTTTTATCGTCATATTAATGGCAACCGATGTATTAGGCATGCAGGCCATTACTGATATGATGAACAATATTTTGTCATACATCCCGAGTCTGGTCTCTGCAATGGCCGTATTTTTTGTCGGGATTCTGCTCGCAGATTTTTTAAAACGTATTATCCAAACCACTTGTGAATCCCTGGGAATTCCTGCAGCAAGCCTGATTTCTAATGTGGTATTCTATTTTTTATTTCTTAACGTAGCCATGATCACCCTTTCTCAGGCTCGTGTTCAAACTTCTTTTATAGAAGAAAACCTATCCATCCTCCTGGGAGGAGTTGTATTGGCTTTCGCCATAGGATATGGATTTGCTTCAAGACCTGTAATGGCCAACCTCCTGGCAGCTTTTTATAATAAAGGAAAAGTTCAAATCGGAGATACCATAGTCATCGATGGAACAGAAGGAGAAATTGTAGCCATGGATAATTCAACTTTTACTGTTCAAAGTGGAGAGATCAAAACCATCATCCCTCTACATAAACTTTCAACTGAAAAATATCAAATCAGTAAATTAGAAAGACAGGAAGAGGCTGAAGAATAAATCTTTTCTAATTCAGATAAAATACATTTTATAAATCGACAAATCCCTGAGATTTAATTATTCTTGTGTGGATACAAGTAGAATTATAAAATGATGTCATGAAAAAATTTATTCCCTTTCTCGTTTTTTCCTTCTTCTGTCCTTTCTTAGCCCTGGCTCAGACAGATAGTATACAGGCAAAAAAGAGTTGGCAAACAGGAGCCAGTCTGGGCCTTGATTTTTCGCAGTTATTTCAACTAAATCCAAGGCAAGGGGCCGGGCAAAACCGGATAGGAGCAGGTACGGCCATAGCAGCTTTTGCCAAATATAAAAAAAAAAGCGATTGGCCTGGGATAACCAGGCTTCTTGGCAATTTGGTGTTCAAAGACTTGGATCCGGACCTTTGAGATCTGGTGAAAATATTCCCTTCCAAAAAGCAAATGATGAATTTAGACTTGGATCAAAATTGGGTTTTCAAACAGCAGATAGCTCTAAACTCTATTATACTGCTGACTTTGGATTCCTAAGCCAGCTTACCCCCACCTATAGAGGCACAGAAGATTATCCAGGAAATTTTTTAACAAATATCAGTGAAGTAAATATCGGGCCACTGGCAAAATTATTTTCACCTGCAACTATTACCTTGTCTCTCGGCATGGATTATAAACCGACCGATGAACTTTCTATCTACTACTCCCCCCTTGGAAGTAAGTTTATTATCGTAGCCGAAGATAGAATTGCAGCAGCAGGTGTACATGGAAATCCCGTTACTAAAGATGAAAATGGAAATATTACTGCCTTTAAAAATGTGTTTGCACAATTAGGCTCATTACTTAAATTTGCTTATGCGGATAAATATGCAAAGGATAAAATAACCTTCGTTTCAAATTTGGCCTTGTATTCCAGCTACATTAGAAATCCACAGAATATTGATATTGACTGGACCAACGAACTAGGCTACACTATTACGAAAGGTTTGCAATTGGCTACAACTCTGAATATTTTTTATGACGATGACATTTTAGTTCAAATTACAGATAATAGTGTGGTAGGGGGTGTTTCAGGACTTGGTAAACGAGTGAGTTTAACACAGCAGTTGCTGATAAAATACAATGTCACGTTTTAATAAAACAGATTGTTTTTTATTTTTGTTGAAATCGTTTAGAATAAGCAGTTTATTTTAATTGTACACTAACTTCTTTCCAAATACTTTTTTCATGTCGGAAAAAAAATTATTTCTTCTGGATGGACATGCTCTGGTATACCGAGCCCATTTTGCATTTATTACTCGCCCATTAATTAATTCAAAAGGACTAAATACTTCGGCTATTACAGGTTTTACCCGAACGCTTTGGGATTTAATGCGCTCTGATGATACAACCCATATAGCAGTGGCCTTTGATCCGCCTACCAAAACTTTCCGGCATGATATGTTTCCGGAATACAAAGCAAACAGAGAAGAAACGCCGGAGGACATAAGCATTGCTTTTCCTTATATCATGGAAATTGTCAAAGCCTTCAATGTGCCTATTGTATCAGTGGATAATTACGAGGCAGATGATGTGATCGGCACTTTAGCGAAACAGGCTGAAAAAGAGGGATTTACCGTATACATGGTGACTCCTGACAAGGATTATGCTCAGCTGGTTTCTGACAACATCTTTATGTACAAACCTTCTCGGCAAGGAAACGGTGTTGAAGTAATTGGAGTCAATGAAGTACTTGAAAAATGGCAAATCCAAAGAGTTGATCAGGTCATAGATATGCTTGGCTTGCAAGGAGATAGCGTAGATAATATTCCTGGCATTCCTGGTATTGGACCGAAAACAGCCTCCAAATTGCTAGCTTTATATGATACGGTTGAAGGTCTGATTGCAAATACTGATAAATTAAAAGGCAAGCAAAAAGAAAGAGTCGAAGAATTTGCCGAGCAAGGAAAGTTATCAAAAGAATTGGCTACCATCAATATAGAAGTACCGATCCAATTTGATGCCAAAGCTTATGAGATCGAACCTTATAATAAAGATCGCCTGGCCGAACTTTTTAAAGAACTGGAGTTTCGTACTTTGGCCAAACAGGTATTGGGGCAAGAGGAAGAAGCCCCAGCAGGCACTCAAGGCAGTCTTTTTCCCGATCAGACCAAGGCTTCTACCAAAAAAACAAGTGCTGTTGCACCTCCTGCTCATTCGGTTGCGGATAAAAACTTGAGCAATACTGAACATCTTTATCACCTTGTAGATACGGAATCCGGGCACCAAGACCTTGTCAAACAATTATTATCAAAAAAAGAGGCCTGCTTTGATACTGAAACAACCAGTGTGGATGCTACCCAGGCCGATCTGGTAGGAATGTCCTTTTCTTTTAAAAGTGGCGAAGCCTATTATGCGCCTGTGCCGGCCGATAGAGAAGAATGCTTGAAAATTTTGAACATTTATAAGCCCTTTTTTGAAAATGAACAAATTGTCAAAATTGCTCAAAACATCAAATATGATGCCCTGGTTTTAAAATCTTATGATATAGAGCTTAAGGGCCTCTATTATGATACCATGATCGCTCATTATTTGATGGAACCTGAGCTTAGGCATAACATGGATTATCTGGCTGAAACCTATCTCAAATATCAGCCCATGAAAATCGACACACTAATAGGGAAAAAAGGCAAAAATCAGCTTTCCATGAGAGATGTACCTGTAGAAAAGGTGAAAGATTATGCTGCAGAGGATGCTGATATTACCTTCCAGTTGAAAGAATTTTTGGCTCCCAAGTTGGAAAAAGAAGGCTTATTAGAACTTTATCAAACTATGGAGGAGCCTTTGGTAAAGGTGTTAGTAGATTTAGAACATGAAGGAATTAGACTCGACTCGGGTTTCCTGAATGAGTATTCGGAAGAACTCGATAAAGGAATCAAAGAAATCGAAAAGGGTATTTATGAAAAAGCAGGTGTACATTTTAATATAGCCTCGCCAAAACAGGTGGGAGAAGTATTGTTTGAAAAACTCGGAATTCCCTATCGCTGGAGTAAAACTAAGTCAGGGCAATACTCCACCAATGAGGAAAAATTAACTGAACTGGCTTTTGATAATCCCATTGTAAGTGAAATTTTGAGGTTTAGAGGGCTAAGCAAGCTAAAATCCACCTATGTAGATGCCCTGCCAAAGATGGTTAATCCTCGTACCGGGCGTATCCATAGTTCTTTTAACCAGGCATTGGCTGCTACTGGTCGACTGAGTTCTAATAATCCTAACCTTCAGAATATTCCCATTCGTACTCCTGAGGGAGCTAAAGTAAGAGAGGCTTTTATCCCTAGAGATGAAAATCATGTTTTACTAGCAGCCGATTATTCTCAGGTGGAACTTCGACTTATTGCAGAAATTAGTGGTGATGAAGCCATGCTGGAGGCTTTTCAGGCAGGGCAAGATATTCACCGTGCTACTGCTGCCGGGGTATTTGGAGTGCCCTTTGAAGAGGTTACTAGAGAGCAACGCTATCGGGCTAAAACCGTCAACTTTAGTATCGTTTATGGAGCCGGAGCCACTAATTTATCTCGCCAGTTAAATATCAAACGTTCTGAGGCTAAAGAACTTATCGAGCAATATTTTAGACAATATCAGGGCCTCAAAAGTTACATGGATAATATCGTTGAAGAGGCCAGAAAAAATGGATATGTCAAAACCTTGATGGGACGCAGGAGGTATCTTCGAGATATTGATTCCAAAAGTTCATTAGCCAAAAGCAATGCTGAACGTATTGCCATTAATACTCCCATCCAGGGCTCTGCCGCAGACCTGATCAAAATCGCCATGGTCAATATCCATGAAGTATTTAAGGCCCGACAATTTAAATCCCGCATGATCCTTCAGGTACATGATGAACTGGTTTTTGATGTGCATAAAGATGAATTAGAGATTGTAAAACCAATTATTGAGGATAAAATGAAAAATGCTATGCCTCAACTGAAAGTACCTATCTTAGTAGAAATGGGAATTGGCCAGACCTGGCTGGAGGCGCATTAAATGTCAGTGACAATTTCAATACCAGTCTCAATGACAATAGCAATAGTAGAGTCATTTGTGTAGGTAAATGATTGATTAGATTTTAATAATAGTAAATGTGATTATGTCGAATACTCAAAGAAAAAAAGCAGAAACACTTTTGGAACTCCACCATTCTGGCGAGCTTCTAGTTTTACCAAATATCTGGAACGTGTTTGGGACTAAATTAGTAGAAGCTGAAGGTTTTGAGGCCATTGCCACTGCCAGTGCTTCTGTCGCTTTTTCAAAAGGTTATGATGATAATGAAGAAATTGCTTTTGCAGACTTATTAAAATTGTTTCAATCCATCACTAATTGTACCCCTTTACCGGTTACTGCTGATATTGAACGAGGATATGCGGATACTCTTAAAGGATTAGAAGAAAACATCAAAGGTCTGATTAATAGTGGAGTAGTTGGTTTAAATATAGAAGATTCCAATGCTCAAGGTCAATTAGAACCCATCGAGATACAATGCGAAAAAATAAGATCCATTCGAAAGGTCTCCGATAAAATGGGCATTCCTTTGGTAATCAATGCCCGAACAGATGCTTTTTTAAAGGAGGGAAAGGATGAGGATAAACTTTCCGAAGCATTAGTAAGAGGACAACAATTTAAAGATGCCGGTGCGGATTGTTTTTATCCCGTGCTCTGTTCTAATGAATCATTAATAGAAATCAATCAAAAAATTGACTTACCTGTTAATGTTTTGGCGCAAGGGCACGTCCCTCCAATTGAAGAGTTAGAGCGTTTAAAGATCTCAAGAATGAGTCTTGGGCCAGCCTTATTTAAGAATGTAGTTATGAAAATGCAGGCTGTGCTGCAATCCCTAAAAAATGGGGAAAGGTTCGACTCATTTATTAATGAAAATACCATTGCCAGCGGAAAAATTGTTGAGATTATCAAATCTTAATGCTCAATGAAACAAACCATTTTGATATTTAGTGGAATTGCATTGGCCATATACTTTGCTTTTCAGTTAAATAAATACTCCATGTTTATTGGGCCGAGAAACAATGATTTAGTGGTAATCCTATCTGCCATCCTCTTTATATTGATCGGATTTGCTTTAAAACACTTCCTTTCCATAAAGAAACCCTCCAATAAAAAACTCTATGATTATAATAAAATCAGCAATAAAACCAACCTTAGTAAGCAAGAACATAAGGTTTTGGTTTTAATGGCGGAAGGTTTATCAAATAACGAAATTGGCAAACGCCTATTTATTGAAGAAAGTACCGTCAAATCTCACGTCTCTAATATTTTCTCCAAACTCAATGCAAAACGCCGAACGGAAGCGGTAAAGATTGGCCGTGATTTGCACATAATTTGATCCTACTTTAGTTGGAAAGTAGCGGTAAAAACAAAATTCCTACTTTCGACGGATGTCAGAAGGGCAAAAATATCCGTACTTGAGGCTAAATCATAAAACTTTTTGCTATGAAAAATTATATCCTTAGGTACGCGTTAATCGGCGGATTATTACTGATATTAACCAGTCTTCTCAACTGGTTTTTAATTGCTCCTAACTTTAGTGTTAGGGCTTCTCAGACTTTTGGTTACCTGGTTATCATTCTTTGCCTGCTTTGTATTCCTATGGGAATCAAGTATTTCAGAGACAATTTGAATGAAGGACAAGTGTCTTTTGGAAAAGCATTTAGAATTGGTATGTCCATTACCCTAATCGTTTCTTTAGTGATGTTCTTTGAGGGAATGCTGTTTTTTATCTTCCAGGGAGACGTTTTTCAGGAATGGCAATTAAAAGATTTGAGCGGTGACGAATTACAGGAAATGAAAGCACGATTAGCTTCCATGCCTGATTTTGCTATGAAACCCTGGTTTCAAGGGGTCATCATGTTTATGATGATTCTTTCAATTGGATTTGCTATGACTTTATTGAGTTCCTTTTTTCTGCGATCAAAAGTGACTAAAGGATAGTTTATCAATCGTAATACTCAATATCATTCCGAATACTTTGATTATAATCTGCCGTACTGGACCCGTATAACATTTGATACAGTCCGGTACGGATAAAGTGAACCATGACTATATCTCCTCTTTCATTTAATTCATATGCTACTTCCTGAATTAACTCTCCGCTATAGCTTTCCTGCACCTGCCTGATCAATTGGCCTTTTTCATCGTATTCATAATGAAAACGGACTTGATTATTATAAGAGGAATACTCTTCTATACCTTCTTCTACCAATTGATCTCCCTCGTATTTATAAAAATGTTTGTGGATAAGATTTTCATCAGGGTCGTAAGATTCTTCCAGAACGACCTTTCCATTTTCATTGTATTCCCAAATGGTGGTACTGTTCTCTTCATCATCCACCAGAATTTTTTCTTCTACCAATTGACTTTTTTCATTATACCCATATAGATGTTTTTCAGTTGATTCCATATTGGCATTATAGTATTCCAGGCTTTCGATTTGACCGTCTTCCCTAAAAACTTCCGTGGTTTGTTCCACCAGTTCTTGATCTAAATCATATTTCTTTTGAATTTTTTGCTGCCCTTCAATTAAGGTCTCTTCTTTTTCGGTAGATCCATCGGAATAGGTTAAGGTTTTAATCCTGTTTTTTTTGTCTTCTCCATAAGAATAATCAAAACGCTGATAGGCTTCTTTTTCATCACCCTGTAGCGTTTCAGCAATAAGATATCCCTCCTCATCATACTCATAAGTGTTGGTGGAAATAGGAATTCCTCCCTGGCTGTATTCAATCTCTAATACTGGTTTTTCCTGCTCATTATATTCTACCTCATAAAGCAATTGATTTTGACCTTTATCTGTGCAATCGTAACGTTTCAGGGATTTAACATTTTTCATGGATCTGTTGATTATTTTTTAAATTCAAAAGAGGCTTATAAATCGGAGTCAATGATACGAATTTTTAATTCAAACTTATTATTGTACTCATGACCTTGTATTAAAATTTCTCCCTGCTCTGAAATTTTCATTTCAATATCTGCTTCTGAAGATATATTGGTGATGATTTGTATAGTTTTATCAATATAATCCAGATAATAAATGGGATCCTCTGTCCATTCGTCCAAAGGAGAAATAGCTCTTAAAAAAATGCCATCATCAAATTCCAGGAAATCATAATCGAAGTGAAGGTCCTTCAAATCCTCAATAATGGGAGTAGATCTTAATCCAAAAGCCAAAAATTCTCCCGTTTCAATGGCATGAGCAAAATGATTATCTAAAGATTGGTACTTTTCAAGGTCATGATTAAATTTTCGGTCTATCTGGATAAATTCATTTTTGATGAAAACCTCCCATGGCCATACAGGTACTGGCTCCGGAGGCAAGGTCTTTGAAGGAAATATTTTGCGTATCTGAATATAAAGAATAATCAAAATGACCAATGGCAAAGCCATTAGAACAATGAGGATAATGGCCAGCCCACCCAGAATCGCTGCAAATTGTGACTTCCAGCGAGCAGAGCCTTTTACTTTCATTTCCGATAATTGGATATCGAATCTTTTCACTAGCTTGAAGAATAGTATTTATTAACCATAAATTAATTATTTGATTAAAAAGTTCAATTTTTAGCTTATTAGATTTGGTTCGTCTTTTTTTAGTATTATAGAGGTGAGAAAAATCTTTTTACCAAAAAAACAATCAGATGAAATCTATTTTGTCCGTTTTTGCTTTTCTGCTTTTTTCCCTTGCCACTTATAGTCAATCCGTAGTTGGAAAATGGGAAGCTTCTGTTCCTGCTGATGATCAAGGGAATATGATGACCCTGAAATTTGACATGAAAGATGATAAAACCTTTTCTTATTCCGATGGAGTCAGTCCGACCGTTAGCAGCACCTATGAAGTGAAGGGGAGTGAGATTCATTTTAAAATGGAAACACCGGATTGTAGTGGAACAGTTATATGTGGATTTGAAATGAAAGATGCCTCCACCATGATTATGACTCCTAAACAAATGCCCTGTGGCGACGGAACTGTACCTCCACCACTAACACTTAAACGCCAATAATCTTTATATAGAAATATATCTGGCCAAGCCAGATATATTTCTAATAACTTACTTTGCTTCCATTGGTACACTTACCTTTGTCTGATCCCAGGATAGCGTTAGAACCAAAGGATTATTTTCAATAGCAATTGTGAACATCTCAACCGCCTGATTCAGCTTTTCTACAGGAACCATCGTTTTTAATGCATCTGCATCCGGATTTCGGCTAGCTTCTCCATTAAATCCAACCCCCCAACCATACATTTTTTTATTAAAAATAACGGCCCAATTGTCTTCATCCGGGATGGTCCAGAGAGTGTATTTACCGGCAGCTAAAGTTTGCCCATCGATGACCAAATCTTTATTGGTGGTAAAAGTTGTTGCCTCATTGGCACCTGTTCTCCAAACCTCATTATAAGGAACTAATCCACCAAATATCTCACGGCCTTTCTTGCTGGGGCGATTATAAAAAACAGAAATTTCGGTGTCTCCACTAACTAGCTCAACGGTATCTTCTGGACTGTGTTTTTTGGTTTGTGACTGTAAAACTCTGGAAGCGATAAACAATAATATGGCAAGAGATGCCACCACAATACCGATCCATTTTAGTGCTTTTTTCATAGTTTGAAGTTTAAATTTAAATTTTCCCTAAAATCAGTTTTCTATCCTTAATTGTAGAAACGTTCTGGGCAGTTTCAAATGTTCTGGGCAGTTTGAAACTGCCCAAAGCGGTTTCAAACCGCTCAAACTTATTCAACCGGGCTATTCAACAATACAGGTTTGCCATAACCCAGCTGCTCTAGCCTGTCCATTTGAGTAGCAGCATCTCCTACAACCAAATAAATCATCTTATCAGGGTTTGCATATTTGCTGGCCAATTCCTGGATTTTTTCTACGGTCATATCATTGATAATGGCTGTTCTTTCTTTGACGTAGTCAGGTGACCAGCCATAGGCACTAATTTTACTCAACATGTTCAGTTTGGCACCAAGCGTTTCGAATGCTCTAGCCTGTCCTTTAGTAAGAGCACTCTTAGTAGTCTCAAGGTCTTGTTCTGTAAAGGTACTTGGATAAGCTGCTAAAATATCTTTGACCAATTGAGCCGACTCATAGGTCACATTTGTTCGAACACCGCTACCTATGGAAAAGGGGCCAGGAATATCCGTACCTGTAAATGAAGATCGGATTCCATAAGTGTACCCTTTTCCTTCTCTTAATTCCTGAGTAAGTCTGGAGGCAAATCCTCCTCCTCCCAAAATGTAATTCATCACAGTAGAAGGATAAAAATCAGGATCGTTTTCTGCTAAAGCCATATAGCCAAAACGCAACACCGACTGCTTGGCATTGGGAACATCATAAAAATAAACCTTTGATTGTTCAACAATGGGGAGTTCTGCCATTGTAGGAATATTAACCGTTTTAGCTGCCCAGTTTTGTTCAAGCCCAGATAAAGACCCGATCACATCATTTTTTTGGATTGATCCAACTACCAACATTTTAGCTACTGAAGGTGAAATGTTAGCCTCATAATAATTTTTCAAATCCTCAATGGTAATACCTTCAACAGATACCTGAGTACCTAACAAATTGTTGGATAGAATGTGGTCCTTACCATAGAGTAGCTCATTGAATGCATTACTGGCGATAGAGTTGGGTTGGGCTCTGGAGGCAGCAATCTGGCTCATCACACTTTGCTTGGCCAGATTAAATTCTGTTTCATCCCAACGTGGTTCAAGAATGATTTCCTCTACTAAAGCTAAGGTTGCATTATAGTTGCGTGCCAAAGAGTTGCCTGAAATGACAATTTCCTGCTGGTTAGCCCTTACACTAATATTTGCACCCAACTCATCAATGGCCGCTTCCAATTCTTCCGGTGTCTTATTCTGCGTTCCTTTGGTCATCATTCGGGCAAGCAGATTGGCAACTCCTACCTTCTCTTTATTATCCAGAAGCATTCCCCCTTTTAACCTGATGTTAAATTGTACCAGAGGTAATTCATTATTTTGAATTCCGAAAACTTCCATACCATTGTTTAATTCTCCATTCCAAAGTTCTGGAATTTTCACCTCTGGAGCCTCTCCATAAGGTGGTTCTACGGTTCTGTCAAAACTAGAAGGTGTAGGCTCATAGGCAGTTGTTTCAGGTAGAACAAATGCTTCGTCTGCCCTTCCCTGCACAATTTTTTCTTCAACCACTTCTGCTTTTTCAGATCCTTCCAATATTAACTCTACCTGACCTTTTGGTACAAAACTAGTTGCTACATATGGCTTATCCTTGAGGTATTTCTCATACACACGCATAACATCAGACTGGGTAACTGCCAGGGTCTTTTTAATATCTTTATTAATGTAGCTGGGGTCCCCTGCAAAGATGTTATACTGAGCAAGTTGGAATCCTTTGCCTATAACACTGGATAAGCTGTTGTAAAAACCAGTCTCTATTCTAGCCTTGATGCGATTCAAATCCTCGTCAGTAAAACCTTCTTCCTCAAATTTTGCAAATGATTCTTCCACTCCTCTATATACTTCATTTAAATTAGTATTAGGAAAAGCCCGAATGGTGAGGTAAAATTCTCCCGCCAACTCCGATTCACTGTTGAAAGTATTGACATTAGAGGATAATTGTTTTTCTTCCACGATTACTTGCTGAAAAGGAGCCTTTTTTCCATCTGTTAATAAACTGGATAAAATTTGTAATGGGTAGGCATCCGGATGATAAATTTCTACAGTAGGCCAGGCCATTCTTAATTCTGGTAATCGGGCAAAATTATCCTCATGATAAAGTTTCTTGGTTGTTTGAAGATTAGAAGATCTGACCGCTAATGGGGTGATGTCTTCTCCTCTTTTTATTTCGGAAAAATATTTCTCCACCCATTCCCGAGCTTGTTTGGGGTCAAAATCTCCGGCAATGACTAAGGTGCAGTTGTTGGGGACATACCATCGATTATAAAACTCCTTCACATCTTCTAATGTGGCATTTTGTAAATCCTCTAGCGATCCAATCACTTGCCAGTTATACGGGTGATCTGCAGGATACATATTTTTGCCAATAACATAGCTGGCGTGTCCGTAGGGACGATTATCATAGTTTTGGCGTTTTTCATTCTTTACCACCTGCTTTTCTTTGGCTACCACTGCCTCTGTCACGGTGTTGATAAAAAAGCCTAATTTATCCGCTTCTGCCCAAATCATTTTTTCCAGCGCATCATTAGGAACTGTTTGGAAGTAGTTGGTGCGATCTCTACTGGTGGAGCCGTTTGCTCCGGAGCCTCCTACCCGAGCGTTTAGTTTATCTAATCCTCCTTTTCCCAGGTTTTCTGATTCTAAAAACAGCAGGTGTTCAAAAAGGTGGGCGAAGCCTGTTTTGCCTTCTTTCTCTCTGGCTGATCCTACATGGAAAGTAAGCGCTACAGCAGTTACCGGATCAGAATGATCTAAGTGAAAAATCACGTCTAATCCATTCTCAAGTGTGAATTTTTCGAAATTAACACGGAACTCCTTATCAGATTTAATGGGTTCTGAACTTTGTTTACAAGCCACTAAAAATAACAAAGGGAGAAAAAGTGTGAGTGAAAATTTAAGTCGAAGGGATTTCATAAATATTGATTATAAGATTACTAGTGAATGAATTCAAAAAAAATTAAGGCCTTACCTGGCTATGAGTTTTTTAATAAATGCTTTTTCTAAAAACGCAAAAACGCCCAATACTATGATAAAAATAAAGGTGTTTACCAATAAAGACATTCCAATTTGCCCTTGTAACTGGGGTCGCAACCACATTGAAATGAAAACTCCAGCAGATGCCAGTACAAAGTAAAGACTAATTCTGCTTATCGGATAAGGAATGGGTTTATACCTTCTTCCCGTCAAATAACTGGCAACAGCCATAAAACTATAACAAGCCAGTGCAGAACATGCTGGGCCATAAATTCCGTAAATAGGAATTAATAGAAAGTTCAATCCTATGGTAATTGCAGATCCACCTAGGGCAATATAACCACCAAAGCGGGTCATATCCTCTAATTTATACCAGATGGAAAAATTATAAAATAGCCCCAGAAAAAAGTAGGCGGCTAATAATATTGGAACAATTTCTAAGCCCTCCCTGTAATTTTTTCCAAGAAAATACTGTATGATATCCAGATAGCAGATTACTCCCAGGAAGGCTAAACTCCCTACAATGGCAAAAGCCTGAGCCACATCTGCATAAGTCTGATTGGCATTTTTAGCCTCTGCATTTCTGAAGAAAAAGGGTTCTGCCGCATAGTTGAATGCTTGAGTAAACAGGTTCATAATAACAGCGAGTTTGGCAACAGCGCCGTATACACCCGCCATGGCCCGACCGACCTCCAGTTCTTCATCACCATAAGCCCGAAGCATAGGGATGCCTATCAATTGATTAATTACTCCTGCAAGTCCTGCAATAACAAGTGGGGAGGCGTAAAGCAGCATTTTCTTAAGTAGTGCTTTTTGAGGGAGTTTTATAAAAGCATGACTGGTATCAGATTCGGCATCCAGCACATTTGCTGTTGATTTAGAAGTGAATCGGATGTTACTGTACATTGGCAGCAAAAACAATAATACAATCCCACTTGCAATTAAATTGGACAAAAAGATGTACCCTACTCTACTGTCGGGATTGTAAAAGGAGAGCCATTCTTCCCACCCTATATCGATAAGCCATGGACAGGCTTCCAGGAAAAAGAAGATAAAAATAATGTTGATGACAATTCCCAGCACTTTTAAGGTAGCAAAACGAATGGGACGACTTTGCAGCCGTAAACGTGCAAAAGGAATGGCTGCCAGCGCATCGAAGGCAATGATAAAAACGATCCATTGAATAAAATCAGGATGCTCAGGATATTCTATAAAAGCAGCAATATTAGAGGCATTCAGCAATAACAAAGTGCTTAAAAAGAGTGTTAAGCCCAAAACAGCCAGGGAGGCAGTAGAAAAACTAGCATTCAGCTGTCCTTTTTTACTACCAAATCGAAAAAAGGTCGTTTCCATCCGGAATGTAAAAAAGACCAGCAACCATGCGGTATGAGTATACATCTCAGAAATAATCCCATAATCTGCTTGCTCACTGAATTCTCTGGTCAGATAAGGAGTAAGGATTACCCAATTAAGTAATCGACTCAAAATGCTACTTACTCCATAAATGGCCGTTTCTCCAGCCAATTTTCTCAATACTGACATACCTTGATGTTAAATTCGGCCCTGCAAAGTAAAGACTTTTAAAAAGCCTTTCCAAGAAGAAGTCTTTTTTGGAAAAATAATTAGCAGAAAACTGAAAACAAATCAGTTTTAATCATTTTAAGACCCTCTCGATTAGGGTATCCTAAACCTAATTGATCAACCCTAATTTCAAACATGTTACTTAAATAATTTTTTTACTCTAAACTATAATACAATGAATTATATCTATATGTGAAATTTATACGTTTTGTTTTTTAACAAAATCAAGAGATTAGTTGTTATTTTCGCGTTTATTCTAAAAAAATAGCAACACATTTCTTGTAAAAATATATTGGGCGACAACATTAATTAGCTAAACACATTAAATAGCAAGATCGCCAGACTGTACAACTAACACTAATTATGATCAATTTTGAGCTTCTTAAAAATATATGTGAAACTCCTGGCGCCCCGGGATATGAGCAAAGGATTCGTCAGCTTGTCATTCAGGAAGTTAAGCCACTGGTAGATGACTTAAGTATTGACAACATGGGTAATGTCATTGCCATAAAAAAAGGACGTTCTCCCAAAAAAGTGATGATTGCAGCGCACATGGATGAAATTAGTTTTATCGTCACCCATGTTGATGATGAAGGCTTTGTTCGTTTCCATACCTTAGGGGGATTTGACCCTAAAACTTTGACTTCTCAAAGAGTAATTGTCCATGGAAGAAAAGATATTTACGGAGTGATGGGGTCAAAACCGATTCATTTAATGAAACCTGAAGAGCGGGGTAAGGCTGTCCCCATAAGTGAATATTTTATTGACTTGGGACTGTCTAAAGAAGAAGCTAAAAAGCTAGTATCCGTGGGGGATACCATTACCAGAAAAGGAGATCTGATTGAAATGGGAGACTGTGTAAACGGAAAATCTCTGGACAATAGAGTTTCTGTTTTTATCCTTATTGAAACACTAAGAAAATTAAAAGAGGAAGAGGTACCCTTTGATATTTATGCTGTCTTTACTGTTCAGGAAGAGGTAGGATTAAGAGGTGCAATTTCTTCTGCACATCTGATAGATCCTGATTTTGGTTTTGGCCTGGATGTAACGATTGCCTTTGATGTACCGGGTGCACAGCCTCATGAAATGGTCACCGGACTTGGAAAAGGAACCGCTATTAAAATTATGGATGGCTCCGTCATTTCTGATTATCGAATGGTTAATTATCTCCAGGAATTGGCAGATAAGTATAATGTAAGTGCCCAAAAAGAAATTTTACCTGCTGGAGGAACCGATACTGCAGGCGTGCAAAGATTTGGGAAAAAAGGTGCCATTACCGGGGCGATTTCTATTCCTTTACGTCACATGCACCAAACCATTGAAATGGCCCATAAAAAAGATATTTTCAATTCTATTGAATTGTTAAGTCTTGCGCTACAGCATCTGGATCATTACAATTGGGACTTCGACTATGTTCCACCAGGGAAGAAAGCAGCAGCAGATGACGATGATTTATATTAAATAAATAAATTATGTGGATTGAAGAAAATAATCAGTTAAAGGCTAATTTTGAGTTTCAGGATTTTGTTTCAGCTTTTGCTTTTATGACCGAAGTTGCTTTTCATGCCGAAAGAGCAAACCATCATCCCAATTGGAGTAATGTGTATAATAGGGTGCAAATTAGTTTGAACACCCACGATGCAGGAAATATTGTTACCGATAAGGATCGAGATTTAGCTGAAATCATTGACGGGGTATACAAAAAGTTTGTGGCTTCATAAATAACTTTTGGGCGGTTGCAAACCGCCCACAGCCTGGTCTTGCAAATTGCTTGTAGCTAAAGTTGCCTACATCAATATTCCCACGGTCTGGTCTTGCAAATTGCTTATTGCTTTTATTCTTTATGCCAATATTTTCTAAGCCAAACATTCGATTTAGATGGCCCGCTACCCGTTTAAGGCGGTTTGTAACTGCCCAAAGCTTACAAACTACCTTATTCCTGGCTTTTATTACCACAGGAACTCTTTCTTTTATGGCCAACGCCATTTGGAGTATGTGGCAATCCTATCCCATTTTATATTTGCTTCCAGCATCTTTATTAGGAATAAGCTTATTGCTTCATGCTTATAATAATTTAGGTCTCACCTATGGTATTGTCTTTTTTTTAATCAGTGCCCTAATTGCAGCATTAGCAGAATACCTGGCCATCACTTATCAGCCATTTGGGGCATATGAGTTTAGGCTCACAGGTGCTTGGCGTATCGGTAAGGTGCCTTTAAACGTATTATTAGCTTGGAGCATTTTTATTTATATAGGATATGCCCTAAGCAATAATTGGCTTTGGCTTTTAGGGAAAAATAAACCTAACATTAGCAATAAGGATTGGGGAGTGCTTTTTTTGCTTACTTTTTCCGATGCTTTCCTGATCACCGGTATTGATTTGATGCTGGATCCAGTTCAGCAGTTTGAAAAAAACTGGATTTGGAAAGAGGGCGGGGCGTTTTTTGGAGCCCCCTATGGTAATTTTTTGGGCTGGTTTGTTGTGGTTGGTGGTTCTACTTTAATATTTCGAAGCATTGAATACTTTTACTTGTCTACGAATAAAAAAATGGAAAAAAATGCCTGGATTCCCACACTAACTTATTTATTAATAACAGGCTTTTATCTATATGCGGCTCAGAAATATTTCGGATGGAACCTAAGTTGGATTGGAGGCCTGGTATGCCTGCCTATTCCATTATTTTTTCTTTATAAAATTGTTTTCCAAAAGCGCAGCAAGGCTGAATTATCATAAGAATAAGCAAGAAAATATTTGCTCGGACCCAATTTACCTCTACCTATTACCCACTACCCGCTTCTCAAAAACAAGTTATATTGTAATTTGAATTAATAAGCTCTGACATCTTTTTTCTCCATATAATTCATGAAAGCTCGATTAACCACTCTGTTTCCACCTGGAGTAGGATAGTTGCCCGAAAAATACCAGTCTCCATTATTATTAGGGCAAGCTTTATTTAAACCTTCGATGGTTTGATATATGACTTCAACTTCAGTACTAATATTCTTATTGGTAATAATCTCTGCTATTTTGTTTGATACTTCCTCATATGAAAACTGCTCATAAAGAGCTGAAACTTCATTGGTGATTTCTTCTTTGGGTTTATCCTTTTGAGCCAAACAGCGCTCATAAGCCTCTTCAAGAAGATATTCCTTATTATTTTCTTCCAATAAAGCTACCAGGGCTCTAAAAGCAACAAACTCCTTCATCTTTGACATGTCAATGCCATAACAATCCGGGAAGCGAATTTGAGGTGCTGAAGAAACAATGATAATCTTTTGTGGCTTCAGCCTGGACACAATCTGTAAAATACTATCCCTGAGAGTTGTTCCTCTTACGATAGAGTCATCCAGGAGAACTAATGTGTCTACATTATTTTTTACAATACCATAAGTCACATCATAGACGTAGGAGACCAACTTCCCTCTGGAGGTTGTATCTGCAATGAAGGTTCGCTGTTTCAAATCTTTGACTACTAATTTTTCTACCCGGGCCTTCATTTTTAGAATCTTTTCCAGCTTTTTGGGATCAATGTTGTCTCCCATGGCGAGGATTTTGTCCTTCTTTATTTGGTTTAAGCGTAAATTTAAACCCTCCACTAATCCAAAAAAGGCAGATTCAGCCGTATTGGGAACGAAAGAAAAGACTGTATTTTCAAAATCATAATTAACAGCTTCAAGGACGTCATCTACCAATTGATTGCCAAGTTGTTTTCGCTCCAAATAAATGTCTCGATCCGTTCCTCTGGAAAAATAGATGCGTTCAAAAGAGCAGGCTTTTCTTTCAAGTTGTTCGATGAAAGGTTCCTCTGACACTATGCCATGATGTTTTATGACTAAAGCATGGCCCCTTTTCAGTTCCTGAACTTTATTGATGTGCACATCAAAGGCGGTTTGGATGGCCGGCCTTTCGGAGGCCACTACGGCAACCTCGTCATCATAATAATAAAAAGCAGGACGAATACCTGAAGGATCCCTCATTACAAAAGCATCACCATGACCTATTAAACCAGCCATAACATAACCACCATCAAATCTTCGACTGGCTCTTTTTAGCATCCGGTGCACATCAAGTCCATCGAAAATCAATTGATTAATTTCCTTATTGGAATAACCGTCGGGTTTAAACCAGGTATGCAATCGTTGAACCTCATCATCTAAAAAATGCCCAAGTTTTTCTAATACGGTAACGGTATCAGATTTTTCCTTAGGATATTGTCCAAGATCAATTAATTCTTCGAACAACTCATCTACATTAGTGAGGTTAAAATTTCCCGCAAGGATAAGGTTTCGGCTAATCCAATTATTTTGCCTTAAAAAAGGGTGGCAAGTTTCAATAGTATTATCGCCATGAGTGCCATATCTTAAATGCCCCAATAATAATTCACCGGTGTAGGGTTTATTTGCTTTAAGCCATTCTACATCATCCATCCTGTCCAGAGGGACATCCTTGAAATGATTTTGGATTTGAGCAAAAAGATCATCCAGATAATTGGGAGCATTGCTTCGTTTGCGACTAATGTACCGGGTGCCAGCCATACTATTTAATTTAATGGTGGCCAGCCCGGCACCATCCTGTCCTCTGTTGCGTTGTTTTTGCATGAGGAGTTGAATTTTCTCCAGGCCATATAAGGCGGTCCCGTATTTTTCCTGATAATATTGCAGGGGTTTGAGTAGGCGAACTAAAGCAATACCACACTCGTGTTTTATGAAGTCGCTCATGGCTTTATTTTATATGCTGAAAAAAGAGCCTCAAAAATAATAGTATCTGTCATTAGGTACAATTCAAAATGCAATTTAGTTGATAACTGCTATACGGTATAAAACACCAAAAACTTTGATTAACAGCATCTGTTCTATAAAATGCCTCCTGTTGGTATTTGGTGTTGGTTCAATCCTTACCGTAATGAACAGTAATCAAGCTAAGCCTCTGGAGGCAAATTTACAAAGAGAATTACAGAAAAGAGCGGCTTTTTTTTTGCAAAAAATCAGGCATTCGACATTGTAACGAGACTTTATTTTATTTGTGAAATAAAAAGTGTATTTTATCTATCTAAACAATTAAAAAATGGCTTTATTAAAATTCTTTAGGGTTCCTAAGCATCAACAATTTACCTACAAACCGCGATACTGGGATCCTAAAAAAGAGGAACTGGATGAACGCATGCAAAGAATTAAAGATATGCAGGAGCGTGGGGTAGAAGCGAGCAAGGCAAGAATCTCCGGTAGTTTTAGAAAAGGCTATAAAGGAAATCACCAATATCGAAAATCTCAGGTTAGAAGATCTAATTTGATGCTTTTTATTGTTATTGCCATACTAATTTTTATAACTTACTTGTTCTTAAAAGACCTGGTTCCAGATATTGCCAAGGCTATTGAATAATTTTTGAATTTTAAAAAAGTAAGCAAACACTATGGCTGATATCATTCAGCTACTTCCCGATGCAATCGCCAATCAGATTGCGGCTGGTGAAGTTGTACAAAGACCTGCATCTGTAGTAAAAGAATTGATGGAAAATGCGATTGATGCAGGGAGTACTCGCATCCAACTGATTGTTAAGGATTCAGGAAGCTCCTTGATTCAAGTAATCGATAATGGTTGCGGGATGTCAGAAACGGATGCACGAATGTCTTTCGAGCGCCATGCCACTTCCAAGATTAAAAAAACCAATGATTTGTTCGCCATCCGAACGATGGGCTTCAGAGGCGAAGCACTGGCATCTATTGCCGCCATTGCACAGGTCGAAATGCGCACTCGTAGAAAGATAGATGAGCTTGGAATACGCTTGTTGGTTGAAGGATCTGAGGTCAAAATCCAAGAACCTTGTCAGTATAATCAATCCGGGACAAGTATAGCTGTAAAAAACATCTTCTTTAATACTCCTGCCAGGAGAAGTTTTTTGAAGAGCCGCTCCGTTGAAATGAAACATATTATAGATGAGTTTCAACGGATTTCTCTGGCTAATCCGGATGTTTTTTTCTCCTTGCATCATAATAATACTGAAGTTTACCACTTCCAGCCAGGAAATCTTCGGCAGAGAGTCATTTCAATTCTTGGAAATAATAGCAACAAAAAATTAATCCCTCTGCATGAAGATACCGACGTCTTGAAAATATCCGGATTTGTTGGCAAACCTGAATTCGCTCGAAAAACAAGGGGTGACCAGTTTTTTTTCATCAATAAAAGATTTATCAAAAGCCCGTACCTGAATCATGCAATTTTGGGGGCTTATGAAAACCTGCTCCCTGCCGATACCTTCCCACTTTATATCATATTTATTGATGTGGATCCTAAAACCATCGACATCAATGTACATCCTACTAAGCAGGAGATTAAATTTGATGATGAACGCTTAGTTTATAACTACCTAAAAGTGGCAGCCCGACATGCACTTGGCCAGGCTATTCCAACCTTGGATTTCGATCAGGAGATTAGTTTTACCACCAGACCTATGCGTCCGCTGGAACAACAAAAAAATCCAGATACTCCCATTCGATTTTATTCCGAATCCAAGCAGGACAATAAAAAGGAAGTTCTCAAACCCCGAAAACCTAAAGATGAAAAACAACAATTGGGAAGCTGGGAAGAACTTTATGCCATTATGCAGGCTGAGACCGATGACCAGGGTGGCAATGATCAGAACCAAGAAGCAACCTTAACCTTAGAAAGCAGTTGGAGCGATGATCCACAGGAGGTATCAGCATCACCTGGTAAGGCGGAGGAAAAAGTATATAAAGCACCTTATCAAATTCATAATCGGTATATTGTCAGTCAGATCAAATCCGGTTTTCTGCTTATTGATCAGGAAGCTGCTCATGAACGAATACTTTATGAGCAATATCTAGCGATCTTACAACAACAAAAATCAACTACTCAACACCAACTTTTTCCCCAAACCTTTGACCTTGCTCCAGCAGACGCCTTACTTTTTGAGGACCTCATCCCTCAGATGGCTACCCTTGGATTCGATATTAAGTCATTGGGAAATGCAGCTTTTGCTGTTAATGGGGTCCCCTCCGAAATGGTCAATAATAAAATAAAAACAGCCGATCTTTTTGAGAATCTGATCGAGCAGTATAAAAATAACCTCAAATTAGATCTTGGATTATTTGAAAATATGGCTCAGTCCCTTGCTAAAAGTGCTTCGATAAAAAGAGGGGAAAGTTTAGAACTTGAGGTCATGAAAGAACTTATTGACAGGTTATTCGCCTGCCAGGTTCCATTTAAAAGTCCGTCTGGGAAAAATTGTTTTCTTACTTTTGAATTGGATGAATTAACCAAACGATTTGGCCATTAACTTGTTTCTTTTACAGAATTACTCTTGATTAAGAGTGGTATTTGTCGAAAGATTTAGGAATTTAAAATGAGTTATTGCTTATTGTTCAGAATATTATTATTAACAAGCTCGTCTAACTATCAGGCAAAGGGTTTGAAATTATAAAGAATCATGCGGCTTACAGATGTAGTTAAACACTTGCTAATCATCAACGTGTTGGTGTTTTTAGCGGATCAGGTTTTCGGGGCAGATATATTAGCCTTACACTACCCCGCCTCAGACAAGTTTTTGCCATTGCAGATTGCAACCCACTTTTTTATGCATGCCGGCATCTTTCACTTGTTCTTTAATATGTTTGCGTTGGTGATTTTTGGTGCTCAATTAGAAGCATTGTGGGGGCCTAAAAAATTCCTTTTCTTTTATTTCTTCTGTGCTTTTGGGGCAGCTATTCTTCATTTACTATATACTTATTATGACATCAATAGCCTTCAGGCGGCGATGACTGCCTTTCAGGAAGTGCCCAATTATGACACCTTCTGGGAGTTTTTCAAAAAGGTTCCTCTAGAGCGCAGTGAAGAATATAAAGAGTTTATTGCAAGGGTAGGAGATGGTGTTGCCAATGCGACCCCAGAGGCTATTCAGGCCGCTACCCGTGAAATGGGGCAATTTGTGCAAATGAAGATGGACGTTCCAGTAGTTGGCGCTTCCGGAGCAGTGTATGGTTTGTTGTTGGCATTTGGATATTACTACCCTAATGTTGAACTGATGTTGATATTTCTTCCTATCCCGATTAAAGCAAAATATTTTATTCCAGTATTGATGATAATAGAGCTATTCTTGGGAGTCAATCAGTTTTCATGGGATAATATCGCCCACTTTGCGCATTTAGGTGGAGCTTTATCAGGAATCTTATTAATTTTGTACTGGAGGAAATTTGGCTCCAGGTTTGATAATTACCGGTCGAATTAAAGATTTAATTATGACTTATCCTGAATTTTGGAGGCATTGATTAATATATGTGAAACTAAATGAAGTAGATAGAAATATATAGAAGTAAAGTAGAAGTAGCTAAGAATAAACTAATTTTAGATTAAAACAAACTATTTCTACCCTACTTCAAGAGCCGTAGGCGAATTACTTCAATTTTACTTCCCTTATTTTCTAGAAAAGCCAAGGAATAATATCATTTAGATTTTAGGGATGGTTCACAATTGTTGAGTTTTATAAGAAAAAAGTATAAGATGTTACGGTCAATTTGGGAAGAGGAAAAGGAAAAGTTTATTAATGGTAATATGGTCCGCCGTATTATAGTAGTTAATATTGCCATCTTCATTCTGGTGAACCTGGTAAACCTGGGCTTTTATATTGCTTTTCAATTTAGCCCACATGACCCTAGCCAACTCTATACACAATCTTCTTTCTACGAGAGCTATCTGGCCTTTTTCAAATTCTTTAGCATGTCAGCCAACTGGAAGTTTGTGCTGACCCACCCCTGGATCATTATCACCAGCATGTTTCTGCATCAAGGTTTCTGGCATATTTTATGGAACATGCTCTTGATGTACTGGTTTGGTCGTATTGTAGGAGATTTTATTGGAAACCAACGGATTTTACCCATTTATTTGATCGCTGGATTAGCAGGGGGGCTAATTTATTTCCTTACTGCCAACCTATTAAATTATTCCGGCCCTAATGGTTATGCCTATGGTGCTTCTGGTGCCGTTATGGGCATTATTGTCGCAGCAGGAACCATCGCACCGGAATATGTGATGCGGCTACTCTTACTGGGTGATATTAAACTGAAATATATTGTAATGGCCCTGGTCCTTTTGGATTTATTTAGCCTGGCTTCAGATGTGAATACAGGGGGACATTTTGCCCACCTGGGAGGAGCACTTTTAGGCTTCCTTTTTGTTCGCCAACTACAGGAAGGCAATGACTGGGCCCTGACCGTTAATAATATTCTCGATAGAATGAGAGGGTTTTTCTCCGGCAGAGGAGGACAACGAAGAAAACCAAAAGTAGTCTATAAAAACACTTCTGGAATAAAGAAAAAGCAACAATCAGGGAGCAGCCGGAGTCGACGTGGTAATCAACAATCAGATGGTAATCTAAACTATGAAGAAAAACTGAATGCTATTTTGGATAAAATAAAAGTATCAGGTTATGAAAGCCTGACGGAAGAAGAAAAGGAGTTTCTTTTTAATGCCAGCAAACGCTAAACTTAAATTGTGAAGCGAATAAAAAATCATCTGCGTTGGATCAATGTTTCTCTGTTGTTCATTACCCTGCTCGCTTATCTGGCTCCTTTTGTAAGCCCTTCCATCTTTTGGCCCATCACATTTTTTGGACTTATCTTTCCATGGCTCCTCTTTTTTAATTTCGCCTTCGTCCTCTTTTGGCTGGGTACACGAAAAAGATATTTTATTTTCTCTCTGCTGACCATTATTATGGGCTGGGGGTATGTTCGCTCTTATATAGGGTTCAATAGTAGTAGAATAAAAGAAAATCTCGAACATAATATAAAACTTAGCTCCTTTAACGCACATAGTATCGTTCCAAAAGATCAAAAAAACACCGAAAAAAGTAAGGCTTATTTTGAATTTGCTACTTTGATCGCTCAGGAGAAATCGCAGATTTTTTGCTTTCAAGAAGTTCCAAACTTGCCCTATGCTATAAAAAAGTGCAGAGCACTTAAACAGAATCCTGTAGATCCAGCATACAAAACCATACAGGGTAAAGGAAGTTTAGGAATACTAACCAAACTTCCTGTCATAAAAACACAATCCAAATACTTTGAATCTTCCACAAACGGCTACCAATGGGCAGATATAAAATGGAATGATCGACAAATTATCCGAGTTTTTAATGTTCATCTACAATCCAATGGCATTACAGGGATGACAGAGGAGGTTCGGAAAAATGGGAATTTAAAAGAAAAAAAGACCTGGTCCAGAATCAAAGGAATCATGGGCCGTTATAAAAAAGCAGCTCAAAAAAGAGCATTACAGGCAGAAGAAATTGCCAAAGAGATTCAGGAAAGCCCCCACCCCGTGATCATTTGTGGAGATTTTAATGATGTCCCGCTTTCCTATTCTTATCGAATTCTTTCAATGGGATTACAAGATTCTTTTAAGGAAAAAGGAAATGGTTTTGCAACTACTTATACTGGACCTATTCCAGGACTCCGAATTGACTATATTTTTGTAGCTCCATTGTTTCAAATTACTTCATTTTATACCGGAAAAAGGAACTTTTCAGATCACAAGCCCGTTTCAACAATTATTGAACCCAGACTTTAGGGGATTTCAATCACTTTATTATTTTTGTGCAAATCTATAAACTAGTAGCGCAAAAACAGTGGCCGCTGCTTTTGCGCTACTTAAGAAATCACATCATGCAAAAAGAGTTAAAGCTTTACAATAGTCCCAAAAAACAAAAAGAAACTTTTAAGCCCCTTCATGAGAATTTTGTTGGCATGTACGTCTGTGGCCCTACCGTATATAAAGATGTTCACCTGGGTAACTGCCGAACCTTTGTAAGTTTTGATATCATTTATCGCTATTTGCTCTATCTCGGGTATCGTGTCAGGTATGTTCGTAATATTACCGATGTAGGGCACTTGCTGGATGATGGGGAGGACCGGGTGAGCCAGGAGGCTAAGATTAGAAACCTTGAGCCCATGGAGATAGCCCAGGAAATTACCATCAACTTTCATGAGATGATGAGTATTTTTAATGCTCTTCCTCCGAACATTGAACCACGAGCAACAGGGCATATCCCCGAACAGATTGAAATGGTTCAACAAATTATAGATAATGGCTATGCCTATGAGGCTAATGGTTCCGTTTATTTCGACACGGTAAAGTTTAAAGCAGAGAAAGGAATTTATGGTGAATTGTCCGGAAGAAAAATTGATGACTTAATTGCGGAATCCAGAGATCTGAAAAACCAGGATGAAAAGAGAAATCCTGTCGATTTTGCCATCTGGATGAGAGCTTCTGAAGAGCATATCATGAAATGGAACAGCCCATGGAGTGTAGGCTTCCCGGGATGGCATCTGGAATGCTCAGCCATGAGTAGAAAATATCTTGGAGAGCAATTCGACATCCACGGTGGTGGAAACGACCTGAAATTTCCACACCATGAAAATGAAATTGCCCAAAATGTTGGGTCTTGCAATTGCGAAGGACCCCGTTATTGGCTTCATACCAATATGTTATTGCTGAATGGCAAAAAAATGTCCAAATCCGAAGGAAACACCATTTCTCCTGATGAACTGATTACAGGCAAAACCATTGATGGAGAAAAGGTGGAGCACATCTCCAAAGGATACAGCCCAATGGTGATTCGCTTCTTTATGCTTCAGACTCATTATCGAAGTACCATGGACCTTACGGATGAAGCATTGCAGGCAGCCGAAAAAGGCTACCATCGACTGATGGATGCACTTTCAGTACTACAAAACTTGCAGCACCCAGGAAATGGAAAAGCCGGTAAGCTGGACAAAGACCTTCAGGAACTGGTAGCAAAAGTTCATGAAGAAATGTCAGACGATTTTAATACACCAAAGGCATTGGCTCGATTATTTGAAATCGTCCCTAAGGTTAACAGCTTAAAAGGAGGGCAATTGTCCTTTAATGACCTGACAGCTGAAACATTAGACCTGGTCAAAAAGACTTTCCAGGACTATGTATTTGATGTTTTTGGCCTCAAGGAGGAAAGTATTGCAGAAGATGAGGATGGCGTAGTAGATGGCATCATGAATGTTTTGATTGATTTGCGCCAGGAAGCTCGTCTCAGAAGAGACTGGGCTACTTCTGATAAAATTCGCGATGATCTGAAGGCTCTGGGTATTGAGTTAAAGGATGGGAAGGATGGAACGGCCTGGACAAAAAGTTAAAAAAGCAATTGCGGCGGGACGCCGCAATTGCTTTTTTTTATTTCTTTTCGGATGAAAAGTCTGGAAGTAGTTCCAGACTAGATGCCTTTAAATCCGATCTGTATTTTGCCCAATCATTTTTGAAAAAATCATCAATCTGATCCATTATTGGCTTCATATCTTTTTCAAAAAGATCTACTAAATACTTATTGGTCTCATTCACAGGATAAATGATATCCTGAAGACTTCGGCTAGCCCCAAAAAGTTTTGAATTGAGGAGTTCAGGATCTCTATACATGCCCTGAACATCACTAGGACCACTGATTTGTATTACTATTTCATCAATTTGCTCGACTATCGATTTGCTGCTGGCTACCAATTCCTCATACTTTTCTTCTTTGCCTAGTTGCTTTTTCATTAACTCTGCCAATTCTTTGGCTTCTCCTAATTGATACATTTTTTCACTAAACTTAGCTACGTTATTATTATGATGATCAATCAATTTTGCTTTGGCCTGCATTTGATCCTTTGTAATGGTATAGGAAGGATCAGATTTTACTCTAAGCATGCTTTCACTCTTGTGGTCTCCGTAGGTGAGCACAATTCTGTACTGACCAGGTATTACCGAATGCCCTGATGGTTCAGGAGCATCTTTTTTAGGGCGGTTCAGAGAAGGCATGCTCACTCCGGCTTGTCTGAGGTTCCAATTTATTCTGTTCATTCCAGTTGCTATATCCGCTTTAAAGGTTCGAATAAGCTGTTTTCTATCATCATAAACCTGAACGCTTACTTTTTTACCATTATTAGCCTCTTTGGCATAAAAAGTAAGCAGAGCCCCTTGCTGTCTGTTTTCACCAAAGAACAATCCATTTCCTGTGGAGCGATATCCATTGGGTTCTCCTAAGAAGGAAAGATATGCATCTGGAACAGGAAATAAATGCAGTGCCTGATCTACAGCTTTTTGATATCCTTTTTGGGCCATTTCTCTTAATGGGCGAATATCATCCAATATCCAAACTGAACGGCCAAAAGTACCGATCACCAAATCATGTTCTCTTGGATGAATGACCAAATCTCTGGCAGGAATTGAAGGAAAATTCTGCCATTTAGTCCAGCTTTTTCCCTTGTCAATACTTACATACAAACCATCTTCCGCTCCTAAAAACAATAAATTCTCAGATACAGGATCTTGGGCCAGTGCCAGGGTATGCCCCCAAACTCCACTATTTTCATTTATCAGAGAAGTCCAGCTTTTTCCGAAATTAGAAGTGTGATATAAATAAGGTTTCCAATCATTTTGTCGATAATTATTGACTACGGCATAAGCTTCCCCTTCTTTGTGTAGGGAGGCGTTTACCTGAGCTACCCATCCTGCTTCCGGCCAGCCTTTAATGCCCTCACTAACTTTATTCCAGGACTGTCCTCCATTTTGTGTTAGATGGATGTTTCCGTCGTCAGTTCCGGTCCAAATAATTCCTTCTTTCAAAGTACTTGGGTCAATGGAAATGATAGTGGTATGGTTTTCAGCCCCACTGTTGTCAAGTGAAAGGCCTCCTGTTTTTACTTGCTGTTGTTTTTCGGGATTATCTGTTGTTAAATCAGGAGAAATAACCGTCCAGGAATGCCCATGATCTGAAGATTTCAGCACATACTGACTGCCCAAATAGATGGTTTTTTGATCATGAGGATTGATGGCCAAGGCAGCATTCCAGTGATACCTCAAAGGTGCATCTGTAGGGAGATAGGGTTTGATACTGGTTCTTAGGCCCGTTTGTAGATCAAACCTATTTAAATTAGCTCCTTGTGAAAGAGAGTAACCATATCTAGAATCTAAAGGATCAGGCATGGCATCAAATCCATCTCCCGTTCCTATACGATTCCAATATAGGTTTCGAATACCCTTACGACGCCAGACTTGACTCGGTCCTCGCCAGCTTCCATTGTCTTGGAGGCCTCCATAAATATTATAAGGCACTTCATTATCTACACGAATGTGATAAAACTGCCCAAGTGGTAAATTTTCCGCGTAATCCCAGGTTTTGCCTCCATCTCTGGTCAAACAAAAACCTCCATCATTACCATTCATGACCAGCTTGGGGTCCTCTGGATGAATCCACAAAGCATGATTGTCAACATGAATCAGATCAGTTGGAATAAAACGTTGGAAGGTTTTGCCTCCATCCTGACTGACATCTGCAGTTGTGTGGATATTATAAACTCTATTTTCATTTTTGGGATCTACAAATATATCTGCATAATAAAATGGCCGGCCACCGATTCCTTTATTGGCTACCAGTTTCCAAGAAAAACCACCATCGGTAGATTTGTAAAGGCCATTCTTTTTGGACTCAACCAAGGCATATACAATGTCGGAATTACTGGCGGCTATTGCCAAACCTATTCTACCCAAATCACCTTTTGGCAGGCCATCATCTGTGCTTCTTTTTGTCCAGGTTTCACCGCCATCAAAAGAAACATACATGCCAGAACCTGGTCCTCCAGAATTAAAAAACCAAGGCCAGCGACGATGCTCCCACATAGCAGCGATTAACTTATTTGGATTGTTAGGATCCATGACCATATCACCTACACCAGTTTTCTCATCTACATATAATACCTTTTTCCAGTTTTTTCCTCCATCTGTTGTTTTATAAACCCCTCGCTCTTCATGTTCTCCCCAGGGAGAACCAATAGCTCCAACAAATACTGTTTTGGGATCTTGAGGGTTAATTATAATTCGATGAATATTTCGAGTTTCTCCAAGACCCATAAACTCCCAGGTATGTCCACCATCCAGGCTATGATATACCCCATAACCACTGGAAACACTATTTCGAGGATTACCTTCACCAGTGCCCACCCAAATTTCATATGGATTACTTTGGTTGATGGCAACAGCACCAATAGAACTTACTTTTTCTCCATCAAAAATTGGAGTGAAAGAAAGGCCTCCATTTTCAGATTTCCAAACTCCACCTGCAGCTGTTCCAATGTAAATAATATTAGGATTAGAAACGACGGCATCAATGGCTGTGACACGACCGCTCATACCAGCAGGACCAATATTTCTGGGTTTGATTTTCTCGAATAGAGACATATCGATGGGTTGGGCCAGTGTATTTGTCTGTAAGAAAAAAATGAATAGCCCGAGAAAAGGTAGGGTGAATTTATGCATGCTTCTTTTTTTTTGATGAAATTAAAAAAAAGAAAGCATTTTATATTAATCTTCCTACTCCTTAGAGGGTTTGTGAATTTTTATAAAATCGGGAAGCATATTGTTGAGACTTTGTGGCAAATTTTCTTCAAAAGATTGACCATAAAATATGCTATTTATGAATCCAAGGGTAGCCTGACAGATACTTTCATATCCTCTTTGTGCCACTTGCCCTCCTTTTGACCAACTGTGTACTTTATCCGTATTCAAAATACCTGGAATCATACCTTCTAAAGTATTGAAACTACCATGAGCTAAATCAGGGAAATATACATATCTGGAATCAGGGTGCATACCCTTAAACTTTTCTGGTAAACTCCTCTCATTACCATTCGGGGCTATTTTTTCGAAAAGCATCAGATAGGGAACTTCCAGGTATTTCTGTTCAATTTTTTCTTTGAGCTTACTGCCCAAATAAAGCCCTCCAGAAAAACCTATAGAACTCAATCCCACCACCAGGTCAATATCCGTATTCATTATCTGTGTTAATATAGCCGACTCACCAGCATAACTCCAGGAAAGTAAACCAATACGTTCTGCATTAGTATTCTTTTCTTTTTTCAAAAAATCAATACTGGCTATTAAATCTGCTATATGAAGATCTAGAGTGGACTCTTTTTCTACTTCAGTACCTAATTGCCAGGGATAAGGCGAATTGGGGATGTCCTCGGCGAAAGCAACGATATAGCCATGACTTGCTAAATATTCAGATATCAAACTTTGGTATGGGACGGTGCCGTATCTACTGCTCCATAAAAGCAAGGGAAAAGATCCCTTTTTAGCTTTGCCATTTAAGAAAGCCATCATCGAAGCATTTAAAACCATTGATAAACTGTCTGCTGGAAATAAGCCTTTTTTACCTCCTATTCCTATAGATAACTCTTCCAGGAGTTCATTCTCATTTAAGGGTTCAGAGTAACTTAAATAGTCTTTAAACTGAAGGGTACCTTTTTTTGATCTTTTAGCTGGATACCAAAGAGCAATATTGATATTTCTAGCCTGTGTCTGCTGGGTATAATTAAAAGGAACTTGTTTAAAACCTATGGCGTAATCTCCAAAATCGAGATTGCCTTGGAGGTTTATTTGACCAAAAATTGAAAAATAAAAAAAGGAGATGGTTACTATTAAAAACAGTCTTAGGTTCATAAATAATAGAGATATGATAGAGACAAATAGAGATATATAGAAACAATTTGTCTCCATATATCTCTATTTGTCTCTAATTATTTCTGTTCTACTTTAAGAACAAGGTTGAAATAAGCGAAAATACTTTTGTTTCAAGATCAACTGCTTATCTACCATCGATTAATTCCCTTCTAAGATTTGTTTATACTTGGCAGGATTGTTAAGCAAAACAATCGCTTCCTGAATTTCATTATCATTTCTAAGGCCCATCTTGATAGATCCCTCCTGATAATAATATCGGCCAGCAATTTCCTTTTCAATCATTTTAGACAGCTCTACTTTAAATTCTTTCAAATCATCTATTTTGGCTTCTGTAAGTTGCCCTTTCAAAGATTGGATGGATTGATCGATTTGGAAACCGTCTTTTTCTGCTGTGGCCTCCAATTTTTCAATCATCTTTTCGGTTTCGGAGACATATTGAAATCCTTCTTTTTTGACAAAATCAAGGAATTCATCAAACTGATCGAATTTGAAATCTTCTACGCTGGCAATGGATTCATTTTTGATCACAAACTGAGTAGCATAGCGGAAAATGAAATCCTGATCTACCAAACTTTTCACCATTTTATTGTCGGTAACTTTTGAAATAACCAGATCTGGTTTTACTCCTCCACCATCTAGCACTTTACGACCATTTCTGGTTTTGAAAGGAGTTCTTAAATCGTCTGAGATGTCGACGGGTTCTCCATTTTCATATTCGACGCTTTGAATGCAACGGCCACTGGGAATGTAATATTTAGCGGTAGTTAATTTGAGTCTGGAATTATAACCGATTTCGAGTGTATTCTGAACCAGGCCTTTTCCATAAGAACGCTGACCAATTAATACTCCTCTGTCATAATCCTGCATAGTGCCACAAACGATCTCTGAGGCGGAAGCAGAATGGTCATTGATAACAACTACTAGAGATATTTCTTCATCCGTAGGATTGTTTTGAGTTTTGAAGCTTCGATCCCATTCTTTTACTCTCCCTTTGGTGGCCGCGACCAATTCTCCACGAGGAATAAATACATTGGAAACATTCACTGCTTCAACCAACAGTCCACCTCCATTTTCTCTTAAATCTAATACCACTCCTTTTAATCCAGGGTTTTCCTTTTTAAGCTCTTTAAGAGCATTTGAAACATTACGCCCTGCATTTCTTGTAAAAGTAGTAAGGGTAATATACCCAATATCATCTGTTAGCATACCATGATAAGGAACATTAGGCACTTCAACTCGCGTTCGTTCAACTGTTACATTAATGGCCTCCTTTTGGCCAGGCCTTTGGATCTTTAGAGCCATCAAACTACCAGGTGACCCTCTCATAATTCCTGCCATTTCGTCGGCTGTTTTTCCTTTGGCATCCTTACCATCAACCGCTAAAATCTGATCCCCTGCTTTTAGGCCCGCTTCATCGGCTGGTTGCCCTTTGTAAATTTCGGTTATGGTGACATATTCCCCGATTTTTTTTGTCAGTGCGCCAAAACTATTATCTCGCCCTTCGGTATTTAGTCGATAACTTTCAATATCGTTCTCTGAAATGTAATTAGTATAAGGATCAAGGGAACCGACCATGGCATCAATTCCTGTTCTCATTAACTGCCCAGGATCAATGTCATCAACATAATAAGTGTTAAGTTCTTTATATAGGTTGGTATAGATCTCAATATTTTTGATGATTTCAAAATACCTTCCATTATTGGTAGTCATGGCCATTCCAAGTATCAGAACAGCAACTAAGCCAGTTATTTTCAGAAAACGCCTCATAATCATTGAATTTTTATCGGAAAAAAATTGATAATAGAGTTTATGTAGGATAATTTCATATCGCCCGTAGGAGCGATATGAAATTATCCTACATAAACTCTATTGTGTATTCATTACTCAACTAACACAAGATTAAGGTTTTAAGATTAAAACGTGGATAAATTTAGTATAGATTAACTTTTTGAAAACACCTTAAAAGCAAGCTGGGCCCTTATTTCTGCAAAAAATTGTGGACTACATTGAATAATTCTTCCGGCGCATCTGCATGAACCCAGTGACCAGCTTCATCGATAGTAATTATTTCAGCTTCAGGAAATTGATCTTTTATAAGGGAAAAGTCCTCTTCTAATATATAGTTTGATCGTTCCCCTCTGATAAAAAGTGAAGGACTTACAAAAGGTATTTCGGCTTCTAAAGGGATAAGAATGTCCTGATAGTGCCTATATATGGCATGTAAATTCATTTTCCACTCAAAACCGCCCTCCTTTTTGCGTTTCAAATTTTTTAATAAAAAAGATCTTACTTCAACCTCACCTATTCTTTGTCCGATCATTTGTTCAGCATCGGTTCGGGTTTCTACCAAGTTAAGATCAACATTATAAAGGGCTTCGAAAATATCGTGATGACTGCCTTTATAAGCTCTGGGAGCTATATCCACGATAATAAGCCGACGAACTTTTTCTGGATATAGATGGGCAAAATGCATGACAGTTTTGCCTCCCATTGAGTGTCCAAGTATGTTGGCCTGATCAATATCATGGTCAAACATAAAATCATAAAGGTCTTCAGCCATACTGGGATAATCTATCAAATCCTCATGCGGAGATTTTCCATGGTTTCTTTGATCGATAAGATAAACCTGATAATGTTCGGCAAATTTTTTGGAAATGCTTTGCCAATTATCCAACATACCAAACAAGCCATGCAGAATGATTAAAGGATCTCCTTCTCCTAGCGTCTTATAATTGAGCTTCATTTCTTGACTCCGTGTTTTTTGTGTTTATGATAAAAAAGAAATTAAAGGATTAGTCCCTTCCCAGGTGCCTATGGTTTTATAAGGCTGAAAGCGGGCAAATAACTCCTCTTTATACCAATCTAATTCTCTTGTTTTTCTGATCACTTCCTTGTGAATTTTACTTTTATAGGCATATGATTCCATAAATTTGCTGTTTTCCCAAAAACTAATGGTAGCCTGTTGCACAAGGGGTAATTCTCCCACACCTGCTGAAAAAATAAGTCCTTCCTTATGTTCATCCATAGAACGACTTACTTTAGGTACATGTTTCCAAAAATGCCACAGCCTTTTTCTTCGAATGGTGGCACGTGTTAGTACTGCAACCAATCGATCTTTATTAAAATTTTCTGTTATGGTGAAAGGACAAGTCCCTTCCCATTGACCATGCACCATGGTGGTTCGCATAAAAGTAGTCCAGTATTCGATGGATTCCATTTTCAAATCCTGGAAAAATGAATGGCTCTGAAAAAAGGAGTTGGCATATTTTTCATTTTCCCAAACTCCCAAAATACCGTAAACCCCAAAGTTAGGAAAAACACTAAAACCATTGCGTCCTCCACTACCCAACATTTTGCCAAATTCTAAGCCTTTTACCTCAGGTAAAATACCTGTAGAAAGGCCCATCCAGCGAAAAGCTTTCCATTGGGAGGGTACTTTTTTGAATTTGAAAAAACTAATACTTACAATTTGTGAACTAAACATACGTTCTTAACAAAAGCCATTCTTAATGGTTTTGTGTTAAAAAGTATTAAAGTCTTATTAATGAAATTTAATCTCTTGTCGAAATACATCCTTTATTCAAATATCTTGTCTACCTTAAATAAAGGAAATCATCAAAAATTAGTTTTTTCAAATTAAATCCTTCCCTTTCTTAAAATAATCCTAAGGAACATACTAAATTGACAACAAATGCTATTTTTGTATAGCAAAAAAATAAATAAGAAAAGATGAGATTTATTTTTACGTCGATCTTTCTTTTATTGGCTTTGCATTTGAGTGCACAAAGTATTGTCCAATTAGAGGGCCAATTAAAGGAAGCAGAGACACCTAAAGAAAAGATGGGCCTGTATATCAAATTAGGGGAAGCCTATAAAGGTAAGCGACAGTATAAAGATGCATTGAGTCATGCTCAGAAAGCTAGTCAGATCGCTTCTAACCTTAATGATAAAGGAATGTTGGCTCAGATTGCCATGCTTAAAGGAGAGATCAATCAAATTGATCGCTCTTATTATAAAGCCGATGCAGAATTCAAAAATGCTTTTGCCTATGCTCGCCAGGCAGGCGATATGGGCTTGATGGCCGAAAGTACCCAAAAGCGCGCCGAAGTGGCAAATCGTGAAAAAAAATATCGCAAAGCCAGTCAAATTTATGAAGAAGCCTTTGAGTTTTTCTCAGACCGAAGTATCAGCAAATTATCAACTGATTATGATGTCTTGAAAGAACAACTGGCCAGAGACCAAAGAAACCTGGAAAAAGAAAAGTCAGCTCTTCAGCGAGAAATCCAGAACCTGGAAAAAGATCGGAATCGAATCTTAGGAGAAAAACAAGACCTGGAAAGAAATCAGGTTCAGTTGGTCCAAAAAAATCAGAGAGCTACCCAACAGTTGTCGCAGCAAAGTGAAGAATTAGCAAATATTGAAGAAGAAAAGAATAAAGCTCTACAACAGGCACAAGAGGTAAGCGAAGCACTAGAAGAGAAATCTTCAGAATTAAAGGAAATGACCAAGCAACAATTGGAGCAGCAGGTCCTTCTTCAGCAAGCAACAATGGATGCTCAAAGTGCCCAGATGGAGGTCGAACGCAATCGCAACCTATCCCGGATGGCCATTATAATTGCTGGTGCCTTGATTATTTTGGCACTTTTGATTTATGGAAGGTATCGCAGCAGTAGAAAAGCTAAGAAGACTCTGGAAGAAAAGAATAAGGTTATTGAATATGAAAGGGAGAGGTCTGAAGAGTTATTATTAAACATTTTGCCAGCACCTATTGCAGCAGAATTAAAAGAGTATGGTAAAGCAAGTGCCAAGCAGTATAAAGAAGTGACGGTTCTTTTTTCAGATTTTAAAAACTTCACCAAGGTAGCTGAATCTCTTAAGCCGGAAGAATTGGTAAAAGAACTAGACAAATGCTTTAAAGCTTTTGATTTTATTATTTCTCAGTATACGGATGTTGAAAAAATCAAAACCATTGGCGATGCCTATATGTGTGCAAGCGGTTTAACCGATCGAAGAATACTTCCCAATAATATTGTTAGAGCGGCTCTGGAAATGCAAGAATTTTTGGAAGAATACAAGCAGGAGCGGATTCGTGTTGGAAAGCCTTATTTCGAAGCTAGAATAGGATTGCATACCGGACCAGTGGTAGCAGGGGTGGTTGGTGTCAATAAATTTGCCTATGATATTTGGGGAGATACGGTAAATATTGCTGCCAGAATGGAGGCCAATAGCCTTGAAGGGCATGTCAATATTTCAGAAGATACTTATAAGCAGGTGAAATACAAATTTGAGTGTGAATATCGGGGTAAGGTACAAGCTAAAAATAAAGGTGCCGTGGACATGTATTTTGTGAAACAGGAACGGAAAGCTATTGCAGTCTGATCAGCTAGTTGAAATGAATACAATCCTTGTAGTTTAAACAAGCTTTAAATCTCCTCAAAAGTAGCAACAGTTTTATGCTTTTGAGAAGCTTGTGTTCCCGGACGTACCAACTGGATGGTTTGGAATCCTGCTATTTGAGCAGCATCTAATTCTTCTTCTACATCAGATAGGAATAGAATTTCATTTGCGGGGATATCTAAACTTTGCTGAATGTTTTGATAAGAGGTATGCTCCCGTTTGTGTCCTATTTTGGTGTCAAAATAAGCGGATAAATAAGGAGTAAGATCGCCTTTGTCAGAGTAGCCAAATAATAATTTTTGGGCAGCAACAGACCCAGAAGAATAAATCCCCATTTTGATCCCTGCTTTTTCCCATTTTTTCAAAACCGGCAATACATCATCATAAATATGGCCTTGGTATTCCCCGGATTCGTATCCGGCTTTCCAGAGCTGACCCTGCAAACTTTTTAAGGCAGTATGCTTGCGATCTTCTTTGATCCAAAATAGCATTTTTTGAATGGCTTCCTCATCAGAAATCTTAAGCCCTTCTTCCTCAAGCACTGTTTTTTTGACAGCCTCTAATTCATTCCGAACCTCTATTTCTGATGCATTGCTTCGGACAAAGCCTTCGAGGTTTTTACTGGCATAAGGGAACAACACTTCATGTACAAATGAAATAGAGGTAGTGGTTCCCTCAATGTCCATTAATATAAATCGAATCATGCAGATAATCCTAGTTTATTATATCTGGCATCAACCCCGGACTGAGTATAGTTGGGTACCCAACCAGATTGGTCGATGAAAATACGGATAGCTTTTACAAAGGTCTTGGGCCCGAAATCAAACCAGTGCTTGGTATTGGCGGGAACCGAAATCAAATCTCCCTTTTGGCAAATAACTACGAAAACTGGATTGCCCTTTTCCATATTGAACCAAAACAAGCCTTCCCCATCTACAAAAAAGCGAACTTCATCTTCGGAGTGAGTGTGCTCAGTAAGGAATTTGGTTTTGATGGCATCAAGGTTATCCATATTTGGATTTACACTAATAACATCAGCTGTTTGATAACCATTGGAGGCCATATAGGGTTTTAAAACATGGTCATAAGCAGCCAAAACAGTCTCCTGGTCGGCATCATCTTCAAATTTTGCACCGGCTTCCCACTGGTCAAACCAAACCCCTTTTTCTGCCAAAAACGCTCTTATCTCAGACTGATCCGTAATTTTTCTATCTTGATCAGGAATGTGTAAAATTGCCATGATTTATTGTATTTTGAATTGATTTAAAGGTATGTATCTTATAATAACATTCAAATAAAAATTCAAAGATTTCAATATGTCTTTTAGCTTCTGCTATGGTTTTGCCCCAGGTGTACAAACCATGACCTGCCAATAAAAATCCTTTCATTTCAGGATTTTCATTCCAATAATTCTGAATAGATGTTGCCAGGGCTGGCATATCCTGTGAGTTGGGAAAAATAGGAATGTCAACTTGGGTTTCATGAGTACGGACACCACTAATACCTTTCAAGACTTCGAAACCTTCCAACACGAAAAATCCTTTCTTTTCAAAAATAGCGGACAAGGTGGTGTTGTATACAGTATGCGTATGCAAAACGCAATGTATCTCCTTTTTTTTATCATAAATTAAAGTATGCAATAAGGTTTCAGCTGATGGTTTTCTGGTATCATTGATAGGGATACCATTCAAATCAACAAGCATCAAGTGATTCTCTGTAAAAGATCCTTTGTCAATTCCAGATGAAGAAATATGTATTTGGTCTTCCCCAGGCAAGCGAAAAGAGTAGTTGGAACTAGTAGCGGGAGCAAAGCCTTTTTGATGTAAAAAATGAATGCAGGCCACCAGTTCTTTAGCCCATACAGTTGCAGTTTTTTGCATGGGTGTAAAAGTAATTAATTGGGAGATGTTTTTCAAAAAAGAGTTCCCTTGAATTAAATTAATTGCTTAGGGAAAAGAGAAATAAATTGAAGCAGAATAGAAGTAGTAGAAGTATATTGTTATTGCTAATAAAACGATATACTTCTACTTTATTTCACCCGCAGAGGCGGGTATATTTCTACTTTAATTCCACATTACAAGTTTGTAATTCAAAAATTCCACTTCTACTATCACTCCAGATTAGTTGAAAACTGCCATCAGCTTTGGTGGTAATTCCCAGATAATGACCTCCTCCAGGGAATTTATTGGCTACATCTCCATTGCCCTCCGTTTTGGGATTTGTACTAGTATCCGATACCCGTACTGGCCGTTGAAAACTTTCACCACCATCAAGAGAAATGGTGAAATACACATCTTTCTTTTTTTGCTCCGGGTCATGTTGAGCATCTACCCATGATATGCCCACTACGCCTTCTTTGTTGACGGCAATACTGGAAACGATTGCTTTTGTGGGTTTGGATCCTTCAAAAAGATCCACCCGTGTGTCCTTAGTCCAATTTTTGCCTTTATCATTTGAATAATTGAGCCAAATTCCTTCATGAACTCCTCGTCTGCCCAATGCTCTGACAAAATAAATCCGATCTTTAAAGGAGGAATTCATGTTTACATCTGCTACCATCCGCATGTATCCACCTGCACCTCCAGGACGAATGGTAAGCATCTGTTGTTCAGAAAGCTTGGAAGATTTGGGGTCAAAAACCTGAACCCAAGCTTTTCGGAGAAAATGAGAAGCAGGAACAATGACTGACCCATCACTTAAAATGGCCGGCTCGCAAAAATTGAGACGCTGTCCTTTTCCGTCAATTTTAGCAACTTCTTGGAAATTGCCTTTGCCTCTCTTATGAAACAACATGACATCAGCGCCCATATCATTGCGAAACCGGACGGTAGTAAAGTAATAATCATCTTTCAATACGCTTATCTTTGTTCCATCATGCCCTCCTTCCAAGGTCTGGACTTGGGCATCCCAATTTTCTCCTCCATCAGGAGAAGTGAAAAATTGAACTGGAAATTGTCCTTTAAATGATCCGGGAGTACCTAGCCAGGCCATTACAGCCTGACCTTTTTCCGAAATGGCTGTCCAGGGGTCATAACCCCACCAATCATGAGCCGTTTCGGTCCAGGTTAATCCACCATCTTTCGAAATAAAACTAGATAGGCGGCAACTTTGGTAAGGGCGGTTTTTATCAGTCACGACCATAGCAGCAGCTAGCAAAAAGTTATTATTGGTGGGATGGGCCGAAATATGAGGCTCCACTAACGGAAGCCCCTTAAATTGTGATTGGATGCTGATATTCTTACCGACCTTAATACTATTTCGGGAGTCAAGCTTGGCGGTAGCATTTTGACTAAAAACATCTGTTTTGATCAAAAAGAATACCATTAGAATAATGAGAAATACTTTTGGATTCATAGCACTTATTTGGATAGTTTTTTGGAAGTAAGGATGGCAACTTTACCCTGAGGACTGTCTTGTACTTTAATTTGTACTTTGCCCTTTCCCAACATAGGATGGGTGATGATCCCTGTTATCGAATTTTGATTGGCTGTTGAGGTCTTCCAGTTTTCCATATTATCAAGTTGACCTTTGACCAGGTTTATGATTTTAGTATGACTTAATTGTTGGGTCAATAAGAATCGATACTCCCATTTCTGGTTATCTCCATGTGAGTAGGTATATTTTTTGGCAAATAAACCTACTAGTGATCGTATTGACTGGAGATAATTATCGGCCAACTGGGTTCTTGCATATTCGGTTTTTATATTCCAGGCATATTCCATATGATTGGCAATGTCTTGTGCTCTTCCCTGACCGTAATATTTGGAAACCACATGAAAAGCAGCATCCACACCTGAGGACAAACCGGCGGAGGTGACAATCTTACCATTGTCGGTATATTTTACATTATTGAGCACTTTTGATTTAGGAAACTGGCGGGATAAAGAAGGAATCAAAGAAGAAAAGGTAGTTGCTTCATTTTCATCCAACAATCCCGCCAAACCTAAAAAGAAAGCTCCACTACATACTGAAAAAAGGGTTTCAGTATTTTCGTAGCGCTTTTTTATCCACTCAACGATTTCCATATCCTGATTCATTTCAGCTGGGCCACCTCCTGGGATAACCAGGATATCAACTTCAGGCATATTTTCCAGTGTAAAGTCCGGTTTTAATTCCATACTCATGCCTAAGGAAACGGTTTCTTTGGTTTTGGCAGCTGTAATAATATTAAAGCGAGCGTGTTCAAATACTGACCAGGGGCCTGTGACATCCATAATGTCTGCACCATTATATAGGAGCATCCCTACAGTGGGTCTTTTCTGAGGGTTGGCAACTCGTTTTAAACCTGGGTAGTCAGGTCTCAAGGCCATATCACAAGAAGGACACTGTCCTCCATGGCTAAGGTGTTCGCCATCTTTATCGCAGCCACAAGGAGGACAGGTATAAATAATTTGATCTGTAGTATCGGATGTGAGCTCTTTTTCTTGTGCCTGAAGAGCTGTAAAGAGCAAGAAAAAAAGAGAAATAGCAATTGTGTTTTTCATAGTCTGGCTGATTTTTACACAAAGAAAAACCAGTCAGCTATCAAAAAATAGTACGGAATTGCTGTTTTAGTTGTTGGGCGGTTGCAGACCGTCCTGGACGTTGCAGACCATGTAAAGTGATGTAAGTATTAAAAATGAATTAACGAGTAGTAGTGGATTTATTCAAGACAAACTAAATCAGTGCGAGTCTGTAACAGTCAGTGTACGAAGTCCCTGCCTAACGGCAGGCAAGTGTGTTAGGAAAAAATGTTGTTGTAAATCAAGAATGAAAAGCTTTTTGATATTGTGAAGGGCGCATACCCATTAGCTTCTTAAAATTTTTTAGAAAATGACTGTGATCATAAAAACCAACAGATAGGGCAACTTCAGTGATGTTTTCTTTTTCTTGGAGTAATTGTCTTGCTTTTTCGACTCTATAATTTCGTATATAGGCAAAAGGGCTAAGGCCAAAATGACGTTGAAATTGTCGACTCAAATGATATTCACTTACATAACACGCCTGAGCAATATTTGTAAGGGAAATGTTTTGTTGATAATTATCTTGAATAAATTCTCTAGCCTTTTTCAAGTAAAGGAAATCCAACGTTTCATCCTTAAAATGGCTTGCATTTAAAGAATGACCTTCTATAAGATCAAATATAAATTCTGTTAAACAATGATCCATCAAATTTCTTTCTTGGCAATTGGTGATGCTGTCTAGCACTACCTTCATTTTTCGGGATAAATCGGGATCATTAATTGGTTTATTATAGAATAAAATATCTGTTTTTAAGTCAATTCCATTATTAGTTAAGAGTTGATATAAAAAGTCCTCTTCTATTTTAATGGAACTGAATTTGAGATACTTCTTGGCATAGGATTTTCCGGCATGTATTTCTCCAGGATTAATGAGTAAAATAGAACCAGGACCAATTGTATATTTATGACGACCCGTAAAACCAAGGTTTACCCCTTCCTCAACCAATAATATGGTATAATAGGTATGGAAGTGCCGAGGAAATTCGAAATTGGCATATTCGGTATGAGAAACACTAAGTTTCTGTAACAGCTTACTGGTCCATTGCTTTATTTGGATGTCATTAATCATAAAATTATTATTCTCCTTTAAATCTTTTGAGTTTGCTTTCGATTCTGTTCGAGTATAGTTCTTTTTGAGAGGTGCTCAAAAAAGGGTCTTCCTTCATAAGATTCTGAGCTTCCCGAAGAATAAGCTGTGCATCTACCCCTTGCTCTAATCGTTCAAGCGTACTTCCCAGCAAGTATTTAGCCTTAGCGGAATTCGGATAACTTTCTGAAAAATAAAGGAACCATTGTTTGGCTTCAGCAAAATGTTGTCTGAATATCATTTGCATGCCCACATCGTGAAAAGTATTATAACTAAAGGCTTTTATTTTGAGATCCTTATGTTGCTGGTAAACTGCAAAAAGCGCGTCGAAGTCTAATTCAAAAATGAAATTAATAAGTTGAGCGAAAGAGTAGTTCTTTGCTTTATTTGCAATATGAGTTTTAGAACTTATTAAAGGGCTGACCTCCTCTTTTTGGAACAAATCAACCCATTCATTTTCTTGATTTTTGAGGTAGGCATTCAAAAAGAAGAGGGTGTGTTTTTGCAGCTGTCGGTAAGCTTCTCGGTAATCGCCAGCTGCTGATCCCGTCATTTTTACACCGAGAGTGTCATACAAACCCTGGCCAATAAAATCAGCATGCCGCATACCATTCAATTCCAGGATAAATCTATTTGAAAACTCGAAATTATTAATGAGTTCTCTATTATTGCTGAAGGAGAATCCACCGGTGGTGTGTAGTAAAGGGACTGTGAATTCATGGTCATCATAATAGGACATTTCATGAAGCAAGCTACCCTCATTGGGAGAACCAATTACGCCATCCAGGCTGACCACCGCTCTGACGGAGGGGTTTTTAGTGGCCATGGCCACTGCTGCTACTGAGCCTAAACTGTTGCCTACTGTAGCTATTTTCTCCAAATCAATTTGAGGGAACTTTTGGACTTGACTAAGGATGTGTTCGGCATCTCTTAATTCAGTAGTTACTCCGCTAATGCTTGCTTCCAATCGTTTGTCATAAGTACCAGCCACTGGCGCTAAGGCCACCGCATAGCCATGACTGGCCAAAAATTCAGCCATAAATTGCCAATTCATCATAGCCCCGTGACTGAGAATCACCAATGGATGCTTACCTTCCAGCATAGGGATATTTTCCTGAGCCTTGAGAGTTAGTTTGGATTCATATAGTGTTTGGAAATCGGAAATATCAGTGACCCAGAGGAAAGATCGAGCAAAATTCCTTTGAGCAGCAGCAAAAATTTCTGAGGAAGAAACGTTATAATCTGTTTCATAAGCCCAGTAAGAAAGGTAATCATTGAGGCTCATTTCCGGAATCCTTTTGGATTTCTTTTTTCCTGGATACCACAAATAAATAGGTGTGATTCTTTGACTCTTATTTTTTTGTTCAAGAATGGGACCTCGAGAGGGATCAAAGGTTTTTAAAAATTGAAAGCCTACAGGATGAGGCCCATATTCCAGACCAGAAAGGGTAGCCACATCGAAAGATTGGGCAAATAGCGAGGGATTAAATAAACAAATGGCAAAGACAAGGAGGTATAAATTCTTCATGGACGAGTGTTTGGTGATGGTCTTTAAAGTTAATGGATTTCATTTTTTTAGACACCTTCTTAAAGATTAAAAGTTAGTTAAAGGGATGCACGAACTTATATTTAGGAGTGATTTCATTCAAAAAAGTGAGTGTTTTTTAGTCTGCAAATAATTTCTTGGATAATACCGTCAGGGCTTTGAGAAGAAAAAATCTGAAGGTCACCCCATTGTTTATAAGGCTCAAAACGATTGGTGAATTTTTCTCTTTCCCTTTCTTCATTCAGCCCAAAACCTCGTTCTAATTGCCTTTTTATAATTATTTCTGTGCTTTCTTCTAAGGATCTGGATGGTAATAGGAGAATGGTTAAGCCTTCCTCTTGGAGGCTTTCCAGGTGTTTTTGTCCTAAGTTTTTATAAATTAAAAACCCTGAAGAAAGCGCAAAAACAAGCTGATCATTTTCTTTTTGTTCGGAAATAATTTGATAAAAAAGGTCGGAGTTTTGCTGGCAATAGTTTTGATACCCTGTCTGATGAATATAGTCTGTTATATTCCCTATTGTTTGATGGAATTTCTCATCTAAGTCGATAAATTGGCGTCGCAAAGATTTGGCTAAAAGCCTTCCCACCGTTGTTTTTCCAACCCCACCTGGACCGATAAGAAATAGTTTCATGATGTCTGTTTAAGGTTTTTTGTCCTTTAAAATAGTGTTTATGTCCCGACCTCTATATTAGGACCTGTAATCTTTGCTTTTTCAAAGATCATTTCATTTTCAAATTCCTAAATTATGAAGGGCATTAATTTATTATTTGTTGCATATCTGATAACTTTTAATTTGGCTTTTGGCCAGGATGTAAAGATAGATCGTATAGACCCTCCCTTTTGGTGGGTAGGCATGAAAAATACTTTTCTTCAATTGACCATTTATGGAGAAAACATAGCTAGTATGCAGCCTAGAATCACAAATGAACAGGTTAAAATTAGCAGAAGTGTTAAAACCAGCAACCCCAACTATATTTTTCTAAATATTGAAATTGCAAAGAACACCCACCCTGGTCATTTCGAAATACAGTTTTCAAAAGGAGATCTAAATCTTACTTACAATTATGAATTAAGAGAAAGAAGATCTCGAAGTGATAGGCAAATGGGATTAACACAAGAAGATGTAGTTTATCTCATTATGCCGGATCGTTTTGTCAATGGAGATCCTGGAAATGATAATATAGATAGCTATCCAGATAAAGTCAATCGCAATAATCCGGATGGTAGGCATGGAGGAGATTTAAAGGGAATCATTGATCGGCTAGATTATTTGAAGGAGCTTGGTATTACTGCTCTTTGGCTAACTCCTTTTCAGGAAAACAATATGGACAAATTATCCTATCATGGTTATTCCATAACTGATCATTTTAAGGTTGACTCAAGATTAGGAACGAATGAGGATTATGTCATATTGGTGGAAGAAGCACATGCCCGAGGTATTAAAGTGGTTTTAGATGTTGTTTTTAATCAAGTAGGAAAAGAGCATTATTTTATAAAAGACTTACCGATGGAAGACTGGATACATCAGTTTGACCAATTTACCAGAACCAACTATGAAAGTGTATCTGTTTTGGATATTCATGCTTCCCAATACGATCGGCAATTAATGACCAATGGTTGGTTTGATGTGATGATGCCGGATATGAACCAAAGCAATCCTTTTGTGGCTCAGTATTTGAAGCAATATGTCACCTGGTGGGTGGAATATGCCAATCTGGATGCAGTGCGTTTTGATACCTATCCATATAATGATAAAAATATGCTTTCAGATTGGGCTCTAGGAATAAAAGAAGAATACCCGGATTTCTTTTCTTTTGGAGAAATTTTAATTGAAAATATCGGCCCGGAAATAACCAGTTACTGGCAAGAAAAGGGACATGCTCAGTATGAATCCCACTTACAAGGTACGGTAGATTTTCCTATATATTTTGCCAGTATCAATGCCTTAAAAGGAGAAGGTACTATTCGCTCTTTATACAATATACTGGCTAAGGATTATCTTCATTTTGACCCTTCTAATAATGTCACTTTAAATGGAAACCATGATGTAGATAGAATCCATTCGCTTTTAGGAGAAAATATTAATCGTACTAAAATGATGGCTGGAATCTTATTGACAATGAGAGGAATTCCTCAAATTTATTATGGAGATGAAATCCTAATGACCGGAATTAATGATGGAACTTCTGATGGGCCACGCAGGAAAGATTTTCCAGGAGGATGGGCTGAGGATCAGAACAATTTATTTGAAAAAAATGAAAGGAAAGGACAGCAGGAAGAATATTTCAATTTTCTCCAACAGTTATTAGATTGGCGAAAATCCAATCCCAATATCATTAATGGCCAACTTACACATTTTGTACCAAAGGATGAAGTGTATGTTTATTTTCGTCACAAACGAGATGATGCAGCGATGATCATCCTAAATAATAATAAACAAGACAAAACACTAAACCTGGATCGTTTTGTTGAGATTTTGTTCAAATATTCCTCTGCATGGGATGTTTTGGCTGAAAAAGAGTTAAGCCTAGATACTAATCTGAAGTTAGAATCGGAATCAATCACTATACTACAGTTAGGTGCAAATGGAAGGAAATAAATAAGCAACTTTTATGGACCAAGTTATTAATCAAAAAAGGCCACGAGTCAAGGCCTCTCCAATTTGGGAGGAAATCCGGGTTCAGCCATGGATCATTCATACATCTTATTGGATTGCTATTGTACTGTTTTTTGGCCTTTTTTGGGGTTCTACACATGGGGAATATGCAAATTTGATTTTTTCAGAGTTGGTGTTATTGCCTACCAAAATAGCCACTGCCTATATGATCATGTATGTTATTATTCCTAAATATTTGTTACGACAAAAATATATTGTTTTTATTGCCTGGTCCTTTCTGATCATTACTGTATTTGCTACTGTTCAAAGAGTGATTGCCTATAATTATTTGCATCCCTGGAAGTCTTTTGATCCAGAATTAAGCATGTTTAACATATATGAGATCATGCACCAGGTGATCAATATCAATACTGCCCTGATTTTACCAATTGGATTTAAGCTAGTGAGTGTATGGATGAACAAAAAACTGGAGGCTAAAGATCTGGAAAAACAAAATCTAGAGACGGAGTTAAAATTTTTAAAACACCAATTGCAGCCCCACTTTTTGTTCAACACGCTTAATAATTTATATGGCCTGATTCTTCAAAAATCGGAACTAGCCAAAGATGTAACTCTAAAATTATCCAGCTTGATGCGCTATACCTTGTATGAAACCAATGTGGAGAAAGTTGAACTGGAAAAAGAAATAGGGCATATCAAAAACTATATTGATTTAGAGAAAATCAGACATCAGGATCGGCTAGATGTCAGCTTCAGTTTGTATGGTCGCCAGGAAGGTTTACAAATTGCGCCTATGTTGATTCTACATTTTGTGGAAAACAGTTTTAAACACAGTTTGGGGCCTTCTTCTGAAAAAGCCTGGATTTCTCTGGATATATCCACTCAGGGGAATAGTTTTATATTAAAAATAGAAAACAGTAAGCCGAAAAGTACACCTCACCGAAAAGAAACCTCTGTGGAAGTGTCGGGTATAGGCTTGGAGAATGTGCAAAGACAACTCGATTTATTATATCAAAATCGACATACGCTAAAAATTGAAGATTTAGAAGATTCCTTTATGGTCGTGCTAAAATTAGACTTGTCGGTTTAAATAAAAGCTATGGATAAATTGAAATGTATTATCGTTGATGATGAAAAAATAGCCCGGGATATTCTCGAACAATACATCTCTAATGTTGTGCAATTGGAATTAGTAGCCAGTTATAGAGATGGTTTAGAGGCCTTTAATAATATGCATGGAAATACTGTTGACCTGGTGTTTTTAGATATTCAAATGCCTGGTTTACTAGGCACCTCACTGGCCAAAATGATAAAAAATAAACCAAAAGTAATTTTTACTACTGCATATTCAGATTATGCAGTGGAAGGCTTTGAACTAGAAGCACTTGATTATTTGGTCAAACCCTTTTCTTTTGAACGTTTCCTCAAGGCAGTTAACAAAGCCCTTTCTGTTTATCAACTTGAACAAAACAACATAACCAGAGAGACAGGTGACAGAGGCTTTACTTACATCAAGTCTAAAGGGATGATGACCAAAGTTTTTTATGATGATATACTCTTTATCGAAAGCCAAAGGAATTGTATTCACATTCATACTGCTACTCAAAAACATATTAGCTACATGACCATCTCATCTATTGAAGAAAGATTGCCTTCATCCCTTTTTTTTCGACTTCATCGATCTTTTATTATTGCTATTGATAAAGTGCAAGCCTATTCGCCGCATGCTATAAAAATTGGAGATCGGCAAATAGCGATTGGAAAAGAAAAAAAGGAGGCTTTTCTTAACCTTATGAATGCTCAATAAATGAAAAAAGTACTTGTTGTGGGTGGTGCCTCCTTTGATTCTATTATTTATTTGGAGGAATTTCCTAAACCCGAACCCAAAACCTTTCATAAGTCCGAATTTCAGGAAACCGTTGGCTCTACAGGAGTTGGAAAGACTACTAATTTGAGTAAGTTAGATTTCAATGTCACTTTTCACGCGCTTATTGGTAAGGATGTTTATGCTGAAAAAATTAGGGAATATTTAAAGATGCCAAATATAACATTCCTGTATTATGAGGATGGCAATGGTACTCAACGGCACGTCAATATCATGAATAAGCAAGGTGAGCGCATTTCTATTTTTGTCAATAATTCCTCCGATAAACCCAATCTAGATTTTGCACAATTTGATCCGCTAATTAGACATAGTGACTTTGTTGTTTTGAATATTACCAATTACAGTCGCTTCTTAATTCCAATTTGCCAGCAACTGAATAAACCAATTTGGACAGACCTACACGATTACAACTTAGGGAACTCCTACCATCAGGATTTTATTAAAGCAGCTAATTACATTTTTTTAAGTTCGGACAACCTCTCCGATTATCGGCCGTTTATGGAAAAAATGATCGAAGAAGGAAAGGAGCTGGTGGTTTGTACCCATGGCAAGAATGGAGCGAGCGGCACCAATAAAGCAGGTCAATGGTTAGAAGTCGAAGCCGTGAAAGATTTCGATTTAGTTGATTCGAATGGTGCCGGAGACGCTTTTTTTTCAGGCTTCTTATACGCACATGCCCGAGGTTATGATTTTCAAAAGTGTTTGGAAATGGGTAGTATAAATGGAGCTCTGTGTATTCATTCCAGGAAGCTATATGCAGAAAATCTCAATACAAACAGATTAGAAGATTGTTACAGGCAGTATTTTTCTTAGCTGCTTTCTTTTACAAAAGCAAGAATAGAATAAGCATCTTCCAAAAGTTGTTGAACTTCTTTTTGTTTAGTCATAGCTGATTTACCCTTATGCTTTTGAAACTTTAACGTCTCATCCTCAAAATAGTATCTACTCTCCCAGGCCCAAAGGTTTTTAAAATTCTTCCAGCTGCTCTTTTTTTTGGCCTCCTGATAAAACTCATAACTCTGGTAAACATAAATTAGCTGAGTCTTCCAAAAATACCATTCAGTTGCCAGCTGACCATTTTGGTCTGAATTAAAGGTGATGATCCGATTGAATAGCCCTTCTTTGGAATGAGCAATAATACTGGTTCCGAATGTTTTTTTCTTTTGTAGCTTTTTTTTGCTTAGAAAAAATTGGGTTTTGTCCTTGTTTTCATATATCTGGGAGGTTTTTTCTTTGATGCGACTTACAACAGAAGAATCACCGAAAATAAACTCTTGTCCTTGTACACTGAAACTAGCAACCAGAAAGAAAATGCCTAGCATAAAAACCTGCTTCAAATAAATCATAATTTAGAAACCTGATGAAAAATGTTTTTATCCAAATAACCTGTTAAAAAAACCTTTTTTCTTGTTTTTTAAGACCCAAACTAAATCTTCATTATGTCTAACTGTATATTGGTTAGAGTCGTATTTACCCCAAGCAAATCCTTCTTTATTATCCCCCTTTCTTAAATCTGCGACAGCCCATTCTCCTCCTTCGAAAGGGCTTAAAAATTTTGAATAACTAGGATTCGATTGGAGAAATTCTGATTTACTGGACACATTGGGATTTTCTTTCCAAACTGTCCTTACCACTTTTTCATGAATTTCATTGAGATAACCTTCATCTGGGTTTTCATAAAATTCTAATAAATGATGGAGGTATTCATTTAAATTTTGAGAATGAATGATCAGTACAGCTGGGTCGTGACATACGAAAAAGACTTTTCCTAATGTCCCTCTTTTGTTAATATCAAGAACCCAATAATTTCCAAAACCATCATGTCCCATGCAAATGGAATGAGGAGACAATTCGAAAAATCCAAATGACCCAATTGAATCAAAATAGACTTGCTCTAAACCATAACCATCCCAACCTTTTGTCATGCTCATTATTTCCAATAATTCCTCAGCTATATGGTGATTTGGGAATTTTGATTTTAAATTATCTAACTCATTATTTGTTAGTGGCGGAAGGAATTCTAAAGAATATTGCTCTCCATCCTCGTCTGTAAATATCCTTTCCCGTAGCTGCTTTATGATTTCAAGATTAGTCATTGCTTTCATTTTTAAGCATATACTCCGCTATCAATTTTTCATTATCCTGATCGCTGACAGAAAAAGATTCAATGATGTTTTGTCGCTCGTTTTCTTTTTTATTTTGACTCAATTTTTCTTGGAATTGGAGCTCATGGACTTTTACCTCAAAGGCGATAATTCCATTAATCATTCCTAGTTTATAGTCATCAGATAATTCTTCCCACTGGGCTTTGTAATTGGGTTCCAAATCATCCATCATTCTTTCCAAAATCTCTATCTTTTCTGAAAGCTCTTCCACAATCCTGACTTTTCCATAGGCGTGAACGGCTAAGTAATTCCAGGTAGGGACATTTTGTTTTTTAGTTTATCACTTAGTTCATAATGATATGACTTATTTGCCACTGATGAACACTGATTTGCGCTGCTAGGTCTTCGTTGTACGAAACAGAGAATATTAGCCAAATCAGTGTTTACCTGCGGCACAAATCATGGGTGGAAGGTATGTCAAAAACTAAACGGAATCAATACTGTTCGTCTACTTTTGATAGGAAAAGGATGGTAGAAATCTATTATTTACTAAACAAAAGTAAAATATATTTATTACTTTTACTTTTGTTTAGTAAATAATAATTATGAAAGGACATCATATCGGAGAATTCGAAGAAGTAATTTTACTCATCGTAGCTGCCAATAACAAGAAAGCTTATGGCGTATTAATTTATGAGATTTTGGATAATGACCTTAACCGGAAAGTCAATATTAGTGCGGTCCATGTAGTACTCAAACGACTGGAGAAAAAAGGAATGGTTAAGGCACATGTTGGTGGAATTACGAATCAAAGAGGAGGGCGCCGGAAGAAATTCTATGAGATCACAGCATTAGGCAAACAATTATTGGACCAGATGCACGAAACTAGGGTGAAATTGTATCAAAAAATTCCGAAAATTTCTTTTCAATGATGCAAAAACCTCCAAAATGGGCCAGGCGTTTCCTTCACTTTTATTGCAAGGCTGAATATCTGGAAGAAATCGAAGAAGATCTAACGGAATTATTTGAGAAGCGGATAGAAAAAAATGGCCTGAATGCTGCTCGTCGACAATTTGTGTGGGACGTCATCAGAAGTTTCCGTTGGCTTAATATCAAGAAACTAAATTTAAGGATTATGAAATTTCAATTGATGCGAAATTATATAAAGATTGGGGGACGAAACATTCGCCGGGAATGGAAATATTCGCTCTTGAATTTTTCAGGTTTATCTTTGGGATTAGCGGTTTTTTTGCTACTCATTTTTTATGTCCAGCATGAGTTCAGTTTTGATCAATTCCATGAGCATGCTGATCGTACCTTTCGCATTATTCAGGTAATTGATAATCCTCAAGGTAGCGAAGCTCGAGTAAACACTTCTATTAATCTAGCATCTGCTTTAAAAGAAGAGCTTCCCATGGTTGAAGATGCGGCTAATTTTATTGGAGGTATGCCTTCATGGGTAGGCCAGGGTGAGGACAGACTCTTTGAAACAGGTTTTTTATTGGCTTCTCCTGAATTTTTTCAGGTATTTGACTTTGACATAGTCGCGGGACGCTCTGACTATCCAATATCAGAACCCAACACAATGGTGATTACGGAAACAAGCGCGATGAGATATTTTAATTCTACCGAGGTTATAGGAGAGTCGCTAGATATTGAGCGATACGGAAGTTTTCGAATTACTGCCGTGATGAAGGATCCACCAAAAAACTCCTATCTACAGTTTAACATGGTTTTGAGTCAGGATATGGAAGTCTATTTTCAGAATGCAGCCAGCTGGTTCGCTACTTGGTTTGAATCCTGGAATGGAGCACCTGCTAAAACCTATATCCGTCTTTCTGATTCCGCTCAAAAAGAAAATTTTGAAGCTCAACTTCTCCCCTTATTGAAAAAATATAAAGGACCAGATTGGGAAGAACACCCTTACTACCTGCAAAATATATTGGACCAACACCTTCATTCAGATGAGATTTCTGGTACTTTAGCTGCATTTAAAAAAGGAGATTTAGGTCAAATCCGGGCTTTCAGTATTGTAGCTGTTTTTTTACTCATTGTGGCTTGCTTCAATTATATAAATTTAGCCACGGCCAGGGCCACCAAAAGGGCAAAAGAAGTAGGCGTGCGAAAAACGGTTGGCGCTCAAAAAGGACAGTTGATTGCGCAATTTCTGACGGAGTCTTTTTTGATTATTTTTATATCGCTCCTGGGTAGTGCGGTTTTGTTGAACATATTACTTCCCTATTTTGAGGAGTTGACTCAGGTGAAATTGAATTTGGACCTGGAAACCATTCTGCAGGCGGCACTCTTTGTATTCTTGACCATTCTATTAATGATCGTCCTGGGTGGATTATATCCTGCTTTTTACTTAAGCAAATTTAATCCTATCCATGTATTGAAGAATGAAAAGTTCAATATAAAAAGCAAGGGAATATTGCGTCATGGCCTGGTATCCTTTCAGTTTGCCCTGGTTTTATTTATGATGATCGGTTTGTTGGTCATTAATCAGCAAATGAACTTTATGGCGGAGAAAGATCTGGGTTTTGATAGTGATCATCAAATGGTAGTTGAAGTTAATGGTGGCGGAGTCCGGCAGCATTTCAAGACGATCAAAGAAGAACTACTGGCCCACCCCAATATTAGCAATGTATCTGGAATGACCAGGGCCTTGAACAGTCACAGAGAACCTCGATCAATTACAGTCAACCCTCTAGGAAAACAAACCGATCCTCTTTCAATGGATTTTTATGGAATGGATGAAGATGGGCTTTCATCCCTGGGGCTAGAACTTTTGGAAGGAAGAAATTTTGAAGGCGTTTTCTCCAAGGACAGTGCCTCTGTTTTCCTCAATGAGGCTGCTGCAAAAATACTGGGGGAAGAAGTTAAAATTGGAGATTGGTTAAATTTAGATGATGGATTTAATGCGCAGGTTATAGGCATTTTAAAAGACTTTCACTACCGTTCTTTTCATGAGCGGATTGGGCCACTGGTTTTGGGTTACCTAAATACACCGATTGAGGATATTGATGATATTTTGGTAAAAGTAAAAAGTTCCGATCTGTTGGCTACTGTGGAATATGTCGAAAAAATTCACAATCAATTTGATGAGAACAAGGTGATGACTATGCAGTTTTTGGATGAAATGGTTCAAGGGGCTTATCAAAAAGAAGTGCTTTTCCGACGGATATTTTCCGGAGCCGTTTTTATCTCCTTGTTCATCGCCTTGCTTGGTGTTGTTGGTTTGGCTGCTTATACCGCAAATGCAAAAACTAAGGACTTCGGCATTCGAAAAGTTTTAGGCGCATCCGAGCTACAGATTATGAAACTTCAATGGAGGGATTATTTGAAACCGCTAATAATAGCCTTAGTTTTTGCCAGCTCACTTTCCTGGATTTTCTTAAGCCGCTGGCTGGAAAATTTTGCTTATAGAATTGAGCTTGGCCTTTTACCAATATTATTTTCTTTCCTGGCACTTACAGCTGTCACCCTACTTACTATTTTTGGGGTTGGCTACAAAGTGACTAAAGAAAATCCGGTTAAAGCTTTAAAGACCGAATGAAATCAATTGCTTGGAGTAAAGACTGCCAGTCTTTGCTCCAAGCAAAATCAGCGACATCCGAAAATCAGTCAAATCCGTGGTTCAGACACTTAGATAGCAGAAGACCTGTCAAAAAATCTCTTTAGTTATGCGCCATTCATTGAATAATGTACGTACCCAAAAATAATACAGCCTAAGAAAGTTAAAACTAAGAACAAGTAATGAAGCCTTCGAAGAAATAAAGCATGTTTTAATTCATTTTTTAAGGATTCATTTTTCGTTTCCCTAATAACTTTTTTCATCAACTTCATGCTGACTCCCCAGGGGTACCTTAAATGATTATAGTCAATTTTATAATTTTCTAAAATTCGAATCCCTTTTTCCATAAATCTCAGGTAGACCGATACGAAAAAAAAGATGATTGGAAAATATAAGATGAAATCTTTCATACAAGATCTATAATTTCCCCTCCAAAAACTCCCGCATATCCTTAGTCAACTGCTTTAAATCCTCCTCATGTGTATACATCATATGACCTGCTTGGTAATATTTCATGGTGATACGGCTTTGGTCCATTCCATGCCGACTAAAGGTATACTCTGCATCGAAAAAGGGTGTTACTAAATCATAATAACCATTGGCCACCATGACATGTAGATCCTTATTGCGGCGTAGGGCGTTGCTAAGTCTGCGACTTACATTGACATAAGAAGGTTCCCAGTAAGAATTTTTTGAAACAGGCCTCCAATTCCAGCTCCTGCCAATCGAACCATTGGAGACTTTGTAGGGTCGAGTCATTTTGACCTTTAAAGTCGAGGCAAAGTAATCATTTAAAGCAGCGGTATAAGCACTGATGATGCTACTGCTTGCAGCATCCCCCAAGGTCGGTCTTTCGGCCACCCGGTCAGATTCTTCAATGGTATATCGGCTATCCAGGCCACCTACTACTTTCCCTTCGGAGCGCAATAATTCTTTGGCGAAACGAGGCGTTAATACCCTTAAATCGGACCGTAAAATGTATTCAGTAGGTAATCCAATAAAATAGGACAATCGATCAGCAATGAATTTCTTTTTTTCTTCACTTAACAAATAGCCTCGGAACAAGGCTGAAGAATATTCATCATAGGCAAAATCTCTACACTCTTGCACGAAGGCTTCCAAAGTTTTTCCCTGCCCCGCTTTTTTATGATACCAGGCAGTAGCAGCCATGGTAGGTAAATAGGTTACATAAGCTACCAGGTTATCATGTGCCGGAGTAGAGCCGGTATAGTCCAATGCTTGAGAGATAAGGATCAAACCATTCAAAGCTACATTTTGACCTCCTCCTTCCAGGGCTTCTGCTACTGCTGCTGCCCGGGTAGTTCCAAAACTTTCTCCAGCGATAAATTTTGGAGCATTCCAGCGCTGATGTTTGGTGATCCAAAGTCGAATAAATTGAGCAATAGAAGCCGCATCTTCATTAAGTCCCCAATAATCTTCTGTTTTACCTTTGCCTACGACCTGACTAAAACCAGTTCCTATAGGATCAATGAAGACCAGATCAGCTAGGTCCAGTAAGCATCCTTCATTATTTATTAGTGGGTAGGGGGCACCTCCGTCATCAGATTTGGCATCACTATCTACCTGAACCAATTTGGGGCCAAATAAGCCCATGTGTAACCAAACAGAAGCAGAGCCGGGGCCTCCATTAAAAATAAACAGAACAGGCCGGCGATTGGGGGTATCAACTCCTTTTAACAGGTAAGAAGTTGACCAAAGTGCAGCACTGGCTTCATTTTCTGCATTTGTCAAATGTATTTCTCCTGCTTGCACTTGATAGGATAGAGTTTTGCCATTTAATGTCATTGTATGGTTAGAGGTGAACATTTTAGGGGCCTGGATTGGACTTTCTTTTTTATCAGAAGAATCCATCGCTTTCTGAGCAAACAAAAAGGTGACTGTCAAACAAAAGATACTTAGTAGGAAAAGCTGCTTCATAATTCGGTTTGTTTAATACTTATTGTAAGTTTCTTCTTCTGAGAATGTAAAAAGTAGGTTTAATCATTTAATCAAAAAGGATAGACAAATTAATAATACACGTAACTAATCCTCATAAAATCACTTCTTCCCGATTCTCCAGGTCTTTGCCATCGTTCGGATTGTCGAACGCCGTTTTCGTCTACTTCCAATTCATAATGAATACTTTCAAGCCATTCCTCATTTTTCCAGTTGAAACGGGTGGTTTGTATATGTTGTCCTTTCTCGTTTAGCAAGAGGATCATTTTTCGTGAATTGATCCATTGGTCATCCTTCCAAATGGGATATTCTTTTTCAATTTCTAATCCCTGCTCATTATAATGATAAATGACCTTGGTTTGATTAAGGCGTTGGTTCTCTTCTACTCTCTGGGTAACTTCCGAAGTCAATTGTCCTTCACCATTATAGTGATAGCTTGTATAAGTTAAGGAAGGCTGATTGTTCCTCATGATCGAATCTAATCTTTCTACGATACGATTATCCTGAAATTGATAGGAAGAATGTATTCCTAGAATCCAACTGTCTTGGAACCAATTTTCTCGCACCTTGGATACTGTATTGCCTGACTCATCATAATTTGAAAGTGTTCTGAAGGCAGGCCATATGGAATCACCCTGAATATTATTTGCCATTTCTTCAATCAACTGATTATCGTTATCATATTTGAATTCAACTCGGCGAAATATTTCCCATTTATCATCAGTTAATCTTTCCCAAATTTGAAATTTTTTCATTGCCTGAATGACGACCTGATCGGATTCAGGTGCCTTTTTTTTGCAAGCTGAAAAAAACAATAGTAATAAAAACAAAGGGAGTAAGTCGGGTATTTTCATAACTAAGTTTTATTATTTTGCTCTAGAATCTGTTTGATTTTATTCAGATCTTTCTTGTTGGCGTTTCTCATCATTTTGACCACAAGAGGTGCCATCCATTTGGAAAAGCCAGAAGGCTTACCTCTGTTTCTAAGCGTCATAAGCGTTTGATTTTCCTCAATTGCTTCCCAGGTGTAAGTAGTTTCCATTGGGAAAGGACCTTCAGCTGTTCGCATCACCAATTTCTGATTAGGAAGAAACTCTACAATTTCATAGGTGTACTCTAACTTTCGACCCATAAACTGGGCCTGAAATCCCATTTTAGATCCTATTTCTACTATTTCAGGTGTTTTCCATTCAACAGATTTAATATTCACATACCATTCAGGAGCATTGCTGGGATTAGAAGCATAGGCCGCCACCTTTTTAAGCGGACAACTGATAATGATGGATGTAAGTACATCAACAGCCATAGTGAAATTATTTTATATCTAGGGTATTGCTTAAAAATTTTCTCGGATTGATCTCTGCTATCTGCCAATACTCTTCGTCAGTAAGGTAACCTCGGAGATCCATCCCAAACCGTCTCTCCTTATAGTCTTTCTGTAACATATAAAAATCTGTACCAAACAAGACTTTGTCCTTTGGAGAATAGATTTTTGAGCTTTTATATTCACTGTTGATTAGATTTTTCAGCAGGGGATAGAGTTTACTGTCAAAAACGGTAAAGGAAATATCTGAATATACATTGGGATGTTTTTTTAAAAGCTCTCTGATTTTTGAATACCAGTTAAGGTTTTTGTCAAAATTTTCATTGGGGGTATCCAGGTATTTGTCCCATTCTTTATTGCCTCCAAAGTGAGCCAGGTTAATTTTTAGATTTGGAAAGTCTTGAAGCAGTTTGTCGTACCAAACAGGGTCATTAAGATATTGAGCAAAATCATAACTTTTACGGGCATCTTTAGGGTTGAAATTATCCATGGTTTTAGCCTTGTCAATCATCTCTTGAGTAGGCTTAAAACGAAAATGGTTCTTATTCTTGGGAATACAGTGGGCCGTAATAGGTAGTTGATATTTCTCAGCATATTCATAAACAGGGTGTAAGCGCTCGTCATCTGGAAAAAAACCAAGCGAGGGATATAATTTCATGCCTCGGAATCCCTTTTCCTGAATGTATTTTTTGACTAAATCTAAGAGATTTTCTCTTCTGGGGTCAATACATATAAATGGCAATATTAATTCTTCCTTTTCGGCGATATTTACCTCCGAGGCTACCTTAGCCAGATGATTAATTTGTTGAATAAAATCATATTTCGGAGGGCCCGCATTCATGAAATCAAAATCAACACTTAGTATGCTAAACTTTGTATTGCTGGGGTAGTAGCCTCTCAACTCTTTCAGTACATCCATCTGAGAATCTTTAATGGCTGAATAAAAAAAGGCGGCATATCGGTTCCAATATTTTTTAAACATAAAGTTCCCTAAATGGGCCACCCATTTTCTTTTTGCCCATTGAGTGGGGAAAAATCTGGATAAAAAATATTTGGGAATGTAATCCATCGTGAATACATGGGTATGACAATTGTGTATTTGATATCTTATTTGGACAGACTTTTCCTCTTCCTGTTTTTCCATAACTTTATTTATTCAGTTTTTCAATACTTTTGATATTCCCCTGGATGGGAGAAACCTTTACCTGTTTTTCATTTTCAAGCACATAAAAAATGTATTGGCTGTTGTGGCCGATTAACTTGACCTGTACAATGTCCCCATCATTAAAGACGAGTTGGTGGTTTAAAGTGAAATTCCCTGATTGTATGCGATCTTTGGTTTTTCCTCCTGAGCCAAGGCCAAATCCTATGTAGGCTGAAAAAATGATAAAAGCAGAAACAATAACTAAAGATTTAGATAGCTGTTCATTGGAAAAAACTTTGTCCATCTTTTCGATATCATTCTTCTGACGAAAAGACTCTTTCTCCCTCTTTTTTAAATATCGCTTCCGGTTAAAAGTTATCAGGAAGTAGCTCAAGATGGGAATAATAATGATGAATATAGAGAAGACAATTCCTTTCGAAACCAAATAAATGATTGGACTCAGTAATACATCAACAATAGTAGAGTAACTCAGGATGTTAATGCCTAAAAAGCCATAGAAAATGGAGTCACTGGCAATTCCTAAAACGAGTAAGTAAACGTAACCAATCGATAAATAATCCTGAACACCTCTATTTAGTGTAAATTGATTGACCTCCTTTTCCATGAATTTTATCTTGAGGGATTAAAAATACTCCGTCAAAATACTGTTTTTTATAGTTTCTGTATCCAAAACCTTTATCCAGCCCTTGGTAGGAATCATATTTGACCAAACCCAATTATAATGTTCAATAACTTTTTCTGCTTTTAGATGAGGCCGGTCGCCAGTAGTGTGACCATCTTTTATGACCGTCACCTCAAAATTGTTACTGAGAGCTGCCTGGATGCTTGATTCTACACAAAAATCAGTAGCACAACCGCTAATGAAGAGCGCTTCAATATTCATTTTCTTTAAAAGAGGATCTAATTCGGAATTGTAGAAAACGTTGTTGGCTGTTTTGCTTACCAGTAAATCTGAAGTATGCACCTCTAATTCTGGCAGGAGTTTCCAGTCTTCATTTCCTGGAATAAATGCCCCTTCTTTGCTGCCATCATGTTGGATAAAAATAACTGGCCAATGGTTTTCCCTAAAAAGTGCAGCTAAACTATTTATCCTGTTCACGACCCCCTCAGTATCAAAACGAGGTGTTTCAGTTGTAAATGAACCTTGCTGCATATCTATGACTAAAAGAGCTTTTCTTTTTTTCATTTTAAAATTGTTATAAAATCTCTTTCCATCTTTCAGACTCGGCATATTGCTTAATTACCAGATTCCTGTTTTTTAAAAGATTGAACATATATTTTTTCAAAAATAAAATATCAGCAAGTTTTCCTAAATACCCAAGAGGAGAAGTATAATCAAAGATATCAGTCATGATGGTTTTATGACCACTCTTTTCAAAATGGTGTTCATGCCTGAAACCTTGAAAAGCCCCTTGCACCATTTCATCAACAAAATAATCTGGATAATTAAATGCTGTGATTTTTGAGGTGAGTGTTTGGTAGATTCCAAAATGCTTAGCTCTCCAGGTAACCGATTCATTTAGGCCTATTAAGCCGGAAGTAACTCCCGCGATGGCCTTTTCATTGGAAGGCTCCGTCGAAATCATATGGAGGTCTATACTGCGAGATAAGTCAAATACTATTTTTTTATCAGCTTGAACTTCCGTTTTTATTATAATGACAGGCATCTATTAAAATTCATCAATTAATAAAAATTAGTTTTGCCAGGTCGATCTTTAAAAACGATGGGTATAGGTAACTTTCATAATCGCTACATTAGAAGTTGTTTGTAAACGCTCCAACACATCAACCCAATTGTGGTTGTAGACTAAAAATATATCTGAACCCGGAGTAATGGTGTATCTAAATCGGTTGTTCATCCCTAATCGCTTGCTGAGATCATCATATTGAATGTTAGCAGAGAAAGAGACGAAAGGAGTGAGATCAAAGTTTCCTACAAAACGTACTAGATTGGTATTAAAATCACCTTCTGCCAGACGAACTCTGGTATGAACATAAACACCGCTTAGGTTAATACCAGGAATTGGCCTTACGGTTAATTGGTTTTCATAGGTAGTTCTTGTTCCTGACCAAAATCCTCCGGTGGAAAAATCTAACTGATAGACAAGCCTTCTAAAATTAGCCGTTTCTAATTCAATATTATGGGTCCAATTGGTATAGCCACCAAGTGGAAGGACTATGGAACCATCACCGAGGATATTAAATTCTCTAACAAGCTGTTCAAAATTTCTAATGATTTGGTAAGAGATCTCATCGCCGCTTTCAAAACGTATTCCAATTGGGGTTACGCGGATATTCTGGGTGAGTTTTTCCCATTCTAAACTCATCAAGTGCTCAAAACTTATTTCCCAGCTAAGTTCTCGAATTACATCACTTTTTTCAATAAGGGGCGAGTAGCTGATTCGTGGTTCTACTCTTCGAAATGAATTCCTCCTATTAAACCCAACTGCTGGATCAAAACCAATCCCAAATTCACGGTAGGATAGACTTCCTGACCACGGGCGATTAGGAAAATTTAATCGAATACCTCGGGATGAGCGATCCCAAACGCTGGTTGTATCATCAGAGGGGGAGGCGGAATTATGAAAAACAAAAAAAGCTTGAAACTGAAGATTTTTATTTTTCATAAAAGTGGAAGTGTTCAGCGCCAGGTCGGCACCATAAGTATGGCGATCTTGCAAAGGTTCTGGAAGGTCCTCACCCTCCTGAGTGTGCCTTCGGGTATACACAAAGCCGATACTACTTTCTTTGAAAATATTGCGTTTAAGTCTTAAGACTGAAAAATCCTCCGCATTTAGGGCCCCCTGCTTTCTGGTTCTTACTTGTTGGGCAGCTAAATCTAGTTTTCCAATTCTACCAAATATTCGTCCGCCATAGCTAATCGGTATAGGGTTACCCCTACCAAGTCCAATCCTGCGACTAAAATAAGGAGTGACACCGCTTCGGGGAGCAAATTGATAAATATTAGCTCCCTCAAGGAAGAAATCTCTTCTTTCCGGAAAAAACAAAGGGAACCGGGTTAGGTTGACCTGCCGGGCGTCCACTTCCGTTTCGGCAAAATCTGTATTGATGGTAACTGAAGCTTTAAGATTGGAGGTTAAATTATAGTTTACATCAAAACCACCATCAAAATTAGTAGCGTTAGAATATCCTTCTCCATCGGACCTTTGAACTCTGGCCTGTTCAACTTTTCCATAGGGCACTACTTCCAGGCCCAATCCTTGGGAAACTTCATTTAAGCCAGTCAGTCGGCCTGCGTTTTGTGGTCGAAACAAACCTTGGTTTCTTTTGTGGCCAGTCCACAACAATTCTTCGTTTTTCCTTCTGATGGTCCGCTGAAAATTAATGCCCCATGTAGAACTAGTCGGGTCAAAATTGAGGGTTCGGAAAGGAATTCGTATTTCGGCAGACCAGCCAAAAGTTCCAATGTGTGTCCAGGGTCTCCAGATGCCGTCCCAGTCTTTGTTGAAGCTAGTCCCCTGACCCACTGTCAAAACTCCATCTCCCAATAATCCACCTGGATTAATTTCGAAAAAATAAGCATTTCGTCCATCTAAATAAGTATCCAGTATCCACATAAATCGGTCATCTGTGCTTAATGAAGCGTCTCTTCGTTTTTGGAAGGATTTAATACCATCAGGATCAGAATCATAGAAAATGGCTCCGATATAAAGGTTGTTTTCATCATAAGCGATTTTTATAACCGTTCTTTCTGTAGGGGTACCTCCTTCGACGGGCTCTTGCATTAAAAAACCACCACTCCCTTCTATGTTTTCCCAAAAAGGTTCATCAACTCTTCCATCCAGAATAATATCAGTAGTTTGAATGCGATGAGCTTGAATAGATTTGACTGGTGGCTCATCGGATTGAGCATGCAAGGCAAAGGAGAAAAGCAAAAACAGGTTTAGGAGGTAATATTTTTTCATTTCTAAAGACCTTCAAGTGAGGAATTATTTTTAATCTGATAAAGAACACATTGTTTCAGTCGCTCATTATTGGCTAGAGAGGGGTGTATAAATGTTTTAACCTTTTCCATTCCAATTTTTTCCATGACTCTGATAGAGGGAAGATTAATTTCCGCTGCGGTGGCATTTACACCTGGTAGTTCCAGGGTTTCAAAGGCATATTGAAGGCATCTTTTTGCTCCTTCTGTGGCATAACCTTTATTCCAGTGCTTTTGGCCCAGGCGCCAACCAATATCAATCATGGGGGTAAAATCTGACTTAAAATGCTGTTCGGACAAACCAATAAAGCCTATGAAATCACCAGAATCCAATAATTCTACCGGGAAATAGCAATAACCTTTATTGGTGTAACGCTGATGCATTTTTTCAATAAACTGTCTGGTTTGTTCTTCTGTGCGGGTGGAGGAAAAATACTCCATTACTTTTGGATCGGAGCTTACGGCATGCATTTTATCGAAATCAGAGTCAATCCAATTTCTAAATCCCAGTCGCTCGGATTTGAAAATATAGGGAGTGTTCATCACGGGTGCATTTAAGGTGTTGGAATATTAATTTCCAGAGGGTTAAATTTAAGTGGAGCGGATTTATTATTGGAAGAATAGGTAGTTTCTTTTTTAGTATTCATCTATTAGTAAGGATGAAATACGGTTAAACCCACAACTTAATTTTTTTAAGTTCCAGTTTCTTAATCATATAAAAGTTTTTGATAAAAATATTCCAGAACTCTTTTCCCAATCATTTAAGAAGGCCCAAATCTTTTAAAGCTTTTTTAGCAATAGCGATTCGCGCCTCCCCAAAATTAGGGTTCTCCCCTTTTGATTGAATGCAATTGACAAAAATATAATTGTTGTCATTTTTTTCAAGATAACCTACCAGCCAGCCAATATTGGTATCTTCCTGGATACCCCAACCTGTTTTTCCTCTTAAAATAAAATCATCAGCTTCTTCCAGAATCATCATCTCTTTGACCATGTCTGCGGATCGTTGGCTTACTGGCAGTTCATTGTGAATAAGATGGTAAATGAAATTAAGTTGCTGACGAGGGGTAATCCTCAAATCTCCTGTCAGCCAAAATGTAGTAATACCTCCTGAAGCATCTTTATTCCCATAGGATAACTTATTTATCCACTCATCCATTCGATCTTGACCTACGCGGGTAGCTAACTCTTGATAATACCAGACGGCAGAATTTTTGAAGGCTTCCTTAAAATTGGTGTCTTTGTTCCAGCTGGGTACAGATCTTTGAATACTATCCCAAGGAAGTGTGAAATCCATATCGGGTATTACGCCCGTTTCGAGTCCAATCAAGGAGTTACATATCTTAAAAGTAGAGGCAGGGATAAATGCGTGATCTACTTGTGGCTCATTATGTATAACAGTCCGGTCTTTATTTACGTCGTAAAGGAAAAAAGAACCTTCGACTTGGAACTCATCATAGAGTTTTTGATAATTTTTGATTTTTATTCCAGAAGTAGGGTTAATACATGATTGCAGGCAAATGAAGGTGATTAAGAGGTAAAAAAAGATTGTATGCTTCAATTTTTTCGGTTTTTAAGATTAAGGGATTTCTGAGCTTATCAAAGAATGTGGTTTTGTTAAGTGCTGTTTATGGCTATCATACTAGCCAGTGCAATAAAGGCACCAAAAGTGACCAGGCCAATTAGACCTAAGAGTAAAGCCTTGAGTAAAGTAAGCCATATATTTTCTCCAAAAATATGTCTAAATGAATAGGTGTTGTAAGTTAAGCCTAAGATAAAATTGAAAGGAATATAAATGAAAAACAGAGAGGGAATAAGATAGAAAATCACTTGAACAAAGGCGCTTATCAAAGATTGCTGGCCCATCATAAAGGCATTCATGATCAAATTTTCGGCATAATTATTTTTCTTTTTTGAAAATAAAATCATGGTGAAAAAACTAAAAACGGGAAGCAATAATAAAACAAGGGCATTTAACCAGGTATCAAAGCGCTGATCCGCTTGTTTAATTTCATCTGTGGAAAGATTTCTTTCAATTTGTGCAGGCTGTAAGCTTTCCTGAAGCAAATCATCAATGCCAAACCAAAAACTAAAAGCTAAGTTAACAGCCGTCCAAATCAAAACATATCGAAAGGGATTATAATAAACCTTTGTTTTGCCCCTCCAATAATCTTGTACTAGGATGCCTGGTGCCACAAACATCATTTTGATAGTGTACAAAAAACCTTTTTCGATATCCGTGAGTTGACTAATCAACTGCTCTATAAGGATTTGGGTAGTCCAGGGATTCTCATGATATTTTTGTCCACACTCATGACATACTGGTCCTTTAAGAGGAGTACTACAATTTATGCAAGTTTTGTTCTGTTTCACGTATACACAATTTACAGAATTCTAAGATATTTTAAACCTCAGATCACCTATGCTATGAGTTTAGAAGGTTATATTTAGGGTGTGAATTATTAGTGGAACAATTTTCCTCTTTAAGAACTCTAATTAATCGCTGCATATATTTGATTAAGTTCATTTGAACTTCTACTTTACAGGATAATGAAAAAAATACTCAATTATATCAACGGGAATTTAGTGGAGCCTTCCTCCGGTAATTTCTTAGATGGCTATAATCCTTCCAATGGAGAAATTTATAGTAAGGTTCCTGATTCAGAGGTCACTGATATGCACTCAGCTATCCAGGCTGCTAAATCAGCTTTCAAAGAATGGTCAACAAAAAGTAATGAGGAGAGGCATGATGTCTTGATGAAAATTTCTGATTTGATAGAAAAAAATCACGACCGCCTGGCCTTGGCAGAATCTATTGATAATGGTAAGCCCTTATGGCTGGCCAAGAGGGTTGATATTCCAAGAGCGGCCTCCAATTTTAGATTTTTTGCAACAGCTGCCATGCAGTTTGCCAGTGAATCCCACTCGATGAATGGGAAAGCTATTAACTACACTCTTAGGAAGCCATTGGGGGTGGTGGGATGTATTTCTCCCTGGAATCTGCCTTTGTATTTATTTACCTGGAAAATAGCTCCAGCATTGGCTTGTGGAAATACGGTAGTAGCGAAACCCTCAGAAGTTACTCCGATGACTGCCTTCTTGTTGGCCGAAATTTGTATCGAAGCAGGCCTACCCCCTGGAGTTTTGAATATTGTACATGGATTGGGCCATAAAACCGGTGCGATCATGAGTGAACATCCGGATATCAAAGCTGTCTCATTTACGGGAAGCACTAGAGTCGGTAAAGAAATCGCCAAAGTGGCGGCCCCTTTATTTAAAAAACTGTCTCTGGAGATGGGAGGGAAAAACCCCAATGTCATTTTTGCAGACTGCAATTATGATAAGATGTTGAAGACAACTTTGCGTTCTTCCTTTGCTAATCAGGGGCAGATATGCCTATGTGGTTCCAGAATTTATGTAGAAAGACCAATCTATGATCAATTCAAAAAAGATTTTGTAGAAAAGGCGAAGCAGATGAAGGTTGGAGACCCTCTGAAGTCAGATACAAAAGTAGGGGCTGTTGTTTCTAAAGTCCATTTTGAAAAGATCTTATCCTATATTGAATTGGCAAAAGAAGAGGGGGGTACTATATTATGTGGTGGCCATGCTGTTAAGCCACCTGGGCTTGAAAATGGCTGGTATGTTGAGCCAACTGTAATTGAGGGATTAGCTCCTGATTGCAGAACCAACCAAGAAGAGATTTTTGGCCCAGTTGTTAGCATTATGCCTTTTGATTCAGATGAAGAGGCCTTGCAACTAGCCAATAACAGCAAATATGGTTTGTCGGCCACTATTTGGACAGAGAACCTCAGTCGGGCCCATCAAATAGCCGAGCAAATTGAAGCTGGCATTGTGTGGATCAACACCTGGTTGTTGAGAGACTTAAGAACTCCTTTTGGAGGAGTGAAAGATTCAGGAGTAGGAAGAGAAGGAGGCTGGGAAGCAATGCGTTTTTTTACAGAGCCTAAGAATGTTTGTATTGATTTTACTCATGGATAATTTTATGGCGGCCCTGCCACCTTAAAATTATCCAATAAAATATTTTACCATGACCAAATTATTCCCAACTATTAATTTCAAAGAGTGGATTGACGAAAATAGGGAGTTGTTAAAACCTCCAGTAGGTAACAAAGCCATCTATAATGAAGATTACATTGTGATGGTGGTAGGAGGACCCAACTCTCGAAAAGATTATCACCTAAACCAGACCCCTGAATTTTTCTATCAGGTAGAGGGAGATATTGTTTTGAAAATAATTCACGACGGAGAGCCCAAAGATATTCATATCCGAGAAGGAGAGATCTATTATCTGCCTCCTAATATACCTCATTCTCCTCAGCGTGGACCTAATACAATAGGTTTAGTTATAGAGCAAAAACGTGAGGAAGGGATGGATGATGGTCTGGCCTGGTTTTGTGAAAACTGCCATAATGAATTATATCGCGAGCCTTTTGCCCTTCAGAATATCGAAACAGATATGCCTGTGATTTTTGATCGCTATTACTCGGATGAGGAAAAGCGTACCTGTGCTAAATGTGGAACGGTTATGATGCCTCCGGCAAAAGTATAAAAAGCCTATGCATAAAAGAATTAATGGTCATGCACATCTTCTTCCTTATCCGGAAGAGATTCCGGCATTCATGAAAGAAAAGGAAATTTTTTGGATTGATGCGGACCGGAAATTTATGAGGCAAAAAGGATGGAGCCGTCCCATTACAGCGGAAAGTTTTTTCCTTAAGGAGAAATTGGCCTGGATGGAAGAAAGCCAGATCAGTCATGCGGTGGTGCTTAATTTATCACAATTATATGGCAACGGATTAGCGGAGGATGTGGTCAGGGATGTATTGAGATTTCAAAATGATTATAATGCCAGGATTCAACACGATTATCCTCAAAAATTCACCTGTGGCTTTGTGGTGCATGCCGGATATACAGACTGGGCCTTAAAAGAGATTGAACGATGTGTAGAAAAGTTAGGCCTGCAGGTATTATGCCTTCCTACTCATTATCTTAATCGAAAAGGCCAATGGAAGGGAATTTTTGATAAAGAAATAGAACCTATTTTAGACTTGGCCGATCATTACGGACTGGCAGTTGAGGTTCATCCTTATGATGGTGAAAAATTTATTTTATTGGAAAATAGAGCTTGGCGCTTTCATCTAATATGGATGCTTGCCCAATGTGCAGATGCCTACCATTTTTACACACTAAATGGTTATTTTCAAAAATACGATAATACAAGGGTTTGTTTTGCACATGGAGGCCAGTTAAACCAGGTCAATTATGGTAGGAGAATACAAGCTTTTGATGGCCGCCCCGATTTATTTGTAGGTAAGGAAAGACCTAAGAGTGCCTTGGGACATCCCAATATTTTCTTCGATACATTGGTCCATGATGTACATTCTCTGGAAATGATTATCCGCCGCCAAGGGAATACCAATCAGGTGATTATTGGTTTAGATGACCCCTATCCTTTAGGAGAAATGGATTCGGAGGCTCAATCTTCCTACCCAGGAAAATTATTAGATCTTGCAGTGGATGCAAAGGTCATTTCTCCTGAACAAAGAGAAGAAATGTGGTTTAATAATGTTATCTCCTGGCTTTGCTGCACGGAAGAAGACCGACAAAAATTTAAAAACAGAATTGGATAATAATGACAGTAGAACATAGTTCAAAGTTTTCTTTAGAACATGCACAGGAACTCGATCAGGCTGACCCACTTCGTCATTATCGAGAGCAATTTCACCTTCCCATTCAAAAAAATGGAAACCCTTATTTTTATTTTACCGGAAATTCTCTCGGATTGCAACCTAAATCAACCGAGACTTATATACGGCAAGAGTTAAACGACTGGAAAGATTTGGGAGTGGAAGGGCATTTTCATGCTAAAAATCCCTGGATGCCTTATCATGAATTTTTAACCGAAAAGATGGCGAGAGTAGTGGGGGCCAAACCAATAGAAGTGGTAGTTATGAATACCCTAAGTGTAAACCTCCACCTCATGATGGCAAGCTTTTATCGGCCAAGCCCTGATAGATATAAAATCCTGATCGAATCGGATGCTTTTCCATCTGATAAATATGCCGTACAATCACAGCTGAGGTTTCATGGATATGAAGAAGATGGATTATTGGAGTTAAGGCCAAAACAAGGAGAGGAATTGATTAGACAGGAGGATATTGATCAGATGATTGAAGAGGAAGGAGAAAAAATAGCTCTTATTTTAATTGGCTGCCCCAACTATTATACTGGACAGGTATTTGACATGAAACATATTGCAGCTCTAGGTCATTCAAAAGGATGTATGGTAGGTTTTGATCTGGCTCATGGTGCTGGTAATTTGGATTTATCTTTACATGATTCAGGTGTCGATTTTGCTACCTGGTGTACCTACAAATACCTCAATAGTGGCCCTGGTAGTGTAGGAGGATGCTTTGTTCATGAGCGTCATGCCAATAACATCGAATTGCCTCGTTTTGCCGGATGGTGGGGGCATAATAAGGAAACGCGCTTTAATATGCGTCATGATTTTGATCCTATTCCTGGAGCGGAAGGATGGCAGTTGAGTAACCCTCCTATTCTCTCTTTGGCAGCAATTTTAGCCTCACTGGATATCTTTGATGAAGTTGGAATGAAGGCTTTGACTACTAAATCCAAAAAACTAACGGGATATTTAGAGGATTTGCTCCACGAAATTGAAGATCCCAATATTAAGATCATCACTCCTTCTAATCCAGAAGAAAGAGGTTGCCAATTGTCTATACAGGTTAAAAATGCAGATAAAACCTTATTTAATGCCATCTCTGCAAAAGGCGTTATTGCTGATTGGCGAGAACCAGATGTTATTCGGGTGGCACCAGTGCCTTTATACAATTCGTTTTCTGATGTTTTTCATTTTGCTCATATTTTAAAAACAGAATTGGAATCTAAATGACAAGTACAAAAAAAGATACAGTAATAATTGTAGGAGCAGGTTTATGCGGAACTTTATTAGCCATTAGATTAGCACAAAGAGGATATGGTGTAGAGCTATATGAGCGTCGGTCAGATATGAGGAAAGGAATGATTGATGGAGGGCGATCTATCAACCTGGCCTTGTCAGCGAGAGGCTTGATGGCTTTGGATTTAGTCGGAATAAAAGAAGAGATTTTAAAGGAATGTATCCCAATGCATGGTCGAATGATCCACAACATGGATGGGAGCACGAGATTGTCGCCTTATAGTGGTCGGGAGGAGGATTATATTAATTCCGTCTCTAGGTCTGGCCTAAATATTGCGCTCTTGCATAAGGCAGACGAATTTGATCACCTCAATATTTATTTTGATGCTAAATGCACACAAGTAGACCTTAAAGAAGGAACTGCTCATTTTGAGACACCCCAGGGACCTAAAGTAGCTAAAGGAGAGGTAGTTATTGGAACCGATGGTGCAGGCTCAGCTGTTCGTGGAAGCTTGATGAGAAAAACACCACAACTGCTATTTAATTATTCCCAAAATTTTCTCAGAAGCGGATATAAAGAATTGGCGATTCCTCCAGGTGAAAATGGAAGCCATCGTATTGAAAAAAATGCCCTGCACATTTGGCCAAGGGGTAAATTTATGATGATTGCTTTACCCAATCTGGATGGTAGTTTTACGGTGACTCTGTTTCATCCATATGAAGGAGAGGCAGGGTTTAACACACTAAATTCGAAGGAGGGCTTATTATCATTTTTTAATAAATATTATGCAGACAGTCTGGAACATATGCCAGAACTCTGGGAAGATTATCAAGACAATCCTGTAGGAAGTTTGGGTACTATCAAATGTTATCCCTGGCAGGCTTATGGTAAAACCCTCATCATGGGGGATGCTTCACATGCTATTGTTCCATTTTATGGACAAGGGATGAACGCTTCCTTTGAAGATGTACGTGTTTTTGACAAAATTTTGGATCAAAATGAGGGTAATTGGAATCAAATATTCTATGATTTTCAAGAAGTGAGATACCAAAACACCAATGCCATCGCGGACCTGGCCATCGACAATTTTTATGAAATGCAGGATAAAGTCGATGATCCGCCTTTCATCAAAAAGCGTATGCTGGAAATGCAACTAGAGGATCAATACAATGATTATTATTCCAAATATTCCTTAGTGACTTTTCGTCCAGAATTGCCGTATGCAGAAGCTATGAAAAAGGGCCGTATGCAGGATGCTTTTTTGTTGGAAAAATGCGAGGAAGTGGAGAGTGTTGAAGACTTGAATTTGGAGGAGGTTTATAAGGAGCTAAAAAAGCTGTAGTATACCCCTGACGGCAGTCAGGGGTATACTACAGCCAATAAAATAATACTATGACCAATAAAATACTAAAAGAAAACGCTCAACCACTAGGTAATTACCCCCACTTGAAGAGGGTAGGCGACTTTATTTATATCTCCGGAACCAGTAGTCGTAGATCTGATAATACTCATATTGGCGCAGAGCAAAAAGAAGATGGTAGCTGGCATTTGGACATAGAACTTCAAACGGAAGCGGTCATCAAAAATATTGAGTCTATTCTGGAAAGTATTGGTGCAGGATTATCTGATGTGATTGACATAACTACTTTTTTAGTCGACATGAAGGATTTTAAGGGCTATAATAAGATCTATGGTCAATTTTTTAATCATGAAACAGGGCCAACACGTACTACTGTGGCGGTTAGTGAATTACCGCATCCTAATTTGTTGATTGAGATCAAGGCGGTGGCGTATAAGCCATTGTAATTTGGTTTATATCCTTTAGGATGTCTGGAATTCAACGTTTATGTTGAACTTATTAGTAATAAACTACCTAAAGGCAGTTTATCCAGACACCCTAAAGCCTGCCTGACGGCAGTCAGGGGTATACTACAAAAAAATCCATTATGAAATATTTACTTCTAACTCTCATCCTCTGCTTCTTCGCTTGCTCTCCAACAGAAACTAAAGAAGTACCCCCCACTGAAGCTTCTAAAGAAAAAATTGTCATTCAAAACTACTATTGGGCCAAAGACGGTAAGATTGAAGAAGTCTATCAGCATAGGCTCTATGCTAGCCAAGTACGCAAAGAACTAGGCCTGGCGGTAGGAAGAGTCTTCAAACGGATGGATACGGATGGAGATTTACCCAATGTCATTTGGGAATGTGAATATGATAGCGAAGAAGCTCGTCAAGAAGATCTTCGCAAACTAGAAGGTACGGGTGCTTTTGAGCCGGTTATGGAAAAGATGAGCACCCTGATTGATAAATTTGATAGGGGGATGTATAAGGTGAATTGAGTGGGTGCAATTATTCTATTTCTAAAAACCTTCTGTCCATAAACTCTACAAAACCGTGCTTCGCCCAAAAATGAGAAGCAGGAAGGCCTTTCAGTACATAGAGTTCTACCCTTTTTATTTTATGATCGCGGAACCAATTCATCATGAAATCTACAATACGAGTGCCTATACCCTGGCTTTGACTATTTTTTGATAATGCAAGATATCGGATCAGGCCAATATTCTCTTGTCCAAACCATTCCGGTAAATGTTCAATATAGGCCAAGGAAAAACCAAGAATACGATTGTTCTTTTCTGCAACCGCAATCAGGGCTTTTGGATTATTCAAATTAGAATTTAAGTAATTCTCAAAAGCCGTGGCACCATTTTTAATGGGCCAATAGTCAGGGTTGATTTGATCCAAATACGCCATAAACTCTTCCCAGATAACAAGAATATGCTGAAGATCATTACTTTGAGCTTTTCGAATCTTTATTTCCATATTGATAAATGACCATAAATACGAAATTGTGAATAGAGTATTGAGTTACTGGGTTTTATAGTTAGAATTGCTAAAATGTGGAATGACATCCAGCAGAGCATGTTTTAGATATCCCCATAAGCCTTCTGGGTGGCCATAATTATAAGTCCCTTGTTTTACGCCCTCTGTTAAATAACTTCCATCAGGTTGTAAGATGACTTCATAGGAATCACCTTTGGGGCCTTTACTTAAGAATTTTAAATTGGGATTTTTGGAGTCGAATATGATTTCTCCTTCTACATTAGGATATGGATTTTTTGGAGCTGCAACTTCATGATCAGGCTGATGGAATTTATTTTTGATGTGTGGCTGAAGCTCCCAGGACAAACCCTTTTCATCTTCATAAAAATTGCCCTCCACTTTTTTTAAGTTGCCTGCAGGTAGTTGATTGTGTTGGTTGCGATTTTTATGCCAATTGGCCTGGCCAACTATAAAAAAGGATAGTATAGCAATCAGTAAAAAGGTTAACAAGATCAATTTCTTTTTTTTGATATGGATTTTCACGGGTTTTCGATGTTTTAGTCATACCTAAATTAAACTAATTATTTCTTTTTAATAATGATTGGCTCTAAATGGATGGGGGTGATCACTTTTGAATCAGGTGAAGCTGCCTTTACCTCTTCAATAAAAGGTTTTATTTTTCTCTCTATCCCAATTTCTTGAGAATAACCATAAGGGACTCGGTAATTATCCCAATGGGCAGGTATTACTATTTTTGGGAAATTAGTACTGGACAATAAACGTTCGGTGTATTTGTAGATTTCTAGTCTGGAATAGTTCACTCCTGCCAATAGAATATCTGGTTTTAAACCTTGTATTTCTCTTTCTACAAAATTCATGGAGCCCATGGTTAGCACTTTGTGGTTATCAAATCGTGCCAGGAACATTAAAGAACCACCTTCTATAAAATCTGATATCCGCAAAGGCGTTTTTAGCTCTTCAATATAGGTTCTGGAATCGAAATAATGCTTTTGCCCTAATGCGGAATGAATTGAAGGGATTATTCTTACCGAAAAGCCCTCAAACTGATAATCTTCGCCTCCTCTAACGGTATACAACTGTTCATCTGGAATACCATAGGAACTCAAAATAGTAGTGGTAGTTTCTGTGCCAATTACTTTAGCTCCCGTTTTTTTAGCGATAAAAGGCACATCCGAGAGGTGATCAAAATGAGAATGGTGAACCAGAATAAAATCTGCTTTGGTAACAATCGAGTTTATTAGGGTGGTATCAGATTCATATAAATCCGTTCTTTTGAAAGATCTTCGATCATCATCAGGACTGATAGAAGGTCCTTGACCTAGTTTTACTCTGGAAATATAAGGATCAATCAACACGATCACTTTACCATCTGTTATTTCCCAGCCTGCAGTGCCCAGATATTTTAATTGAAGTTCACCGTCTTGACCATATGTTTCTGTTTTTAGGAAAAATGAACAGATAGCTACTAAAAAAAGAGACGTTATTATTTTAAAATTGACCAGTTGAAATCCAATAAAAAGTTTTTTCATGATGGTAAAATTAAAGTCAACATTTTGACCGATTTTATTTATTGATAGCTTGTCCAGCACCTTTTGGGTATCGAATGCTTTCTACCATATCTTGAATTTGATCCGGCGTTTTAGGAAAGAATCGACTCACAGTGATACTGACGATAAAATTCAAAATCATTCCCACTACTCCAATACCTTGTGCAGAAATATTCATCCAATAACCGTGTTCTTTTCCTCCCATAAATTGATAATAGATAATATAGGAAAGAGAAAAGATCAGCCCAACCAACATCCCTGCAATGGCACCTTCTCTATTTATTTTTTTGAAAAAGATGCCTAAAAATATAGCCGGAAAAAAGGTAGAGGCACCGATACTAAAAGCCAAGGTGATGGTTTCGATTATGAAACTCGGTGGATTGATTCCAAAGTAAATACCTATCAGAACAGCTCCTGCGGCACATATCCTGGCAATAATCAATTCTGATTTTTCAGAAATATTCGGTCGAATTTGTTTTTTCACCAAGTCATGAGATACGGCTGAAGAGATGACCAACAAAAGCCCTGCGGCTGTGGACAGAGCTGCCGCCAAGGCACCTGCTGCCACTAATGCTACCACCCAATTGGATAAATTAGCAATTTGAGGAATAGCTAAAAAGGTAACATCAAAGTCGATTTTGATCTCATTGGCTGCACCTCCAACAAACTGGATAATGCCATCTCCATTCAAATCATTAAAAGCAAGCAATTTGGTTTCTTCCCAGGTCTTAAACCAGGAAGGAACATCAGCATAGGCAACTCCATTGAGTGCTTCCAACATATAGGTACGTGCAAAGGCCGATAAAGGCGCAGTAGCCGTAAAGACTATTCCAATAAACAATAAGGTATAAGCAACCGATTTACGAGCATCTCTAACCTTTGGAACTGTAAAATACCGAATGATGATATGGGGCATGCCAGCTGTCCCCACCATTAGGGTAAGAGATATACAAAACAAATCAATGGTATGTTTCCCTTGAGCAGTAAATGCCTTGAAGCCAAACTCTTCATTGAGTCCATCTAATTTGTCCAGCAGAAATACATTCTCGCCCGCCGTTGTACCACCCCAACTGAACCAGGGTAGGGCACTATTGGTCAAAAGGATGGATAGGAATACAATCGGCACCAAAAAAGCAAATGACAATACACAAAACTGAGCTACCTGAGTATAGGTAATTCCCTTCATCCCTCCCCAAACGGCATATAGAAATACAATACCAGCTCCGATAATAACACCGGAGTTTATAGACACTTCCAAAAACCGGGAAAAAACCACCCCCACTCCACGCATTTGTCCAGCTAAATAGGTAACGGTGACAAATATGGCACAAACCACCGCAATGGTTCTGGCAGCATTTGAATAGTAGCGATCACCTATAAAATCCGGAATGGTAAATTTCCCAAACTTCCGTAAGTAAGGGGCAATCAAAATCCCTAATAGGAAAAACCCTCCCGCTGGTCCAATCAAATAGGGAGCTGCATCATATCCAATAGCAGCCACCAAGCCAGGTACGGATAGCATAGTAGCAACCGACATGAAATCGGCGGCTGTAGCCATGGCATTGGCTAAAGGAGAAACACCTCCACCGGCTACATAAAAATCCTTGGTACTGTTGGCCTTACTGCGCCAGGCGATGTAGGCATAAAGAAGAAAAGTAGCGCCAACAAATAATATAGTGAGTTGAAAGGTAGTCATTGTTTTTCGTTTTGTTCTCTACTTAATCTTCTTCTAGGCCATGCTTTTTATCCAGATTATTCATCAATCGAGCATATATGAACAATAGAATAATAGTAAAAATGAAAGCGCCTTGGGTAGCAAACCAAAAACCAAGAGGAATTCCAGCAAGGTTGAAATTATTCAATTGGTCAACAAACAAGATTGGACAAGCAAGACCAAAAACAAACCATAAACTACATAAGATGACCAGATATTTGAGATTGGAGTTCCAGTAAGATTGTAGTTTTTCCTTTTCCATTGAGCGTATCCTTATTTTTCGAATTTTGTTATTTAAACAACTTCATATAGTGCGACAAAAGTAAATTTAATCTTTTCCTGCCGCGTCGCGGTAGGAAAAGAATGTAATTTACATATGGTTGGCCGCTGAATCGGCGGCCAACCATATGTAAATTACATTCTTGTTCGAGTGTACTTCTTTATCTATGTAAAGTAGATTTTTAGTTTTACATGGACAAGTGTTCAATAATTTGTTCAAAATGAAAGTGCATAATTATGGCTAAAGAATTTGCTTCAAAAGGTGATTTGGGAGAAAAGAAAAAGACTTTTTTAGAATTGGCCCCAGGGGCTTATGGCTATACGGCTGAAGGAGACCCCAATAGTGGTGTCATTATCGGGGATGATTGTGTGATGGTCATTGAAGCGCAGGCCACGCCTAGAATGGCCGAAGATGTAATTGCCAAAGTTAGAAGTGTAACGGATAAGCCTATTAAGTACCTTGTGCTTACTCATTATCACGCTGTTCGGGTATTGGGAGCCAGTGCTTATGGGGCAGAAGAGATCATTACCTCTGAAAAGACTTATGAAATGATCTTGGAGCGAGGCCAACAAGATTGGAAGTCGGAGTTTGAACGATTTCCACGCTTATTCAGAGGCCATGAGAGTATCCCCGGATTAACTTATCCTACGATTACTTTTAAAGAAAAAATGACCTTGTTTTTAGGAAAAAGGAAGGTGGAAATTATGCATCTGGGTGAAGGTCATACCAGAGGGGATTCAGTAGTGTGGCTTCCTGAAGAAAAAGTTCTTTTTGCCGGGGATTTGGTGGAATACGGAGCAACCCCTTATTGCGGGGATGCACAACTGAAAAATTGGAGTGCAACCTTACAAAGACTCAGCGACCTTAAGCCTCAAGCCTTGGTCCCAGGGAGAGGTGAAGCTTTGACGACAGAAATGCAATGCCAGGAAGCCATTCTAGGAACGGCTGAATATACCTCCATGCTTTACAACCAAGCTTTATTGAGTAGAACAAAAGGTGAGACTTTAAAGCAATGCTATGATCGATTGATGACCTCAATGTCTCCTCATTTTGGCCATTGGGTAATTTTTGAGCATTGTATGCCTTTTAATGTGTCGAGAGCATATGATGAGGCAGGAGGGATTGCTCATCCAAGAATTTGGACGGATAAGAGGGATTTGGAGATGTGGCAGTTGTTGAATCATTAATCATTCAAAATTAACAAGATGAAATGGGTTCACCCAAAAACCTACACCAATAAAGAATACCCCTATCAAAGGCCCGCGGATTTTGATAAGGAACAACCTGCTCAATACAAAGTAGTGATTGTTGGAGGAGGACCTACCGGCTTGATAGCGGGACTGGATCTAGCTAAGCGAGGCATACCTTCCGTCATTTTAATGCGGGAAAAAACGGTGGTGGTTGGTAGTAGAGCCATATGTTTTGCGAAGAAAACCTTAGAAGTAGTCAATCGTCTCAATCGTCGGGCATTAAATCGGATGTTAGATAAGGGGGTGACCTGGAATGTGGGCAAAGTTTTTTATCAGAAAGAACAGGTGTATGAGTTTAATCTACTACCGGAAGAAGGGCATAAAATTCCTGCCTTCATCAATTTGCAGCAGTACTACTTTGAAGAATACCTGGTTGATGAAGTAATGGAAAATGAACTAGTTGATCTGCGCTGGCAACAGGAAATGATAGATTTTGAACAAGACGAGGATAGCGTTTTAATTATAGTAAAAACGCCGGAAGGAAATTACCAAATCCAATCAGAGTATCTGCTAGCCTGTGATGGCTTGCACAGTCCTACCCGAGAAAAACTGGGCATTCCATATGAAGGCGAAGAGTTTGAAGAAAACTTTCTGATTGCTGACATCACCATGGAAAATGATTTCCCTACTGAACGCTGGTTTTGGTTTGACCCACCTTTTAACAAGGGTTATTCTGCACTTTTACATAAGCAACCTGATGGGGTATGGCGAATAGACCAGCAACTCGGAAAGGATATTGATAAAGATGTAGAGCTAGATCCGGATAGAATTCGGGCCCGTCTTCGCCAGATGCTTGGAGAGGATTGTCAATTTGAATTAGAATGGACCAGTATCTATCAGTTTCGTTGTATGCGGATACAAGAATTTATCCATAATCGGATCATTTTTGCTGGTGATGCGGCTCATCTGGTATCGCCTTTCGGTGCCAGAGGAGCGAACAGCGGCATTCAGGATATTGACAATCTGATTTGGAAATTGGCCTATGTTTTGCAAGGAAAGGCACCGGAAAGTTTACTGAAATCATATCAGGAAGAACGAAGTCCTGCCACTACTGAAAATATTAGCCATTCTACCAATGCTACTGATTTCATTTCTCCCAAATCAGAGATCAGCACTCTTTTTAGAAATGCGGTTTTAGACCTAGCCAAAAACAATCATTTTGCAAGGCAGTTGGTTAATAGTGGAAGATTATCGGACCCTTATCGATATATCAATTCTTCTTTGACGAGCATTGATAAGAATACCAATTGGGATACTCAACTACAATCTGGCTGGGCCATTAGTGATGTTCTTTTAGAAAAAAATGGGGAAGAGCTTAATTTAGTTGATGAACTGGGAGATGATTTTTCTCTTCTTATTTTTGGAAAACCAGCGAATCATCAAATTCAATTATTTGGTTTGCCTATCAAGGTAATTCACATTTCTGAACAAGCTTTGCAGAACTGTATATTAGATAAAAACCAGACTTTCCAGAAAAAATATGATGCCAGGGAAGGGACCTGGTATCTAATTCGCCCGGATCATTATATTGCTGCAAGGGGGCGATCTTTAAACAAAATTGAAATACGACAGGCTTTTGAAAAAGCTATAGGAAATGGGGAGGCTACTGATAATTTATCCAAGGTCAAGGATCATTTTGTTAAGTATGAGAAGGATAAAATGTATGAAATGTTGATTGAGGCGCATTCGGGTTTATCCAAGGAAGAAAGTGATCAGATGAATGCCAGGTTAATTGTTTTGATGCTGGAAAAAATGGAGGGGAGGAAGCAATTTGAGGAGGTTGTTCAGGAGGCAAAGGTTGGGAAAAAATGATCGCCCTTTTGAACGGGTATTTACTATCGTCAATTTGGAAACTGACTGAGTAGTACGTATGGCCCGTACGGGCCACGAACGGGTTATTACAATTAAGTCTTCTCATCCAGGCTATCCGGGGTCTCAGGATACCTACTATGTTGGCGACCGTTTTTAATTTAATATCACATCAAAATATTTCATTTGATAATTGAAGGTGCTGTTGATTTTCAAGGTCTTTTCTTCATATTCTATAAAATCATGAGGTAGCATTCTCAAAACCTTGATTTCAAGAGTTAAGTTCTTTCTGTACTTATTTACGATTTCGCCTTCAATCACATAGTCATAATCGTCCTCTGTACAATATCCACAAATTGAATAATATGTATTTACCCTTTTACCTGATGAATCGAAGCCCAATGGTATTTTCACAGTTTCTCCTATCTGTAAGTCTTTGAATTCATTTACCTTCTCTTTCTTTAATGCGTTCAAATCCTTTCTAATTCTATCTAAATCTGGCTTAATAGGCTCAAAATCTCTCTCATAGCATAGCTCTTTTTTTTCAAAGAAACCTTCTTGTACCGCATTAGAATGCAATTCAACTAATTTATCAAACCTCTTCTTTCGAAATCGATCAATTTTATTTGATGATTTATAATGATAGAGACCAAGATACATGATAATAATCTCCACTGACTCACAATCCTTCTTCAACTTGATTTGTGTCCACTCCATATTTAATGCGCTGAGCAATAAACTGTCTACTTCTTTTGGGATGCTTATTTTGAATCTACCGTCAATATCTGTTTTTCCAAGAAGTACAGTGTCAGAATTGTTAATATGTAGACCTGGCAGTGGTTCTAAATCTTCAGAAAGCACTCGCCCATGAATTATATTATTTTGACCAGCTAGATTCAGGCTAGGAAGAAGAAAGGTTAATACAAATATTATTGTGCTTTTCATTCAGAAGTGTTTAGATATAGTCGCCAACGTTTGATGCACGCGACGGGCCAACAGTATGATAAGGCTGGGGGTCGTGCATTTTATTGGGTGTTCGGCTTTATTTATTTTACTGTATAATTTACTCCTGCTCCTTTCCCAAACTTCTCTATTACATTTCTCTTTACTAAATCCGATAATATCCTTTTAACTGTTGGGTTTGGTATTCCCAATTGTTTTGCTATCTCTCCTGATTTACATCCAGGATTCTCTTCTATATAGATATAAATCGATTTTTCCCGTGGAGCCATTTTACTTTCTAAATCTACCTCTGTTAATTTAGCTGATAGCTTTGTTTGGATATTCAATAAGGATTTTAAAAAGTAATTCACCCACTCTGTTATATCTTCATTTGGTCTTTGCGCCTGACAATGTCGCAACTTTTGATAATAAGACTTCTTACTATTCTCTATCTCATGTTCAAAACTTACATATTGAACCCAACTATATCCTTGTCTTAATAAACTTAACGTGGTTAATAACCTACTTAATCTCCCATTCCCATCTTGGAACGGGTGAATACTTAGAAAGTCATACACTAATGCCGCAACTTTAATTAATGGATGAACTTTTTTTTCTTCTCTATACCACTTCATCAATGACCTCATTGCGTCATCTGTCGGATATCCAGGGGCTGTTGTCTGAAATATTATTTGACGGCTTCCATCTGGAAAACTTGCTTCTACTGCATTCGTATGTTGTTTATAGTCTCCTTTATGCCACTCATCTTTTTAGTCAAGCAATGATACGATTTGATACGAAATTATTCGATTTTGATACGATTCGTTTATGCAGACGCCCAATATCTTCCTATCCAGAAAAAATTTCCGCATAGCCAACTATAAATTTAAGCATCCTCTATCCTTAAATCAAGCTTCTCGTTTTCATCAACCTATGGAGAATTCCACATGGCCAACTAAAAATTCAGGTTGAGATTCCATTTGTTTACATTTTGCTACGCTTTAATTACTCCCGAGGCCCGGTATATGAAGCGTAGTGAGGTACGAGCTATGATTTGATAAACTGTGTTATACGACCAAAATTTAACTGATATTATCCTATTGGATTTTATATCTCCTAAAAATTGCTACCTAGAGTTATTTAATTTTTATTTTGTTAGCTTCAAAAACAAATAATTTCTGAACTAAGAATAGCGATGGAGGTATTAATCACAGGAGCAACCGCTGGAATAGGAGCCGCCTCGGCGAAAGCACTCGCCAGGGTCGGACATGAGGTAATCATACATGGACGAAGCGAGGCGAAATGTGCGCTTATGGTGAAGGACATTCAAGCTCAGGGGGGAATCGCTCGGGCAGAGTTAGCCGATTTTTCGTCTTTGACCCAGGTTCGAGCTATGGCAGACCGACTGGCTAATCAGCGTATTGATATCTTGGTGAACAACGCAGGTGTCTGGATGAATAAAGCTCAGGAAACGGAAGATGGGTTTGAACTCACCTGGCAGATCAACCACCTGGCTCCATTTCTACTCACGCAACTTTTACTTCCGGCTCTACTCGAACGCCCTGACGCTCGGATTATTAATATTTCCTCAAGTGGGCATCGGGCAGGAAGAATACATTTTGAAGACATTAACCTGAGAGATAATTTCAATGGGATGGCCGCTTATTGCCAATCGAAGCTGGCCAACGTACTATTTACTCAGGAGTTAGCCCGGCGTACTCAAGGCTCGTCCTTATTAACATATGCTGTAGACCCAGGTGCTGTGCTAACGGATCTTCTCGCCAAGACAGGATTCAATCCTCCTGGGGCTAAACACGCAGAGGAAATGGTGGGAAAGTGGTTGGCTGTCGTATTGGGTCCTCAGAATCGGGATAGTAGTGGCGGATACTTCTCACCAAACGGAAGACTCTCGGAACCCTCTACCCGTGACAAAGAGCTTGCCGCTAGACTCTGGTCAATGAGCGAAAGCCAGACCAAGGTGTAGACAAATTTCAGGCGTTCCAAATTTACTCTTTATGTCATGTAACGGCTGGCTAGGTGATGTGCCGCAACCTTAGCGGAGGCAAGGGCGATTGGCTCTTGTTATGAATTTTTTATTCATTCTAATTCGACCAACTTCAAGGTATATCCAATGATTTTCATTTTCGGTTCCTTGAATCCAGTATGAATCAGACTGGGAAAGTACATTGCCAATAAGATCAGGATGTCTAAATGCAATTTTCTTTTTAAACAATTACTAAGCTCATCTAAATAAAAAATAATAGATATTAATCATTTGTCCATAACCTCTTTGAATAAGGCAACTATGAAATTATATTGATATTTAAATTGTTTGCTAAACCCTGTAATTTTATTTTCTTGACCCCATATAAAATCCTCAAGCATCATTAATTTTGAAAGCATCATTGCTTTACTTGTTTCATCAAATTGGCGCATTTTCTGTTGAGATTCATAGTAGATTTTTTTCAAATATTCTATTATAACTTTTATAGAATCGGCAACATTTTTCATAAAAGTCTCATCATCAACTCTGATTTTATTTATGTTTATTTTTAAAAGGATTGATTCTAGTTCTAGAATAACATTGTTGAGACTCTTCATTTGTTTAATATATTCTTCCTTCTTCACAAGTCTTATTTTTCGATTCTTATCGTCTCGTTTTTCAATACCTTTTTCATCTTTGTCATATTTCAGTCCTAATTGAATTGTTTCTCGTCTTACTGTTAATGCAGAATTATACGCAGCAGTAATTTCAGTTAAGACAGTGATTAATTCGTCATTGATTTTATTACCGGACTTTGGTGGAGGTCTATCATCAGGGATTTTATTTATTAAATGCAAACATGTGTCTTTAATCTTTTGTAGTCTCATTTCAAAATCATCCTCCCTTATAATTCCCTTATGTTTATCTTTCAGTAGATCCTGATATCTACTATTAGTTAATATTACTAAATGAAGAAGATCTTTATCTTGCTCTTGATGCTGAAAAAAGTCGTTAAGCTCTTGAAGGCTTAGTTCAATTTTTCCATCAATAATCGATTGTTGTAAATATTTTTTCAAATCGCTTCTGTTTTTATCTTACCATTACCCATTAATAATTTACTATACAGAAAAAAAATCCGTCTAGCCATATTGTCACCAATTTTTATCCTTTCAGAAAGTACGGTAAGACATACTTGTACATCATGTCGAAAGGTTGTTTGTTCAAGATAGGTTTGCCATAATTACTTCCAGTAAAAACAATCACCAAATTATTTAACTCAGGAACAAGTACAATGTAGTTTCCTCCATTTCCAAAAGTGAATTTTAAGATAATTTCTCGGTCATTTATTTTCGCCTTTTCGGAGTACCAGTAATAGCCATAGGAAGCGGCCTTTTGTCCTTCCCAAGAGTTTCCAGCAGTATTAAAAAAAGAATAGTTTTGTGGAAGTTCTACCTTTTCATCCAAAATTTCCTGGATCATTTTTTCTGAAATAATCTGTTGCTCGTCATACTTTCCTTTATTGATAACCATATTGCCTATTATCAGCATATTTCTTGGCGATATTCTCAGATTGCCGGCAGTAAAATATCTTCCGGTCATTCTATTTTTTGCCCACTGATAATTGTCTGTGATTTTTAAGGGCAAAAATAAATGCTTAGATGCAAAGTCTGCAATATTGGTATTAGATGACTCACTAATTACTGCACCCATTATCATTGGCGCTGTACCCGTATAAAGCCACTTCTCCTTTGGAGGGAAAGCCATTTTTTGATCAAGCCCATATTTTACCCAATCTTTTTGGTCAAACATCTTTTCTTCACAATCGGGAAATCCCATATCCCCAAAAAATTGCTCACAACCAATTCCTGTCCTCATGGTCAATAAATCTTCTACTGTAATTAAAGATTTTCTATTGTCCCAATTTTCAATGTTTTCTTTATTATACTGAGACAGGTAGGTTAAAATGGATTGGTCAATACTTAAGATTCCTTTATCTATAGCGATTCCTGCCAATAGGGAAGTAATTGACTTAGTAGTGGACCTAACATCTTGTAAACTATCTTTTCCATATCTATTGAAATATTTTTCAAAAAGAAGGCTGTCATTTTGAGAAATGAGTATTGAATTAGTTTTAGGGTAAGCCCCATTTTCTATTTTGCTAAATAACTGATAGATGAGGTGATTGTCCTGAGTGTCTTTTTTTTCTTTTTTTTTACTTGAATTACAAGCATTCAATAGTAAAAAAAACAAAATAAGATAAAGTGGGAGTTTCATTCGGTTTTCGACTTTTGGACGATTGGTGTATGATTAGTTGCGGAAAATCACAACTGATTTTCCGACTTAGTGACAAGTTAATTAATTCAAGTAAATTTCCTGTGACGAAATTCTGCAGCAATTAATTATACACGTTCTTGTAAAGCGTTTTTTTGATGCCCAACTTTCAAATCCCAATTCCTATTTACCTTCTTATAAATAGAGATATAGCCTCCTCCAGTAGCCAGATTTAACTTTATTTTGTCAAGCTATTTAAGTCTTCAGAAGCATAAGTCTTTAGATTGGATTTTTCACTAGCACTTAGATCGTCATCTGAATCAACGAGTGATAAGGCTTGACGATAGAAATTCTTTGCCTTCTCATTCATTTCTCTTTTCATTGAAAAATAAGCTACATAATAATTGATTCTGGCAGATTCAGGATAACTGTCATATGCAAGATCATATAGCCTTGACCGATTTACATAATCTTTATCTTTTTTCCAGGCTAACCAATCTCTGTACTCCGTATAGAAATCCCTAGAAAAAGGTTGTGTATTTCCCTCCGATTTTAGCTGCTGGTAAATAGTCTCAATTGCATCAAAGCCCTCCTTCCAAAACGTATCTTTAAGGACGGCCATGTTTGGAGGACTGGGTAGTCCTGGTAAGACAAACATGGTATCGATGTGTTTTCTGGATGTAATGAAAGCATCATCAAATAAAGCTCCTGATTCTTTTTTTATCTTTTGATTTAGAAACCTTAATACTAGCTCATGAGCGGTTTCGTAACCTTTTTTAATGTTCCCGGTATGGGCGCCAATAATATCCGGAATGAATTCATCAAACATCCCATAATTCAGCATGGCAAACTCGGATATCTCAGGAAAGCGTGCATAATAGCGATCAGCATATTTCAAGTGGAAGGTGTGTTTTGGGTCTATGGCTGGATGGGGCGAATAAATGAACAAAATCGGTGCCTGAATATTCTCTGGCTGATAAAAAACTGATTCGTTTAAAAGCCGTTGTTCAAATGCACTTGAAAAGCCCCCTTCCAGACTAATCAATGCTTTGATTTTCTCATTCCTTGATACTGCAGCCGCTCCCACTGAGGAAAAAATCGCATTGGCGAGTATAGACACCTGACTCATATTCACATTTGGCGCTTCACTGATCTTTCCAAGTACAAACTCCAGGTCGTCCACTGCTAACTCTAAGCCAATGGTAGAGATTTCCAGTCCAGAAGAAAATCGTCCTTTTGGAGCGAAAGCAACTGTTACATAACCATGACTTGCTAAAAACTCACAGGTGATGCTTTGATAAGCCGGACTGCTTCCATTTGGATAAACAACCACAGGATACTTTCCTGCTGCGGCTTTAGCATTCAAACGAGCAAAAACATCCAGATTAAGGAGTTGATTCAATTGTTCTGTACTTAATTCTACTTTGTTTTCTGCTTCTAGAATGTTTCTTAAATCTCGTGTTTGAGCAATAAAGGTTTGCCTGGCGAAGGCTTTTTGCTCTTCTGATTCACCAAAGTTGGTTTGCCTACCCATTAGATCAACGTAATCCGCATATTTCAGAGGATCACCAGAACCTGGTTGCGCTGGATACCATACATTAATTTGGAATGGCCGTCCGTTTTCGGATGAATGTCCCTGATATAAGTTTCCATCCCAGTCTGAATAAGGGATGGCATTTTTGCTGAGGTCATAAGTGAATATTGTTTGATACCCAACAGGGTATTCTCCCATTGGAAGATTTCCCATGATGGGAAAGTTATCAACTGTATCTTGTTTTTGACATCCAAGGACGATAAGGAGTATAAGAATTGCTATAGATTTTTTAATAGTAGTCATTTTTATTTTCTGATAACACATCGTTCATATTCTAATTGGTGTATTAGCTAAAGTAGAAAAAGACTAAACCTAAGAGGTATCAAAACCTGTTTTGACGTCTCAAAACCTGAAAATCTTAACTATTTAAAGTTTTATATTCTTTTGGTGTTAATCCTGTATAAGATTTAAATACTCTATTGAAGCTTGCTTTAGAATTAAACCCTGCGTCAAAGGCCAGACTGAGTATTTTCAGGTGATCATTGTTTGGATCTTTCAATCGCTCCTTCATTTCCTCAACGCGGTATTCGTTAATTAATTGAAAGAAGTTCTTTCCTAGTTCCTGATTGATGGCATTAGAAATGATTCGTTCTGAAATATTGACGATCTTACTAAGGTCAGATAGAGAAAACCTTGGATTCCTATAAACCTTATTGGTTTCTATTGCGGCCTTTAGCCTTTTAATTACTTCAGAGTGTTCATTATCAATTTGTTCATTTGTTTCCTCGAAGTTGATGATTCGAAGTGTTTGGGCTTGTTTAAATCCACTGATACTTAACCAATAGAGTACTCCTGAATAAATAAGTAGAATGAAGGCTCTTGGTTCGTTCCATTGCAAAGGAGCAAATTTCCCGCCTACGATCCCGCCCATTAACATGCCTGAGATGACAAAGATCAATATTAGGATGAAGGAACCCACAGTTATTAGTATGAACTGATTCACCCAACGAAGATCGATTCGCTCGGTATACGAGACATTGTTTAGCAGTGAACGCTGGTACGATTTAACAAGTCGGAAAGAAAGTATAAGATAGATTATAACAGAGAGTATTGCTAGGGGTTCTAACTGTTCAGCAATATCGTGTATTAATGGCCAAGGGTTACTAAAGTGATTAAAGCTATGATATATACTATGGATATAATTAAGGATAATTGGGGAAAAATGCCAGAGATCCTTTTTCCGAAACGAAAATGACCCATCAGTAAGCGTCTTGATATAGAAATAAAAGGCTGGTCCAATCCAATAGGCTAATGAAAATGGAAGCCAAGAGAGCCACATATAGTTATTCCATATAGATATGTCCAAAATGAACGGCGTAAACGTTAGACACATAGAAAAAATGGTCAGGGAGAGAAAGCGATTCGCCTGCCGATTTTCAGCCTTCTCAAAGAGCAGAAAAGCAAACACAAAGCCATTCATTGCCGAGCATATTGTTATCAGCTGTATGGGTGAAAGCTCAAAATGCATTTACAAAGTTTTAATAAACGCCCATTTTGATGGTGTTTAATTTTTGTTATCTACCTTCTTTGTTTGGTTTATGTGTTGCTTATATTCAGACCAACTTTCAAGTTGAATTTCTTGAAAAACAACGTTGAAGTACTGTTTGGGTTTTCCTACCAGAATAGCAAAAGATTTATTTCCCCCAGCTCTACATCCTCCCCAAATGTTATAGACGTTTAGAACTAAAGTATTTGTTACCGGATCAAAAGATAGGTGAGGTATTAAACGCATCATGCAATCTCCGCCATAAGAACCTGCCAGCATCACCTTTTTACTGAAATCCGGTTTTTCGCAATTTATACCCTCTTTTTTTTTCCAATAAGTAAATAGGTTATCGTTGTTAATGACTATTCCAGAAATACTTAAAAATCGGAATGGAGTTTCGAAGTCGCATTGCAAAGAAGATACTTCTAGCTTGTCATTGATTGTATTATTTGGTTCTAATTCATGTTTTGAGAGGATCGTATCGAATAAGATTTCAAAATCGCTTGGAGGAGTGGGGACTTGAATTACAATATGACGCGTGTCATTCGATTTACAGTTGGCGGACTCAACTATAGTATTCCAAGTAACAGTGCGTTTTGTGGAATCAATAATAACAGCATTCTCAATTTTAGTCAGGCAGCTACCCCGGATAGTTCGCTTAAGCCAAATTGCCTCCTTGAATCTTGGACTACCAAGCGTGAACTGTGACCAGCGAAATACTTCTTTAAAGACTGAATCACTATCAATTACTATATTAGAATCAAGACGAGCACTGGTGAAGGGAGATGGATTGAAGTGTTCACAAGTATCCAAAACAACAATATCAAAGTCTAAGTTCTGTCCAAAAACACTACTCGACAAAATAAAAAACAAAAGGATTATTATATTTTTTTTCATTGTAGATAACGGTCTCGTATAAGAATGGTAGGGGATTTTGAAACGCAAAACTTTCCTTCTCTAAATATAAAAAAGTGGCTTTGATTAAGCAAAGGATTACTAAGCTTGGAAAGCGTATTGATTACCCATAAGTGATTAGTTCTTTGACATATTGAATGTATTAAGTATTAGGCGGAATTTGGCTAATGCAA